>NZ_UCOB01000022.1 GCF_900474295.1 Synechococcus sp. UW140 | reverse complement strand
CTGAGGGTGAGAACCCCTGTGGAGTTGTTGTACGTGGCGGAGCTGAGGGTTGGAGTGGCGACATTGGAGACGGTGATCGCATTGCCGCTGCTGTCTGCCGGTGAGGAAGCGGCACCTGGATTCCAGCCAGAAGCGGCAGCAATGTTGTAGGTGGTGCCGCCGCCGGAGGAGGTGCCGTTTTTATTCAGTAGCCCGGCGAGTTGAAGTTGATCAGCCGCGTTGAGGATGACGGAGAAGGCAGTTGCTGATGTGTTTTCAACGTCACCAGTGGTGAGGGTGTAGGTGCTGTTGCCTTCTCCAGTGAGCGTGAGTTTAGAGATGTCAATATCGTTGTTTGCGCCTGCATTGGTGACAAGATTGCTACCAGTTACAACGAGAGTGCTAGATGAAGCGTTGTAAGTGGCAGAAGTAAGTGTTGGCGCGGTGTTGATATTGACAACTTGCAATCTATCATTTAACAAGGAAGCGGCTAAGGCATAGGTGCTGCCGCCAATGACGACCGTGGTGACGCTTGAGGCACCATCAAATTCATCAAAGGTATTGCCATTGCCATCAGTGACACCATCGGTGATTGATGCCACCGCCGTTGGCGTGGCTGGATTGCTGATATCAACTATCTGCAATCCATTGTCGTCGTAGGATGCAACTAAGGCATAGGTGCTGCCGCCAATGGCGACCGTGGTGACGGAAAAGGGACCATCAAGTTCATCAAAGGTATTGCCATCACCATCAGTACCATCATCGGTGATTGATGCCACCGCCGTTGGCGTGGCAGGAGTGCTGATATCAACTATCTGCAATCCATTGTCGTCGTAGGATGCAACTAAGGCATAGGTGCTGCCGCCAATGGCGACCGTGGTGACGGAAAAGGGACCATCAAGTTCATCAAAGGTATTGCCATCACCATCAGTACCATCATCGGTGATTGATGCCACCGCCGTTGGCGTGGCAGGAGTGCTGATATCAACTATCTGCAATCCATTGTCGTCGTAGGATGCAACTAAGGCATAGGTGCTGCCGCCAATGGCGACCGTGGTGACGGAAAAGGGACCATCAAGTTCATCAAAGGTATTGCCATCACCATCAGTACCATCATCGGTGATTGATGCCACCGCCGTTGGCGTGCCAGGAGTGCTGATATCAATAATCTGCAATCCATTGTCATGACGAGCAGCAACTAAGGCGTAGGTGCTGCCGCCAATGACGACCGTGGTGACGCTTTTAGCACCATCAAGTTCATCAAAGGTATTGCCATCACCATCAGTGCCACCATCGGTGATTGATGCCACCGCCGTTGGCGCGGCAGGAGTGCTGATATCTACAATCTGCAATCCACCATTGAACAAGGAAGCAACTAAGGCATAGGTGCTGCCGCCAATGACGACTGTGGTGACGCTTATGGCACCAGTAAGTTCATCAAAGGTATTGCCATCATCATCAGTGCCACCATCGGTGATGGATGCCACCGCTGTTGGCGCGGCTGGAGTGCTGATATCAACAACCTGCAATCCATCATCGGACACGGAAGCAACTAAGGCATAGGTGCTGCCGCCAATGACGACCGTGGTGACGCTGGCGGCACCATCAAGTTCATCAAATCCACCTTCATCAAGGGTGAATGATGCCACCGCCGTTGGCGCGGCAGGAGTGCTGATATCAACAATCTGCAATCCATTATCCCACATGGAAGCAACTAAGGCATAGGTGCTGCCGCCAATGACGACTGTGGTGACGCTGTAGGGACCATTAAGTACATCAAAGGTATTGCCATTACCATCAGTGCCACCATCGGTGATTGACGCCACCGCCGTTGGAGTTGTAATTGATGATGCTTCTATTTTGACCTTTCGCCCTGAAACTAATAATTCTGAATGATCATTTTGATTAAATTCTGATGGATTGATTTGCTTGTTTTTAATCAATGATGAAAAGATGGCCCCTTCATCGCCAGCTGTGTCGTGATTGCCATTGAGATGATGATCGATGGCATGGCCGATCTCCTCTAGGAGGACGGCTTCTAGTTCTGGGACTGTTGCAGTCTTGAGCCATGCGGAATTGAGATAAATCCTTTCCTCTCCATTGGGGTCTGATGCGGTGTAAGCACCGCGCAACCCTGCCATGGTTTGGCTGTCGAGAATCTCGAGGCTGATGGCCCTGAGCTCAAGCGGAGCAGAGCGGCCAAAAACTCGTTGCAGCAGTTCTTGCCAGGCTTGTGTTTTTGATTGCCAAAGCCTGAGCTGTTGATCCACAGCGTGGATCGCTGTAGCCAATCCCGATCTTGTCTCGCCCGCCGCGCTGTCTGTGCTGGTGAGGAGATGCAGCGAAATCAAAAGACAAGTGGAGCTTCGCCTGAGTTCTACAGAGTGCTCAGCATCGCTGCTTGTGATTGCCTTGATTTGTCGTCATGTCAAGGGAAGGAGCATCTGTTCAGAGCGAGCCTGTTGGTAGGTGCTGAACAGCTTTTCTAGCTGGTTCGGGCTTCCGAGGCGAGGTCGATGCCACTGTTTGTTGGGCGGTTTCAAACCGCCAGCTGCACAGACCGCCTCTAGGCAGAATCGTTGTCAGGAAACTTGAATTGCGTGGCTGCGAACAGCATCCAACCTGAGGATCAGAGCTGGCCCTGGTGGCCGCTGCTGCCACTCAGGAGTGTTTAATTGCAATGAGTTTGAGTGGGTGGTCCCTGAGCTGTCCCTGCTTTTTTGTGCAAGTGGAGCGGATGGTGTGCAACTGGGGTGGGTCAGAAGGGTGCTGGTGTTGAGGGAAGGACGCGCGAGGTTCAATGCCAAGCCGACCGCCTGGCTTGGTATCAGTTCGGTGTGATCAGAGACTCGAGCTCAGTGCCCATGCCTCAAGGATCCGAGCTCAGGTGGTGAGGGCTTTGAAATGAAAGCCGAGGATGAAGTCGTCGTAATCGAGATCACCACCACCGAGGGTGTCTTCT
>NZ_UCOB01000015.1 GCF_900474295.1 Synechococcus sp. UW140 | reverse complement strand
GGAACAGGCCACGCGATGGATGGCCTCGCAGCCGTCACGCATCGACGCGATGCGCCTCCATGAGCTAACGGTGTTGCTTCAAGTTGCTAGCGTTTGCTATGGCAATTTTGTCTGAATGAGTCGAGGATCCAGGTGGAAACAATTGCTGGGCTCACTCTGGCGGGCCTATTCGCGTTGGTGCCGATATGACTGCGTGGACCTCAGCGCGGCATTTGCCTATTACACCCTGCAATCGATCTTCCCACTGCTGCTGATTGTTCTTTCGATTGCCTCTTGGTTTCTTGGTCGCCAGGTTGGGCTTGCTGACCAGATTGTTGATTACACGGCAGGTATTTTCCCCCCTTCCGTTGTTGCTCTTGTTCAGGAAACACTTGATAAGCTCACACGTCAGGGTGTTGGTGCTGGTTTGCTAGGTGCTGGTGTCTTGTTGGTGACGGCAACCAACGTTTATCTCACTTTGCAGCGCGGCGCTGATCGTATTTGGCAAGGTGTTTTGCCTCAGCAGCAAGATGATCGTCCCTGGCGGCAACACGTATGGTTTTTTATCAAAGTACGCCTTGAGGCATTTGTTGTGGTGCTGTTAATCGGTTTGCTGATTGTGGTGGATCAGATTAGTGCGAATCTGCGCGTGATTCCAGCGGAAGCGTTAGCTGAGTTCGTGCAATCTGTTCCCTGGATCGAAGGGGTTTTGCGCTATTTCCCTGTCTTCACGTTCGGTCGCTTTTTGATTCCTTGTCTCGGATTTGCGGGAATGGCGCTCTTGCTGCAGTTTCTGCTGCCCAGTCGTCGTGTTCCGATTCGGCCGTTAATCCCAGGTGCTGTCTTGATTGGTGTGTTGTTGACGGTGCTCAACCTGGCGGTAAGTCGCAGTATTCTTTCCTTGGGATCTCGCTTTCAGGCGTATGGCGTGATCGGCAGTGTTTTGGTTCTGACGCTTTGGGTTTGGATGATCGGTGTGGTGATCTATTTCGGACAGTGCTGGAGTGTGGAGATGGCCAAGGCGCGATTGAGCAGAAGCGGAGATCCGCACATGAAGTTGCCCTCTGTCCCCGCAGGGATCGGCGACACTGAAGTTTGATCTGAGCCGTTGATCCCTTGCGTTCTCCGATTCCCCTGGTTTGGATCGCATTGTTGGCCCTGGTGCTGCTGCCGACGGCAGCCGGGCGGGTTTTGCTTGATCTTGCAGGCGGGTTTGTGCTTTTGATGCTTGCCTTGCCGTTCGTGCTGGGTGGGGTTGGTTGGATCGGCTGGAAGTTGATGCAGAGTCGGATGCGCACCTGCCCTGCCTGCGGCACCGTGAATTTTGCAACTGCTGCTGTCTGTCAGATGTGCGGCACCGAACTGCCTTCCGTCTCAGGAGGCACGCCCGCGGAGGGAGGCTCGACACAACGAACGCAGGAGGTTTCTGTGCCGGCGAGTTCGGCCACCATTGACATCAGCGCTGAGGATGTGGACTGACGCTTAGGCCGTTTCCTGCTCCTGTTGCTGCAGTTCACCCAGCCGGCATTCCCGCAGGAAAAGGAACAGCGGTGCCCCGCAGGCAAAGGAGATGCCGAAACTGGCGATCAGGGCCACCCACCAGCGTTTCACCTTCAGCCTTTTGGCTTCTGCAACGATCCAGATGGTGATGCTTGAAGCGCCGATCAGAAGATCACGACTGAGGGAGCGGGCTGCAGGATTGATGTTTGCATCAGCAATGAATTGCTGGATGTCAAAGCTGTTGCCTCCGCTGGCCTGAATGAATTCAAGGTTGGCTTGCCAGGGAGCAACAGCCCCCACCAGTGCCAGGAGTAGATAGACCCATCGCAGTCCTTTGGTCATGGAGTGCTCCCGGCATCAAGAGGTCCTGTTGTCATGGTCTTTGGATCAAGCTGAAGCACCGTTTGCTCCACTGCCTCCAGAAGCTTTTCGCAGCGATCGAGATAGATCTGGCCTCGTTGGTAGGTCTGCTGAAGTTCCGCCAGGGGGATGCTGTCGTTCTGCAGTTGATTCAGCAGGAGATCCGCGGCCTGTAGAGCTTCCTCGTAGCTGAGGGTCTCCGCATCCTTCCGCCATTGTTTCAACGGGTCTTTGGTTGTCCTCGGGCCCATGAGAGTGGCGTCTCTGGCTTAACGCTAGGGGGTCAAAGAGTCGCTCGGCGCGACGTCTGGCACTGATTGCGGATCGAACTCTGTGCTGTGCGCTTGCACCCGAATCGAGCCGTCACTAAGTCGAACAACCAGCTCTTGCTCAGCCTCTACAGCGCTGACACTGCGAATGACTGAGCCGCTCGGTGATTCGAGGATGGCAAACCCGCGGGCCAGCCAGCGTTGGGGAGACAGGGCCTGCAACAGTTGCTTGCGCTGATCCAGTTGGCTGCGACGCTGGATCAGAACGTTGGGAAGACTGAGTTCCTGCCAGCTTTGCTGGCGCTCAGCCAGGCGCTGCCGCTGTCGTTCCGTCCACCAGTTGCGATGGTTGGTGAGTTGCCGTCTTCGCTCACTGATCTGTAGCTGCGCTGTGTCCCGTGAGGGCAGCAGAGCCACGATGGCGGCTGTGGGGGTTGCGGCGCGGTGATCCGCCACGAGGTCTGCGACGGTGAGATCGTCTTCATGGCCGATTCCGGTCACCACTGGTACGGGGAAGCTGGCCAGGCTGCGGCAGAGCCCTTCATCGTCGAACACCATCAGGTCTTCTCGGCTGCCGCCTCCGCGAGCGAGAACCAGGGCGTCTGGTTGCAGGCCTGCTGATGCATTGCGCAGCAGCTGGAGAGCAGCCTTGATGCGATCAGCGACGTCTCCCTGAACAGGAATGGCCATCACAACCAGTTCGGTCAGGGGCCAACGTTCTCTGGCGGTTCGCAGGATGTCGGCGAGGGCCGAACTGGGAACGCTGGTGAGCACCGCCACGCGCTGGGGGCTTTGGGGTAGAGGCCGCCGCCGGCTGGGATCAATCACCCCTTCGCTTTCCAGGAGCGACCGGACCGCCTCGAAACGGCGGAGCACTGTGCTCAGACTTGGACGCATGTCCAGGACTTGCACCGCGAGGCTGGCGCGCGCTGCCCAGAAATTGAGCTTGCCAACCACGGTGACCCCTTCGCCATCCGCAGGCACGTAGTTGAGTTGCTTGAGCTTGGAGGCCCAGGCCACTGCCGTAATGCTTGCCTCACCGTCGGTGAGGGTCAGCCAGAGGTGGCCTTTTTTGACCTGGGGACGAGATGCTGTGGCCTGCACCAGAAAACGAGGAGCAAAACCGCGTTCCAGTAGAGAACCGATGGCACCGTTCAGCTCCTGAACGGAATAGGTAGGGGGTGCGTCAGCGGTCAAGGCGTCGATAGGCCATGCCCCAGTAGAGACACAGCACGGCGAAGAACAGGGTGAGGAGAAGTCCCCAGGGTTGAAGGATCTGGGTGGCACTGATGGTGAACAGCACCAAAGCACTGCTGATCAACCGAGCGCCGTCACGGCGGTTATCGACAAAAAGTCGGGACAAGGCCAGTGGGCAGATGGCGATACTCTCGCGCAGCGCGGTCGCTTCCTTGGCATAAAAAGACCCCGCCTTTCGGTCGGCGGGGTTGGGCGACTCGGATGTGCTGAGTGGCTGAGCTGTCCTATTGATCAGCCCAGGCCGATCTGGGTGAGAATCCCTTGGCCGGTGAGCAGTTCGGTGCCAAGGCCGATGACGAAACCCAGCATGGCCAGACGGCCGTTCCAGGTTTCAGCGAAGTTGACGAAGCCAAAGCGAGTGTTGTCAGACATGGGAGCAGCTCCAAGACTTGCTAAAGGTAACAAAAAATTGAGATTGCTTGACGGCGTCGCGCTGAGTCGACTTCTGCCAGCTGAGTCATTGCCTCGGCTGGCCTCCATCTCGATGCAGTCTCGCTTTTGTCATGGCCGTCGCCGCGCTTGTGCGGGGGTCATCGGGCCAGGGATGTTTCGGATACCGCCCCCGCATTTCGCGACGGACGTCTTGATAGCTCCCCTGCCAGAACCCTGCTAAATCCTGTGTTCGTTGGAGTGGGCGACCGGCTGGTGAGAGCAGTTCGATGGTGACGGGCAGAGCGTGATCGAGCACATGGGGCCCTTGATCGCAGCCGAACATTTCCTGCAGTTTCACGGACAGCACCACCTCTTGATCGGTATAGCGCAGGCGCGCTGCGCGACCGGAGGGGATCATCACTGTGGGTGGCATGAGTCGATCCACACGTTGTCGTTCACTCCAGTCCAGTTCCCCCCAGAGCGCTTCGATCAGCCCGTCTTCTTGAAGATCCCGCCAGGCCATGCAGCCCATTAGTGCACTGCTCAGCCATGTTTCCGGTGCCTGGCGCAGATGGTCGACATCTCTGCAGGGCCATGGCTCTCCGCGCTGAAGGTGGAGCAGCTGTAGGCGTGCCCGCAGCTGTTCGCTGGCCTCGCCCCAGGGCAGCAGGGTCAGCCCCTGCTCCTGGATGCATTCGAGCAAGAGTTGGCAGGCGGCCTCCGGTGATGGTTTCGGTCGCGTTTTGGTCTGCAGCCTCAGGCCTCCGAGCCGCAGGGTGCTTTGGGCGCGGACGCTGCCGTTGGCCTCATCCCAGAACACATCCGTCTGCCAATCCCCTTCCAGTTCTGCTCGCTCCACTAACCAGGCTTTCGCGAGGGGCAGGGCCAGTTGGATCTGTGCATTGCTGTGGCCGAGATCAAGGCGAGCCACGGCCAGTGCCTCCTGACCAACCAGAGGGTCCTGTGGATGCAGGAGGGCACCTCGTCCCTGGCGCAATTGGTAGCGCCCCGGTTGTTGCTCGCGTTGTAGAGCCAGCCACTCTGGAAAGGCTGCCGCGATCAAGCTGGCGGCGATGGCCTCGTCTCCGTCTTGACTGGCGGGGGCATTGGCCCAGCCCGGCAGCTCGGTCTCGGGCAATTGTGGAAGTGCTTTGACCTGTTTCTGAAGTTGCTGGCTGAGCCGGCGGATGGCACCGACGCGTTCTCCCTTGCGTTGTCGCAGCAGCTGCAGGCGAGCCCCGAGGTCGACCCCGTGCTCCCGCGGGTTGAGAGGGTCGCGCTCGCTCAGGAGTGCGGCGAGGTCAGCGCCAAGCGTTGTGCATCCCCAGGCGCGGGCTTGAAGCAGAATCATCGCCAAGCGTGGGTGGGCGCCGAGTTGGGCGAGTTGATGGCCTGCCGCATTGAGGTGGCCAGAGGCTGTCAGGGCTCCTTGGGCCTGCAGTTGTTGCTTGCCCTCCAAAAGGGCTGGGCGTGGTGGTGGGTCGAGCCAATGCAGTTCATCCCCCAGCCCGGCGCCCCAAGCGGCCAGGTCGAGGACCAGGGGTTGTGGGTCACTCCTCAGGAGTTCGGGAAGATCATGGCGTGGTCTGCGCTGTTGTTCTGCCTGCGACCAGAGACGAATGCATTGGCCAGGGCCTTGACGTCCGGCCCTGCCTCGGCGTTGGTCAGCACTGGCCACACTGGAGGGCACGGTGATCAGTCCCTCCATGCCGCTGCCTGGGGAGTATTGGCTGTGGCGGCTGAGGCCGCTGTCGATCACCAGACGGACGCCGTCGATCGTGAGAGAGCTCTCCGCGATTGCCGTGGCAAGCACCACTCGCCCGTCGACATCGCGGCGGCAAGGGCGCAGCACTTGGCCTTGGGTTGCCAGGGGCTGCTGACCGTGGAGGCAGCAGATCTCCCAACCCTCAAGGGAAGGGGCTTGGGTGAGTTGCTCTCGGCAGCGTTCAAGCTCCCTGAGGCCAGGCAGAAACACCAGCAGGGTGGGAGGAGAGTCAGGGTCTCCCAGGTCGAGGCCATGCTGTTCGATGGCGCGGAGCACCGTGCGGTTGAGCTGTTCATCGGGGCGTGGCGGAAGGTGGTGGGTCTCCACCGGATAGGCACGGCCTTGGCTCGTGAGCATGGTGGCCTTCGGCAGCCGTTCTTGCAGGTCGCTGAGGTCCAGCGTCGCTGACATCAGCAGCAGCGAGAGGTCAGGACGCACCAGGGCCTGCGTGTCCCGCACCAGAGCCAGGGCCAGGTCGCTGTCGCGTCCCCGTTCGTGGAATTCGTCGAAGATCACGCAATCGATGCCCTCCAGTCCCGGGTCGGACTGCAGACGACGCAGAAACAGCCCTGAGGTGATCACCTCGAGGCGAGTTCGGCGGCTGCGCTGCTGTTCGTGGCGTACGGCGTAGCCGATCTGCTCTCCTAATGGCTCGTTCAGTTGATCCGCCAAGCGAGTGGCTGCCGCCTTGGTGGCGAGTCGCCGCGGTTCAAGCATGAGCAGGTTGCCCCTCATTGGGGGCAGGTTCGGCCAGCATCCGAGCAGGGCTAGGGGCGCTCGTGTGGTTTTGCCGGCTCCCGGGGGGGCCTGCAGAAGAACAATCGAGCCTGGACTCAGGTGCTGTCGCAGCTCCGGCAGCAGGGAGTCAATTGGGAACGAACCCGATGGGGCGTGAGGCAACGGGCTTGCAGTCAGCTGAAGAGATTGAGCAGGCCAACGAGCAGCAGGCTACTGACGGCACCGAGGGCAGCCAGCAGCCGCACAAGAGGACCTAGAGAGGCTTTGAGCGTGGCCATAAAGAAAACCTTAAGGGCCGTACTTCTTCTGTCTACCTTGTCTGGATGCGGTGTGCCGTAGTCATTCGCACGCCTTCACAGGATTGGGTGGCGTGGGTGTCTCCCTAGGGCTTAGCGCACGTGACGAGCGCCGTCGACGGGGTGGTATTCCTCGCCAGTGAGCTCTTCATAAACAATGGCTGGGAGTCCTGTCTCAAACATTGTTTGGAGGGCTTCCTTGAGATAAGGGTTCCAGCCTCCGGTGCTCACTTGACCGTGGCGCACTGTCCAGTCCCAGGTGCCCTGCAGGTCGCGAGGGATGCGGCCTTCGCGGTCACGGCGGGCCACCAGGTCAAGGGATTCCACCAGGCCCACCTGGATTGGCTCCTTGCCATAGGACGGAGTGAGGCTCAACTCAAGGCGCACGGGGTCATCCTTGAGCATGTGCAGTCGAAAGCGCGGAGGCAATTTCACGGATTTGATCACCGCTGCCACGATCCGTGTTCGTTGATCCACCTGGGAGTCCCCCTACGAGTCCAATCGGCGCTTTCATGGCAGCCTTTGCACCAACCTTATTCAGTCGGGGTTCTCGGAGGGCTCCTGGTCGCCGCTGAATCGCACCGTCAGCAGATCTTCGTCAGTGAGGCGACCGTCCTGGTCGAGCAACTCGGGATGCACCGTGACCTTCCCGGTTCGATCCTTATCAGGGTTGGCAGCCTTGAAGCCTTGGCCCATCACCTTGAAGGCCTGCCAAAGCAGCAGCACAAACACGGTGCCGTAGATCAGGGGAAACAGGCTGTTCAGCATGGTGAAGAGTCGAGGCGAGCTGTCCGGGGCTGAGGACTGGGATCGGGGCGTGTCTCAATCATCGCCGTTCTGGTCGCATCCGGTCACGTCTGCGGCGTCGAAGCTCGCGGATCTTCGTCTACATCCCTTCTACCGTCAGTCGATCGTGTCCATTGAGTTGTCGCTCATGAGGGGACTTCGTTCCTTGCCGGTGCTTGTCTCTGCTGTTGCCCTGGCGATCCCTCTGGTCCCATTGGCGACTCCCTCTCCAGTGCTGGCGCGCTCGGCAGCCCAGGCCCTGATTGCCCCAAGATCGTTTGTGGCGGAGGCGGTCCAGCGCAGCGGGCCTGCCGTTGTCACTCTGGAAACCCAGCGGACCGTGCAAACCGGTGGTGGGATCCCTGGCCTGCCTCAGGGGCTGATGATGGATCCCTTCTTCCGGCGTTTTTTCGGCCTTCAAGGATCTGCTGCCCCGCGGTCTCGCGTCGAGAGGGGGCAGGGAAGTGGCGTGATCTTTGATGCGTCAGGGCTTGTCCTCACCAATGCTCACGTGGTCGAGAACACCGACCAAGTGATGGTGGGCCTCCCCGATGGTCGTCGGGTGTCCGGCCAAGTGCTCGGACAGGACAGCCTGACTGATCTGGCAGTCGTGCGTCTTGATCAGGAGGGCCCCTGGCCTACAGCTCCTCTTGGAGACTCTGACCAATTGCTTGTCGGGGACTGGGCGATCGCTGTTGGCAATCCTTTTGGTCTTGAGAACACCGTGACGCTGGGCATCATCAGCAACCTCAATCGCAATGTGTCCCAGCTGGGAATTTCCGGAAAGCGCTTAGACCTGATTCAGACGGATGCCGCCATTAATCCCGGTAATTCCGGTGGCCCCCTGCTCAATGCAGCGGGTGAAGTGGTTGGGATCAACACCCTGGTCCGCTCAGGTCCAGGCGCTGGCCTCGGCTTCGCCATTCCGATCAATCGGGCTCGCACCATTGCCGGCCAGTTGGTCAGCACTGGGCGCGCTAGTCATCCGATGGTGGGTATCGGCTTGTCCTCGGTGCCCTCACCGCAACCCGGTGCTCCTGCTCCGCTAGGCGCTGTGGTTCGATCGTTGGTGCCTGCTGGTCCTGCTGCCCAGGCTGGCTTGCAGTTGGGGGATGTGATCGTTTCGATCGGCGGATCACGGGTCACTGGACCCGCTGATGTGGTCACGGCGGTGGACCGTCATGGCGTGGATCGGCCTTTGAATCTGGTCATCGACCGTGATGGTCAACCACTTCAGGTGACGATGACGCCGGTCGAGATGAGCGGCCTACAACCTTGATCAGGCGTCAGAATCGCGTAATTGATCCACGCAACGGGTGATGCATTCCCCGTCATCAAGGGAGCAGGTGGTGATGCACTGGAAATAGGTCTCCACGGAGTCCCATGTGTTCTCATGCTGCTGATCGGCTTCGCTGCCCTGGTTATTCAGGCCGTCATGGTTGGGCTGGATGCTTGTCATGGCAGGCCTGGAACAGTGAAATCAGCCTATGTACACAAAACCTGTGGGTAAAGCGAAATAAGTCTTCCTGCCTAACCAAGCATGAAGTTTCGTCTTGCGTTGGCCAGATTCTCTGTTACTGGCTCTTTTTGCGTTTCGCCTGTTTCTGCTTCTGTTTCTGCTGATTGGCTTTGCGTTTGGCTTCCCGATCAGCAGCAGCTTGGGCTTGCTTTGCCTGCTCAGCTTCCTCGTCTTTCTTCTCGAGGTAGTAGTCGTAATCGCCGCGATAGAGGATGAGCTCGCCATCGCGCAGTTCAACAATCCGATTGGCGACACGGGAGATGAAATAGCGGTCGTGCGAGACGAGAAGCGCTGCCCCTTCGTAGTCGCAAAGAGCCGTCTCCAGCATCTGCTTGGCTGGAATGTCGAGGTGGTTGGTGGGTTCGTCAAGCACCAGCAGGTTGCAGGGGCTGAGCAGCATCAATGCCAGGGCTAGGCGTGCTTTTTCTCCCCCGCTCAGTTTCCCTACCTCCTTGAACACGCTGTCGTTGCTGAAGCAGAAGCTGCCCAGCAGTGAGCGCACCTGGGTCTGAGTCCAGTCGGGCACGGCTTCGAACAAGGTGTCAATCACCGTTTTGCTGAGGTCCAAGGCTTCGGCCTGGTTCTGCTCGAAGTAACTGGCAATGATGTTGTGCTCGCCGAGCTTGGCACTGCCTTCATCGGGTGTCTCTAGTCCCATCACTAGGCGTAGCAGCGTGGATTTGCCGGCACCGTTGGGGCCCACGAAGGCGATGCGGTCACCGCGCTCTATCTCCAGTTCTGCCCCCAAAAAAAGAATGTGATCTCCGTAGGAATGGGTGAGATTGTCAATGCGAGCAACCTCTCGGCCGGAGCGAGGCGCAGCGGGAAATTGAAAGCTGGGGCCGCTGATGCTTTCGATTGGTGCATCCACGAGTGCAACCTTCTCCAGCTGCTTTTCACGACTTTTGGCCTGGGTGCTGCGGGTCGCGCTAGCTCTGAAGCGGTCGATATAGGCCTGCTGGGTGGCGAGCTCTTTCTGTTGTCTCTCGTAGGCGGCCTGCGTTGCTTCCAGTGCCTGGGCTTTCTGTTCGAGGTGGGCGGTGTAATTGCCGAGGTAGGAACGCGAGATCCCTCGCTCTGTGCTCACGATTTGATTGCAGATCCGGTCCAGGAAAGTGCGGTCGTGGCTGATGACCACGAGGGCCGCCGTCTGTTCGATGAGGTAACCCTCCAGCCATTGGATCGTTTCCACATCCAGGTGGTTGGTGGGTTCGTCGAGCAGCAGCAGGTCTGGGTCCTGAAGAAGGATTTTGCCCAGGGCGATTCGCATTTGCCAGCCGCCTGAGTAGTCGGCCACCGTGCGTTCGGCACCCTCCGGGGTGAAGCCAATCGTGGGTAGAAGTTTGTCGATACGGGCCTCCAGCTCATAGCCGTGCAGGCCTTCGAAGCGGGCCTGCAGCCGGCCGAGCTCGTGGATCAGCTGGTCAAGTTGCCCAGGATCATTCTGGACCTGCTCCGATCCCATCGCTGTTTCGACCTCGCGCTGGCGATTAAGGACGGCTGCTGCCTCGCCGAAAGCCTGGAACAGTTCCTCGCGCACTGTGCGCTTGGGGTCCACATCGAATTCCTGTTGGAGGTAGGCGATCCGGGGCTCCCCTTGGCGGACGACTTGTCCGGATGAGGGTTCTTCCAGCCCAGCGATCAATCGCAGCTGTGTGGATTTCCCCGCACCGTTGACGCCAACAAGGCCAATCCGGTCGCCGGCCTTGACCTCCCAGGTCACATCACGCAGCACCTCCCCAGTGGGATAGATCTTGCTGACGCGCTCCAGTCTCAGCACAAGGAAGGGGGCAGGCGGTTCTCATCATCCCGTGCGGGGGGTGCGATGCAGACTGGGAAGCTGAGAAGGGATCCCTTGGGCCATGCGCCGACTCGAACAGATCACCGCACTGGTGGTGGCTGCCGGCCTGGCGATCGTTAGTTATTGGTTGTTCTTCAGCTGGGCCGACGGTGGTGGCTACCGCCGCAACAAACAGCTGTCGGATCCAACGGCAAACCAGGAACGAACAATGCCTGACAAGGATCAGGGCGGTCTTCCTTGATCCTCAAGCCTTGGGTTGCGTCTCAGAGGCCTCCTCGGGCCTTGATCAGCCATTGCTTGGTGGAGTCATCATCCAGGCTATTGATGTGAGCCTTCACGTCTTCCGGGCTGACGGGAAGCCCCATGGACTCGCCAAGTTCGCAGATCGCCGTGATGGCGCCTGAGGGGTTCTGTAAGGCTTGGCGGAAGAGCCCGTTGGTGAGCGCATGGTCGCTCTCGATCCGGCGATAGAGCTCAGCGGCGTTGCTCATGGGGGCGGAATTAGCTCGACTTAACGCTATTCCTCCTGGATGGTTTTGGGCTGTGGCTGTTGCGTTCTGCTCAGGCTGCAAGGTCGAGATCGGCATCGCGTAGGCCAGTGGCTGATGCGTCTTCCATGCTGCGGGCGTCCATGCACAGAACCTTTCGCAACTGGGCATAGTTCGCGGCCTGTGAACGACGCCCCTCCTGGACAGCGCTGTACTCGGCCCGTTGCAACACATGGTGGAGGTGCGTGAGCAGATAGGTGCTGATCACGGCTGACACCAACACGTCGCTGTGTTCTTGGCTGCGGCGTGGCCGCCTGGCATTGCTGTTTTGGCTGCTGTTTTGGCCGGCAGCTTTCGCTTTTGACCGTGCTGGCTTGGCACTGTCTGCCCCCGTTGTGATGGCGCGGGTTGCACGACGACGGGGAGGCCTGCTTGGTAGTTCAGGTACCTGAATGCCACTGGCTTTTGGCTTTTGGACAGCTGGGGTTTGGCTTGTTTCCCCGGCGCTGGACGCCTGGCTGGCTGATCGGGGCATGGGCTCTCCGGAGGGGTGAGCGGTGTGCTGAAGAATGACCACAGCATAGTGCTGGATACTACCCTTGCGCATCTCAGTACACTTTTTAGTAGCTGTGATGTTTTCTGGGGCATGGCCACTCGCCAAACCTCATCGAGTGGGAAGACGAAGTCCCCTCGAATCCAGGTCGTGCTGCCTGAGGAGCTGTGTGTGCGCCTGTCGGCCTTGGCCGACCAGGAATCGCGCACGGTGAGCAACATGGCCAAGGTGCTGATTCAGCAGGGCCTCCAGCGCTTGGAGCAGGGCGAGGTCTCGACACCGCCAGCTCGTGCCCAGGCCTCGGTCGCGCCTCGTAATGCTGAACAGATCCGTTCCGAATTAGAGGCTCAGCCCCCCCGTCGCTTGCGCGGGGCTCCGCGTCGGTTGCGCCTTTACAAGCCCAGCTGATCCGGCCTGGCTGAACCGGCCTAGCCAATGGGGCCGACTGATGCGTTCGTGTTCTCCGGATTCAGAAGCCAGGAGGATTCGCAATCACGCCAAGCACGCTGCGTCCTCGGGCACCTGTTACTGCAGGCGCATTGCCCGGGTGCTGCTGGTGGTTCCACCAGGCCAAGAGCGCAAACACAAGGGCTTCACGGCTGTCCGCCGGTAGATCCAGTTCGTTGCTGCAGCGGACGCGCGTGCCACGACAACGTTGTTCCAGTTCGTGCATCAGGACGAGATTACGACAGCCTCCCCCGGCGGCGACCAACTCCTGGGGTCGCGGTAAGCCTCGCGCCACCATCTGATTGATGTCTTGGGCGACCACCGCTGCCGAGAAGGCGGTGAGGGTGGCGATGCAGTCGTCAGCGTTCTGGTGGTTTAGGTCTGTGAGTCGGCGCTGGAGATCCTGGCGGCCGAAGAGTTCACGGCCCGTGGATTTCGGTGGGGCCTGATGTAGGTAGGGCTCTTCAAGCCAGCGATGTAAAGCAGCTTCATCCACGTGTCCTCGACTGGCTCGCTGACCGTCTTTGTCCACGCGGTCTCTGCCGCCGCTGAAGTGCTCCACCGCCAGATCAATCAGCGTGTTGGCCGGTCCGCAGTCCCATCCGAGAACATCGGCTTTGCGATCCGGGCCTTGGGCCGGAGGGATCAGGGTGAGATTGGCAATGCCTCCGAGGTTGAGTAATGCCCGCCAGCCCGTCGCCGCTCCAAGCAGTGCGGCATCTGCCATCGGGACCAAAGGTGCCCCCTGTCCACCCAGGGCGAGGTCGGCGGCGCGGAAGTCATGCACCACAGGTCGCTTCAGGATTTGGGCGAGCAGAGGTGCCTGCAGCATCTGCCAACTCGCCCCCCTGCGGCCGGCGCGGTTTGTTGTTGAGCCAGGGGGGCGATGCCAAACCGTCTGGCCATGGCAGCCCACCAGCGCGGCTCGGCCTTCAGGATCACAGGCCTGGGCGGCAGCCGCCTGATGCTCGGTGATGGCTTCCGCCAGGTCGAGTAGATCGGAGGCCGTGTGCGGCACCCCCTGGCCTACAGCGAGGATTTGTTCCTGGAGCAGCGCTGGATAGGCAAGCGAGGCTTGTCGGATGAGCGACCAGCGGGGGTGCTGGGGGGAACCGTTGAACGAGGCCAGCACTGCATCCACCCCATCGGCGCTTGTGCCGCTCATCAGGCCCACAACGTGCATGTTGCTTAGTCCTTGGGCAGATCCTGCAGATCGTCGATCAGGCCCATCACCACCAACACATTGTCTTCCACCAGCATGTGCGAGGCCGGTGGGTTCACCGTTAGCTCCTTGGCAGGCCCTGCAGCGAGCACGTTCACCCGGTAGTTCTTGCGCAGATTGAGATCGCGTAGGGAACGCCCAACAAATCGGTTGGGCACCTTGATCTCTTCGATGCAGTGACGTTCATCCAATTCCAACCGTTCCATCAGGTTGGGTCGTACCAGTTCCAGGCCAAGACGCTCTCCCTGCATGCGTGACGGGAAGACAACACGGTCAGCACCGACGCGTTTGAGCATCTTCTCGTGAAGATCACTGGTCGCCCTGGCGATCACCCGCCGCACCCTGGTGCCTTCGCTGTCTTTGGCGATCAGCGTGGCCGTAATGCTGGCTTCGATGGGTTCGCTGATCGCAATCACCACGGTGTTCATGGCCAGGATGCCGGCTTCCCTTAGTGATTCCTCATCGGTGCAGTCGACGACCCGAGCTTCCACGGAGGGAAGTTGCTGCCTCAGTTCTTCGATGGCTCGCGCAGAACGATCAACCGCCAACACCTCAGCCCCGTTTTGGAGCAGTTGCTGGCAGACCGCAGTGCCAAAACGGCCCACTCCCACAATCCCGAAGCTCTCCAGTCGATCGTCCTGGGTGGGAGACCAATGCCACCACTCCCTCATGGCCTTCGCTCCTGCTCAGACATACACATCTTCGCGTGGGAAACCAATCCGATTCTGACGATTGAGCCTGTCGCGGTTGAGAGTCTCCCAGATGGCGCTGAGCAACAGCAGAATCCCCAGCCTTCCGACGAACATCCCTACGACCAGAACAAGCTGTCCAAAGCGGCTGAGGTTTTCGGTGACCCCCAGATCCAGACCGACGGTGGCGAAGGCGGAAATACAAGTGAACAGCAATTCGAGGAAGGTGAAGGGTTCATCTCCCTTGAGGTTGCTATTGAGCGCGAGTAGCAGCGCCATGGCGAGCACGAACAACAGCGAGGCCACGGTGATGCTCACGGCTCGAAGCACCACCTTGTCGGAGATCTGTCGGTTGCGGATCACCACTTCCTCACGGCCACGCAAGGTGGATCGGGTGGCGGCCATCAGGGCTACCACGGTGGTGGTTTTGACACCGCCACCTGTGCCGCCTGGGCTGGCGCCGATGAACATCAAGGTCATCAGCAGCAACAGCCCTGAATCGGACACGCTGTTAAGGGAAAGATGCACCGTGGTGAAGCCTGCGGTTCGGGAGCTGACCGATTCGAACAAGGCACTCATCAGCCTTTCCGGCCAGGCAAGCTTCGTCAGCAGTTGCCCCTGGGTCAGGCTTTCAGTCACCAGCAGCCCGAATGTGCCGATCGCGATCAGGATGATCGTGGCGCGGAGGACAAGGCGGGTGTGCAGGCTGAGGTTGCGACGTTGTAAGCGTCGGCGATTGGTCCAGAGGTCATTGGTGACCCTCCAGCCCAATCCACCGAGCACGATCAGCAGCAGCACCACGGCGTTCACCACTTTGTTGGTGCGGTAGTGCTCAAGGCTGTCGCTCCATAGCCCGAAGCCGGCGTTGTTGTAGGCCGAGATGCTGTGGAACAGCGCAGCCCAGAGCCGCCCACTTCCGCGGGGTAGATCGGTAAAACCGTAGAAGTACAGCACCAGTGCTCCCAGCACGATCAGGACGGCTGCTGTCAGGGCGATGCCGCGAAAGGTGTTCCCCACCCCGCCGACGCCAAATTCATCCAGGGTCTGACCGCGGTCGAGCCGCCGGCGCAGTGCTGTTCCACGCACCACAAATCCCTGCAGAAAGGTAGTGATGGCCATCAGACCGAGACCACCAACCAGAATCATTAGGGCCAATACACCCTGCCCAAAGCCGGTGAGATCCTGCCCCACGTCGATCACACTCAGCCCCGTCACCGTCACCGCCGAGGTGGCAGTGAAGAAGGCTTCCCACAGCCCGACGCCTGGACCGGAACAGAGGGGAGTGGCCAGCATCATCGTGCCGATGGCGACGACAAGCAGGCCCGTCACCACCGTGAACTGGGGCACTGTGAGCCGGCGGTACCAGGCTTGGGTGCGATGCAGGGCGGCGGGAATCGGCATCGATCAGGCGGCGCCGTAGTGCCAAAGGATGAGAGCGGGAACCAACAACGTCATCAGCAGAGTGAGGCCGGCGCCATAGCGAGGAACGTCGAGAAAGTGATAGCGGCCTGGTCCAAACACCATCAGGTTTGTTTGATAGCCCATTGGTGTCAGAAAGGACTGACTGGCGCCGAATAGCACCACAAGCAGCAAGGCCTGGGCCGGAATGCCCAGCGGTACCGATAGCTGGGTGGCCACCGGAATGAGCAGCGCAACGGATGCGGCATTGCTCATCACGCTGGTGATCAAATTGGTGGCCAGAAAAATCAGTAGCAGTGCCCAATAGGTCGGCCAGTGAAGCAGCAGCCGCTCCATGTCGGAGGCGAGTCCATCGGCCAGCCCACTGGTCTGCATCGCAATGCTGAAGCTGGAGAGTGATCCGAGCAGCAGAATCACATCGAGGCGTATCGACCGTTGCACTTCACCAGGTCGGAGGCAGCCCACCAGCACGAGCAGCACCACGGCGAACAACACCGATGCCACCAGAGGGATTTTGGTGAGCGAAGGGACCAGCAACATCAGCAGGGTGATGGCGATGGCCAGCGGTTTACGCCGGACGGTGGGTAGGTCGTTTTCCAGTTGGTCCAGCACCAACAGGTCGTTGCTGGCCTGCAGCCCGCGGATCGCATCCAGTGGAGCCTGGAGCAGCAAGACATCACCCTCACGCAGCACTGCTTGCCCTAGGCGCTCCTGCACGGTCTGTTGGCCGCGGCGAAGAGCCAGCACGGTGGCGTTGTGGCGTTGCCGGAAGCGAAGTTCGCGCAGACTGGCTCCAGCCAAGGTGGATCCGGCAGGCAAGAGAATCTCGACGGTTTTTTGTCCCCCTGCATCGCTTCCAAACAACGGGGCATCGACGGGTCCTAGAGGAGTCTGGTTTGTGGGTGGCCTGTCGGCGTCGGCCAGCTGCACGGTGTGCTCCTGCTGGAGACGAAGCAGGTCGGCACGGGTGACACGGAGTAGCAGCCTGTCGAAGGCTTCAATCTGTCGGTCGGCGAGAGGCGGCAGGATCCGTTCACTACCCCGTTGCAGTTCGAGTACATCGACGTCGAAGCGCCGTTGCAGGCGGCTGTGGCGCAGGGTCTGCCCCACCAGCATGGAATCGCCCGGGATGGTGACCTCGGTGAAATAGCCGGTCTGGGAAGGATTCGTCCCAAGCTGATCCCCGGAGGCACTGCGGTTGGGAAGGAGCACACCTGGCGCCAGCAGCATGTAGGCCGAGCCGACCAGCCAGACCGGGATTCCGATGGCGGTGAAGCTGAAGAGGTCGAGAGCGCCGTAACCAAGCTGCTGGCTGATGTCGCTGGCCAGCAGGTTCACTGAGCTCCCCAGCAGGGTGAGGGTGCCGCCCAAGAGGGTGGCGAACGACAGGGGCAGCAACACCCGGGATGGAGCGATGCGGCGCCTCTGACACCAGGTTTCCAGAACCGGTAACAGGCTGGCCACAATTGGCGTGTTAGGCACCACACCCGAAATCGGCCCGACCACCAGTGTGAGTAGCGCCACCATCCTTCGGGGCGTGCGGATGCTCTCGGAGGCGATCAGTTCCCGGAGGCGATCGAGTGCTCCACTGCGAAATAGTGCTGCGGAGACGGCGAACAGTCCCATCAGGGTGATCAGGGCGGGGCTCCCGAACCCGGCGAGTCCCTGCTCGGGGGTGAGCACATTGGTGCTCACCAGAAGGGCCACGCTGAGCAGACCGGTCAGTTCGGGGGCGAGAGCACCGGTGATGAACAGCACCACCGCTAGCCCGAGGACGGCCAGGGTGATCAGGGCCTCGGGGTGCTGGAGCGCCGCACTCAATTCGGCCATGGAGGGGCGTGCTCATTTGGCGTCTGCAAGGCCACCGTATCTGTGCTCGTTTCTGTGGGAAGTTCAGTCACGACTTCTCTGCCTTCCTCGCTGTCTTCTCTGTGTTCCTCGGGAGCTGGATCATTCCAGAAGGTTCGCTCGAGGCGTTGCTTGAGGCCCTTCAGACCCGTGCCGTCGGTTGCGGAGATGAAAATCACCTGCGGCTCCAGGCCGATCATTGAGGTGATCGCCTCCGCATGACATCGGTCGATCTGGTTTGCCACGACCTGTCGGGGCTTGTCGCATCCCAGTTGATCCAGAAGTCCTTGCACTGCTTTCAACTGGGCCTCCCAGTCCGGATCTGCCAGGTCGACCACCACCAGCAGCAGGTCGGCATCCAGTGCTTCTTCCAGGGTTGCGCGAAAGGCTTCCACCAAGGCGTCGGGCAGATCACGAATGAAGCCCACGGTGTCAGTGATCAGCAGCTCACGTGCAGCAGCAGCAGGTTGGGGCAGGGTGAGGCGGCGTGTGGTGGGATCGAGGGTGGCGAACAATTTGTTCTCCGCCAACACCTTTTTGTGCTCATGGCGTGAGCAGAGGGCATTGAGCAGAGACGATTTGCCGGCGTTTGTATAGCCCACCAAGGCCAGCCTCGGCAGGCCTTCACGGCGGTCGCGCAGGCGAGCGCGATGTTCTTGTAGTTGTCGCGTCGAGCGTCGAAGCGCTTCAATGCGGCGGCTGATTGCACGGCGATCCTTCTCGAGCTGGGTTTCCCCTGGTCCTCGGGTGCCGATGCCGCCCCCTTGTCGGGACAGACTGCGTCCCCGCCCCAGTAGACGGGGCAGGCGATAGCGCAGTTGGGCCAGTTCCACCTGGATCCGTCCGGCTGCACTGGCAGCGCGTTGGGCGAAAATGTCGAGGATCAGCTCGCTTCGATCCATCACCGGGCAGTCGAGCCAGCGTTCAAGATTTCTGGCCTGCACAGGGGAGAGTTCTCTGTCGGTGATCACCAAGGAGGCGTTATGCCGTCTTGCCTCCAGGGCTGCCTCCTGCAGTTTCCCAGTGCCCCAGAGGGTTTGTGGGTTGGCTGCTGATTGCTTTTGTTGGCACATCATCACGGGGTGTGCTCCGGCGCTGCGCACCAACCCCTCCAGCTCCGCCAGGTCCCGTTCGTTGCGATGGGGATCGGAGCCGCTGAGGGTGAGCAGCAACACACGCTCCTCGTCGGTGGCGGCCGGAACCGGCAACGCCGCTGGATCAGTGCTTTGGATTCCTGGAAGTTCTTCACTGCAGAGTTGGTGCAGCTGATCGCCGCCAACGGCAGACCATCCCAGGGGTGCCGTTGGGTCAGGGCGCCAGGCTGCTGCTGTCCAGTTCCCCCCCGCCTTCGCCTGACAGGGGTAACGCAACCAACTGTCCGGTCGCAGATCAAGAGCGACGACGGCCTCGCGGGAGTCGGGGCTGAGTGGTGCCTTGCTATTGACCTTCAAGCAGCTGATCAGTCGCCAATGGCGTTGATCTCCGGAGCGTCGTCGAGAGCTGCCTGGCACATGGGAGAGCAGCTGGCCCGATTCGCTCAGTGGCCCCACCCAGAGCAGACGGCAGAGCCCCCGGCTGTCAATCAGCAAATGCAGGGGTTGCTCCAGATCCAGCACTAACTCTGCGAGGCGTTCCAGGGTGAGGGGATCAGCCCCAGTCCCTTGGGGATGCCGGCGATGCCCGAGTCGTTCGGCTTGGCGCAGTTGGGAGGGACGCAGGCCTTTGGTTCGTCCCGCCAGGTGAGTTTGTTTCAACGGCTCAGCAACCACGCTCCGGCCGAACGCAGCCCCAGGGATGCTTTCGGGAGCCTGGCTAGATAGGTCAGCCGGCGCAGGTTGAATGCGAGAGGGCCGGCCATGGTCAGGCCCATGCCTGTCACGGTGGCGTTGCCCTTGCCCAGGCTGAGCATCTCGCCAAGGTCGTTGAAATGGAAGGGCTTCGGAGCCTGGTCTTGACGCATGGCCATCACGGTGGCTGCGGCTGCCTCACCTTGTTGCATCGCAACCTGAGCGGTGCTCGGCCAGCTGCTGGTTTTGGCATCGGCCTGGGAATGCATGGCCAGATCCCCGATCACCAGGCAATCGGGGATCGACAGGCTGCGAAGACTGGCATCGACGGCGAGCCTGTCGGTTGTCTCTGAGAGTTCTGGGGTGAGTGTGGGTCGGCTTGACCTGGTGCCAGCGGTCCAGATCAGGCCGTGGTGGGCCAGGGTGGTGGTTCGACCTTGGCCTGTGAAGGTCACGCTGTCGGCGGTCATGGTCTCCACCCTGGCGTTGAGGTGGCACTGGATGCCCTTGCGGCTGATGCTGGCTTCCGCTTGCTCTCGGTTGAAGGCGCGGGCTAGGGGCAGGATCTGATCTCCTTGCTCGATGAGGTGGAGTGCCACCCGTCCTTCCACCAGGTCGGCGAGTTTGCAGGCCAGCTCCACGCCTGTCGCTCCTGCTCCCACAATGATCAGGGCCGGTAACGTCCCGTTGATCTTGTTGCCGCTCAACCGTTGCACGGTGCGCAGCCGTTGACGCAGGCTCGTGACATCGGCCAGGGAATGGAAGTGCAGGGCATGCTCACGCACTCCAGGAATGCCGAAATCATTTGGTTTTGAGCCTGTCGCCAGAACCAGTTGGCCATAGGGGAGGTTCTGCCCGGATGCTGTTATCACTGTTTTCGACTGCCAGTTGATGCTGTTGACCCGATCCTTGATCAGAGAGATTCCGGAACTGTTGAGCAGGGTGTCGTAGCGAGGTGCAACCTCCCAGGGCTGCAGCTCACCGCTGAGAAGTTCGTAGAGCAGTGGAAGAAAGGCGAACTGCTCCCTGGGTTCCACAAGCACGATCGGTGGCCTGAGGTGCTGACGGCTGAGCCTGAGGGCAAGGGTGAGGCCGGCAAATCCTCCGCCCACGATCACAACAGGCTGGAACGGCGCCGCCTCACGGCCGTTGGATGGGGCGGACATGGGAGCAGCTCGGCAGTGGAATTGACCATAGGCATGCCATCACGGCCGCCGACATTGGAGGATGGAGTGATGACTGATGGCCCAACGAACACCGCCGCCGCCGGGTCCGCATCATTAGCGGCCGCCAGTTCAGCTGCAGAGGCGGTCGCTTTGGAGACAATGACGCCTTCAGAGCGACTGGGGTGGGCCCGGAAGCGGTTTGGGGCTGGATTCGCTCTCACGACCAGTTTTGGGATCCAGTCGTCGGTGCTGCTCCACATGCTCAGCACTCTCAAGGATTCACAAGACGTGCCTGTGATCTGGGTGGATACCGGCTACCTGCCGGCGGAGACCTACCGCTACGCCGATCAGCTCAGTGAGCGCTTCAACCTTAAATTGCATGTAGCCCAGAGCACGCTCTCACCGGCTCGGATGGAGGCCCTTCACGGTCGCCTGTGGGAGACCGGAGAGGTGGAAGATCTCGAGCTCTATCACCAACTCCGCAAGGTGGAGCCCCTCGAGGCAGCCATGGCCGCATTGGATGTGACCTGCTGGGCTAGTGGTGTGCGGCGTGGTCAGACGGACCACCGCAAGACGATGGGCTGGCTGGAGCCGATGCGGGGCAGATTGTCGTTGAGGCCTCTTCTGAGTTGGACTCCTCGGGATGTGTTTTATTACATGCAGGAGCATGATCTTCCCCAGCATCCCTTGTTCGAACAGGGATATTCGACGGTGGGTGATTGGCATTCCAGTGCGCCTGAGGGGGCTGAGCAATCCGGACGTCAGACCCGTTTCGGTGGGCTCAAGCAGGAATGTGGAATCCACCTCCCGGGCGTGATGGGTGACGGCATCTAGGCATGCCCAATGGCTGCACATGTTTGCTGATCGGGAACAGTCGGTGGCACTGGGCAACGCGCACTGCGGAGGGTTGGGTGTTTGCGCACACCAATCCGGATCCTTTGCGATTGGACGGACTTGTGCTGGCGCGTTGGGCAGCAGTTGGTCCGGTGCCCGTTCATCCAGTCCTGTCTCAGACCACGCGGCTTGGTTTGGAACATCTTCCTCTGAAGGGCATGCCCCCTTGGCTCGGGGTGGATCGTGCGTTGGCGGCCTGGGCCGCCACGACTAGAGCGGTGCCGTTGTCACCGCCAGGGGGGGTATTGGTGGCGGATGCCGGCACCGTGCTCAGCCTCACCCGGGTCACCTCGGAGGGGGAGTTCGCAGGAGGGCAACTGGCGGCTGGTTTCGGTCTGCAGCTGAGGGCGATGGCTGCTGGGACCCGTGACCTGCCGCAACCGGAAGCGCTGCATCAGTTGCCCTCAGAGCTTTTCCCCCACGCCACGCTTGCGGCGATGCAGAAAGGTGCCATCCAATCGCTCCTGGGTCTGCTTCTTGAAGCACAGCGCAGCTGTTCTTGGCCGTTGTGGTTGTGCGGAGGCGATGCTCCCCTGCTGATCGATTCGCTGCGTCAGCAGGGGGCTGAAGTGATCCATGCCCCTGATCTGGTGATGGAGGGGATGGTGACTTTGGTCAGCTGAGGCCCAGGTCCTCCAGGATCTGATCAGCCATGCTCTCGGCCTTGACCTTGCGGTAGATCAATTCGAGCTTTCCCTCAGCATCGACAACGAAGGTATGGCGCATCATGCCCATGAACTCTTTGCCCATGAATTTCTTGAGCCCGTAGCTCTCAAAACTGGTGGCCACAGCGCATGGCTCCACATCGGTCAGCAGGGTGAAGGGCAGCTCCTGTTTGGTGATGAAGCGCTGGTGTGAGGCTGCGTTGTCTTTGCTGATGCCCAGAACGGTGATGTCGTGCTGCTTAAAGGCGTCCCAACGGTCTCGGAAATTGCAGGCTTCCTTGGTGCAGCCAGGGGTGGCGTCCTTGGGATAGAAGTAGATCACAACTCGCTTCCCTTTCAGGGATGAAAGCTGCACCGATGCATCGTTCTGGTCCGGGAGAGTGAAATCCGGTGCTGGATCTCCGATCTGAAGTGGCATGGCGCAGTGCAAAAAGGCCGCAGCGCAGCGTACCCGCCCTTTGGTTGGTTCCGTTCTCGCGAACCGCTCCGACAACGAACCTCTCCGCGCAGGAGCAGGCCTGGGCAGATGGTTTGCCGTCAAAACGGCGGCAACAGTACGTGTGGTCACGCCGTTGGATGCGAAGTCTGCTTGCGGACTTGCTAGATCTGCCGCCGGAAGTTTTGCCCCTGGACGCTCCTCCTGGACAGCCGCCCAAGCTGGCGGAGGGATGGGGGTTTGTCAGTCTCAGTCATTGTCCGGATGCACTGCTCCTGGCTTGGGCGCCGTGGCGGGTTGGGGTGGATCTGGAGCGATGCGACCGTGTCATTCCCGCCGAATCCATCCTCAAGCGCTTTTTTTGTGCCGAGGAGCAAGAACACCTGAGCGGGCTGGTGCCAGAAGCTTTACGCCAGGCGGTGTTGGCGCACTGGGTGCTGAAAGAGTCGGCGATCAAATGGCAACGGGGCAGTTTGGGACGCGATCTCACCCAGTGGTGCTGGAGTCGCGACCGAAGTGTTGTGATCCATCGGGGAGATGGCGCAGTGCTCTCAGCCAGTCGCTGGCGGCAGGGACCTTGGTGCCTGGCGATGGTGGCAGGCCAGGGGGATGTGGGCAATGGTGCCAATCCCATGCACACAGCAATGCTCTGCCTAGCGTGATTGACCGCTCAGAAACGGGGTTGTTGTGGTGTGGATCAGCGCGCGTTCGATCCCTTCTCTGTTGGCAGCGGCTGCACTGTTTGGTCTCGGCCTGGTGGGGATGCGTCAGCCGCTGCAGCTCTCTGAGAATCAACGTCTGGCATCGTCTGGGCGTCCTGATCTAGCGGCCGTGGATGCGGCACTGCAAGAGCGTGAAATCACCTTGCATCAGCGGCGTGAAGCAGAAGCCTTGCTTGGTCAGTTCATCCGCGGCCAGATGACTCGGCACTACTGGGGGCATTTCGCCTCTTCCCTGATCGACCTTGGCCTCGATAGCGGCAGCCATTTGCGAGCACGGGTGATCTCCTCTCCGACAGGAACGGAGCTTTGGCTCACCCCTCGACGTGGAGGCGAGGCGTATGCAGCGGCGGTGCGTCAGAAGGGACCGAGGGTGGTGCGATGGCAGTGTCGTGGACCGCTACCTAAGAAAGACTTACGGCTCAGTCTTGTGCAGGGTTGTCCGGCAGGTTGGGTTGAGATCGAGATGCCCCAGCCCTGATCACGGCTTAAGCAACTGATGTAATTGCTTTCTTTTGCTGACGCTCATTGGCAGCGCTCATTTTGATGCCTTGTGTTGGCGTTCGAATGATCCCTATCGGCTCGAAATTGCCATTGCAGCAGTGACCTCTCTGACCAATGTGTTGGCAGTTTTATCCGCTCTGACTAAAAAAGGATTGACGTCTTCAATTCGCCGTCCGTGTTCACTCGTCTTGCAGCCGGTCTTCTAGCTGGCGCCTCTCTTTCAACCCTGGCTGTCGCCGCTGAAGCCGGTACAAAACGCCCTGTGCGCTGGGAAACCGGTGGGGCTGTCTGGACCACCAAATCCAGTGCTTTCAAAACGTTCTTCAATAACGGTGAAATCACCGATCGTGCCCTGGAAGCAGGCATCAACGGTTCCGGTTGGACCGCTGATGAAATCCGCGAAGGCATGACCAAGAACTACAACGTTGATCTGATCGGGGTGTCCCGTTTCCTGTATTCAGATGATGGGGAAAAGTTCCTCGATGATCAGACCCGCAGCTACTTCCCCTACTGGATGAAGAAGAAGACTGCTGTGGTCGCTCTTCGTTCCGCCATCATCGCCGACTCCGTCGATGGCCAGCTGTCTTCAGCCGGCATCATGGGCAACCTGCCTGTTGACTTCGCCCTGGCGGACAACGGTGCTTCCGATGGTGCTCAGAACGTTTGCAAGCCTGGTCTCGACGCTCCTCGCGACACCTCCCTGCTGTCGTGGTACGTGTTCCTGCCCGCTTGCGTGCAGGCCAACCAGATCCTGCCTGCTGCTCCTGTTCGTCAGGCGCCCGTTCGCGGCCTCTGGTGATCACTCACGCCCAACTGGGTGTTCCTTCAGCCCCGGCATGCCGGGGCTTTTTTCATGGTGACGTTGATGGCTTGCGGCCAATGATGCGTCGATGCAGGAGTCGTTGCGGCAGTTGCTTTCCCTGCACATGCTTCAGCAGGCGGTTGAGCAGCGCTATTTCGGTTCGCTGCTGCGTCCCAGAGGCAAGCACCTGCCGGTAGGGTCGCTCTTCTCCCAGCCACCGCTCCTGAAAGGAGGCGTCCACAGGTAGATAGACGGATTCGTCCCAGCATTCGCTGTCCAGTTGCCAACCTTGGGCGCGCAGTTGGTCTAGAAACTCCTCTTGTTCTGCTTGGCTATTCAGCCAGGCCTCCTCTCGTTTCAGTAATGGAGTGAGGGCCTTTCGCTCCTTGTCATTGAGCTGTTGCGCCTGTTCGCAGAGCTCAAGCAGAGCTGCTGCGGGGCCCAGTCCGGCATCGGTGAGCAGCAGGCGCAGCTGCGCGTCGCCTCTGCAGCGGTCGTTGCAGTGTTGAAGCAGGTCAGCGCTGCTGCCATGCCTTAGTTCATGGCGGTTGAGGCGTCCGCCCACAACTTCGAATTGATGCTCGATGGGTAGCTTCGCCAGGGCCTGCTTTCCCACGATCACTGCGGGGCGGTGCAGAGGATCCAACAGTTGCAACTGGGCTTCGAGACGGTCCTGCTCCAGAGCAGATTGGCAGTGGATGGTGAGGCCCCCATCCGCAACAGCGCCAAGAGGATCCAGGCTCCACAACAATGACGAGCCCCCCAGCATCAGAACCCGGTCTGTCCGTTTCCATTGCACTCCTTGCCAGAGCTTCTCCCTGAGGCGTTGCAAACGTGCGCCGTCCTGACTGAGCTGACGCTGAAGCCAGCGTTCCATGTCAGGGACTTCTGGGCCGCTGCTCACCAGCAGAGGATGCTCATCCACTGCTTCGGCTGCCGATGCCAGCTGGGCCGCGCGGCGTTCCAGCATGCGTTGCCGTCGCTCGCCTTCCCAGCCTTGGTTGCTTGGCGTCCAGAACACCTCTCCCTGCAGGGCTGTTGGCAGGTATTGCTGGGCGACCCAGTGCTCCCGAAAAGCATGGGGGTAGCGGTATCCTTTGCCATCGCCGAAGGCATCACCATCGCGATGGGCATCGCGGAGATGGCTGGGAACGTCCTGGCGGGAACTGGCGCGTACGTGCTTGATCGCTTCGAAGATGCCGATGGTGCTGTTGCTCTTCTCCGTGTTGGCTAAGTACAGAGCAGCCTGCGCCAGCGGATAGAGACCCTCGGGCAAGCCGATGCGTTCGAAGGCAGCGGCACACGCTTCCACCACCACCACGGCTTGGGGGTCGGCCAGGCCGATGTCTTCGCCGGCGGAAATCAGCATGCGCCGGAAAATGAATCGCGGATTTTCTCCGGCTTCCACCATGCGGGCAAGCCAGAACAGAGCGGCATCAGGGTCGGAGCCCCTCAGTGATTTGATGAAGGCGCTAATGGTGTCGAAGTGGGCATCGCCCTGTTTGTCGTACAGAACAGCCCGCTGTTGGATCGACTCTTCGGCAATGGTGAGATCGATCTGAATCGCATCGTTGGAATCTTGGGGGGTGCTTTCGACTGCCAGCTCAAGGGCGTTGAGCAGGCTGCGGGCATCACCATTGGCGACATCGACGAGATGGTCGATCGCCTCGGGGCTGATCGTGACCTGGCGCTCGCCATAGCCGCGCTCCCGATCGTCGATGGCGCGTTGCAGTAGATCACGGAGGTCGTCGACCTCGAGCGTTTGGAGTCTGAACAGGCGTGAGCGGCTCACTAATGCCTTGTTCACTTCGAAATAAGGGTTTTCTGTGGTCGCCCCGATCAGGGTGAGTGTGCCGTTTTCGACCCAGGGGAGTAGGGCATCTTGCTGCGCGCTGTTGAAGCGGTGGACTTCATCGATGAACAGGATGGTGCGAAGGCCATGGCGCTCGAGGCGCAGTCGCGCAGCATCCACTTCGCTGCGCAGCTCCTTGACCCCAGCGAGCACCGCATTGAGGCTGCTGAAATGGGCTCGGGTGTGGTTGGCGATGATCCGGGCCAAGGTGGTCTTCCCTACCCCGGGCGGGCCATGCAATAGCAGGTTCCCGACACGATCAGCGGCAATGGCGCGGCGCAGCAGCCGTCCCTCCGCCAGGATCGCTCCCTGACCCACGAATTCCTCCAGCGTGCGGGGCCGCATTCGATCTGCCAGGGGAGCCTGGCGTTGGCGTAGCTGATCGCCGTGATGGGAGAACAGGTCAGCCGTCATGGCTCAATTTCCATTCGCCAATTTTGACCCTTTGCGCAGCCACGGCCTTCGCAAATCCACCCATAATCTGCTCCGTGAGGTGAGTGCTTGTGAACAGTTGCGCCCGAGTGGCTGGTGTCGTGGCCCTGGCAATGTCCCTGACGGCCTGTGCTTCGTCGGCACCAAGACGCCCACCGGTTGCGGTGCAGCAGGCGACTGTTCAGGAGGCGCAGTTCACCGATGATGTCGATACTGTCAGCACCTTGGAGGCCTTCGAGTTGGTCCAGCTGGCGGCTCAGGCTTCCGGTCGGGTGATGGAGCTGAAGATCAGCCAAGGTGATCAGGTCGAGCCCGGACAATTGCTCGTGGTGCTTGATCAGGCTCAGCAGAGGGCTGCTCTAGCGGAGCAGAGGGCTAAAGCGGAAACGGCAAAGACCGAGTGGGAGCGAGAAGAGTTTCTGGCCAGGGTGGGAGCATCCAGCCTGCGTCAGCGTGACTCCTACCGCACGCGCTACATCGCTGCGGCAGAGCAGGTCAAGTCGTTGGAGGCCACGCTCAGCTACCGGAATCTGCGTTCGCCGACGGCCGGCACGGTGGCTGATGTGCAGGTGAAGGTGGGTGATCTGGTGCAACAGAACCAACCTTTCACCAGCGTGGTGCAGAACAACGCTCTGGAAGCACGCGTTGAAGTGCCAGCTGTCTTCGGAGACCGGCTTGCTCTTGGTCAACCCGTGATTCTCACTGCGCCCGGCAGCTCCAAGCTGCTGGCCACCGGTCAGGTTGATTCGATTGATCCACAGGTCAACCCTCAAACCCAGGGCCTGTTGGTGAAAGCTCTTTTTGCGAATGTGAATGGGCGGTTACGCAGTGGCCAGCGCCTGCGCACGCGTGTGCAGTTGCAGTCTCTCAATCTGCCGTCCGTGCCGTTCGCGGCGGTGACCCAAACCTCAGGCCAAAGCTTTGTGTTTCGCATCGGTCGTTTCGAGGAGCTTGAAGCCAACCCAGGCAAGGTCGATCTCAATCGCATCCGTCAGGGCATCAAATACAACAAATTGCCTGCCAATACCCTCTTTGCGCTGCAAACACCCGTCACTGTCGGCGAATTGCAGAACAACCGTTACCCGATCACGAAGGGATTAAGGCTCAATCAGAAGGTGATCACCACTAATCTGCTCAACCTCAAGCACGGCATGCCGGTGCAGGTCAAAGCAGTGAGCGCGTCGGCTGGCTTCGCGGCTCGGAACTGACGCTGAGCCATGTCTGCTTCCAATACCTTCATCACACGGCCGGTTCTCAGCACGGTTTGCAGTCTGCTGATTGTGATTGTGGGTTTGATCGCGATCCCGATCCTCCCGATTGAGAACCTGCCGGATATTGCACCGCCAACAGTGAAGGTACAGGCCACCTATGTGGGTGCTGATGCTGTGTCGGTGGAGCAGGGCGTCACCTCGGTGCTCGAGCAGCAGATCAATGGTGTGGAGGAGATGGATTTCATTACCTCCACCAGTTCCTCAGAAGGGGTGAGTGCGATTTCGGTGTCTTTCAACAGCGGCACCGACGGCAATATCAATCAGGTCAACGTTCAGAACCGTGTCTCCCTGGCTGAACCTCAGCTCCCCGAGGAGGTGCGCAAGGCCGGCGTCACGGTGAACAAGGCCTCTAACTCGATTCTTCTGGTTTACAACTTCGTCAATTCCGATCCAGCCCAAACGGAATACAGCGTTGAGACCATTAGCGGTTATCTCGATAAGAGCCTCACAGACAACATTAAGCGGGTTCCTGGTGTTGGCGATGTCACCTATTTCGGCAACCGCAAAGTGGCGTTTCGTCTCTGGTTGGATCCTGACAAGCTCACGTCTTACGGGCTCACATCCACGGATGTTGTCAATCAGCTCAAGAGCCAGAACCGGCTGGTCCCTGCCGGAAAGGTGGGCGGCGCACCAGCTCCCAAGGGGCAAGAATTCACCTTCACCGTTCAACTGCAAGGTCGACTGACCACTGAACAGGAGTTCGAAAATCTGGTGCTCAAGAGCACCGATGCAGGAGGTCTGATCAGGCTGCGCGATGTGGGTCGCGTCAGCCTCGGTGGAGAGACTTACGGCATTGATGCCATGGATCTCAAGGGCTCACCGTCTGTTGGGGTTGCTGTTTATCAGCTCTCAGGCAGTAACGCCATTCAGGTATCGAACGCGGTGAAGGATGTCATTGCTGAGTTTGAGCAAACCCTGCCGGTGGGTTTGGAATCTGAGGTGATTTACGACACCACCGACTTCATCAATCAGTCGATCAAGGGAGTCACCAATTCCCTGCGGGATGCTGTGATTCTGGTGGTGCTGATCCTGTTCCTGTTTCTTCAGAACTGGAAGGCCACTTTGGTGCCCGCTATCGCCATTCCTGTTGCCCTGATCGGTACCTTCGGTCTGGTGCTGGCCTTTGGCTTTTCTCTTAATCAGCTCACCCTGTTCGGTCTTGTGTTGGCCACCGGTCTTGTGGTGGATGATGCAATCACCGTGGTGGAAGACACATCGGCGAAGAAGGCGGAGGGCCTCACCGCCGTCCAAGCGGCGATGGCCACGATGGATGAACTGTTCAGTGCAGTCATCGCCACCTCTTTGGTGAAGATGGCCGTGTTTTTGCCGGTCCTGTTTTTCCCTGGAGCGACTGGAACGATCTACAAACAGTTCGCTGCAACCATCCTGTTTTCGATCGGTATTTCCACGTTCAATGCCCTCACCTTTTCTCCGATGTTGGCGGCATTGCTGCTCTCCCGTGACACCAAGGAGCTGAGCAAAGAGCAGTACGCCACGGCTGGCATTTGTCTTGGTTTCGTCTATGGCCTGCTGAACGCTGGCAATGGTGCGCCCTTGGTCCTGCTGCCTGTGGTGGTGGGAGCACTGCTTGGTTTTGTTGCCATGCAACTCACCGGTCGTCCTCTTCGGATGCCAGGTGCGGTGGGAGGTGCGGTGGTGGGCTTGGTGGTGCTTGGTGTGACCAATCTGATCCCGGTGCTTCTTTTCAGCGCCATCGGCGTTGGGGTGGGCTGGTTCATTCCCGTGATTTTCACCAACTTCAATCGCTGCTATGCGGCCTTTGAAGAGCGTTATTCGACCTTGCTTGATCAGGTGCTTAAGGCAAGGCCGCTGGTGATGGCGGCCTTGGCGGCCGGCATCCTTCTCACTGGCTTCGCATTCACCCGTATCCCTGGCGGTTTTGTGCCGATAGAAGACCAGGGCTATGCGATTGGCTTTGTGCAGGCCCCAGAAGGGGCCTCCAATGAGACCACGTTGGACATCAACCGCAAGGTGGCAGCGGTGCTGCGCAGTGAGGAGGACATCAAGGCTGCAGCTCTCTTCAGTGGTGCCAGCTTCGATGGCAATGCTCCGAATAAAGGTCTGTTCTTTTTCGGCACCAAGCACTGGGATGAGCGCAAAGGCAGTGACCACAGCGTGGCGGCACTTGTTCAACGTCTGAACAAGAAGCTCTTCATGGCAGTGGATGGTGCACGGGTATTCGTTGTCGAGCCCCCTTCGATTCCTGGCTACGGATCCGGTGGCGGTTTTGAGTTCCAACTTCTCGATCAGAGCAGCGGCTCCTATTCCTTGAATCAGTTCTTCGGCTCTGCCGAGCAGATCATTCAGGCGGGCAATGCCAATTCAGTGCTGAATCGCGTCTATTCGCTGTTTTCCCCTGAAGCTCCACAGATCGAAATCAAGGTGGACCGTCAACAGATGGCCAGCCTCGGTGTCGACTTTGGTTCGGCGATGCAGGCCTTCAGCGTCAATTTCGGCGGTGCCTATGTCAATGACACGTTTCAGGAAGGCAAGGTGAGACGGGTCTATGTCCAGGCGGACGACGTCAGCAGAGCCACTCCTGAGCAGTTGTCGTCGATCTATGTCAACAATCTCAAGGGTGACCAGATCCCTCTTTCGGAATTCTTCACGGTCAAGTCCACCACTGGCCCGAGTGTGATTCCCCATTTCAATCTTTACCGTTCGATCAAGATCGAGGGCACTCCGGCAGAGGGCAAGAGTTCAGGTCAGGCGATTGGTGCGATGAAAACCATCTTCAGAGATGGGAACTTCCAGGGCTTGGGCTTTGACTGGACTGGAATCTCCCGCGAGGAGGTGAAAGCGGGGTCTCTTGCGGTGGTGATCTTTGCTCTCGGAATCTTGGCTGTGTTTCTAGTGCTTTCGGCCCAATACGAGAGCTACTCCGACCCGATCATCATTTTGCTCACCGTTCCCACAGCCCTGCTTGGCGCTCTGGTGTTTCTCGGTGCGGCTGGACAGGTGCTCAATATTTATGCCCAGGTGGGTCTGGTGATGCTGATTGGTCTTGCGGGAGGCAACGCGATCCTGATCGTCGATCTCGCCAATCAGAAGATGGGAGAGGGCGCGTCAGCACTCGATGCCGCTCGGTTTGCGGCCCAGTCGCGATTGAGGCCGATTCTGATGACGGCAATCTCCTCCCTCACAGGCTTCCTGCCGCTGATGCTTGCCAGTGGTGCGGGTGCCCAGAGTCAGTCCTCGCTTGGACTTGTGGTCTTCGGTGGGCTGTTGGTCGCCACTTTTCTTTCCACCCTGGTCGTGCCTGTGTTCTACGTGGTGATGAAGTCACTGCTGGGCCAGGATCAAGGCCGCCCTCCCGTTGATCCCCAGGTGAGCTGATGCTGCCTCCCTCCGAGATGCCGCCACGGCCTGAGTACGCCGCTCACAAGCGTTTCAGTGGATCGAGAGTTCTGGTGGCGATCGCCATCGGCGCAGTTGTTGGTGTGGCTCTCTCCTACTTCCTCAAGGTGTTGATTGAAAACACCCCAGCCGACCTCGACATCCGTCGCATGCGGCTCTTCTTTCTGATGGTGATCACCTCCTGCAGCCTGGCTGGATTTGCAATCGAATCAACCCGTCAGCTGCAGGAGCAGGCCACCGATCCCATTTACCGCCATCCCAATTCTCGTCTGAGCCGGCGATCGCCCAAATCTTGAAGTCAGCAAAAAGCCCCCATTGGGGGCTGCTGCTCTTTGGATCGAGTGGATGGAGCCTCGATCAAGTAATCACAGTGGGGCGATCCATTCCAGTGCGATCCTGAATCTCTGCTAGCTGGTTGATGGCAGAGATCATGTCGGCCAGGGCAACTTGGGGATCCTGGTTCAGATCACCACTGCTGGGGACGTAGCTCTCAAGGTAGATGCGGATCGTCGCTCCCTTGGTACCGGTGCCTGATAGGCGCACGACAACGCGACTGCCATCGTCGAGCAGGATGCGTAGACCTTGCCCCTCGGTCACGGAGTTGTCGATTGGGTCGACGTAGCTGAAGTTGTCGGCGTTCGCGACCAGCCGGCCCGCAAACGACTGACCGATCAGGCTTGGGAGCATCGCTTCGAGACGGTCATAGAGCCCATGGGCAGCCTCACTGGCTACGGCTTCATAGTCGTGGCGGGAGTAATAGTGGCGGCCGAAGCGTTTCCAGTGCTCCGCCATGATCTCGGCCACGCTGCAGCGGCGTTTGGCCAGGATCTGCAGCCAGAACAGCACGGCCCAAAGACCGTCCTTTTCGCGCACATGGTTGCTGCCAGTGCCGAAGCTTTCCTCGCCGCAGAGGGTGATGCGGTCCGCATCCAGCAGGTTGCCGAAGAATTTCCAGCCGGTGGGTGTTTCGAAACAGTCGATTCCCAGCTCCTTCGCCACCACATCCACAGCGGCACTGGTGGGCATGGAGCGAGCGACTCCAGACAGTCCGGAGGCATAGGCGGGCGCCAGGGTGGCGTTCGCGGTAATCACGGCCAAGCTGTCGCTGGGATTCACGAAGCAGCGCTGGCCCAGGATCATGTTGCGGTCGCCATCACCGTCGCAGGCGGCTCCGAAGCGGTAATCATCCCCATTTAGCAGCAGTTCCGCCAGGTCGTGGGCATAGGTGAGGTTGGGATCAGGATGACCCTTGCCGAAATCCTCAAGAGGAACGCCATTGCGCACGCTGCCGGCCGGGGCGCCAAGGATGCCTTCGAAGAGACGTTTCGCATAAGGCCCGGTGACCGCGTGCATGGCATCGAAGGCCATTGGGAAATCACTGCGGATCAGATCGCTGATGCTCTCGAAATCGAAGAGCTGCTGCATCAGCTCCACAAAATCATCGACGCCGTCAATCACCTCGACGGTCATCGCTCCGATGGCATGTTGGCCCGGGGCATCGAGATCGATGCTGGTGGCATCAACGATCGAATATTGCTCCAGGGTTTTGGTGCACTCGTACACGGCGTCGGTGAAGGAGGCCGGGGTGGGGCCGCCGTTGGCACCATTCACCTTCACGCCGAAGTCTCCGTCGGGCCCTCCAGGGTTGTGACTTGCAGACAAGATGATGCCGCCGATCGCCTGGCGGCTGCGGATCAGATGGGACGCAGCTGGGGTGGAGAGGATGCCGCCGGTGGTAGTGATCACCTTGCTGATGCCATGGGCTGCGGCCATGCGCAGGATCACATCGATGGCGCGGCGGTTGCCATAGCGGCCATCGCCACCAAGCACCAAGGTGCCGCCTTCTACGCCCGAGAGGGTTCGAAAGCTCGCTTCGACAAAGCTCTCCAGGTAGTGGGCTTGCTCGAACTGCTTGCTGCTTTTTCTTAGACCGGATGTGCCTGGCTTCTGGTCAGTAAAAGGGGCCTCAAGGCGGATGATCTGGTGTTGGCTCGGTTCCGCGGGTGCCGTGGTGGTCATCTCGACAACGAATTTGTATCAAGCAGATAAACACGGGGAACCGCCTATGCCATGTGGTCATGACCACTTCTCTGAGCTCATGCTCAGCGTTCGCGATTGCTGGGCGTGATTCCCTGAGCAGCGCGTCAGGTTTGGTTGGGATTGAAGCCTCCGATCGGAGGGGCTGCTGGTTTGACGGGTTTGACCGGATTGGCGCAGACCACGGTCAGCCTGCGAGCGGGCCTGTCAATGCTGTCGCGCCTTTGAAAGCTGTTGCTGGACACCACTTCCGCGACTTGGAGTAACTCCCAAAGTGTGTCCTTGCAAGACGCTGGCAGCCGCGGGTGGTCCATCAGCGGATCCGTGAGTGTTCGGGTGCGTTCGCAGGCCTCGTTCTGGTTCTCCCTCGAACAGCTGTATGCCAGCAGCTGGATCTCCCGCAGCTCTTCGCGGGTGGGTAGCGGCATTGAGACGGGCTTGGCTTGCAGCCCGCATGGCCAGGCCAGACTCAAGCCGAACAGAAGCTGCAGTGGGCGTCTCATCTGGATCCTTTTCCTATAGCCATTTTGGGGGCTGAATCGGCGTTCAGCCGATCAGCATGGCCAGCTGAGACGAGGATGCAACCGCTCCTTGCATGCCTCCTCCCATCGGTTGGCGCATCCAGTGTTGTGGGCGTCTTTGCCTCTCGCCAGCTGAACGTATCGAGCTTGTGTGTTCAGCTGGATCACATTCCGACAGCACTTTGCTTGCTTGCAGACCGAAGATCGGGGGGCTTGGTGGGTGGGCTGGACGCAACAGTGGCTGTTCAGGCTGATTCGATCGGAGAGGGTGTCTGGGTTGTGCGTGGCAAGCGTGTTGTTCGTTGCTTTGTTTAGTGATGAGATGGTTTGATTTGGCAGGAGAGATTGGTTCGGCATGCTCAACTCCACCTGGCGCCATTTCCTCCACCTCTGCTGGCTTCCCTCTCAAGATGGGCCAGGCTCGAGAGGCTTTTTACTGTGGGGTTTCACAGCTCTAGGACTGTTTGCCGGACCTCTTGCACCGATGTCTCCGATCGAAGCGGAGAAGCCAACATCACCTCCCCAGGATGGTATCCGTATCGATCAATTTGAGATTGAGATTGATCAGAAACGCCTAGATTGTTCGGCAGGAGAATTAGCCTCTGGGACTAGGGCACCGTTTCTCTATAGACCAGAATCTGAGGTTTATCAGGGTGAGCTGCAGCTTCATGCTGCGCGCTGCAACATGCGATTTTAAACGCGATGGCTGGGTTCCTCACCCCATTCCCCTTGCCCAGCTCAGCTGCTCTCTTCAGCATTGCTCCCTGAGCTTTGGCACCGAGTCGGCTGTTCTCTCTTTGAACGATTGAGGTTTGGTGATTACGCTAAGGCAAGGCCTGATGGCGTTAGTCGTTGGTTTGAGTATGGCTAGAACTTTACGGCGAGTTTTCTTGAAATATATACTTCCAATCACATTAGGTGGTGCTTTTTACGCCTCTTGTCGCACTCCTGTGCTTCTGTATGAAAGGCTTGCGCTCTTCTTGTTTGGTGTGCGCTGGCTTGGTGTTAAAGCCACATTGAATTCGGCTTGTTTGAGTCTGATTGGTGAAGGTCAGGTCTATGCGCTAATCGTTTACTCTCTGCCAAATGCTTTATGGCATTTGGCCTTATGTTACTTCCTTGAGCAGGGATTGCGATCTTTTGTTGGCCGAGCTTCTTTTGCTTGGAGGTTTCGTTTGGTTTGGTTTTTGTTGTTGGCTCAGATTCCTGATCTCTTGCAGTGGGCTGGTTATTTGAGTGGTGTTGCCGATCTTGCGGATGTGCTTCTTGCTGTGGTTGCTTCTGTCATCGTTTGTGCTACCACGAAGAATGCTTGACTCGTTTTTATCGATGCTGTAAATTGCCCAACCTGTAAATTCTTCTCATGCACAAACTGCGTCAGTCTGCAGCCTTTTTTGCTGGCTTGGGCATTTTTTCTTTGTTGGCTGCTGGTTCTGTTGAGGATGAGGTTGATTATTCTGGGCTTGATTATTCGAGCCCAGCCTATAGGGTGAATTACAAGGATTTGGCTGATGAATTTGATGAGAATTCAATTGCCGCTGAAAGTAAATATGATGGACAGTTGATCTATGTGAGCGGTCCGGTGGGGTCTGTGGATAAAGATATCCTTGATAATCCTTATGTCTCGATCACTGGTCAGTACGATTTTGCTTCTGTTCAATGTTTCCTGACGCCAGGAGAGGTGGAGGGTGCTTCCTCTCTTAGGAAGGGGCAAAGGGTTGTTGTGGCTGGTGTCGTTGGTGGCACAACTTTAGGGGTCACCCTTGATGGATGCAGGGTTGTGAGTGACTAGAGCCTTGGCTTGAGTGAAAGTATTGCCATCACTTCACCCTTTGGTGTTGATGATTATCTCAACCCTGCGATTGCGTTGGCGACCTGAAGGATCATCTTCGCCGCTTTCTGTTTCGTTGGGCACTGCTGGTTTCGTTTCCCCAAAACCTTTGATGACGAATTGAAATGTTGTGAGCCCCCCGCTATTGATCAACCAATCACGAACGGACCTTGCGCGTTTTTCTGAAAGATCTTGATTGTAAGAGTCTGATCCTTTTGAGTCAGTGTGTCCTTCAATCCGAATCTCTCCGCGCGCAGAATTGCTGATCCGTTGTGCGACGCTTTTTAGGGATGTCAAAGCGGAAGATTTCAGCTTTGCTTGATCAAAATCGAAGAGAATGTCAGCCGCCAATTCGATTACGATCTCATCCTCTGATTCAGTGATCGTGTTCAGGTTGATGACAGGATAATCTATATCCTGAATCACAAACTCAAGGTTTTGTACGGCTGCTTTTCTCTCTTTATTGGAAATATCGGGCTTCGTATCTTGAGCTCTTGTTGTTTCAGCTTCACTGGCTGTTCCTGAAGTTGGATTGCCCCACGCAGCACTGGCTGATCCAAAGAGATGTAGATGGAACAGCAGAATAACGAAGAGCAAGTTTCGAGGCATTTGTCGGGTGTGAAGGTAGTGCTTTGGCATGTCCCTATTCCGTAATGCGAATGTCTTCGATTGGTGCAACGCCAGCCAAATAGATCGATACGGTTTTGACATCTGCAGGCGGTGCTGGGAATTTTGCCCAGAGATTGATGCTTGAGTTGGGAGATAGAATAATTGGCGTTTTGAATGTACTGACTACAGGCTTTTTGTTGGCTCTAACGACTAAGTGCTTCTTCTGATTGATGCTGTCGATAATATAAGTGCCGTTGCCGTATGCGCCTGCAGCCAACTTGTAGGCGCAATACCATGCCGCCGAGCACTTCACCAGTGTCTTGTCTTCTGAGGATGTGTTGGTCATCTTCCAGTAAATATTCAAAGTGTTCCCACTTGATCTCTTCACGTTGAGAAGAGAAACAACAACTCCTTCGATTTGATGGGGTTCAATAGCTAAAGAGTTCTCTTTTTGGTTCTGGGATTTTGTTTCAATGACTTCTTCTCCAGTGTTCGTCTGAGGCGTTGTGTTTGCCTGCACCTCTCTCCCCTCGACGACTGGATCAGCGGGTGGTTGCGTTGTGCCTGTGTTGTTATCGCAGCTTGCAAGTCCGATTGCAGCTGTTGATAAGAGCCCAAAGGCAAGGAGGTAAGTTTTCCAGTTGCTCATCATTATTCTGTTTTGACGATGTTGACGGTTGATTCCTGATTCTTGTTAGCAGGTTGCAGGGGGCTCTTCAAGGCTGTTTCACATTTCAATATTTACTGATGGCTTCTTGGGCTTCTTCTTCTTTTAGAGCTTTCTCAATTTGTTGTTGGCTTCAAAGATGTGTTGTTGCGCCTCATGCAAAGAGTGTCGCCTTCATTGTGTGATCCCAGGCCTGTGATCAGGCTGCTCAGGCATGCTTCTAGGGCTGCGGAATGGGCTGATGAGAAGCCTTCAGCAACCGTTCTCCCTCCTTGGTTTCACTCCCACGGCTGACCCGCTCCCTTTAGATGCATCGTCACCCCGCATTCGGTTCATCTTGCGCGTGAAGTGTGCGGCAAGCTTGGGTGATTCAACCACTAACAGGGTTTCGTCGTTTAAGTGACTCTTTATTCTTGTTTGGATTCTGTAAACCAATCTGAGAACGGTGAGCCTGGTCTGCATCCATAGACGAATTTGCTAAGGACAAACTCCCTCCCCGTTGGAGACTTTGACCTTTGGTTGATAGTAGCTGTCCAAGCGCTGTTTTTCTGGTCATGTTCCGTTCCATTGGATTCAACCCAGATCCAGCTTCCATTTGGCAGCGACCTTATGAATTCTCCGTTCCCGGGGTGCCGAAGATTGACATGGGTATCGTTAGGGTCACTTACTTTGCACATTTGACCTTCTGTCTTCCCCCCTGTCGGAATAAGTGTCACGAGTGAGAGTGCTATTGAGATTTTGTTTCGTATTCTCATTCCTTCTTGAGTAGCCAGTTCCTTCTGTTTGGTTTCAACTAAAGCATCTTGCAGCCTGCTCCCATTCCATCTCTCCCAGTTTTAAGCCAAACTCTTTTCATTCCTGCTGGACAGGAGGCAGGGACTGCATTAGGGAAATTCTGTTTAATGATCTCACGATAGTTGTCTCTCAGTTGGCAGGCTTTTTGAACTCCCTTTTGCACGAAATATTGTATTGCTGCCAGAGGCGGTCAAGCGTTTCAATGTCCGCTGGAATGCCTTTGCTCGCTTCGGCTGGTATGTGGAAGCTTATTGCTGCTGCCGATGCAATCAATGAGAATAAGATTTTCATGTGCTTGTTAGATAATGGTTTTTTATTTTAACCCTTGCTTGTTAGCTCCTCTCCACCCCACTCCCGCACTTGGCGCGCTGCCGTTCCAGCTTGCGGCGCATGTGAGCGGTGATCCCCAGCTCCGCACCACGCCACATTCGGTTCATCTCGCGCGTGAAGTGAGCGGCAAGCTTGGGTGATTCAATCACCAGCAGGGTTTCGTCGTTGGTGTGAGCGGCGGAGGGGCTCCAGTTGAAGGATCCCGTGATCACGGTTTTTTTGTCGATTACGGCAAACTTGTGATGCAGCTTGTCGCCGCGTGCCAAGCGTGGAGTGCCGACAGTTTGGAGGGGATCTTGAAAAGGGTTGTTGCCGGCTTCCAGTTTGCAGAAGCGATCCGGCATGGCCATACCGAGTAGATCCAGCACTTCCGAAAAGGGCCGGCTGGCGAAGCCGGGATCAGCCAAAAGGCGTACCTTCACGCCTTCATTCACGCGCTGTCGTAGGGCGTCGGTCAGATCCTGGGCTGAAAACACGAAGAGTGCCATGTCGATGCTTCGTTGGGCCTTGTTCAGTTCCTGGCCAATCAGCGCAAGGCCGTGCTCGCTGTTTCGTTTGGCGTGGGGAGCGAAGAGCACCTTGATCCTGGCTTCGCCAACGTCGACCTGCTCAATCGTGGGGGCGTTTTTCGCCCGCCCAAAGCGGCTGTTCTGTTGTCCGCCGGGGCCGTCCCCCCACATGCGCTCGAACTCCTGGCTGAATAGGGAGGCGAGTTCAGGGCTCTTCACCGTGATCAGATGGTTCACATTGCCTCTGGTGCGGGGGGCATCGGCGTCTCCATGTAGGCCGGAGCTTGTGAAATTGGCGCTGCCGGTGAGGACCTGGTTGCGATCGACCACCACGAATTTGTGGTGCATCAGGCCGCTGCCCTTGCTGCCGTCTTCTGTGTCGTCAATCTGGGGCACACCGCCTCGCGCAAGAATGGCAATCGCATCCCCCTGCAGGCGCTCCTCCGTACTGAGAACGCCATCACCATTGCGATCGGCCAGTCTCTTGAGGCGTTGAAGCCGCTTGCGCTCGTGGTGCGTCAGGCCCGCCTCGTGCTGCTGGCTCCAGGCGTTGCTGTAGTTGTTCTCCAGCACCACTTGGACGCGCACCCCACGTTGATGGGCCCTGACGAGGGCATTGGCGATCGCGGGTAGGGATAGCTCTTGAATGGCGACCAGGCACTCCACTTGGGCATGATCGATGGCCTCGATCAGTTGCTGCTCGAGGTTGTCACCGGTGCGCCAACGGCCGTCAATCGGGCTGCGGTAGCGGGCGTGGTCTCTATGGTTGAAGGAGACCTGAATGTGTTGGAGTTGAGCTAACTCCGTTGTCGGTTCCCCCAGTAGCTCTCCGGCCTGGCTGCAGGATCCACAAAGCACTGGCAGCAGCACCAGCAGGATGCGGAGTCCAGGCGGCTGACGTCTGTTCACCCATCCTCACGAGAGCTTGCTCTAGCATTCCCCCGTTTTGTTCTGACTGCTATCAGCACTGAGATCCCGACTGCTTTGAGCTCAGGTCCGGTTCAGTGGGGCATCTCCGCAGTGCGCAGCATGGCCATAAACCAGAGCGTGCTCAGAACGAGAGCCGCGCCTACGCCTGCTCCAATACCCACTCGTGCAATGGTGAGTGGCACAACAATTGGAAACGCCATCGCCCCGGCAAGTGGGGTGATGGCGACAAACCAACGCAAGCTTGAATGCTCCTTGGTCATTGGCTCAGAACCATTCAACCTGGGCTTCGCTGGCTGGATTGGTGTTGTCTTCCGGAGTGACTCTCTCGAAGTTGAGGGTGATGTTGCGCTTCTGGACTCCGTCAGCTGCGGTGGCTTCGATGGGGTAGAGCTGCTTGCCATCCCGGAATGGCACCTGGATGCGGAAGGTGCCATCGCTTGAGAGGGGCACATCTTCTCCTCCAATGGTGAGACGAGCGGAGGGATCGGTGGCGCCGTAGACGATCAGTTCAGCATCGGCGATCAGCCAGAAGGAGCGCTGGCGGGGGGCGACTCCGCCCAGGCCGGACTCATTGCGACCACTCGCCCAAAGGCCTGCTCCGGAGTCGCTCAAGCCGCGCTGATCGGAGCTCAGGCCCTGCTGCTCATGGAGCACCTCAGAGCCGACGCGACGGCTGCGGAAGTGGGTGGTCGCAGTCTGATAGAGGCGCTCGTGCAGGCCACTGTCAGTGCTCTCGGGAGCGCTAACAGGAGCGGCAGCTGCAATGGTTGCTGGGGTTGCATCCAGGCTGAAGGGAACGAACTGATCCATGATCTGTTCGCTCGGGTGCAGAGCCGGCACGCGCGCCACAGAGGAGAGGGCCAGAGAGATCCAGGTCGAGCCGGCGCGATAGCCCAGCTCAACGCGGTAATCACGGTCGCAGAGAGGAACAGGCAAATACCACTCAGTGCTGTGGCTGTCGACAGGAACTTCTTGGAGGGTATGGGGATGGGAGCTGCCATCCTGGATGCCGGTGACGTCGGCGAGGCGCAGGCTGAGGTGAGCAGCGCCTTCGTTTTGCGCCGCTTTACGGTCGCTGTCTGAGATCTCCCAGAACACATAGGCCCATTGGGGATCACGTGGGAGGAACACAACCCGTGTCGTGGTGTCGGAGCGCGTTGCTGCTGTGAGGCCTGATTCGATCGACTTTGGCTCACCGCTCTTGCGGTCTTGGCGCTTGGCAATGGCCGTGACGAGGTCCTGCTTGCTCTTCCGGCTGTAAAGGGTCACACCCAGATCACTGGCCATCTGGCGCAGTTGACGCAGCGTGAGGCGGGCCAGAGAGGACAGTGCTTGCGTCACGGACGGATTCACCTAGGTTTCTTTGGGATCAGTCTGCGTGAAAGAGCTGCATTTCGATCACTAGGGGGCGCTGAGGTCAGCATCCTCTGACTGCTCTGACCTTCCCGTTGCCATGAAAAAAGGGGGCTTGATGCCCCCTCTTTCGCTGTGCTGGTAAGGATTCTGTCGACTAGCGACCGACGCTGCGATAGGGGACTTTGGACATGTAGTCCATGTCGGCATTCCCAATTGAAGGGGCTGTCCTGATGGCAATGCCCGGCACCCATGCCATGTAATCGGCGGGAGAGCCTCCACGCGTGATCTTGGCCCGAGCCGGAATGCTTTTGGATGTGCCTGTGAAGATGATCTGAGGGAAGCCCAGAATGCCGCGGTAGTACTCGTCGTAACGAGGAGTGCTGACGTTGAATGGGGTCTCACCAAGGTCACGTCCAGGAAGGATGCGATTGCGTTGGTAGGGAACGGTGTCGTAGCCGAAGGCATCCAGGTATTCCTGGCTATCCAAGAGCTCGTCCACCATGCCGACGATGCCTTTGGTGGCGATCACGATGGACCAAGCCAACTCTTCTCCCTTGCCATTGGTCTTGCGGCCCAAGACACGCTCGACCAGGTGACGAACAACTTTGTAGTTGCTGTTCAGGTTGTAGAAGCTGCGCTGGAAGGTTTCGGACAGCAGCAGGCCACGGATGAAGTCCCTGACGGTGATCTGACCGTCACGCAGCTGGGACTCGAGATTGACGTCTCGATCGCTCTTGAACGCATGAAAGAAAATCTGGCGGTAACCGCTTTCGATCACCGTGGTCAGATTGTCTGGATCCATGGCGATGTCCATGGAGTAGGCCCTTGACTCCTCTTCGGACCCGACGCGAATGTTCGGAACACCGGCCCTCAGAGAATTCTGAGTGATTGGTGCGTACTTAAGAAGAGGGATGGCCACGCGAGCATCAGCGTCCACTGATGGGGATCGTAATTGCAGGTATCAGGAACGAATCCCTTCAATCTGAGAACGGATTACAGACCGTAATACTCGCTACAAGCTTGCTACCACCCAAAGGCAGACAGGGTCTGGGATGCGGAGGCTTGGGCCCTTGGGGCCGATGCGGTTTCGCCCACGTCTTGCTCTCGGGTCTCGACACAGAACGACGCGTTGTTCGACAGCCCTTCGACAGTGCTGCTGCGAACGCGCACATCCGGGCCGATAAAGCTAAACCGTTCCCACACCCGCATGGTTTCGTAGCTCGTTTCGAGGATCAGCCCATCCTCGGAATCCATCGCGAACAGAGATGACGCCGGTGCTTTTTCTGCGTAGCCCATCGTTCTCAGCATCAGTCCGCTGCGACCGTCGTCGCTGGTGGGGATGAGCCCAAACACTGTTTCACCGTCGTGGCCCTCCTCGCTTCTGTCCCAAGCCATCGATGCGCTCCAGCGCACATAGCTTCCGCCGATGACCTGACTGGCTTCCTTCCCGTGCGCGACCGCTAATTCGCCCAGGCGGCTATCGCTTGGATCGAGATCCTCAACAACAATCAGCGATCCACCGGCCTCAGCTCGGCGATGCAGCAGATGGTGAACGCTGCGTTGCGAGCGCCAGCGACCACAGCTGAGCTGAAAAAAACTGAGGGCATCGGGGATGACAAGGCTCATGCTCAGCTCCGAGGGGGACCCAGGGGGTCTTTGGATGTTCGCAGGCGACCAGGCCTACGTGATCTGTTGCCTTGCATTGAAGGCCATAACGGCTTGATCGATCAGTGCGCCCAGGGTCAGTTCCAGCGGAGTGATCCCCAGGGCATCCGCAATCGACTCAAGCCGATCAGCCGCTGTCGAGAACTGACGCAGGAGTAGATCGCAAAACTCGGGATCGTTTTTCAGCAGAGGTTGATCCCTGCACCAACGTTGTTGCTGTGCCAAGGCTGGGATTGGGCCTTTGCATTCAGGTGACGCCATCTGTTGAAAGCTGGCCAGGCAGTGGGCGAGCAGTCGTAGGTGATGCCGCTCAAGACTCGGCAGCATGGACGCATCGATCTGTTCCACCATCTCCCTTGTGAGAGGGCTTTCTGCGGAGGTGGGCGATGGGTCAGTCATCGCCAGGGGTGATCCGAAAACCACAAGAATGCTCTCCCTTCAGTCGCCAATGCACCCGTTCCACTTGGCAGTCGGGAAAGGTCTGGCGAATCAGCTCAAGCTCCTGGTCGCAAACCACCGGGTATTCCTCGGCGATGCGTTGCACGGAGCAATGGAACTCACTCAGACACCAGCCCTGGCCATCAGGTGCATCTTGCAGTTCGGTGACATAACCCTCTTGGCGGCGCAGTTCGGCCAGGAGGGCCACACGTTCCTCTAAGGGTGCTGATCCCAGCTGTTGTCGGTAATGGCCTGCTTTGTCGATCGCTTGTTGGGTGAGCAGGGAGACCATTGTCTCCGGCGGCAGCGTTGCGGCCATGGAGTGGAGCAGGCCTAGGGCGAAGTGTTCGCTGCCATCGGGGAAATGTTGGTGGCCGCGGTCTGTAAGTCGCCAGCTGTTCGAGGGGCGGCCGGGTCCCGCTGGCATCGGCGTCGATTCGACTAAGCCTTCCTCTTCAAGACTGCGCAGGTGACGTCGCATGGCCTGCACCGAAATCCCGAGTTGGTTGGCCAAATGCCCAGCACTCGTCTCACCCTGCCTCAGCAGCAGGGTGAGAGTGGTCTCACGGGTGGGTGCCTGCGCGTGTGCGCCCATGGGTCAGTGATGATTCCATCACGATGCCACGCAAATTGGGCCACTGACGGATTCTCACCAGAGTGACTCCGTCACGGAGATCATCAACCGGTTGTCCCAAGGCCTTGCGCCCCATGAATCGACCACGCCCACTGGCGCGTTGATGGGCCTTGTCGGTGCGATTGGCGCTAACCGGAACGTTGCGCAGCTTCGTCGATGGCCCCTCATCCGGGGCGTTGCGGGGGCACAATGAGCCTCGACCGGCAGCTGTCGTGACTGTGCCCTAGGCTCCAAATACGAAACTGAATGGTTTCGTATCTCCTGAAGCCTGTGTGCCCACGGCCTGTTTCCGTTGACTGCTCAACTCATCGCTGTCCATGACTGACGCACCTGCTGGCACCGCTGAACCAACCCCGGAAAGCCTTGAGGTGATCCGTAAGTTCGCTGAGACCTACGCCCAGCGCACCGGAACGTATTTCTGCAGTGATCCCGGTGTGACTGCTGTTGTGCTCAAGGGTCTGGCTCGTCACAAGGACGAGCTCGGGGGCGCACTGTGCCCTTGCCGCCATTACGAAGACAAGGGTGCTGAAGTGTCCCAGGCGTTCTGGAACTGCCCCTGTGTGCCGATGCGTGAGCGCAAGGAATGCCACTGCATGTTGTTTCTCACTGAGGACAATGCTTTCCGTGGTGATGCGCAGACGATCAGCACCGAGGAGATCCACGCCTCCGCAGGTTGACTTCTATGACCAGTGTCTCCACTCGTGATCTTGTCAGTCAGCCCTATAAGTATGGCTTTGTCACTGACATTGAAACTGAGAAGATTGCCAAAGGCCTTAGTGAAGATGTTGTTCGCCTGATTTCCTCCAAAAAGGAGGAGCCTCAGTTTTTACTTGATTTTCGGCTGCGTGCTTATAGGCATTGGCTCACCCTAGAGGAGCCTGATTGGGCTGCTTTGGGATACAGCGCGATCGACTATCAGAATATTATTTATTACGCTGCTCCTCGCCAGCAAGAGAAGAAGGCAAGTCTCGATGAGGTTGACCCAAAACTGTTAGAGACATTTGACAAGCTTGGTATACCGCTGAGTGAGCAGAAGCGCTTGAGTAACGTTGCTGTCGATGCGGTTTTCGATAGCGTTTCCATTGCTACGACCTATCGGGAGAAGCTCGCGGAGCACGGAGTGATCTTCTGTTCGATTAGCGAAGCAGTGAAGGAATATCCGGAGCTTGTTGAGCGTTATATGGGCACTGTAGTTCCCGGTAACGATAATTATTTTGCCGCGCTGAATTCAGCGGTTTTCAGTGATGGATCGTTTGTGTTTATTCCGAAGGGTGTGGAGTGCCCGATGGAACTTTCGACTTACTTCCGGATTAATTCAGGTGATACGGGTCAATTCGAGCGCACCTTGATCGTTGCCGAGGAAGGGGCATCCGTTAGCTACCTCGAGGGTTGCACTGCGCCCATGTTTGATACCAATCAGCTTCACGCCGCCGTGGTGGAGCTTGTTGCTTTGGATGATGCTTCGATTAAGTACTCCACTGTCCAGAATTGGTATGCCGGCGATGAGAATGGAGTCGGCGGAATTTACAACTTTGTGACCAAGCGCGGTCAGTGTCGCGGTGCTCGCAGTCGCATCAGTTGGACCCAGGTGGAAACGGGTTCAGCGATTACCTGGAAGTATCCGAGCTGTGTCTTGCAGGGTGCCGACTCTGTCGGCGAGTTCTATTCCGTTGCTCTCACGAATAACTGCCAACAGGCCGATACGGGCACCAAAATGATTCACCTCGGTGCCCGTACCCGCTCCACAATCGTGAGCAAGGGCATTAGTGCTGGGCGCTCCAGTAACAGTTATCGAGGCCTTGTGCAGATTGCGCCTGGTGCCAAGGGTGCGCGCAATTACAGCCAGTGCGATTCGATGTTGATTGGCGATGAGGCGGCGGCCAACACCTATCCCTATATCCGCTCCCAACAGCCTCAGGCAGCCATCGAGCATGAGGCCAGCACCTGTCGTATCTCCGAAGATCAGCTCTTCTACCTCCAGAGTCGGGGGATTGGTTTCGAAGAGGCTGTCTCAATGATGGTGAGCGGTTTCTGCCGAGATGTTTTCAATCAGCTGCCCATGGAGTTTGCGGCGGAAGCCGACAAGCTCCTGGCTCTCAAGCTTGAGGGATCTGTCGGATAGACCGTTGATCCCGTTAGTGGTCTCCCCTGCCACTCATCGCTGTTGTCCACACCTTCTTTCTTACTCACTCGCTTTCACCCGTGATCCGTCCTGACGCCGAGCTGTTGCTCGATATCAACGATCTGCATGCTTCCGTTGAGGCTCAGCCCATCCTCAACGGTGTGAATCTGCAGGTCCGTGCTGGCGAGATCCATGCGGTGATGGGTCGTAACGGCAGCGGCAAAAGCACCTTGTCGAAGGTGTTGGCTGGTCACCCTGCCTATCGCGTCACCGGTGGGAGCGTCCGTTACCGAGGTTCTGATCTGCTTGAGCTGGAGCCGGAAGAACGCTCCCGGCTTGGTGTCTTCCTCGGCTTTCAATACCCTGTGGAGATCCCAGGTGTCAGCAATCTGGAGTTCCTGCGGGTCTCCAGCAATGCGCGCCGGCAACAGCAGGGCCTGGAGGAGCTCGACACCTTCGATTTTGACGATCACGTGCGCGAACGCCTCAGCGTTGTGCAGATGGATCCTGCCTTTCTGGAACGCAGCGTGAATGAGGGCTTCTCCGGAGGGGAGAAGAAGCGCAATGAGATTCTGCAGATGGCGCTTCTGAATCCGGTGGTGTCCATCCTTGATGAAACGGATTCCGGCCTTGATATCGATGCCCTCAGAATCGTTGCGGGCGGAGTCAATCAGTTGGCCACGCCTGAGAACGCCACGCTGTTGATCACCCATTACCAGCGTTTGCTGGATGAGATCACCCCTGACTATGTCCATGTGATGGCGGCTGGCCGAATCCTCCGAACCGGGGGGCGTGAGTTGGCACTTGAGCTGGAAAAAACCGGTTACGACTGGGTGGATGAGGAGGTGGCGTCCACCGGACAGGGGGTGGCCTAACCATGGTGTCGACTGCGACCGACTGGTTGACGCGTCTGCCTGCTCCAGCAGGAGCCCTAGAGCCTATTCAGCGTCGCGGGCGAGAGGCCCTGGCCCAACTTGGATTGCCCACCCGCCGCCAGGAAGACTGGCGTCTCACCGATCTGACCCGCCTGCAGGGTTTATTGACGCTGCCGTTGGCGGCTTTGGATCCTGCTTCGGCTGAAGCAGCGTCGGCTCAGAACGTGCCGGGTCCTCCTGAGAATGGCTGGCGTGTTGTGCTTGACGGCCACTCCGATCCCCTCGCAGGGGTCACTCTCCCTGAGGGAGTGAGCGAGCTGAGCGGGAGTGAGTTGGAGCAGGCTCTGGGTCACACCCTCGCGCGTTGCGGCTCGGCCCATCACTGGCCCGTGGAGTTCAATCATTCACTGGCGTCCCAGGTGCTGGCCCTTCGCATCCGTGGCTCTGTGCCTCCGTTGGAGGTGCTGGTTGGCGCCGCTGAGGCATCCCTAAGCCCTACCAGGATCCTGCTGGTGGTTGAGGAGAAAGCAGAGCTGGAGATCCTTGAGGTGTTCCTGGCTGATTCGGGTGCGGCCCATAGCCATTTATTGGAGATGCATCTTGGCCAGGAGGCCAGGGTTCGACATGGCGTTGTGGCCCAGGGATCGGGGGATTCCGGGTTGATGGCCCACTTGGCGGTGGAGCAGGAGCCGCGTAGCAGCTATGAGCTCATCACGGTGTCGCGAGGATGGGCCTTGGGGCGCCTTGAACCTCAGATTGTTCAAGTGGATGGCCAGGCCTCCACGGTTCTGAAGGGTCTCGTGCTGACGGCTGATGAGCAGCAGTTCGCGACCCATACGACCATGCGTTTTGAGGGCGAGGAAGGAGAGCTGGATCAGCTGCAGAAGGCGGTCGCCGCCGGTCGTTCCCACAGCATCTTCAATGGTGCAGTCAACGTCCCGAGGGCGGCGCAACGCACCAATGCCGCACAGCTCAGCCGCAATTTGCTGTTGTCGGACCGTGCCCGCATCGACACCAAGCCGGAATTGGAGATCGTCGCAGACGATGTGCGCTGTGCGCATGGGGCCACCGTGACCCAGTTGCAGGAGGAAGAGATGTTCTATCTGCGCAGTCGTGGAATCTCCAGTGCTCGTGCTGCCGCTTTGTTGCTGCGGGGTTATTGCCAGGAGGTGGTGGATGCCCTGCCGCCTCTGGCACAGCGTTGGCCTGTGATCGATCACCTGCTTGAGGGCCTTGAGCAATGACCGCAGCACCAGAGTGCAATGCGTCTCGGTCTTTGGCAGAACGGACCCGTTCCGATTTCCCCATCCTGGCGCAGCGCTCCAGTTCGGGACAGCCACTGATTTACCTCGATCATGCGGCGACCAGTCAGAAGCCCTCAGCAGTGCTGGAGGCTCTGCAGCGCTACTACAGCAACGACAACGCCAATGTGCATCGCGGGGCCCATCAGCTCAGCGCCCGTGCCACAGAGGCGTTTGAAGGCGCACGATTGATCACGGCTCGTTTTATTGCAGCGGCTAGTCCCCGCGAGATCGTTTTCACCAGAAATGCCAGCGAGGCGATCAATCTTGTAGCCCGCACCTGGGGCGATTCCAATCTCCAGCCTGGCGACGAGGTGCTCCTCACCGTGATGGAGCATCACAGCAATCTGGTGCCCTGGCAGCTGCTGGCCCAGCGCACTGGATGTGTGCTCCGTCATGTCGGTGTGACCGAACATGGCACCCTTGATCTAGAAGACCTGCGCCGTCAGTTCACGAGTCGAACCCGGCTGGTGGCCTTGGTGCATATCAGTAACACCCTGGGTTGCTGCAATCCTGTGGATGAGGTGGTCAGCTTGGCCTCTGAGCATGGAGCTCTTGTCTTGCTCGATGCCTGTCAGAGCCTGGCCCATAAACCAGTGGCTGTGCATCAGCTCGGGGTGGATTTTTTGGTCGGCTCCTCCCACAAGCTCTGCGGTCCCACCGGGATGGGTTTCCTCTGGGCGAAAGAGGCTCTACTGGAGGCGATGCCGCCCTTCCTGGGTGGTGGAGAAATGATCCAGGATGTGTTCCTCGATCACAGCACTTGGGCGGACTTGCCCCACAAATTTGAGGCGGGAACTCCCGCCATTGGGGAGGCGGTTGGAATGGGCGCCGCGATCAGCTACCTCGAGACCGTTGGCCTCGAGGCGATTCAGGCTTGGGAAGCTGAGCTCACCGCCCATCTGTTCGCCCGACTACAAGCCATCGAGGGTGTTCGAATCCTTGGGCCCACCCCAGAGCAGCAGCCCGATCGAGGAGCCCTGGCCACCTTTCTCGTGGAGGGCGTTCATGCGAATGACATCGCGGCCATGCTTGACCTGGAAGGTGTCTGCATCCGCAGTGGTCACCATTGCTGCCAACCCCTGCATCGCCATTACGGCGTGACTGCTTCAGCGCGTGCCAGTCTCAGCTTCACGTCCACTGTTGCTGAGATCGACCGCTTTGCGGATGAGTTGATGTCCACGCTGGATTTCCTCCGCGCTCACAGCTGAGTGAGTGGACGCAAGGCGCGATTGCGCATCAAGGTGCCTCGATGCCCTTGGAGCTGCTCTGGCAGGGAATCCCAGTCCAGCGTCATGCCTGTGGCGGCGTCATAGCTGGTTTCCTGGAGGGTGTGCTCCTGCCAGTCCAGATCGAGGGTGGTGAAGCTTTGCGGTCTCGGACGGCGATCTCCAATCAAGAGGCGAGGCCCGCTTCCCATTGCCCCCAGCTGGATTAGATCGAGTCCGGCCTCGCTGGCGGGGTACCAGGCGTGTTGATGGCCACTGATGTACCCCTGGACTCCTGTCTCTTGCAGCAGTCTTTTGATCCTGTGGTGCTGCGTGAGCATTTCGCCGGGTCGGTCGCGCCCCTGACTGATCCCTGCCAATGGCAGGTGCCCCACCACGAGCCGAAGCCGAGCTTGCCTGGCTTCGGCTGCCATCAGTTGCCGGCGGGCCCAGAGCAGTTGCGCCTCGGGAACACGACTGGAGCTCGCATCCCATACCAGCCAGAACACGTCTTGATCCAGAACGCTGTAGTGAAATGGGAAATCAGCACTGTCGACCCATCGCAGCCCCAGGGCTTGACGACGATGCTTCCAGAAGCGGCGAACGGCCTGCCGGTCGGCACTGAATCCGGGGGCTCCATCGTGATTCCCCACCGCTGGCAGAAAGGGAATGCCCTGTCGACGCACTGGCAGGAGGATCGTGCGGGCAAAGGCCTCCCACATTTGGTCCAGTTTGCGGGCGCTGAGGCCCTTTTTCTGGCCCGCCACCATGTCGCCGGCGCAGACCACCACGGCTGGGTTCAGCGCTAACAGATGGGCGAGACCCTGCTGGACTTGTGGGATGTAGGAGGTGGAGCCGTAGCTGCTGTTGAGGTCGCTGATCAGGCCGATGCGGAGGGCGTCAGCGGCTGGGTTGGCCTGGAGCGCTCCTCCCGCCAGTGACTCACCAGCGGCCAAGCCCAGCGCCCCGGCGGCAAGCGTCAGCAGCTGGCGGCGATCACAGCGCATCAGGGAGGCCCCCATCGGAGGGCAGCATGGACCATTCCCTGCGCATCCGCAGCTGATGAACATTGATGGTCAGGCCTGGCGCACCATCTGGCTTGAGGCGGATGGTCGGTCGGTGGGGGTGATTGATCAGACCCTGCTCCCGCATTGCTTCACCACGCGCACTCTCACCACTTGTCACGCCGCTGCGGAGGCCATTCAAACGATGGTGGTTCGGGGCGCACCGTTGATCGGGGTCACCGGTGCTTATGGCCTGATGCTGGCCCTGCAGGTTGATGCCTCGGATGAGGCCCTGGCCACCGCTTTCGACCAGCTCAACGCCACAAGGCCGACAGCCGTGAATCTGCGCTGGGCTTTGGAGCGGGTGCGTCAACGCGTGCTGCCCTTGCCCCCATCGCAGCGGGCCGCGGCGGCCAGGGAGGAAGCGGCTCTGATTGCGGAAGAAGATGTGGCCATGTGCGCTTCAATCGGCGACCACGGCCTCGGATTGCTCCAGACACTGGCCAGCGCACGTTCGCCGCAGCGACAGGAGCAACCGTTGCATGTCCTCACCCACTGCAATGCTGGCTGGCTGGCCACCGTTGACTGGGGAACGGCGTTGGCACCGATCTACAAGGCCCATCGTGCTGGCCTCAACATTCATGTTTGGGTGGATGAGACCCGTCCGCGCAACCAGGGGGCGTCCTTGACCGCTTATGAGCTGGGGCGCGAAGGCGTTCCCCACACGGTGATCGTCGATAACGCCGGAGGCCACCTGATGCAGCATGGTCAGGTGGATGCGGTGATTGTCGGCACAGATCGCACAACGCGACGCGGCGATGTGTGCAACAAGATCGGCACCTATCTCAAGGCGCTCGCCGCCCACGACAACGACGTTCCGTTCTATGTGGCGCTTCCAGCCTCCACGATCGACTGGGCGATCGGGGACGGCGTGGCCGAGATCCCGATTGAGGCCAGAGCAGCAGCTGAAGTGACGCATATCCAGGGGCGTGATGCCGCCGGTGCCGTCAATTCCGTGCAGCTGACTCCGGATGGCAGCGACGGATTTAATCCTGCTTTTGATGTGACCCCGGCCAGACTGGTGACTGCTCTGATCACGGATCGGGGCGTGGCTCCGGCCAGTGAGCAGGGCCTCAAGGGGTTGTATGTCGATGCCTGATGTCACCTCTGGCGCTGATGCGCTCGCTGCTGCTGACCTGGCCTTGCGGCAAGAGCTGGTGTCCGTGGCTCGGCGCCTCAATGCCAGTGGGCTCAATCAGGGAACGTCTGGCAATCTCTCCCAGCGAATCCCCGGAGGACTGCTGATCACTCCCAGCTCCCTGCCCTATGAGCAGATGGAGCCCACCGATCTGGTGGCGATCGATTGGAGCGGAATGCCGCTTAGCGAGCCTTCACGTAGGCCTTCGTCGGAGTGGCGGCTGCATGCTGATGTGCTTGCGGCCCGCCCCGATGTGCAGGCGGTGTTGCATTGCCACCCGATTCATGGAACCGCCCTCGCCTGTCATGACCGGGGCATCCCCCCCTTTCACTACATGACGGCCGTGGCGGGTGGAGATGACATCCGTTGTGCTGCCTACGCCACCTTTGGGACGGAGCAGTTGTCGCGGATGACGGTTCAGGCGCTTCACGGTCGTCAGGCTTGTCTGCTGGCCCGCCATGGTCTTGTAAGCCTTGGCGACAGCCTTGACCAAGCCCTGCGCATTGCCGTGGAGGTGGAGACACTGGCGCGCATGTATCTGCAGGCCTTGCAATTGGGAGAGCCACCTCTGCTCACTGCTGAACAGATGCAGGCTGTCCATGCTCAGTTCCGAGGCCTGCACTACGGCCAGGCAGATCAGACGTCCAGGTGACGGCGGAAGAAGGCCTCGGTGGCCTCGAGTACAGCAACTTGCACAGCACTGTCTCGGAAGCCATGGCCCTCCTCGGGGAAGGTGATCACCTCCACGGGAATGCCGTTTGCTTGCAGGGCTGAGGCCATCCGCTCGGTCTGCTCCGCTGGAACGACCTTGTCCTTGAGTCCTTGGAAGAAGATCACGGGACAGCGAATTTTGTCGGCATGGTGAAGGGGGGAACGGGCTTCATAGCGTTCCCGCTCTGCTGGCCAGTCACCGACCAGGCCATCGAGATAGCGCGCCTCGAAGCGGTGTGTGTCAGTGGCCATTGCGGTGAGGTCGCTGACGGCATACCGGCAGGCCCCGGCACGGAAGACATCCGTGAAGCAGAGGCAGGCCAGTGTGGTGAAGCCGCCGGCACTGCCTCCCTCCATGGCGATCTGATCCGGATGGGCTCGGCCGTTGGTTACCAGGGCTTGGGCGGCCGCGGCGCAGTCTTCAACGTCCACAACGCCCCATCCCTGTTGCAGTCGATCGCGGTAAGCCCTGCCAAAACCCGTGGACCCTCCATAGTTCACATCCACCACGCCCCAGCCGCGTGAGGTCCAGAACTGGATCGCAAGGTTGAGGCCAGTTCTGGCCATTGCGGTGGGTCCGCTGTGACCCTTCACAAGCAGGGGGGCCGGTCCGGGGTGTGCCCCGGTTGGGGGGTAGTACCAGGCATGGGTTCGCTCACCATTGGCGCCGTTAAACCAGATCGCTTCCGCACGACTGATCTGCTCGGGGGGCAGCACGGCCGGGCTGGCGGGTGTGTGGCGCCACTCTCCGTTGGTGAGATCTAGCTCCAGCAGGCCCATGCCTGTGTTGCCATTGCTGGCGATAGCAACGGCTCGTCCGTTTGCTGCCCGCAGCCCTGCCAGGTCATCGAACGGTTGCTCAATGGCTTGGATCGTCCCGTCATTGGTCAAACAGTTCAGTTTCCAGCGCCCCTGATCGCAGATCGCCGCCACCACCTGCTCTCCATCCCAGGCGGTGGTGCTCATCCCATAGATCCACTGGGGCATGGCCGTTTCCGCCTGCATGGGCCATGGTCTTTGCCAATGCGGGGCTGATGACCAAGCCTCCGGACGACAATGGATCAGATTCCACCAGCCGCTGCGGTCCTCCGCCACCAGCAGGCGTCCATCGTTCAGCCACTGAGGTTGGAAGACGGAGACCCGATCGCCGGACTCCGTGGTGTCGCCGGCTAGCTGGAAGGGGTGCTGGGGCATCCCCTCTCGATTAATGCAGGAGCACCACAGCGTGCTGCAATCCCATGGCATCGCCGGCTGCGTCCATTCCACCCAGGCAAGCCGATCACCATCGGCACTCAGAGCCATGTAGCCGGCAAAGTCCTGCGGTTGATGCAGCACCGCGGGGGTCTGATCGGCGCGTTCAAGATCCACGCACACCAGCCAGTCACGACCCTCGGCTTCCATTACCCCCAGCCATCGCCGGCGATGGTGGTCGATGATGCCGTCGGCCAATGGGGATCCCGGTTGGGTGAGGCGTCGTGGTGGTGCGATCGGCTTCAGGCTGTTTAGCGGGTTCCTGTTTTGGCGCAGGCCCTGCCAGCTCTGGCTCCATAAACAGCCATCCGTGTCATCGACCCAAACCAAAAGCAACAGGTCCCCTTCGGCATGGCTTGCAAGGGTGCCGCCGCCGTAGTCGTGGACGCGGCTTCGCAGGTCGCAAGGAGCAGGTGTCAGCTCCTGGGGCTGCTGATCTTCTGCCTTCCAGGGACGGATGAGGGCGGTGGTGCGTCCCTTTTCCTGGGGGCGTTGCTCCAGCCAGAGCACCCAGTCCCCAACCAACTGTGGATCGCGCAGCACCGGACTGCGGCCGAGCGCCACGTCGGCTGCGAGGGGTATGGCCGGCTTAGGACCAGAAGCGTTGGACACAGCGTTGGGGAGGACGGACGGTGAGGCTGGACGGTGAGGGTGGCGGCTGCCAGGGCTGGTATCGGCCAGCACTGCCTAAAGTGGCCGGACACTATCCAATCGCGAGAAGAGGATCTTGGCCCGCAGCTTCGCTCAATTGGCACGGTCAGCTGAACGGAGCAGCTCCTCCGTGACCGTGGCCAAGGAAGCGCTTGAGGTCTCTCCGCTTGAGATCCACAAGCTCGGGGATGAGGTCTTACGCAAGGATGCGCGTCGGATTAGCAAGGTCGACGAATCTGTGCGTGAGTTGGCGCGCGACATGCTTCGCAGCATGTACACCGCTAAGGGCATTGGTCTGGCCGCTCCGCAGGTGGGCGTGCACAAGCAGTTGCTGGTGATCGATCTTGATCTCGAGAATGCCACCTCGCCGCCGCTGGTGTTGATCAATCCTGAGATCACAGCATCCAGTGCATCGCTCGATACCTACGAAGAAGGTTGCCTCAGTATTCCCGGGGTCTATCTCGACGTGGTTCGTCCGTCGGCGATTCAGTTGAGTTTTCGCGATGAGATGGGTCGCCCGCGGAGCATGAAAGCGGATGGCCTGATGGCCCGTTGCATCCAGCATGAAATGGATCATCTCAAGGGTGTGTTGTTTGTCGATCGCGTCACCGATGCAGGCGGCCTGACCAAGGAACTTCAGGATCACGGCTTTGAAGCTGCTGATGTGCGTTCTCTTATCTGACCAACTTTTGTTTCTCTACCCATGCCGATGAAACCTTTGGCCGGATTGTTCTTGGCCCTCGCCTGCGTGCTCGGTATCGCTGCCACAGGCTCGGTGTTTGAGCTGGCGTATGGAGATCCTGAGCTAGGGCTCACCCCCACACGTTGGATCCTTGGCTTGACTGCGCCCGGCACCGTCGGGTCACTTCTTGTCGCGATTCGGCTCAACAAACCGGCCTGAGCCCCCCTGACTGGCAGCGCCGCGACTTATACGATCCGCCCAACCAACATCACTCCCGATGGTTCGCTCCTTCCCCACAACCCTGGCCTTTGCTGTGGCTGGGGCCACGATGCTCACGGGGCTGGGGAACCCAGCATCTTCACAGGGGTCGCTGTTTTCAGCGACGCCAGTGGAGCAGGCGAATTTCATCCTTGTTGCGGCCCCGATCGGCAAGGGAGAATCGTCTCAGCTCAATATCTACGAGCAACGCACCAACAAGCGACCTTGTTTTGCTGTGTCCGGCAGTGAGCCGGCCGTGGTGGATCCGTTGCTCGCCACCTTTGATTTCACCGGGGTCTGCAACCGCTATATCGATGGCAACGGCTATTCCTTGCGAATCGGTGGGGATGATTTCGGTACCCGTTATCGCCTCTCTGTGGTGAAGTCCAATCAGGACGTTGAGCTGCTGGCGGTGCCAACTCGCGATCCGTCTCAGCCCACGATGGTGGTGGCCAAGGCCGGTGGTGCCGGCGGCGGTTTTCTGCAGTTGCAGCTCGAGCCTGGCTGGCTGTTGATGCGCCGTCAATACGGCACCCGTTCCTTGGGTCACCTCTATGTCTTCCGGGAGGTCTGGCCTGGCAACGAGACGGAACCCGTGCAGTTGGAGGGCAACCCAGTTGGAGACGGCACGCTGCCGGCTGATGCTCCTGTTGCTCCGGAACTGACTCCGGCTGCTCCAGAATCCTGAATGAGGTCAGGTTGCTACATTGACGGGCTGGAAAACACGCTTGTTGCATGACTCAGGTCACGGTCGGAGAAAACGAAGGCATCGAATCAGCGTTGCGTCGCTTCAAGCGTCAGGTCTCCAAGGCCGGAATCTTTGCCGACCTCAAGCGTCTGCGTCACCACGAGACTCCGATCGAGAAGTACAAGCGCAAAGCACAGCAGCGTCGTCGTCGTCGTTGAGTGCGCTTGTCCAGTCGGTTTAAAAAACGGGTAGTTCCACCTGTTGGCTCCTGACGGTCCTATTCCCAGACTGGGATGAGACGCCAGGAGCAGTCCATGGATCTGAAGCCCAGAAGCATTCGCCAGTGGTTCGGGGAAACCCTCTCCCATGCCATCGGCAATCCGCGTGAGGAGAAAATGCATCTGCCGCCCCCGATTGGTGAGCAGCCTTTCCGCGATTCCCCCGTGAAGTCCAAGTAGCGGGATTGGCTCAAGGCGTCGCCACGCAAGGGCAACTGATGTGTTCAGATCAGTTGCCTGTATCAAAGCTGCGAAAGCAGAGGGCCGCGGCGAGGTCGCGGCCGCTGATCTTGGCCTGATCGCGAAGATCTGCAAGGGTGCGCGCCACCCGAAGCACCCTCAATCCGCTGCGGGCGCTCAGTTTGCGTTGATGCACCGCTCGTTCCCATTGTTCGAGTACCCCGTCACAGAGGCCTCCGTGGTCACCGAGCTGTGGGCCGCTCAGTGCAGCATTGAGGCATCCATCCGGGTTGCGAGCCTTCATTCGTTGCCTTGCGCTGATGATTTGCTCCGGTGTGGGCGTTGAGACTGCCTTGGCTGAGGCGGTTGTTGGGGTCAGGCTGGCGCGAATTTCGCTGCTCGTGAGACGTTCCAGCCGCAGCTGCAGATCAAGACGATCGATTAGAGGACCTGAGAGTCGAGACCAGTAACGCTGCCGTTGCAATGGTGTGCAGCGGCAGGGGTGATCAGGATCGCCGTACCAGCCGCATGGGCAGGGATTGGTCGCTGCAACCAGGGTGATTTGGCAAGGGAAGGCGCATTTGAGCCGCGACCGGCTGAGCCACAGCACCCCTTCTTCCAGAGGTTGGCGCAGTTGATCAAGCACCCGTCGGGGGAACTCAGCGAGCTCATCCAGGAAGAGCACGCCGCCATGGGCCAGGCTGAGCTCACCGGGTCTGGGGATGGCGCCGCCACCGAGCAGCGCAGCACTCGAGCAATTGTGATGGGGTGCACGGAAGGGTCGCTGCTTTGCCAGGCCATCTCCTGGAACCAGCACACCGGCAATCGATTGCACGCGACTGATCTCCAGTGCTTCCTGCCGTGTCAGTGGTGGCAACAGTTGGGGCAGGAAGCGGGCCAGGAGGGTTTTGCCGCAGCCTGGTGGTCCCACCATCAACAAATGGTGGCCTCCAGCGGCCGTCACGGCCAGGGCGGTTTGCGCTAGCGACTGGCCAATGATGGCGGCTGGTGCCTCCGTTGCCTTGGCTGGAGGTTGCTGCTCCGTTTGGCTGTACACCCTGCAGGACCGCTGTTCTGGTTTCTGGCGCAGCAGCATCACCAGTTCCTGCAGCGAGCTTGCTGCGATCACCTTCAGTCCTGGAACGAGTAAGGCTTCGCTGGCATTGGCTTCTGGCACGATCAGGGCTGAGGCTCCGCTGCTTGCAGCAAGGCAGGCCACCGCAAGAATGCCGCGACAGGGGCGCAGGCTGCCGTCGAGTCCGAGTTCACCGGCACACCACAGGCCTTTGAGCAGTGGCGCATCCAGTTGGCCACTGGCTGCCAACAGGGCGAGGGCAATTGGTAGGTCGAAGGCGGGACCTTCCTTGCGTAAATCGGCTGGTGCAAGATTGACGATCACCCTCACCAGAGGGCCACGAAAGCCGCTGTTGCGCAGAGCTGCTCGGACTCTCTCCCTCGATTCCTGGATGGCGGCATCCGGTAGGCCCACCAGTTGCAGGCCGGGAAGGCCTGGTGCCAGATCCACTTCAACGGTGACAGGGCAGGCCTCCAGTCCGAGCAGGGAGGCGCTTTGGCAGCGTGCCAGCATTGCATTTCAGATGGTGCATCGGATTGATGCCCTGCCTGTCCCAACCATTGTTTCGATCAGGCTTTCACCATGGCGGGTGACACGATCTTCGGCCGAATCCTGCGCGGAGAAATCCCCTGTGATGAGGTCTATAGCGACGACCGCTGCTTGGCGTTTCGTGATGTGGCGCCCCAGGCGCCTGTGCATGTTTTGGTGATTCCGCGCAAGCCGATTGAGAGCCTGCATCAGGCCGGTTCTGAGGATGAGGCTCTGCTGGGCCATCTCCTCTTGGTGGCGTCCAAGGTGGCGAAGCAGGAGGGGCTCGAGGCCTGGCGTACCGTGATCAACACTGGTGCCGAGGCTGGCCAGACTGTGTTTCACCTGCACGTGCATGTGATCGGGGGACGGGAATTGGACTGGCCTCCCGGCTGATCAGACACCTGTTGCGACCAGTCGCCACAATGGGCCCAGGTGTGTGTATTCATGGCGTCCCTGCAGTCGTTCCGTGCCCAGCTGACGCGGCTGCGCCGGTTGTCGCAGCCTTATTTTCTTCCCTACACCGACAGCAACGGCTGGCTGTTTGCCTTGCTGTTGTTGGCTTTGCTGTTCTGTGTAGCTGGAACAGTGCTGGGCCTGCTGTCAGGCGTGATGGCCCTGGTGGGGGCGGTCTGGCCCAAGCTCACCACTGAATATTTGGGGGGTGTGCAGGCCGCCATTGGCACTGTTTGGTCGCGCCCGATCATTGAGATCGTCTCCTGGGGGCAGCTTCTGCTTGGGGTTTATCCCTTCAGCCTGGTCATTTTCTTGATCTCCCAGGATCGCGTCTGCAGGCGTTTTCCGATTAAGACCTGGTTGTACGTTCCCACGTTGCTGTTGAGCGCAGCAGGAACAGTTCTGTTTGCGCTTTCGGCAGCGCTTGCGCTCTTCGGCTTGGTGGCCGCACCGGAAACCATGCAGTCGCTGAGTTGGCTCTCGACTCCCCTCACGATTGTTTGGACATCATCGATTGCTGCGGTGACGCCTTGGCTTTCAGGCCTTGGTTTTGGGTTGATCTGCTGGGGCCAGTTCATTGTTGCTTTGTTCGTCTTCGGACTTGGCTGTTTTCTCACTCATCGCAGTCGCTTACGGCAGAGGCGTTGGTTCCCCTGGTTATTGCTGGGTGTGATCATCCTGATGTTGTTGTCGGTGAACGGCATTAATGCGGGAATCACATTTATTGCAAGAGATCTGACGAATGCGCTGATTGCTCGCAACCCAGAGTCGAGTTATCGCAACCTCTGGGTCTATGGCCTTTGTTTTATGGCGGCGTTGCCAATCCGCACGCTGCAGTACTACCTCACGGCAAAACTAAGCTTGGTGTGGAGGAACTGGTTAACGAAGAGCTTGATCTCTGATTATCTCAAGGATCGGGCTTATTACGTGCTCAATCCAAATGAAGGGGCGGGTGGTGACGTTGATAACCCTGATCAGCGTATTGCTGATGACACCAAGGATTTCACGATTGAGGCGCTGCGATTTACTCTGGATATTTTTGATTCGATTTTGATGTTCTCTTTGAACATCGCAATTTTGTGGAGCATTAGTGGCGAGCTCACATTTGCCTTGCTTCTGTATGCCGGCTCCATCTCGGCTTTGATGGTTTTTGCGGGTCGGAAGCTGGTTTCTATTAATACGAATCAGTTGCGTTACGAGGCCGACTTCCGTTATGGCCTTGTCCATATTCGGAATAATGCTGAGTCAATCGCGTTCTATTCCGGTGAACCCGAAGAGTCTCGCGAGGTGGGGGGGCGGCTTGGATCTGTGATCAAGAACTACAACCTCTTGATTATTTGGCAGGCTATTTTGAAGATGGTACAGCGCTCGGGAATCTACGGAAGCAATTTTATACCTTATCTAATCCTGATCTCCCCGATTTTGGCGGGAGAGATGGATTATGGCAGCTTTGCTCAAGCGAATGTTGCCTATAATTTGGTTGAAAACTCTCTATTTTTTATTATCTACAATATTGAGTCTTTGGCTCGGTTCTCTGCCTCGGTTGGTCGACTTGAGGGTTTTCAATCGAACATCTCCCATGTTGATCGTGAGGAGTATGCAGATTTCTTCTCGGATGTGAAGCCTGCTAATTCGATTGTTCTCAAAGGTGCATCTGTGAAGACACCTTTTTCGGACCGACTTCTGACCAAGGATCTCAACCTCAGCATTGCTGCCAGTCAGAGGTTGTTGGTTGTTGGCCCGTCCGGTTGCGGCAAAACGTCGCTGCTGCGAGTGATCAGTGGTCTTTGGGCCTCTCCGACGGGGCAGGTGTCGACTCCTCCCAGCGGTGAGTTGCTTTTCATCCCTCAGCGCCCATACATGACCCTGGGTTCTCTTCGGGAGCAACTTTGCTATCCGCTCGATTGTGATCGCTTCAGCGACGACCACCTTCGAGCCGTGCTGAAGGAGGTGCAGCTCCAGTCTGTGCTGGATCGTTATCCCTCCTTTGACGTCAAGCAGGACTGGCCACGGCTGCTGTCGCTTGGGGAGCAGCAGCGTCTCGCTTTCGCTCGGTTGCTCTTGAATGCGCCCAAGGTGGTGGTGCTTGATGAAGCCACCAGTGCTTTGGATGTGAGCACCGAACGCCATCTATATGCCTTGTTGGTGGAGCGGGAGATGGCGGTGGTGAGTGTGGGGCATCGGCCCACGCTCACATCGTTCCATGATCAAGTGCTGGCACTCAATGGCGACGGTGGCTGGCAGTTGATCCCCGCCGCCAGCTATGACTTTGAACATTCCTGAGCTGGATGCATGACCACAAGCAGCACTGAAGCGGCTTCTCAGGAGCCCCGTCCCGCTCAAGTCCCGGCCACCAGTGCAACGACCTCGGATGTACCTGGCTTCGGTTGGAGCGGCTATGCCGAGCGGGTCAACGGTCGGTTTGCCATGGTTGGATTTGCGGCCGTCCTGCTCGTCGAAGCCCTCTGTCACGACAGTTTCTTGCACTGGGCCGGTCTGGTTCCCTGAGCCGTTCAGGGGAGCCGAATGATGTCGACATCCCAGCGTCCGCTTCGGCTGATCTGAACGGCCAGGGTCCTGCCGTCGCCATCGAGACTCACCTGACGAGGCACTCCTGGCGGATTGATGTCCAGGCGCTGCAGGGCTCCGATGCTGCGGCGGTAGAGCATGAGTTCTGTTCGCCCCTCGCGCTGCTGCACCAAGGCCAGCCTCTCTCCATCTCCGCTGAGACTGATGCTCACAGGTTGTGCATCGGCTCTGTTCAGTCCTGGCGCGGGAACGGGCGTGCCGTTGCGAAGATTGATCAGTTCGATCCGCTCCCGTCCTCCCCGGCTGGACAGGGTGGCCAGCCATTCCTGGGCCAGGGTTGGGTCTCGACGGGCATCGCTGCTGCGGTCGAGGGCGCTGTTGAGGTTTTGCATTGGACGGATGTCCTCGCTCGAGCACCCGCCCACCAGGGTGAAGAGCAGCACACTGCTCCAGCGCAGCAGGCAGCTGCGGCCACCGGTGTTGTTCTTTCGAGACTGGGCGATCATGTGCCCTCCTGCGGTGTGGTCACTCGCAGGCCGCCGGGTCGGTCTGGTTCGAGCATGGAGCTGAGGTCGAGCATCTCCACACGCCAGCGGCCGCGGTCGGCGACTTGAATCGCCATCCTCTGCCCATCCGGTGCCAGGCTGACCCGAACCGGATCCCGGTTGCCAGGTGGCCTGAGGGGATGGGCTCTGCCGGTGACGCGGTCTTCGACCAGTGCCATGCGCCGATTGCCCCGTTGGGTGATCACAGCGAGGTAACGACCGTTCCAGCTCAGGGACGGGGAGCTGTGAGGTTGTTGGCGGTTGAGGTGCCGGAGTGGAAGTCGCTGACCGCTGCGCAGATCACGCAGCTCCACGGTGGGACGGCCTCGTTGTTCAACGATGACTGCCAGGAGGTTGCCGTTGCCGCTGATGGCCGGATCCTGCTGCTGACGGTCGACCGCTGCCCCCGGTGCTCGACGGGCGTTAGGGCTGCACCCCAGCATGAGCAGAGAAACAGCTGCAGCGATCAAGCTGTTTTCAGCGACGCGGACGATCGGAGGCAGGCGACGCATGGGCCCTTCGCTGGAATGCGCTTCAGTCGTCGAACCGGGAGCTGTTGTCGCGAGGGCGAGAACTGCGAGGTGCCGGTCGTCCGGATGCAGTTCCGCTGTTTTCTGGCCGGTTCGACCCAGGACGTCCTTGACTTCCCGTTGGGGGAATAGGCCGGGATGATCCTGGGCTTGTTGTGGAGCGTGAGCCGCGCTTGGAGGGTGCAAAGGCGGCATCTTCGGGGCCTTGGCGAAGTGGTGTGCCTTGGGGGATTCCTGCTTGGCTAGAAGGGGGGGTGGAAGGGGTATCGCTGGAGCGGCCTAGGGAGGAGCTGCCAGGTCGTTCCCTGGGGTTGCGATCGTCGTTGCCGGCAGCGCCATCGACGCGAGCCGCACTGGGGCGGCTTCCCCGCCGCTGATCCTGACGTTGCGTGCGGCGGGAGCCGAAGTTAGAGCGGGTGTCGCTGTCCTCATCGCGTCGGCCGAAACGGGCCATGCGTCGCTGTTGCTCACTGCGCTCGTCCCAACCGTCTGCTGAGTCGTCACGACCACGGCGACGGCTGGCAGCCTGCTCGGGGATAGCAGCTCGGGACTGACGCCGTGGACGGTAGAAGTCTCGCTCTCCCTCCTGGTTGTAGTCGTCATCAGAGGCACCCTGAAACCGGCGGCGCAGGGGTTCTGGTTCTGTGTCGTCGAAGCGGTCGTAGGGGGAATCCCACCCGCCGTTTAGGCCTCCAGCAGGGCCAGGCACTGGAGCAGGCTCGTCGTCAAAGTAGGCCGAACGGCGGGCCTGTTCCGTGGAGACTCCACGCAGACGAACACTTTCGTAGGCGAAGAACACCGTGGTACTGGCCAGCAGGAATTGTCCGAATTGAAGAATCGGATCCAGGCGCCAGCCCTGAAAAAAAAGAATGCCTCCGCAAAGGAGGCCGATGGCAGCGAAGAAGACGTCGTAATCACGTGCCAGCGCAGGCTTGAAGCTGCGCATGAAATACAGGAACGCACCGCCAACGGCCAGCACAATTCCAACGATGCTGGCCCAATTGAGACTGGCATTAACCACAGTTGCGTGCCCCCTGGCTACGGCTGAAAGCTTTCAATAAGCAGCCTTTGACCGTCAGTTTACGGAGTGCGCCAGCGGTTTCAGAGCTTGCGGTCAAGCTGGTCGGTCTGGCTGAGCAGAAACAGGCCGATGCTGACCGGGATGACCACGATCACGGTGCCCCACAAGAGGCTGCTCAGAAAGTTGGCGAGGGAGGGGGTCATGTCGAGCCGGAATGGATGGCCAGGATCCGGAGATCCTAGGGATTGTTGGTGTCTTTCTACGATGCAGGCTCGGATGCTTTGAGCTTTGTGACGCCAACCCTCGTTGCGGTTCTGCCGGTTGTGCACCTGATGCTGGGCTTGCTGCTGACGGTCTGGACCCTCTGCTTCCTGGTGCGCATCGTGCTCACTTGGTATCCCCAGGTGGATCTCAGGGTGGGGTTATGGCCCCTGGTCGCGATTCCCACCGAGCCCTTGCTGGCCTCAACCCGCCGCCTGATCGCACCGATCGGGGGAGTGGATGTCACCCCGGTGATCTGGCTGGGCCTGATCAGCCTTGTGCGCGAACTGTTGGTTGGCCAACAGGGTCTGCTCTCACAGCTGTTAATCCGCAGCTCCATGGTCGGTTAGGTGGCTGAATCGCCACCCTCTGTCGTCTGAGCTCAGTGCTGCCTAGAGCATGTCCTGCTCGACGAATTTCGTGTGCACATCACCGTTCTGAAACTCGGGGCGATCGAGCAGGCGGAGGTGGAATTCCACGGTCGTTGGGATGCCCGTGATGGCACATTCATTCAGTGCGCGTCGCATGCGCTTGAGGGCGCTCTCACGGTCTGGAGCCCAGATGATCAGCTTGCCGATCAGGGAGTCGTAAAAAGGTGGGATGTCGTAGCCGGTGTAAACGTGGCTGTCGACACGGATGCCAGGGCCACCGGGTGGGAGCCAGCCGGTGATCTTGCCGGGAGCAGGCCTGAAGTTGTGGGAGGCATCCTCGGCATTGATTCGGCATTCGATCGCGTGGCCACGCAACTGAATGTCGTTTTGGCTGACGCTGATCGTCTCACCGCCGGCGATCCGTAGTTGTTCAGCGATCAGGTCGATGCCCGTCACCATTTCGGTGACAGGGTGCTCGACCTGAATGCGGGTGTTCATCTCCATGAAGTAGAAACCGCCGCCGCGATCGAGCAGGAATTCAACGGTGCCTGCGCCTTCGTATTGAATGCTGCGGGCCGCGGCAACGGCCGCTTCGCCCATCCGAATGCGTAGTTCGGGGTCAAGAGCAGGGCTGGGTGCTTCTTCCAGCAGCTTCTGGTGACGGCGCTGAATCGAGCAATCCCGTTCACCCAGGTGCACCACATTGCCGTGGCGATCGGCCAGCACCTGCACTTCCACGTGCCTGGGGCGGTCGATGAACTTCTCCATGTAGAGACCAGGGTTACCGAAGGCGGCTTCTGCTTCGCCTTGGGCGGCCTTGAACAGGGTGTGGAGCTGGTCCGGGCCAGGGACCAGGCGCATGCCACGGCCACCGCCTCCCGCCGTGGCCTTGATCATCACCGGGTAACCCATCTCTTCTGCCAGGGTTGCCGCTTCTTCGGGGCTGGCGAGAAGCCCTTCACTGCCAGGCACGGTGGGGACGCCCACCTGCTGCATCGTGCTCTTGGCCGTGGCTTTATCACCCATCGAGCGGATCGCATGGGGTGACGGGCCGACAAAGGTGATGCCGTGGTCGCGGCACATTTCGGCGAACCGGTCGTTCTCAGCCAGAAAGCCGTATCCCGGGTGAATGGCATCCACGCCGCGAGACGTCGCTGCAGCCAGGATGTTGGGGATATTCAGATAGCTCTTGCTGCTGGCTGCTTCGCCGACGCAAACCGCTTCATCGGCCAACTGCACATGCAGTGCGTTGCGATCCACAGTGCTGTAGACGGCCACTGTGGCGATCCCCAGCTCCCTGCAGCTCCTGATGATTCGGAGCGCAATTTCGCCGCGGTTGGCGATCAGCACCTTGCCGATGGGCATCCCGCAGTTTCCAGTCAAGGGCGGATCGTATCAGCGCTCACGCTTTCGGAGAAGAATCCGTTGCGTTGGACGCCCCTGCCAGCGCGCTTGGCAGGGACATGGACCATGGCCCGGTATGATCCATCCTCGACGAGATCCGAGCGGTCACGTCAGCCACGCGGATGTGGTGGAATTGGTAGACACGCACGTTTGAGGGGCGTGTGGCTTCGGCCTTGCGAGTTCAAGTCTCGCCATCCGCACTTTTATCTTCATGATCTGATCGGATCCAGCTCGGTTCCGAGCCTGGGTTCCACCCAAGCTTTCCATGAGGGTTGATGCCAGTTGAACAGCCTTCTGGCGTTGGTCAGGAGTTCCCGCCCAACCTATCCATCGTGTTCGTTTCGAACGGCCCTGGGGAGCTGGCGACCTGGGTTCGTCCTCTAGCGGAACAGTTGCACCGCACACTTCAGCTGCGTCCACGCGCCCCTCAGTCGCTGATCAGTCTGCGGTTGGTGCTTGTGCCCTGTCCGAATGCGACAGGTGAGGAGGCTGAGGCCGCGGCCCGCTGGGGCCAGTTTGATCGCATTACGCCCGCTCGTGGCTTCTGGCCCTTGCTGTTGAATCCCCGCCGGGAAGGCCCCTGGGCGGCTCAGGGAGTGGTGGTGTTTCTCGGTGGTGATCAGTTCTGGAGTGTGTTGCTGTCTGCTCGGCTTGGCTATCGCCACATCACCTACGCCGAGTGGGTGGCGCGATGGCCTCGCTGGAACGACCGCCTGGCGGCGATGGCGCCGGCAGTGCGTGAACAGTTGCCGCGTCGGTTCCGTTCCCGCTGCACGGTGGTTGGCGATCTGATGGCGGATCTTTCAAGCCATGCCCGGGACCAGTCCCCCCTGCCGCAGGGAGATTGGGTGGCGTTGTTGCCAGGATCCAAGCCCGCCAAGCTTTCAGTGGGAATGCCGTTTCTTCTGGAGGTCGCTGATCGTCTGGTGCCGTTGCACCCTGGCTGCCGCTTCCTGATGCCAGTCGCGCCCACCACCTCGTTGGCGGCTCTGCAGCGCTTCGCCGGCGCGCGCAATCCGATCGCAAGCTTCTATGGCTCGGGGATTGCGTCCATCGAACCGGCCAGCGATGGATCGCCTTGGCGACGGCTCATCACCATCGCGGGAACGGAAATTCATCTCCAGGAGGAGCCCCCCGCCCATGGCCCCCTGAGTCAATGTTCGTTGGCCCTCACCACTGTTGGTGCCAATACTGCTGAGCTAGGGGCCCTGGGTGTGCCGATGATCGTGATCGTGCCCACCCAGCATCTTGGTGTGATGCAGGCTTGGGATGGCTGGATAGGACTGCTTGCCCGCCTACCTGGACTGCGCTGGTGCATTGGCGCGCTCCTGAGTGCCTGGCGTCTGCGTCAACATGGGTTTTTGGCCTGGCCGAATATCTCTGCCGGTCGCGCCGTGGTGCCCGAACGGGTTGGCGCGATTCGACCGGAGGCGATCGCCGCGGAGGCGGCCGACTGGCTGTCGTCGCCTGAGCGGTTGCAGGGGCAACGGGATGATCTCCGCCTCCTGCGGGGCCAGCCCGGTGCCGTGGCGGCTCTGGCGGAGGAGGTGAGAGCTCTTCTGCCAAAGGCTCTGTGTGACTAGCGTGAGGCTCGAATCAAACGCCGCTATGACCGCCAGTTCTGGCCTGCCCCTCGATGCTCAAGACAGGGTTCAGCGCAGCGAGGCGGAATGGAAGGCCGAGCTCACACCTGAACAGTTTCAGGTGGCGCGCAAGGGTGGCACCGAGCGGGCTTTCACTGGTGCCTATTGGGACAACAAGGCAACCGGGATGTACCACTGTGTTTGCTGTGGTGCTGCACTGTTCAGTTCCGATACCAAGTTCGATTCGGGTACTGGCTGGCCCAGTTTCTGGGATGGTGCCAGTCCTGAAGCCATCACCACCAAGACCGATGTCAGTCATGGCATGGTGCGGACCGAAATCAACTGCTCTCGTTGTGACGCCCATCTCGGCCACGTGTTTAGCGATGGCCCCACGCCGACGGGTCAGCGGTATTGCGTGAACAGTGCTTCGCTCCGATTTGAGCAGAAGGGCTGACCCATCCTGCTCACAAGCATCTACCAGGGGTCGTCTAGGTCGTTGCGATTGGGTAGGGGCTCCCGGTCGCTCTGCCTTGCATAGGCCTCATTGGCTTCGAGTGGTTCCACATCCAGGGGATCTTCTGGCGGTTGGACCGCTCGACGGGCAGCTGGCCTAGGACGCGCTTCAAAGCGGTCAACCTCCATCCCAACCTCAGGCCCAACCTCAGGATCAGGGGTCATCGCAACAGCATCATCCCAAGCTTGGGGATCTGCGGCGTAACGCTCAGGTCGTTCGTTTCGATCCCTTGGGTATCGCTCAGTCTCAAACCGTTCATCGCCGTAGGTGTCGGCGTTGTCCTCAGGCGCCGCGTTGGCGGGATCGCCATAGCGATCGCGTCCATACCGTTCCTGATCGCTATAGGCCTGGCGACGGTTGTCGCCCTGACTGTCATACGAATCGCGGCGGCTGTATGCGTCCTGTTCAGGCAGCTCGTCCATATAGCGACGCTGGCTTTGCTGCTCGCTGCGACGATCCTCCACTTCGACGTATTCCAGCTCCTCTTCAGGGGCGAAGTTGGCGCTTTGTGAGGCCTGCAATTGTTTCTGCTGGTCTGCTGCCGGCTGTCCTGAGCTGAGCTGGTTTTCGACCGGCACCACATTGACCCGGTAGCGCTCTCGCTCTTGTTCCTCCCAGCTCGGGCCGCCGACGCCAAGTTTCTCTAAAACGCCGCTGTTCAGTTGCTTGAGTTTGTCTTCTGCGCCCTCGTAAACAATGATCCGATCAGGGCCGCTGCTGACGATTTCATCAACCGGGATTTCCCAGGTGCTGAGCACACCCTCACCTAGGAGAGGCACGCCTAGGGCTCCCATCACCAACGTGGTGAGTTCCCCGGTTTCGATGTCGAACGAGAAGCCGAGCACCCGGCCGAGGACACTGCCGGATTCAGTGATGACTTGGCAATTGATCACCCGGCTATAGCGCTCAGGTGAGAACGTTTCGCTGAGCGAATCGATTGAATCGACCAGGATCACATCACCCACCTGGCGGATGCGCTCGAGGCGCATCCAGCGAGGCAAGCCGGGGAGGAAGCGGGTGAGGGGGTTGTCGCGCAGGCCGAGGGCCACCACCTCACGCCCATCGATATCAACGATCACTTCGCCGACCACGCCGAGGCGGCGGCCGGTGTCGCGGGTGATCACCTGGGTTCCCATCAGTTCGGAGCGGAGCCACAGCCTGTCGCTGGGCACCGTTTCGAGAGGATCGTTAGGGGTTGGGGTCGAGGTCAAATTCAGGCCTCAGCCGTGGCAATTCGGACCATTTTGGCGTAGTGAGCTCGCATTGACTGTTTGTGTCAGAGGGTGCCTGTACTCCCGTGCGGGCGGGGTTGGCGGTCGGTGAGGTCAGGCTGCGTCGGGAAGGCCCACCACCTGGGTGTGGGCGCCGCGGGCCTGGGTGACGCCGATGGTGCGGAGGGAGGCTCCAATCATTGGCCGGCGGTGACTGACCACCAGGAACTGGGCATCCTCGGCTTGGCGTGCGATCAGCGCGGCTAGACGCTCCACATTCACTCCATCGAGGAAGCTGTCGACTTCATCGAGCGCGTAGAAGGGCGAAGGCCGGAACCGCTGCAGAGCAAAGAGAAAGCTGAGGGCGGTCAGTGATTTTTCCCCTCCAGACATGGAGGCCAGCCGTCGCACTGATTTCCCTTTCGGATGAGCGACCAGAGTCAGCCCGCCCTCCAGGGGGTCGGAGGCGTTATCGAGCTGGAGATGGCCATCGCCATCGGAGAGGCTGGCGAAAATCTCACGGAAGTGACCATCCACCGCTTGGAAGGCCTCCATGAAGGCTTCTTGGCGCAGGGTGGCCACGGTTTCGATGCGAAGCAGCAATTCTTCCCGCTCCTGGCTGAGCACTTCCAGTCGTTCGCAGAGGTCACCCAGGCGTGTCTCCAGCTCTTGCAGTTCCTCAAGGGCGAGCATGTTCACCGGCTCGAGTGCTTCCATGCGCTTCTGCAGCTCTTGAAGGGAGGCCTGAAGGGCTTCCAGCCCGCCGTCACGCACCTCTGCCGGGATCTCTGGGCGAGGGTCGGGCAGGGTCTGGCTCAGTTCTTGCAGGCGGATGCCGCCGCTGCGGATCTGTTCTGCAATGGTCTCCCGCTCTTCGCGTAGACGCTCCAGTTCCCATCGAGCCTGCTGCAATTTTTGGCGCTGGTCGGCCACGATCGCTTCGGCCTCATCACGTGCACGCCGCTGCTCTCCGAAGGCGGTTTGCAGCTCCTTTTGTTCGATTTCCAGAGTGCTTTTACGGCTGGAAAGCTGCTGCTGTTGCTCGCGCCACTCGCCATGGGCCTTGGTCAGTGCTTCCACTGCGTCCTTGAGGCGGGTTTCCTCCGCCTCAAGCGACTGTTGCTGATCGCCAAGGCGTTCCAGGGCTAATTCGCGCTGGCGTTGCTCCTCCAGCAGGGCGTCTTTGTTGTTTCTTGCTGACAGCAGGGTGGCGTCCGCTGCTTCCAGATCGCTCTGCAGTTGTTGCCAGGCTTCCATGTCACCTTCGGCCTGGGCATTCCGCTCTTGGCCTGTGAGCTGGTTGAGCTCGTCTTCGAGAGGGGTGAGAGCTGCACTCAGAGCCTCGAGGCGCTCGCGGCCGCTGTGTTCGCCGCTGCGCAGGCTGTCAAGCCGTTGATTGCGCTGCCTGCAGCGTTCCATGAGCGGGCCATGGGCTCGACGGGCAGCGCTGCGTTCGGCGTCCAGGCCGGCCTGGCGCTGTTCCAGTTGTCGCAGCTTCGGGCGTGCCGCTTCAAGCTGGTCGACGAGTCGCTGCTCTTCTCGCCTGCAGGCCAGGAGGGTTTCCCCCAACTCGAGCAGGCGGCGACGTAAGGGCTCGGCTTCATCGCTGTCTTGGCTGGTGCCAAAGCTCAGGCCGCTGCTGCGTTGAGAGAAGCTGCCACCTGTCATTGCACCACTCTTTTCCAGCAATTCCCCTTCCAGGGTCACGGCACGGTGACGGCCCAGCTGTTGCCGGGCCGTGTGCAGATCACTGAATACCTGGGTGTCTCCGAAGACGTAGGCGAATACATCGCCATAAATCGGCTCGAAGCGCACCAGGTCGACGGCGCGTCCGATCAGCCCACCAGAGGCGGCACCATCGGGGCGTCGGCCCCTGGCCATGGCTGCACCACCAACGCCACCGGTGGCGCGGATCTTGTTGAGCGGCAGAAAGGTGAGGCGGCCGGCACGGCGGCTCTTGAGCAGCTCGATCGCCCGGGCAGCGATCCGGTCGTCATCAACGACCACCTGGCCAAGCCTGGCCCCTGCGGCGACTTCCAGGGCAAGGCGGTGGAGCTCTTCGACTTCGCCGAGCTGGGCCACAGGTCCATGAATGCCATCAAGCCCGGCTTCCAGGAGCAGGCGAAGGGCGCCGGTGCCGCGGCTTTCCTGCAGGGCTTCGCGGCGACTTTCCAGCTTGGCGATGTCGCGTTCAAGGCGGCTCTGCTCCTGCTCAAGCCTTGAACGGGTGCGTTGCTGCACCGCTACGGACTCGACCAGTTGCTGGACCTCTGCCTTGCCATCCTCTAGCGATTGCAGCAGGGTCTGCCATTCCGCTTCCAGCTTGGTAAGGGCCTCTTGCACTTGCTGGTCTTCAGAGCCGTCTTGCTTCAACTCCTCCTCGAGTTCATGCAGGCGTTCCTGGTCTTGTACAAGCCGAGCCTTGAGCTGTTGCTGCTCCTGCTGCAGGGGTGTGATCTGAGCCTGAAGGTCCAGCCGACGGCTGCTGCGCTGACGTTGCTCTTCCATCCATGTGCCGGAGCGGCCGGCCACATCCCCGAGGCGGCGGCGTGAGACCTCGACGGCCGCTTCGGCTTGATGGCAGGCTTGCTCCGCTGCTTTTAGGGCATCATTGTCTGCATTCGTCTGCAGTGACTGGGAGTTGTCCTGCAGGGCGCGACGACGATTCGTGAGGTCATGGCGTTGGCCTTGGAGTTTTTCTCCCTCCTGCTTGTGCTGCACCGACTGGCGCTCAAGCTCTCGGGCCTGGCTCTCCAGGCCCGCCAGTTCTGCCTGCACCGCCAGGAGTTTGTCTTCGCCCAGGTCTTTGACCTTCTCCTGAAGCTGTTGAAGATGGGCTGCGGCTTCGCAGAGGGTGGTCTCGCCTGTCTTCAGGGCTTCGTGATCGCGCACCTCCTGGTCTCCCAGGGAGCGGTGACGCTCCTGCAGCTGCACCAGGGCTTGTTTCGCTGCTTCATAGGCCAAGACCAGTTCTTGCTGGCGACCTTCCTGCATCTGGGTGCGTAGGGCCTGGTAGGTGCGTGCCTTGGCGCAGTCCTTCTCCAGCCGTTGGCGTGCGCTGTGTAGTTCCTGCTCCACGATCCGGCAGCGCTCCTGGCGCTCCTGCACATCATCGAGTTTGCGCCGTGTCTGTTCGATCCGCGTGTCGAACAGGGCAACACCCGCCAGTTCATCGATCAGGCCGCGGCGTTCGCGGTTGCTCATCGACACGATGCGGGTCACATCCCCCTGCATCACCACGTTGCTGCCTTCTGGGTCGATACGTAACCGTCTCAGCTGGGTTTGCAGCTGTTGGAGATTGCACGGTTCGCCGTCGGCGGTGTAGCTGCTGCTGTAGGAGCCGCCAGGCATCACCCGCAGTTTTCGGGTCACCGTCCATTCCTTCTGGTCCGCTTTGATCCAGGGGCCTTCCTCGGGGGTTTCCAGGCCTTCTTCAGCGGCGTCGGGCTGCCAGTCGCTGAGGTCGAAACGCACGCTCACCATCGTTTCGGCGGCTTTGCCGGCTTTGAGGATGCCGCTGTTCACCAGATCGGGGAGGCGATCCGCCCGCATGCCGCGGCTGGTGGCCAGACCGAGGCAGAAAAGAACCCCATCAAGGATGTTGCTTTTCCCCGACCCATTCGGTCCGGTGACGACGGTGAAGCCTGTATCCAGGGGGATGCTCATCGCCCCCCCGAAGGACTTGAAGTGCTTAAAGCCAACCTGATTGATATGAACCAACAGGATCAGGGGGCTTTCAGCGCTCTGAAATTAGCGGAGGTTCTGGAAACCTCAAGGGGGTTGGCTTAGATGCAGGGGCTCAACCGGCACTGGCCGTTGCTGATCAGGAGCTGCACCGGGTCGGGTAGCCCGACCGCTGCCATGCCAGTGAGCTGAACGATGACCGCATCGCCAGGCGTGCGTGGCAGGGCACCTTTGTAGACCCCCCCCACGAGGCGTCGGGCCCAGCCCCGCCCTCCGGAGACGGCAGCAGACTCGCGCTCAAGCCACACCAGGCGGTGGGGAGGAAGGGGTGTGGCCTCGAGGTCGGGACCGTCAAGTTGCGGCAGGTGGTTCAGTCGCCAGGACCGGCAGGACTCACCGTCCTCCATCAGTAGATCCAGGTGGCATCCCAGAGGATCATCTGGAGCTCCGGTGTGTTCGAGCACGACATACCGCTGCATGGGGGGTTTCACCTCATTGTCACTATCCCTAACCTGCAGCTGGCGAAACGGATGTCCATGGAGTCGGCGCCATCCCCTGCGGATGATCAGTTCAACCCGGGAGCTGCTGCCTCCGGTCCACCGCTCCAGTCGGCGGCTGATCAGTTCCGTGAGCACTTCGACACGTTGTTGCCGGAGATCCAGCGACGCTGGCCAGAGGTGGCTGAGCACACCCTTGAGGCCACCCGAGGCAGCCTTGATGAGGTTGTGCGGGTGATCTCGGTGCAGTCGGGCCGTGCCGCCAATCTCGTGCATGCCCAGCTGGAGGATCTGCTCCAGTCGTTTGGGAAGGACGGCGATGGCTTCAGTGGCGCCCTTGAACCGCTGGAACAGCAGCTCGAGCAACTGCTGGATGATTTGAATCACAGCTTGCGCCCGAAGATCGAGCGTCCTGTGCGTCAGCGGCCCCTGCTCTCGCTTGCGATTGCCGCCGGTGTTGGCATGGTGATCGGATCATTGATTGCCGGCGGGAGGCGCTCCTGATGTCTGATCTCTCTGACGACCAGGCCCAGCGGCCTGAATCCTCTCGGCCTAGGGGGCTCGGTGCTGCGGCGCGGGTGACGGCGTTGGCCTCCTCCGTGATGGATCTGCACGTCCGCATCGCTTTGCAGGAGGTGGACCGGGAAAAGCGTCGCCTGATCAGTGGTGGTGTGTTCCTGGCCATGGGCGGCACGTTGATGCTGCTGGCCTTGGTTGCCGTCGAGGCGGCCTTGATGGTGTGGATGCAGGAGGCCTGGGGTTTGGGTGTGACGCGCAGCCTGCTTGCCTTGGCGATTGGCAATGTGGTGCTCGCTGGCGTCAGCCTGAGGCTGGGCGGCCAATTGGCCAAGGGGCCTTATCTGCCTCAGACCTTGGAAGGGATTAGTCGCACCACCAAGGCGGTGCTGGGTCGCTGAGAGTCGAAGCCCAGCAGCATCAGCGCACCTGGTAATGAAGCCAGCGACAATCGATCCCCCCGTTGCTGATCGGGATGCGGCGTGAGGCCTTCATGCGCAGGGCTCCAGTGATGCCGGGATTGCCGCTCAGCACCCAGACATCCCAGCCGGATGCTTGGGCTTTCAGCGTCGTGCCTAGATCGCTATAGAGGCTCTCCAGGTCCTCACCATCGCCGACCCGCAGGCCATAGGGAGGGTTGCAGACCACCACCCCTGGGCCTGGCGGCAGCGAGAAGTTGCGGAAATCACCGGTTTGAATCGTGATCCAATCGTCTAGCCCTGCTGCGGCGATGTTGCTGCGGGCTTGGTCTGCAATCGTCGCGTCCTGCTCACAGCCGATGATCGGGGCCAGTGGCCGTTGCTTTTGGCTGCGATGTTTGGCTCTCGCGAGTTCGTCCTGCCATAGCTCGTTATCGAAATCCGCCCAGCCTTCCAGGCTGAACTGCCGTTGCAAGCCAGGGCAGTGGTTGTGCGCGAGGCTTGCCGCTTCGATCAGCAGCGTGCCTGAGCCGCAGAGGGGATCCACAAGGGGAGTTGTGCCGTCCCAGTTTGTGAGCCGGATGAGGCCGGCGGCGAGGTTCTCTTTGAGAGGGGCTGCGCCCATCGCAGCGCGGTAGCCGCGGCGGTGGAGGCTGCCACCGCAACCATCCAGGCTGAGCACAGCGCCTCCGCGCCCGAGGTGCAGATGGAGGTGCAAGTCAGGCTCTTCGAGGTCGACGGACGAGCGCTCGCCCCAGAGATCCCGCTGTCGATCGACGATCGCGTTCTTGACTTGAAGGGCGTTGTAGTGGCTGTGATTGAGGCCTTGGGCGGTGCCGGTGGCATCCACGCGGAAGGTCATTGAGGGATGCAGCCAGCGCTCCCAATCCACGGCATCCTGCACACCGTGATAGAGGGAATCCCTGCCGTCACAGGGGAAGCTTGCCAGCTCTCGCAGCAGCCGGAACGGTAGGCGGCACTGCAGATGCAAGCGGTATAAACAGGGTTTGTCGGCCTCAAAGGCAGCGGCACGGCGAAGCGGTTGCACCGCTTTGGCGCCCAGCGCGATCAGTTCTTGGGCGCCGGCTTCTTCAAGACCTTGGGGCAACACAGCAATGCCGCGATGCATGGTTTTGTGCTGTCGGTTCTCCCTCCCCAATCCTGTGTGCTCCTAGTGACCACTGCTGCCAGAATGGCAAGGTCCGGTTTCGGCCGGACTAGGTGATCCACACCGGTGTTTCGGACAGCGGTTCGATTCCGCTCAGCTCCATTCTCATTTCCTGGGGCTGCAATGGTTTCGACGGGGCATAAGGAGGGTGACTGAAGCCTGCTCGGTAAGAGCAAACCCGTAACAGCGAACAACATCGTTCGTTTCTCCCGTCAAGCAGCCCCTGTTGCTGCCTGACCCTTAGGGGAGATGGGGTGAGGTCAGCCTTATCACCCAAATGACTCATGGGGCCTGGAAGGGCCCTTTTTAATTGCCAGAGACTTGCTTCTTAGGGTCTTGGCGCAGCGCCTTGAAGTTGATTGCACGCAAATTTGCACGCAAGTGACTCGTGGATGGTGAGGAGCACTCGGTAGGCCTGGGACTGGACTGCTGCCAGCAGGCCGCCTCAATCCCCAGAAAGCACGGGTGCTGTTGTTGTTGGCGTCGATTGCAGGATTAAATCGTGCAGAGCTGGCAGCATTGATCTCTTAACGCCAGCTCGCCAACTGATGCCTGCAGCGTCTCCTGAGGCCTATCAAGCTTTCGGCATGTTGCTGTCGTCGTCGTTGGCGTTGCCGGAGTTGATGCCAGCCGATGCAGTTCTCACCGGACGTGAACCGCTGGTGGAACTGGTGGAAGCTGATCACCGGCAGTGGCCAGCCCTGCAGCCCAGCCCTCACAGCACGCCAATGTTGCAGTTGGCGCCTCAGGAATGGCGTCTGGAACTTGAAGGCATTGGCTGGTTTCGTGCCACTGATGGTGAGCGTTTGGAATGGCAGCGCTGGGACGACAGCGTCAGCGACCGCGACATCCGCACGTTTGCTGTCACCAGTGGGCTTGGAGCCTTAGCCATCCAGCGCGGTGCATTGGTTTTGCATGGAACAGCGCTGGAGCGCGATGGTGAGGCCATCCTCCTGTTGGGCCATCCAGCTGCCGGGAAGAGCACCCTGGCCTGGTGTTTGCTGCAAGACGGTTGGCGCTTGCTCAGCAGTGAGCTCGTTGCCGTGGGCCCTGATGGGCTGGTTCTACCAGGGATGCATCAACTCAAGCTTTGGCATGACGCCGCTATGGCTTTGGATCTGAATTGGGCGCAGTTGCCACCGGTGAGAAAGGGGTTGAAGCGCTATGCACTATTGGCGCAGGATTTGGATTGCATGAGCCAGCCAACACCATTGCGGCTGATCTATGCCTTAAACCGTGCCAAAGAGGAATCAGGTAAGGACGATGACCCTGAAGAGGGCGTTGAAGTGGAAAAAGTATCGATCAAGGCTTCACGCAATGTCTCGCAAACAAATGCCTTGATGCGCCTGCGTAACCAAGCCTTTCACGCCAGGATGTATCGAGGCATGGATGCAGAAGCGCAGCTGTTTATGCAGGCAGCTGCACTAGCTCGAAAGGTGCCGTTGCATGCCTTGATCGTTCCAGATGGAATCAGAACGATGGCCGAAAGCCTGAAGAAGGTGAACCTGATGCAACCCGAATCAATGCAACAGCGCAAAGAAGCTATTGATGAGCATGCAAGCAATGACTGAAGATCACAGCTACTGGTATCTGGCCTCATATCCAAAATCAGGCAACACCTGGTGCCGGGTTTTTATTACTGAATTGATGAGGCTGACAGGAGACAATCCTGGAGAAGAACTAAACCTTAATCAAGACATTGAGACTGGAGCGATTGCCTCGTCCAGGCTTTGGCTGGACGATCAATTAGGAATCAATAGTTGCGATCTAAGTTTTAGTGAACTTGATCCATTGCGCGGACGTGCTGGTGCCAGTGCGTGGCTATTCGCAGAAGGAGAGCGCTTTCACAAAGTGCATGATGCATTTAAATCTCCTGATTCACGTGGTCGTCCGGTGGTGAGCACTGCCGGTTGCTCCGGTGTTGTTTATATCCTGCGTCACCCAGAAGATGTGGCCGTATCACTCAGTCATTTCTTCTCATGGCCGCTGGATCGATGTGTTGATTCCCTGCTTGATCCAAGTGCAGCACTGGTGCCAGGAGAACGCTTTGGTGGCCATCAAGTACGACAACACATGGGCCGCTGGGATCAACATGTGCGCTCATGGGCTGATCAAACTCAGCTACCAGTGTTGATCATGCGCTATGAAGACATGCTAGCAAAAGGATCAGAAACATTCACTAAATTAGCAACCTTTTTGGGCCTCCCGAATGATGCTCATCTAATTGATCAAGCTCTCGAAAATACCTCCATTGATCGACTCAAGAAGCTGGAGGAAGATGTTGATGGCTTTGCAGAAAAGCCTGCTGGTTGTGAACGCTTCTTTCGCTCAGGGCGCACAGGTGAGGGTGCGGAACAACTGACGATTGAGCAGCGACAACGACTCGCTAAGGGATTGTCTGAGGCGATGAAACGCTTTCAGTATGAGGGACCGGGGCTTGACTGAACCACGAATTGAATTTGTATTTGGAGGGGTGAATGATCAGCTAAAGCGTGAGCTGAGAGCTTTCTGGAGCCAGTATGGAAATGCATATCAAGAAGAATTAAGATCTTTCAGAATTGCATCAAGAAACAGCGATGGCTTAAAGCAAATGGATCTGCTTAAAAAACCCATATCGCGGCAGCCAGCCGCTATTTCACGCGATCAATTAGGCGTGATTAACGGCATTGTGTTTGTCGTATTGCGGGAGCTGGAAGAATCACTAGAACTCGGAACCCATGCCTACTTTCAACGCATGTACATAATCCCAGGATACAGGCAGCCACGTTTAGCAAATCAGCTCTTTAGAGCATTCCTTGAAGGGTTTGATCGTGCAGCGGAGAAACGTGATCATCGAGCAAATGTATTGCTGGCTGAAAACATTAATCCTGGCTTGCAAAAAGCACCCATGCGACGTTATTTTGCACGCCTTGGGTTCCAAATGCTTGGAGGAAATCAACTTGGCGGTGAAATTTGGGCTAGAAAGCTCAAAACACACTTCTCATTTTAATCATCAACTACGGCAATCACTTTCTTCTCCAAGGCGGCTTCCAGCCATGCTTCAACAGTGGTCTTGCATTCATCTGGGGTGACTTCATACTCGTCCTGTAAATGCTTGCAGAGTTCAACCAACGTAGGTTGAGATTTTAGTGCATTCCAAATGGCTGAGCCTGTTTCGTTGAGAACTAGATAGTCGCAGGTGTCGCTTTGAAATAAAGCGACACCGCCATCGAGTTCGGTGCAAACAGCTTGGGAATGCTGCTTAAAACGTTTGCTGCTACTAACCATCTGACTTTTAAAACTCATCATTAGCATCTTGCCAATAATGGCATAGAAATCGGTCAGGACATGGCACGTCAACCGCGCTATCTTCCAGCAGGCCACTCCTTCCACATCACGCTGAGGTGCAATAGCCGTCAGTTTCTGATTGCCAAAGGATTGAGACGGGATGTGCTGTTAGCTGTGCTCTCTAAAGCCAAGCAAAAGGTGCCTCATCGCTTGTATGCGGTGTGCCTGATGGCTAATCACCTGCACTTGCTGGTGAGACCTGATGATGCATCACAGCTGCCAAAGCTGATGCACTGGTTTGGCTGGTATTCAGCCATGGCTTTGAATCGCCTTTCTGGACGTTGCGGGCATTTTTGGGAAGCCAGGTATTACGCCACTGCCATTTCTCCCAAAGATCACAGGCGAGTGCTGAATACATTGCGCTACATCCATGCCAATCCAAAGG
>NZ_UCOB01000017.1 GCF_900474295.1 Synechococcus sp. UW140 | reverse complement strand
CGGGGCAGAACCTCTTCAGGGAAGACGAAGTTTTCGTGCGGCTGGTCAGCCGGTGCCATCCAGGCACGCAGACCTTCATTCAGAAGGACGTTCTTGGTGTAGAAGGTCTCGAATTCGGGATCTTCTGCAGCGCGGATTTCCTGAGACACGAAGTCATAGGCGCGCAGGTTGAGGGCCAGGCCGACGATGCCGATGGCGCTGGTCCACAGCCCCATCACAGGCACGAACAGCATGAAGAAGTGCAGCCAGCGCTTGTTGGAGAAGGCGATCCCGAAGATCTGGCTCCAGAAGCGGTTGGCGGTGACCATCGAATAGGTCTCTTCTTCCTGGGTGGGCTCGAACGCCTTGAAGGTATTGGACTGCTCGCCATCCTCAAACAGGGTGTTTTCCACGGTGGCGCCGTGAATGGCGCAGAGCAGTGCGCCGCCGAGGATGCCGGCCACGCCCATCATGTGGAAGGGGTTGAGGGTCCAGTTGTGGAAGCCCTGGAGGAAGAGGAGGAAGCGGAAGATCGCTGCCACCCCAAAACTGGGAGCAAAGAACCAGCTGCTCTGGCCGAGGGGGTACATCAGGAAAACACTGACGAACACCGCAATCGGACCGGAGAAGGCGATGGCGTTGTAAGGACGAATGCCGACCAGACGGGCGATTTCGAACTGACGCAGCATGAAGCCGATCAGTGCGAAGGCGCCGTGCAGGGCCACGAAGGCCCAGAGGCCGCCGAGCTGGAACCAGCGAACGAAGTCGCCCTGGGCCTCAGGGCCCCAGAGCAGCAGAAGGCTGTGACCCATCGCATCAGCGGGGGTGGACACAGCAGCGGTGAGGAAGTTGCAACCTTCCAGGTACGACGAGGCAATGCCGTGGGTGTACCAAGAGGTGACAAAGGTGGTGCCTGTCAGCCAGCCACCGATGGCCAGATAGGCCGTTGGGAAGAGAAGGATGCCGGACCAGCCGACAAAAACGAAGCGGTCGCGCTTGAGCCAATCATCGAGGACGTCGAACCATCCCCGCTGAGGCGCGCGTCCTACAGCGATCGTCATGAG
>NZ_UCOB01000016.1 GCF_900474295.1 Synechococcus sp. UW140 | reverse complement strand
TAGCGACAGAATCACAGCCGCCGGCACGGCCAAAGCTGTTGTAGGGATTGGCTTGCGCAGCAGGGCCTGCAACGCTCATCAAGGTGGCACCAGCGGCGAGGGAGGCAGCAGCGGCGGCGATGGTTTTGATCGTGGTCATTGCTCTGATGGGGGTGATGAGTGAGGTGGGATCGCTCCCTCCGATGCATTCACCATCTCCGCTTTCAGCTCTGCAGCTGATGACCTCCATCCCCTCCTGCTGTGCGCTTGCTCACAACTGCGCAAACGCCAGTTAGCGGCTTGGCTCACAGCGCTTGAACACGTTGATCTATACGACGTCGATGCAAGCAAAAACCCCGTTTGGATCGGGGGGTGACGGATCGGCAGATCGCACCACCAGAACCAGTGAGCCGATGCAGAGCTAATCAGACTCTTGCTTCGATTTCTTTCGTTGCCCCCGTGAGACGGCATCACAGAGAAAGGCGCTGTAGAAGGCGAAGGCGGTCACCCCACCGATTTCGCGTAGCCCAGGAGCCTGAGAGAACAAAGAAGGCTGCGATGGCATCCTGCGAGCCTCAACCAATCCACCCACCATGAAGCCAGCGGCGAAAACGACAAACACGGCACCAGGAACAAACCACAGGTTGATCAGATCCCTCTCACTGAAACGGTTCTTGGCCACAGATCCTTGAAGTCAGTGTCTTGTCACTCTGTCAGAGATATTGCAGGAAGAACCTCTCCAGCGCGATGACTCCTTCGCCAAGCGAAGATCACCGATTGAGGCTCTTGCCTCAGCCATCCCCCTTACATTGTTGTGAGAGAGCTGTTCAGACCGTAGGGCTGCTGAAATGGCATCGAGCCCATCTTGCTCGCACCCTTATGGATGATCTGAACCACATCCACACCGACGGTCCTTTTAAAGGATGGTCCCGGAAAATGGTCCTCGACGAGATTGCCAAAGAGTACGGGGCCTGGACCTACTACGACGAGGTAACGGTGATTGCTGGCGGTCAGAAATGGACCGTGCCCAAAGGGAAACCGCTTGAAGCAAAAACAGGATCTCCTCCGAACGCAAAAAAAAGCTACTTACCACGAGGCGTTGGAACCCGTTTCAGCTCTTGATCCCGATCCAGCTGAACGCTTAGTCCTAATCAGCAGAGAAACAACAACTCAGAGAGCAATAGATCACTTATGGCGTGAAGCCAACAACAACACGAAGAGACGACTGATCAACAGTAATCAACTTAAAATTAAAACAAAGTCCATCACCAGTCACCGTCAACCCGATCGCGATCATCGCCCACTCGCGACCAGCACCCTCCAGCGCAAGACCATCAAGAATCTGGTGATGGCATGCACAACCGACCGGCCACAATCCGAACCAGACATCACATCCAAACACGCCTGAAGCGAAACCATCAGACCTGAGCCAAAAACAGGAGATCGCTTGTTGGTCTATTCAATCAAACGAGGGAGCATCACTCGCGAACAAGCCAACCGACAGTCAGGTCATCTGGATCACTTTGAAGATAAATATACCCACGAGCATCTGCACCAGAGCGATCGGCAACAATCAGTGCATCGTAGTGATATCGATTCCCTTTGCTATCGACTTCCCTAAGGGAACCCCAACAACTATTTGGGGCCATTGTCAAGCGACCACGATAAGAAGCCTCTTCACTTTTACCATGATAACTCGAGAGCGCCACACCATCAACCGCACCATTATTCCACTGCTCCCTTTGTATTACCACATTGGGATACCACTCTCCGCGCTGTTGACTCAAACCCATTTGTTGACTTAGCACAACACCATTCAAGCTTGAACTTTTGCATAAACCAGTCTCCATAGACATCCAGCGAAGGCTCAGAACATCGCTTTGATGACGAAGCAAACTGTAGACAGGCCGACCATCGCGATCGACGACCACCTCAGCTTCTTCCTGACCCCAAGGCATGTGACGCTCAACCGTCACAACACAGCCAGAGCTGGCGCGGCGCCTGCCCTGATAAGGAGATCGGCGTTCTTCTCGGCCGACTCGCTCAATCAGCACACCCTCCACCAAACCGCTACTCAGCCAACGTTCTTCCATCAGGCGCGCAGTGGGAACACTGTCCCCAGAACTTTTCCCTTCAATCCACCCTTTACCCCAGACCGCATAATGTCCATTGCTGAGCTCGGGACAAGCCTCCTCCGCCGCCTCAACCTGAATCGCTCCAAAAACAATGTTCAGAGCGAGGGGACCGAGCATCAAAAGTGCGGCACGCATCACGTCGTTCATACATCTATTCCCAGACATAGACAGCAATGCCCTGACCTGTCAGCACAACGGATGGAGACAGATACACAAATACTTGATCATGCCTACGCAAGACTCCAAGACTTCCACCTCCAAGCAGCCGCAGGATCAACATCACTCCCAGAGCAGCTTATGCGCCAAATCACAAAGCTCTCCAAGCCCAATCGATTAGCCATAGATGCCAACGAACACCTCAGGCCATGAGTCAAAGAAGAAGCCATTGACTTCAATCTTCTCCAATCACAAATAGCCAGCAAATGAAAGGTATATCTGGAGAACAACTGATTCAATTGCCCCAGCATTCGCTAGTCGCCATCCTCAGATTCACGCACCTCCAGTGATCAACAGCTGTTTTTATAGACAACAAAGCACAAGGACTATATGACGAAAGGCTGGATCGACAAAGCATTTTGCGCGCATATCGCTCTACTCCACCCCACTCAAAGCCCAGCCAATGAGCCCCAAACAGCAGAACCAAAAAGAGGGATGAAAACACAATCGATTCGAGTCGAGCACTTTATTTTTCAACTTTCATTCAAAGCAAGTCTTGGTGAGACAAGGCCACATCAGGCAGACATGCCAGGCTGGGAATTTAAGTGGTGAATTGGATTGACCTCCACAAATCCAGGCGTTTCTGGGGAGCCACTATCGCCACAACGCATCAACCTGCGCAATGACCTGAAGGGCAAAAATCAGACGCAGTCACATCCAGCTACAGACCAGCGGGAATCAGTCACCTCCTCGCCGCCAAAAGCCAGCACTCTCGAAGCGTACTGACGAACAAGTCATGCCCAAAAGAATCATCGCGTTGTGCTTGCTCCTGGCCTCGTCGGCTTCCCCTGCGATGGCTCATCATCGCCATCAACGCGTGTCGTACCACCGGGATGGTGGCCGCCACCATCGGCCAGATCGCTACGTCGAACGAACCGTCGTGAGGAGGTATAGGCAGCCTGCGGAAACAACCGTTGTGACGACCTACGAGCATCCAAACGTTGACAGAGTTGTCAAGCGAACAGTCGTGACCAGGCATCGGTACCCGCTTGAGCGGAGGGAGTATCGAACTGAGCAACGGCATCACCGCACAATCCACGCCTACAACCGCGACGCATATCACCGGTCCAGGACTTATCCAAGCCAGCCGTATGGCACCCCAGTGAGCAATCAAGACACCAACAGTTGTGTCGAGGGCAGCGTGATTGGAGGGCTGTTGGGGGCTGGCTTAGGCGCAGTGCTGTCAAGGGGAGAAGGACGATGGATTGGCGTTCCTCTTGGTGGCGCTGCTGGTGCGTTGGTCGGCTGTCAAGTTGATGGAGGTTGATGCGCAATGCAGCACGAGACCTCTGTAAAGGCTGCCCTGCAAGGGCAGCAACACTGACCGAGACGACCTCTATGACGCTGAGCCTTCCCAGTCATTGAGGGCAAAAGAGGGCATGAAGGTGAGACAGTTCAGTGCGATCGATGCCAATGTCACTTCAAACCTGCGCATGTGAGCCCTGTGGCTGCAGCGTGTCTCGCGAATCAGCCGTCAAAAAAGACGGTGAACTGTCTTGCTCTCAACCATGTGCTGATGGGCATGCAGACGATGAAAGCTGCTGCACTACTTGCGGTTGTTGCTGAATTCAAGCCCCCGCTCCTGGCCGGTCGAGGGCTTGCACTTGGCTGCCTTCACAGTGGCCCGTTGCTTTGCCCCTGAGTAGTAGAGCCAGTCCAGAGGTAGAAGCAGCGTGCTGACGCTGCTGGCTTCCGTTGACGCTTTGGCCCAGCAGTCCACCACCATTAGGGCCTCGACCACCGATGGCCTCCAAATCACAGCCACCAGCAACGCTCACAGGGCCTAGAAAGATTAACTTTCATTGGCAGGCCCCGACTTTTGAAATTGCACCTCTATAAAAGATAAATGCTGCTTTAACCAGAATCCCTTGAAAAAGCCTGACATTCCTATCAATGAAGAGGACAGGCTTAATGCACTTGCCGAATACAGGATTCTAGGCACAAAGCCAGAACAAGCCTATGACGACATCACAAAGATCGCATCTCTTGTATGCAACGCGCCAATATCACTATTAAGCTTGGTAGACGCTGATCGCCAGTGGTTTAAATCAAAAGTTGGTGTCGAGGCAGAGGAAACGCCTAGAGATTGGTCTTTCTGCGCCCATGCGATTCACTCTCCCGATCCCTTAATCGTTTCAGACGCTCTGCTTGATGAACGATTTAGAGAAAACCCTTTAGTTTGCGGAGACCCTAAAATCAGGCTCTACGCAGGGTTCCCGCTACAAAGCAGCGAGTCTTTGCGCATTGGCACATTGTGCATCATTGACAGGGAGCCTGGGAGCTTGTCCGACAAACAATGCTCCATTATGAATGCGCTTGCGCGACAAGTTGTGGCCTTTCTAGAGCTTCGCAAAAGATCAATCAAATTAGTCGAATCCTTCTACTCATTGCAAAACTCTTCAGGCCTAATCTCGACATGCTCTTATTGTAGAAAAGTCAAAGATGGCCTGGGAAGCTGGGGCTATTTGGATCAATTCTTATCTAAGCACTCTAGCCTAAAGTTCTCCCATGGCATTTGCGATTCATGCATGGAAGAGCATTTTCCGGACGTACTAGAAGTTTGGCGGACCGAAAAAAGTACAGATCAAGCAATCACCAAAAACTAGCTTCTAGTCCAAAGGCAAAACAAGCAAAGTTCGGCTGAAAGATATTCAACCGAAGCCGGAGACTGGCGCAGAAGCAAAGCTTCTGGCAATCAGTAGTTCACGACCTTGAGCGGTGACATTCCGCCAGAACATGTGAGCTTGGCCTGGGAAGTCAAGGGGGTACTGCATGCGGCGAGAGTCCTGACTCCGCCACATTCATCACCAACTGTAAGCGGCTTCAGGCACGGAGACGAGTGCTTGAACTTGAGGTGAAAGCGCAGAAGATTGGACTCGCGGTTGCAAACTCCCCGTCTCTATGCTGAGCGTGGAGACGACGGGTGCCTCACTTCGGAGAGGCCCTTTTCTCTACTCGCGGTTGGGAAATTGATTAGCCATAATTCCGCCGGTGACTGGGCTTCTCCACTCTCAGTCACTAGAAGTAGAGGGGATGTATCTCTATCCCCTCCTTCTTTAACTCGCGGTTCTTTTGAGCAGTAGCCAGAATAGTTAAGGTGACATGCTGACAGCTGTTCGTCACCAATACGGGGGAGACGTGGTTGTACTCCCTCCTTTCTTCTTTGCAATTTTCCAACACAGCTCGCAGTTTGCCTTCAAACTTGCCAGTATAATTATGGTGGCTTTGGTAGGTCTAAGCCATCAATACCGGAGAGGTTCGCTATTGGAGATGGCCTTTCCCTTTTCTATTCTTCCGCACCTTCATCCACTAACAAAGCCACTCCTGCGAAGGGTAATAAAAGCATGGCAAAACTGATGGAGAGAGCGATGCAATCGACAAAAGCCATTGATCTCTCAACGCTGATTGATGTATTTGGTCAAGGTCGAGTCTACCCACTGCGTTAAGCCATCTATCAGCGCCTAGAACTAAGCGAGAAGCTTTGCGATTTGATCAGACATCATGCATTGAGACGGCGGATGATCAGATCAGCGTTCCGAAAGGTGGTGATAAAAGCTGTAAGCCAAGACCCAATCAATGGCCTCAGGCCAAGTAGACAATCGTGCTGGACAGCGACACCTGCCTGATCTCAATCGCCGAGAATGCGCTTGAGTAAAGCCGACTGATGGAGGAAACCTAAATCTGCTTGCGGGCCGTAACGGCAAAGAACGGTTCACCCTTGCCTCCCATCAACCCCATGAGGCCGCCTGTTTTAGTTTCTTCAGCTAAGACCTTCACATCACCCCATCCGTTCGCTTGAAGAACGGTGCCAACGTAATCAAGGTGTTCACGATCATCGCCATCGGTCCAGACCTGCGGAGCTTTAGCAAAAAACATGCGGTTGGAGAAGGCCACGATCGCAGTCCCGTTCGTGCGTGTCACTCGCAGCATCTCGGCTGCCACTTCCTCAGGCCTCGTCCAATATTGCCAAGCTGCTACTACCACGCAAACATCAACGAAGCCCTCCTGGAGCGGCAAGGTTGGATCCCGGTTGAAGTCCTGAACAAAATAGCTGTCGAGCCTCGGGTTCGCCGTGAGTTCAGCCTCATTCATTCCGTGGCCAATAACCCTCTCGTAGCGAACGTTATCGGGAAGGTGACTAACCCAGCTTGAACCAAGGTCGAGAACTGTCGCGCAGGACGGAATCTGCTCTCTGTAGAACTCAGTCAGGCGAGCACGAAAGCCGTCATCAAGGTGCTGAACGAAGCGTGGATTCTGGTAGAAAATATGATCTGGTTCTTGATCGAGTTTGAAGCGCTGAGCGTCTGTGAGGACCTTAGTAAACATCTGGAGAGCTGAACGTAAGAATTATTTTGGTCAACGAGAATGCTGAGCGTTAGGACTGTACATAGAACACAGACTTGAAACGAGTCGCTGGGATAGAGGCATCTCCAATGAGTCAGTAGCCCAGAACAAAAATTGAAGCCCAGACCAGGTATCAAGGCTGAGCTTCACGTAGACCTATGCGCCTGCCCGCAACGACAGAGCAGCGTTCATTCGCCTTTCTTCGTTGTCGAGGAAATCAGCCCACATACCAACGAGGAAGCTGAGAGTTAACAATGATCGGACCTGGTCTTTTGAACCTGGCTTCGAATACTTGAAGTCCATGAACATCCGGTCGGCAGCCGACTTTTGCTCTTGACAGCGCGCGTCTATAGACATGATTCAGGCTTTGGCTTGAGCATTTTTGATAACGGGTAGGTCTGTGGGCTGCGCTAGCACGTAAACGACTGCGGCTGAAATGACAGTCGTGAAGGCGATCAGCCCAAAAATGGCGGCGGAATAGTCAGTCATCGAGGCGCTGTGCGACGGTATATGAAGAATTGTAGCCCGTTTGTATCGAAATGTAAAGAGGTGCGATCGCGGTGCTGCGATCATCCGTGATGAGAGCTCTTTAGTTGCGAGAGCTTCCTTCGGTGATCGACGCGGTCAATCTGGCCTTGAAAGCGGCCATCCATTCAAAATCAGATGCACTCGGAGCCACTGAACTGGCTATGGCAATAAGAACTCCAAGCCCCGCCCTAAGGGGGTTTTTGCGAAGTACTGGTAGCTCCGGTCAAGTTGTTGAGGGCCAAGTGCAAGACCCCGCTACTGGCGAAGCGGGGTCTTGCACTTGGCTGCCTTCAGAGCCGTCCGTTGCTTTGAGCCTCAGCGGTAGACCGGCTGCACGTAACCGGAGTGCTGCTGGTAGCTGCTCTGCTGCTGATAGCCATAAGCAGGCTGGTGATACACCGGAGCCTGAGGCGCAGGGGCGTAGT
>NZ_UCOB01000033.1 GCF_900474295.1 Synechococcus sp. UW140 | reverse complement strand
CAGCGATACCGATCAGGGTGTTGTCACCCACGAGGGTGTCAGCACCAACGGAGGTATTGAAGGCATTGGTGCTGTAGCCGGATTGCTCAGAGGAGCCGCTGCCGGGAGTGTTGGCCTCAGAGCCGCCGGCATTGACCCAGGTGCGCCACTTGCCGCAATCAGCCGGATCACCGGTGTAGGTGTCACCGGACTTGAGGGATTGGACGTTGAGGATGCAGCGCTGGAGCTGGGAGAGGACAGCGGAGTCGAGAGTCTCTTGGACCTCATCTTGGAAGGCCTGACCGGTGGTGAGAGCGACTTGCGGGAAGGCGGCGGATGTGGCGCCAGAGAGCTGGCGGTAGAGGGAATTGAGCTCCTTGGTGGTTCCTTGGGCAAAGATCAGCGCAGCAGTGGAATTGAAGGCTGAAGTGCTGCCTGCGGCTTGGATGGTGTTGACGGCCTTACCAACGGCGGTGGAGTTGAGATCGAGGCCCTTGGGGGCGTAGTCAACGGTGTATTTGAAGGCGAGATCGGTGCGGTTATTGATCAGATCGAAGCCAAAGGAGGCAACGGCAGATTTGGGCGCGACCAGCTTGAGATCACCGATGGTGATGCCTTCTTGGGCATTGATGATGCCTTCTGAGACGAAGGAACCAGGCATGGCCTGACCGACCTGGTTGGCGAGGAGCTGAACGGTGCCGTTGAGGTTGGCCTGGAAGAAGGTGGTGAGGTTGTCGGTTTGACCGGAGCGGAGGACAAGATCCGCCTCATAAAGAGAGGTACGGGCTGTGGCGTAATTCGCCTTCACCTTCAGATCACCGATCCGATAGGGCCCGTTGGGGTTCACAAGGCCGCTTTGCACCAGCGTCACGAACCGATTGGCATCCACCAGGGCTGCATCCAGGCGTGCGCCAGGCGCATTGAAGATGTTTTTGGTGATGCCGGGAATGATGATGTCGCCGGCGATCACGCCGAAGTTTTTGATCTCATCCGGGCCGCCGTTGCCGGTGATGGCGTTGGCCGTGCCTTCGGCCCCACCCACAATCCAACCGTTGTTGGTGATGCGTTCCACCTCCACGGTGGGCAGGTTGATTGCGGCTCCGTTGTCTCCGCCTTGAATCCAAGCACCTTCTGCATTGTCGACGCGGAGGTTGCCGTGCAGGCCTGATGAAGTGCTCTTGGTGATGGCGACGCCGCCTGTTCCGGTTGATCGGATCACACCGGTGTTGTTGACGACGACTTCACCGGCGGGTGAGAGGTTGTTGGCGACCCCTTCGGTGATGGTGCTTACCGATCCATTCGGGTTTTGGTACTGGTAAGCCCCACCGGTGGCGTTGAGGAAGAGCAGCCCCACGGCGTTGGTGCCGCTGGCACTGATCGTGCCTGAGTTGGTGATGGTGATATCGCCGGAGCGACCCGTGCGGCCTCCTAATAGCGATGCCGAATCCTCTTTGTTGACACCACCAAAGACGAAGCCACCCCCACCGGCGATGGTTTGAGCGACCACGGCGTGGGAGCCGGTGCCTGATGTGGCGATGGTGCCTGAGTTGGTGAAGGTGATGTTGCCGGAGCTGGAGTTGGCATTGGTGTTGTTCAGGGAGACGACACCTGTGGAGGATCCACCGACACCACCACCGCCACCGATGGTCTGGAGGAGCACGCCAAAGCTGTTGTCGCCGGTGGTGGAGATGATGCCAGTGTTAGTGGCATCGATATCACCGGAGCTGGTGGAGCTGCCCGCATGGCCTGCGGCGGAGAAGCTGACACTTGTGCCGCCGGTGGTGTAACCACCACCGCCACCGATGGACTGGAGGACTACCGCTGGGGCGAGATTGCCAGTGGTGGCGATGCCGCCGGTGGTGGTGGGAACGATGCCGAGCGCGGTGACTTCTTCTGTGGTGCCACCAGCGGCGTTGCTCCAGGAGATGGCGCCAGCTGCGGCATTGGCCGCGGTGGTGCCAGCGCCACCAGCACCGAGCTGAACAGAGCCTGTGGTGGAAGCGGCGAAACCGCCGCCGCCGCCGATGGTCTGGGCGATGAAGGCGGGGCTGGTGTTCCCGGTGGAGACGACCTGAGCGCCAGAGTTGACGGTGAGGTTGAGTGCACCAGCTGTGGTGATGCCGGTGTTGGGATCAGTAGTGAGGGTTGTGCTGCGGCCAAGGGTGAGGTTGCCGCCGACGGTGTCGACGCTGCCGCCGCCGCCGCCGACGGATTGGGCCAGGAGTGCGGGAGAGAAGTTGCCACCGGAGCCGACCTGGTTGTCGATGCTCAGGCTGATGGCGCCAGCGGAGCGATTGCCCGTGCCGAGACCGCCGAGGGTGGCCTTGCCGCCGATGGCGCCTGCGGTGCCACCACCACCACCAATGCTCTGGGCCGCCACCGTGGTGGTGTTGTCACCGCTGCTGGTGAGGGGCGTATTCAGGGTGAGATTGAGTGCACCGCCGGAACCATTCACGGTGTTCGGCCGATTGTTGTCGCTGCTGCCCCCCAGGTTGGCGTTGCCGCCCACATCACCCACGCTGCCGCCGCCGCCACCGATGCTTTGCACCAGCAAAGCGCTGGCGTTGCGGCCCTGGGTGGCGGTGGCCACCTGACTCACCAACTCGAGGCTGGCTCCCGACGAGGTCCCGCGGTAGAGACCACCCAGTTGGGCATTGGTGCTGGTGTTGCCGGCATAGCCACCGCCGCCACCGATCGATTGGTAGGCGAGACCACTGGAACCGTCGCCGGTGGTGATCACGCGGCTTCGCGAGCCCGCGGTGAAACTGATCGCTGCGCCCTGGCCTTGGCTGCCCAAGTCGCCACCGCCCAGCAGCAGGTCGTCGCTGCTGGTGTTGGCATTCGGGAACACCAAGCCACCGCCGCCGCCGATGGATTGCAGCACAAAGGCTGGTGATTGCTTGCCGGTGGTGATGATCGAGCCGTCACTGCCGGGTTGGAGGCTGGTGAGGTTGAGCGTCACCGTTCCTGCATCCCCGCGAGCGCCATCGGCGCCAAGATGCACGCTGCCTTCGGCACTGCCGCTGCGTCCACCACCGGCGCCGATGGATTGGGCCGAGATGCCGATCGACTGATCACCTGTGGTGGTGATGGTTTGGCTGCTGCGGATGCTGACGGCTGCAGCGTCGCCGTTGCCGCCATTGCCTGCACCGAGCTGAAGGCTGTTGGTGCTGCTGCCCACCATGCCGCCGCCGGCCCCGATGCTTTGGGCGATCAGGCCATCGCTGCTGAATCCATTGGTGGTGGCATTGGCCCGGATCAGGATCGACACAGCTTTGCCATCCAGGCCGCTGCTGGTGGTGGCACCGGCCTGGGCTTCATGGCTGGCAATCGGCGCGTAGCCGCCGCCGCCGCCGATGCTCTGGGCCAGCACCGCTGGTGAGCCCGCTCCAAAGCTGCTCAGATCGTCTTCGATGGTGATGGTGACGGCTCCTGCGCCATTGCTGGTGGCGGTGGCGCTCCCCAGCTGCACCGATGAGGCTTTGGCGCCTGCGACGCCGAAGACGGCGCCGCCACCGCCACCGATGCTCTGGGCCACGATGGCTGCCGCATTGTCTCCACCGGTGCGGATGGTGCCGCGGCTGGTGAAGGCGATGTCGCCGCTGTCGTTTAGCCCCACCACGGATCCCCCCAAGCGGATGGCGGCTCCGCCAGCGCTGGTGGTGTAAACGCCACCACCACCAATCGACTGCAGCACCACGCCGCTGGAGTTGTCTCCCGTGGTGATGATGGCGCCACGGTTGGTGAGCTCGATTGCTCCAGCGCGACTGTCGCCTCGGCCGGATCCGCCGGCGCTGACGCTGGTGGGTGCGCTGCCCACCAGGCCGCCACTGCCCCCGAACGACTGGATCGTGAGGCCAGGTGAACTGACGCCGGTGGTAGTGATCGGGGCACCATTGCTGGCGCTGATCACTCCGGCACTGACGTTGCTGCCGGGTTTGGAATCGCTGCCCACGGCAACGCTGCCATCGACGGCAGCCAGCAGACCTCCGCCGCCACCGATGGATTGCAACACAACGCCGGGGCTGTCATTGCCGAGGGTGGTGACGCTGCGTTGGAGTTGGGAGTAGGTGAGGCTTCCGCCGCTGGTGTCGACACCGCGGTTGGTGGTGCCACCGAGGGTTGCATTCCCGCTGACATCAGCGACCACACCACCTCCACCGCCGATGCTCTGCAGCACCACTCCAGGGCTGTTGTCCCCCATGGTGAGCACCTCGAAGGGCAGGGTGAGGTTGAGGTCCGCACCGGTGGAGTCATCGGTGGTGAGACCCCCCAGTTGCACGTTGCCATCGGACACGTTGCCGATCCAACCGCCGCCACCACCGATGGACTGATGGATGACGCCGGGGGAGAAAGCGCCTTCCGCTTGCAGGCTGCCGCCGGCATTGATCAAGGTGAGTGTGCCGCCGGAGCCATAGGTGCCATCGACGCCACCGCCGAGCACGACCGTGCCGCTGCCATCGCTGTCGCCCAGCCCGACCTGACCACCGCCGCCGCCGACGGACTGCATCAGATAAGCGGGCGCATAGGCGCCACTCGTGGCGATCACACCACCGGCATTGTTGAGCGTCACGTTGCCGGCGTTGCCTCCGCCATTGTTCGCTCCCAGGGTCATGCTGCCGTTGGCACGGCCAATGCGGCCACCACCACCGCCCACGCTCTGGGCCACCACGCCGATGCTGTAGCTCCCAGTTGTGTTGATTCGCCCGTTGCGGTTGTTCACCACGACATTGCCGGCATCGCCGATGGCGTTGTCGGCGCCAAGCGCCAGGCTGGTCTGGCTGTTACCAGCACTGCCGCCACCGGCGCCGATGCTTTGGGCGAGGATGCCTTCTGAAGGCGACCCCAGGGTGGTGATGCTGCCTTGGTTGTCGACGGTGACATCACCGGCGTTGCCGCGTCCGCCGGTCATGCCCAGGCGCAGCACCAGTCCGTTTTGCGAGGTGTAGCCACCGCCGCCACCGATCGATTGGGCCAGGATTCCTTGCGACTCTGTGCCTGCGGTGATCAGCTGTGTGCCGCGGCTGATGGTGAGCTCCACCGAGCCACTCCCCCCCAGCTGTGTGCCACCACCGCCGAGGTCCACGACAGGGGCTCGACCGCTGCCGTCGCCACCGACGTAACCGCCGCCGCCACCGATGGATTGGGCGATCACGGCAGGGGAAGAGCTGCCCGTGGTTTGAATGCGGGAGTTGAACTTGGAGATCAGGCTCACCGCATCCGCCCGGGTGATGCCCACGACGTCACCCCCCATCGAGACGGAGGCACCGTTGGTGTAGGCGACGCCACCACCGCCGCCGATGGATTGCAGGATCAGACCAGGGCTGTTCACTCCTTCGGTGCTGATCTGCCAATTGGCACTGATGGCACGCACGGCACCGGCGGCTGTGTCGCCGGTGCTGAGGGTGCCAAGGCGGAGGCGGTTGCCGGCCACATCCGAGGCGTAACCGCCGCCACCGCCGATCGCTTGCAACACCACCCCAGGGCTCTCCTCGCCTTGGGTGATGGCTGTGAAGGGACCATTTAGTGTGATGCTGCCGCCGGTGCTGCTGCCCTGCCCCTGGCTCCCGAGTCTGAGGGCGCCCTCCACATCATTAATGCTGCCGCCGCCACCGCCGATCGATTGCACCATTAGTGCCGGGGAGTGATCTCCGAGGGAGGTGAGGCTGGCACCGCCGTTGCTGATCACACGGATGGACCCACCATCGGCTGTGCCAGTGGAATCTTCCATGCCCAGCACTGCGTCGCCCTCCACCTGGCTCAGGCGTCCACCACCGCCACCGATGGCCTGCACGACCATCACTGGTGAGGTGGTTCCTGTGGTGGTGATGGCGCCCTGGATGTCCACCAGAACGGCCTGCTCAACCGGTTTCACCGGACAGGAGCCCACTGGGCAAGCCACGGGGTAGAGCAAGCCGCTGCTGCCGTTGATGCTGAGATCACCGCTGCTGTCGCTGCTTCCGAGGCCGGCATCGCCCTGGCTGTTGCCGGCGAAGCCGCCACCACCGCCGACGCTCTGGACCACGATGCCGGGGCTGATGGCACCCGTGGTTTGCAGTCGCCCATCCAGTACCACGCTGATGGCGCCACCGCTGCCGCCACTTAGGGATGTTGCCCCCAGGGTGGTGGTGCTGAGGCTGTCGACTAGGGCCCATCCGCCGCCTCCGCCAATGGATTGCACCACCGCTCCTGCGGAACGTGATCCGCTGGTGGCAATCGTGCCGCGAATGGGGGTGAGTTCCAGAACACCAGAGTTGGCGTTGGTGGCGGAACGGCTCCCCAGCACGAGAGCACCGGTACGGGCGGCATTGAGCCCTTGAATCGATCCCCCACCTCCACCGATGCTTTGGGCTACCAGGCCCGGAGAAGCGGCCCCGGCGGTGATGATGCGCCCTTGGGTGGAGAGGCTGAGGCTGCCGCCGCTGCTGGATTGGCTGCTGAAGGAACTACCCAGCACCAGGCTGTCTTCGCGGGCAATCACAGCTCGCAGGGCGCTGAATCCACCACCGCCGCCGATGGATTGGGCAATCAGGCCGGCACTGTTGTTGCCACCGGTGTTGAGGTTGGCCTCATTGGTGATGGTGATGGCACCACCCTGCTGCCGGCCCTCACTTGCGCTGCTGCCGAGGCGCACCTTGCCTTGGAGGGTGTCGATCATGCCGCCCCCACCACCGATGCTTTGCAGCACCAGTGCTGGAGCGTTCTGCCCTTCGGTGAAGGCACCGTCGCCGCGGTTGATGGCCGAGATGGCACCGCCGCTGAGGTTGCTCTGGGCACCTGTGGTGCCGGTGGCGCCGAGGTCTATGCGTGTGTCGGCATTGCCGAAGAGGGTGCCGCCACCACCACCAAGGGACAGCAGGGCGATGGCTGCGGCATTGCCTCCCCGGGTCACAACCGTGCCGCTGTTGGTGAAGCTGATGGCACCACCCGACAGCGAGCCGCTGGCATCACGGCTTCCCATGTGAAGGCGTTCGATCGAAGCGCTGGAGGCACCACCACCACCACCGATGCTTTGCAGTCGAATCGCTTGGGAATCGTCTCCCAGGGTGAGGATGCTGCCGCTGGTGGTCACGGTGAGGTCGCCGCCCTTGGCGTTGCTGCCGCCTTGTTGGCCAAAATGGCCTTGTTGGATCTGGTTCTGATCAAAGGCTGTCCAGCCGCCACCACCGCCGACGCTCTGCACCAGCAACGCGGCAGCGCCATCGCCGCGGGTCACGATCCGCTCAGCGTTGTTCTCCACGTTGATGTCTCCAGTGGAGCTGTTGGTGCTGTTGATGGAGCCGAGGCTGAAGCTGCTGCTCGAGGCAAACCGTTCACTGCGACGCACATCGGCGAGGAAGCCACCGCCACCGCCCACCGACTGCGCCAGTAGGCCAACAGCACCGCTGCCCAGGGTTTCCAAGGTGTTGCTGTTGGTCACCGTGACGGCGCCGGCCTTAGCCATCAACGCCTGGCGGGCTCCGAGGTGGATGACGGCAGAATCGCTGGCACTGGCGAAGCCGCCGCCGCCGGCCACGCTCTGGGCAATCAGCGCACTGGAGCCTCGGGCCATGGTGGCCACACTGCCGGTGTTGGTGACGCTGATCGCACCGGAGTTGGCAGTGGCTTGTCCGTGCAGTCCGAAGCGAATGTCTCTGGTGGAGAGACGTCCGGCAAAACCACCACCGCCACCGATGCTCTGGGCGAGCAGGCCTGGTGATTGCAGTCCTTCCGTGACCACCGTGGCGCGATTGCTCAGGCTGACGTCACCGCCATTGAGCACAGAACTGTCTTGAAGCCTGATCAGGTCTGTGCCACCGCCTAAGCGGCCGATCGCATCGTCGCTGGTTTGGGAGCCGGCATAGCCGCCACCGCCTCCGATGCTCTGGGCGATCAGGCCGCCAGAGTTTGCCCCGCTGGTGAGCACCGTGGATCCACGATTGATCAGGGTCACGGCACTGCCGTTGGCGGCGAGTGAGCCTTTGTTGCCCACGATGCCCATGCGCAGATTGCCAGCGATGTCATTGCTGCGGCCGCCACCGCCGCCAATCGACTGGGCAAAAGCTGCAGGTGCGTCCGTCCCCTTGGTGGTGATCGCTGCGGTGTTGGTGAGATCAACGCTGCCGCCGCTGGCGCGGCCGCTGGCGCGCACGCTGCCCATTACCACGGTGCCGGCTTGGTTGCCCACCACACCACCGCCGCCGCCGATGCTCTGGGCGACGAGGCCCGCTGCACCTGTGCCGAGACTGGTGAGCGGGGCGTTGTTCGTGACGCTCACCTCACCGCCTGAAGTGTCACCGCCTGAAGTGTTGCCGCCAGCTGCGGTGCTCCCCAGCAAGGCCTCGGTGATGGCCCCAACGTTGGCGGTGATCCAGCCGCCGCCGCCGCCAATGGATTGCACCAGGATCGGGCGGGCGTATGAGCCGGTGGTGAGGATGCCCTTGCCGTTGTTGGTGACGTCAACGTTGCCTCCGCTCGCGTCTTCGGCATTGCTGCTGCCGAGTTGCAGATCGAAGCTGAGGGTGTCGGTGCCCAGGCGGCGCGCGATGCCGCCGCCGCCGCCAATGCTTTGCACCACCAACGCACTCGATGATGTGGCGTTGCTCACCAGCCTGCCGCTGTTGGTCACCGAGACAGTGCCGCCGTGGCCGCGCTTGAGGCCGTCGCTGCCCAGCACGATGGCTGTGCTGAAGGTGGGGTTATTGGCAATTGTGGTGAAGCCACCACCCCCCCCAATGCTCTGAACGGTGATCAGGGGCGAGGTGCGGCCTTGCGACTGCAGATTGGTTGTATTGGTGACACTGACCGTTCCTGCGTTGGCGACCCCCAGATCGCTGCCGCCCATCTGCAGGGAGCGGCCTTCACTGATGGCGACGATGCCGCCGCCCCCTGCCAGGCTTTGGGCCACCAGGGCGGCGGAACCGCCTCCGAGGGTGGTGATCGTGCTGCGGTTCACCACATCGACCGATCCGCTGTTGGCTGTTTGCAGGCTCGAGCCTCCGAGGGTGGTGGGCGACGTGCTGCTGCCCATGCGACCGCCGCCGCCAGCGATCGACTGCACCACTAAACCGGCCGAACCAAGGCCCCGCGTGGTGATCGACGTGCCGTTGCTCGTCAGTTGCACATCACCGCTGCTGACGCCCCGGAATGAACTGGCGTTCGTGGCCCCCAGTTGAGCGGACGTGCCGCCGGATCCCCCCGCCGAGCCACCGCCGCCACCGATGCTCTGCACGATCACGGCTGAAGCGGTTTGCCCCAGGGTTTCGATGTTGCCGCTGTTGGTCACCGTGATGGATCCGCCTTGGGCGGCGGCGCCGAGATCTGCTCCGCCCAGTTGCAGGCTGCCTGCCGCGGATGCCATCACACCACCGCCCCCTCCGATGGATTGGACAGTGAGGGCGGTGGCGTTGTCGCCGAGCGAGACCAGATCGGAGCGGTTCGTGACGGTGACGTCTCCCGCTGAACTGTTGCTGTTGCTGCCATTGGTGCCCAGGCGTGTGCTGGCGCGATCGGTGGCGTTCACCAGCGCATAACCACCGCCTCCGGCGATGCTCTGGGCAATCACCACCGGTGCCTCGTCGCTGCGGGTGCTGAGCAAACGGGCCGTGTTGTTCACACGCACCGCTCCAGCTTGACCAGCCACGTTGCCTGTGGCGCCAAAGGTGAGGGTGTAGTTCTCCGTGCCATTCGCTTCGGAGATGAACCCGCCCCCACCGGCGATGCTTTGGGCGATCAGAGCGGCTGAGCCTTCGCCTTCGGTTTGGATCACGCCACTGTTGCTCACCTTCACTGCACCGGCATCGGCGTTGCCTTGGCCGCTGGCGCCCAGGGTGATGGTGCTGCCCTTGCCGGTGGCACTGGTGCCGCCGCCACCACCGACCGACTGAGCCATCAGACCCACGGCGTTGAGGCCGGTGGTGGTGATCGACGAACGGTTCGTGACGTCGACGGCGCCTCCCACGGTGGTTCCCTGTTGATTGGCCCCAAGGGTGAGGTCGTCGCCGAGGGTCAGACCGGTGTATCCACCGCCGCCGCCGATGCTTTGCACCAGCAGACCAGCACTGTTGCGCCCTTCGGTGGTCACCGCGTCGTGATTGCTGATCACCTCAACCGCTCCAGCAGTGCCCGACCCGCTGCCTTGACTTCCCAGGGTGGCGTTACCGGTGACGGTGCCGATCCAGCCACCGCCGCCAGCGATGCTTTGCACCACCAGGGCAGGGGCATTGACCCCAGCGGTTTGCAGCGCCGTTCCTTGCCCTTGATAGGTCACCGCACCGCTGTTGCTGCGGGCGTTGCTGTTGCTGCCGCTCTGGCCTAGTTGGGCATCGCCTTTGGTGCTGGCCCCCAGGCCGCCACCGCCGCCGATGCTCTGGACCACGACGGCTGCTGAAGACCGCCCCAGGGTGGTGACCGATCCGGTTTGAGAGGCGCTCACAGTGCGTGCACTCAGTTGTCCTTGGGCCCGGCTGGCGCCGAGGGACAGGCTCGTGCCCGTGTTGCCGCCCACACCACCACCACCACCGATGCTTTGGATGACGGCACCGGCTGAAGCATTGCCGCTCGTGAGGATGGGTGCCGTGTTGGTGACGTTGACCGTATTCCCTTGCAGGCCAGTGCCGCCACCACTACCGAGCTGAGCCGATGCGGTGCTGGGCAGCAGGGACCAACCGCCGCCACCGCCCACGCTTTGGGCCACGAGTGCTGGACTGATCGCTCCGGTGGTGAGCAGCCGTTCACCGCTGGTGTTCAGTTGCACCCGGCCAGCATTGGCCTGGCCGAGGTTGCTCCCCCCCAAGGTCACGTTGAGGGACGTTCCATCTTGGCTTGGGTTGGCTTGGGCAACGAAGCCACCGCCACCGCCAATGCTTTGCACCATCAAGGTGGGTGAGCCATTGCCAGCGGTTTGCAAACTGCTGCGGTTGGTCACCGACACGTCAGCGGCATTGGCGAGGGTGGCGTCGCTGCCCCCCAGTTGGGTGCTGGCTCCGCTGGCGGTGGCGACGGTGCCACCGCCGCCGCCAATGCTTTGAGCCAGCAGCGCAGCTGAATTGATGCCCAGCGTGGTGATCGCTCCGGTATTGGTCACCGTCACGGCGCCACCGTTTCCACGGCCTTGGAGGGATCCCCCCAGGGTGAGTTGCGAGCCACTGGAGAGGCCGGTCAGACCACCGCCGCCACCAATGCTCTGGGCGAGAAGACCCATGGCGTTGCGTCCTTCGCTGATCAGCACGCCCTGGTTGGTCACGGTGACTGCTCCACCCGAGCCAGTGCCTCTGCCTGAGGTGCCAAAGCTCAGGTTCGTGAAGTTGCTGGCCACGGCACCGCCGCCGCCGCCGATGCTTTGCACCCGGATCACGGCTGAATTGTTGCCACGGCTGATCAGCTCCTCGCCGCGTTGGTTGAGGCTGACGCTCCCGCCGTCGCTGACGCCACCGCTGAGCTGGGTGCTGCCCAGTTGAAGGGTTTCGGTGCTGCCCATCACTGCACCGGCAAAGCCACCGCCACCGCCGATGGATTGCAGATTGATCAAGGGGCTGTGATCACCTGCCCCGTAGAGAGAGGCACGGTTGGTAAGGCTGATGCTGCCGCCGGTTTGGCTGCCACCACTGTTGATTGATCCGAGTTGCGCGGTGGTGCCCACGGACCCTGCGCTGCCGCCACCGCCGCCGATCGACTGCAGGCTGATGGCGCCTGAATTGGCGCCCCTGGTGATGATCGTGGCGCGGTTGCTGGCGTTGACGTCGCCACCGGCCATGCTGCCTGCGCCATCGATGGCTCCAGCTTGCAGTGCGATGTCCACCGGACCAATCCAGCCACCACCACCACCGATGCTTTGCAGCACGAGGGCTGGGCTGTAGTCGCCGTTGTTCATCAGGAGGGTGCCGTTCGATTCCAGTTGAATGCGGGCACCCTTGAGATCGGAGCCGTCGGCGCTGAATCGGTTCCCCAGGCTTGCCGATCCTTCGGCACTCGCCACGTGGCCGCCGCCCCCGCCCACGCTTTGGGCCATCACGATCGGCGCAAAGGATCCGCTGGTTTGCAGATCGGAGCTGTTGGTGAGGTTGAGGCTCCCGCCGCTCTGTGCTGCCGTGGTGGCCCTGGATCCCAGTTGGGCATCACCGTTGATGTGATCGATGCTGCCGCCGCCACCACCAATCGACTGCACGAGCATGGCGGCAGAGTCGATGCCCTCAGTGATCAGGGTGGCGCTGTTGGTGAGCCTGATGGCGCCGCCAATCCCGCTCGCATTGATGCTGCCGAGGCTGGCATTGCCGTAGCCGCTGGCTGCTTCGCCGCCACCACCACCGATGCTGCTGATGGCAATGGCGTTGGCATTGCGCTTGCTGGTGGTGATCCTGCCGCGGTTGGTGATGCTGATTCCACCACCGCTGCCGCTGCCACCACCACTGGCTCCCAGCTGGATGGAGCTTTGCGTCACCGAACCAGTGACGCGACCCCCTCCGCCACCGACACTGCGCGCCAGTAACCCGGTGGCGTTGACGCCGCTGGTGCTCAGGGCTCCGCTGTTGGTGATGGTGATTGCTCCGGCATTGCCGCTGCTGCCGCTGCGAGATCCCAGCGTGATCGCATCTCGGGTGAGGCCGGCATCGCCGCCGCCGCCACCGATGCTGAGAGCGCTCAAGGCGATGCCATCACGGCCCGTGGTGGTGATTGGCGCGCTGTTGGTGATGGTGATGGCGCTGCTATCACCACCAATGCCCCCACTGGCTCCGAGGCTGAAGCTGAGGGCGGAGGTACTGGAGACACTGCCACCGCCACCCCCCAAGCTCTGGGCCCCGAGCCCATAGGCCCCTTGGCCCCGCACCTCAATGGCGCCGCTGTTGGTGATCGCCACTGTGCCGCCATTGCCACCATTGCCGCCATCGCCACCGATCTGGAGGGTGGCGCTGTTCTTCAGGCTGTTGCCGCCACCGGCGAGGGCGAGGCGGCCACCGCCGGCACCGATCGATTGGCCAAAGAGGCCGTGGGATTGGCTGCCGGTGGTGAGGATGGTGCCGCTGTTGGTCAGGGTGATAGCCCCGCCCGTGCCGCCACTGCCGCCCGTGCCACCGATCTGAAGCGATCCCGCCACGTGGGTGCGCCCTTCGGCATCAGCCAAGCTGACCCCGGTGCCGCCACCGCCACCGCCGATGCTCTGGGCATAGAGACCAATGGCATTGACGCCAGTCGTGACCAGGTCACTCGCGTTGGTGGCGCTGATGCTGCCGGCATTGCCACCGTTGCCACCACCGCCACCGATGCTGCCGCTCAGCTGCACCAGGGATCCCTCCGTGCCGCCGGCCACCGTGTTGGTGAGACCACCACCGCCACCAATGCTTTGCAGCAGCAATGCGGTTGATGCTGCACCGCTGGTGACGATGCGGCCGCCCTCGTTGCTGAGGTTGAGGTTGTTGCCGTCGCCACCATCGCCGCCGCTGCTGCCGATGGCGAGGTCAAGGCTGACGACTCCACTCTGCTGGTTGTTGATGGTGTGACTGACCGCACCGCCGCCACCGCCAATCGACTGCAGGGTGAGGCCGTTGCTGTTGTTACCTGTGGTTTGGATTTGCAAGGTCCCCAGATTGACCTGAATCGCGCCGGCGTCACCGCCGCCGCCCCCGAGGCTGGCCTCTGTGCTGCTGGCTTTGGCTTTGGCGATCACCGTGCCGGCCTGGCCACCGCCACCGCCGATTGATTGCAGCAAGACGGCAGGGCTGGCTTCGCCGCTGGTGAGCACCGTGAGGTTGCGGCTCTGGCCAGGGCTGAGGTTGATGCGGCCGCTATCACCACCGCTGCCGCCATCGCTGCCCATCGAGGCGCTCATCACTGAGTTGTACGTGGCATTGGCGCGATCGCCGGTGTCGATCACGGTGCCGCCGGCGCCGCCGCCGCCGCCGATGCTCTGGATCAGCACGCCGATGGATTGATCACCACGGGTGATCACATTGCCGGTGATTGAACCGGTGGGGCGGCCGCCAATGCCGCCGTTGCCACCGGAGCTGTCATCGCTGTCGTCGAGCGAGAGGCCAAAGCTGTAGGTGGTGTCGATGCTGCCGCTGCTGGTTCCTGCCACGGACGCGGCATTTCCTGTGACCGATCCCCCTTGGCCGCCACCGCCGCCCACCACCTGGAGCAGGAAGCCGTGGGAGTTGTCGCCGGTGGTGACGATCGTGCCGTCGATGTAGGCCGACACCTGGCCGCTCTGACCACCATCGCCACCGGCACCTCCCATGCTGTAGCTGGCGGAGAGGTTGCCGGTGGCATTCCCACTGCTCACCGTTCCCGCTGATCCGCCGCCGCCGCCGACCGATTGCAGGAAGAGGGCATGGGCGTTGTGGCCGCTGGTGACCAGGTTGAGCCGTGCCGGTTGATTCGTCGATCCAATCGAGACGTCCCCCCCGGTTCCGCCATTACCGCCGTCGGTGGTGACCGCGGCTGAAGCACCCAGTGAAAAGGAGCTGTTGGCGGTGCTGGCGCTCACATTGCTGCCCAGTACGGATCCAGCGGTGCCGCCGCCACCGCCAACGGATTGCAGCAGGATCGCGTGGGCGCCTGACCCTGTTTTGCGAGTGCTGTCACCGGTGATCACGGTGAGGGGGTCAGGAGCAAAGAGGGAGACGCTCCCCGCCGATCCGCCACTGCCGCCGGCACCTCCCATGGAGAAGCTTGCTGCGGCCGACACATTGGCGTTGCCTCCGTCGGAATTGCTGGTAACGGATCCGCCGGCACCACCGCCACCGGCGATGCTCTGGGCAAATACACCGATCGCCCCCTGGCCGGTGGTGACGATCCGGCCGCTGAGGGAGCCTGTGACAGAGCCCGACCAGCCACCACCAGCTCCGTTGCCTCCACTGGCGGCAGATGCTCCAAAGGAGTACTCGCTATTGGCTGTACCGGTGCCATCGGCATTGCTGGTGACCGATCCGCCAGCTCCACCGCCGCCGCCGACCGACTGCAGCAACACCCCATGGGAGAGGTTGCCGGTGGTGATGAATGTGCCGTCGCCATAGAACGCCACATCACTGGCGGTGCCGCCATTGCCCCCTGGCCCCCCGAGGGCAAAGGAGGCAGATAGGTTGCCGCCGGCAGAGGAGCTATTCACACTCCCGCCAGCACCGCCACCACCGCCCACCGACTGCAGGAAGACGGCATGGGCGTTGTCGCCAGAGGTTTGCAGGCGGAGATTGGCTCGCTGTCCGCTGCTGCCTAGGCTCACTCTGCCGCCAGCACCCCCAGCACCACCGCTGCCGGAGGTGGCCAGCGTGGCTCCGAAGGAAAAGCTGCTGTTCGAGGTGCTGGTGCCGGCGGTGGTGCCACTCACCACTGACCCACCTTGTCCACCGCCACCGCCCACCGATTGCAGCAACACCGCATGAGAGCCGTGGCCAGTACCTGCGCGATTGCCTTCGCTGCTGTCGCCGGTGATGACGGTGAGCTCGGCTGGGGTGGTCAACTCAACGCTGCTGGCTGAGCCGCCGCTGCCGCCGGCACCACCCATCGACATTGTTGTGGACGCCGAGAGCTCGCCGCCACCGGAGTCGGCCACGTTGGTGACGCTGCCGCCAGCGCCGCCGCCACCCCCCACGGATTGGACAAACAGGCCAATGGCACTGTCCCCAAGGGTACGGATTGTTCCACTCAGGCCTGCAGTCACCCGGCCGCCGTTCCCCCCGCGTCCGCCACTGCCGGAGAGCGCTGCCGAGGCGCCGAAGCTGAAGCTGGCGTTGGCGCTGTCATCACTGCTCACTGGTGTGGCGTTCGCTGTCACGGCGCCGCCTTGGCCGCCGCCGCCGCCGACCGACTGCAGCAACACCCCATGGGAGGTGGCCCCTCGGGTGAGATAGGTGCCGTCGGCAAACAGCGACACTGCACCACCGGTGCCCCCCACACCACCGTCGCCGCCCATCGCAAAGGATGCCGCGAGATTGCCACCCGCAGTGGTGGCATTCACCGCACCACCGGCACCACCTCCGCCGCCCACGGATTGCAGGAACACCGCCATGGCGTTGTCGCCATTGGTCTCAACGGTGAGTCCCGCGGGGGACCTGCTGCTTCCCAGGTTGACACTCCCGCTGTTGGCGCCGTAGCCGCCATCGCCGCCATCACCCGTGCTCAGTCCGAAGGACATGCTGGTGTTGGAGCTGTTGGTGGCCACGTTGCTGCTGCTCACCACCGAGCCGCCGGTGCCGCCGCCACCACCAATCGATTGCAGCAGGATGCCGTGGGAGCCGTGGCCGGTGCCTAACGCACTGTCGCCGGTGGCGACCTGGAGGCCATTGGGCACGTCCAGGTTGATGCTGCCGCCCCGGCCTCCATTGCCGCCATCGCCTCCCATGGCAAAGGATGCGGAGGCGGAGAGGTTGCCGCTGCCGCTGGAGGCCCCGCTGGTGACGGCGCCACCGGCGCCGCCGCCGCCGCCGACCGATTGGGCGAAGAGGCCGATGGCGCTGTCACCGATGGTGCGGATCAGGCCACTGATGGAGCCGCTGATCGACCCGGCACTGCCGCCGCCGCCGCCGTCGCCCCCGCTGCCGCCAGAGGCGCCAAAGGAGAAGTCGGAGTCGGCGCTTGTGCTGTCGTCTTCCGAAGACATGGATGGATCGGCATTGGAGGTGGCGGAGCCTCCTTGGCCGCCTCCGCCACCGATCGATTGGATCAATACCGCGTGGGAGAGGGTGCCTTGGGTGATGTAAGTGCCGTCGGTGAACACGGTGATGGCACCGCCCGTGCCGCCGTTGCCTCCATCGCCTCCCATGGCGAACGAGGCCGACAGGTTGCCCCCACTGGCCCCGGCCTGACTGCTGCCGCCGATGCCGCCCCCACCGCCCACGGATTGGAGCAGCAGGGCAATGGCGTTGTCGCCCAGGGTGCTGGCTTGGGCTTTCATCACAGTGCTGGAGCTGCCCAGGCTGACGCTGCCGCCACTGCCGCCGGAACCGCCATCACCACCACTGGCCGCGGAGGCGCCGAAGCTGAAGTCGGCATTGCCATCGGTGGTGCTGTTGGCATTGGCTTTCCCGCCCCGTCCACCGCCGCCCCCGATGCTCTGCACGGTGATGGCTGCTGCGTTCGTGCCCCGGGTGCTCACCTTGATGTCGCTGAGGGCCTGGAGGCTGGCGCTGCCGCCATCACCGCCATCACCTCCCTCGCCGCCAAAACTCATCGTGGCGGATCCGGAGGTGCTGGTGGAGCTGTTGCCGGTGTCGCTCGAGGTGCTGGAGCTGGAGGCGCTGCTGATGGCGGCGCCACCGCGGCCGCCGCCGCCACCGACCGACTGAATAAACAGGCCATCGGCACCGACGCCTCGGGTGCTGATGCTCCCGCCGAAACTCACCGAGACAGGGCCGGCATCACCGCCGCCGCCGCCATCACCGCCATCGCTGACGCTGGCGCCGAAGCTGAAGTCAACATCGGCATCACCGGTGGTGGATCCGCTGATGGCACTGCCGCCGGCACCGCCGCCGCCGCCGACCGACTGAGCGGTTAGTCCCGAGGAATGGGTGCCGCGGGTACTGATGTCTCCCAGCAGGTAGACATTCACGCTGCCGCTGGTTCCTCCAGCTCCGCCTTGGGCACCGAAGCTCATGTTGGTGGAGAAGGAACCGCCGTTTCCAGAGCTGATCGCCCCTCCACCAGCACCACCACCGCCGCCTACCGATTGGGCCAGCACGGCGTCTGCTGCCAGCCCCGTGGTGTTGATCACCACCCGCAGGGGGTTCGTGCTGCTGGTGCCGAGTTGCACGGAGCCACCGGTGCCGCCGGTGCCGCCACTGCCGCCTTCGACGGCCGAGGCCCCGAAGCTGTATTGCGAGGGCGATTCGGTGATGCTTGCGGCCATCGAACTGCCCCCTTGGCCGCCGCCGCCGCCGATGGACTGGGCGTTGAGACCGAGGGCCATTACGCCGCTGGTGCTGATCCTCAGCAGGCTGTCTGCATCGGGACCCTCCACGATCACCGCTCCGGCCGCCTGGCCATCGCCGCCGCTGCCGCCCATGCCCACGCTGAGGCTGCCGGTGTACGACTCACCGCCTTTGGAGGCCGTGGCTGACAGTGACTGGGTGGAGCCCCCTGCACCGCCTCCGCCTCCCACGGATTGCGCCAGCAGGCCAGTGGCTTGGAATCCCACGGTGCTGATCGAACCTGAGACGGTGACCGAGACATTGCCGCCGGTGCCGCCATCGCCGCCATCCCCGCCGAAGTCGGCGCCAAGGGTGACAGCATCGCCGCTTGTCGATGCCGACAGGCTGTAGGTGCTGGTGGAGCCGCCGGCACCGCCACCGCCGCCCACCGACTGCGCCAGGATTCCGTAGGAAAAAGCGCCAGCCGGTAGCAGCAGATCAGGCCGCAGCGTGTCGCCGGTGATCACCACGCCGCTGGTGGTAAGGGAGACATCACCGGCGGAGCTGCCGCTGCCGCCATCTCCGCCAAGACTGACCCCGCCGCTCACGCTGGTGCTTCCCCCAGCAGAACCGCTCAGAGTTGTTGTGCTGCCGCCAGTGCCTCCCCCGCCACCAATGGACTGGGCCACGATCCCGGGCGAGTGGTCTCCTTTGGTGCTGATGATCCTGGAGCTGTCAGTGACAGTCACAGCCCCACCGGTGCCGCCGCTGCCCCCGGAACCCCCGATCGACACACTGCCGCTCACGCTTGTGCCGCTGCTGGCTGACAATCCAAGGGTGGTTGTGCTGCCGCCACTGCCGCCGCCGCCGCCCACCGATTGGATGTAAAGCCCTGGGGCAAAGTCGCCTTTGGTGCTGATGCTGCCGCCGCTATTGGCAACGGATACAGAGCCTGCATTGGCCCCACCGCCTCCGGAACCACCCACCACGCCTCCGACTGCGACGGACGTCCCGCTTGAGGCCGAGGCTTGCATGCTTGTACTTGAGCCCCCTTGCCCACCACCGCCACCGATGCTCTGGGCGATCAGACCTGCGGAATAGTCTCCAAGCGTGTCGAGCACCATGTTGGTGAGTGACACCGTCACGGCTCCCCCCGTGCCCCCGTCTCCTCCAGAACCACCCAACCCGAAGCTGCCGCTGAAGGAGCCATCACTCGATAGCGACACGGATCCACTCACGCTCGATCCCCCTTGTCCCCCACCACCACCCACGCTTTGCACCAAGAGTGCAGGGGAGTGGCCGATCAGAATCCCCTCCACGCTGCGTCCTGTCTTGATCGAGCTGTCGCTGAAGGTGAGGCTGACGGATCCTGCGCTGTTGCCGCTTCCCCCGTTACCTCCCAGGGCAACGGCAACCCCTCCAGACACAACTCCTGCGGTCATCGAACCCGAGACGGCAGATCCGCCGGCTCCACCGCCACCGCCCACGCTTTGAATCAGAGCCCCCGGGGATGATTCGCCGTGGGTTGTGATGTCCCCAGCCAAGGTTGCGCTGACATTGCCGCCGCTCCCGCCAGCTCCACCATCCCCACCGACGGCAACGGATGCAGAAACAGTGCCTGCAGAGGCAGAGAGCGAACTGCCGCCAGTGCCGCCACCGCCACCGATGCTGCTGACGATGGTGCCCGGTGAGTAGCTGCTTCGGGTTTCGATCGGGCCACTGAAGCTGACCGTGACATCACCAGCATTTCCACCCGCTCCCGCAGTTCCTCCAACGGAAGGTGCTGCAGCGACGGCTCCTCCAGACACCGCCATGCTGCTGCCGCCATTGCCACCGCCGCCACCGATGCTTTGCACTTGAAGGCCAGGTGCTTGAAAGCCTTCAGTTCGTAGCTCGCCTTCTAATACCACCGACACGCTGGCGCCGTTCCCGGCTGCGCCGCCGGTGCCACCAACCCCCACCGCAAACGACTGCGCACTGACCGATCCAGACACAGCATTGCCGCCATTGCCGCCGCCGCCACCGATGCTGTTGATCGAGACACCGGTGGAGTAAGCGCCAAGGGTTGAGACGTTGGCTTTGAATGGCAGGTCCGTACTGCCGACGGTGACCGTGCCTGCGTTACCGCCTGTGCCACCGTCCCCGCCAACGGCGAGTGAATAGGAGGCGGTTGGGGAACCAGACACTGACGTCGCACTTCCGCCGGTGCCGCCGCTGCCACCGATGCTCTGCACCAGCAGCCCTGGTGCTTGAAAGCCCATGGTGACAAGGCTGATCGCACCTGATTCGGAGGAACCGGTGCCCACACTTACATTGCCGCCGACACCGCCGCCCCCTGCATTGCCGCCAACAGCAACGGAGGCTCCAGCTCCTGCGCTGTTGGCATTGCCGCCATTGCCGCCACCTCCACCAATGCTCTGCACCACCACGGCACCGGCGTAGTCCTGTTCGGTGAAGACAGAGCCATTGCTGAGAACGGCAGTGGCGCTTCCTCCATTGCCTCCATCTCCACCGCTGGAGCCAACGGCAATCATCCCCGAGCTGGTGCCGGCGTTACCACCACCCCCACCGATGCTCTGCACCAGGATGCCTGTGGAACCCACATTGGTGTCTCCATCGCTTTCTTCATCACTCACGCTCGCTCCAGTGATCACACTTCCGCCGGTGAAGGTGAGCGACGCTGAGCCACCATTGCCTCCTCCTCCAGCTTCGGACCCGACGGTGGTCAGGCTGGTTTGATTGCCTACAGATCCACCGCCCCCACCGACGGCCTGCACCAAGATTCCCTGGGCGTTGTTCCCGTCGGTGGTGACACTGCCACTCGTCATCACCAGGTCGGCGACTCCTGCATCACCGCCCACACCTCCACTGGATCCGCCGAGGTTGGCGACAGATAGTCCCCCGGCTACAGCGCCGCCGCCGCCGCCGATGCTTTGCACGTTGATCCCAGTCACGCTGTCGCCCGTGGCTGAAACGGTTCCCGTGTTGGTGACCGAGACGTTGCCGGCTGTACCTCCGGTGCCGCCTTGGCCGCCGTAAGTGATCAGGCCACCGGAGCCCGTGGCACCGCCTTGGCCGCCCACCGATTGCACCAAGATGCCGGAGCCACCAGGCCCTGCGTCATTTTCAGAATTGACCACGATCGAGCCGGCGTTGGTGACTGTGGCCAGTCCGGAATAGCCGCCGTTGCCGCCGTCACCGCCACCGGTGGAGTACCAGCCACCATCGCCACCGTCACCGCCAACGCCCCCCACGCTCTGACTGAGTAGACCGATGGCGCCGTATTCGGTGGAGTCGATCGACACATTGACGCTGACATCGCTGTCGACGTTGAGGTTGACCACCTGGTTTTGCGAAGAGCCGCCTGCACCACCACTGCCGCCGCTTCCACCGATGCCGGCATTGCCGCCATCGCCGCCGTTGCCGGCTTGGGCTGAAGCGATGCCACCAACGACGTTGTCGAAGCCATCAATCAAGTTGGCATCGTTCACGGTGATCGACACACCGCTGCTGAGCACAACTGTGACGGAGCCAGGGCTGGCGCCTTGTCCGCCATTCCCACCATTGCCGAATTCGGGGCTGTTGCCTTTGGAACCGGTGCTGCCCCCGGAATTCGCACCACCGGATTCCGACAGGCTCCCCCCCAGTGAGTAGGTGATGGAGGGGCCAGGGTTGCCGGTTCCGTAGATGTAGGGAGCCGTCGTGACCGTGCCTGAGCCAGAACTGCCGTAGAGGTAAGCGCCGCTGCTGCTGCCGATGTTCTCGGTTTGGGCGATGACCCGTCCAACCGATCCTCCTGCGAGTAGCAGTGTGGGTAAAACAATGAGGAGACGTTTGGTGCGTGACTTCAAACCAAACGTTCCTTCTTTGCGCCGACCTTAAAGAATTCAGCCTTGACTGCAAGCTTCTACATGATTGTGTTGCGCTTGTTCTCGTGATGCCTCTTTTTCTGTGCAGATCACGCTCTCAGTGCATGTCAATGGCTCATGTCAACGCGGGTCTGCATCGTGGATCTGTGATTGCTCTCGGTTTCAGGGTTGAACAACCTCGATAAGCTCTTACCAACGCATTGCACCCATGCCTGCTGGTCTTGTTCGCAATCTGGTGACTGGTGGTGCTGGGTTTCTTGGATCTCATCTCGTCGACCGGCTGATGCAGTCCGGAGAAGAGGTCTTGTGTCTGGACAATTACTTCACGGGTCGTAAGGCAAACATCGCCCACTGGATCGGTCATCCGCGGTTCGAGCTCATCCGCCATGACGTCACTGAGCCGATCAAGCTGGAAGTGGATCGGATCTGGCATCTGGCCTGTCCGGCATCGCCGATTCACTATCAGACCAATCCGGTCAAGACCGCCAAAACCAGCTTCCTGGGCACATACAACATGCTTGGCCTCGCCCGTCGCGTGGGTGCCCGGCTGCTACTTGCCTCCACAAGTGAGGTCTATGGCGACCCTGAGATTCACCCCCAGCCCGAGAGCTATCGGGGGTGTGTCAATACCATCGGCCCCCGAGCTTGTTACGACGAAGGCAAGCGGATCGCCGAGACGCTCTGCTTCGATTACCGGCGCATGCACGGCAGTGAGATTCGCATCGCGCGCATTTTCAACACCTATGGCCCGCGCATGCTCGCTGATGATGGCCGGGTGGTGAGCAATTTCATTGTTCAGGCGTTGAGGGGTGAACCACTCACGCTTTACGGCGACGGTAGTCAGAGCCGTTCGTTTTGTTATGTCGATGATCTGATTGAGGGTCTGATCCGCTTGATGAATGCTGATCACACCGGCCCGATCAATCTTGGTAACCCCAGTGAATTCACAATCCGTCAGTTGGCGGAGCAAGTTCGCGCTCGGATCAATCCTGAGCTTGCGCTGATCAGCGAACCATTACCAGCTGACGATCCCCGCCAGCGAAAGCCTGCGATTGCTTTGGCTCAACGGGACTTGGCTTGGACCCCCACTGTGGCGTTGGAGCAGGGGCTGGAACCAACAATCTCGTGGTTCCGGGAGCTGCTGGCTTGAGCTTCAAGATTTCGACGACGCTGTGATTGGTTATTTCCTGAGCAAGATCCTGCCCTTGGCGGTTTTGCCCCTGGGGCTGAGCCTGCTCCTTTTGCTGGTGGGGTTGATTGGTCGCTGGCGCTGGCCGGTGATCACCGCGTTGGTGCTGTTGTGGCTCTGTTCCCTTGGCTTAGTGAGCCAGACGTTATGGGGTTGGTTGGAATCACCCTGGCATCGCAGACGTGCCGAGTCAGCGTCGAATGCTGATGCCATCGTGGTCTTGAGTGGTGGACGTCATGCCGCCCCTGGTCCGGCGCGGGTGAGTGAATGGCACGACCCCGATCGCTTTCTGGCCGGGCTTGCGTTGTATCGCGCTGGTAAGGCGCCGCGCTTGATGTTCACCGGCGGTGCCAGCCCATTTCGTCCTGGTCAGCCACTGGAAGGTCAGTTGTATCGACTGGAAGCTGAGCGACTGGGTATTCCCGCAGATGCGATCGCTGTGACGCCAGCTGTCGTGAATACGGCGGAGGAAGCTCTCCAGATTCGTGCTGTATTTGATCTGATCGACACTGCGACGCCGTCATCCGAGGCGACGACTGAAGCTCCCAAGATCTTGCTTGTGACGAGCGCGTTTCACATGCAGAGAGCGCAGCGAATGTTTGAACGTCAGGGCCTTGGTGTGCAGCCGTTTCCTGTTGATTTCCAATCCCGTGCAGCGTGGGCCGGCCCCCTCTGGCGTGATCCCACCCAGTGGTTCCCCACTGCTAGGGCTTTAGATGACAGCTCCCGCGCGATGCGGGAGCTGCTGGGTCGTTTGGTCTACAGGGCCTGGTAACCGACCGATTGACCCTCAGGGCATAACGCTGGTGGCGACAGCTTCTGGCTTGAGCAGGCCACTGGCCAAAGCTTCGAGCTGATTCAGTCGTTGCTGAAGACTCTCAAGTTGGTAAGCCATCTCGGCGTTGTGGTTCTCCACCTGCTTCAGTTTTGATTGCAGCTGCGCGTTGCTGTCGCCTGTGCTCGAAGGCGCAAGCTGACCAAGCTTGAACACGAACCCAGCTCTGCCGGCAACGGTATCGAGGCTTCCGTTGCCGTAATCGCTTGCTCCACCGAAGAGCACAGACCCGCCGGCATTGAAAGACAGCCGCTTATTCAGCCTCGCTGCGCAGCCCACACCCATTGCGTAGCGGCTGCTGTATCCACCAGTGCCGACGCCGCAGGAGAAGGGCGCGTCGTCAGAGACAGTCGGCAGTGCCGACAGTGCGGCTGAGAGTGCTGCCGCGCCAGCAACACCAGAACCGAGAGCATTGACATCCTCCTCAAGGTTATCGATGGCTTTGCTGTTGTTCTTGATTGCAGCCTTGTTGTCGTTGATCGCCGCCGTGTTGCTCTGAATGTCTGTCGTGTGCTGATCCAGTTGACCCTGAACGCTCACACCGTTGATTTGAAGGTCACTGCCTTCGGTGATGTTGATCGGAATCTTATTGCCTTCTGCATCAGTGGCATACAGCTTTTGCACGCCATCTGATTCGACCGTGACGAGTGAGTTTTCGCCAATGTGCAGTTCTTCTTCTCCGTCGGCATTGATTTCACGACGAACAATGCTTTTGCCTCCAACGCTTAAGCCTTCTTCGTCGATAACCGCTACTGAATTTGAGCCGTTGGACCCCAAGATCACTTTGGTCGGGTCGTCGCTGCTACAGCTGCCATCAGAAGATGTGCATTGTTTCTGGACAAGCTCATCCAAAATCGTTGGATATTCGATAAACATTGGACTGCCTCCAATAGGAAGGCCTTCGATATCGATGTCTTGTTCGAATTTTTCTTCTTTGATGTCCCAAACCTTAATCGTTCTGGTTTCTCCCCCAGATGGTGGCTCTACGAAGTAGATTTTTCCTGTTTTGGTGTTAACTGTGTAGTCGGATGCAGAAAAGCTTTGGGGATTGTCGCCTGGGAATATGTCTTCATGCACTTGCTCTGCAACACCATCGAGCCCCATTTTGTAAAGATCCAGCCTGTTTCCTCCTCCGGGGGGTGTCACGTTGGTAACAAAATAACCAAGGTTTCTTTTTGCAGCGTCAATTGATTGCGCTTTTGCTGCATTGCCTAGGGCTGTGGCTCCGAGCAGGATTGCGCCGGCGGTCGCGAGACTCCTTTTAAGCATTTTTTTTAATTTAGCAATTACTAAACCATAAACTCCCTTCTTGGTGGGTGCCTGCATGTGGCACTTTTTCGTTTATCACCTTGTCTGGTTGTTGTTTGTTCGTTTAGCCGTTTCTTTTATGCATTATTTGCATGATGATCTCGAGGGTCTCGCACTTGTCTTTGGGGCATCGCTTTCTTTCTAGTGTGCTGCCTCCAATGCAAGATCGAGCTCGAACTTGGCTCAATGGCATGAATGCAAGCTGTGGTGATGTTCACTTCAATCTGCTTTCTGCAAAAAAAATCACCGCAAAAGCGGTGATGGAAAGCAGAGGAAGGAGGTGGTGAGAGCCTGTTGATTGTTTGTTCAGATTGGCTCTGATCGTTGAGATCAGAAGCTCCACCTAAAGCCACCGTTGTAGTTGATGGATTGGGTGCTGCCCGGTGAGAGCTGACCGAGGCCATTGAGGTAGAGGGAGAAGCGGTTGTTGAGTGCAACATCCAAGCCAAGACCGACGTTGAACCAGGAGGAGGGAGCTGGTGTGCCAGCGACAGTGAAGGAACCCTTCGGAGCGGAGCGGAAGCTCGCGGTGAGTTCCCGGTTGGTATCACCAAGATCCCAGGCATAGCCGAGGCTGAGGCGTGGGATAAAGGTGG
>NZ_UCOB01000019.1 GCF_900474295.1 Synechococcus sp. UW140 | reverse complement strand
TGGCTCATGAGCGTGATCAGCTCACTTTGAGTTTCAAGCGGCACACCAGCCCGCAGCTGGCGGAACTGCTCAAGAGTTGGCATCGCTGTCCTCCACTCCAACTGCAGCGTAAAAGCAGTTGTTAATGGATACCGTCTGCCAACAAGCTTCGTTATTTCAGGGTTAGCTCCATTGCCGCCGATACGAACTCATCAAGCAGGAGAAAAACAACACCACCACAGGACGCTGACAACAAAAGCCAGCATCAATGACCTCAGAGAAGCTTGGAATCCACAGGTCGCTACATATCCAAAAAGGGCCTGCCTGAACGATCTAGAAATTACGCATTGGAGGTGGAGGGTTCAAAGCCGCCGGCATTTGCAACTGCCCCCATCGACGAACCTGGACAGTAGATAAACCTGGCGACCTCAAGCCTGAACCCTTGGTCCCTGGAAAACCATTTTATAATCACATATAAGAATCTGAACGAATTCAAGGGCTACAATCTGCCTCTAAATATGCCAAACATAAGGCGCAGAAGCCATTCAGGCAAAGGGATCTGGCGCCTCAAGGGTAACTAGCAGACCAGAAGCCAAGTAATAACTAGCGTGTCTTATACCACCAGGGAATTGGTCAGACGCTCGAGGTCGCCCGGCTCATCCTTGCGGAAATTTCGCGCTGCTCGTGTCCTGACTCGATCAACTCAGCGGGTGCCGCGCACGTAATAGAAGCGCGACTTCGCGGTGGCCCTAATCCGCCACCGACAGCCAGCCCCGGAAAGCATGCCGTTGGCCTTTTCGAATGGGCTCTTCCTGGAGGCCATTTTGGGCCCGATTTCCTCTTTAGGTTACCGAGAATGAGGTGGGACTTGTCCCACCTTTCTGTCCATAACTAGGGTTTCGGACGGTCTTGTGTCTGGACTCGAACAGGCCATGCTCCTCCTATTCGATTCCGAACCCCGCAGTCAGGCACTAAAAAACCCCCTCGCAGGAGGGGGGCTCAAAGAATGGGTCGCCTGAGATTCGAACTCAGGACCAGCCGGTTAAAAGCCGGATGCTCTACCGCTGAGCTAGCGACCCTTCCGGAACCGTGGCGTGTTGCCCTGGAACTGGAGTGCCATTCAGGCACCATGAGAAGGTATCACCCGGCGCCACCCTCGTCCAAGAGATCCGTTTCCCTGAGAGCCTAATCAGGCTTTGCGATTGCTCTTGCCACCCCTGAGATGACGCATTCCACCAGTAGTCCCTGGCCCGAGCCCCAGATCGATCCAAAGGCCTGGGTGGCGCCCACTGCAGTGGTGATCGGTGATGTACGCATGGATGCTGGCAGCAGTCTGTGGCCGATGGCCGTGGCCAGGGCCGATCTCGCCAGCATCAGCATCGGCGAAGGCAGCAACGTGCAGGACGGGGCAGTTCTGCACGGAGATCCTGGAGAACCCGTTGTGATTGGCGACCATGTCACCATTGGCCACCGTGCTGTGGTGCATGGTGCAACGTTGAAGGATGGCTGCCTGATTGGCATCGGAGCCGTGGTGCTCAACGGCGTCACCGTTGGAGAAGGTGCCCTCGTCGCCGCAGGGTCCGTCGTCACCAAAGATGTCTCGCCAGGCATGCTGGTGGCCGGAATCCCTGCCAAGGACAAGCGGGAACTGAGCGAGGACACCATGCTGAAGCAAGTGGAGCATGCCCGCTCTTACTCCGATCTGGCCCTTCAGCACGCCGCAAGCCTGGGCAGCACCTGATCCCTCCCGAGGCCCAAGACACAGCGGCCGAAATGCTGCAAAACCAAACGAGCTGTCCACAGCAGCGCAAAGAAGGCGAAGCAGTCATTAAGATCATTGGGCTTTTCTGATAGACCCATGGACCTCCGGCTCGTCCTCGTGGCATCCCCAATTCTTCTGGCACTGAGCTGGGCTGGTTTCAACGTCGGTCGTGCCGCTGTCGGGCAGCTGCAACTGATGCTCAAGCGCAGCCGCGCCTAAACCCCTGATCCGTAAGGTTGAGAGTCAGCGAGCGCCTCAACCCTCTTGAGCACAGGATCAACCGTCGTTGTGATCGGTGCTGGCCTCGCCGGTACCGAAGCGGCATGGCAAGTGGCTGCCGCAGGTGTTCCTGTTCGATTGATCGAAATGCGTCCGGTGAAGCGGTCTCCCGCTCACCACAGCAGTGAATTTGCTGAACTGGTCTGCAGCAACAGCTTTGGGGCGCTCAGCAGTGATCGAGCTGCCGGCCTTTTGCAAGAAGAGCTGCGACGACTTGGCTCCCTCGTAATCCGCACGGCAGATCAACACGCCGTACCCGCCGGCGGCGCTCTGGCCGTCGACAGAGGCCGCTACAGCGCAGCCCTCACTGCAGCGCTCGACCAACACCCGCTGGTGAAGATTGAACGCCGCGAGCAACTGGCCCTGCCGGAACAGGGTCAGATCACCGTTCTGGCCACTGGTCCTCTGACAAGCGAAACCCTCGCAGAAGACCTGAGGAGCTTCACTGGGCGGGACGACTGTCATTTCTTCGATGCCGCCAGTCCGATCGTGGATGGAGAAAGCATTGACATGGCCAAGGCCTTCCGGGCCAGTCGCTACGACAAAGGCGACGCCGACTACATCAACTGTCCAATGACTCAAGAGCAGTACCTCGCCTTCCGCGAGGCGCTGCTGGGAGCAGAACAGGCGGAGCTCAAAGATTTCGAAAAAGACAGCGCCACATTCTTTGAGGGCTGCCTCCCGATCGAGGAACTAGCCCGCCGCGGTGAAGACACGATGCGCTACGGACCGCTCAAACCCATTGGCCTCTGGGACCCCCGCTGGGGAGATGTCAACGATCGGGATGTGCGCCGTGCCAAACGGGCCTATGCAGTGGTGCAACTCCGACAGGAAGACAAGGACGGCCGACTCTGGAACCTGGTGGGCTTCCAGACCAACCTCAAATGGGGTGAACAGAAACGAGTTCTGCGCATGATTCCTGGCCTAGAACAGGCTGATTTTGTGCGATTTGGGGTGATGCACCGCAACACCTTTCTTGAGGCACCGGAGCTACTCGAGCCGACCCTGCAGTTCCGCCGCCGCGATTCTCTCTTCGCCGCAGGACAGATCACAGGCACCGAGGGGTATGCAGCGGCCGTAGCCGGGGGCTGGCTGGCTGGCACCAATGCCGCTCGTCTGTGCCAGGGGAAGGCGCCCATCAACCTGCCTCCCACCTGCATGATCGGAGCCCTCACCCACTTCATCAGCGAAGCCCCATCCGGCAAATTCCAACCGATGCCTCCGAACTTTGGTCTGCTGCCAGCCCTGCCCGAACGCATCCGAGACAAGCGCCAACGCTACGGCGCCTACCGCGACCGTGCTCTTGCCGACCTAGCCCAGAGGATGGCAGAGACTGAGCAGCTGCAACCGGTTGCAGCTGCTAGTTGAGTCTTTGCCTCTAAGAGCTCTGCCTTTAGGGCTGTTCCATGGCAGGCGAAGCCGCCGCAGGTTGGGGAGCGTCCCAGCGCAAGTTCGGTGCGATCGCAGCCGCTGGGTCACGTGGAACAGGCAGCAGCTCTCGCAGTAGCTGGGCATAGGAGATGTTGACACTCACGGTTGCGTTCAAGCGTTGTTCCAGGCTGCGGATCAAGCGTTCCTGGGTGATGGATAGATCGACTTCGCTGGAGAGACCAGTTTGATAGCGAAGCCGCGAATCGCGAAATGCCTCCAAAGCTGCAGCCAGTCCGCGGCGTGCAGACACCAATTTGGCCAGGCTCGCCTCATGGGTAAAAAAGGCGGCTTCAAGCCTCAGGCGGATCGCATTACGACGAGCTGCATAGTCCTGACTGGCAGCATTGATTTGGCGCTGCAGGGCGCGAGCCTCACCGCTGGTGGTACCAGCGTCAAATAACAACCAACGCAAACTGAGCCCAAAGGACCAGTCGTAACCGCTGGTGTTGAGAGTGGGGATGACCGTCCCGCCACAACAACCGCCATTACTGCTGACCGCGAGGTTGAACTGATTCACGTTTTGGCCGTAGCTCCCACCGCCAGCAAACAGAGACAAGCGCGGCAGGAGTTCGGCTGCTGTGGCGTCTTTTTGCCGCGCCAACGCCATTCGGGTCGCCAGGATCGCTTCCAATTCCGGGTTACCTCGATAGGCCGCCAACAGGCTGGCTTCCAGATCAAGGGGCCACTGCGGCATCACAGCGATTGGATCACTGGCAGCGGGAGTGATCTCAGCCGCAAGATTGAGGACCACAGCCAAACGCCGCCGGGCAATCGCCCGATCAGCGAGAGCCTGAATCAGTGCTTCCTGATCACTGGCTTCGATGGCGCTCCGGCGCAGGACATCCAAGCGGGGAACCAAACCGGCCAGATTCAGATCCATCGAGTCCTGCAAGATCAGCAGGTCATTCCGCACCGCAGAATCCTGGATGCGGACGTTTTGATCGGCCTGCTGTAACTGGTAGTAGGCCTCACTGATCTTGAGCTGCAGCTGTCTCAGTTGGTTGGCGTAGCGCTGGCGTTCGCGTTCCAGCACAGCTCTTGCCGCCTGCACCTTGGGCGTTCGAGCAAAGTCGAGCAGGGGGTAGTCGAGCTGGAGACCTGCTGAACCACGCGTCGTCGATTGGTCCAGATAAGCCCACCCGCCAGTGGGCACAAAGAAGGCTCCTTTTGGTTTTGGAGCAAACAAGGGACTATTGCCGAGATCTGCATTCCCGACCGAAGCAACGTTGTTGGAACTGATCTGACCGGTGTTGCCTGAGGCGACGGCGCTGATCCTCGGCCAGTAGGTCCCTAATGCTGCCTGCAATGCATCAAGGGCTGCGGCAACGCGCTCCCGTTGGGCCAGCAGTGCAGGGTTATTCGCAAAGCCAAGGCCCAAGGCATCCAACAGAGTGAGGCCTTGCACCTCTCCTGCCTGCAACTCTTGGGCGCTGGGCAAACTGAGCGGAGCCGGTGCGGCAGTAGAGCTTGGGGGGAGAGGCCCCTCGGCCGCTCGATTCGGTTGCAGAAGGGTTTGAGGCAGCGCTGGGGCAGGTGTGTAGCGAGCAGGCGCACGTTCGGGATCAGAAGGAATCAGCGCATCAAGAGCACGGAGTTGTTGATCCAGGTCGCTCCAACTGCGTTCCAAACGCTCCACGCCAGACGATTCCTGAGCGATCTGCGCCTGCGCCGACGTGATGGACAACGATGCGGATCCGATCACAAGGCCCAAGGCCAGGCGCGTGAGTCGGGTCACCGTCGACATGCCAGAAATCCTGACAAGGTTGCGACTCAGTTTGCCGGTTCTGGGCAAAGATGCTGAAGCCTTCCCCCCCCCCAACGACTCAGCGATCAGGACGGTCGGGGCTCGACAGTGCCAAACGAGGGCTCCCCAGAAGAACGGTGGCCATGAAGCCGTTAAGAGGGCAACACCACAAAACATGGAACAAACGGTTTTTGATCCAAAAACACCTCCTGTTGCCAACAACGAGGATCAGGCCTTGGCACCCTCCACGACACAATTGCAAGTTTGACGGTGCTGTGCTGATCACCCGACATTCGGGCCTTCCGACACAGACCTAGCGATCCATGGTTGTGCCTGGATGAGTCGGGATACGAAGAGCTCCGTACAAGCTGTGGCAATCACGCAAAAGCACTATGGCCAAGGCAAATAGAAGACCTCAAAGCATCAGCGAAACAAACACATGCCAAGAGCAACTGACCGCCAGTCCTTTCGGTCCAATCAAAAAGAGGAGCCCTGCCTTCCTATGCCATCAATGGCCACAGTTAGTGGCATGAGCATGAACTCGTTGGATACCGATCCATTCGAAGTGCTGGTTGTCTTCTCGACCTTAAAAACCCTGGCGCAGCCAATCTCATACTCGAATTCGACCTTGTCTTGGGGCCTTAAGAAGAGCGAATGACAGCCTCGAGCTTGACTAAAGTAGCTATCTGAACAGAAATGGCAGTCAGCGGCATCACAACACTTCAACAATCCCTCCCCCAACACATTCACCCAATCTCTAGCCCAGAAAATACGCAACTAAAATCTGGATTTACCAAAAACCAGACAACATCAAAACGACCCCTCATCAACAAGAGCATCGAGTCATTGGCGCAGGGATCTATGCACGAATTACGGCATCCGTCGAGACAGGATAGGGACGTAAATAGCCCTGAAATCATCAAGCACCGCCATGGAATAGTTCAAACAAATCGACCGCATAAAGCACAGCAGATTACGCATCACTAGCGATCGCCGAGCCTTGGCAACGGCGAAAACGGCAGCGGTCTGATCCCCACTGCTACCAGAAGAGAACATGACGAGGCCATTCATGGCAGCAGATGACGAGGCCTCACGCAGACGCCGCCATCGCCTGATCGAACAGCGTTCTTTGCGCATCGGCGTGGTGGCCAGTGCAGTGATGGCCGTCGGAGGGTTATGGGTGCATGTGCTCTCAGGCTCCTATGCGCTGCTGCTAGACGGGCTCTATTCCGCGGTGATGGTGGGATCAGGCCTCGTCGCCGCACGTATCAGCAGCAATGTGGTGCGCCCGCCGGATCGGGCCTACCCCTATGGCTACGACGGTCAAGAAGCTCTCTACGTCCTGTTTCGATCCCTAGTGCTGATCGGCGTGCTCACATTTGCCGCCGCCGCAGGGCTGGGCACGGTGATCGATTACGCCAAGGGCCAGCAGATCCCAGCGGTGAGTCTCGGCCCGGTGGCGCTTTACTCAATCGCAATGGTGGTGATCTGCTGGGGGCTCGCCTGGTGCCATCACCGCGATTGGCGTCGCACCGGAGAGCAATCTCAGCTGTTGATCACAGAAGCCCGTGCCGCCAAGGTGGATGGCCTCATCAGTGGGCTCACGGGCATGGCCCTGCTCAGCACACCTCTGCTGCAGGGCACGGCGCTAGCTGTAATCACTCCCATCACCGACTCACTCTTGGTGCTCGTGGTGAGTGGGGTGGTGCTGCGAGAACCGCTTCAGGCCTTCCTCACCGCCCTGAACCAAGCCGCCGGCGCTTCGGCTGAAAGCGACACGATCCGCTCCACGCGCGCCGCCCTGGAAGATCTTCTCTCTGGCCTCTCCTGCTGGCTGTTGGATCTCACGGTGATGCAGGTGGGGCGCACAGCCTTCGTGGTTGTGTATCTCAATCCAAGTCAACCGATGGATGGGGCAGCGATCGACCTGATTCGGCTGCGCATTGAGGAGCGCTGCCGGCAGCTGATGGCAATCCCGGTGCGCTCAGAGGTCATCCTGACGGCCACACCACCGTTCCCGGCTGGCTGAATCAGGCCGATTGGCTGCATCAACAATGCGAACGAAGCTGCTAGCGCTGATCAGCGCTAGCAACGCCTAGGGTTCTCGGCGGACGAACTGGCCAACAGTGACCAAGCCCGCCTGGGATGTGATCGTGATCGGCTCCGGGATCGGTGGCTTGGTCACCGCCTCCCAGTTGGCCGCAAAAGGGGCCAAGACCCTTGTGCTGGAAAGGTATTTGATCCCTGGCGGTTCCGGTGGCAGCTTCAAAAGGAAGGGATACACCTTCGACGTGGGCGCCTCGATGATCTTCGGGTTCGGGGAGAAGGGTCACACCAACTTGCTAACCCGTGCCCTTGCAGATGTAGGGCAAACCTGTGAGACCGTGCCAGACGCTGTACAGCTCGAATACCACCTCCCCAACGGCCTGACCATGGCCGTGGATCGCGATTACGGCGACTTCATCCACCGCATGAGCGCCCGCTTTCCCCATGAAGCGAAAGGGATTCAAGCGTTTTACGACACCTGTTGGCAGGTGTTCCGCTGCCTGGATGCCATGCCCCTTCTGTCCCTGGAGGACCCTGCCTACCTAGCCAAGGTGTTCTTTCGAGCACCGCTTGCCTGCCTTGGCCTTGCGCGCTGGCTGCCCTTCAATGTGGGGGATGTGGCACGCCGCCATATCCGCGATCGGGATCTTCTCCGCCTGATTGATATGGAGTGCTTCTGCTGGTCAGTGATGCCGGCGGATCGCACCCCGATGATCAATGCAGGGATGGTGTTTTCAGATCGCCACGCAGGCGGCATCAACTATCCCAAAGGTGGGGTCGGTGTGATCGCCGAAAAACTGGTCACTGGGCTTGAGGCCCATGGCGGCTCGATTCGCTACAGCACGCGCGTCACCAAGGTGATCGTTGAAAACGGCAGAGCCACAGGCGTGCGTTTGGCTGACGGTGACGAGCTCTATGCCCGGCGGATCGTCAGCAACGCCACCCGCTGGGACACCTTCGCGGGCGAGGGGTCACCCTCAACAACTCTTGTGGATGAAATCCACACCCCTTCAGCGGAGGCCACATGGAGACGCCGATACCAGCCTTCGAGCTCATTTCTATCCCTGCACCTAGGGGTGAAAGCGGAGGTGATTCCCAAGGGATTCCACTGCCATCATCTGCTCTTGGAAGACTGGCGTGCCATGGAGGCTGAACAAGGGGTGATCTTTGTGTCGATCCCCACGCTGCTCGACCCCTCCCTCGCACCAACGGGATGCCACATCGTGCACACCTTCACGATGAGCGATATGCGCCACTGGAAAGGCTTAGGGCCAAGCGAGTACGCCGCCAAGAAACAGGCGGATGCCGATCGGCTGATTGAACGGCTGGAATCCCTGTTGCCCGGCCTTAGCAAGGCCATCGACGTGAAGGAGATCGGAACACCACGAACCCACCGCCGCTTCCTTGGCCGGATGGGAGGAAGCTATGGGCCAATCCCTGCCAGCCGCCTACCAGGGCTGCTACCGATGCCTTTTAACCGCACGGGGCTCCCTGATCTGTACTGCGTGGGCGATTCATGTTTCCCAGGCCAGGGACTGAATGCCGTTGCCTTTAGCGGCTACGCCTGTAGCCACCGCATCGGGGCAGACCTCGGACTGAATCAATGGGCTCTGCCTGCCTGAGTGGATCAACACCTCAGCCCAGACGAGCAATACACCTGGGCTTTTCAAGCTTGTAGAAAGGTGGCTTGGGATCACGCGAAATCCCCTGATCCGATGGAGCGCATGCTGCGACCAGCAGCTGAGGGTGGGCTCACACAATGGCTGAAGGTATCTAGAACGTCTTGGCGCTCGATAAGAACTCCTTGCGGCGATTTCAGCTGTCCTCCTTAGTGCGCTTCACACTGCTTGCGGTGTATCTGGCCTTGGTTCTGCCGCTGCCAGCATTCGCGCCATCGGCGCTCATGCCTTGGCTGGTTCTGGCAGACCTGGCAGGGCTGGTCTTGATCTGGGCGCTGCTGTCCGAACACGTTGACGTCTCGGACTCGGGCCTACGGGTGGGATATCCCAGTTGGTGCGGTTGGCTCTTTCGTCGGAGCTGGAGCCTGGCGTGGGATGAGATCAGCGGACTCGTCCCCATCACCACCAGCCAAGGGGGGCGGGTTTATTACTTCACGACCAATGACCTCAGGCACCAGTTGCTGCCCCAGCGCCTGAGTGATTTTCCCGAGTTCCTGGCCATGGTGGAGCGGCATAGCGGAATCAGCACCTCAGAGATCAAAGGGCTGACTCCGCCATGGACCTATCGCTTGCTCGCCACCCTCGCGGTCTTGATGCTCGCCAGCGAAACGACAACGTTCCTGGCGATTCAGCAGGGTTGGGCAGTCATGCAGCCAGGTGGTCCAGGCTGAAGCGGTAACCCTGTTGTCGAACGGTGGTGATTCCACCGCCATTGCCCAGTCCGGCCTGCTCAAGCTTGCGACGCAGAGTGAGCACTTGGGTGTCCACCGAGCGGGGGCCACCACTGAACGGAGGCCAGGCCATACGAAGCAAGTCCTGACGGCTGCGAACCACACCTGGAGGCATCAGCAAGGCGCAGAGCAAGGCGAATTCGCGGGGACTGAGCTCTACCGGCTTCTCACGCAAGGTGACTTGACGCAACAAGAGGTGAACTTCCAGGGGGCCCACGGTGACGCGTTCCTGCAGACCCGAACGACCTCGCTTGAGCAAGGTGCGACAGCGCGCTGCCAGCTCTTCCAAACCAAAGGGCTTACGCAGGACATCGTCGGCGCCCTCGTCCAACAGGCCGACGACCGGTTCGGCGCCGCTGCGAGCGGTGAGAACGATCACGGGGCAGCGCAAATGCTGACCAAGGCGCAGTGCTGAACTGCGTTCCAGCAACTCTGCACTGACTAGAAGATCAGGAGACTGTTCTTGACAGACCTCCACGGCTTCCTCAGCAGTCGCCACAGCAGCCGTGAGATATCCGTCCTGGCGTAAGCGCTGCACCAAGACCGTGCGCAGGGTGGGATGAGGTTCCACAATCAGGACCCGAGAAGGCTCCTTGGGGAGATCTGCAGCCGACACCGGCGCATACTCCGGAGACTCAGTAGCGCCAACGGGGATCAGATCGCGAGAAGAGGAGGTCACATCAGTTGACGGAGCGCCATTACGCTAATCCCAATTCAATGGCACGCTGGTAACAGAGGCTGCCGTCCTCACAAAGGTCATGACATCCCTGCAACATCCACAGGCGATCCGACACTTTCAGTCGCTCTGTGATGCTTGTCAGGAACTGACCCATCGCTACCACAGCCCATCTGAACTCCGCCTTTACGCAGACGGTTACCTGCATGCTCTTCGGCGCTGCGAAGAGCTCGACCCTCGCGAATTGGCCAAGCTTGAAACTCTGATCGATCGCTGGATCCTCGATCCTTCCAGTTTTATTGGGCCCAATGGCGATGTAGGCACCCTCTTCCGTCAACCAGAACTGGGCTGACGTCATCACGAACAGCATCCGAATCACGGACAGCATCCGATTCAACCGTCACTCGCTCGAGTCGGTCTCGCTGGTGGATGTGCCCGGAGGACGCATTCAATATCGCCTCTATCAACCTCACGCTGAGCAGGCCGCACAACGCACACCTCTGATCGTCACCCATGGTGGTCCTGGTGGAAGCAGCATCGGGCTCTACGACGCGCTCAACGGGCTCGCAGACCAGCGACCGGTGATCTTTTATGACCAGCTGGGGTCGCATGGGTCTCCGGCAGAACTCAGCCGCGAACAGATGACGCTGGAACGATTTGCGGAGGAGCCTCTGCGACTGATGGATGCGCTAGCAATCGAAACCGCTCAGCTGCTCGGCCATTCCTGGGGAGGCAGCGTGATCACCCAGTTCTGTCTCAACCATCCAGAACGGGTGAAAGCACTGGTGCTGTCCTCACCACTCCTGTCCACTCTGCGCTGGATTGAGGACTGCAACACCCTGCTCAAGGATCTAAGCAACCAGGGCCTCAAGGGCGCTGCCCTTGAGGAAGCGTTCAATCGGCGCCACTTCTGCCGCCGCAACCCAGCGCCTCGTGCGCTTGCAAGGGAACAAGAACGCAGCAACAAAAAGCTCTACGAACAGATGTGGGGGCCCAGTGAATTCGCTCATGCCGGCATGCTGGGCAACCTTGATTTTTTCCCTCGACTCAGGGAAATCAAGGCGTTGACGCTATTGATCTGCGGCGAACACGACACCGCCACTCCTCAGACCATGGAGCAGGCAAAACGAAGGATCGGGCCACTCGCCAAAACGGTCGTCTTGCCAGATGCAGGCCATAAGACCTACATCGACCAGCACATCGCCTATGTCCAGACCGTTGAGAGCTTTCTAGTCCGGAATGACACGGCAAACGTCCAGCCCAGTGACCCCTCCACAAAGGCGAAGGGGTCACAATGAATCAAGACAACCCTCAGCTTGCGAGGGCAATCTCCAGCTTCTCCTTGAGCTCTCCGGAGTTGTACATCTCGATCAGGATGTCGGACCCACCGATGAATTCACCATTCACATACACCTGAGGGATGGTGGGCCATTCAGAGAATTCCTTGATGCCCTGGCGGATTTCCATATCCGAGAGGACATCGAAGGTTTCGAAACTCATCCCCAAGGAATTGAGGATCTGCACAACATTGTTGGAGAAGCCGCACTGAGGCATCAACTTATTGCCCTTCATAAACACAAAGATCGGCGTGGATTGAATCAGCTCTTCGATGCGTGATTTGGTCTGGCTATCCATGGTGGGCGCAGGCGGGGAGACGGGTGTTTTGGCTCGTTTCGAGGGCGACGGTGACAAGGAGCTCGTCATGCGCGCGTGAGCACGACTTCAAAGCCTCAGTGTCAGTCAGGAGTGGAGGTGTTGAGGGCAAGAGCATGGATCGCCTCACTGGCGAGATGGTCTCGCAAGGCGCCATACACCAACTGGTGTTGCTTGATCCGAGACAGTCCATTGAATCCTGAGGAGACGACACTCACCTGAAGGTGATCTCCACCACCAGTGAGGTCTTCAATCTCCACATTGGCGTCAGGCAGAGCCTGGCGAATCGCCGCGGCCACTGCATCAGGTTGAACCATGGTCAACGGGACTGTCTGGACAGTGATGTTGGCAGATCGCTCAAGTCGATGATCGCCTCAGTTGCCACCAGCCTTGGCGGCAGCGAAGGGAGTCTCAACGAATCCGAGCTCCAGAAGGCTCTGATAAGCCTTCTGGCCTTCTGGCTGGGAAGGGGTCATCAGACGCACAACTTCAACCAGAACAGGCACGGCAACCTCTGGCTGATTCTGGCGGCGGAACAAAGCGGCAAGACGCAGATTGGCCTGGGCAAGAAGCCCGAGCGCTGCACGTCCCTTGGAGTCCATCTCACGCGGGATGCGGGCATCGAGGCCACGGAAGGCTCCGCTCAGATCGCGATAGAACGCAAGCAGCTGCTTGGCTGCTGCACGGGCATTGTCGTAGTCCTTGCGAGCTTCGGCGAGATTGCCTGCCGCGACGGCAGCATCACCACGGTTAAGCAACGACTGAACCGCAGCGGTATTAAAACCAGCACCTTCTGAGGCAAGCACTTTGGAGACCCCATCCGAGGCCTGCTGATCGGCCTGGGCGAAGGCGACGGTGGGAGCAACCACCAGACCAGCAGCCACAGCAAGGGCAGTCAGCGAACGGCGGAAACGCATGAACAGACCACAACAGTGGGCGGACTCTAAGGGGATATCAGAGGACGGCCTACGGCAGCACGGGCCGCTTGTTCAGCTGATTGCATCCGCTCGGTTAGCAGCTGATTGAAAATCCGTGTCGCCTCTCGACCGCTGGTCTCCGTGGTGAGGGATTCACCGAAGCAGACCGCCGCACGACCACAAGGGCGGGGACGGGCCTCGCTGTAGGCCAAGCCAACAGGCACCACCTGAACAGGCACACCTTGACGGGTCGCGAGTTGAGAAAGGCGGGCCAGCCCCTGCTGCAGCCGTATGGGCTCATCAGTGCGGTTGATCCTTCCCTCTGGAAACACAACCAGCTGCTCACCAGCAGAGAGGAGGTCAATGGCATAGCGGAGGGTGGTCATCGACGGACGGCCCTGATCAACGGCAAAGCAGCCAAGGCGATGCAAAAACCACCCCTGCAAACCGACCATCTCAGTACCGGTCACCATGAAGCGACAGTCCCTACCGGTCACCCTCCGACCCGCCGCCATGGGCAGCATCAGAGCATCCCATCGGGCCCGATGGGTCGGAGCCAACAGCACCGGGCCATCCACGGGAAGACGATCAGCACCAAGCACAACCCGCTCACGGAAGTAACTCTTCAGAGCAAAGTCCTGAGTGAGCACCATCGCCATCGGTGCCCAAAAAGGGTCAATCCCCGAGCTCAGAGCTTGTTCGCGAGTCGCCAGGCTCGAGTTCACCGCGAAGGCTCATCCGTTCATCACGGCAAAAAGCTAGGTCGTGTCGTGCCGTTTTCTTGCCGTCACAGGGGCAGTTGATCCTTCGGCCCGCGCCCCATCAGGAGCTGCATAGAGTCGGGCGGTCAGAGAGAGCACTGTGGCCAGCCTCGGCGTCAACATTGATCACATTGCCAATGTTCGCCAAGCGAGGCGAACGGTGGAGCCCGACCCCGTGCCGATGGCCCTCTTGGCCGAACTTGGCGGGGCCGATGGCATCACCGTGCACCTGCGAGAAGACCGGCGTCATATTCAGGACCGAGATGTTGAGTTGCTGCGCCAGACGGTGCGCAGCCGCCTCAATCTGGAGATGGCGTCCACACCAGAAATGGAGGCGATTGCCCTTCGCATCAAGCCCGACATGGTCACTCTGGTGCCAGAGCGCCGTGAGGAGGTGACTACCGAAGGAGGCCTCAATGTCTCAGCCCAACTGGAAGCCCTGAGCTCCATGGTCGGGACGCTGCAGGCAGCCTCCATTCCCGTGAGCCTGTTCGTGGATCCAGATCCGGAGCAACTCAAAGCAAGCCAGGCCACCGGGGCGCGCTGGGTCGAACTGCACACGGGAGCCTATGCAGAGGCGCGCTGGGATCAGCAAGCCGTGGAGCTGACACGACTGACGCAAGCCACTGCCCACGCCAGGGCCCTTGGCCTCCGGGTGAATGCAGGCCATGGACTCACCTATCAAAACGTGGAGCCGATTGCCGCCATCGAGGGGATGGAGGAGCTCAACATTGGCCATACGATCGTGACCAGGGCTCTGGCAGTCGGTCTGCAGAACGCGGTGAGCGAGATGCGGCGTCTGATAGAGAATCCACGCCGTGACCCCCTGTTCGGACGTCTGAACTGATGACCACCTATCACTTCGTTGCCGCCAGCGAACGCTTCCTCACGCAAGAAGAGCCCCTAGAAGAAGTGCTGAAGGAGCGCAGACGGAACTATGCCGAGCAGGGCAAAGACATTGATTTCTGGCTGGTGCGGCACCCGGCATTCCTTCAGGCTGCTGAGCTCTCAAGCATTGCCGCCAAGGTTCCAACACCCTCAGCCGCTGTGGTGTCGACCGATCCCCGCTTTATCACCTTCATGAAGCTGCGTTTGGAGTTCGTTGCCGAGGGGCGCTTCGAGGCACCCTCCACCACAATCCCCGATGCACTCGCCGAAGCTTGAGCAACGGCCCTGCTCATCAACGTTCGATAAAAAGGACCCATGCTGATCGATCAGACCGCAAGCGATCGATTAGCACGGTTGCCATCTGCAAAGGGAGTGGAGTGATGCCAGCCAACCAACTCCCTGTGCCTCAGCAAATCGCCCTGCTGGTGAAAGCGCTGGATGGAGCCAAGCGCACCAACGAAGCGCTTGCCCGTTGCCGCAACGGTGATGAGATGGTGGACGTTCTGCTTGGAGCCGCAGCCAAACTTGGCCTCAGGTTGACCCGGCGTGACCTACTTGAAACCCCACCGATCCGTGACTGGATCTGGTTTCGCAACAACGACCCTCTGCTCACGGTGGGCGACCGTAAGCCTCGTTATCAACAGAACATCGATCGACCTGAGCCCTCGCAACGCAAGAAATTTCTCGGGATTTTCTAACTCTCGTCAGTCCTAGTGGCCGCCAAGGCCATCAGAATGAATCCATGCACTCCACCGTCCAGGTGTCTGAAACCAGCACACGCCATTGGGTGATCGGGGACGTTCACGGCTGCCTCTTGGCCCTAGACGCTTTGCTGGAGCTCCTACCGCCTTGTGATCATCTGATTTTCTGCGGTGATGTCGTTGGGCGAGGGCCCGAGATTCAGACCACAGCTGAGAGGGTTTGGGGGCTGGTCAGCAGCGGTAGGGCCACTTGGCTGCGTGGAAACCATGAACAACGACTGATCAACGCGCAAGCCGCTCGTTTGGAGGGAGAGGAGGACGACACTCCGTGCAAGACCAATCCGTGCAACACCAAACAGTGGATCGCACGGCTACGCACCCTGCCAGTGGTGTTCCAAGGCGATGGCTGGGTCGCCACCCACGCCGGCTTCGATCAAGATGGTCAACCTGATCTGGAAATCCGTGAACCGTTTTGGCGAACCTATGACGGACGTTTCGGCCGGGTAGTGGTGGCCCATACCCCTGGTGATGATGTGCGCTATCAAGGGCAGATCGTGATCATCGACACCGGTGCGGTCTACGGCGGACAGCTGACCGCCTTCTGCCCTGAAACAGAGGCTGTCGTTCAGGTGAACGGTCTCAGCAACCTGACGGGATCGACCGCAGCAGACGCGACCCAAACGGAAGCAGAGCAGATCAAGCCCGTTCTCGTCAGCAGCGGCCCTTGCTGACTGTCTTCCGTAGCAACCGATCGGAACTGCTGGCCTCAGTGCTGGCGGCCAACTTCAGCTTGGATCCGCCGGCCATTCTTGAGCAGGCCCAAGTGGGGGTTAACACCTGGCCTACCAGCCGATGGCTGGGCGAACAGCTTGCCCTGGCCAACCCAGCGGGCATCTGCGCCAACTTGCGCTTTCCATTCCCAACTGGCTTGTTACGGCAACTCGTGGACCAGTTACTCGAGCCCGACCAGGCCGCCACCGGCCCCGATCCCTGGAGAGCACAAAACCTGGTCTGGCCACTGCTCGAGTTGCTACCGGATCTGCTCCAGCATCCCAGCAGCGCACCCTTGCAGCGCTGGTTGCAGGAGCGGCATGCGGCAGGACTCGACAACCTCGATCAACCCCTATGGCAACTGACCCGAGCCATGGCCGATGCGATCGATGACTACACCCTCTACCGGCCGGCCATGCTCGAGGCCTGGTTGGCGGGGAAGAACGGTGGAAGCCGCGGTGAGGCATTGGCCGAGAGCGTTCTGTGGCAACCGGAACTGGTGCGGCGACTTCACAACGAGCTCAAGTGCCTTCCCTTTGGGCTCAAAGCACGGCAGCTGATCCGCCGCCTTCAGCAAGGGTGGAGACCTAAAGCTCCCCCACAGCCTCCTCTGCGTCTCTTTGGGCTCAGCAGCCTGGCGCCTGTCCAGGTGGAACTGCTGCAAGCCATCTCGGCCTTGCGCAGGATTGAGCTCTATCTGCTCACCCCCTGCAAGGACCTCTGGCAACGCCAGCAGGTGGCCTTCGCCGAAGCACCGCTAGCGGAGGATTGGCTACTCAGTGTTCCCAGCCTGGAGGCTCGCTTCGGACGGCTAGGGGCAGAGTTTCAACAATTGCTGGAGGGCAGTGGCGAAACCCAGCTAGGCGAATGGGGAGAGAAAGACTTGTTCTTTTGTCCGGCCAGCGCTGCTGAGAACAACGACCGTCGACCCAGCCTGCTGGAGCAGCTTCAGGAGCAACTGATCGATGGCGCGGAAGCCAATGGATTGAGCCTGGAAGCGGAGGATCGATCGCTCCAGTTCCATGCTTGTCCAGGTCGGCTACGGCAGCTGCAAGTGATCCGTGATCAGATCCTGCAATTGCTGGCGCATGACGAAAGCCTGGAGCCAAGAGACATCCTGGTGATGACACCGCAGGTGGAGGCTCTCGCCCCGTTGGTCGGTGCCGTCTTCGGAGACAGCGAGGCCACGGGTGTGCATCTCCCCTGGAGACTGACCGACCGCAGCCAGCAAAGTGACGCCGGCATCGCCCAGGGATTGCTGCAACTGCTGGCACTAGGGGGCGAACGCCTCACCGCATCCAAGCTGGAAGAACTTCTAGCCAACCCACCACTGCTCGCCGCGCACCAGCTGGAACCTGAAGATGCGGAAGCCATCACCCAGGCCCTGCAGCGAGCAGGATTCCGATGGGGAATCGATGCGGATGATCGTGGCGGCGATCCCAGCCACAGCCTCAGCTGGGCCATCGACCGGATGATGCTCGGATTGGTGCTACCCGATCGTCCAGGGCTCGCCATTGCCTCCACTGCCCCGATGGCGCTGCCAGGCAGCCTTGAGCAGCAAGGTCGCTGGCTGAGCCTGCTGCGACAACTGCTGCGCAGCCTCCGATGGTTGGGCAACAGCCGATCAGTTAAAACCTGGGTGAAAGGCCTTCAAGAGCATCTAAGCCTCCTCTTTGGCGATGGCGGCGACTGGGCTTGGGAGCTACAGACCATCCATGCGGCCCTAACGGATTGGCATGGGATCGCTGGAGAAAGCAGCCTGAAACTGGCCGCTCCGGTTGTGGGCGACATTCTCGGTGAGCGCCTCAGCGAGGGCAGTGGTCGGTTCGGCCATCGATCCGGCGCCCTCACCATCAGTGCTCTGGAGCCGATGCGGGCCATTCCCCACAAGGTGGTAGTGCTCATGGGGCTCGATGCAGGAGCCTTCCCTCGCCAGCGCCAGCGCCCAGGCTTTCACCTGATGGAGCAGCAACGCCTACTCGGAGATCCCAGCAGTAGCGACCAGGACCGCTATGTGCTGCTGGAAGCAGTTCTGTCAGCCCGACAACACCTGCTCATCAGCTGGAGCTGTCGCGATGAGCGCACGGGTGAACGCCTTGAGGCCTCCACCCCAGTGCGCCAATTGATGGACCTGCTCGAGCACTTGCCCGTGCGGGAGCACGCCGCCAACGCTCTCGAACGCAGCAATTTTCTGCACTCTCCTGCTTGGCCCCCATCCAGCTGCGATCAGCGGCTGCTGCAGGTGCGCCAGCATCTAGAAGGCGGTGGCGTTGATCTGCACGCGGGCCTGGCAAGCAGTGCTCCGCCGAAACCCAGCGATACACCGAGCCCCCTCACCCCCTGGGAGGATCTCCTGGCATGGCTCAAGGCCCCCCAGAAGCAGTGGCTTGAGCAGATTGACCTGCGACCAAGGGAACACGATCACCCCGTGGTCGATCTCGAGGCGCACACCCTGGACGAAGCACAACGGTCCAGCTTGCTAAGGCGTGAGCTGAGCACTGAAAACACCCCCCTCGAGAACGACAGCCCCGACTGGCTGGCTCTCGAGCATGGTCGTGGAGTCTTGCCAGCCTTCTCCGCCGGAACCCTGGAAGCATCGCGGTTGGCACAACGCTGGAAAAGCCTGGCGTCATGCCTGACAACGCTGGGTGAGGAGCGATCCGATTTGGTGCAGGTGGGCGCCCTGGAGGCCGCCCTGCCATTCCGCGGCGATCAAATCGTGCTGGTCCACACCGCCCGACCCCGAACCCCTCAACGACTGCAACTTTGGCTCTGGGCAGTTCTGGCCGCTGCAGCAGGCCGCCCCTTTCGCGCCGGTCTACTGGTGGCGCGTGACGGACATCGCTTCCGGATCCTCGAGCGAATCACGCCCCCCGATCGCGATCAAGCCAACAAGCTGATCGATCAATTGCAGTGCTGGCGAAAGCAGCACCGAGAGCATTGCTGGCCCCTCCCACCGGAAACGGGATGGGCCTTCGCCTCAGGCGAGGCCAAAGGGCAAGGCAAAGGCTGGACCAAAGCCAGGGACATCTGGGAAGGCAACGCAAGAGTTCAGGGAGAACGCCTCGAGGCAGTGCAACAACTGTGCTTTGGGTCTGATCTGCCCCTGAGCGAACTTCTCAACGATGAGCGTCAGGCCTTGGCCTTGGCGTTGCATCAGCCGCTCTTGGAGAGACATCAGGAGGTGAAAGCTTGAATCACCCCCGCTTTGATGCCAACCAATTTCCGCTGGAGCCCGGATTACGACTGCTTGAGGCCAGCGCAGGCACAGGGAAAACCTTCGCCCTGGCCCACCTGGTTCTGCGCCTGCTCAGCGAAGGGGAAACACCTCTGCAGGTGGAGCAGTTGCTGGTCGTCACCTTCACCGAAGCCGCAGCAGCGGAATTGCGTGACCGCATCACCCGTCGGCTTCAGGATGCCCTGCGTCTTCTCCAGGGGGCCGACTCCAGCGACGCGGACAGTCCACTGCAGGACTGGCTGAACACTCGCAAGAGCAGTGATCAGCGCAGTCTTGAAGGCCATCTGCTGCTGGCCCTCGAGCGGCTCGATCGTGCTGACATCACCACCATCCATGGCTTCTGCAGGCGCACACTGCAGCGTCAAGCCCTCGAAGCGGGCCTTGGCCCATCGGTGGCCCTCGAGAGCCAAAGCCAGGAGCGGCGTGAACAACTCGTGCACGACTACTGGCACCAGCAAGTTCTGCCCTTGCCTCAAACGTTGCTAGCAGGTCTGCAGCAACGGGGGGTCGATCCAGACGGTCTGATCCGGATCCTCAGCAACCTGGATAGTGATCCTTGCTTGCAACTCGACCCCCTACCGGAAGGGGTGTCAGCGGAGCAACCCCTTCCCGCTCAGCTCAGCCAGCTTTGGAACGAGCGCTGGATGAACTTCCTCTCCCTCTGGCAGGAGAGAGCCGAATCTTTAGAGCAGGAATTCGCAACGGCGGCGGTTGAATTCAAGAGCCTTGGTGCGCCCTACAGCCCCTATCGCCTCAAGCCAAAATCTGACCGTCTGAACAAAGTCCAGGACTGGATCAACTCGTTGGGGGAGACGATACCGGGCTACGACGATCTGCTTGCCCAGAGCGATCTGCAGAAGTATTTCCATCCAGGGCCATTCACGAAAATGGCAGCACCGGTTCACGGTGACCGGGTGTCATTACCGGAAAAGGCACTGCTCTTGGCCTGCGCCGACGTGGTGGATGGCCCGGCAGAAGCACTCCTCCTCCACTTTGGCCATTGGGGCCGCAGCGAGCTCAAGCGCCGCAGGGAACGCAGTGGCCAGATGAGCTTTGGGCAACTGCTGGAACAGCTTGATCCTGGCCCAGGAGATGGCTTACCTGGCCCCCTGCTGCAAACGGTGGCAAAGCGCTATAGAGCTGCACTGATCGATGAATTTCAAGACACCGATCCGATTCAGTGGCGCATTCTGGCTCGGGCCTTCACCGCCGACCCTGCCCAACACCTTTTGGTCATGGTTGGCGATCCGAAGCAGGCGATCTACCGCTTTCGTGGTGGGGAACTGGCGACCTATCGGCAGGCCGCTGACCGGGCCGCAAACTGCTTTGGGCTGTACGAAAACCGCCGTTCCAGTGAAGGGCTTGTGCAGGCCCTGAATGGCCTGATGGAGCCGGGGCTCCCACGCACAGGCCTTGCGGTTCCTGCCGTGCAAGCGAAGGCCGACACAGGACGCCTCATGCTGCCGGAAGGTGAGACTCCTCTCCAACTTCTTGATCTGGATCCAACCCAGCTCGAAGAGATGGTGGCGACGTTCTGCCAGCAGCTGCTGCAACAGCAACTCAAGCTGACGGACGGAGCAAGCTCTCGGTCACTGGTGCCTGGGGATCTCTGCCTACTGGTAAGCCAGCACAGCCAAGCCGAAGCCCTACGTGCAGCGCTGGAACGCCGTCAGATCCCGAGCCGTTTAGTCAGCAAAGGAGACGTGTTCGAGAGCATCGGCGCCAACGCCCTGCAGCGATTCCTTGATGCCCTCGCCCAACCAGGGCATAACGGCCGTCAGCGTCTGCTAGCGACCTCTCCTCTGTTGGGCTGGTCAGCTGCGGAGATTCAAACAGCTGACACACGATGCTGGGATCAGCTCGCCGCCCAGTTGAACTTTCTAGCGGAACGTCTACCACGCCAGGGACTAACGGCGGTTCTGGCTCAGCTGCAAGGCAGCGAAGGACTGGCGCAGCTCTCCATACGCGGCCGGGTTCTCGCCGATCTTCAGCAGGCCGCCGAGCTGGTGCAGGAACAGATGCACCGTCAAGGCCTAGGTGCTCAGCAGGCCGCCGACTGGCTCCGACGCCAGCGCCTGCAGGAGCATCGCGAAATCCCTGATGCACATCTGTGTCGCAGCGATGCAGCAGAGTCCGCGATCGCCGTGGTCACGGTGCACCGCAGCAAAGGTCTCGAGTATCCCGTCGTGATTTGTCCGTACCTCTGGAAGGGCAGCAAATCGATCAGGGCCGATACCCGGATGATCGGTCGTCGATGGACACCGGAGCCAGGGGGGCAGCCCCACATGGACCTTCACCTCAACCCTCACTGGGGCCGCGGCCGCCTTGCCTCCCAGCAGGATCAACAGGCCCAAGCGGCTGAAGCTGAACGCCTGGCCTACGTGGCCTGCACCCGCGCACGCCATCTTCTGGTGCTGGGCTGGCCAGGCGCCGACCTGGCGGAAGCAGGAAACCCACTCAGCAATTGGCTTGTGGACGGGAGCAGGGAACGGGAGCTTCCTCTGCTTCGTCTCAGCCTTGAGATCTCAGAAAAGGGAGACCCCTGGCAGCCCCCCCCTCCGGAAGGAGAGCTGGCGATCAGCCCTGTGCCAGCACGCAGCCTTGACAGCCGCTGGGGCCGAGCCAGCTACTCCGCCTGGGCCCATTCTCAGAAGGCAATCCCGCCAGCCATGCAGGAGGAAGGCCGAGACACCGATGCTCTGGGCCTGGATCAAACCGAAACGGGCGATTCGTCTGGCGATTTTTCCAATCAAAAAACAGAAAACGGAATCACCTGGGAGGAGCTCGGGCCTCTGGCGGACTTCCCTCGAGGCGCCGGCCCCGGTGAGGCCCTGCATCGGATTTTGGAGCGGATCAACTACAGCCAACTGGCAGGCGGTGATCTGGGGCCATGCCGGACCGTGGTGGAGCAGGAGCTGCCCCGCGCAGGACTGAGTGATGCGCTCGCAGACCCACTGATCAAAGGGCTCATCCAATTGGTGCAAAGCCCTCTCGGAGGCCCGCTTGGGTCCTGCCGCCTTGGTGATCTAACCGCGGGCAGCTGGCTCAACGAGATGAACTTCGATCTGCCCTTGGCCCACACTATGGCAAAGCGGCAGGTGCGCAGCAGTGGCCTGGCCACGGTTTTTCAAAACCATCCCGGCGGCGTGTTCAACACCGCTTATGCCAACAGACTCAGTCAGCTGGAGATCGCAAGCAGAGGCTTTCTCACCGGCTCAATCGATTTGGTCTTCCAATGCAAAGAGCGTTGGTGGGTCGCCGATTGGAAGAGCAACTGGCTCGGGCAACGTGATCAGCAGGGCACGGTGCGTCAATGCGGGCCAAGTAGCTACTCACAGGAGGCGATGGTGCGCCTGATGGCTAACAATCACTACCCATTGCAAGCTCACCTCTATGTGGTCGCTCTGCATCGCTACCTGAAATGGCGACTGCACGACTACAGACCGGAGCAACATCTGGGTGGCTATGCCTATGTGTTCTTGAGGGGTGTACCCGGCGCCATCAACCACCCCGGGCACTCAGCCAAGGCACCTACCCCAGGTGTGTTGGTCGATCAACCCAGTCTCGAAAGGGTGATGGCCTTGGATGCACTGTTGCAAGAGGGCCAACCATGACCAGCGGCCTCGGCAACAGCTTGGTCGAAGCTCTGCTGCGGCTCCTGCCACCGATGGAAGCCGATGTCAGTGTCCTGGAAGCCGTGGTCCTTGCGCTGACCGATGCCTTGGAGCAAGGCGAGCTTGGGATCCATCTCAAGGGCGAAACACCCGATGGCCTCACTGCTGACCAATGGCCAAACCGAATGCTTCAGGCATTAGAGGCCAGTGGCTGGCTGGTCTCGAGCCAGACCCTCAACGACAAGCCTGAGGCGCCGATCGTTCACGACGGCGATTGGCTGCGCTGGCGACGTTGGCATCAAGACCTGGACAGCTGCCTGCAACGCCTGCTGGAGCTGGGTGAGTGTCCAATGGTCGAGCCACCCCCACCTGAGCTGCTGGAGACGTGCCGCATCCAGGCTGAAGAGGCAGGGTTAGACGGCTGCCAATGCGACGCGGTGATCACGTTGCTGCAAAGGCGGCTGGTGCTGGTCACTGGTGGCCCTGGTACCGGCAAGACCTCCACCGTGGTGCAGATGCTGGCGGCTGCCCTACGACGCAACCCTGACCTTCGCATTCAGCTGTCGGCTCCGACCGGCAAGGCAGCATCCCGCCTACTCGAGGCCGTGACTTTGGGTAGCGAGGGACTGGAGCCTGAGCAGGCCAAGCCCTTGACCCAGCTCACCAGCTTCACCTTGCACCGTCTGCTCGAAGCGCAGGGCGAGGGACGGTTCCGCCGCAATCAACAGACTCCTCTCGACCTCGACTTACTGGTGGTGGATGAATTGTCGATGGTGGATCTGCCCCTGATGGGAGCACTCCTGGATGCCATGCCTGCGCACGGCCAGTTGCTGTTGGTCGGTGATGCCAATCAGCTCCCCCCTGTTGGCCCCGGAGCTGTGCTGCAGGAGCTGATCCAGCCTCAACGTCTTCAGCGACTCGGTCCGGCTGCGGTGGAACTGCGCACCACCTATCGCAATGACGGTGCGATCGCGGTTCTCGCTTCACAGCTACGTGAAGGGATGACGGGCCTGGACCGAAAATGCCTCAGCCGTCTCAAGCCAAACGACAATGTGACCTGGCTGGAGGCCCCCAGTCAGGCCCTGCCATCCATGCTGGTGGAACTGCTGCTGAAGCAACAGGAGTGCCTCAAAGCACTGGCCAGGACTCTGCGCTGGCAAAAGGACGATCCCCATCCGGACGATGTAGCCGCCCTGCTTGGACAGCTAGAGGCTGAGGTCGCCCTCAGTCCGGTGAGACAAGGCCCTTGGGGCGTTGAGGCCATCCACCGGGCCTTGCTGGGGGAGCACAGCCGCAGGCCTGTTCAACACTGGCCTGCAGGAACGCCGGTGCTCAATCGCCACAACAGACCGGAGCAAGGACTGGCCAATGGTGATATCGGTGTGATGGTGCAAAGGGATCACCACTCGCTTGTGCTGCTGCCCGGAGGACGCCTGCTTCACCCGGCCCAGCTGTCTGGAGCGGAACCCGCCTTCGCCCTCACCGTGCACAAATCCCAAGGCAGCCAGTACGGCCGGGTGGCCCTGCTGCTCCCCCCAACCCGGTATCCAGACCCCCGTCTGGCCTACACCGGCCTGACCCGTGCCCGTTCCCAGGTGCTGCTGATCACACCGTTAATCAGCACAAACCTGGCCGGATCAGAGCAACCTCGCCATGCTTGAAACCCCGCAGGGAGACGGTGAGCAGCGCAGATGAACGGGTGATCCGCCCCTGGGGGTGGTACGAAGAACTGCGGGAAGGTTCCGGCTACAAGCTCAAACGACTCTGGCTCAATGCAGGCCAGAGGCTGAGCCTGCAACGTCATCACCATCGCAGCGAGAACTGGACAGTGGCGGAAGGGAGCGGCGATCTGTTGTGCGATGGCCGCTGGACCTCAGCGACCCCTGGCATGACACTGCACATCCCCTGTGGCGCCATTCACCGAGCGCAGGGCGGGCAAGAGGGACTGCTGCTGATTGAGGTGCAGCACGGTGCATTGCTGGAGGAAAGCGACATCGAACGATTGGAAGATGATTTCGGTCGAGTGTTAAGTTGAGCAATCAACCTTGAAAGAAAGGGCAAGCAATCAGAACGGCCTCGGCCGTGTTGGACTTTGCCGGCCTGACTTGAAGGGATCAATCAGGCCACTGCCTTTTCAAAATGACTCAAAGTGCAGCGCACGGAGATTTCGCGTGCTCAGTGGATCTCAGTGCCACTGAGCTGGCAGCAGACAGCGAAACGACTCCTGCGACTGAGGAAAGCAGCGATGCCAACGCGGTGTTCACCACGGTGATTGAAACAACCGAAGACACCCCAGAGGAGGCGTCTGGATTTGCCCAGTTCGGCTTCAGCGATGCGCTGTTGAACACCCTCAACGAGAAGGGGTATAAAGAGCCCTCCCCGATTCAGGCGGCCGCATTCCCCGAGCTCATGCTCGGCCGTGATCTCGTTGGCCAGGCCCAAACCGGCACTGGCAAAACCGCGGCCTTCGCCCTGCCCATCCTGGAACGCTTGCAGGCGGATGGCCCACGCCCCCAGGCCCTGGTGCTTGCCCCCACAAGGGAACTGGCGATGCAGGTGGCCGACTCCTTCCGTGCCTACTCAGCCGGCCATCCCCATCTCAATGTCTTGGCCATCTACGGAGGCTCTGATTTCCGGTCCCAGATCCACGCTCTTAAACGCGGCGTTGATGTGGTGGTGGGCACCCCAGGGCGTGTGATGGACCACATGCGTCAGGGCACGCTCGACACCAGCGGTCTGCGCAGCCTGGTTCTCGATGAAGCCGATGAAATGCTGCGCATGGGCTTCATCGACGACGTCGAATGGATTCTCGATCAGCTGCCTAAACAGCGGCAGGTCGTGCTGTTCTCAGCCACGATGCCCTCCGAGATCCGCAGGCTGTCCAAGCGCTACCTCAGCGAACCGGCTGAGATCACGATTAAAACGAAGGAGAAGGAAGCTCGTCGCATCCGCCATCGCTGCATCACCCTCCAGAACAGCCACAAACTTGAAGCCCTCAACCGGGTGCTGGAGGCGGTCACCGGCGAAGGGGTGATCATCTTCGCCCGCACAAAGGCGATCACCCTGAATGTGTCTGAATCCCTTGAGGCTGCTGGCCATGATGTGGCTGTGCTCAATGGGGATGTTCCCCAGAACCAGCGAGAGCGCACTGTGGAACGGCTGCGCAAGGGAACGGTCAACATCCTTGTCGCTACAGATGTGGCTGCAAGGGGCCTGGATGTAGAGCGCATTGGTCTTGTGATCAATTACGACATGCCCTTCGACAGCGAGGCCTACGTGCATCGCATCGGTCGGACCGGTCGCGCAGGCCGCACAGGCGAAGCCATTTTGTTCGTAACGCCTCGCGAACGACGCTTCGTCAACAACCTGGAGCGTGCCGTCAACCAGGCGATTGAACCCATGGCGATCCCCAGCAATGCTGAGATCAACCAAGCGCGTCTCGACAAGCTTCGGCAACGGCTCACCGATGCGGCCACCGGCGAACCCCATCAGCCCGATGAATCCGCCCTATTGCAGGAATTGCTCCAGCGCGTCAGCAAAGAGCACGACATCGAGCCTTCACGTCTTGCGCTCGCCGCCCTGACCCTTGCCGTCGGCACGGGTCCTCTGTTGGTACAGGGTGATGAGAGTTGGCTGCAAAACACCGGCCGCCAGCGGTTCGAACGTCGCGACGACCGTTTCAGGGAGAGAGGTGATCGCCGCAGACCCGAGCGCGCGTCGCGTCCCCCCGAGGACAATATGGAACGATTTCGCGTCGAGGTGGGGCATCGTGATCGCGTCAAACCCGGCAACCTCGTCGGTGCGATCGCAAATGAATCCGGTCTGCAAGGTCGCATGATTGGTCGCATTCAGATTTTTGAATCCCACAGTTTTGTGGATCTTCCCAAAGGCATGCCACAAGATGTTTTTGCATCTTTGAAGCGGCTCAAGGTAATGAACAAAGAACTACAGATCCAGCCCGCGTCTTAACTCCATGTCATTTCGCATGCCTGCTCTTCTTAAGGCAACCCTGGTGCCAATCGGCCTGTCAGCAACGCTGGCAGCACTGCCAGGTAGCGCCTGGGCAGATGGAGATGACGGACTGATCACACAATTTTGTCTGGCCAGCTTCAATGCAGCCATGGCCCACGCCGGTGAATCCCCACCTGAAGGGATGGGGAGCTACACCTGTCATTGCTTCCTCGATGAAGTGAAATCTGGGGCCTCGATCGAAGCGGCCCAAACCACCTGCAAGTCCAAAGCAGCCTCGATTTACAAGCTCTGAAACATCGCAAAACTCCTTGATCTGCACACTGGGCCCCCCTGAAGCCAGTAAGAACAAGCTTTCAGCATTGAGGGTGAGGGGCTTCCACCTGTTCTGATCAGAATGAACCACGCGGTGGCGAACTCCGAGCAACAGAACACTCCATCGGAGATCCTTTCAGGAGCAAGAAGGAGGAGTACTGCGATCCACACCCTTGCCGCCTTCAAGCGATTCAAAAGAACCCCCTTGAAGGCTCTTGTGACAGGCCGTTGGGCCGAGATCGACCCACCTGGCCCTGTAGCGTGGAGCGGCATCAGCTTCAGCGTTCGGCTCTGATCGGCTCGCTCCCCCAGCTTCAGCTCAACAGCTCCAGCATCAAGGACATCCTTTTCGGACCACGACTTCACTGATCACACACGTCCAACGGTCCCCACAGGAATGACCATTTACATCGGCAACCTCTCCTTCCAGGCTGAGCAGGAAGACCTGCTTGACCTGTTCAGCCAGTACGGCGAAGTCAAGAGCGCCAGCCTCCCCCTCGACCGTGAAACCGGTCGCAAACGCGGCTTCGGCTTCGTTGAGATGAATACCGATGCCGACGAGCAGAAGGCCATCGATGACCTCCAGAACGTTGAATGGATGGGTCGGATGATCCGCGTCAATAAAGCAACCCCCCGCGAGCGTACCGGTGGCGGTGGCGGTGGCCGCGGCGGCTACGGCGGCGGCGGCGGCGGCGGCGGTGGCGGCGGCTACGGCGGTGGCGGTGGCGGCGGAAACCGTTGGTGAACTGACCAGCCCCGACTCATTGTTGATTCAGGCCACCTGCGCAAGCGGTGGCCTTTTTGCTGTTAGCAACGAGGAGCAAGAGCTCAGTTCGTGCCGAGCTCGTCCAGCTCCTGGCGTAGATCCATTTGCTCGGATCGAGCGATCAACCGGTTGGAGAGATCGCGCTGATCCACAGCTTCGCTTCCATCCCGGCGCAGATGGGGGAGGACTGAGCGCAGGCCGCGACGACGCTTGCGTGCCACAAAGCGGTGAAATCGATTAATCGAACGGGAACGGGTCATGAACACCTCATCGCTCTAAGAGAGGTCTAGAACTGATGGCAAGAAAAAACCGTTCCTCCGCAACAGAACGCTTGATTGCCAAGGGCTCAACTCTGCAGCGGCTGCTACTCCATCTCCGCCCCCACAGGCGGCTGGTGACGTGGGCAGCATTGTGCTCAGTGATCAATAAATTCTTCGATCTTGCTCCGCCAGTCTTGATCGCCCTGGCTGTCGAGGTGCTGGCCTCCAGCCGCATCGATCAGCAACAGATGGACTGGTTATCACAGCTCGGAGCACATGATGTGCCGAGCCAGCTCCTGGTCCTTGCGGTGGCCTCATTCATCGTCTGGAGCGCCGAATCCTTGTTTGAGTACCTCTATGGAGTGCTCTGGCGAAACCTGGCCCAGACCACTCAGCACAGCGTGCGTCTAGAGGCCTACAGCCATCTTCAGAACCTGGAGATGGACTTCTTCGAACACGACAGCAGCGGTCGGCTGTTGACCGTACTGAACGAAGACATCAATCAACTGGAACGCTTCCTCGATCGAGGCGCCAATGAGATTCTGCAACTGATCACCACGGTGGTTCTGGTGGGAGGAGCGATGGCGGTGATGGCTCCCGGTGTCGCCCTTTTCGCCTATTTGCCCATCCCTGTGATTCTCTGGGGTTCACTGCTCTTTCAGCGGCGCCTGGCGCCGCGCTATCGCGAGGTGCGTGAGCGAGCCGGAAATCTGGGCTCACGCCTGGCCAACAACATCAGCGGCATGCTCACGATTAAGAGCTTCACGGCCGAAACCTGGGAGCTGGAGCAACTGCGTCAAGACAGTGACGCCTACCGACAGAGCAACCGACGGGCGATCCGACTCTCTGCCGCGTTCATCCCTCTGATCCGCTTCGCAATTCTGTTCGCCTTCATTGCCATTCTGATCATCGGCGGTCTGCAGACCTGGCAAGGCGAGCTTTCGATCGGCACCTACAGCTTTCTGGTGTTCATTACCCAGCGACTGCTCTGGCCCCTCACCACCTTGGGTCGCACCCTGGATGACTATCAACGCTCGATGGCCTCCACCCGAAGGGTGCTTGACCTGATCGACACACCGATCTTGATCAAGGGCGGGTGCAAACGTCTCAGCCCAAACACCGTAGGCGGAGTGATCGACTACCAGAACGTCAGCTTTCACTACCGCGATCGCCCCTTACTGCTGCAGGACTTTTGCCTGCATGTGGAGGCCGGGGCGACGATCGGGATCGTCGGCGCAACAGGGTCGGGCAAAAGCACGCTTGTGAAGCTGCTTCTGCGTCTCTACCCCTTGAGCAACGGCAGTATCTCTCTCGATGGCGAATCGATCGAAGCGATCGATTTGGCAGACCTTCGCCGCTGCATCGCTCTGGTCAGTCAGGACGTTTACCTCTTCCATGGAACGGTGGCAGAGAACATCTCCTACGCCGACCCCGAAGCCTCCAGAACTGCCGTCATCCAGGCAGCTGAGCTAGCGGAAGCCGACGGTTTCATCTCAGCCCTACCCGAGGGTTACGACACGGTGGTGGGGGAACGGGGGCAACGGCTATCCGGAGGCCAGAGGCAAAGAATCGCGTTGGCACGGGCGATTCTCAAGGATGCTCCCATCCTGGTTCTGGATGAGGCCACGGCTGCAGTGGACAACGAAACCGAAGCAGCGATCCAACGTTCCTTGATGCAGATCACGGCCAACCGCACCACACTGGTGATTGCACACCGTCTCAGCACCGTGCGCCACGCTGATCAGATTGTGGTGATGGATCAAGGTCGCATCGTGCAACAAGGTCAGCACCACACCCTGCTCATGCAGGGCGGTGCCTATGCGGACCTCTGGCGTGTGCAAGCGGGCCTTCTGCCTGGTGAAACACTGGCGCTCTAGAGCGCCCTCGTCCTCCCCAAACTTTTCTCCCCATGGGTGCCACGCTCTCCCATCTGATGCACCACCCGCTCGGCATCTTCGCCCTGCTGGTCGCCATCATCGTCGTGGTGCCGCCCTTGATACGGCGTCTCGGCCTGCCTGATCTTGTGGGCCTGCTGATTGCCGGCCTAGCCGCAGGCCCCCACGGTCTTCACTGGCTAGAAGCCGACGGCGAAACGATTCGGCTGCTCTCCGATATCGGTGCCATCTATCTGCTGTTCATCGTCGGATTGGAAATCGACCTTGAAGAGTTCAACAGGGTCAAGCGCCGGTCCGCCAGCTTCGGCATCCTGGTGTTTCTGCTCGGCGTCGGCACCGGCGTTGGCATCGGCCAGCTGTTCGGCTTCGGCTTAGTGCCAAGTCTCTTGCTCGGGGCTCTGATGGCAACTCATACGCCTTTGGGGTATCCGATTGTTCGCAGCTATGGCGCCCAGCGTGACGAATCAGTGATCGTCAGCGTTGGCAGCACGATCCTCACCGACATTTCCGCCTTAGTCCTACTGGCCGTTGCCCTCGGCCTTGGCAAGGGCAGCCTCACCCCCATGGGATTGGTCAGCTTGCTGACCAGCATTCTTGCGTTTGCTGCCGTGGTGATTTTTGGGATCAGAGCGGTGGGCAAGCGACTGTGGATCCGAACAATCACTGATGAGAACAGGGTGTTCTTGGCGGTGCTTTTGGTGCTGTTCGTCGCCTCACTCGGCGCTGAGCTGGCGGGGGTCGAGAAGATCGTTGGTGCTTTCCTCGCCGGCCTTGCCGTGAACTCTGTGCTGCCGGAGGGCAAGGCCAAGGAACTGGTGATCTTCGTGGGTGGCGCCCTCTTTATCCCGATCTTCTTTATCCATCTCGGGCTGCTGCTCGATGTGAACAGCCTGGGGGCCAGCATCAGCAACTTTGAATTCACCGCACTGATGCTGGTGGGAGCGCTTGGCTGCAAAGGTGCGGCATCCCTGATCGCCGGTCGGCTGTTCGGATACAACGGCAACCAGATTCTGATGATGTGGTCACTGGCCATGCCCAAAGTGGCAGCGACCCTGGCCACCGCATTCGTGGGATACCAGGCCGGTCTGCTCGATGCGGTGGTGCTGAACAGCGTGCTGGCAGTCATGGTGGTCACCGCCACGCTGGGCCCTGTGCTGACCACACGTTCAGTCACCCGCTTGGTGTCCCCCAGCGATCCGAATCGCAACCCAACAGCGCCGCTCCCAACCAACGCAGACGCTGGCGGGTCCTCGGATGTGGTTCAGCGCCCGCTGAGCATTGTGGTGCCCGTGGCGAACCCCGCCACCGAACAAGGGCTGCTCAGTATCGCCTCGAAGCTGCTCACCGGCAGCAATGCCACGGGATCCTCCGGCACCTTGATTCCCCTGGCACTGGTGTGCCCAAGCGTGGAAGAAGCCAGGGGTGGGCTAAACCGGGCCATCGCCGCAGCCCGTGCCCGCCTCAGTCAAGCAGCCCAGATCGGTCAGGATCTCGAGGTCACCACCCACGGGGTGCTCCGTCTTGATGAAGACATCGCCGGTGGCATGAGCCGCAGCGCCCTTGAGCAAGGTGCTGACCTGCTCGTGATCGGCACCGGTCGCCCCGACAAACTGCGCAACTGGCTGTTCGGCGATCTCGTCGACGGCGTCTGCCGCACCGCCCATTGCCCCGTGGTTGTTGTGAACCTGGGGGACCAGGCACCGGAACAGCTCGGCAGAGTCCTTGTGCCGATCAAAGATCTATCGGCCAGTGCCCGAGAACAGTTTGAGCTGGCACTGCGGCTCATGGCGTCCTGCCCAGAACGGCAAACCGCTCACATCACCCTGCTGCACATTCACGACCCTCGCTTCGGCCGCCAAGATCGCGCCTGGATGGAGCAAGAACTGAATCGCTGGATTCCACAAAGCACGATGGGGCAGAGCATCCGGATCGAACTGGTGCGTGGGCCCGGTATTGACCAGACGATCCAGCGACTGAGCTGGGAACACGATCTCGTGATCCTGCGCTCGCAGCGACGCCGTGTCGCAGGCCTGCGGATCCCAGCTAGCGATCGCACCAGCAGCCTGATCAACCAGTTGCCATGTCCATCCATGGTGATCAGCGAACCGCTGCTCTAGGCGCGATGCGCCTCTGCAAAAACCAAAGATTGAATAAAGAAGAGACTAAGGCCGACCTAAGCTTGCTTCATGACAACACCTGAGCCCGAGCGGGTTGGACCGCGTGCTCGATCCCTGGGGATCGCCATCGCGCTCGGGTTGGGATCAGGGCTGCTGCTGGCTCTACCACTGACCACAATGCTGATGCCGGAGAGCAATCGGCAGTCAGCGCTGCTGGGACTTCCCCTCACCAATCCCTTCACCGCCTGGAGCGGAATTGGCGATCGTGAAGTGGTGATACTCGGCATGGATGCCGGTGGGGGAAACACCGACACGATGTTCACGATCCGGGTGGAGAACAGTCAGACAAAAATCACACAGATCCCAAGAGACAGCTACGTCAATTCGGCCCGGTTCGGACCGATGAAGGCGAATGCGTTGTACGCCTACGGCGGCACCGATGCCGTTCAGCAAGAACTCAGCCGCCTGATGGGTCGACCGATTCAGCATTACATCCTGGTCAATCTGGAAGGGATCCGCAGTATTAGCGATCTGATGGGTGGCGTCACGATCGATGTACCCAAACGGCTCTACTACGTTGACAATTCACAGGGGCTCTACATCGACCTGCAGCCCGGACGCCAAGTTTTAAAAGGTCGGGATCTGGAGGGATTTCTCCGCTGGCGTAATGATGGAGAAGGAGATTTCGGCAGGCTGAAACGTCAGCAACTCGTGATCAAAAGCCTGTTTGGATCACTGACCAAACCAGACAACATCATGCGTCTGCCGGCCTTAATCTCCGCCGCCGGTCGCAACCTCAAGACCGATCTCGGCCCCATGGAGCTTGGTGGCCTGATCACCGCGATGGGCACCACTGAACTGAAGGCTGAGCGGTTGGACGCGACCCCCTTCGAGCGTGATGGGATCAGCTACCTCGATACACAATGGCCCAGCCATTCCCCGAGACGATTCAATGCAGAGGAGGAGCACTCAGGCAACAACAGCAACTGGCGTTACCGACCACAGTTTTAAGGGGAGGGGAGCTGCGCAACAGAGGCCAAGCTGAAGTGAGTCATTGGAAGCACAATGACTACGGCTGCAATGGCATCGGTGAAGAGCAACCTGGTGCGACAAAGCCTGCGCCTTGGGCTGAGCGTTCTGATCACCTGTGCGATCGCCCAGCACTTCCAGCGCATCACCTACCTGTGGTATCCCCTGATGGCGGTGATCTTTGTGGTCGACGACCAGGATGAGAACACGTTCCGCGCTGCCCGCGGGCGCATACTCGGCACGATCACAGGTGGATTGGTCACCTTCATCGTGCACACAATCCTGTCTGGCTGGATCGGCATCCTCGTCAGTCTGCTGATCAGCATCCCTCTGCTGCGGCGCCTTGGCTGGAGCAGCGGTCTTTCGACCGCAGCCATTATCACAATCATGTTCCTTGGAATTCCGGGATATTCGCTGCTCAATTGGGGGTATGTGTTCAACCGCAGCGTCGACACCCTGATCGGAATCGTGGTTGCGCTGGTCATGGGACGCATGCTCTGGCCGAAAAACAGACTGGCGCGCCTGGAAGAACTAAATGCACTGCAGAAGCAGATGCTGCACCAGCGCCTTGCGCTCCACCAACAAGCCCTCGCGAACGGCGGATCAGTACCAGCGGTGAATGCCGAACCCGTGACGCGCAACCTGTTGGAGATGGAGCGCCTCGTCGCTGTAGAGACAAGCCTCGACCCCTATCGCCATTCCAAACTTGAACGTCAACGCTGGCGGCAACGCGTGTTGCTCTGGAACACACTTCAGCCGCGCTGGTTGCTTGTGGAGCGTCTACTGGAACGTCTCTACCGCCACCCTGACCATGCCATTCCTGAACTGAGTCAACAACTTGATCACCACCACGCCCAAGGCTGGAGCCGACTAAACCTTCGAGAGACAGACCATCCTCAGACACCGCTGCGAATCGCATTAGAGGAGGAAGTCACACGGCTGCGCTGGCTGCTGCGCAGCCAGGAACGCATTGAGGCTGCGGTGACGTGAGGAACGCAACAACGCAAACCAAGCGTCGCCTCAATCAGAACCCTTGGTTACTACGCAGTGACCTGCGGCTGGCCATCGTGACGGGCCTAGCAGCGGGCTTCGGTCTACTCAGTCCGATTCCTTACGGCTACTACCTACCGATGACCACGGCGACGGTGTTATCAAGCAGCTACGGCAACGCCCTGAAGCTGGGAGTGCAACGCCTGCTTGGATCGCTCATGGGCGTCCTACTTCTGATCATCTTTTCCAAGAGCCTGGCCCTTCCCCTAGCCCTGGCGATCGGCATGGCCCTTGCCAGCACACGGCTGCTGGGGGGGATGCTCGGCCTCGAGGTTGGCTACAAAGTGGCCGGCAACATCATCGTGATGGGTTGGCTGGTCCATAACGCCACGGAAACAACCTGGGGCCCGTTGCGACTGGTGTGGACAGCCCTCGGCATCGCGCTCTCTCTCTGGGCCAGCCGCTGGATCTGGCCAAGCCAAGCGATTCCCGATCTACACCGCCAGCAGGGGCGACTGATGCAGGTGATCGCAGAGGAATTGAGCTGGGAAGCCTCACGTCTGAAGCAGGAGGGAACAGGCAGCAACCGCTCACAACGCCGCGAGACAGAACGCAATCACCTCTTGCATCAGCTGGCCGCCATCCGTCTGAAGAGGCAAGACGCCCAGCTGGAGCTAGGGCTCAACCCAGAACAGCAACCTCTCTATCTGCTCTGGAGCCAGATCGACTGGATGTGCTCCCAAACCGTGAGCGTGGTTTCCGGGATGGCGTGCCTGCCTCCACCAATCCACGGTCCTGGGCCTCTAACACAACTCCATCACCAAGAAGCTGAGGTCCTGCAGTTGATGGAACACCTACTCACGATGCTGGTTCGTGATCTCAGCACCTTGACGCAAACCGGCAACAGCGCATTCACGGCCGCTTGTCTACACAAGACGGTGACGGCACTGCACCAAGAAGGGGAGCGACTGAACCAGCAACTCACCAGCACCTGCAAGGCAGTGGAAGGAGACCTGCCCCGCCCCAGACTGCGCCAGCTGATCGTTCGCACCACCTTGATCGAACAACTGGTCGTCATCAGCGATGGGATCGCAACGATGAGCAATGCATCATCGAGTGAGCGAGGGAGAAAGCCTCAGCCGATAACGCCTACACAAAACATGGATGGGCAGAAAGACGACTGAGCTCTGTGATCAGCGCTGCCGCGAGGACCACCAGCGTTCGATCCGATAGGCGAAGATCACCAGAAACACCACAAGCCAGAACCACAGCTCCGGAGGGTTGGCATTCATCAGTACCACCAGCAAAACAGCTTCGGAGATCAGCCAAGGGAGCTCCTGGCGCAACAGTGGTCTCAGAGTCATCAGGGAGAGGTACCGGGCTGACGTAGGAAGGGAAGATCCCAGAGTCGGTCAATGCGTAGGGTGCGATAGCCACCCGTGAGCGATCGCATTCCGGGCAAGATATAGGTAATTGCCGATCGCCATTCGACGTAGGCGAAGGTATCGATGGTGAGACCATCTCGAATGGGGAAGACCCCACTCCCCTGGGACAGGGTCCAGCGGTAGCCATCATCGGAGCGAGGGTCGCGGGCTAGGTCGATCTCTGCCCGCATCACGGGACCATCCTTGACGAGCTCCTCAGCCAACTGCGGATTGCCGATCGTCGTGGAGATATCGTCTGCCGTTGCCGGCAGACTGAGCACAGAGCGGACCGATCCTTCGATGCCACCAAAACGACCTCGCTGATTCCAGAGCGGTACGACCTCCACAGGCAGGCCCCTCGGCAGACGTCGTGCATCAGCAGGTGCAAAGTAGGCCACGGCCATCAGGTCACTGGGTTCCCGTTGTTCCGAGTTCGCACCACGGCCAATGGTGCCGAGGCGATCACCAATCTTGATCGTCTGGCCGGCAATCACCTGGAGGTCAAGAACGTCACCGTCACGCCCAGCACTGACTGTGCCGTCGTAAGCGATCTTGGCTTCGGTGACCGCAATCTGCCGCTCCAGATCCGCGATAGCGAAGTTGCGGTTCAACTGCTCGGTTTCAATTCCGAGCTCAATCTGCTGAAAGGCTGTCATCGCCTGCTTGCGCTGAATCTTGACGTCATCCAGCTGAACGCTTGTGCCAGTCAGCCCCTGCTCGGCAGAAACCACGGCTTCCGAGAGTGGTGCCACCACAGAACGTCGAGCCAGCCAGTTGAGATTGGTGACCTTGGCGTTGTAGGTGGACAGCAGCTGGCTCAACCGCTTCTCATCATCGATGAGCTTGGCAAGGGTGGTCTCTAGAGCTGCACGAGCCGTCGACAGACGCAGTGCATCACGCTGATTCAGGTCATTGTTTTGTCGACGGAGCTGGGCAAGATTGCCCTTCTGCTGTTCGAGCTCTCGTTCCAGTACCGGCAGGTAAAGGCGCATCAGCTCCTCACCCTTGCGAACCCGATCGCCAATCTTCACGGCCACGTTTAACACCTGACCACCGGCACGGGCGTTGAGGATGCCGGCGTTGTCTGGATAAATCAGTACCCCCTTGCCCTGCACCTGGGTCGGCACAGGCCAAAACAGCAACCAGCCGCAGAACAGGCCGGCGACCCCCACCAACGAAACACCGACCTGCTGGTGATCACTCAGATCATGCCAGCGCTGCCTCAGGCTACGGATGGATGGGAGAGACCTCATAGCCGCAAGCTTGACGTGTTCCCATCGACCTGTCTTGTGCGGAGGATCAGATCAAAAGGGTGAAGGAATTGACCACCCGTTCAAACAGACCCTTCACCTTGGGCCAACGAAGCTCATTCGTACTTGCCGCCAAGGTGTAGAGGCGACCACGATCAACCACCACCGTGGCCAATTCATGGCGGTCACGGTCCTGGAGATGGACGGCGTATTCAAGGTCGTAGAACGTGTGGCCCGACGCTTCACGCTCTCGAGCCTCGACCAGTTCTGCATCGCGGCCGCTGCCAGCCGGAGCGATCACATCCCGGCGAAGCCGCTCACCAACAGCCACGACACTGCCCAATTGTTCGAGCTCATCATCGGCATCCACCTCTGAGACCACAAGGCTCACGGTTTCATCACTGTTGATCAGGTCATGGAATACCACCTGGGGCCCGCCACTGACTGCCACCCGGGTCCAGCCGCTTGGATAAAGAAAGGCGTAGCGGCCATCTGGACTTTGGAAGGAATTGAGCCCGGCTGCAGTACCGCTGCAGGCTGTGAGCATCACAACGCAGAGCAGCGACATCAGCAGACGCAGCGAAGAGTGCAGCAACGAAGGCATCTACAGAATCAGGACCTGAAGACATTCTGCCTTGGATGGCCTGCCTAGATTTCCGGCAATTGCAGCAAACCTCTGAGCGGCTTCACCCGACCGCTGGCCCGGTTGATCGATCAATTTGAACGGCTGCCGGGGATCGGCCCCCGAACCGCGCAGCGGCTGGCCCTGCATCTGCTCCGCCAACCCGAGGAACAGATCCAGAGCTTTGCCGAGGCGCTGCTAGCCGCGCGCAGCCAGGTGGGCCAGTGTCAGACCTGCTTCCACCTCAGCGCCGAACCGACCTGTGAAATCTGCCGCAACCCAGAACGCAACAACGGAATGATCTGCGTGGTCGCGGATTCCCGCGATCTTCTCGCTCTGGAACGCACCCGTGAATACAGCGGCAGATACCACGTACTCGGAGGTCTGATCTCGCCGATGGACGGAATCGGTCCAGAGATGCTCCAGATCACCAGCCTGGTGCAAAGGGTCGGGCAAGACAGCATCAAAGAAGTGATCCTGGCGCTTACTCCAAGCGTGGAGGGAGATACCACTAGCCTTTATTTGGCAAGGTTGCTCAAACCCTTCACCGAGGTGAGCCGGATCGCCTACGGCTTACCGGTGGGTAGCGAACTGGAATATGCCGACGATGTCACCCTGTCTCGAGCCTTGGAAGGGCGACGCGCCGTTGAATGAGTCGAGGATGAGTTCACCGATGAACAAGCCCAGCCGCTATAGCCAGATCCGTCCTCAGGAACGTCTGCCTGAATGGCTCAGGCGACCCATCGGCACGGTCTCCCAATTGGAGACCGTGCAGGGTCTAGTGAAAGCAGGCGGATTGCACACGATCTGCGAAGAAGGACGATGCCCGAATCGGGCTGAGTGCTATGCAGCCGGCACCGCCACGTTCCTGCTAGGCGGCTCCATCTGCACCCGCAGCTGTGCCTTCTGCCAAGTGGAGAAGGGTCGCGCCCCAATGCCCCTCGACCCCCTCGAAGCGGAGAGGATCGCCGATGCGGTGCAAGACATGGGCCTTCGCTACGTCGTGCTCACCGCTGTTGCCCGCGACGACCTCACCGACCACGGGGCGACGTTATTCACGACCACCATGGCAGCAATCCGCCAGCGCAACCCGCTCGTGCAAATCGAAGTGCTCACCCCCGATTTCTGGGGTGGCCATTCCGATCTAACTACCGGATTGCAAGCTCAACGCAAACGGCTGAGCACCGTGCTGGAAGCCGCACCGGTGTGCTTCAACCACAACTTGGAAACGGTTGAACGGTTGCAGGGGGAAGTGCGGCGCGGCGCCACCTACAGCCGCTCCCTCGGCCTCCTTGCCACCGCTCGGGAACTGGCACCGACCATTCCCACCAAAAGCGGGCTCATGCTTGGCCTTGGTGAAACCGAAGCGGAAGTGGTAGAGGCGATGAAAGCTCTGCGGGATGCCGGCTGCGAGCGGATCACCATTGGCCAGTATCTAAGACCATCCCTGGCCCATCTACCGGTGCAGCGCTATTGGCACCCCGATGAATTCACCGCCCTGGGAGAAACGGCACAAGCCCTCGGCTTCAGTCATGTGCGTAGCGGACCGCTGGTACGCAGCAGCTACCACGCCGCTGAACCCTCCAACCGACCAGCAACACCTGTCTGAACCACTCCACAAGCCGCCTGCCCCAAGAAGAGAGTTGATCAGACCTGAGGTTTTCAACCGCACGCGGAGGCAGCCCAGCGCCTCAGTGCCCTGGTCAGGACCTCGTCACAGTCTCCGACCATCATTTGGCCAGCCCCTCCCCAGATCAACCGCAAGGGGAGATCTGACGGAGAGCCTGCCAACCTGCGGGTTGGTGTGAAACCCAGAGCCTGGAAATAGCGGACCAAACGGCGGTGCTGGCGGGCATCGTCTTCAATCGCCAGCAAGCGAGCTTTTCGGCAGGGTGTGCACTCCAACGCCCACGCGAAGGTTGCAGCCCAAACCAAGGCCCCCACTCCAGCTGGAGCCTGTGGCTGCACCCGCATGGTGTCGAGTTGGAGCCCCCTGGCACCGCCGTGGGCCCAGGCCTTCATCTCTCCCAGCAGCTGAGCACGACCATTGCCGCTGGACTGGGCGACAACCAGTCGTAACGACCAAAGCCCTACCGGCCGACCCACCTGGAGGCGCAGCAGCAACGCCCGCGCCTGGGCCTGCTGTTCAAGTTGCTCCAGGGAGGGGAAAGCCATCACTCAGCAGGATGGATAGGGAGCAACCGCCGTCACCGCCGCCACCGGTAGAGGTCCGTAGAGATGGGGAAACTGCTCACCACTGGGGACTGGGTCGGCCCGCAGGGGATAGGGGATGCGGGTCGGATCAATCGTGAGCTGCAGCACGTCCCCAGCATCGGCATAAAAGCGCCGATAGGTAGCGGCGAGTTGATCAGCCGTGGAAGCATGAACAAAGCCCACCTGCTCAAGCATCAGTCCTCGCGTCGACACGCGATAGACGCCAAGCCTCTCGGCCTGCCGCCAATCGGGGGCAAGGGCAAGATGAAACAGAGGCTGATCGACTGGCACCGCCGCGGCATCTGCAGGGAACAGGGTGAGGCGATCACTCGACTGCCATGGATCGCTCCGTTCCATCAGTCGAGGGAACGCGGGGGAATCCAAAAATGCCTGAAGCCAGCAGCGCAAAGAATCAAGCTGAGGGTGTTGATCAAAGCCCTTCGGATCGGCGATTCGCCACTGGCGCACAAAGGGCCACAGAGCCGCATCGGCCAGGCTGCAGCGATCACCCACCAGCCAACCGGCCTCAGCGATGCGCTCGGACCAATCCAAAAGAATCGCAAGGCCTTGGTGCTGGTGCTGCTCGCGGCTGGCACCGAGATAGCGATCGGTGTATTTGAAGCGATCGAGATGGTGTTTGAACGGCCCGTCGTTCGTCGCGATCAACCCATCGATCGCCTCCCGTTCCGGAGCCGAAAGACCAGCGCCAAGCCAATCGAAGGGATCGGCCTGCTGCAACGCCCAGCGCATCACCGCCAAGCTTTCATCAATCACCCCACCCTGCGGCGTGATCAGCACCGGCACGGTGCCTTTAGGCGATGCATCAAGCAGACACGCCGGTTTGCTTTGCAGGGAGACTTCACGCCACGCAACCAGCAACCCGGCATGGAGCAGTGCCCAGCGGGCACGCATCGCATAGGGGCAGCGCCTAAAGCTGTAGAGAACGGGCCAATTCATTGCGCGAGGCGCTGCTGGTCTGCGTTGCTGATGGCATTGGCGTTGGTGTTGGCATTGGCCTGATCAAGCTGACGTTGCCGTTCAGAAAAGCGCTGACGATCCGCATCCGTGAAGCGGTCAATGCAATGGAGGCACTGCACCCCTGGGATGTAACTCTTCAGGCTCCTTTCCTCCGGCGTGAGCGGAAGTCCGCAGGCATAACAGAGGCGATGCACCCCTGGCTGGAGGCGATGGTTGAGGGCAACCCGCTGGTCAAAGACAAAGCACTCGCCTTGCCAACGACTACTCCCTTCAGGAATCTCTTCGAGGTACTTCAAGATGCCACCGCGCAGATGGTGTATTTCGCCAAAGCCCTGCTGTTGCAGATAGCTGCTTGCCTTCTCACAGCGGATGCCTCCGGTGCAGAACATGGCGATGCGCTTCGGCCCCTGGTGCTCGATCAAGGGGCGTAACTCACGCTCCGCCCAGTCCGGGAACTCCCGGAACGTGTCGGTACCTGGATCGACTGCACCGGTGAACGTACCGATCGACACTTCGTAGCGATTGCGCGTGTCGATCACCAACGTTTCGGGATCATCAATCAGGGCATTCCACTGCTCGGGCTCCACGTAGGTCCCCACGCTGGTAGCCGGACTGACGTCCGGGCGACCCATCGTGACGATCTCACGCTTGCCTCGCGCCTTGAAGCGACGGAATGCTTGCTGAGAACACCAACTGCGCTTGACCTCAAGACGGGCGTAATGATCGTCACCCAGGCAAAGCTGCTGGTGCAGATGCTCCAACACGGCCTCGACACCCTGTTCAGGGCCACTGATGGTTCCATTCACACCTTCCAGCGCCACCAGGACAGACCCTCGAACTCCGCCGCTGGACGCAAGGTGGGGAAGACCAGCAAGCAGCTGCGATCGCGTTGCTTCCGTGAGAGGGGTGAAGGCATAGAAGGCGGCGACGAGAAGCTCTCCTGAGATGCCTGAGTCACGACGACCTTGGAAACTGCTGTTGGCTTGGGGGTCTGAAGTGGTCATGCCGCCTGAACTGAGACCGGAGCAATGCCAAAGGCCTCAGGTAGGGAACGCCTGAAGTGCAGTGGCGGCAAACCATTCGAGCCAGCAGTAATCACATGCGAGCCCTTTCGGCTGGGTTGCAGGCGTTGCCGGAACTGACCATCCATCACCCCAGTCTGCGACTCCGCGGTGATGCCCTGTACCGACGGACGCAGAAGGAGAACGACGGAACCAACGCCCTCAGCAAGACACCTGACGTCGTTTGAACGTTGGGTCTGACTGCACCGGCATGGCGTTCAACGCCGCCTGCATCCAAGCGATTTTGACCAGTCGTCGTCTCCTTCCAATCGGTGATCCCTCCATCCAGCAGCGTTGAGATCGCCCAAGCCATGGAGTCCAAGGCCACATCAAGGGTTCTCTGATGGCGCCAAAGTCAGGCAGGTCAATCGCACTACCAGACAGGCTCCGACTCAGACCAACCCATCGTCATCAGGTGCTTGTAGAGAATCAACGCATCAGAAGGTCTCAAACTTTGGCGTGTCTTCAGCACAGCCGGATCACCATGAGGCATCTGCCTACCGTGATCGACGAGAACCATCGCGTCTTCGTTCCAGCTCTTCTGATCTCGATGGAAGCGAAGCGCATTGTCTTTCAACTGTGGGTGCCTGAGCCAACCTTCCATCAACCTTGCAGGTGAGTGGTACGTCTCCAGCGATGGCAACGACGGATCGGCGGGCGCGGTGTGGTTCTGGTTTTGTGCAGATAGACGTGAACAAACACATCAACGGCGAATCTTTCATCGGCAGTGGCAGTGGCACTGGCAGTGACCCACTTCCTCCAACACCATTGGATTCATGCGAAAAGTCCCGCCAGGAGGCGGTGTTTTTTTATCGCCAATGAACGCAAGGCATGGCTCGCATAACCAAAGCCGAAACACTCAGGCGCGAAAATGAAGTCTGGCTGATCCTTACTCGTTGAGCTGCCCGCTCAAAGCGACACCCCCTGATGGCACGAGGACAGCATCGAGAACATGCCTAGGGCAAGCTTGCTCAGCCCTTAATTGCATGCGTGCGTTTCCGGTTGCGCTTGCCAACTGGCCTGCACGCCGGCAGCCGCCAGCAGCGCCTTATCCGCTTCCACAGCAGGGTTGCCGGTGGTGAGCAAGGTCTCTCCATAGAAAATCGAATCAGCGCCTGCCTGAAGGCAGAGAATCTGGGCTTCCTGACTGAGCTGCTCGCGGCCAGCACTGAGGCGCACGCGGCTGTGGGGCATCAGGATTCTGGCCGTGGCCACCATCCGCACGAGCTCAAGAGGCTCCACAGGTGTCTGCTCCTCCAACGGGGTTCCCTCCACAGCCACCAATGCATTGATGGGCACGCTCTCGGGATGGGGATCAATCGTGGCCAACACCTGCAGCATTGAGGCACGATCACGGTCGCTCTCACCCATACCGATGATCCCTCCGCAGCAAAGGGTCACCCCAGCCCTGCGCACCCGCTGCAGTGTTTCCAAGCGTTCCTGATAGGTGCGGGTCGTAATGATCCGGTCGTAGTGCTCAGGGCTGGTGTCAAGATTGTGGTTGTAAGCCGTTAGGCCGGCTTCCGCCAGACGCATGGCCTGGGCATCAGTAAGCATGCCGGCAGTGACGCAGGCTTCAAGCCCCATTTCGCGCACACCACGCACCATCGACAGCATCGCCTCAAAGGGGGCGCCATCACGAATTTCGCGCCAGGCCCAGCCCATGCAGAAACGGTCAGCCCCCGCCTGCTTGGCGACACGGGCCCTTGCCAGAACTGGCTCCACCTCCAGTTCAGGCTGGCCCGACACATCACTGCTGTTGTGCATGGACTGGGGGCAATAGGCACAGTCCTCCTCACAGCCCCCGGTCTTGACGCTGAGCAAGGACGCCAACTGCACGCGATAGCCGGGATTGGCCTGCCGGTGCACCTGCTGCGCCCGCCAGAGCAGATCCATCAGCGGCGCATCAAGAATGGCCTGGATTTCTGCAATGCTCCAGTCGTGGCGCAAGGTAAACGAGTCCGTCATCAACGCCGATCTGCTGTTGTTCAGGATCCCAGAGCGTCGGTCCGAAGTGCTTCAAGGCCTCCGAAACGACGCTTGCGACCCTGATAATCCACTAGAGCCGCCATCAGAGCATCCCGGTTGAAATCAGGCCAGAAAACATCAGTGACGTGAATTTCGGCATAGGCCAGCTGCCAGAGCAAGAAATTGCTGATGCGTCGTTCACCACTGGTTCGGATTAACAGGTCTGGGTCCTGCTCTCCTGCGGTGTACAACTCAGCAGCCATAGTGTTTTCGTCGATCGTGGCTGGATCCAACTCCCCGCGTGCAGCCCGGCCCGCTAAGGCCTGAGCGGCCAGAACCAGTTCGCGCCGGCCACCGTAATTGGTGCAGACATTGAAGTGAATGCCGGTGTTAGCAGCAGTGCGTGCGGTGGCGTCAGCAATCAGGTTCTGCAGCTTCTCGGGAAGCGCCTGAAGGTCACCGAGAAAGCGAATCCGCACCTGTTCTGCTTCCAGGCCCTGCAGTTCGCGCTGGAGCACCCTCTCAAACAGAGTCATGAGGAAATTGACCTCATCTCCAGGGCGAGACCAGTTCTCAGTGGAAAAGGCATAAGCGGTCAGGGCCTTGACACCCCAGTCGCTGCAAAGGCGCAACGTCGACTTCAGAGCCTCAACTCCGGCACGGTGTCCCATCACCCTGGGAAGCCCACGGGCTTGGGCCCAGCGCCCATTGCCATCCATGATCACCGCGACATGGGCCGGCAGACAAATGGGGTCGAGCTCAGCCGGACACACCTTGCCGATCGAATCGTTGGAAGCAGCAGCCAGACGACGGCTCACGAAACGATGTCCTGATTGGCAACGGACACGCTACGCCCAGAAGCCCCAGATGTAGTAGCGGTGGGAGCTGCCACCGCTGGTGTGACGCCCATTAACTCGGTGAGAAGCCCCTGGAGACGGCTGCTTGTGATCGGTCGTTCGAGCCGACCATAATTGGCCAAAGACAGGGTTCCGGTCTCCTCAGACACCACAACACAGATACATCGATCGAACCGCTCGGTGATCCCGAGTGCGGCCAAATGACGCGTGCCATAGCGACTATGACCCTGCCGAGAGAGAGGAAGGATCACACCAGCGGCCACGATCCGGTTGCCCTTCACCACCACAGCACCATCGTGGAGAGGGGTATCGGATGCGAACAGATTGAGGATCAGTTCACTGCTGAGCTGCGCATCGATCGTCACGCCTGGATTGAGGAAATCTTCCGGACGCAAATCACTGCCAAGATCGACAACGATTAAGGCTCCGCGACGGCTCTGGGAAAGACGACCCGCCGCGTCGGTGAGCTGAGCGACAGTGCCAGCCTTCACCCGCAATTTGCTGGCGGGATTGGCGAGAAGGACATCTAGACGCCAAGTCCCTAACAGCTCCATCAGCCGGCGTAGTTCCCCCTGCCAGAGAATCGCCAGGGACAATGAACAAGCCAGGACCAAGGCCTCGATCAGGGCTGCGGTGAGGGGAAGGAGAGGGGTATCGGATGCGAGAAGAACCCCCTTGAAGACCCAAGCCAAGGCCACCAGAAGGAGGTAGCCGCGCAATAACCAAAGCGAACGCTGCTCACTGATGCGAGAGAAGAGCAGAAACCCAAGGGCAGAAGCAAGAAGAACATCAAGCAGGCGCGCGTCAAACCAACCCGGCCAGCTCACTCCTTCACCCCGATGTTGCTCTTAGCCTACCGATACCCTCGGGTTGAGGCGAGTGGGCAGATTGTCGTAGCGCAAAAGATCCTCCGACGATTCCCTTCTCTGAATCACATCGGCAATGCCGTCATGGACGAGCACTGCAGCAGGACGGGGAATACGGTTGTAGTTGGAACTCATCGAGGCGTTGTAGGCGCCGGTGGCCAGCACTACAAGCACGTCGCCACTGACGCTAGGGGGGAGGGCCAAATCTTTGAGCAACACGTCGCCGGATTCACAGTGCTTACCAGCCAGGGTGATTGATTCCGTGGCCTCCGCCTGGGGGCGGTCCGCCAAGAAGGCTGTGTAGAGAGACTGATAAGTGATCGGCCTCGGGTTGTCGCTCATGCCGCCATCCACGGAGAGGTAGGTGCGCACTCCCGGCACCTCCTTACGAGAACCGAGCCTGTAGAGGGTGACACCTGAGCTCGCCACCAACGATCGACCTGGCTCACAGAGGAGACGCGGCAGGGCAAGGTCGCGCTCACGGCAGGCCTTCACCACAGCATCAGCCACAACCTGAATCCAGGCATCGATCGTCGGGGGATCGTCTGACTGCACATAACGGATGCCAAGTCCACCGCCAACATTGAGGTCTCGAATGGGATGACCCAGCTCAAGGGCAAGCTGAAGGGCATCCGCCATCACTGCCGCAAGATCACGATGAGGGTTTAACTCAAAGATCTGAGAGCCGATGTGAGCATGTAAACCGGTGACGCACGCCCAGGCACAGGTCTTGAGCCGACGCAGCACTGGCTCAAGCTGATCCGGGTCAAAGCCGAACTTGCTATCGAGATGCCCGGTTCGGATGTACTCGTGGGTATGGCATTCGATCCCTGGGGTAAAACGCAGCATCAGCTGCGCGGGGTGGGCACCATCCGGAACAAGCACCTCCAATCGGTCAAGGTCGTGCTGGTTGTCAGCCACGATCGTGACTCCGCTGCGATAGGCCAGCAGGAGTTCCTCATCGGATTTGTTGTTGCCATGCAGCACGATCCGCTCAGCGGGCATGCCCCCCTTGAGGGCTGTGAGTAGCTCGCCTGCAGAGACAGCATCCAGTCCGAGGCCCTCCGAAGCAGCGATTGCTGTCATCGCCAAGGAGCTATTGGCTTTGGATGCATACACAGCCAAGGACGGGCCAGGGTAATGACGCTCAAGGGCGGTGCGATACGCGCCACAAGCGGCCCGAATCCCCACTTCGTCAAGCACATACAGAGGCGTTCCGTAACGCTGAGCCAGCTCGCTAAGGCGACACCCACCCACAGTCATGCAGCCCTGGTCATCAAGCCTGGCGGTCACTGGGGCCAGGTTGCGATTCGGACTGAGCGGATCACAGCCGGACTCGAAAGATTGGGGCATGGAGCTCAGACATGGGCAGGCATCAAGGTCAATGTAGGAAGCGACGCGATCAATCCCAAAACGAGCTGGACGCCGCGCCCTGTCTATGGAGTTGAACGCTGCACCCTTTGCGTTGGGACCTGACGATCTGGAGGCTTGCCTGCTGCTCGATACCGAGGCTATGGATGGACTGTGGACAGCAAACCAGTGGCAGCGCGAACTGGAAGCGAGTGATCGCCTCTGTATCGGCATCCGGGCAGGGGGACGGCTAGCGGCACTCGCCTGCGGTTGGCTGGTGGTGGATGAACTACAGATCACCGCCTTGGCCGTGACACCCAGCCAACGCAAACGTGGATTGGGGAGAACTGTTCTCAGTGCTTTGCTTGCGCAGGCACGCAGGGCCGGTGCAGTCAGCGCAACGCTGGAGGTCGCCAGCTGTAACGCAGCAGCTCTTGCTCTTTATCAACGCTGCGGCTTCTTGAGCTGCGGAAGCCGTCGCGGCTACTACAGCGACGGACGAGATGCCCTGATTCAGTGGAGAAGTCTGACCTGATAGGCATGCGGCAAGTGACCGCTGTTTTTGGGTGCGGATAACCGGCCTGAGCGATAGAAATCGCCGTCAATTTGAATGGCTTGATTAATACTTTTGCCTGAGCCAAGCCCGCTACTGGCAAGGGATGTGGTCAGCCGAAGCCATTTGCCACAATCCTGCTCCGGTCCTGATAAGTTAGTTCTATCTACTTCCGGCCTGGACGATGTTCGAGCGGTTTACCGAGAAGGCCATCAAGGTGATCATGCTGGCCCAAGAGGAGGCCCGCCGCCTGGGGCACAATTTTGTTGGAACAGAGCAAATTCTGCTCGGTCTAATTGGTGAAGGCACTGGTGTTGCCGCCAAGGTTCTCAAGTCAATGGGCGTCAATCTCAAGGACGCTCGGGTCGAAGTCGAGAAAATCATCGGTCGCGGTTCCGGCTTTGTGGCCGTTGAGATCCCCTTCACCCCAAGAGCCAAGCGGGTCCTCGAACTGTCACTCGAAGAAGCACGTCAGCTGGGCCACAACTACATCGGTACCGAGCATCTGCTGCTTGGCCTGATTCGAGAAGGCGAGGGTGTCGCCGCAAGGGTGCTCGAGAATCTTGGCGTCGACCTTGCCAAGGTGCGCACACAGGTCATCCGCATGCTCGGCGAAACCGCCGAAGTGGGTGCTGGTACGGGCAGCAGTGGCAGTAAAGGATCCACAAAAACTCCAACTCTCGATGAATTTGGCAGCAACCTCACCCAATTAGCTGGAGAGGGCAAGCTCGACCCTGTCGTCGGTCGTCAGAATGAAATCGACCGGGTGATTCAAATCCTGGGTCGTCGCACCAAAAACAATCCTGTGCTGATTGGCGAGCCCGGCGTGGGCAAGACAGCCATCGCAGAAGGATTAGCCCAACGGATTCAACAGGGCGACATTCCTGACATTCTTGAAGAGAAGCGTGTTCTCACTCTCGATATTGGCTTGCTGGTGGCCGGCACCAAATATCGCGGCGAGTTCGAAGAGCGGCTCAAAAAGATCATGGAGGAGATCAAGTCCGCAGGAAACGTGATCCTGGTGATCGATGAGGTTCACACCCTGATTGGCGCCGGTGCCGCCGAGGGAGCGATCGATGCCGCCAACATCCTCAAACCGGCACTGGCCCGAGGTGAACTGCAATGCATCGGTGCCACCACGCTGGATGAATACCGCAAGCACATTGAGCGAGATGCAGCCCTGGAACGACGTTTCCAGCCTGTGAATGTGGGAGAGCCCTCGATCGAAGACACGATCGAGATCTTGCGCGGCCTGCGGGAGCGATATGAACAGCATCACCGTCTCAAGATTACGGATGAAGCCCTTGAGGCAGCCGCCACTTTGGGTGACCGGTACATCTCCGACCGATTCCTTCCCGACAAGGCCATCGACTTGGTCGATGAAGCTGGAAGCCGCGTACGCCTGCTCAATTCGAAGCTCCCCCCTGCAGCCAAAGAGGTGGATAAGGAACTACGTGCTGTGCAAAAGGACAAAGAACAAGCCGTGCGTGAACAGGATTTCACCCGTGCCGGTGAACTGAGAGATAAGGAAGTTGAACTGCGCGAACAGATCCGCAGCCTGCTGCAAACCAACCGCGATGCAGCTGAAAACGTCAGCAGCGAAGCTGAACCCTCTGGCACAGACGTGGATGCGTCAGCGAGCACGACTGGAGTTGTGACAGCAGAGCCACTCGCCCCGATCGAAAGCCCTGCGCCTCAGACAGCTGAACTCACCACCCCCGTAGTCGATGAGGAGGATATTGCCCAAATCGTGGCGTCCTGGACCGGTGTGCCTGTGCAGAAGCTCACCGAAAGCGAATCGGTGAAGCTGCTCAATATGGAGGACACACTCCACAAGCGTCTAATCGGCCAGGACGAAGCCGTCAAAGCGGTGTCGAAAGCGATCCGTCGGGCCCGGGTCGGCCTCAAGAATCCCAACCGCCCCATTGCAAGTTTTATTTTCTCCGGACCCACGGGGGTCGGAAAAACTGAGCTCACCAAGGCTCTGGCGACCTACTTCTTTGGCAGCGAGGAGGCGATGATCCGCCTCGACATGTCTGAATTTATGGAGCGCCACACCGTCAGCAAGCTGATTGGCTCCCCTCCTGGCTACGTCGGATTCAACGAGGGTGGACAACTGACTGAGGCCGTGCGTCGCCGCCCCTACACCGTTGTTCTCTTCGATGAAATCGAGAAGGCCCATCCTGATGTGTTCAACCTGCTGCTGCAGCTTCTCGAAGATGGCCGCCTGACCGATTCCAAGGGCCGCACAGTCGACTTCAAGAACACGCTTGTCATCATGACGTCGAACATCGGTTCGAAAGTGATTGAGAAAGGCGGCGGCGGCCTTGGCTTCGAGTTCTCAGGTGAAAACGCCGAAGAGAACCAGTACAACCGCATCCGCTCACTGGTGAACGAAGAACTCAAGCAGTACTTCCGTCCCGAATTCCTCAACCGTCTCGACGAGATCATCGTCTTCCGTCAGCTCAACCGTGAAGAGGTAAAGCAGATTGCCGAAATCATGCTGCGGGAGGTGTTCTCACGCATTGGCGAAAAAGGCATCACGCTCACGGTGTCCGATGCCTTCAAGGAACGTCTCGTTGAGGAGGGCTTCAACCCCGCCTATGGAGCTCGTCCCCTACGCCGTGCTGTGATGCGCCTTCTGGAAGACAGCCTTGCTGAAGAGGTTCTTTCAGGACGCATCAAGGATGGAGACTGCGTTGAAGTCGATGTCGATGACGACAAGAAAGTGATCGTGCGTCACCGCAATGCAGCAACACCAGTCACCCCTGAACTGGCCAGCGCCGGCCTCTGAGCCAACGATGCAGCTCCAATCATCAGCCTGCTCCACGCAGGCCATCGCTCCTGCCCAGGTGATCCGCGGACAGTCCGCCTGGCAGGAAGGTTTGCAGCTGATTTCTGATCTCTGCAAACACCCGGCTCTGCTCGGTCGCAGTGAAGCCACACAACATCTGCGCCGCGAACTCAATCGTGATCTGCGCTCGCAGGGGCTTGACCCGGTCGAGTTAACCCTCGACCACGACTGCTGCGAAGAGGATCTGAAGCAGCTTCAGGAGCAGCTCACGCTCAATGACTGCGACGCCGTGATCGCAGCAGGAGGAGGAAAAGTTCTCGACGCCGGCAAGCTGCTGGCCGATCGCCTCGGCATCGCCTGTATCACCGTGCCGCTGAGCGCTGCCACCTGTGCCGGTTGGACGGCCCTTGCCAATCTCTATTCCAGAAAGGGAGCCTTCCGCGGCGATGTCAGCCTTAAGCGCTGCCCGGATCTACTCATCTTTGACCACAACCTGGTGCGACAGGCCCCTAGCCGAACCCTTGCCAGCGGGGTCGCCGATGCCCTGGCCAAGTGGTATGAGGCGTCTGTCAGCAGTGGGTCCAGCAGTGACGGCATGATCCAACAGGCCGTACAGATGGCGAGAGTGCTGCGCGATCAGCTGCTATTGGATGCCGAGGAAGCCCTCAACACCCCTGCAAGTGAGGCATGGGTGCGTGTCGCCGAAGCCTGCGCCCTCACCGCTGGTCTGATCGGCGGTCTAGGTGGAGCCCAATGCCGCACGGTGGCTGCCCACGCTGTCCACAACGGTCTCACCCAGCTGATGGCCTGTCATGGCGTGCTCCACGGCGAAAAGGTGGGCTTCGGAATCCTGGTGCAACTTCGACTGGAGGAACGATTGGGCGGCAATCAACTCGCAGCCCAGGCTCGAAGACAGTTGCTTCCGCTCCTCCAAGCGCTAAAGCTGCCGGTCTCTCTGAAGGATCTCGGGCTCGGGAGGGCTGGTCTGGACGAACTGCAGATGGCCTGTCGCTTTGCCTGCCGACCCGGATCGGACCTCCACCACCTGCCCTTTAATGTCAGCGACACCGACTTGCTCGAGGCATTGGTGAGCATGGAAACTGAAGCTCACGACACCCATCGTCAGCCAATGGAGAGTCAGGCTTGAGCAACCGGCAGCTTCTCAAAGACGCCGCCACCACATTGCTAGATCCCCAGGCTCGAGCACTGCTGGAAGGCTTGGAGTGGTGGAAGCTGCCAGGTCCGATCCCCGATCAGTACCCAGTCGTGCGACACGGCAGCGGCATGCCGGTTCTGCTCCTGCATGGATTTGACAGCAGCCATCTGGAATTTCGTCGTCTGGTGCCCCTGCTGCGCGATCGCTACAGCCTGGTCATTCCCGATCTCTATGGATTTGGCTTCTGCCCGAGGCACGACAACGCAGCCGTTGGACCAGAAGCGGTGCTCGACCATCTGAGCCATCTGCTCGAGAAGCTTCCCAGCCCTGAACCGATCGGCATCATCGGTGCCTCGATGGGAGGAGCGGTGGCGATGGAACTGGCGCGACGCCATCCTGAGCGCATTGGCCGCTTGCTCCTGCTCTCACCTGCAGGCCTTGACGGAACACCAAGACCATTGCCACCCGGGCTCGATCAGCTCGGAGTGTGGTTCCTTGGCCGTCAGGGAGTACGCAAGGGGCTATGCCGTCAGGCCTTCGCCGACCCCGCCAGCAGTGTTGGCGCTCCGGAATTGCAGATCGCCTCCCTTCACCTCCAGGTGCCCGGCTGGGGGCGTTCCCTAGCGGCATTCGCCCGCAGTGGTGGCTTCGCCGGTTGTGGTGAGCCGCTGCCCTCCCAGCCGCTGCATGTGCTCTGGGGCAAGCAGGATCGCATCTTGAGAGCACCACAAAAGCAAGCGGCGCAAGAGCTACTGGGGACACGGCTGGAAGAGGTCGACGCCTGTGGACATCTGCCCCATCTCGATCAAGCTGAATTGGTGGCCCAGCGCTGGAACGTGATGGAACAGTCAGCATGAGCGAACAGGCTTCCAGCTCAGGGCCCATCCTGCAGTTTCTGGCCAATGGCCTGAACCTATGGATCCGCAGCCAGTGTGACGAGGTCGGCGACCTCAATCTGCTGCTCAACGGGTCCGCTCTCCAGCTGCTGAAGGGCAAGTTGAACGGCGTAGAACTGGAAGGACGTCTGGTGACTTTTCAGGGGCTTCCAATCCATCACGCTGAACTGCGTAGCGGACCACTGAGCCTCAACCTCAACCCCGCCCAGCCCGGTCAGATCCTCCAACTGAAACACGATTTTCAGCTGACGGGTGCCGTGACCATGCGCGGCGTTGATCTCAACCGTGCCTTGCTCACCGAACGCTGGCGCTGGCTTGGGGACTGGCTCGCGGAGCAGTTAATGGGGCTCTCCACCCTGGGCGGCCTGGAGATCGACAATGACATCCTGGTGCTCACCGCTCCGGTGAGCAATGCGGGGGAAGTGGTGAGCAAGCGCTTTCGGCTCGATGCCGCCAACGGCACGCTGCGCATCTGCAGGATTGAGGCGGAAGGAGAGGTGCTACTGCCGATGGATCAAAAGATCACTATCGAAGCGGCAGATCTCAAAGCAGGCCAGCTTCACCTCAATGGCGGGGCCACCGTCACACCCTGAACTTGGCCTTATCCGTAAGGCAACTGCGGTAACAACAACGTGACCGCGTAGTACACCACGGCCGGTGTGAACAGATAGCTATCGATCCGATCAAGGATGCCGCCATGACCAGGCAGAGCATCGCCTGAATCCTTCAACCCAGCATCTCGTTTCATCATCGACTCGGTGAGATCACCCACTAGGGCGAACAACGCCACAAGCGCCCCGAGCAAGCCACCGGTGAAGACGGCCAAAGGCCAGTGCAACCAGAGGGCAAAGGTGATGCCCACAGCCACTGCTGCCAGCATCCCGCCAAGGGCTCCTTCCACTGTTTTGCCAGGCGAAATCGGAGACAGGGGCAGCCGACCAAAGCGACGACCGATCAAATAGGACCCGATGTCGCTAGCAACGATCATCAAGCAGGCCATCAGGGTTATGACGAGACCAGCTGTCAACCAGGCAGGGCCATGAGGAAGGAGCTCAGGGCTACCGAGCTGACGCAGACGAAGCCAGTGACTGGGCAGATATCCCAGATAGAACAGGCCGAAGATCGATGCCGCGATGTCGGCAATCGAACCGGTGACCGGCTGCAACAACAACCAACCGCAGATCGCAGCGCCTGATAGCGGCAACACGGCTGACGCCAGATGGGATGGCAGGCCGCCGGTGAGATCCCACTGGGTGCTGATCAGCAGCAGCTGACAGGCCACCAAGGTGGTTTTGGTGGCAGGCCGAATGCCCGTGCACTGAGCCATGCGGAAGAATTCCAGCAAGCCAAGATGCACGATCACGCCAAGGGCCACGGTGAACCACCAGCCGCCAAGGCCTACAACCACCAATCCGAACAGGCCGGCTGCAAGACCGCTGACCAGGCGCTGCCGGGAAACGCTCTGCATCGCCTGACCTTCAGGCCACAATCCTTACCCTACTGCTGATCTGATCCGGCCAAAAGCGACGCTGCTGCTCGATCCAGTTCACGCGGGACACATCAAGACGCTCGCCCGGAACAAGCAGAGGAATACCTGGCGGGTACGGGCACACCAACTGAGCCGCAATCCCGCCCACGGAATCCGCCCACGTCACTTCACGGCTGGGTGCGCGCCAAGCCTCTCCACAATCCATAGCCGGGGAGGTGAGCAAAGGAATGGGAGTCGGAGTGAAGGGAGGCAAGGGCCTGGCCTGTCCGAGGTGTTGCAGCAGACCGCTCCAGTGGCGAACCATCGTGCGCCGCAAGCCAGACCTGGTGGCCATGCCTAGACAGAAGGTGAGACAGCCCGGTTCCGGAAGTTCACCCACGAGCCCCCTGGCCATCAGCCATTCATCGGCGTCCAATCCACTGATCCCTGCTGCAGCGGTGTGCCAAATCAGCCGCAGAGGATCGGCGGTCTCCAGCAAGGGGAGCTCTTGGTCGCGCAACTGTTCAGCCAACGCACGAGCCTGATCAAGGCGCCGGCGCAAACGGCATAAACCGGAGCGGGTGGTCCAATCCGCGAGAGATGCCTCACAGGACGCCAGCAGCAGGGCACTGGGACTGGTGGTCTGCAACCAACCCAGACTTCGTGATACGGCGTCAGGATCCACCCGCTGACCCTGGTGCCACAACACGGCCGTTTGTCCCAGCCCTGTGGACGACTTGTGCAGGGAATGCACCACAAGGTCAGCGCCGCCCCGAAGCGCAGACGCCGGAAGGCTGGGGTCTACTCCTGGCAGGAAATGGCTGCCATGGGCCTCATCCACCAGCACCGGCAGGCCTTGCTGATGCAGACGTTTGATCAGGGGAGCGGGATCAACCGCATAGCCGTTGTAGGTGGGTTGCACCAGAACGGCACCGGAAAGCGCGTGCCCTTCGGCCTCGACGACAGCGAGCACACCTTCCAGCCAAACCGCGTCGACAGCGGCCACATGACCGCGATCGACAATGAATGGCAGGTCAAACAACACCGGGGTGATGCCCCCCAGAGCGCACGCCTGAATCAGGCTGCGATGACTGTTGCGTGGCATCAAGAGCGCCTGCCCAGGCTTGGCCATCGCCAAGAGAGCGGCCTGGAGCATGCCAGTGGCGCCGTTCACTCCATACCAACACCGGTCAACGCCGAAAGCCGCCGCCGCCGCATGCTGGCTGGCGGCTACGGCGCCATTTTCTAATAAAGGACCACCGATTGCGGGCAGTTCGGGCAAATCCCAAACGCCAGGGCGACCAGAGAGCAAACGCCGCATCGCGGCAGGCAATCCAGGCCCTCCTCCGTGGGCGGGCAAATGCAGCCACCGTCCCCGACCTGGACGCAACAGCGGCATCAAAGGCGTGTCCAAAGCCGGTTCGCCGGTTCGTTCCATCATTGATCAGCACGACCAGTGCTTCTCAACTGCTGCCTAGATTCGTGGCCTTCACTCCCCAACGGCATGGCAGGCAGCGCCGACCAGCAGAGCGCTTCACTGCGCTACCAACCCGGACGCGACAGTCGGTGGCTGCTGTTCAGGCCCTGGATTGCACTCCCCAGGATTCTGCACCTCATCTGGGCATTGCTTGGGCTGATGCTGAGCCTGCTGATCCGAGGGAACAGCAAAGATCCGGAAGTGCAGCGAAAACTGGCGCGAACGCTGCTGCGCACGCTGACCAACCTGGGGCCATGCTTCATCAAGGTCGGGCAGGCTCTCTCGACTCGACCGGATCTGATCCGGAGGGACTGGCTGGAGGAACTCACGCGCCTGCAGGACGATCTGCCCGCCTTCGACCATGCCGTGGCCCTTGCCACCATTCAGGAGGAGCTCGGAGCTCCTGTGGAGCAACTGTTCGAACAGTTCCCTGATCAGCCCATGGCCGCAGCCAGTCTCGGCCAGGTGTACCGGGCTCGACTCCACGGCCAGCACTGGGTAGCCGTGAAGGTCCAACGCCCCAATCTCGCCTTCATCCTTCGGCGCGACATGGTGCTGATCCGCAGTCTCGCCGTCCTCACCGCCCCCTTCCTGCCGCTCAACCTCGGCTTCGGGCTCGGGGAGATCATCGATGAATTTGGTCGCAGTCTTTTCGAGGAGATCGACTACGAACGTGAAGCAGCCAATGCCGAGCGATTCGCTGGCCTGTTTGCCGACAACCCTGCAGTGACGATACCGCGGGTGGAGAGGATGCTCACCTCACGACGGGTGCTAACCACAAGCTGGATTCACGGCACCAAACTGCGCGATCGCCAGGAACTACGTGCTCAACGCCTTGACCCAAGTGCCCTGATCCGCACTGGCGTGATTAGTGGCCTGCAGCAGTTGCTTGAGTTCGGCTATTTCCATGCCGATCCCCACCCCGGCAATCTATTCGCACTCAGCGGCCGTACCGGCGAACTCGGCCACGTGGCCTATGTGGATTTCGGAATGATGGACTCAATCAGCGATACCGACAGGCTCACGCTCACCGGGGCTGTCGTGCATCTGATCAACAGAGAATTTGAAGCCCTTGCCCGAGACTTCCAACAACTGGGCTTCCTTCTTCCCCATGCAGACCTTGCACCGATTGTGCCGGCGCTTGAGGAGGTTTTAGGAGGCAGCCTTGGTGATTCGGTCGGTTCGTTCAACTTCAAGGCGATCACCGACCGCTTCTCAGAGCTGATGTACGACTACCCCTTCCGGGTGCCAGCTCGCTTCGCCCTGATCATCCGTGCCGTCGTGAGCCAGGAGGGTCTTGCCCTGCGGCTGGACCCTGACTTCAGGATCATTGCAGTGGCCTACCCCTATGTGGCCAAGCGGCTCTTAGCGGGAGACACCCGAGAAATGCGAGAGAAGCTCCTGGAGGTGATCTTCGATCAAGAGGGCCAACTGCGGATTGAACGCTTGGAGAGCCTGCTTCAGGTGGTTGGAGACAGTGGAACCTCACCTGGGCTAGAGCTGATCCCAGTGGCTGGGGCGGGACTAAAACTGCTGCTTGGCAAAGATGGCAGCGATCTGCGCCGGCGCCTCCTGCTCACCCTGATTAAGGACGATCGCTTGAGTACCAGTGATCTTCGCGCCCTGGGATCGATGCTTGGCCGAACCTTCGCACCAGTGAAGATGGCCGAGACCATGCTGCAGCGTCTGAACCCTCTGGCGGCAGCATGAGTCCTTTAAGGTCGATCGTTGTTCTGCCGTTCAACGGAGCCTCCTAGCCATGGCACTCGCGCCAGATTTCGCGCCCGTTGACCTGCAGCAAGCTGATCTTGATACCTACTCCGGCTTGTTCGGAGATCTCAATGCTGACGAGATCCTTCTCGAATACGCCAGGATCAGTCAGCCCCCGTATTTGCTAGCAGGCCTGGGGCTTGCGATCGGGGTGGTGTGTGGTCTCACCTTCGCGCAACTAATCAAAGATCGGCTCAATGGTTGGAAAAACGACCGACTGCCGTTGCTCCCCCTTGGCCGCCTCGAAACCACCAGCAGCTATGCGGGCATCGTGATCGGAGTGACGCTGTTCATCGGTGGTTCTCTGCAGGTGTTTGGATTTGCTTCCGGAGCCGCATTCCTGGTTGCGTTATTGCTATCTCTGCTGACAGGAGGAGCCCTTTGGACTCAGCTTGAAGGCCTGATGAAACAGGTGGAGGCTGGAACCTTCAAGGCTGTTGACTTCGACAACTTTGACGAGTTCTTCTGAAACCAGCCCGAGGTGTTGCGCCGGGTGATTCAGAAGCCGTGAGCCGCTGATCGTCCACAGCAGCAGTTGCTTCGATTGCCGCAATCTGAACCATCGTTTCAGCAAAGATCCAACAAAGGCTTCAAGCAATGGCCTGCAAAATCAGGCCTAACATCTCACGTGAATGCAGCTTGGGCGAATGGCTCAGATGGCCACATAAGCCTCAAGCTGTGCATCCCTACGACGCAACATTTCAAGACCCTCGCGCTCGAGACGCCGGGTGCGATCTCGACTCATCTTCAGGGACTTAGCGATGCCGGTGAGGCTCATCGGATCCTCACCCGTCATCCCATAGCGCATCCGCAACACCTTCCGCTGCAGTTCCGGCAGTTGCTCCAACAGATCGCGCAGATCTCCCTTC
>NZ_UCOB01000014.1 GCF_900474295.1 Synechococcus sp. UW140 | reverse complement strand
TTGGATTGCTCGAGCCCAGACCGATATGTGGATGCCATTTGTGACCCTGGCAGCCCTGGTACAGACATTGTTGATCAGATCCTGGATGACGTCTTGAATGAGATTGGGTTGCCCATTATTGGCGACGAAACATTCGCGAAGCTATTCATCTCTGGCTTGGCACCACGCAATATTGATGGCCCTGGTCGCGGTATGGCGACGTACAACAACCTTTTGGCCGACACGTTGTTTGAGCGTTTGCCATTGCGTCAGTTTGATCCAGTGGTGATCGAGGAAACGGTTGTTGAACAACAAGAGGTGATTGAGGAGGATCCCGCTCCTCCGGTTCGCGGACTGTGGAGCAAGAGTGGCGAAGTGAGTGATGAGGATGCTCAGCAGGCACTGGACCGTGCCATTGCTCAAAACACAGATGTTGTGGAGGAGGAGAGCACGATGGTTGAGCGGCTTGAGGCAGCAGGGTTTGTGGAGGATCCATCCCTGACGGCGCAGTACGCTCGCCGCGAGGGAGTTCGCGCTTGGTTCCGCGCCTTTGGTGGTGATGATCGCGATAGCTACAACGACGACTTCACCAATCCCTATTACGTCAATTCAGGTGGCGGCGTACTGGGTCTCGACGTCTCCGTTTCGGAGTCGATCCAGGTTGGCGCGTTCGTGAATTACGGCAACATCAATTTGATCCAGCAAAGTGCTTTGGCCGGTGGTGGCTCCTGGAACTCCGATGGCTGGGGTGGTGGTGTGCGTGCCGACTACTGGACGGATAATTTCTATGTGCAGGGTCTGTTCAGTGCCACTGGATTCAGCGGTAACCAAAAGCGGAACATCATCGAAATCACCAGTCAGCTTGGTGATGAGACGGCATCCGGCACGAAGAGTGCCACCAGCTATGGCCTTGCATTCCGCGTCGGTGCGCCATTTGAAGCCGGTGACTTCCTGATTGAGCCCCAGTTCACCTCCACCTGGAGTTTCAACAATGAAAATCGCTTCACTGAGAGTGGCGCAGGTGATTTGAATCTCACCTATAAGGATCGCTCCACGACGTATCTGCAGACGGATTTGGCGATCAAATTCGCCTATCCGATCAAGACAGGAGAGACCTCAGAGTTGGTTCCCTCAGTGCGCGTGGGTTGGCTGGGTGACTGGAACGGCAACCTGAGCAAGCAGACGATTGGCTATCGCTTTACAAATGACACGGCGGATATCAACTCCACCCATGAAGCCACCAACGGCGTGCTGGTTGAAGGCGGTCTGGATTACACGATTGCCAACATCAACAGCAGCTCCTACAAGGTGTATGTGCGTGGCGGCATTGAAGCCTGGGGTGGCACTAGGGGAACCGATTACCGGGCATCGGGAGGTTTGGAGTGGCAGTTCTGATCAACTTCGGCATCGCCAATTAATTTCATCTGATGGCTGAAGAGCCAACAGCTGCAGCGATCTGCCCAGCTGTGGCAGGTGTCCGCCGGTGGATTGCCGTTCCCCACACCGCTAGCGTTCACGGTGGTGAAGATGATTAAGGCTTGCCATTCGTTTCCGTGCGATGGCGATTTGGAGCTGGTGGACGATGCAAACGGTGTGACCGGCGATTCCTCGAGCGCGTCGTTAGCAATTTCAGTACTCGGACTAAGCGTGAAAACGAAGCAGTGCGACTCTTAAAATTGAGAGGTTTGGATTGAATCTGTTCTGCTAAGAAATGATGAGTATTAGTGCCTAGTGGTTTTATCTGATCCTCGCTTTCTGCAAGCAATCCCGGCCGCAACAGAATCCTTATATTCTCGCTTTTGGTCTCGTCTGAGTTGTGTAAGATTTAGGTTATCGTTGGCGCTTTGGTTCGAACTCTCTAAATTGCAATTAGATATTTCTGTTCTGATGGCCGAAAAATTTGCCGATACTTTCGGCCTCTCCCGACGCTCAGGTGTTTCCGTTTTCGCGACCGCAGCTTCGGTTTTCTCTGCTGGTGTGGTTGTTTCGTTGACACTTGCGCCAAAAGCGATGGCATGTGAAGGGGGGGAAGGGTATTTTGACCCAACGATCTGCACAGGCAGGGTAGTTTCATGGAGAGAAGTAGATAATGGTATGGATCCTTTCGCTATCCTTCCTGTCTTTAACGGAGGAACGCTAAGTTTTAAGGGCTTTGAGAATGGAGACCTTTGGTATAGTGATGAGTGGTTTTTGGACCCCGATTTGGGCGGATTTAAGATCAATAATGGTAATAACTATGATAATACAATTGATAACTATGGCAAACATCCCCATTTTTATGGTCGGTTGGATGGTAAAGGCAACATGACGTTTACTGGCAAGGGTAAAACCAAGTTGTTTGGGTATAATGAGTTTACAGGTGGAACCCAGATTGAAGAAGGGACGCTGGTTATTGAGGACAAAAGAGCTAGCCCATCCGGACAAATAAATATCTCAAAAGGTGCAACTCTAGAGCTCAAAGGTGATGATATTGCTTTAGGCACTAACATTTTTTCCTACAATGGAACGATTGGCTTTGTTGGCGAAAGAGCTCATATTCAATCCGATATTGAGACTGATGGGGCCGCTTTGGGGCTGACACTTTACGTTGATAGTAGTTTGACGAGATCTGCTAAAGATGAAAATAATAAATACATTAGGCCATTGATTCAAGGATCTATCTATGGAGCAGGTGGAATCACAAAAACTGGAGGGGGTAGCCTTACCCTCAGCGGAATCAACACTTACTTAGGTGCAACTTTTGTAAGTGAAGGGACTTTAGAGATAGGCAAAACAGGAAGCCTTAGCAATGAGACGAACGTTTTTGTAGAAAAAAATGCAAAAATTGCTTTCCGAGCTGACGATACGATCAACTTGCTTCAGGGACAAGGTACGGTTGAGCTTGACTTGAATAGTAACTTGTCAATTGGGGGAGGTATAAGCAGTAACTATGATTTTACTTTTGATGGAAGAATTGTTGATGGTGGTAATTCTCAGGGCAGTGTCACAAAGTTGGGTCAAGGCATGCTTACTTTGTCTGGGAAAAATACATATACAGGAGATACACAGGTTGATTCTGGAGTGCTACAGGTAGTAGGATCATTGGCTGGAACGACCTCTGTTGATATTTCCAAAAACGCAATGCTGCTGGTGACGTCTGGAGGCAGTTTGAATGATTCTGCAGCTGTCACTATTCAGAAAGGAGCTAATTATATTGCTGCTACCAATGACACGATTGGGTCGATATCAGGAGGGGGTAGCGTTAAGCTTTATAATGCCAATAAAACTTTAACTGTCGGTGCATTAAATCAAGATTCTACCTTTTCGGGTGTGATTTCTGGTGATGGCAGCTTTGCAAAGACGGGTAGTGGAATTTTAACTCTGTCTGGAGCTAACACTTACGAAGGTACTACAGCGATTAAAGGAGGAACTTTAAAGGTCAGTGGCTCTTTAGACGATGCAGCGGCTGTGAGTGTTTCGAGTGGAGCGACCTACGACGTTGATTCCACCGATACCATTGGCTCCATTGCTGGCGCTGGTTCGGTTGAATTAGCTAAAGGCATCACACTTACCGCTGGTGGCAGCAACACATCAACAACTTTTTCTGGCGATATCTCAGGAGCTGGCAATTTCACGAAAGACGGATCCGGCACATTGTCAATTTCTAGTGATAACGCTTTGAGTGGGCTGGGCGGTAAAACTACAGTAAAGACTGGAACTATCGATTTTGGTGAGACGTCACAACAGGCCGTGGATCTTGTGATTAAAGAGTCTGGAATAGTTAAGGGTGGAGTTTTCAGTGTGAAGGACCTGGATAATAGTGGTGCAATTACTTTTGATTCCCTCGTTGGCGATTCATTCGAGAATGCGGGAGAGGCTGTTGGAGGAAGTCTTTCATTGGCCCAATTGGATAATAGTGGTTCGATTACTTTCGATTCCCTAATTGGTAATTCATTGGAGAATGCTGGAGAGGTTGTTGGAGGTCACCTTTTGGTGAATCAAGTTGATAATAGTGGTGAAATGAGTTTCGATACTCTGGAGAGTGAGGAGTTAGATAATGCTGGAGAAGTGTTGGGGGGAGACCTTTCCGTCGGTCAATTGGATAATGCTGGTGAAATCACAGTGGCTTCTTTGTTCGGTAATAATGATGCCAATGAATTTATTAACACTGGCTCGATCGAGATCACGACTTCGGCCAATATTGATATGAAGGGAGGTAATGATATTTTTGAAACTAATTCAAATCTGACTCTTTCTGGAATACTCGATGGCGGGGAGGGTGATGATTTGATTCGGTTTGGATCTTCGGATAATAAGCTCCACCCATTTAGGGCAGCTAAAATTAGCAATTTCGAACAAGCTGAGCAGACGAGCGGCACTTGGGATTACGACGGCAATTTCAAGGAATCTGGGATTGAAACAATGACGCTCAAGGGTGGTGTCATTGAAATCCTTGACTCTGAGCATGCAATCTTCGAAAATTTTGTGATGGAAGCTGGTCGGCTTGTTGCCAGCCTTGAAAGTAAGGATTCAGCACCACTGACTGCTGATAGTTTTGACTATCAAGGTGGTTCGTTGCTGATTAAAGCTGCTGATCAACACGATCCAGAGGGGACCTACACAGTGATTGATGCACCTGCTGCAAGTCAGGGAGAGATGAATGAGCTGGCTGCGAAATCAGAGCTTGAATACGACGGTACAACAGACAAGTTCAGTGGTATTGGTAAAGATAAAGGAATTGAAGAAAGCACGATTTATGATGTTTATCTCCAGGAAGGTAGTTTGCAGCTCGTTGTTGATAAGAAGTCGGCTCCTGAAGTGCTTGCTGACTTGGATTGCTCGAGCCCAGACCGATATGTGGATGCCATTTGTGACCCTGGCAGCCCTGGTACAGACATTGTTGATCAGATCCTGGATGACGTCTTGAATGAGATTGGGTTGCCCATTATTGGCGACGAAACATTCGCGAAGCTATTCATCTCTGGCTTGGCACCACGCAATATTGATGGCCCTGGTCGCGGTATGGCGACGTACAACAACCTTTTGGCCGACACGTTGTTTGAGCGTTTGCCATTGCGTCAGTTTGATCCAGTGGTGATCGAGGAAACGGTTGTTGAACAACAAGAGGTGATTGAGGAGGATCCCGCTCCTCCGGTTCGCGGACTGTGGAGCAAGAGTGGCGAAGTGAGTGATGAGGATGCTCAGCAGGCACTGGACCGTGCCATTGCTCAAAACACAGATGTTGTGGAGGAGGAGAGCACGATGGTTGAGCGGCTTGAGGCAGCAGGGTTTGTGGAGGATCCATCCCTGACGGCGCAGTACGCTCGCCGCGAGGGAGTTCGCGCTTGGTTCCGCGCCTTTGGTGGTGATGATCGCGATAGCTACAACGACGACTTCACCAATCCCTATTACGTCAATTCAGGTGGCGGCGTACTGGGTCTCGACGTCTCCGTTTCGGAGTCGATCCAGGTTGGCGCGTTCGTGAATTACGGCAACATCAATTTGATCCAGCAAAGTGCTTTGGCCGGTGGTGGCTCCTGGAACTCCGATGGCTGGGGTGGTGGTGTGCGTGCCGACTACTGGACGGATAATTTCTATGTGCAGGGTCTGTTCAGTGCCACTGGATTCAGCGGTAACCAAAAGCGGAACATCATCGAAATCACCAGTCAGCTTGGTGATGAGACGGCATCCGGCACGAAGAGTGCCACCAGCTATGGCCTTGCATTCCGCGTCGGTGCGCCATTTGAAGCCGGTGACTTCCTGATTGAGCCCCAGTTCACCTCCACCTGGAGTTTCAACAATGAAAATCGCTTCACTGAGAGTGGCGCAGGTGATTTGAATCTCACCTATAAGGATCGCTCCACGACGTATCTGCAGACGGATTTGGCGATCAAATTCGCCTATCCGATCAAGACAGGAGAGACCTCAGAGTTGGTTCCCTCAGTGCGCGTGGGTTGGCTGGGTGACTGGAACGGCAACCTGAGCAAGCAGACGATTGGCTATCGCTTTACAAATGACACGGCGGATATCAACTCCACCCATGAAGCCACCAACGGCGTGCTGGTTGAAGGCGGTCTGGATTACACGATTGCCAACATCAACAGCAGCTCCTACAAGGTGTATGTGCGTGGCGGCATTGAAGCCTGGGGTGGCACTAGGGGAACCGATTACCGGGCATCGGGAGGTTTGGAGTGGCAGTTCTGAACCAGTGACGTTGGTTTTGATTGAGGTGTGACCTGAGGTCTTTGCCCCACATCACACCTCAATCAAGAGATGGTCTGATCACTCCCACTGGCTGGTCGCCCTCCAGCCGCCAGCTGCAGCACCGATGATGGAGTCACCTCTTGTCTGGCTTGATGCGTTTGGTGCCTCGTCTGGTCTTGTCCGTTCTGGTTGCCCTGCTCCTGTTGCTGATCACCCCCGCTGTGGCGATCGCTCAGGTGCATCAACACAGCGATGAAGCCGGTGCTCCGATGCTGCGCAGCCTTGAGAGTCTGCGCGATCTCGACTATCAAAGTTGGCAGGCGGTGGCCTATCGCACCGGCGAGCCAGGCCAGTCAGTGGTGCTACGCATCGTCGGATATCCGGGCAGAGTGCGTCTTGATCACCCCACGCCGCTCCTCGTCAAGGCCGGTGTGAAGCAGTGGCAGCTGCCCGACATCACGCTCGAGAACCCCGCCCTCGCAGGTGATGGTCGTGATGCCGCTGCTGAATTCGACCTTGATCCTCTGCTCGGCGACCTGCGCAACAACCGACCGTTGCGCTTGTTTCTTCCCGGCGTGCTGAACGATCTTCCCGTGCCGCCTTACGTCGTGGCTGAATGGCGTCAGGTGCAGAACGATCCCTTGACGTGATGGCTGCCACCGATCCATCCAAACAGCGCTGGATCCCTTGGATGCAGCGGGCGCTGCAGTTGGCAGGCCTTGCGGCAGGCCGCACCAGCCCGAACCCCCTCGTCGGTGCTGTGGTGCTTGCCGCCGATGGCCAGTTGGTCGGGGAAGGGTTCCATGCGCGTGCCGGTGAGCCCCATGCCGAAGTGGGTGCTCTCGCGCAAGCCGGTGACGCCGCCCGCGGCGGCACGATCGTGGTGACGCTCGAACCCTGCTGTCATCACGGCCGCACGCCCCCCTGCGCTGAGGCGGTGATCGCTGCTGGCATCACCCGAGTGGTGGTGGCTCTCTCCGATCCCGATCCCCGCGTCGCTGGTGGTGGCCTTCAGCGTTTGCGTGACGCCGGCCTTGAGGTGATCACCGGAGTGCTGGAGGAAGAAGCCGCCCATCAAAACCGCGCCTTTGTGCACCGGGTACAAACCGGTCGGCCCTGGGGGGTGCTCAAGTGGGCGATGAGTCTGGATGGCCGCACGGCCCTGCCCAATGGAGCGAGTCAGTGGATCAGCGGTTCAGCGGCACGGTCGTGGGTGCATCGTCTACGGGCCGGCTGTGATGCGGTAATTGTTGGCGGCGGCACCCTGCGAGCTGATAACCCTCTGCTCACCAGTCGTGGCCAGCGTCAGCCCGAGCCCTTACGTGTGGTGCTCAGCCGCAGTCTGGATTTGCCTGAACAGGCCCAACTCTGGGACCAGTCGGAGGCCTCCACCCTGGTGGCCCACCAAGCATCGTCTGATTGGGCTGGCCGAGAGCGGCTTCGGGCGGCTTGGGCACAAGCCGGTGTGGCCGTGCAGTCCTTCGAGCGCTGTGACCCGTTAGCCCTGCTGCCGCTGCTGGCTGCCCGGGGCTGCAATCGGGTGCTCTGGGAATGCGGCCCCTCGCTCGCAGCTGCCGCTTTGCAGCAGGGCTGCGTGCAGGAGCTCGCCGTGGTGATTGCCCCCAAGCTGATGGGTGGTGAGCTGGCCCGCACGCCTCTAGGCGACCTTGGACTGACGGCGATGGATCAGGTTGTCCCCCTCGCGCTTGACTCCGCCCAATCCCTTGGAGACGACCTGTTGCTGCAGGCCAGACTTCGCTGTGATTCCATCGATTGATGGCGTTTTGGCTGGCCTGGATGCACCGCTGCCTCGATGATGGAACTTCTGCCGGCTTGCGGCGATGACTTGGACCTATCTGTTCTGCCTGATCGCCGGTGGGCTGTTGATCAGCTTGTCGATTGCCGGTGAGGCCGATGTGGATTTCGGGGGTGATGGCGCCTCCGGTATCGCCGAAGGCGGACAGCCGACTGTTTTGTTCAGCACATCGTTTTGGTCTTTTGGCTTGGCTGGTTTTGGGCTCTGCGGTCTGTTGTTGCAGTTGTTTCAGGGTGCTGGTGCCTCACCCTTCACCTTGCCGCTCGCTCTGCTGCTCGGGGTTGGGCTCGGCTGGGCCGCCGCGCTGGCCTTGCGGTTGATGGCACGTCGTGAAGCCAACACCGTGGTTCGGGTGGACGACCTGATCGGACTGGAGGCGACGGTGACGCTTCCGCTCAGTGACCAGCAGCGCGGTTTCGTTGAAGTCTCCGTTCGTGGAAGCTTGTTGCGGCGTGCAGCGCGCAGCGCCTCCAGCCCCTTGGAGCGTGGCGATCGGGCGGTGATTTTGAGGGCTGAAGCCAACACCCTGATCGTTGACCCTCTTGATATGGCCGACTGATTCCACCCTGGCTAAGGCAGAAGAAGTTTCAGCCGCACTTATGCAGCCCAGCTTGGCAACGCAGCCGTTGCCACTTCTGGCCCAACGCCAGCCCAGTAACAACCCTGCCGGGGCCGTTGTTTCAGTCGCTTCGACTGTTTTTGTAGTGGTGGTGGCGCTGACCCTGATCAGCCGCTGGATGATCCGCATCTGTCGCCCCCATGAAATGCTTGTGGTGACCGGTTCGAAATCCAACCAGGGTGCCCAGGGGATGAAGGGCTACAGGGTGGTTGCCAATGGTGGCTGCACCTTCGTGAAGCCGATCCTGGAGACGGCTCGGCGCATGGATGTGACGCTCCTGCCGGTGCTGGTGGAGGTGAGCAACGCCTATTCCAAGGGCGGTACCCCTCTCAACATTCAGGCGATTGCCAACGTCAAGGTGAGCACTGATCCAGCGGTTCGCAACAACGCGATCGAACGCTTCCTTGGCCGGGATAACAAGGAAATTGTGCAGGTGGCCAAGGAGAACCTTGAAGGCAACCTGCGCAGCGTTCTGGCCCAGCTCACGCCCGAGCAGGTGAATGAAGACCGTCTGCGCTTTGCGGAGCAGGTTGCTGATGATGTCGGGGAGGATCTGCGTCGTCTTGGCTTGCAGCTCGACACGCTCAAGATCCAGAGTGTTTTTGACGACGTCGACTACCTCAATTCGATCAGCCGCCGCCGTGTGGCCCAAATTGTGCGTGATGCCGAGATCGCTGAATCCGAGGCGATTGGTCAGGCCGAACGGATCGAGGCCGAGATGGAGGAGGTGGCAGAGGTGGTGCGTACTGAAGCGGAAACAGTCGTGCTTGAAAAAGACAACGACGTGCGCACCAAGGTGGCCCAGATGGAGAAGGACGCTCGCTCCGAGGAGGAACGCACCGAAGCGGCTGAGCTGGAGGCCCGGGCTCGGGCTGAGCAACAGTTGCAGAAGGTGCGTGCTGAACTGGAACGCTTGCGCTTGAAGGCCGAAGCGGTTCTGCCCTCCCAGGCGCTCCAGAAGGCCCAGGAGCTGCGCGCCCGCGGCCGTGCCGCCGCCACCGCCGAAGACGTGAAGGCCAGTGCCCTGGTGAACGATCTGCTCACCCAGGTGTGGGAAGACGCCGGCAGTACCGCCGAGTTGGTCTTCCTGCTGCAGCAGATTGAGATGGTGCTTCAGCAGGCCACGCGTTTGCCCGCTCAGCTGCATCTCAAGCGCATCACCGCCCTGGATGGTGATGACGCGTCCACCCTGGCCAGCCTTGTGGCGCTGAATCACAAGGTGGTGCGCCAATTCTTCGAGCAGGTCAAGGACATCCTTGGCGTGGATCTGCTCGGCACCCTGTCTTCCACCGGAGTTAACTGATGTTTGTCGCCTTTGGCTTGACCGGCGCTGCGGGGCTTTGGGCTTTCGTGGTGTTGCTGCGTCAGCTCTATTTCATCTGTCAGCCCAGTGAAGTGCTGATCTTCGCCGGCCTGGGCCGCACCACTGGCGATGGGCGCAAGGTGGGGTATCGCACGGTACGGGGAGGCAGTGCCTTGCGGATCCCTGTTCTTGAAGAGGTGATGCGCCTCGACCTCAGCAACATGATCATCGAGTTGCGGGTGGAGAACGCCTACTCCAAAGGGGGTATCCCGCTCAACGTGGCGGGTGTGGCCAACATCAAGATCTCCGGTGATGAGCCTGGGATCCACAACGCGATCGAACGCTTGATTGGCAAAAGCCAGGACGAGATTCGCCATATCGCCAAGGAGACGTTGGAAGGGAACCTGCGCGGCGTGATGGCCAGCCTCACTCCCGAGCAACTCAATGAAGACAAGATCACCTTTGCGCGCACCCTGCTGGAGGAGGCGGAGGACGATCTGCAAAAGCTCGGGCTGGTGCTCGACACGCTGCAGATTCAGAACATCTCTGATGACGTGCGCTACCTCGATTCGATTGGTCGCAAGCAGCTGGTCGAACTGAAGAGGGATTCGCGCATCGCTGAGGCTGAGGCCACCTCGCAATCGGCTGTGAAGCAAGCGGAGAACGCTCGCATCACCTCCCTGCGCCGGCTCGATAAGGAATTGGCGGTGGCCACCGCCAATGCCCAGAAACGGATCAAGGATGCGCTCACCCGTCGCGATGCCTTGGTGGCGGAGGTGGAAGCAGAAGTGGGGGCCGAGTTGGCAAGGGCTGAGGCGGAGCTGCCGGTGCAGGAGGCGCGCATCAAACAGGTAACGCAGCAGCTTGAAGCGGATGTGATTGCGCCGGCTGAATCCGAATGTCAAACGATGATGGCGGAGGCCAAAGGCGCTGCTGCCACGATCGTGGAGCAGGGGCGTTCCCAGGCCGAGGGCCTTCAAGATTTGGTCACCTCTCTGAAGCGCAGTGGTTCGGATGCCAAGCGCCTGTTCCTTCTCCAGAAACTGGAGCCGCTGCTCACGATGCTGAGCGACACCGTGAAGCCGATTGAGGTGGAGGAGGTCGCCCTGATTGGTGAACGGGAAGGACAGATGAATCTGTCGCTTGCCACCTTGCTGCGCCAGCTTCAGGACAGCACCGGCCTGCGCTTGACGCCGAACCGGTCTGAGAGCAACGGTCAGTCTGGGCCTGATTCCACCTCCATGCCTCCGACGAGCTATGCGCAGGACTAAGCCATGCGCAACGGCTGATCATTCGTTGCTGTGCTGATCGCCCTTGCCCCCGCCCAATTCACGGCTGTAGCGGCTGATCAGCACCCCCATCACCACCGCGAGATACAGCGGCCCTGCGATGCCAGTGGCGACTGAAAGCATGCGTGAAAGAGGCAGGACCGGCTTGATGTCGCCAAAACCAACAGTGGTGAGACAGATGAAGGCGAAATAATTGATGCGGGCGAACACTGGGGCCGAATCCAGCACGCTGGCGTCCCCGCCGCTGAGCCCATGCGCGGGCACATCGAGTGGGGTGAAACTGTGGGGTTGGATGGTCTCAACAGCGCTCATCACCAACCCTGCTGTGAGTCCGAGCAGGAGATAACCGGCTGCTGCGCCCATCAGCATCGAATGGGTGACGTGCCGTTCTTTGGCCAGTTTCTCCACGAGCCGAACCACGCTCCAGCCCACAAGCACACTCCAGCTCAGCACCAGCGGGACGCCGGTCATGGTCCATTTCACAGGGGTGATTACCCACACCAGTTGGCTCACCAGAGCGACCACCCCAAGGAGTTGGTAGAGCTTGTCTTTCCAAGTGCGCTTGCTCATCTTCAGCACCACAAGCTGGGTGAGCAAGAGTGCGATCAACGAATAACCAACCGATCCCATCCAGGAGATGGACGGGAAGGCGAAACTCACAAGCACCAGAAGGCACAGTGCCAAGAGGAGCTCATAAATCCCCTCACGCCTGTGGGACGTTGGACCTTGGTTCAGCAACCTCATCTTCTGAGCATTCCGCCAGACTGAGGATGCCAACAATTGCGAAGGCAAGCGACCCCAGCAAAGTGGTTTGAAGGGCCATTTGGTTGTTGAAGCTGGTGAGCTTGGGCAGGGCATTCGGCAATGACGCCAATGCTGACTGCATGAACCACAGGCAGCCGAGCGTATTCACCATCGCGATCCACCAGCCCAGGTGCTTGGGCTCGAAGACGAGCAATCGGCCATGCCCCACTTCAAGTAATCCGTCTGCGGCGGAAACCAGGAAAAGGATGGATCCCAGCAGATTTGGCAGCACCGCCAACAGCAGCCAGCTTTGCTCCTGTGGCTGGGGCCATCCCCACAAGAAAAAGGTGTTGATGTTGAACAGCACCGTTCCCAGGCTCTGGTCGAGGCTGCAACGCAATCCACACCATTGCCAGGGTTTGGCGTCGTCCGGTAGAGACGGCACGGCCAAAAGCGCCTGTTCAACCTGCCACCAGCCGCCTGCCGTGAACAGCACGGACCCGATCGCCAGCAAGCCTGCTGCGAGTGAGGCATTGCCTTGATGCGCCAGCGGCAATCCGGCCCCCAAGGCGAACAGGAGTGGGCCGGCAATGAAGGCCAAGGCGGTGCGCACCTCCAGGCGTTTCAGCTGTTTGCCTTGCACGAGCGCCTGCATCATCCCTGCTGCACTCAGCTGTTGGAAGTGGCCACGGGTTAGGGGGCCATGGCCTTTGCGTAGACGCCGGCTGCTACAGATGCCCGTGCGGTTGCGCCAGGCGGTGATGCCCCAGGGGCTGCGCCAGTGCGTTGTCAGCTGAAGCGACTCAGCCCGAACGTTCGGTTCTCCACCCTGTGCAGCCAACCAGCAGCCAAAAGCTCGCTTTAGTTTGGACGCTCAACTCGGATCTGACGCCATGCCGATTCGCGAGGACGACAATCAGCCAAATAGGCGATTCGGGATCATCAACCTGGTATTGATCGGGTTTGGTGTCTTGTTGTTGATCAGCAGCTTCGTTCCCAATCAGGGGATGCAGCAGGTGCCGCGAGTGCCCTATTCACTCTTTATTGATCAAGTGAATGACGGGGCCGTGAAACGGGCCTTCATTACTCAGGATCAGATCCGCTATGAGCTCAGTGCTCCGGAGGAGGGTGCACCCGCTGTGCTGGCGACCACACCGATCTTCGATATGGATCTGCCACAGCGCCTGGAGGACAAGGGCGTTGAGTTTGCCGCTGCCCCTCCCAAGAAGCCCAATATTTTCACCACGATTCTCAGCTGGGTGGTCCCCCCCCTGATCTTCATCCTGGTGTTGCAGTTTTTCGCGCGTCGCTCGATGGGTGCCGGTGGTGCTCAGGGCGCCCTCAACTTCACCAAGAGCAAGGCCAAGGTTTACGTCCCTGACGAGCAGTCGCGCATCACCTTCGACGACGTTGCTGGTGTGGATGAAGCGAAAGACGAACTCACAGAGATCGTTGACTTCCTCAAGACCCCCGAGCGCTACGCCGAAATCGGTGCGCGCATTCCCAAGGGTGTGCTGTTGGTTGGGCCTCCGGGCACCGGTAAGACCCTGCTCTCCAAGGCTGTGGCTGGAGAGGCGGGTGTGCCCTTCTTCATCATCAGCGGCTCGGAGTTCGTTGAACTGTTCGTTGGTGCCGGTGCCGCCAGGGTGCGGGACTTGTTCGAACAAGCCAAAAAGAATGCCCCCTGCATCATCTTTATCGACGAACTCGATGCCATCGGCAAGAGCCGTTCGGGTTCGATGGGTGTGGTTGGGGGGAATGACGAACGGGAGCAAACCCTCAACCAGCTACTGACTGAGATGGACGGTTTCGCGTCCAAAGACAAGCCGGTGATTGTGCTAGCAGCCACGAACCAGCCCGAGGTTCTCGATGCCGCATTGCTGCGTCCTGGTCGCTTCGACCGTCAGGTGCTGGTGGATCGTCCTGATCTCTCTGGTCGTAAGACCATTCTCGAGATCTATGCCAACAAGGTGAAGCTGGCTGATGGTGTCGATCTCGACCTCATCGCGCAAGCCACGAGTGGTTTCGCCGGCGCCGACCTTGCCAATTTGGTCAATGAAGCAGCTCTGCTTGCTGCCCGTGCCAAGCGCACCAAAGTGGAACAGCAGGATCTGGGTGAGGCAATCGAGCGGGTCGTGGCTGGCTTGGAGAAAAAGAGTCGCGTCCTCCAGGACGATGAGAAGAAGGTTGTGGCCTATCACGAAGTCGGTCACGCCATCGTGGGCCACCTGATGCCCGGTGGCAGCAAGGTGGCCAAGATCTCGATCGTTCCGCGAGGCATGAGTGCTCTGGGCTACACCCTGCAGCTGCCCACAGAGGAACGCTTCCTCAATTCACGCGAAGACCTTGAAGGTCAGATTGCCACCCTGCTCGGCGGTCGTTCTGCCGAAGAGATCGTCTTCGACAAAATCACCACTGGTGCTGCCAACGACCTGCAGCGCGCCACCGACATCGCTGAGCAGATGGTGGGCACCTACGGCATGAGCGACACCCTCGGCCCCTTGGCCTATGACAAACAGGGCGGTGGGCGCTTCCTTGGCGGTGGCAACAATCCCCGTCGCACCGTCAGTGACGCCACCGCTCAGGCCATTGATCGGGAAGTGCGCGGTCTGGTTGATCGAGCCCATGAACAGGCCCTTGGCATCTTGCGCCACAACATGGCTCTCCTGGAGACTATCTCTCAGAAGATCCTTGAGAAGGAGGTGATCGAAGGCGATGAGCTCAAGGAGATGCTCGCCGCAAGCGTGATGCCGAGTTGATGCTGCATCAAGCGGTTACAGCTTGAGCGGACACAACCCATTGAGACAACCCATTCAGGCGGATCCTTCGGGTCCGCTTTTTTGTTGGCAGCGTGTCGGTCTGTCGAGGCCGTTTTGGCGCGGCCACCATCAACTCTCCACTCGCAGCACTCTGTGCCAGTCACCACTGAGAAGACCCGCTGTTCCGAGCTTGGCGATGGCTTGGAGCGCGCTCTGAAGTACGGCAACACGGCTTGCGCTTCTCAGCTCACCAAGGTGATTTCGGTGGCGCACACTCTGTTTGTCAACGTATCCGTGCCTCCTGATTCGTCTCTGGTGATCCCCATCCCCTTGACGAGAGGGGGGCTGATCCCCGATAAAGTTCCTTTAGAAGACATCCATGGTCACCGCCACTCAGGGGGTCGCTTCCGTTCTCTCGCCTCTGAGCGGCCGAGATTTCCTGTCGTCAGAGGATGTCAGTGCCGAACAGGCCGCCGCGTTGCTGCAGTTGGCCCAGCAGTTGAAGTCGGGCGATCGTCGGATCGACTTGGGTAACAGGGTTCTGGGCCTGATCTTCACCAAGGCCTCCACCCGTACCCGTGTCAGTTTCCAGGTGGCAATGGCCCGGCTTGGCGGCCAGACCGTTGACCTCAATCCTCAGGTGACCCAGCTCGGTCGCGGCGAGCCTTTGGAAGACACCGCAAGGGTGTTAAGTCGTTTTTGTGATGCCCTGGCGATCCGCACCTTCGCCCAGCAAGAGTTGGTCGACTACGCCCACTGGGCGTCGATCCCGGTGATCAATGCCCTCACCGATTTGGAGCATCCTTGCCAGGCCCTGGCTGATTATTTGACGATGCAGGAGGCCTTCGGGGAGCTGCAGGGGCAGACCTTGGCCTACGTGGGTGACGGCAACAATGTGGCCCACTCGCTGATGATCTGCGGCGCTTTGCTGGGTGTGAATGTGCGGATTGGCTGCCCTGAAGGCTTCGAGCCGCTGCCAGGAGTCCTTGATCAGGCACGGGCTCTTGCTGTCGCTGGTGCGGAGATCACGGTGACGAGTGACCCAGTGGCTGCAGTCAAGGGTGCCCAGGCGCTGTACACCGATGTCTGGGCATCCATGGGCCAGGAGCAGGAGCAGGCCGAGCGCGAACAGGCCTTTAAGGGCTTTTGCCTCGATGAAGCCTTGGTGGCAGAAGCTGAACCAGACGCCATCGTGTTGCATTGCCTGCCTGCCCATCGTGGCGAGGAGATCAGTGCCGGGGTGATGGAGGGAAGTGCCAGCCGAATCTTTGATCAGGCTGAGAATCGTTTGCATGCCCAGCAAGCTCTCTTGGCAGCATTGATGGGGGGGTTGTAAGCCTTCACTGGCACGCTCGCTTGGGTCGGAGTTTTCGCTCCTGATGAACCAAGCGATTGGCTCGATCAATGGCACGATGATGGTTGATTGACTCGCTGCCCGTGGAGGTTCTGGATCTTTTCCCGCGCTCGATCCTCAAGGGCCAGTTACCGGATTCACTTCTGAAGACGCTTCTTAGCGTCAGTCAGTCCGTTCTGGAGAATCCAGAAGGGAGTGCCGATGCGTCCGTCAAGTTGGCTGGGCAGCTCAGTCAACAGCGCGAATTAAGACCGGATCAGCCTGGTGTACAGGCGTTGATGGTTGAGCATCTGCTCCCTTCCTGTGATCGTTGGATCCGCCATGTCATGGACCGCCAGCCTCCCCAGGGGAGGGGCCCCTGGATTCCTGGTCGTTACGAGCTCAAGCCCATTGATCTGTGGCTCAACTGTCAAAAGGCTGGCGATTACAACCCCACCCACACCCATGGGGGCAGTTTCTCGGGTGTGATTTTTCTGGCTGTGCCTCCACAGATCACCGCCAACAGCTTTGACGGCCAGCTTTGTTTTCATGGGCCTGAAGAGTGGCATGTGCAGTCATTCCGCACTGGCATGTCGCATTACGTACTGCCCGTTCCAGGCGACTTCTATGTTTTCCCTGCCTGGCAGCCCCATTCTGTGATGCCTTTCCGTGGTGATGGGGAGCGTTGGTCTTTGGCGTTTAATGCTGTTGCTGTGCCCAATTCCCAAGCGCATGCAGCCCCATCATCCGGTCAGTTTCAGCAGCCCCGGAAGTCGACGCAAGGTGTCGACAATGTCTCTCTTTCCAGCCATCGACCTTCCGCAAAAGGATTCTGACCCGGCTCTGGTGAAGTTTCTGGAAATGAGCTTTTGATGGCTTGCGTGTTGATCCGTGCAGCTTGTTGCCACGCTGCACGGATGGATCAGATCTGTTCGCCCTGGAGACGAGGAGATGGCAAGTGTTTTTGAGGCCAGCCCGGCTCCAATCTCGTTGGCAGGTGGATCAGTCACCGTGATTCTTCTGCATGGATTCACCGGGTCCCCTGCGGAGATGGCATTGCTCGCCACTGCGCTGCATGCCAAGGGCTACGCGGTCGAGGTGCCCCTACTTGTTGGCCATGGCACGCAATTGAATGACCTGCTGCCGGTCCATCCGCAGCAGTGGGTCGATCAGGTGGATGGGGTACTGCGTTCCCAGCTGGCCCGTGGGCAGCAGGTGGTGCTGGGAGGGCTTTCGATGGGATCGATCCTGGCGCTGCAAGCTGCGCTGCGCTTCCCTGAAATTCGTGGGTTGATGCTGTATTCACCGCCGATCGGCAGTCGAGACGTGCGGCGCTTTTTTGCTCCACTGCTGACCCGACTGGTGAAGACAGTGGCCAAGCCCCCCTGCGACTACGCAGACCCCACCACGGTCGATCGGCTTTGGTCGTATGACCGCTATCCAGTGATCTGTAGCAGTTTGGTGCTGCGTTTGATCGCTCAGGTGCGTCGACAATTGACTGCAGTCCATCAGCCAATGCTGGTGATCGCCAGTCGGCGCGACAACGTGGTGACTGAGCGTGGTGTGCGGCGACTGATTGACCAGGCTGGGGCCTCATCGAAACAGCTGGTTTGGCTCGAGCGCAGTAGTCACGCGATCACCGCCGATGCTGAGTGGCCCCTGGTGTGTGAGCGCAGCCTCGGTTTTTTGTCGTCGCTGGCATCACCAGAATTGCCAGCTCGGCCTTGCAATCCTGGCGATGCACCGGTACAAATGTATTGACCGATCGGACCTTCGTAGGTGCCTGCTGGAACCCCTGAGCCCCTTACTCCCGCGCAGCAAGAGCTGTACGACTGGCTGTCTGACTACATCGGTGTCAATCACCACAGCCCTTCCATACGCCAGATGATGCAGGCGATGGGCTTGCGTTCGCCTGCGCCGGTGCAGAGTCGCTTGCGTCATCTGCAGCAGAAAGGTTGGATCACTTGGCAGGAGGGCCAGGCCCGCACCCTTCAGCTCCTGGGGGGACTGGCGTCTGGTATCCCGGTGCTCGGTGCTGTGGCAGCAGGTGGTTTGGTGGAGGCCTTTGATGATGTACAGGAGCGCCTCGATTTGGTTCCTGTGTTGGAGACGCAGGGACTGTTTGCCCTCACGGTGAATGGTGATTCGATGGTGGATGCCCACATCGCCGATGGTGATGTGGTGCTGATGGAGCCAGTTGTTGAGGCGTCTCGGCTGCGGGAGGGAACGATCGTGAGTGCCTTGGTTCCAGGTAGTGGCACCACGCTGAAACACTTCCATCGCAGTCGGGGCACTGTGCGACTGGAAGCCGCCAATCCTGCCTATGAGCCGATTGAGCTCCCCGCTGACCAGGTGCAGGTTCAGGGCAAGCTTGTTGCCGTTTGGCGGCAGGTTTGATGCCTGACGGAGTACGCACCCTGCCGGTGTAAGCTTCCTCACGTCGATGGACGTGCTCAAGGGCGCAGCCAACGACCATGGGGCCATAGCTCAGCTGGTAGAGCACCTGCATGGCATGCAGGGGGTCAGGAGTTCGAGTCTCCTTGGCTCCATTGAATTTCTAAGTCGCTCACTAGCTTCTTTGCTGGTGGGCATTTTTATTTGCGCTCCCTGATGCATCTAGACCTAGCTAGATAGTTCAATGCAAAACCCGCAAGGGAAAAGTAGGGGTCATTGTGAAGCCATCATGAACATTAATAGAGCATGCTCAATTTCCAACAAACTTGTCCAAATTGCTACAAAGAGTCCATCCCGCTGGTGGATTTATAGCAGCTCCTCTGCCGTCTCGGAGCTTAAAAAAGCACCAATCATCTTTTTTTTCAAGAGCTGGTGTCTCAATCATTTCAGCTCCAATATTGATCCTTTCACCATTTGGTTCAGTGTGAAACTTGGATCCAGGCTTGGTGGTATAAACGGCTGCAGAAACTTTTGCGGATCCGATCAGCAAAAGAGAAAGTAATAGTTTGTACTTCATGGCAATTAGCGTAAGCTTCACCTTATATTACTACGAGACAGGATGCTGTTTTCTTGTGGATGTCAGTGGGATTAAGTATTCCCGATCGTTCCCGATAAACAACCGCATGCCAATCACGCCCCACCTAGTGCGCGGTTTTTATTGCCCTGGGGCATGAGCCTTACCGGCTACCGCCTGAGCTGAATGAAATGCTTCGACACGGCGACCCAAGTACTTATCCAATTAAGCAGACAATGCTAAATTGCTAAAATCTATTATTCAACAATGAAAGATTTTAAACTGTTTCACTTATTCACTGCAATTACTGCTTTTAGTCTAGTTGCCGCAGGGCTTGAGTCTAGAGCAAAAGAGCTTAAGGTGGTTGAATTGAATTGCGATGTGTTGGGAAGATTGAGCATCAAAGAAGCTGCGCCAAACGAGGATGATCTACGTAACCCATTGTCTGATTTCCTTGTTCTGACTTTTCCCAACGGGAACAAAACGAGCATGGTTCGTTCCCCTGGCGCGAGTGTCCGTAATTGGACCTCACCATCCTCTGGCATCACTTTTTCTCAGGCTCCTACTTGGTCTAAAGAGAGAGTGAGCTTTGAAAGGGACGTTTATAGCTACAGAAAGGGCACATACGAGTGTGATGCCAAATGGTGAATGGGCAAAGCTGATTCCGCTTACAGCCAGTAACTCTTGGCGAAGTCAGTCTTACCCCGCCCGGGGGGTATCACTTGTCAAAAATTGACGTGTCGGAATGCACCTGCAGTACAATGATGGTGACGAGTTGGCAAAGTGTAAGACATTGTTGTCCAAAGATAGTTTGTATGCACTTACCATGAGCTTGCATGATTTCCGTATTGGGTCTAAAAAGTCATGTGCCCTGACATCCCTTTGCTTGGGTGATGTTGTTAACGCATTAATTGTTGGATCCTTCCACTTTTTCTTCGTCGCTGCTGTTGTACTTGGGCCACCAAATCGAACTTCAAGATAAGCTGAAATTCTTGTATCGAATGCCTCGTCATAGGAGATTTTTACCCCTGCTGTTAATCCACTAGCCAACTGCAGCAGTGTGTCTCAGATCTTGCATTATCTCTGCTCAGATGGTGTCACGTAGAGGCAATCCCTTGTTCGTTGGGCACGCGATGTCCGTTTCACGCCCGCCAACCTCACTGCCCGTTGAAGTCTTCTTTCTCAGTATATAAATCTCGATTCCCTGATTTAGTCGATAAATATTTCCGCCAAAAAAGTGTGTAATAGAAATTGACTAGAAATGCGTTGCTCTGGACCAATCCCATATGATCTGAGTACAGAAATGTAGCGTTACTCCAGTCGATAATCGTTCCTTCTTCCGCAGAAGTTGCATCGGTCATTGCATAGGCGCTGGGACGAGTCACAGCACCGTCCCCTGCTTCCGTACTTTTTTTGGTCCACTTACGAGTGGTTGTATTGACTGTGATTTGGGAATCAGTTAGTGCACCGACACCAGCAAAAAGCCAGAAATTGAGATCTTTCGGTGGCGATGATTTAATGTCAAGGCGTGAATGAAAGAGCTGAGCATCATTCAGTAGCTTTGACTGCATTGACATTGCATATTCATATCTCTGGGAGCCTGATTGATATCCGGGAGCTATTTGTTTGAGGATCCTCTCCTGCTCTGGATCTAGAAGCCCCCATTTCATTGTTTGCCATAGTTGAGGATTCATTAAATCAATAGTTTCTCCATATTGGTTTTTTGCTCTGGCAATATCAGGCCTTGGCATAAGCTCGTACATAGAAGGCATGGTCCCAATAACAGCAGCAGGATATTTTAAAATTTTGAATCGTGTGGGATGAAAGCCTTCAATTAAATCGAACAAAGTGTCAAGTGAACCTTTGTTCGGTGGGGCGACCATGATTATGTTTTCCACTTTTTTACCACCACGCCAGTCGAGATTCGGTGGCATTTGGCGTGTACCTAATCCTTGACCGCCATATCGCAGATAGTAGCGTGCAACAAGGCACCCCATTGAATGGCAAACAAGATCAAATTTAAGTGGTTTTTGTTGTTGAGCTTGTAATGACCCTTGTGTCGACAAGGTCTCAATGTATTCATTAAGCTTTTGAGCATTGTATGCATTTGACTTTCGCCAATCATATGAAAATTGATAAATAGGTTTTCTTGATGGCGACAGCCTATGAGAGTTTTCTGCATTAATAGTTTCTGGAACATATCCAGCCGTTACCAATGATTTAAAGAGGGTGCGATAAATATCGATATCGATTGATTGTGATTTAAATGGCAGGAAATTAAGTTTAACGGTATCGAGTACTGACTTTGCCCCAATTCTGTTGATTTCTTGTTGAGAAGGATCCACTCCAGGCCGCAAAGGTAGGGCTAGTAATTTGTTGTCTTTTTCTGTGGATGGCCAGTATGCATTAAAACCAAGATCTCCCCAAGCCACCTTTCCATTTTTAAGATCTATCAGTTTTGATCCGCCAATACCTGGAATAATGATCAATGGATTTGAATCTTTTAATGCAGCTGCCATATCGTTACTCATTGGTCCGACTGCAGGCGAGTAAATGGCCTTAATATTTGCACAACTTGAGACCGTTCCTGTCATTACAATTGAAATGATGGTCCGAAATGTATGTCTCATTGCTACAGCAGACAAGGATGAACGTTTCCAGGTTGAATACTGGTTATTTCTTTTCACCAGTGGAATCCACATATTAATAAATTCAAGTAGACACAGCTGAATTCATGATACCGTCCTTCATCATCAGCCCTCAGTCCGCGCATGATGCGGAGCTGGTCTGTTCGTGCCCCTAAAAGTTGTGCTACTTTCCGCATGCTTCCTAAGTACTAGTTTTCTTATTTGTTGGGTCTGTAAAGCGTTAATTGCGCACGGCAGAGCTGATGGATGCATCGAGCAGGGGCTGAGCACTGTCGACTCCGCATTCATTGGTTTGTGATCGATTGGTCGAACTCCGTTGTTTAGACTTGCCAGTCGACTCCTATTCCGCGCGGAGTAATACATAGAGCTGCCACAAGGTCAAAGAGACCTCAATCGGGTGAGGCTCCTTTGCCCCGAATTCACCTAAATCTCCACAATGCAGCCTAGTTATCAACAGTTGATGTGGAAAAAATGATCAATCTCTCAGTCTTCTCTCATGAAGCTTTCACCAAGAATTTATTTATACGTGATGACAAGCAATCGCGAAATTTCGCCTTGCTGTTCTGATGTCCCGCCTGTCGATTGACTTGCTTCGCTACATCAACCAGGTAAAGTTTATTAGGGTCAGCAAAGTTGGATTGAGTTCAATCACATTCCCCTCGTAAAAACAACTGAGGGCAATGGTCTGGAGAGTCGCATTCCTCCCCTCTCTGCGCATCCTGATTAAACGATCTCGGTAATAGACAAGATTGAAAGCATCAGCTTCACTGGTAATGTCATTCCGGCATTAATGGTTTTATTTGCTATAATATAGTGATCGCCAAGGGCTCATTTTGGTATCGAACTTGTTGGCTTGTTCAGTATATAAAAATCACGGTTTAAGTGCATCATGCCCCCAGTTGTGTTGGTACAAGTAAGGCCAATTCTCTCGGATTTACAAGTGATTGAACCGAATTCAATGCGCGTTCCGTAATTCAAAATATTGCCTCCAGTGATCGCATCAGAGCTTCTTATTGCTTGTGCCGGGCCCTGCTGAGGAAGCATAAATCTAGTTCCGATTGAACCCCACTGCTGACCCATGCCCCAATCCTTCCAAGCATGATCATGAACATCGCAGAGCAGCCTTTTGTTGTAATAAACGCATGAAATATTGCTTTGCTTGTCTCCACCGTCTGTGGGCGATAGCGATGGCATTGCAAACCCAGTCTCTACCGCATTGGAGGAAGCAAGTGCTGCAGCATTTGCTCCAATTAAAAGCAGAAAGAGAATGAATGAATTTTTCATCGTATTGGCTCGAGGCAAGGTGTTAAACAAGGACCTATAGTTATTTTAGTTCATTCAAAAGATCATACTCCGCCTCGCTCGATGCAGCAGATCTGATTTTGCTGGCTTTCGCGGGGGAGGAGGCACCAGGCGGCCTTTTTAGCATCGTTATCGGCGAGTTCGGCCCATCCCCTCGGCGCTGACACGCCGACACAAGCAACAAAAAACCCGCGGGTGGCGGGGTAGCGAGATTAAGAGCGGGCTACTTGTCTCTTGTAATACCAGCTGTCATCCAGAGGGATCTCCCCCGGCTCTGGTTCCATCACGTCAAGACCTCCAGAAATGTTTTTAATCAGATCGTCAGTGAGCTCGATGATTTGGGCTTGCGTGTTGAGTTCAGTCATGGTTTTGAAGTGAGAGAGGTGAGTGGTGTGTGGGCTGTTGCTCCCTCGACTCCTTCAAGGTCACAGTCGTTCTGGTGAGTTCAACCGCACTGCTGTGGTGCGGTTGTCGGCAAGTTGTGGTGACGATCTGGTGAAGTGCTCAGCCACCCTGTGTTCCTCTTGAGACTGCTTGTGATTCTTGGTGTGAATACAACGAACCTGGCTTCTGTTTCTGGAAAATTATTGTCATCCGCTTTCGCTCGGTTGACGAAGCTAAATTGGAATAGCTTGCTCAAAGTAGAACGTGCTAAATCATTCTTTGGAGAGCCGGTGCTTCGATAATATGAATGAAGTCAGTAAGGCGAAAATGGTGGGTGGGATGATGTACAATGCCCACAATAATTGATCGTTATCTGCGAATGCAGGCCCCAGGTGAACGATGAAGACGGCTGTTACCGCAGCTCCTGCGGCTGTCATTACTCGGTACACATGCTTAGCAATCCTTTGTTGATAAGAGATCTGGCCAGAATGAAAAGAATGTAGATCGTCGATGCCAAATGAAAGCATTAAAACGGATTGGCTAATTAATAGAAAACCTGCCATGAAAGGAGTCAGGGGGAAGCCAGTGTCGTTCGTTGTGTTCAACGGATTGATGAAGGCGACCAGTGGGGCCATCGCAATTCCTAGTAAAGAAATAGTGATTGCCATGAAGCCAAAGGCCACGTCAATGTCATGCTTGCTTTGGCTGAATGCTGTCCATCTGTAGCCAGCCAGGCCTCCGTAAATTCCAGTTGACAAAAGCATCAAGAAGATTGCCATATTTTCGTTTCTTGCCACAATTGAATTGAACATATTGCCAGAGCTCTGAATTGCTAAGTAGCCCAAAAGAACAGCTGCGGAAACACATGTAATAAGTAATGTGGTAATTGCAAGCTTGCCAAACAGTCGATGGGCTTTGGATGTCTTCTTGGCGATAATGGCGCAAGTAGAGAGAACGAGAAAAATACAAGCGGTTATTGCGTGGATGTGTTCCGAAGTAGAGCCATAAAAAATCCAGGTCTGGAGATCTACAGTCGCTTCGATTTGCTGAACAGGTGACAGAACCAACCGCGTCGCTATGGCAAGCGAGAGGCACAGCAGGCCAATTATAAGAGTTCTTATAGGCGGTATCATGGTGATCTTTGCGGGCAAGTTAAGAGCCTGTGGGTACAGTGTGGCAACTGCCAAGCGAAAAACGTGCATCATAAATAATATTCAATATTCAGCCTATAAGTTGTCTCATTTCTGCTTTTGCTCGGAACCGTCAGTGCTCTTTGCGTTCCATTCATCAGGCCTCCTCTCTGTCACCCTCCTGCCGCTCTGAAAACTTGTCTAGGTATGAGCAATCGAACAATGAACTACCCAAAAAAAATCTCTTGGCGCTTGTCGATCCGAACTGATAGTGCCACGCTGAAAAGTTTGTGATCAGGTCGAGGGATGGGCCACAATCAGTTTCGTTGAAATCCTCTTTGGATGTTTGCCGAAAGCGAGCATGCGTGCAGGACAATCACGAACACCAGGACGTCGCAGCAGAAGCCTCAAGATCATCCGCAAACGCAAGGGCTGATCACCACGCATCGCTCGCTTGATGATGCGGTTCTGGATCAGGCTCTGATCGGTCTGGATGGAGCGCACTGCCTCTTGGCGTTGAGATTGCACCTGCGCGAGCGCATGGGTGTTGATGCATCCTTTTTTGAGTGGTTCCGTCAGCAGGTTCGCTGTTGCGATGGCATCTTGAATGGCCAGATTGATTCCCACGCCTCCGATCGATGACATCACTTGGCCCCATCACCGATGCGCAGTAGGCCAGGTTGATGCCAACCTGCTCAAGCGATCACGACGCAGTCAGTTCAAGCCAGACCAAGGCTGTTAGCGAAAGGGTTGCAATCGACAGAGGAATCCAGGAGTCCTTCAAAACGCGGGCCATACCTCTGCAGAAGCTGCTCCACTAAACCAACTCTCTGATCAATGGCAAGAACAAGAAACAGTGAACCCAGCCACCCTCATGCTGAATCACGCATGTCTGGTTCAGGTCGGTGCTCGCCCTGACGTCAGAGTGGTGCTGTTCGTGGATCTCGGCCCATGCGTTGGATCGATCCTGTACTGGGGCACACCGCTTGGGCACCCTTAGACCGCTATGGACATGCTTGGCCAACCCATCACCTGGTGGTGAAGGCTGACGAAGGCTGGGCGAAATGACGTCCAAATCTGCTCCACAACCGGCCGCTATTGCTGGTGATTGAGGCCAGTGGCATTGGTTTAATGGTCTGGCAGATTGCCCAAAAGATCCAGGCGCCGGATGGTGGACAGCGGTTTGGACTGGCTCGGCTGACGATCCTCTTGATCGCAATGTCGTTAATTGCACTCACGCTTCGTTCTGTGGTGTTGATCACGGATTAGGTCGATTCTCAGAGCGGCGAATGGCCTGCAAATCCAGACCTCAGGGGCGCCCTCCTTCTCCTCCTGCCCTCTCGGAGACTGTCATCGGAGGAAGGATTGCCGCGATTCATGCCATTCAGCTCCTACCTGAGCGGGTGACCACGCAGGGTGCCTTTGCCCCCCTCGGTGTGCGACGTCGGATGTTCTCTCTCAGCGATGAGCTCAATTTGGCCAATCATCGCGGTGATCGTCTTCCTCTGATTGACCATGCAGATCTGGGCCGGCTGAGAAGGGATGCGGAATGTCTGTCGAGCTTTTTGCTGTTCCTCTATGGGATGCCGTGCAGACAACTGGTCAACTCAACCCACATCAGATTTAAAGAGGGATGCTTTGCGTCAGCTCGTCTCAATAGAAAAGCCTCCGCCGGCCACTCACCGATGAGAGATGGAAAGCGAGAGATGGACATGCCTGCATGATTTCATGCAGATTGGTTTTGGCTGAGTTCCAATTGGACCTTAGACATTAATCAAAACCCCGCTTTTAGCGGGGTAACTTCTCTTTGAATGAAGCCAATGGTTCACTTTGCTAGGGACGCAAGCTTTGCCGGTGATAGGTGGGCTGATTTGTAATCAATACCCTCTGGATGGGCGGTAAAGTAAAGCTGAGCTCGATGAAGGCGACGAGCCTTCAGCTCTTTCTCTTTGATCATGAGAAGGGTGTTCATGGCAACGACTTTCAGCGCCTCAAACCCCGTTGCTTGTTTAAGGTCGAACTGCGTCCTTTTGGGGGGCCAACGTTCCTTGATGGTAGGAGTGGTCATTGGATCCTGGGGGGTGAAAGCCGAACAGTTAGCGGTGAAGGAACCGGACCAGAGACTGGTTTTGACACCTCGTCATTGTCGTCTTGGTGTGCATTTTGGCTTCAGAGTTGAAGCACCTTTTCCCTCAAGGCTGCAAGCAGGATCTCAGTACTCGTTCGAACTTTGGCCTACCGCTACGATCCCTCTATCACTCACAAAAGATCTCTCCGTGGTTCCAGAGGATTTCGACTACACCGCCTCCATCTCATTTCTGGATGTCCGGGAATCTCTACCCTCGATCGACCCTGAGAATCTTTCGCCGCAGAATGTGTTGGATATCCTTCTGTATCTCTTCAGGCAGAAGCCTGGATTTGTAGACCGTGGCCATGAAACAAACAACAAGGAAACGGCGTGGGTCAATGCATTCCTGTTCAGGCTCAACTCTGGCGTCGATGATGACGGTTTGGAGGCCTTTGTTGTTGAGGTGATTGGCTCCAGTGTCGACAAGATGGCAAACCTGCGATAGCCCCCCTGCTCGACTCAGGAGGGGGGCATGGGCTGATCAGAGCATCTGAACTGTTGGAACTCTTGCGTTGATCTCGAAATCAACGATTCACAGACCTGACTGGAAGACGCGAGTGAATGCCCGTCCGCCATGAATGGCTTCAAGCTCTTCGAGCTGAAGCTCCTGCTCGGTTGCTTCAAGCTCTTGGACGGTTTCAGTGGTTTTGGTGACGAGGGAGGTGGTCATGATTTTTGGGTGGTGGTGGAGGTATCCCTCCGATGCACACACCATCTCGGCATTCACCGGTCAAGGCGATGACCTTGCTCATTGACAGCTGTGATCCTTGTCACTGCTGCTTTGGCCTGAAGGTGTGGCTCAGAGTTGTCTGGTTGTCTGGTGCGCTTCAGGGCCGCTTTGTTGCCAGGTTCAAGCCCAGGTGTTGGCCCTGCCAGGCCATTGGCTTGGAGGTGTTCCTGCAGGTCCCAGACCCGATCGCTCATCACCGCAGCCCTCTGTCGGTTTGATGCTGAGCCAGTCTTGGCCATTGCCGAGCTGTGGCCAAGGGCAGAACAGCTTCGCCTGCATAGGGTGATGCAATGGACAGCACCGCTACGGACACCCCTCAGGAGATCCAGAGCCCTTGCCCGCTCATTACAGAGATCCCAGGTGCGACTGATTGGTTTCAGCGATTCGCCGGAAACTTCATCACCCTTGAAGGAAGGGTGGTTTCAAGGCAAGCGTTTGATAAGGATGGGCAAACCATTCATAGGCTTCAGATTGGAGGGCCTCGTGTGACACAAGCCTTTCAACTGGAAGGGGGGCAGCCTCTCCCTAAAAAGGTTGCTGCATTTCCGCGTAGTCTCTATTTCGCAACAATCAGCTGCCCTCCACTGGGTGCAACCACACGACTCGAGATCCTGCCGCACATGGGAAGGAACGGGGTCTTTAAGGTTGCTCACCACTCAGCAACTGTCAGTCGAAATACAGCAACCAGGATCTGCTTCCAGTTGATGATGGCTGAGATTGAATCTTCTGGCTGGGATCTTAGTGAATCTAAGACCGCTGTAAATAAACATTGGAAACTGGTGAAACATGTTCTGAGGCTTCCGTTCTTGTATAAAGGGCAGTACAGAATGACGCACCTTCCAGATAAACAGGCCTACGAAGGTGTGAAGAAAAAGAATCATGCTCTACACATGCAAGTCAAAAAAGGTCTCCGCTCATACTCTGAGGAGGAATTTAAGGAGAGATTGTTTCACTGGTATGATCAGTTGGCTGTCAACGACAAGTTTGCTGATAACTTGGCTGCTGATCCAAGCTATTTGCAGGCCATCAGAGAGTACGGTCCTCACAAGGTCACTGAATTGCCTCGGAAGTCATACCAGCTCGATCCGAAGTCTTGACTCGCTTGCAATGGCTTAACCCCCCACCTTGTGAGTGACGACTGTACTAGCTGTTTGAAAACGATCCTGCAGTAAACAGGTGTTGCGGCAATCCTGTTTTGGTCAGGCATCAGTTGATACCAGTGATATCGGTGTTGTTCTTGCGCATGGGAGTCGCCAATATCTTCTCGATGTGATTGGGCGCCTCGTCTTGCACGATTTTAAGGGATTTGTTGCCGCGTCCCATCCAAGCGTGTATGCGGCTTTTTATACCCTTGGATAGGTAAATTTAGATGGGTAACGGTCGTTTGAGTTGGGTCTTCTCCTCGCGATAGACCATCTCAAACCTGAATCAGGTCAAACATGGCTTTTGTGAGTCGAATCTGCTGCACGTCCAAGGGCTCCACGATCGATGCTCTAGGCCTTGGCAGATATCGAGTGTGCGACAAGAGCCATAGCTGCAGCTTTCAGACGGGGCTGTGGGCTGCGTATGAGGCGTTGAGGGAGCTGGATCAAGGTCGGGTTCACTAGCTGATCGAGCTGCATCGCTGCATCTCCACGCGTTGCTCACTCGCCTTTGAGCTTCCTGAACTGCTCGTTGATGTGAGCACGCGCTTCTTCTTCGCTCAGGTTGAGGTTTTCGGCTGCTCTGCGGATCATCTCCTCAAGAGCCTGCTTTTTCTTGTCTCGTGTCACCGCGTCTCACTTGATCAAGGCCTTGACCACTGGTCTAACGAGCCGCAATGGCTGATTGCGAACTCCGGCTAAGGCTGCTCGTTGTGCTGGGCCGCCCTTGGCTTGATCTGATCTGCTCATCTGGTTGGGTGGCTGCCAGAGCAAGGTGAGCCTAAGAGCGCATTTGCTACGCGCCGAGGCGCAACGATCTGTTACAAAGGTTCAAGTTTCTTCGTTTTTGATGAGCGATTCGAATTTCGGCTTTTCTGCCTTTGCTGAGCAGTGGAACGGACGCCTCGCCATGATGGGTTTCATCATTGGTCTCAGTACTGAGCTTCTGACGGGCCAGGGGATTCTCTCCCAGGTTGGTCTTGGTTGAAACGTCTTGCTGAGCCTGACGTCTGGGCGCCTGCTAACGAGGCAGAACATGCTCAGCTGTTTTGCTTTGCCATGTTCATTGCGGCTCTGGGTGTGGGTGGAAACGTCGCCATTCACCATCTGTGGGTTTCGTTGCTTGATGCAGCCGAATTCCTCTAGCGAGGGATTCGGCTTTGTCTTGTGACAGAGCCGAAGCTTGTTCTCTGCTCAATACGCGATCACTTGCCCAGTCGTCTTCCGTCAAGCTGAAAGCAGTTTCAACTTGATGTTTGATTCACCAGGACTTCACCAGTCCTGTGGGGTCGTTCTCACCACATCGGTGGAGAGGGTGAAGCCATCGGAGGGATGACCTCCTCTTCATCCAATTCATCAGAACCATGTCTATCCAATCAATCGCAGCTATCACAGCCGCAGGGCTGATCATGGGCACCGGTACGACGGCCTTGCTCTCCCCTCCCGCTGAAGCCGCTTCTAAGTCTCAATACAGGCAACAGCTGCGCCGTCAGCAACGTCAAATCCGACGGCTGGAGCGCCATAACCGGTCTCTGCGTCGCCATGGCTATGCCCCTCGCTATCGCTATGAGCGCCGCTATATCTCTCCCGGAGCTGGCTTGAGTCTCTTTGGTGATGGTCGTGGACCCGGCCTTTATCTGAGCTTCTGAAGCTCAAGCGACAAGCACTCGTGAACATGTTGTCCATCACGGCCAGCTTGTTCACGAGTTCTTTGCTGTGGTGCGTGGATCAGGCAGCTCGCTTGTCGTCTCCGAACCAGATGCCGCGACGGCTATCTGGCAATCGAATGACGGAACGCTCATACCGCGAACGGCAGCTTTGATTACGCAGATGCTCTTCGGCTTCCTGAAATAGGCGCTCAAGCTTCTGATCCAACATTTGGTTCAACCCTTTGGCCGGTTCTATTCAGGAGCCGCCCAGGGATCTGTCAAGTCCCAGCGCTGGTGCTCTTCTGACCAGTCTCCGCTTGTTTTCCCGCTTTGTGTTCACCACTAAGGATCGGTTTGGTTCCAGTCAAGGCTGCGCAGTTCTGTCCACAACGTCATGGCCCCTACTGAGTGGAATCGCACTGCGGAGGATCGATGGCTGCTTAGGGCTGCATGGCTTGTCCTTCATCCCAGTTTTCCCAGCGCGTCAGTCTGCACTTGGATCTCTGCACTTGGACCTCTGCACTTGGACCTCTGCGCTCAGGGCTTGGCAGCTCTATGTTCAAATCATGGTGTGGTCCGTGGTGGCATGAAACTGTTGGGTTCACTCGCTTCGGCAGGGTTGATCAGCCTCTCATTTTTGTTAACAGCAAAAGCACAAGTGGAGCCCAGTTTCCCTGCTCAGTGCTTTGCCATAGGCGATTCAGTCATTCTTCAATCCACGGGTGAGCATGTGTTGGAGCAAAGGCTGGTCCGATTCACCCCCACCCAAGCCAATGATGTCATTGGTCAATTGCCAAGGGGGAGTCGGCCAGGGTTATGTGTTGTGAAGACTGATCCTCCCGGCTATAAATGGATCGGTTGTTCCAGATTGGGAAATCAATATGTCACAGGAGTTGATTCTTATAAGGTTAGGATTGTGCGAGCTGTTGCAAATCAGATTCAGTACCGAGGCTGGTCTGGAGCTTGCCTAGTGAAATATCTTTATTGAGTGATGGCCTTTTGCACTGACTGATATCTGTGCTCGGCTTTGTTTGGCTTGGGGGCGACGAAAGCCGACTCACACGTACATTCTGAACAGGCTTGGTTATGACTTTTGGCCGTTTGCACGCGCTTAGTGTGTTCGACTGATTAAAAGCCTAAGCCCGTAAACAGTTCTTGATGAACAACGTAGGTGTGATACAAAGTCGTGCCTGCATTGGGTGAAAGCTCGATGCCATCGCTGTTGTAGGCGAGACCGCATAACAAATTTCCTCTCCAGGCAATGGAGTCAGGGCTAACGGCCGCAGACCACCTCATGATCTCTGCATAGTGATCAGGTATCGCGCTGCCCACTTTTTCGCATGCATCAGCGAGCAGGCAGAGTGCTGGTGGTTTTGCCGCTAAGGACAAGCCTTTCCTGAGGATTAACGCATCGATCACTCCGGTGTATCTCACAAAGTCGATCAATGCTTCTTCGTCAGTTGTCAATGTTGCGGCAGCAAGGGCTCGCTCAAACTGATCTGAGCTCAGTATCGGCCTTTTGTTAATGATGCTCTTCCTCCAGGTGTCGTGAATCGGCGATCCAATCTGACAAGGCAAGGACCGCTTGATCGGGCTCAGTCATCAAAATCCCCCTGTTGATTGGTCAACAGGGGGAAGCAAAAGAAGCGCAGAGCAGAATTGATAGGAGGATTATTCCTCGCCACCCTCTTCGTCTGAGGCGCCAGTGGGAATCAGTTTGATCTGCTTACGACCAAGCTTGATTTCGAAGGTGTCGCCAGGCTCAAGGTCAAGCATTGCAGTATAAGCCTTGCCAATCAGAAGATTGCCGTTTCCTTGCACAGTGGCGACATAAGAAAGCTTTCGCCCACCTTTGCCGATGCCAGCTGAACCGGTGCCAAGGTCGATGCCTTTGGCATTGAGGAGGGCTTCGTAGAAAGCAGTGAAGTTGACGCGCTGGCCACCATCCTTCTTGTCAGACACATAGCCACATGCAGTGGCCAGGTCTGTCTTGGAGACGTCGCCTAAGTCCTTGACTTTGGTCAGTAGATCAGATCCAGTAAGCATCCTTTAGAGCTCCGATTAATCTATTAATGCAGTATCGATCTCTTCTCGTCAAGTATTTGATCTCCACCCCGTCAGTGGCCGTTCTTTCCGTTCTCTGTTTTGAGCGTCGAGTCCGGCCCAGGTGCGGGATTAGTCGTACCTCTTTCCTTCAGCTTGGGTCGTTTCTGCAGGCCTGATTCAGTGCTTTTTCTGCTGACCAGCGGCTCGCTCGTGATCCGTTAGAGCGTCGTGATTGCCTTAAATCCTGCACCGAGCAGTCCTCTGGGGCAGAAGTCTGAGGGTCTTGATCGGCAGGGTGATGGCCTTAATCAGTTTCCAATGGTGCACCGCTTCAGCTTTCATTTGTCTGTTCATCCCAAGCAAGACGTTGCGGCTGGTTGTGATGTCAACGTGCCGGCCCTTGATCTGGCTTCGCGGCACACGCGGCACAAGTGCTTAGCGCTTAACCCAGGCGCAGTCAGCTTTCACCCTATGGGCAGGATCAGTCTGGCGATGGGTGGAAACGTTGGTTCAGTCAATCAAGGTCGAGTTATCGACGTTCTCGCCCCAGCATCGCGATCCAAATGGCAAAGAGGGTCCCTACCGGCACTACGATCACCAGTAATTGCAGAATCACGAATTGGCGCACGTCGGGGTCCATATCGGTCTCAGCAGGCTTCGCCTAAAGCGTGACGGATTTCGGCGACTTTCAGCTGGTTGATCTGGGTGCGGATCCTTTTGCAGGCATCGCAGAAACAGAGATTTTGCAGCGAGTCGTTGCGATGCTGCTGATAGATCAGGGTCAGTGCTTCGTCGTTGAAAAGGGTGTCTTGTCTGGGGTCTTCCATCGCAAGACGATTGGCACTTTGCTCTCACCACACCGTGGTGACCAGGCAACGTCAAGGTGGATCAGGTCAGCACATCAACAATGTCAACCAGCGCGTCTGAGTCGTTTTCTGGTCTTGGCATCCCTTGAAGCCGTTGTTTGCCGGAGCCGATGCATTGCAATTTTCAGAGCAGCTTTGCTGCCCTGAAGCGCGCGTTGCTGATGCTTCTCGAAGCCCCCAAAGGTTGCACTATCGAGTTCGCCAAGGATGAGCTCTAGGTCATTGCAGATGTATTGCACCTGTCTGGCCAAGTCACTTGTGCTCTCGTCATGACCTTGCCAGGTTGCCTTCGCGGCATAGGCTGCCAGCCGCACTCCGGAGACGGAGTCGGGAATGCATTTCATAGCGGTCTTCATTTGGCATGCGTTTGAAGCTATGGCGAGGCTTTGGTCTGCTTCCCGCCATCGATCACTTCGTGGCGTGAGATCAGTCACAGGCGCTTCCTCTCGCGCAGGAATTAAAGCCTCAGCATTCCATTCCTGTCGTTATCAATCGGTTAGCGCTTGTTTGTGATCGGTTGAATCGTCATCCCGACCGGCGCCAGGGCAATCAGAGCCAGTTTGATGTGCTGGATCCCAAAGGGAATGCCAATGATGCTGACGAAGCAGGCCAGGGCTGAGCTGAGGTGACCGATCGCCAGCCACCAACCAGCCACGACGAACCACAGCACATTGCCCACCAGCCCCAGGGGACCTGTGCCGAGATCATGGCGACCGTTCAGTTCTCGTCGGTTTATGGCTTCCTGACCGAAAGGCCAGAGCGCGAAATTCCCAATCACAAAACAGGCACGTGCCCAGGGCAAACCCACAATCGTGAGGGCACAGATCAGGCCCGCCAACCACCAGCCCAGAGCCATCACAACACCTCCAAGCAGCAGCCAGAGAAGGTTGAGCAGCAGCGTGATCATGGGGTTCGTCTGAGGCGATCGGGTCAGTGAATCGGGCTCAGCCCCCTGACTAGAACTGATTCGTAGATGGCCACCCCGAGCAGCGATAGCAACATCGCCATTACCAGCAGCTTGCCATTCATGGTGTCGCCCTTGCGTGCATGGATCATGGCGCCTCCCTAGGGCTCTGCCTACACCTTGAAGCAATCCTGCTGGCTTTCGATGGGTGCTCTCTGCCGTTGTGTTGGCTGCCTTGATTCAGGCCTGCCTGGATTGCCCTAGCTCCCTGGTGATGGTCGCTTGCAGGCGCGTGCCGCGATCACGGCGGCCTGGCCTTTGCGGTCTCCTTGAAACGGTTGGCGGCGGAGGCCATCACCATCGATGTCGAAATCTTTGCGACTGCAATTGATTCGCATGGTGCGCAGGCGGTACCAGCCATCCGGCTTGGCTTTGCCTTGTTGATTCAGAGAGTTGGCGCAGGATGAGGCCGATCCGATGCCGCAGTTCACCACCCCGAGAAGCGCGCCGAACACGTTGCCGGCGATCTGCCCCCCCCCGTTCAATTTCAAAGCGGTAGACCTCGGCCCTGACGGTTTTGGGCCCTGCAGGTTTGTCGTCTTCGCCGCGTCTGTTGCCTTTCCTGTTGGTCACCCGCGAGAAGGTTTCGGCTGTGTCCATCGTCCAGCCGCCACGGCGCAGTCCGGGTTTCAGTTCGCTGCCAACGCCGGCAATGAAGGCTTCATAGCGGGCTTTGGGATTGTTGTGTGGAGACTCCAAGTGGAAATCTCCGATGCTGAAGAAGAGATTGGCTGCATCGGTGAAGTCCTTGACCCCTAGCGCCTCGTTGTCCAGTAGCCATGCGAGATAACGTCCTGCGCGCCAATCGGCCGCATCCTCCTCGCGCTTGCTGTAGCTGCCACGGCTGCTGTGGTGATTGACATGGTGGCCCCATTCATGGGCGAGCACCGTGAGGGCAAGCAGGTGTCGACTGACGTTTGAGAAGCGCTGGGATCGGGGCATCCCGCGGGTGCTGAGGATGATCTCGTTGCTTTCCGGACAGTAGGCATTGACGCTCCGGCTACGGCCGCAGCCGGAGAAGCGACCGTTCCGGCCCATCAGGGTGACCAGTGGCAAATCTTCCACGCGGTCGCGGGCCACCTGGCGCCAGTACAAGCCCAGCAGTTTGTGGTGTGCGCCTACATAGGTTCCATAGGTTCTGCCACTGGCGATATCGGGACGGAAGTCCCGCACCTTGTTCAGCAGCGATTTCACCGACGGCATAGGGGCCTGATTCAAGTCAGAGCGGGGCTTGCGGTCGGTTTGTGGGGTCTTGGCGATCGCCGGCAGCACGAGCAAGATGCCCACCCCCAGGGCGGTGAGCGGGCGTCGGACCATCGCGATCCGCATCGATAACACGCGGTGTACTGATTTGAATTGAACCATCGTTGCTAACAAGACAGAAGCTCCTCTGGTGTTGCTATGTCCGTCTTCACCTCGTCGATCTCGTCTCTGATCGCTGATCCATCGGCGTTGCGGGACACTGCTGTGATCACTGGCATCTCAACGCTCACGCTGATCGGCATCCTGTATGGGATCAGGGAGCTGGGGCGTGAGATTCGCCAGTTCCGCAAGGTCAAGGCCTGAGTCTTTAGCGCTACGAGCGCTAAGCCAGTCAGATCGTCAGCGCCAAGCTCCGTTGTTGTTGCTTGCATCGCCTATCCAAGGCTTGCCGGGGTCGGGAACCAGTCCTCCGACCTGCTTGCAGGTTCTGTAGGGCTTTGGGCTTCAGAGCTGCAGGATCAGCCATGCCAACGTGCAGCTCACTCCAAGCGACACCAAACCGACAAGGGCTCTCCAGAAGCGTGGATCGTTGGGCCTCAACACGGCGACGGCAAGAAAAGCTGTCTTGACACTATCGGCCCTGACCACAACAGCAGGGCTCTCGGCAAGGGGATCTAGGCATGAGGACGGTCGCGGGCACGGTCGATGAACTCTTTCATCCGCCTGTGGCATTTGAATCCATCGGCTCCCTTCACGCCGCTGTTCACATCCACTCCCCAGGGCCTGACCTTGGCGATGGCTTGCTGCACGTTCTCAGGAGTGAGCCCTCCGGCCAGAAGGAAGGGGAGCTTGCTCTGCTTGACCAGATCGGAGCTCAATCCCCAGTCATGGGTGAGACCAGTGCCACCCACCTGTCCTGTGGCGTCGTTGCAGCTGTCGGCCACCACCCCATCCACCAGATCGGCATAGCGGCGAACCATGGCCAGCGGCTCGTCTCCGTTGACATGGACCGCTTTGAGCAGAGTCAGTCCTGGGTGACGGCGACGCACCGTTGCCACACACGCCACAGCCATCGTGCTGTGGATCTGCACCGCCGTTGGTTGCACCTGTTCGATCAGCATCAGTAGATCCTCAGGGTCGCTGGCATGGCTCACCAGCACACCGCTCACGAATGGGGGGAGCACTCTGAGAATGGAGTGGGCCTGCTGTGCACTAATGAAATCGGGGCTCGGATGGGCTTGCCCTACCAGCACCCCTACGGCATCGGCACCCAAGTGGGCTGCTTGTAGGGCATCGTCGCTGCTCCGGATGCCGCAGATCTTCACGCGCATCACCAATACACCGATGCGGCATTGGGGTGGTTGCCAGGCGCTGGCATGTCGATGATTGATACGCCGTTGATGCCGAATCGTTGGCGCAGTTCGAGCAAAGGCGTCTCGATGTCATCCCAGAAATTCCAGTCACTGAGTAGATCGCAGTGCATCGCGGCCCCCATGGCCAGCCCTTGGCTCACCATCTCAGGGTCGAAATTCATGGTTCCAGGGGCAATCCCTGGTGGCAGGCTCCAGGCGATCCCCATGTGGAAATCGATGATCACCTCTGCGAGCATTTCCCAGCCATAGGGTGTGCGTGCCATGCCTGCCTCCACCCCACCAACCGCGATTTCTCCCTTCATATCCGTGTTGGCACCACAGAGAATATGAACACAGTCGTGACGGACAGCGAATTCACCAAGGTTTCCCCTTTCCCCAGGGAAGTGAAAGCCACGATCGTTGTAGAAGGTGTGAATTGTCCTGCCCAGACTGCCTTGAGGTTGATGTTCTAAGGCGAGATAACGGGCCAGTTGTTGACGGTCGCCAAGCATCGTGTGCACTTCGCGTAGAGATGCTGCAAGTTGCTGCAGGGCATTGCCCGGAAAAAATGCATTCAGTGCGCGGCGGCCATAGTCAAAGAGGGCTTTTTTTAGCCGTTTTTCGCCAATCAGTTTCAGGTCCTTCAGGCTGTCGGGATGAAGATGAAGCTCCTCTGCATAGGCCTCCACTCTGCCGATCGCATCGCCGTCTAGGTCGCCACTGAGATAGGGCATTAAGACGAGCAACTGCATGGCCTGTCGGGCCTTGTGTGGTTGGCTCAGGCTGCGGTTAAGGGCTGTAGGCGTGCTGGCTGGTAAGCAGGAGAGCGCGATTTCCGGATGCTGAAGAAGGTGATCCCGCACCGACAGGGCAAAGCCCTTGCTCGGGTGATGGGGGTTACCGTCATCTGGGGCGATGCTGAGCATTGCGGCCAACACGTGCTCTGCTTCAGGTCGGGTGTAATCAGAGAGAAACACTGTGTCCCGAATCGGTCTCTTCAATGACGATGGCAGGATGCAATCATCCTCGCCAGACCGACGGTGCCCCTTATTAACGTCCGCACATCGTTGTCATCGCTGGCCGATGCTGATGGGGTCCTCAAGGAACTCTCGTCGACCCTCGCGCAGCTGACCGGTAAGCCTGAGGCCTATGTGATGACTCTGCTGGAGACGGGGGTGCCGATGACCTTTGCCGGCAGCAGCGATCCCTGCGCTTATGTGGAGGTCAAGTCGATCGGAGCTTTGAAACCGCCAGCGATGACCGAGGCATTTTGCGACTTGATCAGCAAGCGCACCGGTATTCCCTCCAATCGCATCTATATCGGCTTTGATGACGTCAAGGCCACGGCCTGGGGCTGGAATGGCAAGACCTTCGGCTGAGGGCTTGGACGTTTCAACTGCGCATAAAAAAAGTCGAGGTTTGACCCTCGACTCTGCCCCCATCCCGACCAAGCGGTGGGACCCGTGGACTAAGGATGGGGCTGGTCAGGCGGGTTGGCTTTGGGCGATTGTGCTCATTTTTCTCTCCCTGCAAGATTGAATGAGCGTTGCAGCCGTTAGTGGCTGATTGGTGGCAGGTCTTGTTTTGGTGGCTGGCCATCGAGCAGCACGGCGGTGCCACTCACGGAGACCAGCATCATCCCGCCATCTCCGAACACCTCGTAGTCGAGGTCCACGCCGATGACGGCATTGGCGTTCATGCTCACGGCGCGATTGACCATCTCGTCTGTGGCGGCCTGACGTGCTTTTGCCAGGGCCTCCTCATAGGCCTTGGAACGCCCACCGACGATGTCTCGCATGCTGGCGAGCATGTCGCGGAACAGATTGGCGCCAATGATCGCCTCTCCGGTGACCAGACCGCGGTAGTGAATCACTTTCTGGCCTTCCACATTGGGAGTGGTGGTGATCAGCATCAGGGGGCAGCGGCGGCGAAGCAAGCCACCTCACTGCTAGCTCTCTTAAGCCGGAGTGACAGCGACGTCCGGTTCGAGCCGAATTGAGCCGGTTTCGATCAAGCGCAGCAGGCTCTGGCGTAGTTTCTGTTCCTGTTGATCCAGGTCTTGACTGAGCAGAAGAGACCTGTACTCCTTGTTGGAAATTCGATTGTGCAGCCTGGCAGCAAGGTAGAGATCCACCATTCGTCCTGCTGGGTCTGGTAAGAGGAATTCAACCCTATGCGCTGCTGTTGCCAGCCGTGGGTTCCTTTTGATCTTGGCGGCGGCGGCTGTGGTTTTGAGACCAAGCTTTTGAGCTGTTGGGTGGGCAGCAGGTCTGGGTTGTCGGGGGTGGCTCGTAGGATGCGCGGCGCTGTTCAACGCCCCCCATGGCCAATCTCGACCAGGCTCCGAGCCGCAGCATGCCGAATCTTTTGCATGTGTTGCCGGCATTCGCTGATGAGGCGGAGCTGCGCCTGAACACGATCGTGGAGCTCAACTCCAACACGATCAATAAATACGAGCTGATCACTGAAACCGGTCACCTCAAGCTGGACCGCGTTGGCTATTCCTCCCTGGCTTACCCCTTTGCCTACGGATGCATTCCTCGCACCTGGGATGAGGACGGTGATCCTCTCGATATCGAGATCGTGGGCGTGACTGAGCCTCTGATTCCCGGCTCCGTGGTGGAGGCTCGGATCATCGGCATCATGACCTTCGATGACGGTGGTGAGGTGGATGACAAAGTCATCGCTGTGCTGGCCGATGACAAGCGGATGGATCACATCAAGAGTTTTGAGGACCTCGGCGAGCACTGGAAGAAGGAAACCACCTACTACTGGCAGCACTACAAGGATCTGAAGAAGCCTGGCACCTGCACGGTGAATGGCTTCTTCGGTAACGACAAGGCTGTTGAGATCATCAAGAGCTGTGAGGCCCGTTATCTGGCAGAGATCGACCCCAAGCTGGTCGACTGAGTCTGACCAGCCTGTCCAGATTGTTTTATCGGCGGGGGAGACCCCGCCTTTGTTTTGTCTTCAGATCGTCGCAGCTGCTTTTTCTCTGAGCGATATTTAGGTTGAGACCAGCGGGTCTCATTGGTCTCATGTCAATCATTGCTGTGGCGCTTGTTCGTTCGTCTGCAGCTGTTCTGGCGGCTGCAGCGGCCCTGCCGGTGATGTTGCCACCTGCTGCTGCTGCCAGTGAGAAGCAGGTGGCTGCCTTGCCAGCGCTGACCGCGACCAGGATTCATCTCGATTTGAACAGCCGCAGGATCAGCGTGATCCGTAACGGTCAGCGCCTCGGTCTCTGGCCTGTTGCGATCGGTGACCCCAAGACTCCAACTCCAACGGGTCTGTTCCGCGTGGAAAATATGCGCGTCAATCCGCAGTATCAGAGCACCAAATCAGGCGAGGTCAATCCGGTCACGGGTCGAGGTGGACCGCTTGGGCATCGTTGGATTGGTTTTCTGCAGCAGGGTGAGAATCAATTCGGCATTCACGGCACTCCCTGGCCCCACTGGGTGAAAATCCGTGCAGCTGTGTCCAACGGTTGTGTGCGCATGCTGAATGCCCACGTTCATCAGCTGTATGAACTGGTGGATGTGGGCACGCCTGTGCTGATCACGCGCTGAGACCTCCCATCACTGGGGGCGAACGGTGTCGAAGATCTCCTTGAGGATCTCCCCGGCCCCCTGAGATTTGAGGATGTCGGCCAGTTTCTTGCCGATCGTTTCGGCTTCGGCAAGCGTGCCGCTCTGTTGCTCACGGATCAGCCGCTTGCCATCGAGGCTGGCCACCATGCCGATCAGTGTGAGGGTGTCGCCGTCGATCGTGGTGTTGACTCCGATCGGCACCTGGCATCCTCCCTCCAGTTCCCGCAGGAAGGAGCGTTCCGCCAAGCAGCGGCTGGAGGTGGGTGCGTGCTCGAGCACTTTGATCAGTTCCAGCACCTCCGGTTTGCCCTCCACGCACTCGATGCCGAGGGCTCCTTGTCCCACCGCATGCAGAGAGATCTCGCTGGGGATGTTTTGGTGAATGCGATCCCCGAAGCCCAGGCGGGTCAGGCCTGCTGCCGCAAGGATGAGGCAGTCGTAGTTGCCGGCGTCCAGCTTCTCGAGGCGGGTGATCACATTGCCGCGCACATCTTTGAACTCCAGATGGGGGTAGTGATGGCGCAGCTGAGCGAGCCGGCGCAGTGAGCTGGTGCCCACCACGGAGCCTTCAGGAAGGGTGTCGAGTTGGTAGTCGGCATTCTTCGCATTCACCACCAGGGCGTCAGCAGGGTCTTCGCGCTCGGTGATGCACCCAAGCATCAGGCCCTCGGGCAGGTTGGTCGGTAAGTCCTTCAGCGAATGCACCGCGATATCAGCTCGGTCGACGAGCATCTGAGCTTCCAGCTCTTTGGTGAACAGCCCCTTGTCGCCGATTTTGGCCAGAGCCACATCCAGGATTTTGTCGCCTTGGGTGGCCATCGCCTCCACAGAAATCGCGAGGCCAGGGTGGGCCTTTTCAAGTTCAGCCTTCACCCAATTGGTCTGCACCATGGCCAGCTGGCTTCGGCGGGAAGCGATGCGCAGTTGCTCGAGGGCCATGGAGAGTCACTAGCAGCCGACCAGACTACGCAGTCGTGCTCTCAGCTTTACGATTTGCCATACGTCGTGATGAGCTTGTCTCCATGCCTGGGCCGGTGGTGAATGGCGTTCGCAGCAATCCTTCCTCAACAGCGATGCCGCCGGGTCAGGCCGGCGTGACCGATGCCCCTTTTATGCCGTTGCTGGCTGAGGGCACGATCAAGCTTCTGCTCCTCTGCAGCGGTCAATTGGTGATCGCCCGGTTACGCAACACCAGCGACCGCGATGGTGATCGGGCTTATCAGTTGCTGCGGCCCTTGGAGGTTCAGCCGAAGGGATCGTTGGAGGGAGACGATGGCGGTAGCGGCTGGATGCTCAGTCCGTTTCTCTCCGGTCTCACATCCCAGGCGAATCTTGTTCTCTTCAAAGTTGCGGTGGCCTCGATCCTTGATCCAGAGCCCCGCCTGATTCAGGCGTACACCACTCGAACCAATCAGGAATGCCCGCCTTCGGATACACCGGTTGAGCGGCTCAAGCGTGCGTTTCAGGAGTTCACCGAAAGCATTGAGGGCGGCTGAGGTCGTGGTCGCGTGTCGGCATCGACCTTGATTCTGAGGGCCGCTCCGTTCAGGGACGCTGCTCAGCTGCCAGCATCTGGGTCGTGGCCATCTCTTCAGCGGTGAAGTCGACTGACGGCACGGCAAGATCTGTATCGCGCCGGAAATAGAGCAGCACCTGATCTCCGATCTGGCCTTCGTAGTAATGCTCCCAGCCTCGCTTGCCATAGATGTTCAGCAGGTTCTGAACTTGTAGAGGCGTGTTGGTGGCCTGACTGCTCTGGTAGTGGCTGGCGAACTCTTTCTCGATGAATTCCTTTGACATCTTCAACTGCTCGCTGGCTTTAACCGGATCCGGAGCAGCAATCGGGGTGACGTTGACTCCCACCACGCGGTATTGATAACTCATTGGCCTCCCCAAATGTCGCCACACCTTAGGGGCTTTGTTTGGTCGCTTTACTGGCGGGCGGTGGATAGGGGTTTAAACCTGAGCATGCATCTTGCCGATGCCATTGCTGGCCAATCCGGGCGCTTTGTTGCCTTAACCAAGCCTTTCCGTGTGGGATCTGGCTGCGTTGAGCGTCCGCTGCGGCTGCTCACGCCCTGCTTCTGAAGCCTTTGCTCTTGATCCGCAGAGATCAGCAGACCTCAGTCCCGATCCAATTCGGTTGTGCTGTGCAACATTTTTTTCAGCTGGCGTTTGACGCGGATGTGCTTGGAGCGGTTGAGCTCATAGGTTTGGTTTCGCTTCAGGGCATACAACAGAACCGTGATAGTGGCTGCGAACCCGCCAGAAAGCAGCGTGATGGAAAGCAGATTGAAGCCGTTCATGCTTGCTGCAACGCAACAGAGCCGCTGGGCATGAGCACTGGTGCTGTGATCGTTCGTTTGTTGCCCCCCATGTCGTACTTAGTTGGAAAAGCTTTCAAGTAGGCCATAGATGGCGTTGACACGATCGACGCGAGGGCAGGAACGACTCATGCCGTCGGAGAGTTCAACGATCATGGCCGTCACGAAGTAACCCGCCTGGTCATCTGTGAGATCAGGCATGTCCATGGGGTTGATGTCGGCAGTGAGAAAGGCCTTCAGCATCATTGTTTCATCCAGATTTTTCATGCTGATCGATCGGCCGCCCTTGCAGGCAAGCGGGAGCAGGCCTTTTGCGAGCTCTGTTCCTACGGTGTTCAGTTGCCGTTCACTGAATGCCGCCGCTGTCATTCCAGGTGTTGCCGCCAGCAACAGACATCCCATCAGGCTTGTGAAGCGTTTGATCATGACTGGGATGTGTGGTTCTGGCCTGCACCTTAGGGGCGTGGCCAGCTCTCAGCCCCTGTCCACAAGAGATCCAGAAACGGCTTTGATAACACTCCTGTATTGACCTGCAGATTTCAGCGCCTAAGTGCCTCCTTTTTTAGGATGAATGAATCGATTCTCCTGAGTGTTCTGATCAGCAAGACTCGAAAGTCTGTCGCTCGATGATGCCTCGTTGATTCTTGATGCAAACTCTCACAAGCTCGTCAGATGCGCATGCATCAACGGAGTTGATCTTAGTTTCCAGGCATCATTCTGGATGAATGTGGTCATGCCTTGATGCTTTTTGTTTTCCAACCACTACTGCATTAAGCCATGGCCATGCGTGCTTTCTTTCCGTTTGAACCGATCAGTCTTCGCCGCGATCGAGCCTATGCCTGATCGTGTCTTTGTTTGCCGCTCTCTCTGCTGAGGCCTTGAGATGAAGATGGTTGGAACCAACGCAGAGCGCTGCCATGGAACGAACCAATAGCAGCCGCGCAAGCGGTGTCATGAGAACGCTCCCGCTCTGAGCCGCGTCTCCTTGCTGTTTGATGTGCTTGCGCGTTGAGGCGATGGGAATGGTGCGAAGCCTATGCTTCTCTGCATGGCAGCAAGCATGGAAGTATCAAGCCAGTTGATCGCTCTTTTGATTCCCACTTCTTAGCCATCAGAGTCAGCAGCTGTGAACGGATGAAGAAGAACAGGATATGGTTCGGACTAGTCTTTTTTGGGCTGCTGGCCTCTGCTTGGAAATGTGGTTATGACTCGGCGACTTATACGCGTGGATTGGATTCACGTGAGCAACTTGAAGAGGTCGCTCCGGACAGAATAGATCGTTGTTTAGTTAAGACTGGTGGGCGAATACCGACGAAATACATCAATAGTCCTGATGAGCCAACGGTGCGGGAGTCGCCTGCAGAGTGTCAAGGAATCGAGGCTCAGGTGATGAATGCCGTGATGGACAGGCAGATGGAACGATGTCAGAAGGCCCATGACCATCTTCGAGAGGTGTCTGCAAGGCGTGGCTCGGCCTTGTCAGATGAGATGACACTGGCTTCGGAACAGCAGATCAGAGAATGTGTCACCCATGTCAATGATCTTTGGTATCAGTAGGCCTCCATGGCTCTGGAGACATTGAAGCCGCGCGCTCTTCTCAGGTGCGGTGTGAGGAGAACGTCGTGAGCTGGCCTGATCTGGCGCCGATCCATCGGCAAGGCGTCCTGGCCTATGGGTTCAGCCCGTCTAGTCCGTGCAGGATATGGGAAACCTGGTCTGCATTCACCCATCGGATGCTCCCGTCATCGACATCGGCGATTTGAAACAGGCTGTTCGCGCTGGGGTCCCTGGCGCCTCCTTCGCAGAAGATGACTTGGCCCATCCACCAATCGCTGTTCTGGGGTTGGGCGGAGTCAGCCTGGTGATTCACGATGACGAAATCACCGGGCGTCACCGAGAGAAAAAGGGGCGCTGGTCGAGCGGCCGTGGGACCCAAGGCGGCCGCAGCCTTTTTGGTGGGCATAGAACGTTTGTACCAATTGGCTAGTTCTAGCGGTGTTCGCTGGTCTGGCAATCCGTTCGTCGGCAAGGAGTCCAAGTCTTTGCAGGCTGAGCGCTCCAGATGTGGCAACTGATACGACATCGCCAAGCCGGCCAGGGTCATGACAAGAGGGGTCCCGAGTCCTGCATGGCTTTGGGATGCGGAGTTGAGGGAAGTTGGTTGCCCCACGTCCCTCTCCACTGCTGTCTGCTCTCTATCTCAAGTTGAACGCAAGCCATGACGTCACCGAGTTGCCTGATCGCCCTGACTCCAAGAGGGTCCTCGATCCATCGGATCGGAGAGGGTGAATACCGCGTCTGCGACCAAGGTCACAACTGTCAATTGGTCTCTGGCCTCTACAAGGCTGAAGAGATCGTTCGAGAGCTTGAACGGGGTTTTGGCTATCCGTATGCAACCAACTTTCATGCGCTGGAGCCGGACTCGTGCTCCTGATCGAGTGCGCCTCGCGTTCCAAGTCAGCTGCAAAGGGAAGGGTGTCAGGTTTCGATGCTGTTCTCCGTCTGGTTGTTAATCCCACAAACGTTTCTTGTTGGCAGGGCGAAACTCTTGCCAAATTCGCTTGTTGGGCATGGAATTCGCGGTGACACTCCTGATGTCTCTCTTGTTTGCGTCGCTCTGTCTGCGTGCATCCGCTGCATTTAGTGATCCTGACGACTCGCCCCTGTGACCTCTCGCTTCTGATCCAGCGTCTGATTCCTTGGAGGCACCACTACCACTGGTGTCTCCCAAAGAAAAAGCCTGCCTCTTTGGGCAGGCCGGGTGATGGGGTCTCCAAACTTACATCCGATGACCGCTACATGCAGTGCTTTGGACCTTGCTGGCTGGCTTCCAATTAAAAGTTCACCCAAACCTTTAGAGCAGCTTTAGCTACACCATCTATAAGGTTCAGCTTGTACCATTCAAGCCATGTACCACATATGTGGCGCAGACAAGGGCCGGGTGATGGGGATTACTTGGCTGATCTGACCGCTCCATAAGGGGCGGTCTTTTTGTCTGCACCTGGCGCATTTATACCCGGCTCCATCGAGCAGGCAATGGGGTTCATGGAGAAGGAGTCCAGCTGTTGAGCTGACACCAAGAACCTTGTTTTGCTCCGGTGCTTCACAGGGGGGCGTGGCTGAGGTAACGCCAAAGGCCCCGTGATCCATGCCAACGCCGAAGCAAGGTCAGGCAGAGGGGCGGATGTTATCTCCGGCGTGTGTCTTACAGCCGTAGAGGCAATGCTCTGGAAAATAGACTGAGGCTTATGACAACTCAGCGATTCAGTCTCCACCCTTACTGGATTGAAGCCCTTCCTGATGATGAGAAGGTCCGGCTCTTTACGAATGTCTGTGGCTACCTGGAGGACAGTGGTGACTGCTTGGATCACTTCCACCCTGATCAGCGATGGAGTAGGGAGACCATCCTTGATTACGTCAATAGTCAATTCATAGAGGACTTCACCAAGGCCGCCGAAGCAGATATTGCAACGGGTGGAGATAAGGAGCGCTTGTTTCAGTTCGTGGTGCTCCCTCAGTGCCGTCACCTCTTGCCCGAGCCAGAGGACAAGCCCTATCTGGAAGAAACTGGTCAGCTCACGCGACACACAGGCCATCTAGTGACCTGCCTTGTCGTCCCTCATTTCTGGAGTCTGGACATCCCAGAGGATTGGAAAAAGGAATGGTTCTTGGACTTTTATCGGTTGGAAGAGGAGTGGATTGCAGGTGGTTTTTCTGCTGTAGGGATCGATGGCTAAGCGCTAGTCGCTCAGGTCTGTGAGGAGAAGCCGGTTGTCTAATTCAAACTCTGCAAACAAAGCAACGGCATCATGGTTCATCTTTTTTTGGGCAAGTTCTACAACTCTTTCTTGCCACCAATCAAGGATCTCGTCGTGAAGCGGGGCATCCAGATGAATTAAGCTCGTCATAGGGAAACTCCATATTGGCCAACCTATGCGCTGGTGAGCACTTGTCTACGGACTCTCACCGAACTTCATTAGCAAATGTAAAGCTTGCTGTCTGGGCCTGCTTGCTTGAGGGTGTTTTGGCTGGGCTGGTGAGTCTCTCTTCGTTATGGATATTGACTGTATTCAATTCCTTCAACAGAGAACTCTTTTGCTAGTGCAAGAAGGTTTCTCGCTTCATGTTCGGATAGTTTGCACAAGTTACTTGTCCACTTCTCCATCTTGATCTGTATTTCCCCGCCTTTGTAGTCTTCTGAAAATGTGTCGTACGCCTGGTGGAGCATGAGACAGATGTCTTTCCTTGCCAACCATGGGTGAGCCTGTGCGATGCGGACGACTCGATTCGGTTTCATTGGCGATTGATCCTATCCTCCACTCATAACGGTTCTTTTGCTTACTCTCTCCTGCAAATGACCTGCTCGCTGGTATCAAAAGACTTTGAGGTGAACTCTCTATTGCGTATGGATGTCTGTGCACATCAGCTCAATCGTTTTGTTGATGACTTGTCTTCGCACTCCTCTACTGCAAACTCTTTCACTCGCGCCAGAAGGTTTTTCATGTTGTGTTCTGAGAGTCGACATGCCCCTTCGATCCAACTCTCCATCTTCATCAATAATTCACCATCTTGGCAGTCTTCTGAGATGCCTCTGTAAGCGCACTCCAGCATGAGGACAATGTCCTGTCTCGGGAGCCAGCGATGCGCCAGGGAGATGCGGTCGACGCGGCTTAATTCCATTCATCGGCAGTTTCGCTTCAGTGTCATAGGGGTTTCTGCCTTGCGTTGACTCTCCAAATGAGTTGTTGATCGGTATCAAACGACTGAGGGGGGCTATTGGGGTGCTCGAGCTGCAGTCCTCCACTCAATTGCTTTGAAGACTTTGCTGGAGCTCCGGTGCTGGGATCATCGCCGGATTGACCATTAAAAAACCCCCAAGTAGGGGGCTTGCCTTCAGCCTCAAAAGCGCTGGACGCTCTGAGTTTGGGGTGTGGTTTCCATTGGAGGAGGGTCAATGCCAAATAAGATCCCCTAAGGGAGTGAGTTTGGATGGCATCTCAGGCCATGCATGTGGACCTCGCGAAGGTATGGCCCCGGCTGGCCGGGTCTTGATTTGGCACTCCCGCTTGTCGTCGTCCTTTAGGTGGGCATGGAGCAGGTGGTGGGCAAATTATGGATCGCTGGCCCTGGGTATCGCTGTGTCTAGGCATCGCCAGTGTCTGAATCCGGTTGCGGGAGTCCAAGGATTTCGAAGTACCCTCTGGGCAATGGCAGGTCCTGCCGCTGGGCACTTGCCTGTACTGCATCTCTGAAACTTTTCAGTCCTTGCTTCCAGGTCAGCAACTGATTGTGACGTGCCATCGTCAATCGCTCGATGCCAAGGCCAAGCCCAATTCCATCGAGGCCGATTTCGACAATTTCAATTTCCTGACCGCTTGGTAAGACATATTCGATCGAGTATGTCTCTAGAGATGGTGAGCGTGGATGGCCTTTAGGCTCAAAGTAGCCTGAACCTTTCCCAGCTATCCTAGCCTCTTTTAAGTCAACGAAGCGGATCTGTGATTCTTGAATTCCATACTGCTGAAGCAGCGGCAAATGAGCTGAGAGGTGATTTGTCCCTGTGACACGCAATCGGTCATGAACAATGCCCAGTTGATTGATGAGAAACTTCAGGCTGAGGTCAATGCTTTGATTTGGCTGTATCCCGCCTGCAGGACTGAGTGCCATCACGTGGAAGAGTGGCAGCGCTCCTGGTTTGTTTTTTTCGCTGAGATCCTCCACTCTTGCGGAAGCTTGAATGGAATAGTCTCTGGCGCCTATTCGCAAGCTGTCGTCATCAAATTGAAGGCCGCCATTAAATTCAACTCCGGTGACCAGAGGTAAAGGGTTGATCGAGTGGTAGCCATTTTCTTTGAAGTACTTGATCAATTCGTCGCGTGTTTGAACAGCCTGAAGATTGATATAGCAGTCTTGATCAGAATCATGATCCTCTTCTCCCTTGGCATGCTTGACTCGGCCCAAACTTGCAAGCGCAAGGCCTGCTGTCGTCGTCAGTCCAATAAACGTTCTGCGAAGCATAGCCTTGCCTCAACCCAATTAATTCTGGAGCGAAAGAGAATTGTCTTGGAAAATTCTATCTTTCTTAAGTTCAGTGTAGTTCAGCTGTCTTCCGCTGGCAACTCGGTTGCCTGGTGTATGTCTGAGAAGATTTCATTCAGAGCTGCTGTTGAGGGTGAATCAACCGCCGTCATGCGAACTGCTGGAACTTGTTTCAAGGGCATCACCATCACTGTGAAGCCCCCTGTGCCGAGACTCTCCACAAGGTCTCGGCCAAGCTGCTTTGCCGCCCTCCTCAGAGAGTCGGGATCGGCTGAGCCTAGCCATCAGTCATTGAGTCCTTGCTTGGGCTGTGACCGAAGAGCTTGCCGATAGTGCGCTCATTAATCTCCTTCCCCCCCGGCAAGTAGCTACCGTTTCCAGAGTTTCTTTGGGTGTGATTCCGAGCCTCCGTTCCCATTGGATGCCCTCACGCCATCTGTACCGCTCAGCGTTGAAAACCAAGGGGATTAGGTGTCCTTTGTTTGGAGCTTGTCTTGGATCTTCTCGAGTTTGGTTAATAGATACTTCTGAATTGTGATGACTCTCTCGTGGAGCTTTCTCTTCAGTGGCAGCTCTTTGGTTGGGGTGATGTTAATAACTCCTCCTTTTAGGTCAATATCTGTTCTTTTTAGGCCTGCCACTTCGCTGATGTGGGCACATGCTCATCGACATAGATGCCACAGCAAGTGCTGCTGCTCCGGCTGTTCCTAGTATTGAGCGTCCGAATAATTCAACCGAACCACCACGAAAGCATCCTGTTCCTGCAAATACTCAGGCCACAGTGAGCTGATCTTGTGTGCTGGATCAGCGTTGTCCCTTGCCCAGCTTTCGCTTCCATAAGCTACGGCTTATGTACTCTCTGAGTAGAGGCGACTCGGAGGTCGACCGAAGTGATGACCACTGGGACTGGTCTCTGAAAGATGCATCCCACGCACATTCAGTGCTTTGCTGAACCCCCTGTTGCCTGATGGCTTTAGAGGGTTTGCCATGCTCCCCGCTATTATCTTGATGTATTCCTTCAGGACGCCGTTGCGATTCGGGTGACGCAACTTGCGCAGCGCTTTGGCTTCGATCTGGCGGATCCTCTCGCGGGTGACATCGAAGATCTGGCCGATCTCCTCAAGGGTCTTCATGCGACCGTCGTCCAGGCCATAGCGCAGGCGGAGCACGTCGCGCTCGCGTGGACTGAGTGTGGCCAGCACTCCCTCAAGGTCTTCGCGGAGCAGGTTCTTGGCGACATCCTGTTCAGGGTTTTCAATGTCCGCTTCGATGAAGTCGCCGAGACGAGAGTCCTCTTCCTTGCCGATCGGAGTCTCGAGCGAGATCGGCAGCTGGGCGCTCTTGGCGATGAAACGCAGCTTCTCGATAGTCATTTCCATCGACTCGGCAATCTCCTCCTCGGTCGGTTTGCGGCCGAACTCCTGACTGAGCACCTTGGTGGTTTTCTTGATCCGAGAGATCGTCTCGTAGAGGTGCACCGGAAGACGGATCGTGCGGGACTGGTCGGCAATCGCACGGGTGATGGCCTGACGAATCCACCAGGTGGCGTAGGTGGAAAACTTGTAGCCCTTCTCGTGATCGAATTTCTCAGCGGCACGGATGAGGCCAAGGCTGCCTTCCTGAATCAGGTCCTGGAAGCTCAGGCCTCTGTTCATGTACTTCTTGGCAATCGACACCACCAGGCGCAGGTTCGACTGCACCATCTTTTCCTTGGCCCGACGGCCCAGCATCAAGCGACGGCGGAAGCGAATCAGGGGCATTTCGACCAAGGCCGCCCACTCTTTGTTGTCGGGTTCGCGGCCGTTGTCGCTTTCGAATTGGGCAGCGAGTTCCTCGAGGTAGAGCAGGTCGGCGATTTTCCGTGCTAGCTCGATCTCTTCATCAGGACGCAGCAGGCGAATGCGTCCGATCTCTTGGAGATAGACCCGAATGGAGTCTTCGGTGTAAACGCCTTTGGGGCCGATCTTGATGCTGGCCAGGGCCTTTGCCTTGGCTTCCTTCTCGGCGCTCGTTGGGGTGGCCGTGGCTGTGACAGCCTTGGCCGTGACAGCCTTGGCATCTCCAGCTTTCATCGATGCTGTGGCTGCTTTTGAGGCGGCAGCCTTGGTTGTTGAGGATTTAGCGCTACTGGTCTTGGCGGCAGCCTTGGTGCCGGTGGTTTTGGTTGCTTTGGCTGTCTTGGTTGTTTTGGCGGCTTTGCTCTTGCCGTCCGCAGCGGCCAGCAGTTGGTCGGCGGCAGCCTTCAAGTCAGTTCCGGCAGGGAGATCGGATGTTTTGCTTTTGCTGGAACGGGTCTTGCCGTCAGCTTTGGTTTTGCTTTTGGCCTCTGCACCGGCAGCTTTGACGACCTTGGATTTGCCACGTGAGTCGGCCAGCATCATGATCGATGGCTTAGCAGCGGCTTTGGGCTTGGCCTGTGCTGTTTTGCTCGCAGCAGGACTCATAACGGCAGAAGGGGCAGCGGGGTTAGCAGTACGACACTCAAAAACCGGCTCGATGGTCGGATCGTGAGCGGTGAAAAATGTTCAGGCGTTCTTCGGTACCGAGGAGAAGCGGTGACGCAGCTGAATCAACAAGGTTTGACTGGATTCTTGGACCGATGCAGGGCTGTCAGGGGCTTTCTTAGACCGGTCGATCAACATTGGGATGGATCCCTTGCTCGAGCTTCGTGTCTTCCCTCTGGACGGAACTCTGCTTGGTTCCGACAACAGCGCAGTGCTGTCCAACATCCTTATCTTAAAAAAAACTTGCGACACCTGCAACCCCACTGCAGTAGCAAGCGATGGAGGCGATGGTGACAGCTAGGCAGGCAACTGCGCCGATCACTGAGGTGGATGTGTGGCTCGAGGCCGGCAGAGATGGTCGTGCTTTTAGCTATTGCGATCGTCACCAGCTCGGCATTGGCATCGGCGATCTCGTGCGCGTGACGCTGCGCGGTCGGCCCTTACAAGGACTGGTGGTGGGCGCTCGGGTGGTGACTTCAGAGTTAAGCGAACCAACGCTTCAACCGGTTCAGGCTCTTGTTCAAAGCGCAGCGGTGGATCCGATCTGGCGCCATTGGCTGGATGCCATGGCCAAACGCTGTCATACCAGTCCGTTCAGGATGCTCAAGGCTGCCTTGCCTCCAGGCTGGTTGGGTCAGCGTCCTCTTCAGCAGGCGTCGGAGCGGCTGATGTGGTGGGTCCAGCCATGCGCGATCGAAACCGATGACGTTGCTTCAGCACAGCCGGCATTGCCAGCACGACAGAAGGAGCTGTGGGATCTGTTGATCACAACGGGTGGGGGGTGGCAGCGGCAGTTGTTAGCGGAGGGGTTTAGTGGCTCTGTGGTTCAAGCCCTTGTGCAGCGTGGCCTGGCTCAGAGGGAGCAGCGGCCCTCCCCTGCTGCAGTGGTGGGCTCGCTCGTCAGCTCTGATTCTGGAGTCGCGCTCGAGAGTCCACGCACACTCACGGCGGAGCAGGAGCAGGTGGTGGAGGCATTCTTCCGTCAGCCAGAGGGTGGTGGAATGCTGCTGTGGGGGATCACTGGCTCAGGTAAGACCGAGGTGTATCTCCAGCTGGTGGCCCAAGAGCTGGAGGCTGGCCGCCATGCCTTGGTCCTTACTCCTGAAATCGGTCTGATTCCCCAACTGGTGGATCGCTGTCGCCGTCGCTTCGGTGCCCGGGTTGTTGAATATCACAGCGGTTGCAGCGACCGAGAGCGTGTCCGTACCTGGCGTCGAAGCCTGGAAGCGGCGCAGCAGCAAGGTGCCCCCTTGGTGGTTGTGGGGACCCGGTCGGCGGTGTTTCTTCCTCTCGATCCACTGGGTCTGATCGTGCTCGATGAAGAGCACGACAGTTCTTACAAGCAGGAGTCACCGATGCCCTGCTATCACGCCCGGGATCTGGCTCTGGAGCGGGTGCGTGCTCTCGGCGGGCGGGTCCTGCTGGGCAGTGCCACGCCCTCGCTGGAGACCTGGACCCAGCTGTCACCCGCCGGTCCCTTGGCCCTAGCGCGTTTGACGCGGCGGATCTCCAGCCAGGAACTGCCGCCTGTGCATGTCATTGACATGCGCGCGGAGCTAGCGGACGGTCACAAGCGTTTGATCAGCCGTGCCCTGATGGAGCGGCTCGCCCGTTTAAGGGAGAACGGAGAGCAGGCTGTTGTTCTAGTGCCCAGGCGCGGCTATAGCAGTTTCCTCAGCTGCCGCAGCTGTGGAGAGGTGGTGCAGTGTCCTCACTGTGACGTGGCCCTTACCGTTCATGGCAGTCGCCCTGGACACCAGTGGTTGCGTTGCCATTGGTGTGACTATCGGGCCGAGATGGAGTCCAGTTGCAGCCATTGCGGCTCCCTGGCCTTTAAACCCTTCGGCGCTGGCACCCAGCGGGTGTTGGAACGTCTCTCCGAAGAGCTGGAGGGATTGCGTTTACTCCGCTTTGATCGTGACACCACCGGTGGCCGTGATGGCCATCGGCGTCTGCTCGAGCAGTTCGCCGCTGGCGAGGCTGATGTGCTTGTGGGCACTCAGATGCTTGCCAAGGGAATGGATCTGCCCCGCGTCACGTTGGCGGCTGTGCTGGCTGCGGACGGGCTGTTGCACCGCCCGGATCTGCGCGCCGGTGAGCAATGCCTGCAATTGCTGCTTCAGCTGGCAGGGCGGGCAGGCCGTGGCGAGCGTCCGGGTCAGGTGTTGGTTCAGACCTATTCACCTGACCATCCGGTGATTCGCCATTTGGTGGATGGGCGTTACGAACGCTTTCTGGAGGAGGAGGTGGCTCTGCGCCGTGAAGCCGGTCTGGTGCCTTTTAGTCGCGCTTGCTTGTTGCGTCTTTCAGGCGAATCGGCATCGGCTACGGCCACAGCAGCGAGCCTGGTTGCCGAGTCTTTGCGCCCGCTTTGCAGCGCGGCCGGGTGGTGGCTGCTTGGGCCGGCACCGGCACCGGTGGCCCGGGTGGCCGGTCGCAGTCGCTGGCAACTGCTGCTTCATGGCCCTGCAGGTAGTGATCTCCCCCTGCCTCCCGGTACTGCCCTTTGGGAGGCTCTTCCCGCCGATGTGGCGCTTGCGGTGGATCCTGACCCTCTTCAACTCTGAGCCTGCAAGGGCGGTTGTTGGACGCTTAGGAGGGCAGTTCCGGGTAGCCGAAACCAAGCTTTAGGCGCAGTTGCTGCAACAGCAAGCTGAACCCCAGCAGAAATAGCACCAACACTGTGCCAAGGCCAAGCGGGCTCCAGTGCCAGCACTGCAGGGTCAGCTGATTGCGGGCTCCCGGCTGCAGGGGCCACTCCAATCGGGTGTTATGCGTGACGGTCGAAAGGGGGGTGCTACGTCGCTTGTTGATCTGTCTTGGCACCGGGCTGATGCTCACGCTCAGGTCTGGCAGTGGCAGATCCTTCAGGGGCTGGAGATCGACATCGAGCTCCAGACGCTGTTGCACGCCGATCAGCCAGTTGCGTTCATGCAGCTGCAGACTTGGTTTCGGAAGCTGCAGGCCCGTGGCCTGTCCGGCGCTGGCCATCGTGTCGCTGAGCAGCTGCTCGGCTGCCGCAGCCCTCAGGACAGGCGCCTGGAAGCGTTGGCTCCCCTGTTGCAGGCCGGTCGTCTTCTGTTGCCACGGCCAAGTCCCCCTGCGTAGCTCCCTCGCGAATGCGGTCTGCCATGGCAGTAGGCGGCCGGTGCCACTATCACTGCTCCAGCCCAGTTGGATCCGATTCGGTCCAACCAGGTCGATCTCTGTGTTCAGGCGTCCACATCCCCCCAGCAACAGGGTGAGCGCCACCAACACGGCAATCACAAGCACGGCGAAACCTGGAGCCGCTGCTTTGGTGGGCCCGGTCGGCGGCGGCGGCGGTGGTGGTGGCCCTTTCCGTCTGCTGCGCCGCGTTGAGGCAGGAGCTCCACCCATCGTGGGGTCCATGTCGAGTGTGGGCAGTTGCATCGACCAGCTGGCAGGACGCTGCAGGCTCGGTGCCTCGAGCACCTCCAGCAGTTGTTTGGCGCGGTTCCGCAGGTCTGTGTCGCGGCAGCGGGTGAGCAGGCGACAGGTGCTGAGTGCCTTCTCCTCCTGGCCTTGTCCCATCCAGGCGGTGACCATCAACATCCGGATGCGGGCTCCTTCAGGATCCGAGATCGGCCGATCGTGAGTCAGCGGTTCCAGTAGTTCCAGGCATTGGCCGTAATCGCCCCGTTCCAGGGCTGCTTCAGCCAAGGCCGTGGGCAAGCTCATCGATCAACCGCGTCCCATCACCATCGTGCCGATTCCCGCGTCGGTGAACACCTCCAGCAGTAGGGCGTGGGGCACGCGGCCATCGAGAATATGGGCTGCGGCGACCCCCTGGGCAAGGGCACGGATGCAGCACTCCGTTTTCGGAGTCATACCCCCAGCCACGATGCCGTCTTCGATCAATTGTCGGGCTTCCGAGAGGCGCAGTTGATGGATCAATGATTCGGGGTTGTCCCGATCTTGAAGGATGCCAGGCGTGTCGGTGAGCAGGATCAGTTTCTCTGCTTCAAGGGCTGCCGCTAGTTCTCCAGCCACCGTGTCGGCATTGATGTTGTGGGCCACTCCTGCTCTGGTGGCCGCCACGCTGGAGATCACCGGAACGTAACCCTTCTCCAGCAAGGGCTCGAGCACTTCGGGGTTAACGCGGGCCACATCGCCGACAAGGCCATGACTGCCGTCCCCCCAGGGGCGTGCTTCCACCAGTACGCCATCGCTGCCGCTCAGGCCCACGGCCCGTGCCCCGAGCTTGTTGAGGCCATTCACAATCTGCTTGTTGACCCGGCCCACCAGCACCATTTCCACCACATCCATCGTGTCGGGATCGGTGACGCGTAGGCCGTCGCGAAATTCAGCCGGAATGTCCAGACGTTTGAGCCAGGTGTTGATCTCAGGCCCGCCACCGTGCACGACGACCGGTTGCACTCCGACACTGGTGAGCAGCGCAAGATCGCGGAACACCGCTTCTCTGAGCTCGGCGTGGACCATGGCGGCACCGCCATACTTGACCACGATTCGCCGACCGGCGAACCGCTGGATATAGGGGAGGGCTTCACTGAGGACGGAAACCCTCAGGGCGTCATCGCTGGCCATCGATTCCGTTCACTGCTCCCCATGCTGACCTGTAGCCGGTACAGCGTCGCTGAGGAGGAGTAGATCAATGTGGTCTGGATCCACCTCGTGCAGATCGGCCCTTAGCCCTTTGGCGAAGAAACGTCCAAGGCGCTCCTGTTTCTCCTGCCAGCGCTCCAAACCAACGGCTCCAAGCGAAAAGCGCAGCCGCAGGCCATAGCTCTCTGTTTCGCTGAATTCCTCGATTTCCAGCAGCTGGGGAGGGGTGTCCTCATCCCAAAGCTTGAGGGCTTCAAGGGAGGATTCGAGATGGGCTTTCTGGCCATAGCGCCAGCGGGTCACATCCGCCAGAAGTTTGCCCAGCTCAGGGGGGGCTCCATCACGCTGGGCCTTGAAGGTGGCAGCGGGTACCACCCGGCGGGCTGGAGGGAGCTCAGAAGACTTCAGCGCGAGCCCCCCCAGCAGGATCGGAATCCCGTAAAAGATGGTCGGCAGGCTGAGATTGGCATTACCTGTGGTGTACGCCACGACCCCCACAACGGTGAGAACGCCGCCGGCAACGGTGATCAGGTTGCCTGGGGAGAACAGATCTTTCATGGGGCTCACTCTGATGCACGCTGCGCGCAACTGCGGACGCACCCCCGAGAATGGAGGGATAAGTCGATGCCAAAGGACCGATGGAAAGCAGCTCCCCCAGCCAGCCAGATCAATCCGATCTCGACAGCCTCATCCGTGATCTCGATCAGGATCGGGCCTGGTTGCTTGAACAGATTGACCGGGGACGCTGGCCGGAGCTGCGCTTGGATCTTGCTGCCCTCGAGCGCGAACTGGGTCAGCTCCTGGTCCGCGCAGGTGAACGCATGGAGGGGGATGGTCAGCTCAATTGAGCGATCAGAAGGGGATGTCGTCGGTGTCAGGCACCAGTGGGGCGCTATTCCATTGCGCTGCACTCTCCTGAGCCGGAGGCTGCGTTGGCGTGGCTGCAGCCCGGGGCGCCTGGCGGACCGGAGCAGGTGCACGACCGGTGGCGCCTTCCGGCGCAGGGGCGGACATCTCGCCACCGACAGGATGAAGGCGCGACAGGGTGAACTCCGCTCGCTTTTCCTTCATGCCGTCTTGACGGGGCACGGTGTTCATGCGCAGGCGGCCTTCGATCAGCAGTCGTTGTCCGGGTTGGACCCGACTCTGAAGTTCCTGTGCCAGGTTTCCCCAGCCCACCACCTTGATCTGACCAGGCGGGTCATCCGCCCGCAGACCATCGAAGCGCACGTCCATTTCGGCGATCGGGGTCTGGTTGTCCTGGGTGTAGCGAAGGGTGGGTGCCTGGATCACTTCCACTTCGAGCACGCAGTGGTTCATCGCCGTCGGCTGGTTTGAATGAGAGCGCCATCCTGATGCACCAACCGAGGAATCGCCAGGGGCATGTGTGGCTTCTTGCCGGAACTGGGGAGGGACCCGCCCTCGCGGCGGCTTTGCAGGCGAAAGGTTTTCAAGTCAGTGTGAGTGTGGTGACTGAGGCGGCAGCACTGCCCTACAGGTCGTTGTCACTGCATCGGGTCTGGGTCGGAGCACTCTCAGACGAGCAGGCCATTGTCGATCGTCTACGCCAAGAGGGTGTCGACCAGCTTGTGGATGCCACCCACCCTTTCGCCACGCAGATCACCGCCCAGCTGGTGATGGCATCTCGCCAGGTCGGATGTCCGTTGATGCGCTATGAGCGGCCGATTCAACCAGCGTCCTCCAGTCGAGTGATCGAGTCGGTGGAGTCGATTCCTGCCGAAGCCCTCGCTGGTCAACGCCTGCTGCTGGCTCTTGGCTCTCGCTACTTAGGTGGGCTGGTGCCACCGCTTCGCGCTGCAGGTGCGCTCCTCTATGCCAGGGTTCTGCCGACGCCTTTGGCCCTTCGTCAGGCGGTGGCCGCTGGCCTGCCCGATCATCATCTGGCGTTGCTTCGGCCTTTGCAGGGAGAGAGTCCCGGGAGTCTGGAACAGGCTCTCTGTCGCCACTGGGGCATTACTGCTGTGCTTTGCCGTCAGTCTGGTGGTGCTGCCGAACGCTGCTGGCATGAGGTTTGCGTCGATCGGGGGCTGCCGCTGTGGTTGCTGCGCCGTCCTGCACCGCCGTCATCGCTGCTGCTGGTGCATAGCGTGGAGCAGATGTTGGCCCGCCTGGATTGAACTCCTATGGATTCCCCAACTGCTGAGGAGAGTCGTGGGTCGCGATCCGATCAGATCCTGGTGCTTGTGCTCACCACAGAGGCGGATGCGGCGCATGCCGATGCCTTGGCTCAGGCCTTGGTTGACCAGGGGCTAGCCGCTTGCGTTTCCCAGTGGCCCGTGCGCTCCACCTACCGCTGGAAGGGGCGGCGCGAGTGTGCGGAGGAGGTGCAGCTCCTGATCAAAACCAGTCGTGATGGCTGGCCGCGGCTCGAACATGGCATCCGAGAGCTGCACAGTTATGACACCCCCGAGATCATCCATTGGGTGGCCGAAGCGTCCGCCGCCTACAGCGCCTGGGTGGCGGACGCCGTCACATGTCCGCCCGTGCCGCTCAGCTGAGGTGCTTCTGGACCAGCTCGCTCAGGGACACTTGCGAGCGGGGGCCGAGTTGGGTCACGACTTGGCCGGCACAAATCGAGCCGATGTTTCCACAGGTCTCCAGTGGCAGATCCTTGGTGTAGCCGTGCAGGAAGCCACCGGCGTAGAGATCTCCTGCGCCGGTGGTGTCCACCAGGGTGCCAAGGCTGTAGGCGGGGATGTCCCAGCGTTGATCGCCGCTGAGCACGACCGATCCCTGCTCGCTGCGGGTGAGCGCCGCGACCTTGCAACAGCCTTTTACTTGGTCCAAAGCCGCTTCGAAATCGTCGGTGCCGTAGAGGGAGGTGATTTCGTCCTCATTGGCGAAGAGCACGTCCACATGGCCGTTCACGAGTTCTAGAAAACTGTCGCGGTGACGGTCAACGCAGAAGCCATCAGACAAGGAGAGGGCCACCTGGCCGCCGCCCTGTCGACAGGTTTCTGCTGCAGCGATGAAGGCCCGCTTCGCTGCGGGGCTGTCCCAGAGATAACCCTCGAGATACAGAACTTTGGCCTCCCGCACCATGGACAGATCCAGGTCCTCCGGCTCCAGCTGTACGGATGCACCGAGGTAGGTGCACATCGTGCGCTGCGCATCTGGTGTGACCAAGATCAGGCAGCGTGCTGTGCTTGGGCCTTCCGTGGCTGCAGGTGTCTCGAAACGGGTTCCGACGGCTCGGATGTCGTGGCTGAAAATCGTGCCTAGCTGGTCATCTCGCACCCGGCCGATGAAGCCTGCCTTGCTGCCCAGTTGGGCCAGACCTGCCAGGGTATTGGCGGCGGAACCACCCGAGGTCTCCATGCCCGCACCACTGGCGCTGTAAAGGCGCTGTGCTTGTTCTTCATCCACCAGCGCCATCGCCCCTTTGTTGAGGTTGTGTGTGCTGAGGAAGGCGTCATCGGTCTGGACGAGCACATCCACGATGGCGTTGCCGATCCCCACAACATCAAGTGAGCGGGTGGATCCGAACCGGGATGGACTCATCAGGCTGTCACTGTGGAATCAAGGCAGTATCACCCCTCATGGGCCCGAGACCCATTGCGGTTTGGATCGGCAAGGATCAGGCGCTGAGCAGGGCTCGCTTGGGACCGTGAATTGGATCCTCCACCACGATCGTTTGATCGCGGCCGGCACCGAGAGAGACGATCGCAATCGGTACTTCCATCAGATCGGCGAGGAAGCGGAGGTAGGCCATCGCTTTCTCGGGCAGATCCTCAAGGGAGCGGCACTCCGCGGTCGAGCACTGCCAGCCTGGCAGGGTTTCGAAGATGGGTTGGCAGCGAGCGAATTCCTCAGCACAGGATGGGAAATGCTCGATCCGCTCTCCGTCGAGGTCGTAGGCCACACACACTTGAAGGGCATCGAGCTCGTCGAGCACATCGAGTTTGGTAATCGCGAGGCAGTCGAGCCCATTCACGCCGACGGCGTAGCGGCCGATGACGCCATCGAACCAGCCGCAGCGGCGACGACGGCCGGTGGTGGTGCCGAATTCGCCACCCCTGTCGCAGAGGTGGTCGTTAAGGCTGCCGTCGAGCTCGGTGGGGAATGGTCCCTCGCCAACGCGGGTGGTGTAGGCCTTGGCCACGCCGATCACGCGGTCGATCAGCGTTGGTCCCACTCCGGCTCCGATGCAGGCACCGCCCGACACCGGATTGGATGATGTGACATATGGGTAGGTGCCGTGGTCCAGGTCCAGCAGAGTGCCCTGGGCGCCTTCAAACAGGATGTTCTGGCGTTTGCGGGCGGCCTGATGGATCTCGCGCGTGCAGTCGACCACGTGGGGAGCCAGTCGTTTGCCATAGGCCAGGTATTCGCTGATCACCTCCTCTGCGTCCAGAGCATCGACGTTGTAGATGGTCTGGAGAAGCTGGTTCTTCTCTTTTAAGGGGGCTTCTAGCCGATCCCGCAGCCGTGCTTCATCGAGCAGGTCGATGACGCGGATGCCGCTGCGCTGGGATTTGTCGGCATAGGTGGGGCCGATGCCTCGGCCTGTGGTGCCAATGCGTCTCTCGCCGCGCTGCTTCTCCATCGCCTGATCGAGCAGGCGGTGGTAGGGCATGGTGACGTGCGCAGTCGACGCCAGCTTCAGCCCGGAAATATCGATGCCGTTCTCGATCAACATGTCGAGCTCCCCCAGCATCACCTTGGGGTCCACCACCGTGCCTGAGCCAATCAGGCAGACGGTGTCTGGATAAAGAATGCCTGAGGGAATGAGATGCAGCTTCAGCACTTGATCGTCCACGACGATCGTGTGACCTGCATTCACGCCGCCCTGGTACCGGACGACTACATCAGCGGATCGACTGAGGAGATCCGTGATCTTTCCTTTTCCTTCGTCACCCCACTGCGCACCGATGACGACAACGTTGGCCAAAGACACTGCGGCCCGAAGCCGCCAATCTGCACAATCTACGATTTTCGCAGCTCCCCCCGCCTTCAGTCAAAAGGGGTGGGGGAACTGTTGCGAACTGGTTGAGAATCAGTTGCCGCGAACGGCCGCTTTCTCGGCCTTGCCCAGCTCTTTGTCAACCCGGCTGCGCAGCGTGTCTGGCAGGGGACGGTTGGCATAGGTTTTGTAGTGAGCAGCCAAGGAGTTCAGGGCTGTTTGCATCGTTGTGAACGAGCTCAATCCGTTCACTTTGGGACGGGGGCGATAGCGAGACATGTACGCATTGATCACAGCAGTTGCTTGCGTTTCGGCCTCGGCCCTGCCCTCGTCGTCCTGCGCCATGGCAATGGTGGACTGCAGGGTGTGCACCACCGCCACAGTGTCCTCCACGTAATCACCGGTGAGGCCGGAGGCCCCGGCGCCGGAACAGGCTGTGAGCATCAGGCACAGCCCAAGGCAGGCGGCCAGGGTGATGCGCATCAGTTGGCTGGTCAAACGATTCAAGGCGGACAGCATGAATCAGGAGTCAGGTTGAGACGACTGTACGGGTGGTCTTGCCGCTGATTGCGTCCTGGAGAATCTGGAGAGCTTCAGCGTGAGGCAGGCGCTGGGTTTCTTGGCTGGCACGGTCGACCAGTTCCACCTGGCCCTCGGCTGCGTCGCGACCTACGACAACTCGCCAAGGGATGCCGATCAGGTCGGCGTCTTTGAACTTCACGCCGGCCCGCTCGCTGCGATCATCCAGCAGCGCATCAACGCCACTGGAGAGCAGGTCTTGGTAAAGCCGCTCACCCAGCTGCTTCTGGGTTTCGTCCTGCATGTTGGCCACCACAATCACGGCCTGGAAAGGTGCGATCGCAAGGGGCCAGCAGATCCCGGCTTTGTCGTGGTGCTGTTCAACGGCGGCCTGGGCCAGCCTGGACACGCCAATCCCGTAGCACCCCATCCAGAAGGGCTCCTGGTCGCCGTCGGCCGTCGTGAATGTGGCCTCCATAGCTGAGGAATATTTTCGGCCTAGCTGGAAGATGTGTCCGACTTCGATGCCGCGACGGGCGATCAGCGTTTGGTCCGGGGCCTGCAGGCAGTGGTCGCCTGCTTGAGCATTGCGTAGATCGACCGTCTTTGGCGCGCAGTCCAGTTCCTCCCAGCGGCTTCCCCAGCGATGCTGATCAGCGACGTTGGCGCCGCATACGAATCGTTCCAGCTCCAGGGCGGTTGGATCGGCGAAGCGCAGGAAGGCTGGCACCCAGGATTTGGATCCTTGCAGGCAGCTGTCTGCAAGGTCGGGGCCGAGGGCACCGAAAGGCCATGCTTCTAAACCCTGATTGGCGATTTGTTCCTCGCTGATCGGGGTGATGTCGAGCACTCCGTCCTGTTGATCGTTCGTTAGGGCATTGCTCAATTTCACGTCATTGAGCTGTTGATCACCCCTTAGGCAAACCAGAACAGGCCGCTGGGCACCGGATTCCATCCGCGCCAGCAATGCGATCACCTTGACCACTTGCTGCGGTTGTAGGCCTTGGGCTTTGCATAGGGCCTCAATGGTCTTCTGCCCAGGGGTGTTCAGAACAACGGCTTCCCCTGGGGGCAGGGGGGTGGCTTCAGAAGGGATCGAGACCGCTTTCTCGAGGTTGGCGGCATAGCTGCCGTCCTCGCTGGTAAGAATCAGGTCCTCTCCCGCATCGGCGGTCACCATGAATTCCTGGGACGCTGCGCCGCCGATGGCACCGCTGTCTGCCTCAACGGCCACGGCCTCAAGCCCACAACGCTCGAAGATCCGGCGGTACGCCAAATCCATCTCCTTGTAACAGCGACGCAGGTCCTCTTCGTCAGTGTGAAAGGAGTAGGCGTCTTTCATGATGAATTCACGCCCGCGCATGAGGCCAAAGCGGGGGCGGATTTCATCTCTGAACTTGGTTTGAATCTGGTAGAGCGTCACAGGCAGCTGTCGGTAGGAGCGCAGCAGCTCGCCGGCGAGGGTGGTCACGACCTCTTCGTGCGTGGGCCCGAGGCCCACATCTCGGCCCTGTCGGTCTTGTAGGTGGAACATGATCCCTTCGCCCGCCGTGTAGCCCTGCCAGCGCCCACTGCGTTCCCACAACTCTGCAGGCTGCAATTGAGGAAGCAGCGTCTCGAGTGCGCCGGTGGCATTCATTTCCTCTTGCACGATTGCGCTGATCTTGCGCAACACCCTCCACATCAGTGGGAGGTAGGCGTAGATCCCGGATCCGATCCGACGGATATAGCCGCCTCTTAACAGCAGCTGATGGGATGCGATTTCCGCGTCGGCGGGCACATCCCGCAGCGTCACCAGCATCAGGCGGGAGACGCGCATGGGAGTGGACTTGCAGTGAAGCCGGAAGCTATCACCGCTGCGAATCAGGCAGGCTGTTTAGGCGATTGTTGAACTGGCACGACCGGTCTCATTGGAGACTGCAACATGAGTCTCAACTGCTAATCTCCGCGGGACGCTTGGCCTGAGAAGGCAGCTTGCATGTTTCCCCGTTCGGTTGACTCTCCTCCTTCCGTCCCTGCTCGGAGCGTTGAAAGCGGCACCGACGTGGATGCAGTGATGGCCCGTTCAGAGTCCCTGGTTGGGATTGACGAAGTTCAGAAATCCCTCAATCGTTCAAGGGCGTCGGTGTATCGCTACACCAACACCGATCCTCGCAATCTCAATCCACCTTTTAATCCACGCAAGCTCAATTCCGAGTACCGCAGCGATCAGAAGGATCCACTCCTGTTCCATCCCAACGAGGTGGCGCGTTTCGCCAAGGATGTGCTTCGGATTAAGGAAGTGACCGTTGAGGTGCTTAATTCGCCATCGACGGCCACACAGCAGTGCCTTTCGGCGATTCTCGAGGAGCTGCGCATGATCCGTTCCCACTTGGATTCACTGCCGACGGCCCCTGCTGATCCTGCTGATCTTGCAGCCCGTCGGGACCGCCAGGAACGACCGGCTGCCTGATCAGGCTGTCTTCAGCCGAAATCGATGGCATGATTGGGAGGCCACACGCTGCTAACGCTGTGCGTGGTGCTTGCTCCACCCTCTTCTTTCGGAACGGTCGAGTGGGTTGTCCCCCATCACCCTTGCATGGACCCTGAGCCTGCCAACGGTTCTCAATCAGAGCCCTCACCGCCTGAACCTCCTGGCCTAGAAGGCATTGATCTCTCAGGACCATCTCTTCTCCTGATCGGCTTCACTTTGGCCTTGGCCACCATTGGTTTTCCGGTGGCTGCAGTGCTCACAGACCGCCCATCTGTCTCCGTTCACGACCCCATTGCGCAGGATCGGGATGGATCTTCGCTCCCTTCTTCCCTCGCCGTCACCCGGTCTCGTCAACCTGGTGGTTGAGATACCAGCGGGAAGTCGCAACAAATACGAATACTTCGAAGAGGCTGGGGTCATGGCCCTCGACCGAGTGCTTCATTCCTCGGTCAGATACCCCTTTGATTACGGCTTCATCCCCAACACGCTTGCTGAGGATGGATCTCCCTTAGATGCGATGGTGATCATGGAGGAACCCACCTTTGCCGGTTGTCTGATTGTGGCGCGGCCGATCGGGGTTCTCGATATGCATGACACCGGTCATTACGACGGCAAGATTCTGTGCGTCCCTGTGGCCGATCCCCGTCAGAAAGGGATCGAGAGCATTCGCCAGATCGCTGAACATCAGCTTGAGGACGTGGCTGAATTCTTTCGTGTCTACAAGAACCTTGAAGGGCGCGTGACGTCGATCGGTGGCTGGAGGGATGTCGATGCCGTTCTGCCCCTACTCCAGGACTGCATTACGGCGGCCCAGGCTTGAGCCTTCCCTCGGTGACGTTCCGGGCAAATTCGTTGCAGATTCGTTGGATGGTGCCCGCAAGCTTGTAGGTTGGTGCGCGCCCAGCATGTGAACGACCCGTGCCCACCATCCGTTTTGAGCAGGAAGGCCAGCAGGTCGGTTGCATCGAGGGGGCCAATCTGCGCAAAGCAGCGCTTTCTGCAGGAATCAATCCCTATAAGGGCCTGAACAATCTCAACAACTGCGGTGGCGTTGGCCAGTGTGGAACTTGCGTGGTCGAGGTTGTTGAAGGTTCCCAGAACCTCTCCCCACGCAGCGATGTCGAAGAGGTGTATCTGGCTGATCGCCCTTCCAATTACCGCCTGAGCTGCCGCACAAGCGTCAATGGTGACGTGACCGTGCGCACCCGCCCTTCCGATGGTGTGGGTAAAGGCTCGAACAGCCTCATCGGTGCTGTGAAGAACCTGTTCGGAAAGTGATCCTTGGCTGAACCACTCCTTGTGTGGAGTTATTCCCGCTGTTCCACCTGCCGCAAGGCGCTGGCATGGCTTGAGCAGCAGGGAATTGTCCATCAGGTTGTCGATATCACCGAGTGTCCTCCTGATCGATCAATGCTTGCCGCAGCAGTTGATTATTTGGGCCGTCGCGCTCCTTTGTTCAATACCAGTGGTCAGAGTTATCGCGCTCTTGGTTCTGCTGTTGTCAAGGCGATGTCAGATCCAGAAGCTCTCGATGCGCTTGCCGCTGATGGCAAGTTGATCAAGCGTCCCTTCGTTGCCCTGCCAGATGGGCGATTTCTGGTCGGCTTCAAGCAGGACCAGTGGGTCGAGGCGTTTGGTCGCTGAAGCTGAGGCCATCAAGTTCAGTGATCAGTTCGGTCACTCCGCCTTGATCCCTCAGTTGACGAATGCTCGAACGTTTGAGCTCCTCGAGGAAGGTTGCCACCAGTTCCTGGCTGCGGTCCAGCACCGGTCCTTGCTCCAGGGTTCGGGCCAGTTCCTCCCAGAACCGATCGAGCACATCAATGGAGAGATCCTCCAGTTCGATGTCTCGTTTCCCGAGTCTGTCACCGGCTGATCGTGACAGGCCTAGAAGTCCATCCACCATCCCAACGGCCAGCTGGCGGCTGAATTCGTTTTCTGCTTTCTGGACCGGAGCCAGATCCCTGAGCGCTGTCGGCAGCATCACATCGTTGAGACTGCGCTGCAGAGCATGGCTAAATAGAGCAACCAGTTGGGGACGCATGCCAGGACTCACCTGGGTGAGAAGCAGGGGAATCCACAGCCTTAGCAGTTCCGCGAGTTCACGCTCACCGTTGTCATCCACTGACTGATGGCTGCGCAGATTCCTGATGCGCTTGGGTAGCTGGGGTGAGCGAATCAGTTGCTGCATCGCATCGAGAATGCGCACCGTGAGCACCTCAAACAGTTCCAGTGCCAGCACGGCCACGACGCCGCGACTCACAACCTTTCGCAGGGGTTCCAGCTGAATGAGCTGGGCATTTGAAAGGCGTTCTGTCACGGGAACCACGCGCAGCAGCCTCCAGAACGGCAGTAACAGCGGTAGGTCGATCCAGCGACGCAGCAGGGCGTCTCTCCAGCCAATCGCCGGATAACGACGTTTCAGCCGAACCGCCCTGAGCAGGATGTCGATCAGAAAAAGGATCTGAAAGGGCGTATCAATCCGCCAGGAATGGTCGATTGGCTGGCCGCTGTCGTTGATGCCACGCCAGTAGTTGGTGGCTGCTAAGGGCAGGATGCGCTGGTTCCAGAATGCTCGCTCTTGTTCCCAGTCGTGGTCACTCAGGTAGGTGTCGCCAAGTAGGTGGGCGGCAGCTTGCTTGGGGGAGTCAAGACCCGCCCTTGCCCGGAGCCGATTTTTCAGTTTTTCCAGCGTGCCGGCATTGCCGGAACCCACGAACGGGTTTTCGTCGATCAGCTGGCTGTTGCGCACCACCATCTCGAGCCGATGTTGGCGAGCCGCTGTGCTGTTGATGCCCTGTGCTTGAGCTCGCTTCTCCAGTGCGCGGAAATGGGCGATGTAGGCGGTCGTGTCGCGGTGGGGTGCAATCCCCTTCACCGGGTCATAGAACGGGGTAATGTCCGGCAACCAGGGCAGGGGAATCCCCAGGCTCACTGAAGGAAGGGGGTACAGCGTGCGCTGCAACCAGAAGTTGCGCAGCGGTACGTAGGTGGCGTCAAACAGAACCCATGCAAGGTTGGCTGCTGCGATCAGAGCCAGCCCCTGGTCCCAGCGTTTCCAGAACCGGCCCTTCGAGGTGGCCTGCAATGCTTGCCAGCGGGGGCGGACCATGAGCTGTTTCTCTGAATCCCAGGCTAGAAGCTGAGGCCCATCGCGCCTATCCTGAGCAATCATTCCTTTTAAGCCGCATTGGCCGACGCGCAGAGAGACGATCAGCCCGCCGATCAGACGCCGGCAGAAAGGGGGCAGCAAGGTCACGACGCAAAAACGAAGGACCGATTGGGGGCAAAGCACCGTGGTCATCCCTTCTGGGATTTTTGGGCGCCTGTTCTTTTCACCATTGCCCTCTACTTCGGTCTGAGGATGTTTGTTGGCGAGTCGCGATATATCCCATCCGGTTCAATGTTGCCTGGTCTGAAAATCAACGACATGTTGATTATCGAGAAGATGGCCTACCGCTTCCGCCTGCCTCGCCGCGGGGAGATTGTGGTGTTTGATGCGCCCTATGCCTTCGATCCTGTGCTGAAGGCGGACAGCCTCGCCCCTTCTCTGTGGCGTTGTCTTCCTGCCAATATTCCTTTTATCAACAGAATTCCTGACGTTTCCCCTAAATCCTGTGATGCCTATATCAAGCGTGTGATCGGGGAGCCTGGGGATCGCGTCGTGGTGACCCCCCGAGGTGATGTGACGGTTAATGGGGACAAGCTCAACGAGCCCTATGTCACCAATTACTGCCCTGTTGATGCGCAGGGGATGAGTCGCTGTGCACCTCTCAATGTCACTGTTCCTGACGGACATGTGCTGGTGCTGGGCGACAACCGAAGCAATAGCTGGGATGGCCGCTATTGGCCTGGCACTCACTTTTTGCCCCAGTCAGCGATCATCGGCCGAGCGATCTGGCGCTTTCTTCCTTGGGATCGGGCCGGCGCTCTGGACTCCTGAGTCCACAGGCCACCACGGCCCCCTTGATCTCGAGATTGAGCATCGGTTGATTGCCCCCCCTCGAAGCATCGGGATGGTCGGGGCTTGGCCGCCAGAGTGCCTCGGGATCGAATAGGAGCCAACGATTGCTACCGATTGCCAACTCCTCACTGGGTTGATTCAGCAAGCGTGAGGGGCCGAAACTGAGGGCACCCCAGAGCTGAGGAATCGTCCACCCTTGTTCGCGCACAAGCGTTTGCCAGAGCAGTGGTAACACCAGCTGATGACCGATCAGGCCAGGTCGACGTTGTCCGGGAGGTAACAGGCAATCCTCTGGGTCGAGGGGAACGGCATGAACAGCGACTGCGCCAATCAATCCGTGCTTGAGGGCTCTGGTCAAGGCTTTTTGATCATCGATCCCCCCGAGGGAAGGGGTGACGCACCATCCCGGGGCCGTTGATGGGAGCCTGCTCCGATCCGTGACGAGATGCCACCAATGCACGCTGGCCGTGGGTCGAACAGTCGCTTGCTCCAGCAGGTTGACACCGTCTGCTGTGGCAAGGTTCATCGCCCATAGGGGTTGGTCCGGATAGAGCCGTTGCAGTTCCAGCAACTGCCCCATGGGGATGGTCTCGCTGGCGACCGGATCGATCGGCCATCCGGCCCTCAGCGTTTCCACGCCCTCGCGAACCATGCCATCGCCCTGCAGGCTGGGATCCCGCGGCGCGACCAGGATCGGTGCATGCGCTCCCTCCGCCAGCACCAGACTGCGCTGCAGCAACCCTGTGGCGGGCATGGCCTCGCCGTCACACAGACCGATGGCTCCCTGGTCGAGCAGATCGCCATGGCAGCTGAGCTGCTGGCCTGCACCATCCAGGCTCAGCGCACCCCAAAGGTGGATGCGCACATCACTGCAATCGCTGCCCCATCCCTGGAGGCGTTCGACACGATCCCTCCAGGCGTTCGCTTGGGGCAATAGCGCCACTTGTCCATACCCGGATCTGGCCGCGACATGGCGCAGGCTGTTGAGGTTCTCGGCTTGCTCACCGAAAGGCTTTTCCAGAACGGAATGAGGATCCACAAGGCAAGGGGCAAGCAGCTGGTTGGGTGCTGGCTGAACCGGCACCGCTTCGCTGGCTGCCTGCTGGCGTGCCTCCTCTCCGAAGGCCACCAGCTCATGGTTCCGGATGAGGGCGGCACCCTTCTCAATCGGATCCTGCCCACACCCAACCAGGATCCGAACGGGATCGAGAAGCACGGTCTGATGCATGAGCTCAGAGGGCTCCTGCAGCGGTGCGATCGAGAACCCCTCCGAGGTGGGATGTGAGGTTGAGACAGGTCACAACCGAAGGCTGGCCCGGATCCGTCGGCATGTCGACCACCGTCACCCCACCGTTGCCTTGCTTCACGGACCAAATGTCGCCTGGAGTGAGGCCCAACAGCTTGCAGAGAATGGTTTTGTTCACCGCGTCATGGGCGACCACCAGAGCAGTTTCTTCAGGCTCAAGGCTTGCCGCGATCGTGTCCCAGGTGTTCACAGAGCGTTCCCAAACGTCTTGGATGGTTTCTCCCTCTGGCATCTGCACCGTTTCAGGCGTGCGTTTCCATTCCTCGAGAAGATCTGCCCACTCCGCTTTGATCTCGTCTTCGAGCTTGCCTTCCCAGAGGCCGTGGCCAATCTCCACGAGGCCACGAGTCTCCGTCAGGGGCACCCCTGGATGGGAGCGAAGGATGCCTTCAGCGGTCTGACGTGGCCGAGTCATTGAGCTGCTGTAAGCCCTTTGCAGCGATACCGATTCGAGGAATCCTCGAGCCGCTTCAGCCTGGGCATGGCCGTTGTCGTTGAGGGGGATGTCAATCTGTCCCTGGAAACGGCCCTGACGATTCCAGTTGGTCTCACCGTGGCGCACCAGCACCAGTCGAGCTCCGTCCCCTTTTTTCGGCAGTCCCTGGCCAAGGTGCGCTGTGTTGTTCAGGCATTCGATCTGCACTTGGTGGCCGCCGCTGGCCTTCGGATTGAGGTTGAACACCGAGAGCGAGGCGTTGTCGATTTGGAGACGACGGAAGCCCTGGGAGGGTTCGCCAAGAAGCACCAGGATCAAGCAACGGAGAATGGCGTTGTGGCCCACCACCAGCACTGTGTCGTTGCCGTCAGTGGGATGTTGCTCCAGGAGGCGATCGAGGAAATGCCTTGCCTGCGCCATCAGCTCCTGCACAGGACGGTAGGCACGGCCATCCTTCCGGGTCAGTTCCAGCTCTTCGGGATGAAGACGCCAGGCCTGGTAGGCCTCCGGGTAGCGGGCGGCTCGCTCGTCGGCGCTCATTCCACTCCAAGGTTCGAGATCCACTTCCAGAAGTCCGTCATCCATGACTGGAGTGAGGGAGTCGCCGCCCCTGGCCTTGAGTAAGCCTTCACAGGTCGCGCTGGCCCGCTTCAGCGGAGAGCTGTACACCGCACTGATCGGTACGTCAGTCAGGGCTCGACCCGTTCGGCTCGCCTGTTCCTCACCTGCCGCTGTCAGAACGGAAAGGTCATCCCTTCCTTGAATCCGGCGCTCCACATTGAAGCTGCTCAGGCCGTGGCGCACCAGAAGAAGACGGAGAGACAACGGTTTGTGGGGAGGGGCGCGGCCATCGTATTGGGGGCCAGGTCCCCTTTCTGTCGTCCGCTTCTGTCGCCAGCGGAGAGAATCGGTGTCTGTTGCTCCGCATCCGTTGACGTCTTCGCCGACCGATCGCCGGCTGTCCAAATCATTGCTGGCTCTGATCTCCCTTGTGCTGGCGATGCTCGTCTGGGTGATGGGGTTGATCAGTAGCCTCAGCCGCGACTCCGTCACGCCGGCTCTCTCTCTGCAGCAGCAGGAGAAGGCCCTGTTGGCAGAACCGTCCCTGCCACCGCAGTTGAGGCCCCTGCTGGTGGGAGGGGATCCTTCTGCTCAGATGCTTGAAGCCCTAGAGGAGGTGCCGCTCGATCGGCTCGATGATCGCCAGCGGCTTCTGTTGGCGGCACTGACTAGGGATGAGGCTCAGCGCAGTGCAGCCCTCGCCTTGCCGATGCAGAGGCCTGAATTGAGCGCAATGCAACAAGCTCTTTCTACTTATGAGCAAGGTGGGAGGCTCACAGAAGCCAACGAGGCGCTGCTTTCCGATCCGGCGATGGATCCGCTGCTGCGACAGCTCAGCTGTGAGGCCTTAGGTGGCAGCAAGGTCTGGTGCACGGATCCCAGCGATGCGAACGCTGCTGCGCAGGCCACCCAGCGACTGTTGCTGGCCGAATTGTTGCCAATCGCAGCGCTGCTGACTGGAGTGGGGCTGCTGATCCGCCATCTCTGGTCGCGCTTTCGCGGAAAGCTGCCCGCTTGGCCCCCTCTGGTTGGTCCGTTGCTCACACCGGCGGACATGGCGATCCTCGTGGCCGGAGGATTCGTCTTGCTTGGGGAGGTGTTGCTGCCCGTGCTGGTCAGTCCCCTGATCGCGCTGATCTCACAGGGGCAGACCGGGGCTCTCGGTCAGGCGATTGCGGTGCTGATCGGTTACATCGCCCTTGCAATTCCTCCCTTGGGAATCCTTCGCCTTCAACTCGGTGGCCTTGAGAGAGTGGAGATGCCGGTTGGGGGATGGCTCCAGTGGCGCCCTTCTCCTTGGCTCACGGGCCTGCTGCAGGGCGTGCGCGGCTGGTTGATGGTGATGCCCCCCGTGGTGCTGACAGGTTGGCTGACGGGGAAGCTGGTTGGTGATCAAGGCGGCAGTAACCCCCTGCTGGAGATGGTGCTGCGTAATGACAATCCCTGGGCTCTTGTCCTGCTGGCTCTCACTGCTGTTGTGCTTGCACCTCTCTTTGAAGAACTGGTGTTTCGGGGTGTGCTTCTGCCCGTTCTCGCTCGGGTGCTTGGTCGAGGCTGGGGCGTGGTCATCAGCGGCCTGGTGTTTGCCGTGGCCCACCTCAGCATTGGTGAGCTGCCGCCCCTGCTGGTGCTCGGCATCGGCCTCGCCCTGCTGCGTCTGAGTAGTGGTCGTCTGCTGCCCTGTGTGGTGATGCACGCCTGCTGGAATGCGGCCACCTTCCTCAATCTGATCCTTCTGGGCTCTTAATCAGCAGATCCCTGCTCTCATTGGTGTTTTCGGGCTTGCGGGACGCCCTTGCGAATGGTTCACTGACACATTGACGCGTCGATGACGTGAGCGCCGTTCCCCAGTCACGGATTGTCCCTGCAGAGCGCTCTGCAGCGTCAGGGGCATTCGAGCTGATCCAGGGATCGATGTCGGCGCAGCGGATGGCGCGTCGATCGCCTTTGTTGGCTGGTCTGCATCGTGTTGCAGATGGATCCCTTTGTGGTGTCGTTTTGGCTGTCGTAGCTCTGTCGGGTCTGACGCTTCACTGGCAGCACCGTTGGACGGTGGCGTTCCGCCAATTGGAGGAAACTCGCAGCCTCTCCCATCGTCTGACCGAGTCAACGGCGACGCTTGAACGTCATCTGCTTCAGCAGGCCAGTCTTCCGGCCACGATGGTGCCCACTCAAGCGGCCAATCTCGTTTATCTCGATCGCCCACAGGCCAGTGCGCCTGCTCAGGATGTCGACCAGCTGGCCATGATCCAGACCTGGATGGATCAGCCGATCCAGCAGGGGTATTGACACCATGACCGACCCGGAAGCCGGTCGTCGAAGCCGTCGCCGCCCACGCCAGCGGGTGATTCCTCTTGAACCTGTCCCGGCAGCACGCATGCGTTGGGTGTTCACGTTGCTCTGTCTGGGCCTAATCGGCCTGATGGGTCGTATGGCCTGGCTGCAAGTGATGCAGTCTTCCGCTCTTGAAGCCCGGGCCCGCAGTGTTCAGACCCAGCGAACCGATCCGCTTGGGACCCGCCGTCCGATCGTCGACCGTGCAGGACGTCTTGTGGCCCTGGATGAGGAACGCTTTCGTCTTTGGGCCCATCCCAACAACTTTCGCTTTCCAGGGGATGACCCGTCTGTCGTCCGTCAGCCTCTTGATCTTGCACGTCGCCTCTCGGGTTTGTTGGCTCTGCCCATGGCCGATCTGGTTCAGCGCATGGGCGATCGACCCTCAGGGATTCGTTTGGCGGAAGGCTTGGATCCGGAAACCGCCTCAGAGGTAAGACGTCTCGGTATCAGTGGTCTTGATCTCGAGGCCTACTCCCATCGGGTCTATCCCCAGGGCAATCTGTTCGCCAATGTGGTGGGTTTCCTGAACCTGGAGCGTGAGCCACAGGCGGGTTTGGAGCAGAGCCGAGATCGCGATCTGCAACGCCATGAGCAATCCCGCAGTCTGCGCAGAGGAGCGGATGGCACCCCCCTACCGGACAACCTCAGCCCAGGGATTTTCTTTGGTGATGACCTTCGGCTTCAGCTCACTCTTGATGCCCGTCTTCAGGAGCTAGCCGCGAAGGCCCTCGCGGCGCAGGTTAAGGAGTGGAGCGCGAAGAAGGGTGTGGCGATTGTGATGGATGTGCGCAATGGGGAACTCCTGGCACTGGCATCGACACCCACCTATGACCCCAACCGCTACTGGGATTTCCCGCCAGCTCTGTTTCGTGAGTGGTCGGTGCAGGATCTCTACGAACCCGGCTCGACCTTTAAGCCGATCAACCTGGCGATCGCGCTCCAGGAAAAGGTGATCGGGCCTAATGACACGGTGAATGACATCGGTCAGCTTCAGATCGGAGGATGGCCGATCTTCAACCATGACAAGGGTGCCAACGGTGTAATCGATTTCGCCACTGTGCTGCAGGTGTCGAGCAACGTGGGCATGGTGCAGGCGATGCGCAACCTGGAACCACTGCGCTATTGGCAGTGGTTGTCGAAGCTTGGTCTGGAGTCCAAGCCCGACACCGATCTCCCCGGGGCTGTTGCCGGGCAACTCAAGACCAGTCAGCAATTCACCACTCAGCCAATCGAGCCCGCCACTGCGGCCTTCGGTCAGGGCTTTTCACTCACCCCGTTGAAGCTGGTGCAGCTGCATGCACTGCTGGCCAATGGTGGACGCATGGTGAGTCCCCATATCACCCGTGGGTTGCGTTCCGGCGATGGTCTGGCCAGACGCAATCGCACCCTGGGACAACCGTTGATCCGTCCTGAGGTGACGCGCACCGTGCTGGCTTGGATGGAATCGGTGGTGGAGAAAGGCAGCGGCAAGGGTGCCAGAACTGCGGGGTACCGCATTGGGGGTAAAACAGGCACGGCCCAGAAAGCTCTCAACGGTGTTTATGTGCCAGGCGCCAAGATCTGCAGCTTTGTGGCCACCCTTCCGATCGAGGACCCTCGTTACGTGGTGTTGGTCGTGGTGGATGAACCCCAGGGTGGGAATGCTTACGGTTCTACCGTTGCGGTGCCGGTGGCCAAACAGATCATCGATGGTCTGCTTGTAATCGAGAAAATTCCGCCCAGCGGAGGCCGCACTGCCCATCAGCCCGCGCGTCGTCCTGCTGTTGCTCTTGATGGGGCACCAGCTTCTGCGGGTTAACAAACAGGGGGGTGCCAGTTCCGCTGGGCTGGCTACGTTACGGACCTAGAGCCGTACTTCGCTTCCATGGCCTCTCTTCTCGAACAGCTGTCCGCCATGACCGTTGTCGTGGCCGACACCGGCGACCTGGAGGCGATCCGTCGTTTCACACCGCGGGACGCCACCACCAACCCTTCCCTCATCCTGGCTGCCGCTCAGATCCCCGCTTACCAGAGCTTGATCGATGAGGCTTTGAATTCCTCACGCCGACTGCTTGGCAGTAATGCGCCGGTCGAGGACGTTGTGCATGAGGCCCTTGATGAGATCTGTGTGATCTTCGGTAAGGAGATTCTCAAAATCGTTCCAGGCCGTGTGTCCACCGAGGTCGATGCCCGTTTGAGCTTCGATACTGAGGCCACGATTGAGAAGGGTCGCAAGCTGATCCGTCTTTATAACGATGCAGGAATCAGCAATGACCATGTGCTGATCAAGATTGCTTCCACCTGGCAGGGCATCAAAGCGGCGGAGGTGCTGGAGAAGGAGGGAATTCACTGCAACCTCACGCTTCTGTTTGGTTTTGGCCAGGCCGTCGCTTGTGCGGAGGCCGGCGTCACCCTGATTTCTCCCTTTGTTGGTCGCATTCTTGACTGGTACAAGGCCGAGACAGGGCGGGATGCCTATCCCGGTCCAGAGGATCCCGGCGTGCTGTCCGTAACCCGCATCTTCAACTACTTCAAGACCTACGGCTACAACACAGAGGTGATGGGAGCGAGTTTCCGCAACACCGATGAGATTGTTGAGTTGGCGGGGTGTGATCTTCTCACCATTTCCCCGAAACTGCTTGATCAACTCCGCAGCACGGAGGCTCCACTCGTGCGCAAGCTTGATGGAGGCAATCCCACTGGTGGTGAGCCCCAAATCCATCTAGATCGTCAGGGCTTCGATTCGATGATGGCCGACGATCGCATGGCCACCGACAAGCTCAGTGAGGGCATTAAGGGCTTCAGCAAGGCGATTGAAACCCTTGAGGCGCAGCTGGCTCACCGCTTGGCTGAACTCGAGGGAGGGGCCGCTTTTCGGCATGCCGTTCAGGAGATTTTCTTGCTCAACGACATGAACGGAGATGGTTCGATCACGCGTGATGAATGGCTGGGTAGTGACGCTGTCTTCGACGCCCTTGATCAGGATCACGATGGACGCCTGACTCCGGAGGAGGTTCGTTCTGGTTTTGGCGCGGCTCTTTCACTCACGACAGCCTGAGTGCAAACTCCGCACCGTTTCGCTCAACAGTTGTCTCGCAACACCTGATTGCTCTTCGGTAGGGCTCTTGACATCGTCAGGAAGCCCTCTTGAGCTTGAATCAGACATGGCTCTGGAGCTGGGAGATTGAACGCACTTGACACCATGCGCGCTCTTGCTTCCACCAGTGAGGTGAGAGTTGCTCAGGCTGGAGAAGTGATTTTCTCTGCTGGAGAATCCGGTGCTTCGATGTTTGGTCTGCTTGAGGGGACCGTGCGATTGGGGTGGAGAACTGAGGATGGCAGCGAGGGCTACGAATTGATCGCAGCAGGGAATGTGTTTGGTTCGGGTGCTCTGGTGACCCCGGATCATCGTCGTCTTGGCACGGCGATGGCTGAAACAGCCTGTCGTTTGATCGAAATGAACCGCGAGAAGTTTCTCTTTGCTGTGCAGGAGTCTCCAATGTTTGCAATTGAGTTGCTGGCCTCGGTGGATGAGCGCTTGCGTGATCTCAAACTGAGCGACCGCTCCTGATCCAACGCTGTCAACTCTGGGTCTGAGCTGGCTGCTGGTTAGTCTCTTCAGCTCCGTTTCAGCAGCAGCCGTTTAATCACGCGTTGGGCGATGTCGCCATAGCCCATGTCTCCAGAGAGGATCTGGGCGATGCGCTGCGGGGCGGTGGGTCGCTTGATGCCGAGTTGATACCCCACTTTCGGAAAGCGATAGAACACTTGGGCGATGCGCCTTCCCCAGGCCATCGAATCGCCCCATCGTGCTCGCATCTGCTGCGAGTAAAGCGAGAGATCCTTTTGCTCTCCCCGAAGCCAGAGGTCCAGGCTGGAGGCGGCTTCACAGCCACTCATCAGGGCAGGTCGCAGGCCTTCTGCCAGAAATGGATCGCAAAGCGACGCCGCGTCTCCCACCGCAACCATGCCATCGGCGTGCAGGGGGTGATGGCCGTTCCAAACCCGCAGCTGCGCTTGCTGTCGCAGACCTGCGTCAGCGGAGAACCCCAGGTCTGGCAATAGTTGGGACAGGATCGCGTCACTGTCGGCGGCATGGCGACCGATGAAGGTGCCGACGCCCACATTCACTCCATCACCCATCGGGAAAGCCCAAGCGAAGCCGTGATGCACAAGCCCAAATTCGAATCGGGCGGAGCCAGGCCGCAGTGATCCCCGCCCCTCAAGCCGTACTGAAGTGGTGCTGGCGCAATGTGGTTTGCCAGGTCCAAGGCCGAAGCGTTCGGGCCAAGGCGAGGCAGAACCATCCGCGATCACCACTGCTCGCGCTTCGATCGCACGTCCATCAGCACTGAGAACTCGCCAGCCTGACTCGTGCCTGCTCAGCTCGGTGACTTCGAAGCCTTGGTGCAAGTGAGCACCCCGTTCAACAGCCCGTTCGATCAGAAGCGAATCAAGCCGTTCGCGGCGGACGATCCAGAACGGGGCCGACCCTGGTAGCTCGGCGACGACTGGATCGGTCAGACACCAGCTGAACTCCACTCGCTCGATGACTTCATCAACTGCCGGCGCAAGAGGGAAGGGAAACCACTGCTGCACTGAGGCTGCCATGCCACCGCCACAGGGTTTGATGCGCGAGTGGTGTGATTGGAGCAATGGCGCCTCGCTGCCGCCATCTTTTTCCAGCACCGTGACGCGATGGCCTGCTTGGCTGAGGTGAAAGGCAGCGGCAGCACCTGCTGCTCCTGAACCGATCACCACCACGTCAGAGCTGCTCACGCTGGTTCTTGCGCTCAGACCTTGAGAATGTCGGCCTCTTTGTCGGCCAAATGCTTCTCAAGAATGCCAATGAACTTGTCCAGCGTCTTCTGGACAATGTCCTGTTCGTCGCGGCTTTGGTCCTCAGAGAAGTCACCGTCTTTCTCTTGTTTCTTGATCTTGTCGATCGCATCGCGGCGAATATTTCGCAGCGCCACCTTGCCCTCTTCGGCGTATTTGGAAGCCAGCTTGCAGAACTCCTTGCGCCGCTCCTCGGTGAGGGGAGGAACGTTGATACGAATAATCTTTCCGTCGTTATTGGGGGTGAATCCGAGTTCGCTCATGGCGATGGACTTTTCGATCGAGGCGAGGGAACTGATGTCGAAGGGCTGAATTTGGATGGTTTGGGAATCGGGTGTTGAGAGGGTTGCTAACGACTTCAGTGGGGTGTCGGCGCCGTAGTACTCGACGCTGATGCGATCCAGCAATGAGGCGTTGGCCCGGCCTGTGCGAATGGTGTTGAACATGCGCTGGGTGGATTCCACCGACTTCTGCATGCTGGTTTCGAGCTCTTGTTTCGACATAACGGATTTAGTTGCTGATGCGGGAACCGATCGGCTCGCCAGCCACGGCTTTGCCGATGTTGCCAGGTTCGAACAGATTGAAAACAACGATAGGAATGTTGTTGTCTTTGCAAAGGGCGATGGCAGTGCTGTCCATCACGGCTAGTTCACCGCTGAGCACCTGCTGAAAGGTGAGCCTTTCATGCTTCACGGCATCGGCGTGCTTGGCGGGGTCCTTGTCATAGACGCCATCGACCTTGGTGGCTTTGAACACCACATCGGCATTGATTTCGGCTGCGCGAAGCGCTGCCGTGGTGTCGGTGGTGAAGAAGGGATTGCCGCAGCCAGCTCCGAACACCACCACTCTTCGCTTCTCCAGGTGGCGAATGGCCTTGCGGCGGATGTAGGGCTCAGCAACCTCCTGCATGGCAATCGCTGTTTGCACCCGGGTGGGGACTCCGGCTCGCTCCAGGCCGTCCTGCAGGGTGATCGCATTCATCACCGTTGCCAGCATGCCCACATAGTCGGCCGTGGCTCGATCCATTCCAGCGGCAGACCCCTTCAGGCCGCGGAAGATATTGCCTCCACCCACAACGATGGCGAGCTCTGTGCCGCTGGCGATCACCCTGGCGACATCCTCGGCTATGGACTGAACGATCTCGGGATCGATGCCATATCCCTGATCACCCATCAGCGCTTCACCGCTGAGTTTGAGCAGGGCGCGCTTGTATGCCATTCAGCCACCAGATCTTGTCGACAGTAGCAAGGGGTTTCCCTGTGTCTTGACCTCTCGCCGAGGGCTGGTCAGGACAAGAAAACGCGCTTGCATGGTGTAACCGAGACCCCCACATGCCTGATCACGGCAAGCCACGCAGTGGGGTGATGGCGAGGCTCACGTTATCGGCCCTTGACCGTGCCAGTCAGGATCCTTCTTGCTGGCGTGATCCGATCGTTCACCGCGCCTTGCTGGTGAGCGGTTTGTCGGTGCTGACAGCAGCCACAGCTCTGCTCAAGACTGATCTTGAGCAGAGCTGAATCAAGTATTCAGAATTCGATACCAGCCTGTGCTTTCACCCCCTGCTCTCGGAACGGGTGATGAACCAGCGTCATTTCAGTGACGAGATCGGCTGCTTCGATCAGTTCTGGTGGGGCTCCCCGTCCCGTGAGCGCGACGTGGCAAAGCTCTGGGCGCTGGCTTAAGCCGTCCAGCACAGTGCTGACCTCGATATAGCCCAGCTTCAGAGCAACATTCAGCTCGTCGAGGAGTACGAGCTTGATGGATGGATCTTTCAGGTAGCCCAGGGCGGTCTGCCAGGCATTGCCCACAAGTTGCTGGTCACGTTCACGGTCTTGTGTCTCCCAGGTGAATCCTTCGCCAAGGGCATGCCAAGCCACCTGATCGCCGAAGGCTTTCAGGGCTCTGGCCTCGCCCGGTTCCCATCCACCTTTGATGAACTGCACAATCGCTACCCTCTCCCCGTGGCCCAATGTGCGCAGGACCAGGCCGAGTCCTGCAGTGGTCTTGCCTTTGCCCTGACCGGTGAACACCAGCAGGAGGCCTTTTTCCTTATTCCGTTCTTCCACGCGCTGGCGTTGGACCTGCTGACGCCGTTCCATCCGCTTGCGATAGCCCGCGTTGTCCTGTTCAGGGGCCAGTCGACCGCCCATACCCAGCTCGGCTGCGGTCTGGTCCAGATTGCTGTTGTTCATGACTGTTCTCCGGGGAGCCGAGCGGTGGGGCGAGAGGCGGTGATGCGCTGCAAGGCCTCGCCGGCCAGCAGTTCCTGCTCCACCTGGGTGAAGCCAAGCCCTCTGAGCTGGGCGGGAAGGTCGTCCTCCAGCATGGCGGTCGCGGTGTCGGTTTCAAACAGCGCGCAGAACAGCCACTGGGGCAGGCGCAGCCAAGGGCCAGCTGGATGGAGGTCCACCAGCACCAGCCATCCCCCCGGGCGCAGCAGCCGTAGGCATTGCCCAAGCACGATCTCGCGTTCGTGGCGGGGAAATTCATGCAGCGCCACGCTTAATTGAATGGCGTCGAATGACGCATCGGCTAAGGGCGGGGCCTCGGCGAGTGCCTCGACCTGTTTCAGGTCAGGATGGCGGCTGGCAGCGAGACTCAGGGCCAGGGGCGAGACATCCAGTCCGGTCACCTTGAAGCCGGCCGATAGCCAGGGGGCTGCTGCTTCCCCGCTGCCGCAGCACAGGTCCAGCACGGAAGCCCCGGGCTGAAGCCTGGCCTTCATGACTTCAAGCCCTAGTCCCCTGAGGCGCTGCACCCCGCCCACGCTCAGAGATGACACCGCTGTGACCGTGTCGTAGATCCAGCGATGGCGGTAGGCGAGGGGCCTTAGAAACGAACTCATCAGGAACGGGAAAGGATGTGACTTCGGACGTCAGTCACAGCACTCATCCTGCCGCTGAAGGATTGGACTGAGCAGCAACGCTGCTATCGGCAGCCAATGCCGTCTCATCCAGTGTTTTTTTGACGGGCGAGCGCCGCATCCACCGCCTGCTGCTGATCACGTCGGGTGATCCAGTGGTGGTAGGTGCGGGTGTGGATCGCAACCGAGTGGCCCATCATCCTGGCAGCAACGGTGTCAGGTAGGCCGATGTGGATCGTGCGTACGGCCCAAGCATGGCGGAGGTCGTAGGGGGTGAGAGGCAGCTCATAACGACGGAACTGTTCAGCAACCCGCCGTCCCACCTGCTGCAGTGTGGTGCGGTTCAGATCGGTGTTGATGCTCGGTAGCAGGTTGGGGGTGCGACCGAGTTCGCACAGCTGGAAACGCTCCACCCAGTCGGGATGGAACGGCCAGACCTGATGTTCGCCAGTTTTGGTTGTGGGCAGGATTCGCAGCACGTGGTCTCCCCCTGGGGCAAGCGCGCTGAGGTCGGCGAAGAACAACTCGTGGTTCCGGAGCCCGTAGGTGGCCATCAGGCCGAAGGCCAGCCGCCAGCCGGGGTTTGGGATTCGCAGTACGGCCTCCAAGATCTGGCCATCACTGGGCAGCTGACGGAACCGTGCTCGATGCAGCCCGTAGCCCGCCGCTTCCGCTCGCCAGTTGTCAGGCAGGGGGATGGCGTAGTGGCGCGCCAAGGCGCTGAGACTGGTGGCGCACTGTTGACGGCTGCGGCTGGCGTCTGCATAACTGCTGAGGGTGAGGGCCAGCAGTTCGGTGCCCAGGCTGAGGTTGCGCTCCTCAGCGATTCCCTTCAAGCGTCTGAGGTAGGGCCTGTAGGCAGAACTCCAGGTCGTGCGGCTGCCGGCAGGTGAGCGTCGCCGGATTGGGTCGCAGAAAAAGCTCTTCTCAAAGCCCGCCAACTGAAGGGTGATCGGATCGCTGCTCTGCAACGACCTCCCTTCAGATCGCCTGGATGACGTTTTGGAGAGATCGCTGGCGGGGCGCGCTGTCTGCTTCGTCCATTGCTGCCAATCAAACTGATCGCGGCGCAGCTGGAGATCCACTAAAAGCAAAAGCTGCTTGGCTTCTTGCAGACCGTCAGTGGTGGCTGGCACCCCGAGGCTGAGCCGTTGCATCCTGGTGCGACCAGGCGTTGTTCGACAGGGCAGCGGACCCCGCAAATTCAGGCGTTCACCGCGCTTCTCGATGCGAAGTCGAATGCCATCGCTGCTCATGGCGCTGTTGATGACCTCCAGATCGTCGCTCAGATCCACGGTGGTGGTCATGGGGAGGCGGGCGTCATTTTGTCGTCACCTTGGCGTCGATGCGGGTTACGCTCAAGTCGAATTTGAAAGTGCGGGTGTTTCATGGCCCGGGTCGGCGTCCTTCTGCTCAACCTCGGAGGCCCGGAACGAATCCAGGATGTAGGGCCTTTTCTCTACAACCTGTTTGCGGATCCGGAGATCATTCGATTGCCGAATCCGGCCCTGCAGAAACCTCTGGCCTGGTTGATCAGCACCCTGCGCAGTCGCAAGTCTCAGGAGGCCTATCGCTCCATTGGTGGAGGATCCCCCCTGCGCCGGATCACAGAGCAGCAGGCCCGTGAGCTGCAGAGTGAGTTGCGTCAGCGCGGCATCGAGGCCACGTCCTATGTGGCGATGCGCTACTGGCATCCCTTCACAGAATCTGCAGTCGCAGACATCAAGGCCGATGGCATTGATGAAGTGGTGGTGCTTCCCCTCTACCCCCATTTCTCGATCAGCACCAGCGGTTCAAGCTTTCGTGAGTTGCAGCGTCTCCGTCAGCTCGACCCCGCTTTCCATAACCTCCCTCTGCGCTGCATTCGTAGCTGGTACGACCATCCTGGCTACGTCCGCTCCATGGCTGAACTGATCGCTGAGCAGATCCGCGCCTCAGATGTGCCTGAGGAGGCTCACGTTTTCTTCAGTGCCCACGGTGTGCCCAAGAGTTATGTCGAAGAGGCGGGAGACCCTTATCAGCAGGAGATCCAGGCCTGTGCAGGCTTGATCATGGCCGAATTGGAGTCAATTCTTGGCTCCAGCAATCCCCATACCCTCGCCTACCAGAGCCGGGTTGGTCCGGTCGAGTGGCTCAAGCCTTATACCGAAGAAGCCCTAGAGGCGCTTGGTGAGGCGAAAACCCGTGATCTGGTTGTCGTTCCGATCAGCTTCGTGAGCGAGCACATTGAAACTCTTGAAGAGATCGATATCGAATACCGGGAGTTGGCCACCGAAGCAGGGGTCGTCAACTTCCGGCGTGTCCGTGCCCTTGACACCTATCCCCCCTTCATCAAAGGCCTGGCTGACATGGTGGCTGACAGCCTTGCGGGTCCGGAGGTGAATCTCGACCAGGCCGCTGAATTGCCCACCACTGTCAAGCTTTATCCCCAGGAGAAATGGGAGTGGGGATGGAACAACAGTTCGGAGGTGTGGAACGGCCGCCTGGCCATGTTGGGTTTCTCCGCTTTTCTCCTGGAACTGGTCAGTGGTCACGGTCCGCTGCATGCGCTCGGGCTGCTCTGAGCGTTCGTCAGCACCAGCTGACGGGTTGGACCTTAATCTGAAGGTTGGCCCTGTGTGACGACGCTGTGACCCTGACTTCTGCGCCGACGGTCTCTGGTACGTCCATTCAGGACGGCAGGCAACGGATCACCGGTGCTGAAGCGCTGATGGATGCACTCCGTCGTCACGGTGTGGACACGATCTTCGGCTATCCAGGCGGCGCGATCCTGCCGATTTACGACGCACTGCATCTGGCAGAGCAACAGGGATGGGTGCGTCACATTCTTGTGCGCCATGAACAGGCGGGAACCCATGCCGCTGATGCCTATGCGCGTGCTACTGGGCGCGTGGGCGTGTGCTTCGGAACCTCAGGTCCTGGAGCAACGAATCTGGTCACTGGCATCGCCACCGCCCAGATGGACTCCGTCCCGATGGTGGTGATCACTGGTCAGGTGCCCCGTCCGGCCATTGGCACCGATGCTTTTCAAGAGACCGACATTTTCGGAATCACCCTTCCGATTGTGAAGCATTCCTGGGTGGTTCGGGATCCAGCCGATCTTGCTTCCGTGGTAGCCCAGGCCTTCTTTATCGCCGCTTCCGGGCGCCCTGGTCCTGTGCTGATCGACATCCCCAAGGATGTGGGACAGGAGGAATTCGATTATGTGCCGATGGAACCAGGCTCCGTGGTGCCCGTCGGCTTCCGTCTGCCGCAGCCTCCTGATCCTGCTGCACTTGCCGCAGCCCTGGATCTGATCCAGGCGGCTCAGCGTCCCTTGCTTTACGTGGGGGGTGGAGCGATTTCCGCTGGTGTGCATGAATCCTTGGCCGAGTTGGCCAATCGCCACAAGCTGCCCGTGACCACCACGTTGATGGGCAAGGGCGCGTTTGACGAGAATGATCCTCTCGCAGTGGGCATGCTCGGGATGCATGGCACTGCTTATGCCAACTTCGCAGTGACCGAATGCGATCTGCTGATCGCAGTGGGTGCTCGCTTCGATGACCGTGTCACAGGAAAGCTCGATACATTCGCCCCTAGGGCTCGTGTTGTGCAATTCGAGATTGATCCGGCTGAGATCGGCAAAACGCGCCGTGCCGATGTGGCGGTGCTGGGTGATCTGGCCCAGAGCATGACTCAGCTGGTTCAGCAGAGTCGCCAAAGGGAGGTGAGTCCTTCGACCGCTCCGTGGCTGGAGAAGATCGACAGCTGGAAACAGCGCTATCCACTCAGCGTGCCGACGCCTGATGGGCCCATTTATCCCCAGGAAGTCCTGATTGCCCTCCGCGATCTCGCCACCGGGGCGATCGTCACCACCGATGTGGGGCAGCATCAAATGTGGTCGGCCCAATATCTGCGCAATGGACCTCGTCAGTGGATCAGCAGTGCTGGTCTTGGCACCATGGGCTTCGGCATGCCTGCTGCCTTGGGGGCACAGGCCGCTTTCCCAGAAAGCACGGTGGTGTGTGTGGCGGGTGACGCCAGCATCCTGATGAACATTCAGGAGTTGGGAACCCTCGCGCAGTATCAACTGCCTGTGAAGGTCGTCATCGTTAACAACCAATGGCAAGGCATGGTGCGCCAGTGGCAAGAAAGTTTCTACGAGGAGCGCTATTCCGCTTCAAACATGCAGACCGGCATGCCTGATTTTGTTGCGCTCTCTGAATCCTTCGGGGTTGGTGGCATGCGCATCGATTCGCGCGAGATGCTGGTGCCCCGACTGCAGGAGGCCCTTCAGACGCCAGGGCCGATGCTGATCGATGTGCGAGTGCGGCGCGGTGAGAATTGCTATCCGATGGTGCCGCCGGGCTGCAGCAATGCTCAGATGGTGGGCTTGCCCTCCCATCCCGAATTGGCCATGGATCCGACCCGAACTTGCGGCTCTTGCGGTGCAGTGACCAGTCATGAACATCGCTTTTGTCCCTCTTGCGGGGCATCGCTTTGATGACGCTGGCGGCGTTGATCCCGGCTTGGAGCCGTCGAGCCTGTTCGGTTGCCCTGCTGTTGGTGGTTCTGATCGCCTGGCCACTGCATGCCTGGGGGGCGGAGGTGCTGCAGGTCCGATCGTCGTCCTTGCTGCAGATCGGTGATCGCAACCGCAATTACACCGTTCAGCTGGCTTGCCTGGAGGTGGACCCAGCCGATGAGCAGGCTGCCACTGAATGGTTGAAAAAGGCTCTCCCTCGACGCCGACGGGTCAATTTTCGGCCTGAAGGAGTGCTTGAAGGCACACTGTTGGCACGGGTTACTCCCCTTGGAGAGGATCAAGATCTCAGTCTGGAACTGGCGGATGCCGGCCTTGCCCGGTTTACTTGCTCCGCTGCCTGACCGTGTCTCGTAATCGTGTTGCTTCTGGAGTGGTGATGGTGCCTTGCATCGTGCTGGGAGTTGCTTTCTTATGCACAGCGATCTGGAATGAAGCGGCAGGAGCGAATCGACCTCTCGCGGTCGGACTGGGCATCCTGTTGCCGGCTGTGGGACTTCTGACCTATCTGATCCCCGAGTCAGATCCTGTCACAAAAACGGACGGCCAAGACAGCTCTCCCTAGCTTGATACGGCCGGGATTTCCCCCATGGCCCTTCCCCCCGAGGCGGACCCCAACGACAACACTCAGCGGCCATCGTGGTTCAGAAGGTTGTCGTCCTTGCGTTGGCGTTCAGCTCTATTTGTGGTGGCCAGCGTTGTGGGTTGCCAGGCCATGGCTGCCAGCCGACAGATCACCGCTCCCGTGGTTCTGGTGATCCCTGAGGGACTTGAAAGCGCACGGCAATCCTTTCTGCAGGGGCTTGTGCTCGGTGAGCAGGCGGTGCGTGCTTGCGGGGCGGATCCTGTTGCAATCGTGATTCATTCCCTTGGCTGGGATCAGGATCCGACCGCTCTCTTCGCTCGAGATGCTGACAATCAACCGGTTGTGCCGTCTCTGGTGGTGGCGCCCTATGCGGCTGATCTGCGTCGCTTCAGCCGGTTGGCGCAGGCTGGTGATGCGCGCGTCTTGCTGGGGCATCAGCGCGGCCCCTCTCTTGACAGCCTCAGCGGTCTTGATGAGCAGGGTCGACTGTTGCCCTTGCTGCCGTCTCGGCAGGACGACCTGAGAGCCCTTGCCAAGGCTGCCATCGATCGTGGCTGGACCCGAGTGATGGTGGTGAGTGATCCCACGGCTTTGGAGGGGGACGTCGCTCAACCCTTCGCAGAGCTGTTTGAGGGCCTCGGCGGCACGGTGCTTTCGTACACCCAGAACGGTGTCCAGTCGATCACACCGGGTGATCGGGAACGCTGGGCTCTGCTCACCAAGGATCTTGACTGGCTTGGTCCTGATGCCTTGGTGGTGGCGGCTCCTCCTGATGGCGACCTCGCAGTCGCACTCCGCGAGCGTCAGATCGGACTAGTCAGTGGTCGTGATCCCGGTTGGATTTGGTTGCTCAGCAGTACCCAAGCCTCTGCTGTCTCTCCCCAGCCTTGGCCTCAGATTGTGCTGAGCCAGCCGGCCCATGGCCCTGGCTGGAATGGCTTCACCAAAGCCTTTTCACAGCGCTGGGGCTATGCCCCCGATTTGGTTGCCGCCGCCGGATTTGAAACCGCCCGGGTGCTGGCCCTCACCAGTATTGGCCCATCTCCCCTGGCCAGTGATGGCACTCGGGACCCCCTGGCCTGGCTAGCCCCTTCTGCTCAGCCGGTCTCGCTCTGCAAGGCGATCGCTCTGCGGCGCGAGGGAGGGTCAGCCCGATTGGACGGTGTGGCCAGTGATTTCGCTCTGCGTCCGGGACGTGCCCCTACCGGGGTGGCTGAAACCCGCCTGATCCCGGCTCAGTAAAGTTTTGAGGATGACTGAGGCAGTAGACGCCGGTGTTGCGCTTGACCGAGGTGCGTCTGCCTCTCGACCATGGCCCTCAGGATCTTGAGGCAGCGCTTCTGCGGCGCCTACGCATTCCACCAGATCGATTGCTGAACCATCGCTTGATCAAGCGCAGCATCGATGCGCGTCGCCATGAGCGCATCCAATTGATCTACAGCGTGGATGTGGAGGTGCGTGGAGAGGCGGCGCTGCTCAAGAAGCATCGCGACGATCAGCGTCTGCGGATCGCGCCCGATATGGGCTACGAGCTTGTTGTGCAGGCTCCGGCTGGTTTCGGGCTCGATGGCCAAAGTCGACCTGTTGTGATCGGTGCGGGGCCATGCGGCTATTTCGCGGCTCTTTTGCTGGCCCAGATGGGCTTCCGGCCGCTGCTGCTTGAGCGCGGCCAGCCCGTGAAACAGCGCACTGCTGATACCTTTGGTTTCTGGCGTGGCCAGGGGCCTTTGCAGCCCGAATCGAACGCGCAGTTCGGGGAAGGTGGGGCAGGTACCTTCTCAGACGGCAAGCTTTACAGCCAGGTGAGTGACCCGGAGCACTATGGCCGCAAGGTTCTTGAGGAGTTGGTTGCGAGCGGCGCCAACCCGGAGATCCTCACGGTGCATCGTCCCCATATCGGTACGTTCAAACTCGCCACCGTGGTTCGTGGTCTGCGGGCCCGGATCGAGCAGCTTGGCGGGGAGGTGCGCTTCGGGGCGAAAGTACAGGAGCTGATTCTTGAACCCCTGCTCGAGCCCCAGGATCAGCAGGGATCGGGGGATGCTGCCGGCCCAAGGCAACGTTTAGTGGGTCTGCGCTTGGCAGATGGCAGTCGGTTGGCCTGTCAGCAGGCGGTGCTGGCTCCCGGCCATTCCGCCCGTGACACCTTCTCGATGCTCGAGAAGCAGGGGGTGGCCATGCTTGCAAAGCCCTTCGCGGTGGGCTTCAGGATCGAGCATCCGCAGACGCTCATCGATCAGGCCCGTTGGGGAGGCAAGGCCGGCCATCCTCGGTTGGGTGCGGCGGAGTACAAGCTTGTGCACCATGCCACGAATGGCCGATGTGTTTACAGCTTCTGCATGTGTCCCGGTGGGATGGTGGTGGGGGCCACCAGTGAGCCGGGGCGGGTGGTGACCAATGGCATGAGTCAGCACTCTCGTAACGAGCGCAATGCCAACAGCGGGCTTGTGATGCCTGTGCTTGAGGAGGATCTGGCACCTCATCAACGCTTCCCAGGGGACCCGCTGGCTGGAGTTGCCTTCCAGCAGGCTCTTGAAGAGAGGGCCTTCGCCCTAGGGGGTTGCGATTACAGCGCTCCCGCACAACGTTTAGAGGATTTTCTGGCCGACCGCCCCAGCACAGAACTCGGCAGCATCACCCCCTCCTATCAGCCAGGGGTGAAGCCTGCGGATCTGCGCCAGGCCTTGCCTGTGGGCATGATCGCGGCGCTGCAGGAGGCTTTGCCGGTCTTTGGGCGTCGTCTCAAAGACTATGACCATCCTGACGCCCTGATCACCGGAGTGGAGACACGCACGTCATCGCCGGTGCGTCTCCCTCGTAATGACCACTGCGAATCGGTCAACACAGCCGGCCTCACTCCAGCAGGAGAGGGTGCCGGCTATGCCGGTGGGATCCTCTCTGCTGCGATCGACGGCATCAGGGCCGCTGAGGCGGTGGCCCTGCGTCTGATCTCCCAGCGTTGATCCAGACAACGCTGGGAGATCACTGAACAGATCAGATCGCTGCTTGGGAGACGATGCCACTCCATTGCACGGCCTTCACCTGATCCCTTCGCCACGAGTGAAACAAGGATGCTTCTGTGACGGTGCAAAGAGGGCACAGGCTGATGTGCTCTGCCCTGATGCCGGCCGCCTGCAGCTGGGCTGAGGCCGCGGCTCGGATGTCGAGACGACAGCGGTCTCGCTCAGGATCGTTGAGAACGATGCGTTCGCGTAGGCCAGGGTCAATCTGTTCGCGTTGCCCGTCGCCCCCCAAAGAGGCCATCACCTGCTCGGCAACCGGTTGTTCAACTTGATAACACTGTCCGCTGACCGCCGGACCAAGCGCCACGAGTAGTTGTCCTCGTCCGCCGCCACGCTGCTCAAGCCGCTGGATCGCTTCCCGCAGGATGCCGCTGGCAACACCTCGCCAGCCGGCATGGCAGGCGGCGACATGACCGCTTTCTGGGTCGGCGAGCAGAACCGGTGTGCAGTCCGCCCCACAGACCCAAAGGCTTTGACTGCCACGATCACTGACCAGACCATCAGCATCCGGCCAGGGGGGGCGATCGGCGCTAGTGGCCTCGAGCACTGTGTTGCCGTGCACCTGCTTTGGACGATGCACCGTGATGCCGGCCGACAGGTAAGTGGCGAGCTCGTCGGGTTCTCGACCTTGCCAGCGACGGGTGAAAAAGCCCTGCTCGAAGCCTGCGGTTTCAAGCAGGTCACAGCTGAGGTAATACCCCCCATAACAGCCGATCCAGGTCCAGCCAGGAAGGCTGTTAAAGGTGCTGTCTGGAGAGATGAAGGGATCAGGATCAGTCTCCTCGGCCCTGCTCATGGCTCGGGTTGATCCCGAAGCATCCAGAAGCCTTCAAAACGGGGGTTGTCTGGGGTGGTCTGGACGGCGATGAACTGCAGTCCGCCGGCTTGGTCCCGCGTCAGGCTGAGGGCTTCCTTGGCCGCCGCGGTGCCGCTGGCGTCGAGGTCGGTGACCAGCCAACTGTCGTCCTGGCCGGCATCCAGGACGAGCTGCTGGCCATCGATTCGTAGGCGTACTGGTTCGAGCCCCCCCAGCCAGCCTGCGATGGCTAGGGCCCGGGTGCGACTGAACAGGCGGAGGCCAGGGATGGGAAGGTCTGGATCAAGCTCTGGGTCGATCGGCAGCAGGCCATTGAATCCCATGGGCCATTCTCCTGCTTCGGCCAGGCTGCCAAGGGGAAGGTTGGCCCAGCTCCAGGCGTCACCACAGATGGCGTCGGGTAGAGGAACCGCAGGGGTGCTGACTGGAACGGGTGGCGGCGCCAGGGGGCCCGCCATGAATCCCTCTTCTTGGGGGTAGACATCCCGCTCAAGTTCAACCATCCAGTCGATCAGGGCATAGGTGCGACGGCTCGGCACGACTTCAAGGTCGAGTTCAGCGGCGGCCCGCTGCACCATCGTTCGCATGGCGCTTCGCCAGGAGCGCAGACGCCTGGGTGGTTTCCAGCCTTCAGCTCCCGCGGTGGCCAAGGCATCGCGTAGGGCGGCGGCAAGCCAGGTGGAATTCACCTCTCCAGCAGGGCAGCGCCGCGAATAGCGAAAGGGTTGGCCACCGTTCAGCAAAGGTGTGCTGCTAATCAGCAGTTCCCAGCGTTTCTTTCCATCCGGTTCAAGGATCGGCCTGGAATAGAAATCGAGCTCCCAATCGGCCTGGCGATCCAGGGAGGTGCTGGCGGGCTGGTCGGCCGTGATCATCCGGCTGATTGTTCTTGTTGTCTGAGGACGTTACGAGCACGATTGGCTCGATCGACGGCTTCGGCCATCACTTTGTCTTTCTCAACCAGAAGTTCACCGGGCTGACCCTCGAGCATGGCAGTGTTGAGGGCGATGCGTCCTCTGCCCGGGTCAAGCTCGGTGATCAGGGCTTTCACGGCATCGCCATGATCGAATACTTCTCGTAAGGAGCGCATGCTGCCGCCTGTGACCACTGACTGGTGCAGCAGACCGCTGATTCCACCGAGGTCAACAAAGAAGCCGTAGGGCTTGACTGCCACCACGTGACCTTCCACCAGTTGGCCCACTTCCAATTCGGAGAAGAGGGCGGCGGTGGCTGCTCTTTTCTCCGAGAGCACCAGTTTTCGGGTTTCTGAATTCACCTCAAGGAAGGCTGCACCAAGGGTTTTGCCAACGAGTGCTTCGTGATTTTCGCCGTCCTGCAGCTGGGAGCGCGGGATAAAGCCACGCAGGCCTTCCAGTTCGCAGGTCACACCGCCGCGGTTGAATCCGCTCACTTTCACCTGGACAACCTTGCCTTCTGATTCCAGCAGCTTCACTTTGTCCCAGCTCTGACGCAGTGCCAAGGCGCGGCAGCTAATGGTCACCATGCCATCGGCGTTCTGTTCACGGGTGACCAGCACCTCCACCTGGAGCCCTTTGGGAAAGCGTTCCTTCAGGTTGGTGATCACGCCCAGGCCGCATTCACTTTTGGGCATGAAACCCGGAGCTTTGCCGCCGATGTCGACATAGACACCATCGCTCTCAAGGCCAATCACGGTGCCAGCGACGACATCACCGGTTGTGCCGATGGGCTCGTTCTGATCGAGGGCCGCCAGGAATGCTTCTTCGTCGAAGTCGAAGTCGTCCACGCTGTGGCTGCGGGCCTGCGCACGGCTGTCTTCAGAAGAAGCGGAAGCGGTGGAGCCAGCAGATCTGCGCTGGTTCCCGGCCCGAGGGCTGCGGTCAGAGGGGCCGAGCAGGTCGGCCATCGATAGACCCTCCAATTCGGAGGTGTCAAACAAAGCGTCATCCCCAACGCTGGGAGCGTTTGGACGCGTCGGAGGCTGGGCTGTGTTTCCGCCTGCAGCCCCAGCGTCCTGCGCTGCTTGCTCCAGCGCACGAGCCTTTTGTACGGCGGCTTCTGCAGCTGCTCTGGCTTCATCGGCTTCGCGGCGCAGCCGGTCCTGCTCTTCCCTTCGGGTGATCTGCATCACCTGAGGGGGCTTGCGCGGCCCCTCGGCGGAAGGCGGTTGGGCCTTGGGTTGTTTGGGCTGCGGGCTGCCTGATCCGGCCATGGGCCCCTGGTACTCGTCGATCGAGCAGTCTGACAGGCAGGGTGGGAGTCTGCTGCCAACCTGATGTCCAATGTCTAGCCCGCAGCGATGGCTTGAGTGCCTCCCCTGGCCGGAGGTCGCTGAGCAGCTCCAGCGAGAAGGGGCCACCGTTGTCTGGCCCTTCGGTGCTCTTGAACAGCATGGTCCCCATCTGCCTCTGTCAACAGATGCTCTCTTTGCGGATCGGATGCTTGATCAGATTCTGTCGGGGCTAGCCCCTGATACCCCAATCTGGCGGCTGCCTGTGCAGGCCATCGGCTTCTCTCCAGAGCATGTCGGCTTTCCCGGAACGCTCTCTCTTCCGTCCGATCTTCTGATCCGTTTGGTCGAGACAGTGGGGCGTCAGCTTGCTGATCTGGGAGTTCGCCGTCTTGTTCTCTTTAATGCCCATGGCGGCCAAATCGGATTGCTTCAGGCCGCGGCGAGGGAGCTAAGGGCGCAGACCCCCACCATGGCAGTCCTTCCTTGTTTTCTCTGGAGTGGGGTGCCTGGTCTGAAGGAGCTGCTCCCGCTTCCGGAGGGGGATAGTGGTCTCCATGCCGGCCTGGCTGAAACGAGTTTGATGCTGGCGCTGGAACCGTCTTTGGTGCGTGACCAGCGCCCCGTGGATGGTGAGCATCGCCACCCTTCAGCCGCTGCGACGCCTCCGGATGGATGGAGCCTGGAGGGGGCGGCTCCCTTCGCCTGGTTGACCGCCGATCTCAGTCGAACGGGAGTCGTGGGCGATAGCCGCGGTGCCTCCGCTGAGCTCGGACGTCAGCTGGAAAAAACCGTTGTTGAGCACTGGCAGCACTTGTTTCTCAGCCTTCTTGCCAGTGCCTGGCCCCCTGTTGATTCTGTTCTCAGCTCGTGATCTCCTGGGCTTAAGACGAGCCAATCGTGGTTGTGCTGGTTACAGTCGTTCGCATTGCCTACTTAGCGGAACGACCCATGCCGACCCTCAACTCGCCTGAGGTCGCTGCCATCAGTGATCAGGACGCAACTGCTATTCAGTTGCCTGATTTCAGCAGTGCGGCTTACAAAGATGCCTACAGCCGCATCAACGCGATCGTGATTGAGGGCGAGCAGGAAGCGCATGACAACTACATCTCCCTCGGCACCTTGATTCCCGAGCAGGCTGATGAGCTCAAGGGCCTGGCCAGGATGGAGATGAAGCACATGAAGGGGTTCACCGCTTGCGGCAACAACCTGGGCGTGGCCGCGGATATGGATTTCGCACGCACCTTCTTTGCTCCCTTGCACGGGAATTTCCAACAGGCTCTGAAGGACGGCAAGGTCGTGACCTGCCTCTTGATCCAGGCCCTCTTGATCGAGGCCTTTGCGATCTCGGCCTATCACATTTATATCCCTGTCGCCGATCCTTTCGCCCGCAAGATCACTGAAGGGGTCGTCAAGGACGAGTACACCCATCTGAATTACGGCCAGGAGTGGCTCAAGGCCAATTTCGAAACCAGCAAAGACGAGCTGATGGAGGCCAATCGGGTCAACCTGCCACTGATCCGCTCCATGCTTGAAGAGGTGGCGAAGGATGCCGCTGTGCTCCATATGGAGAAGGAAGACCTGATCGAGGATTTCCTGATTGCGTATCAAGAGGCGCTGAACGAGATTGGCTTCACCTCCCGTGACATCGCCCGCATGGCTGCAGCCGCCCTCGCCGTCTGATTCCGCCTGGCGGTCCTGTTGCATTTGGACCGCCAGCGCTCGCCTCGCGTAGCTTCCGCTACATGCTTTCGTGAGAGCATGGCCGCATTAACCCTGAAGCCGTTTCGGCAAGGGAAGCTCAATCTGTTGATCGACAGCGGTACATGTTTGGTCTGATCGGACATTCCACCAGTTTTGAGGCCGCAAGGCGCAAAGCTTCCGAGCTTGGGTTCGATCACATTGCCGAAGGTGATCTCGATGTGTGGTGCAGTGCACCACCACAACTGGTTGAGCATGTCGAGGTCACCAGTGCCACTGGCAAGACCATCCAAGGCGCCTACATCGATTCCTGCTTCGTTCCTGAGATGCTCAGCCGCTTCAAGACGGCGCGTCGCAAGGTGCTGAACGCCATGGAGCTCGCCCAGAAGAAGGGCATCAACATCACCGCCCTGGGTGGCTTTACCTCGATCATTTTCGAGAATTTCAACTTGCTGCAGCATCAGCACGTGCGCAGCACCACCCTCGAATGGGAGCGATTCACAACAGGCAACACCCATACCGCCTGGGTCATCAGTCGGCAGGTTGAGAACAATGCTCCCTTGCTGGGGATTTCCCTCAACACCGCCAAAGTGGCTGTGGTGGGAGCCACTGGCGATATCGGTAGTGCGGTGTGTCGCTGGCTTGTGAATCGAACTGGAGTCGGTGAGCTGCTGCTTGTGGCCCGTCAACAACAGCCTCTCCAGGATCTTCAGAAGGAACTCGGCGGCGGACGGATCCTGTCACTCGAGGAGGCTCTACCGGAAGCGGATGTCGTGGTTTGGGTCGCCAGCATGCCCCGCACGCTGGAGATTGATTCAGCTTCTCTCCGTAAACCCTGCCTCATGATTGATGGTGGTTATCCCAAGAACTTGGACGCCAAGATTGCAGGTGCAGGAGTGCATGTTCTGAAAGGTGGCATCGTTGAATTCGGCAGTGATATTGGCTGGTCGATGATGGAGATTGCCGAGATGGAGAAGCCACAACGACAGATGTTTGCCTGCTTCGCAGAAGCAATGCTGCTTGAGTTCGAGGCCTGCCACACCAATTTCAGCTGGGGACGCAACAACATCACGCTTGAGAAGATGGATTTCATCGGAGATGCGTCCGTGCGGCACGGTTTCTCCACCCTCAATCTCAACCCCCAGCTCCAGGCTGCTGCCGCCTGAACCCTTACTCCTCCCTCTTCTGCCATGGCCCGACGTCACCTGCTTGAGTTCGAAAAGCCTCTGGTAGAGCTCGAGCAGCAGATTGAGCAGATCCGTGACTTGGCGCGCAGTTCGGAAGTGGATGTGAGTCAGCAGCTCCTGCAGCTTGAAACCCTGGCTGCCCGAAGGCGTGAGGAAATCTTCTCGAGCTTGACTCCGGCACAGAAGATCCAGGTGGCTCGCCACCCTCACCGCCCCAGCACGCTGGATTACATCCAGATGTTCTGCGATGAATGGGTGGAACTGCATGGCGACCGTCGCGGCAGTGATGATCAGGCACTTGTCGGGGGGGTTGGTCGCATCGGTCAGCGATCTGTGCTGTTAATCGGCCATCAGAAAGGGCGGGATACCAAAGAGAACGTGGCTCGTAATTTTGGGATGGCTACGCCAGGTGGCTATCGCAAGGCAATGCGCCTGATGGATCATGCCGATCGCTTTGGGCTGCCGATTCTTTCTTTCATCGATACCCCAGGGGCCTATGCCGGTCTGCTCGCCGAGGAGCAGGGGCAGGGGGAAGCGATTGCTGTCAACCTCAGGGAAATGTTTCGACTGCGGGTTCCAGTCATCGCCACGGTGATCGGCGAGGGCGGCTCTGGTGGAGCTCTTGGGATCGGTGTGGCCGATCGTCTGCTGATGTTCCAGCACAGTGTCTATACCGTGGCCAGCCCAGAAGCCTGCGCTTCGATCCTCTGGCGTGATGCGGCCAAAGCTCCTGAGGCAGCTGCTGCCCTGCGCATCACCGGCCCGGATCTGCGCAGTCTCGGTGTGGTCGATGAGGTTCTTCCCGAGCCGGCAGGCGGTAATAACTGGGCTCCGCTCCAGGCTGGTGAGGTGCTGAAGGAGGCGATTGAGCGCCATCTTGGTGAATTGGAGTCCCTGAGTTCCAAGGAGTTGCGTGATCAGCGCTATCGCAAGTTCCGAGCGATGGGTCGGGTCCTCACCGCTGGAACAACAGAAAACGATCTGGCTGTTTAGGGTCTACTGGCTTGCTGAGGCTCGTTGCCGTCTGTATTGATCACAGGAGCGTCTCGGGGGATCGGCCATGCGGCCGCCCAAGCGTTCGCTCAAGCAGGTTGGGATCTCCTCCTGCTCTCCCGTAGTGAGGCTGCTCTGCAGTCACTTGCTGCGGAACTCACCCCCACCGGTCGCAGGGTTGTCTATCGCGCTTGTGATCTTTGTGATCCGGAAGCGATTGCGCCAGCGGTTGATCAATTGCTCGCGCAAGGTTTGCGTCCATCCGTGTTGATCAACAACGCTGGTGCCGCTTACACCGGCGACTTGCTTGCGATGACGTTGGAGCGCTGGCAGTGGTTGTTACAGCTCAATCTCACAAGCACGTTTCAGATGTGTGCTGCGGTTGTGCCTGCCATGCGCGGTGCCGGTGGCCTGGTGATTAACGTCAGTAGTCATGCAGCTCGCAATGCGTTTCCCGGATGGGGTGCGTATTGCACTACAAAAGCGGCGCTGGCGAGTTTTACCCGTTGTCTCGCCGAAGAAGAGCGTACGAACGGCATTCGTGCCTGCACACTCACACTCGGTGCCGTTGATTCGCCACTCTGGGACAGCTCCACGGTTGAAAGCTCTTTCGACCGGCGTGCCATGCTGCCCCTCGAGCAAGCAGCCGCAGCACTTCTTCACCTTGCTCAGCAACCGGCAACACAGGTGATCGAAGACCTCACCCTCATGCCATCCACCGGCGCTTTCTGATTTCGCCTTTCATGACTTCAACGCTTCCAGCCAACGGCAACGGACTCAGTAGTGACAAGGCACTGGTCCAGCAGGACCTTGCTGAACTCGTGCCGACCGTTTCGGCACAGATCAGTGCGCGTCTCAAGTCCGCCGGTGTCTCCTTCCTGGCGAACGACAACATCGCCGACTACATCCTCCCTGGTGAACTGCAGGCTCTCGAGAGCGAGGTGTCTGATCGAGTGCGTGATTTGCTGCGCACCCTTGTGATCGATATCGAGAACGACCACAACACTGAAGAGACAGCTGAGCGAGTCGCTCGGATGTATCTGCATGAGGTCTTCAAGGGGCGCTACCACCAGCAGCCCAAGGTGGCCAGCTTCCCCAACGTCAAGGAGCTGGACGAGATCTACACCGTTGGACCGATCACGGTGCGCTCCGCTTGTTCTCACCATCTCGTGCCAATCATGGGCAACTGCTGGATCGGGATCAAACCAGGCAGTCGCGTCATCGGCCTTTCCAAGTTCACCCGTGTCGCCGACTGGGTGTTCTCCCGTCCCCATATTCAGGAGGAGGCGGTGATGATCCTGGCTGACGAGATCGAGCGCCTGTGTCAGCCTCAGGGTCTTGGGATCATCGTGAAGGCACAGCACTACTGCATGAAGTGGCGTGGTGTGCGCGAACCCCAGACGAGCATGGTGAATTCGGTTGTGCGTGGTGACTTCCGCCACGATCCCAGTCTCAAGCAGGAATTCTTTGAACTGGTTCGTCAACAAGAAGCGCTGCTGAGCACCTGATCGGCACCTCAGGGCCCAACAATGGGCCCAATCGTGTTGCTCTTGACACGGCTCACGCTTCCCTGCTCGTTGGTCACTGTCAGGACTGCCATGACAGCTTGGCCAGCATCCTCAGGCTTGAGTCTGTAGGTGCTTTCAGAGTCATTCGTCACCAGTTGCCAGGGGCCATTCCCAGCGCGTCGATACCAATGGATGTGCACCGATTCGATGTTGCTGCCATCCAGCTTCAGTTGGGCTCTGATCAGCGTGCCTTCTCGGGCGTCTCCCTCAAGGACGAAGTGATGCAGTCCTGCAATGGTTTGCTCGATCCGACCTTCCTGTTCTTGGTCGGCAGAGATTTGTCCTTCCAGCACTTGAATCTGTTGCTGAGGCGAGGCGGTGAGCCCAGGCACACACTGAAGACTGCCATTCTCCAGTCGGCAGCCCGTCAACATTCCTTGGCCATAGCTGGCACCTGAACAGAGCATCACCGGGGCGCCGATGCAGGCGATCAGACCGCTCCGCAGTCCCAGGCGTATTAATCGATGCTGGGTAGAACCCATGGTTGGCGTGCAGTCGACCCACGCTAGGAGTGCTTTTGGCTGGCGGCTTCGATCAGGGCCTGCACTTTTGTGAGGTTCTTGATGCCGGGTGCGATCTCCAGGCGGCTGGAGGCATCGAGGCCATCCGGACGTACCTTCTCGAGCAGTTTTGGGATCCATTCGGCACTGATGCCTCCAGCCAGCCACCAGGGCAGTGAAGCGGGCCGATGGCGGTCCAGCGTCTCGAGCCAGTCCAAATTGAGTCGGTGGCCTGTGCCGCCCAGTTGGTCAGGACTCCAGGCATCCAGCAGCAGCGCATCAACGCAGGCCCCGTATCCCTGCAGACGCACCAGGTCCTCAGCTTGGCGCAGCCGCAGGGCTTTCCACCAGCGGGTGCAGGGGTGTCGGCTGCGCAGCTGCGCACAGCGTTGTGGTGATTCATCGCCATGGAGTTGAACCACGGAGGGGACCCCGTCGCCGCTGAGCGCCGCATCAAGGGTTTGCTCATCCAAATCCGCCACAACCCACACCCGCTCCACAGCGGGATGGTGGTGCTGGAGATGCTTGAACAACTCGCGCCGTTTGGCCTCAGCAACGAAGCGAGGTGAGCCTTCTACTCCGATCACGCCAATCGCTTGCGCCCCCAGTTCTGCGACCGCATCGGCCTGGCTGATGTTGGTGAGACCGCAGATTTTGACGGCAACGGCGGAGTGGGGCATGGAAGCAGGGGCGAGGCTGCTGGAAAGCAGTTTCTAGGATTGGAAGCAAGAGGGCCTCAATGCGGCCCGAAGGAGGACTCCCGTGGGTGAAGGTTGGCAGCTGATGCGTATCCGGGGGATTCCTCTGCGGGTGCATCCCAGCTGGTTTCTGATCCTGGCACTGGCCACCCTTGCCTTTAGGGATCAGTTGAGTGAGTTGCCCGCCTCTCAGCTGCTTCCCCCGGGCCTGACCTGGTTGATTGGCCTGGTCACGGCGCTGCTGCTGTTTTTGTCTGTCTTGCTGCATGAGCTTGGTCACTCCCTCGTGGCCTTGCGTGAAGGCGTCAAGGTGCGAAGTATCACCCTGTTTTTGCTGGGAGGTGTGGCCAGCGTTGAGCGCGAGTGTTCCACTGCGATGGGGGCATTTCGAGTCGCTGCCGCTGGGCCTCTGGTGAGTCTTGTTTTGTCGCTGATGTTGTTTGCATCAGGGCATTCCGCTTCCCACCTCAGCGCCTTGCTCGGCAATCTTGTCTTCCAGTTGGCAGGGGTGAACCTGGTGCTGGCTCTGTTTAATTTGCTGCCGGGTCTTCCCCTCGACGGGGGGTTGATTCTTAAAGCCCTGGTGTGGCAGTTCACCGGCAGTCAACGCCGGGGCATTCAGGTGGCCACCGCCACTGGTCGTTTTCTGTCGCTGTTCGCGATTTTTCTCGGTGTGTGGTTGTTCCTTGCCAGAGGCGGTGGGATCAGTGCCCTTTGGCTGGTGATGCTCGGCTGGTTTGGCCTGGGTGCCTCCCGCAGCCAGACCCAGGTTTTAATGCTCCAGAAGGTGCTGCGACAGCTCACGGTGGGATCGGCGATGGCCCGTCGTTTCCGAGTGCTGGAAGCCGATCAGCCTCTGCGTCGGATGAGCGAACTTCGGCTGGGAGGCGAGGCTGCCGGCCAGGGGACGGATGAGGCTGATGTTCGGCTTGCGGATTGGGTGCTCGTCACCCGGGGTGGCCGCTGGCTCGGAACCATCAACGATTCACCGTTGCGGGATCTGCCTGTTCAGCAGTGGGATCGGCAAACGGTGGCGGATCATGTGCAGCCACTCGACAGCCTGCCCTCCATTCGAGAGGCCGAACCGTTGTGGAAAGCTGTGCTGGCCTTGGAGTCCAGTGCCCAGGGACGCTTGCTGGTGATCAACCGTGCAGGCTTGCCTGGGGGGACCCTGGAACGGGGGGATGTGGGCGAGGCTGTGCTCAAGGCCCTCAACCTGCGATTGCCTCCTCAGATGTTGGAGGCGGCTCGTCGCCAGAATGGGTATCCCTTCGGGTTGCCACTGCTTCAGGCAGTGGAATCTCTTCAGGCTTCGGGGTTGTTGGAAGACGAGCCTGTTGGAGACCAGCGATAGGCGGCGCTTTGGCTCTGCACCTGCTGCCATTGCTCCTGGTTCAGATTGAAGTCTTGCCAGGAGCAGTCCGGCCACAGGCTCTGCAGTGATGCAGTCAGTGCCCCAATGATGGCGTCTGCTTGGAGCCGCTCGATCGGCGGCGGCGGACTGCTCTCAAACAGACTTCTCCATAGAGAAACTGGTGGGGAGAGCATGATTTCGCCGTGCTGAAGCAGGTGGCCGCGCCGCCAGAACTGAGCGCTGCCGATGCGTTTGTGGCCTTGATCATCCACCAGATCTGCTGCTGTGGAACTTGCGAAGCAGTTGGTCTCGCCTGCTGAAGCATCCGATTGGCCCGGCTGCAAATGCACACCGAGACGAGTGAAGCCATTGATCAGCCAGCGGCTCGTGCGCTGATAGGCCTCACGCCGTGCCCTTGGCGCTTGGGGCCAAATCAGGGCATAGGTGAGCCCAGCGGCATGGAGGACGGCACCGCCGCCGCTCGGGCGGCGGACCCGTCGCAATGCTCCTGCCATGGCCTGCTGTTCCCACTGGCTGGGCTGAGCTTTTTGGTGGTGACCAAGCGACAACCAGGCACCGGGCCAGGTGTAGAAGCGCAGAACCGGTGAGCCAAGGCTGTCCTGCACACATTGGTCCAGCAGCCAGGCATCCAGCGCCATCTGTTCGCTGCCATCCAGCTCCAGCAACGGCAGCCTCAGGCCGATACCGCGAGGGTCCGGCCGGCAGGATGCGGTGGTTGGCATGGCACGAATGGAGCTTGGTGATCTGCTGGTGGCGGTACCGCTGGGATTGCTGGCGGGTTCCCTGGCGGGCCTGCTGGGCATCGGCGGTGGTCTGATCTTCGCGCCTTTGCTGCTTTGGATGGGGCTCTCACCCCATCAGGCACTAGCGACCAGCACCTTCGCCATCGTGCCCACAGCTCTGGGCGGGACGGCTATCCATTTGCGCCACCGAGCCATTCCCTGGAAGGAAGGCTTGGTGATTGCTCTGATGGCGTTTGCAAGCGCATTGGTCTTCAGCCGGCTTGGCAGGTTTGCTGCTGGCTGGCAGCTGTTGTTGATGCAGAGCCTGATGTACTGGGTGCTGACCGTCTCGATTCGTGCCGAACAGGGCGACGGCAGGGTCGATGACTCCCTCCGTGTTCCTCTCACAGGCCTGGGGGCGGTTGGGGCTGTGGCTGGACTGGCAGGAGGTCTGCTCGGCCTGGGAGGAGGCCTGGTGATGGTGCCGCTGATGGTGCGCTGGCTGGATGTGCCGATTCGTCTGGCCATCAGGTTCAGCACGCTGGCGGTGGCGTGTTCGGCTTCGGCCGCGTCGCTTCAGTTTTTTTTCGAAGGTCGGGGTCAGCTCTCCATTGGACTGTTGCTCGGTTTGACTGCTGCGCTGGCGGCTCAGTGGAGTGCTTCACGGCTTGATTCGATCAAGCCCCAGACCTTGGCGTGGTTGCTACGGGGGCTGGCTTTGCTGCTCGCTCTCGACAGCGGTCGCCGTGCCATGCAGCTAGCGCTCCAGATGCACTGATCGAAAGCACGGATCGGATTGGTCGTCGCTTGCTCTCAGGCTGCACTCCAGGCGATCAGAGGCTGAAGGCCAAGAGCGATCACCAGGCTGACAATCACGCCGATGGACGCTTTCCAGAGATCGCTGCCGACGACCTTGCCGAGACTGCCTGCGGATCGGTTGGTGAACACGTATTCGAATTCCTGTTCTTTGATGCGCAGGGCGATTTCACGACCACCCAGCAAACCCAGGAACACCCACGTTGTGCTAAACGGGAAGCTGCTGAGAAATGCCTTGTACAGCAGGCAAAGTCCGAACATGAAGTCAATCACCGTGGCCGAACGCAGATCAGTGGTGTTGGTTTTGCTGCGAAGCACACCCTGAATCGGACCACCGCCGATGGCGACGAGCACACACAGTCCGATGCAGAGGATGGCGGTGCAGACCAGCATCGGAAATAATCCAAGCTCGCGGGGAAGGAAGACGAAAATGTTGGCGAGATCCTGCACCATGCACATGCTCCAGGCGAAGCCGGTGGAGAACCACTGAAGGCCATACCAAACCTTGTTGAAATCCTTGCCTTCCTGGGTCCGCCTGAACACCCAACGCTCCAGTAGCCACATTCCAAGGCCCCAGGCCGCCAGTCCGAGACAGAACGCCAGGACATAACCAGCCAGTGAGCTTTCGAGAAGTTTTGGGATGTTCTTGGGAGCAAATGCGGAAAGCACCAGAAAGGATGTGCTGACGGGCGCGCCCCAGGCGGTCAGCCCCAGCACTGCAATCGGAGGAATGATGTAGGCCCAGGTGAAAGTTTCAGGAGTCGGGAAGTTTGCCAGCCGTCCCCAAGCAGGGTCGCCGCCGTTGATGGACCAGCCGAGCATCAGCACGAAGATCGTGACGGTGCAGATGAAAATCATCTGCACCACCTTGGGAGTGCGTTTTTTGTTGGATGAAATGTAAGTGCCGAGTGTAGAGAGCGAATCGTTCGCCACCACTGAGTAGGCAGCTAACAAAAAGCCAATAGCCATCCAGATGTTGGCGTCCATCGATCCAATGAATTCCATCTGGTTTTAGGACGCGTCTCGCGGTGCTGGTGTTGTGTGAACCACACGTGGATTTTGCGCATCCTGCGTGCTGTCTTCTTTGAAGGCTTAGTTCACCACGGTCAGTGACTGGATCTGGAATGTTTTCACCCAACTTGCGAGTGCCTCCAGTGAGGTGCGATCTGGAAGACAGACGCAGCCACTGCCGGGGTTGCAACCATGGATACCCAAGCCGGAGCGGGTCGTTTCGAAGCGTGGCGTCAGGGTGAGCCAGATGTCATCTCCCAAGGCTTCAGGCAGACCCAAGGAGTAGTTGCCCGAAGGCAGGGGGGCTCCATTGCCGGGAGACCAGCGGCGATCGAGTGATTGGCTGGAAGCAAATCCGCTCACGGCCTCCCAGCTGGCCAGACGTCGATCGTCTTGATGAAGCTCAAGTTTCCAGAGGCGTTCTCCATCCTGACGTTCGTCTTCAGTGCGTCGAGCCGACAAAGAGAGAGGCGCTTGGCTCAGATTGGCAATGAGCTCTGGGGTTGGGCCGAGCTGCCCTGGTGGTGGAGGTTCCTGTGGCTGTGATTCTGAAATCGCGGCAGGGATTGAGGCTTGTGCTGGTGCTGTTAGGGCTTGCTCTGCTGGTGATCTCCTCAAGCAGCCCTGGAGAAGAACCCCCGCCAGCATTAGGCAGCACCATTGAAATCCGGCTCTCCTCGGGGTCATCGCGCCTGGTCCAGCAGCTCCCAGAACCCTCCATCTAACTCGAATCCAAGGCTTGCCGCCATCAAGGAAAGATTGCCGCGTTGATGTCCAGGAATCCCCGCATCTGCCCCATGCTGATCTAGAAGCATCAGCCGGTGAGTGATCCAGATCTCAAGGGCCTGGGGGTCGAAACGAATGCCTTCGCTGGGGCTGAAATCGTGGGGAACCAACATCGCCACATGTTGAGCCAGGCTTCCGCCGGTCCGATCCAGCAACAAAGGCAGCCAGGGGTAGTGCGCGTCTGCACGCAGAGCCCACAGCCGAGGTTCAGGACATTCGCTCAGCTCTCTTGGGTCATTGACCTCACGGGGCCAGTCGTAACGCAATTCCAGGACAGCGCCGGCATCGAGCAGCTCCTGAAGAGGGCGTTCCATCCAGGCTGAAAGCGCCTGCAGGTTCAGTGTCCTGATCGCTTTTGCGTCAATCGTCACCAGTGAATCAGGACTCAAGGCTTCCATGCGGGTGTGACAGGCCTTTGCGAATGATGGCGTCTTGCTGCTCCGGGAAGGAACAATGGAAGCGTTTCAAAGGGATTCCATGGCCACCTCTATTACCCAGTCAGAAGTGCTCATCGCTCTCGTGGTGGCTGCCCACGCTGGTGTGCTGGCGATGCGTCTCTGCGTCAGTCTCTATCGCGCCTGATCGTTTCAGGGGGGCCTGCTCCCCCTTGATACGGCCTTCTCACCGCGTTACAAGCGGGAATCCGATCCATCCCTTTGCCAACGTCTACGGCTGGTGCTGCTTCACGTCGTCGTCGTTTAAGGCGGGGAGCTTCGGCAACTGCTCCAAATCAAATCAGTGCTGAAGATCCACGGGCTGTGGCCGCATCCCCTGATGCGGCCACAGTTGCGGCTGTGCTGCAACTTCAGACGGAACGACGGGAAAAGCTTTGCAGCCTCCTGGCGCTAGGCGTGAAATTCGGCCTCGTCACTGTGGGGGCGATCAGCTTGGTCACCTTGTCCTTCGCTTATCAGGAGCGCCTTGAGCGTCATGGTGAGCTTGCTGCCGTTGTCGACGTTGAGACCGGGAAGTTGCGCAACCTCCAGCAACGCTTCGATCGACTGTTCACCCTTGGTGGCGATCAGCGTTTGATGGATGAGCAGGATCAGTGGATCGCACCGAACCGGTTGCGGGTGATCTGGCGCTGAGTTTCGTGACCACCACCCTTCACACGCTTCACGGCGGAGCGATACTGTCGCCTTCTGAGAAGAGCTCATGACCGGAACCCCTGGTGTTGTTCTGGTGACTGGAACGACTTCTGGCGTAGGGCTCAATGCCGTAAAGGCCCTGGCCAATCTGGGCTGGAGTGTGATTACCGCTAATCGTTCTCCTCAGCGCGCCGCCGGTGCTGCGGATGCACTCGAAATTCCCAAGGATCGTGTCCGTCACATTCAGATGGACTTGGGTGATCTCGACAGCGTCCGTCGTGCCGTGTCGACTCTCGGGCCCATTGATGCTCTTGTCTGCAACGCAGCGGTTTACAAGCCACGCCTCAAACAGCCTGAGCGTTCTCCCCAGGGTTATGAGATCTCCATGGCCACCAATCACTTTGGCCATTTCTTGTTGATCCAGATGCTGATGGAGTCTTTGAAGCAGTCCAAGCATCCATCGCGTCGTGTCGTCATTCTTGGCACTGTCACGGCGAATTCCAAGGAACTTGGTGGCAAGATTCCTATCCCTGCACCGGCGGATCTTGGTGACCTTTCTGGATTCGAGAAGGGCTTTAAGGCGCCGATCACTATGGCAAGTGGTAAGTCCTTTAAGCCTGGTAAGGCCTACAAGGACAGCAAGCTTTGCAACATGATCACGACCCAGGAGTTGCATCGAAGACTTCACGATGACACTGGAATCGTGTTCAGTTCCCTCTATCCAGGATGTGTCGCAGATACGCCACTGTTTCGGAACACTCCAAGGGCGTTTCGGAAGATCTTCCCTTGGTTCCAGAAAAACATCACCGGAGGTTATGTGACGCAGTCTCTGGCGGGGGAGCGTGTTGCTCAGGTGGTGGCCGATCCTGATTTTGGTGTATCAGGCGTGCACTGGAGCTGGGGCAATCGTCAGAAGAAGGATGGAGAACAGTTCAGCCAGGAGTTGTCTGACAAAGCCACGGATCCACGCACGGCTGAACTGGTCTGGGATCTATCGATGCAGTTGGTGGGCCTTTAAAGGCTCACCTTTTGATTAGTCAAAACCAAGTAGATCGAAGATTTCCCTGTCTTTGAGTGAGATGGCCTCAAGGGGTTCGACCTTGTCCAGCATGTTCTGAGCGAGGCGCAGATACTCCTTGCGGACGGCTTGCACCGCCTCGTCATCATCATCCATTTCGAAGATTGTGCATTTCTTCAGGCGTGAGCGGCGGATTGCATCGACATCCTTGAAGTGGGCCATGGTGCGCAGGCCGGTGCGCGCATTAAATTTGTCGATCTGATCGGTGTCCGCCGAACGGTTGGCCACCACGCCCCCAAGACGCACCTTGTAGTTCTTGGCCTTGGCCTGAATCGCCTGCACGATGCGATTCATCGCGAAAATTGAATCGAAATCATTCGCCGTTACGATCAGGCAGTAGTTGGCGTGCTGTAGCGGAGCGGCAAAGCCGCCACACACCACATCACCAAGCACGTCGAAGATCACCACGTCGGTGTCTTCCAAGAGGTGGTGTTCCTTGAGCAGCTTCACGGTCTGGCCGGTGACGTAGCCGCCGCAGCCCGTGCCCGCGGGGGGGCCGCCACTTTCAACGCACTGCACACCATTGAAGCCGGTAAACACGAAGTCTTCGGGCCGCAGCTCTTCGCTGTGAAAGTCAACCTCTTCGAGGATGTCGATCACCGTGGGCACCATCTTGTGGGTGAGGGTGAAGGTGCTGTCGTGCTTGGGGTCGCAGCCGATCTGAAGCACCCGCTTGCCCAGCTTTGAAAAAGCCGCTGAAAGGTTGGAGGAGGTTGTCGATTTGCCGATTCCACCTTTGCCGTAGACGGCAATCACCAAGGTCTCCTCCTGGATGCCTAGTGCTGGGTCCTGGTGGACCTGCACACTGCCTTCGCCGTCGGCCGGTCGCGTCAGGGTCGTGGTCATGAAGCGACCTTTTCAAGAGGAGTCAATTTCATTCAACAGCAGCGGATGTGTCCTTGCCGGTTTTCACCAAGAAATTGAAAGATCTGCCTGTTCTGTTGCCATCCCTGCACATTTTTTCTTCGGATAGGTTGAAAATAATTGAGTGGAATTGCTCATGCTTTGTAGTGGGCCTTTGCGTCATACAGCGTCTCGCTGTTGATTTCCCTGCAGCCCACTTGGAGGGCATAGGCCTCGGCATTGCGCCGAACCTTGCCGCGCACGAAGAAGGGGATTTTCTTTAATTCGGCCTCACCGTCGTCAGTCCAAATCAACGCATGTTCATCAACCTCGACGGTCGCGTGTTCTGCTGTCTTCGTGTCGACGCCGGCGCCAGATCCGCCGGAATGGCCGAGATGGCTTTGGTGGCCGTCCACGAACTCAAAGTCGTGACGGAACATGCCAATCAGGTGCTCTTCAAGGCCCATCATCAGGGGATGAACCCAATCGTCGAAGATCACATTGGCCCCCTCCCAGCCCATCTGTGGGCTGGTGCGCGCCGGGACGTCTTGCACATGCATTGGTGTACTGATTACCGCGCAAGGAATGCCGAGCCGCTTGGCGCTGTGGCGTTCCATTTGGGTTCCAAGTACAAGCTCTGGGGCGGCCTCCGCCATGGCGGTTTCCACTGCTAAGTAGTCGTCGCAGATCAATGCTTCTAAGCCCAGTTCCTTCGCCGCTGTCCGGACCGGTCGTGCCATCTCACGGCTGTAGGTGCCCAAGCCCACCACGGTGAAACCAAGCTCTTCCTTGCAGATTCTTGCTGCGGCAAGGGCATGGGTGCCGTCCCCGAAGATGAAGACGCGTTTACCGGTGAGGTACGTGGAGTCCACGGACTCGGAATACCAGGGCAGGCGTGAGCGCCGATAGCCCTCCTCAGCGGAAGGAGGCTCCATCCCCAGCAACCTGTGAACTTCAACAAGGAAGTCGTGGGTCGCCCCAACTCCGATCGGCACTGTTCGGCTGAAGGGAATGCCGAAGTTGCGTTCCAGCCAGCTGCAGGTTGATTCGGCTACCTCGGGATAGAGGCACACGTTCAGATCTGCTTTCGGCAGACGTAGGACGTCTTCGACACCAGCTCCGAGTGGTGCGACCACGCCGACGTCGATGCCATGCATGGTGAGCAGTCTCTGCACTTCCAGTACGTCATCGCGGCAGCGGAAGCCCAGCAGCGAAGGGCCCAGCAGGTTGACGCGCGGACGACGACCTTCCGCCTTCCAGGCGTTGGGGTCATGGCTGGGCTGCGATGGAACCTGATCTTTCAGCAGGTTGCGCACCAATTGATAGAGGGTTTCAGCTGCCCCCCAGTTTTCCTTTTTGCTGTAAGCCGGTAGCTCCAAGTTCACCACGGGCATCGTCAAGCCCATGCCTTGAGCCAGTGCTCCCGGCTGATCCTGGATCAGTTCAGCGGTACAGCTTTCTCCCACCAGCAGCGCATTGGGCTTGAATCGGTCCACGGCTTCACGCACATGGCGTTTGACCAGTTCTGCGGTGTCGCCTCCCAGATCACGTGCCTGAAAAGTCGTATAGGTGACGGGTGGCCGTTTGCCACGGCGCTCGATCATCGTGAAGAGAAGATCGGCATATGTATCTCCTTGAGGCGCATGCAGCACGTAATGCACCCCTTCCATTGAGGCGGCAATGCGCATGGCGCCGACGTGAGGGGGGCCTTCGTAGGTCCAGAGCGTGAGTTGCATCGGTTTAGGCGTGCACGGGTTGGTCGGGGTTGATCGGGTGCAGTCCCGGATGAATCAGCTGCCGGCGACGGAGCGGACGGGAAAAGAGCTCGGCCAGATCTCCGGCCTGATCGATGCCATGGATCGGACTAAACACAAGCTCAATAGACCATTTGGTCGCGATTCCTTCGGCTTCCAGTGGATTGGCCAGACCCATGCCGCAGACCACCAGATCGGGTTTGTGTTCGCGGACTCGGTCAAGCTGCTGTTCAACGTGTTGTCCTTCCATAACGCGTGTGTCCTCGGGGAGCAGCGCCAATTCCTCTGCCATCTGGTCACGGTTCAGGTAAGGGGTTCCCACTTCAACCAGTTCCATCCCGCATTCCCTTTGCAGGAAGCGTGCGAGAGGAAGTTCAAGTTGTGACTCTGGAAGCAGAAAAATGCGCTTCCCTTCGAGAACCTCTCGATGGGGGCGCAGAGCGATTCTGGCTCGCTCCTCCAATGGGTCGAGCACCTCTGCGACCCGTTCCTTGGGCAGATGGAAGGCGGCGGCGCCTGCTTCCATCCAACGTCTGCTGCCCTCGGCTCCCAGAGGGAACGGGGCCGTCAGCACGGTGGCGCCTCGGTGCTTGAGCAGTCGCGCTGTCTCGGTCAGGAAGGGTTGGGTCAGCAGCACTGTGGTGCCAGGACCCACGGCAGGTAGCTCGGTGGACTGCCGTGGTGGCAGGCTGCGAATGGTTGAAATGCCGAGGCGGCCAAACAGGTGGATCAGCCGGTCCTCAACGGCATCTGCCAGGGTGCCGACCAGCAAGAGCTGGCGTTCGTCGCTGGCGGGAAGCAGAGGTACCAGAGCGGCCAGGGCGCCGTCTTCTCCTTGGGTGAAGGTGGTCTCGATACCGCTGCCTGAGTAGTTCACCACTCGCACCCGGCCCTGAAGTTCCTCGTTGAGCCGCTCAGCGGCTCGGGCCAAGTCGAGTTTGATCACTTCGCTTGGGCAGGACCCAACCAGGAAGAGGGTCCGGATTTCCGGCCGGCGTTGCAGCAGTTCGCAGCAGACACGGTCCAGTTCCTCATGGGCATCGGCCAGTCCTGCCAGATCTCGCTCGCTCAGAATCGCTGTTCCGAACCGAGGTTCAGCGAAAATCATTACCCCAGCGGCGCTCTGGATCAGATGGGCGCAGGTGCGGGAACCCACCACCAGAAAAAAGGCATCCGGCATGCGCCGATGAAGCCAAACGATTGATGTGAGGCCGCAGAACACCTCGCGCGGTCCGGTTTCCTTCAGCAGGTTTGCGCTCATCCCATTCACAAGCCTTCTCCTACACCTTGCCTCGCTTATCGCTGGTGAGCTGATCTCACCAAAACTCTTCGGGATCAGTTCAGGAACCGTATGACAAACGTGCCTAGCTTTTGGGTGCATGACCCATCAGCTCATGGCGTCTCGGCGTGTTCTACCTGCAGCCCTGGCCCTCGCCCTCACTCTTGCGGCCTGCCAGTCGTCTGAGCAGAGCGCGGAACAAGCAGCCACCAACGACCAAATCAAGGTGGCGCAACGTGTTGAGGCGGTCTGTGCAGCCCGCGTGGATGTGGACGCTGCCTTGAATGAGGTGGGGGCTCTCACGCCTGAGTCCACCGTTGGCGATGCGGAACAAGCGGGGGAGAAACTGCGTCAGGCCCTTGCCAAGCTGGATGGGGCCGAAGGGGAGCTGGGGAAGGCCGAAGTGAAGGAATACCGCGACCAGGTGGCCATCTTCCAGGCTGAAGTGGAGCGCGTTCGCAAAGACAAGTCGCTCACCCTCAAGCAGGCATCGCAGCAGTTGCAGAACAAGGTCGCACCCGTTGTGGCTGCACGATCCCAGCTGGACGCAGTGACTGTGTGCGTTGAGATCGATGCCCCATCCACCGGGCCACGACCAGCCGATGATGCCAATGCCAATCAGCCCTCCGATGATCAGACCGATGCTGCTGCAGAGGGAGAGGCAAAGGGCGACTCATGACGCCCCAGGCCATAAAGGCATCAGAGGCGACGACGGAAACGGTCGTCTCTGAAGTTGCCTCCAGATGGGTCATCAATGCGGCTGAGACGCCAGACGTTGCGGCTGACCTTCCTGGCCTTGAGACCCCCGCGCTCGACAGTCTCTGCACCAGGTCTCGCCCCTAGAAGCATGCTCACTTCGGCGGTGGTGAGCGGAGCCCCGGTGTCGATCGCCAGAGCTGTGAGTTCAAGGCGCTGACGCAGTTGACGAAGACAATCGTCATGGCTCCGATTGGGGGCTTCTAGCCAGGGCAGATCGATCTGCCCATCGTTGGTTAGGCGTTGCATTAGCCCATAACTGACCAGGCCCAAGGCCTGTTCAGCATTGAGCTCGTTGGTGAGATCGCTTGGCTGAACTGGGATTTGCTTGGCGGAAGCCATAGGCCGTAAAGCTGATGCGTGGACGGTATCGGCTCCATCACACAACGCAAGTTTTGAACCCTCCTTTGTTGATCTCCTTCCGGTAAGATCCGCGCCATGAATCGTTTCGCCGGCTTCGATGCCAGGGAGCGGCGACGTGGCGGAAGCGCTCTCGTCACCGGAACGGAGGTCCATCCCTCTGCCGGCGGAGCCAGCTGTGTGGTCACCACCGACAGCGAATCACCCAGGCTGTCCCGTCAGAACAGCCATGTGCAGTCGATTGAACTGCGCACCTATGTCTTCATCGACTCGCTTCAGCCTCAGTTGGCGGCCTATATGGGCTCCGTGAGCCAAGGCTTTCTGCCCATTCCGGGTGATGCCTGCTTGTGGATGGAGGTCTCTCCCGGAATGGCTGTTCACCGTGTGACTGACATTGCGCTCAAGGCGAGCAATGTGCGTCTCGGTCAAATGGTGGTGGAGAGAGCCTTCGGTTCGATGGCTCTTTATCACCGTGATCAGAGCACGGTTTTGCATTCCGGTGATGTTGTTCTCGAAGCGATCGGTAGCTCTGTCGAACAGCGCAATCCTGCCGATGTGAGCTGGACTGAAGTGATCCGAGCCATCACTCCGGACCATGCGGTGCTGATTAACCGTCAGAACCGCCGCGGCTCGATGATTGAGGCGGGAATGAGCATGTTCATCTTGGAAACGGAGCCAGCGGGTTACGTGCTGATCGCTGCCAATGAAGCTGAAAAGTCCTCGAATATCACCCTGGTCGATGTGAAGGCGGTCGGTGCCTTCGGTCGCCTCACACTTGCAGGGCGAGAGGGTGATGTTGAAGAGGCTGCTGCTGCTGCAATGCGCGCAATCGAGATGGTCAACCTTCGCTCTTCGATGCGCTGAAGAGGCGCTTCTGGTTGGTCTGAACCCTTTCGGGGCCTGAGTTAGTCCAATCTCTCAGTCCAAGCCAAGCCGTCGGCGCAATCTTGGGGCCAGATCCCTAGCAGCTTTGCCTCGGCTACCCAGACGGGCCAGTTGGACATCATTGAGTTCGCCATAGCTGCAGCGGGCTTCTCGCACCCAGAACAACGATTCGATCCCGGCATTGGGATAGGCCGGTGTGTTCAGCAGCTCCCCCCAGCAGACCCCTTCTGAGTCTTCGACGCAGGTGCCGTCCGGAGCGCACAGGACCATGGCACTGCGGAAACAGGCTGTGCGGTAGGGGTCGTTGAGCAGGGCTGCAATCAGCTTGTCCAGCTTCTCGGCGTCACTGGACGCAAATCGGGCTGTATAGAGGCCTGGAGCTCCACTAAGGGCGTCCACCTCAAGGCCTGAATCATCGGCAAGAGACCAGGTCCCCGTCCGCAATGCAGCGGCCTCAGCCTTCAGTCGGGCATTCTCTAAATAGCTCTGACCGGTTTCCTCAACGTCCAGATCGGGGGGTTGGCGTTGAACGACGACCTCCAGAGGGCCGAGCATGTGCTCAATTTCCCTCACTTTAAGGTGATTGCCACTGGCGATGGTGAGAACAGGAACTCCCAAGCGAGACCGGAATCAGGCATCCATTGTGATGGTTAGCGGTAGGGATCGGGTCTGAATTTCGGTCGCGCTGGAGTCAGAAAGGGTTGAACATTCCACCCCTGCATTGGCTGCAGGGCACTGGCTCCAAGTGTGAACTTATGCATGACGGAGACTTTTGCAAGCGAATGTTTGCAGTCGGACACCCAGAGGCCAACAGCCCTTTCGAACAGTCGGTGACAGGGGTATTAGTCCCGCTTATGGCGTTCAGCATGGACGGTGATGCCGGAGATGGGGCAAATCCCTTGACGTTTCGCCTCTCGACACAGCAGTCTCAGCGGCGAACATTCCACCCCCTTCCTCGGTAGGCAATGGCTAACGAAACCATGGGCATCGCTCTCGGCATGATCGAGACCCGCGGCCTGGTCCCCGCGATCGAAGCTGCTGACGCCATGACCAAGGCTGCCGAAGTGCGCCTGATTGGTCGTGAATTCGTCGGTGGTGGCTACGTCACCGTTCTGGTGCGTGGCGAAACCGGTGCTGTGAACGCTGCAGTGCGTGCCGGTGCAGATGCTTGCGAGCGAGTCGGCGACGGCCTCGTGGCAGCTCACATCATTGCCCGCCCTCACCGTGAAGTTGAGCCTGCTCTGGGCAACGGCAACTTCCTCGGCCAGAAGGACTGAGATCAGTCGCTGAACCTCTGACGAGGTTGCGCCTCTCAACTTCCTTTACCGACTAACGGAGTTATTCCATGAGCAAGAAGTACGACGCTGGGGTTAAGGAGTACAGGGACACTTACTGGACTCCTGATTACGTTCCCCTCGACACCGACCTGCTGGCCTGCTTCAAGTGCACCGGCCAGGAAGGCGTCCCCAAGGAAGAGGTCGCCGCTGCTGTGGCTGCTGAATCTTCCACCGGCACCTGGTCCACCGTGTGGTCCGAGCTCCTTACCGACCTCGACTTCTACAAGGGCCGTTGCTACCGCATCGAGGACGTCCCTGGTGACAAGGAGTCCTTCTACGCCTTCATCGCTTACCCCCTCGATCTGTTCGAAGAGGGTTCCATCACCAACGTTCTGACCTCACTGGTCGGCAACGTGTTCGGATTCAAGGCTCTGCGCCACCTGCGCCTCGAGGACATTCGTTTCCCGATGGCGTTCATCAAGAGCTGCTACGGCCCTCCGAACGGCATCCAGGTCGAGCGTGACCGGATGAACAAGTACGGCCGTCCCCTGCTGGGTTGCACCATCAAGCCGAAGCTCGGCCTGAGCGGTAAGAACTATGGCCGTGTTGTCTATGAGTGCCTCCGCGGCGGTCTGGACTTCACCAAGGACGACGAGAACATCAACTCCCAGCCCTTCCAGCGCTGGCAGAACCGCTTCGAGTTCGTTGCGGAAGCCATCAAGCTGTCCGAGCAGGAGACCGGCGAGCGTAAGGGTCACTACCTCAACGTGACCGCTAACACTCCCGAAGAGATGTATGAGCGCGCTGAGTTCGCGAAGGAACTCGGCATGCCGATCGTCATGCACGACTTCATCACCGGTGGTTTCACGGCCAACACCGGTCTGTCGAAGTGGTGCCGTAAGAACGGCATGTTGCTCCACATCCACCGCGCCATGCACGCGGTGATCGACCGTCACCCCAAGCACGGCATCCACTTCCGTGTTCTGGCTAAGTGTCTGCGTCTCTCCGGTGGTGACCAGCTTCACACCGGTACCGTCGTCGGCAAGCTGGAAGGTGATCGTCAGACCACCCTCGGCTACATCGATCAACTGCGTGAGTCCTTCGTTCCTGAAGATCGCAGCCGCGGCAACTTCTTCGATCAGGACTGGGGTTCCATGCCTGGCGTGTTCGCCGTTGCCTCCGGCGGTATCCACGTGTGGCACATGCCCGCACTGGTTGCCATCTTCGGTGACGACTCCGTTCTCCAGTTCGGTGGTGGTACCCACGGTCACCCCTGGGGCTCTGCTGCTGGTGCAGCTGCCAACCGAGTCGCCCTCGAAGCCTGCGTCAAGGCACGTAACGCCGGTCGCGAGATCGAGAAGGAAAGCCGCGACATCCTTATGGAAGCCGCGAAGCACAGCCCCGAGCTGGCCATCGCTCTCGAGACCTGGAAGGAGATCAAGTTCGAGTTCGACACCGTCGACAAGCTCGACGTTCAGAACTGATCGTTTCTTCGGCCGGTTGATGCAACCGGCCATCCCTTTTTCTTACACCCAGGATCCCCATGCCTTTCCAGAGCACCGTGGGTGACTACCAAACAGTCGCCACCCTGGAGACCTTCGGCTTTCTTCCGCCGATGACCCAGGACGAGATCTACGACCAGATCGCTTACATCATTGCCCAGGGTTGGAGCCCGCTCGTCGAGCACGTCCATCCCAGCAATTCCATGGCCACCTATTGGTCATATTGGAAACTGCCCTTCTTCGGTGAGAAGGACCTCAACGTTGTGGTCAGTGAGCTCGAGGCTTGCCATCGCGCTTACCCCGACCATCACGTTCGCATCGTCGGTTACGACGCATACACCCAAAGCCAGGGTTCTTGCTTCGTGGTCTTCGAGGGTCGCTGATCCCTCGACCAATGGTTCCGAGCCCTGACCTTCATCAGGGCTCAACTTTTTTCGAAGGGAATTCATCCCTTCACTTCACGACGACACCCTCTGGCGGACATGGCAAGACTTTCTAGTCGCGAACTCGCACTTGAGCGCCGTAAAGCGCTGACCACCGCCGGTAAAAAGGCGTCGGTTGCAGCAACAGGCAGCGCCAATCGTGTGCGTAACGCCTCAGATGCGCGTCAGACCCGCACCAATGCCAATGCTTCTGAAGCACCGGCACCCGTTAGCACTCCTGAACCCGTCGCAGTTGCTCCGCGCCGCCTTCAGGGCCTGAGCAGTGCCGCTTCCTCTTCTTCTTCTCGTTCGACGCTGAAGGTCAAGCGCGACCCCAGCCGGGATCTTGTGCTGGCTCGTCGGGAAGCCCTCTCCCGCAGAGGCAAGACAGCCGACAAGAGCAGTGACCGCAATCGCGCCGATGTTGCTCGTCAGACCAAGGCTGCTCCAGTGGCGGTTGATGCGTCGAAGAAAGACTGTGGCTGCGGCGGTAGTCGTTCTGCAGCAAAAGGCTCCCAAGCCCGGCCAGCAGTCACTGTTGAGCTGAGTAATCGCTCCGGTGATCGCCGCGCTTCAGCCGAGCGTCGAACCGCTAGCCCCAAGCGGCGAGCTATTGAAAACCCCAGTCGAGCCCTTGTTTTGGCACGGCGTGAGGCCATGGCCAAGCACGGCAAGACCGCCGGCAAGCAGCCCACCAGCGCTGCTGCGGTGGCACGTCAGGCCAATCCTGACCTCACCAGCCGTGAACTGGCCCAGCAGGTGCGTGAATTGCGCACCAAAGCTGGAGCACGTAACAAGCAAAGTGCTGGAGTGACCCGCCCCACAGGCCCCAATCGCCATGGTGCCAAGCAGGCCGCCGCGGCGGATGCCCATTGGAAGGTGGGCGAAAGCACCACAACCTCCGGTCAGACGGTCACCGGCACCCAGGCCAACCGTTCGGTGAAGACCACCGGAAACGAAGCCAGCACCTGTCGCTCGATCACAGGAACGGAGTATCTGGGAGCCGAGGTTTTCCAGACCTTCTGCCAATCCGCCCCCGAGCCCACCACCCCGGCCAAGGTGCGCGTCACCGCCACCAGCCACGGCAATCGGGTCACCGGTAATGAGGTGGGTCGTTCTGAGAAGGTCACCGGTGATGAGCCCGGCACCTGCAAGAGCGTTACGGGCACTGAATACATCTCCGCCAACCAGTCTGCTTCCTACTGCGGCGGTGGCACCACGTCCCCCCGCAAGGTGGGCCACAGCCTCACCGAGCAGGGCCGTCCTGTTAGCGGTGTGATGGTTGGGCGTTCCGCCAGTGTCACCGGCGATGAAGCCGGTGCCAACCGCAATCTCACAGGCGATCAGTACCTCGGCTCCGATCCCCTGCCCGAAGGTCGCCCCGCCGCCAAGGTCGGCCTGTCGGGCACCCTCTCCGGCACCGGCGTCACTGGCACCATGGTTGGTCGTTCCTCCCAAGTGACCGGCGATGAATTCGGTTCCTGCCATCGCGTCACCGGTGATCAGTACATCAGTTCTGAACAGGTGAATGCCTTCTGTGGTGCAAAGGCTGAACCTGAGGCCGCCAAGGTTGGTTTCAGCATCACCAATCGCAATCAGGTTGTGAGTGGCACTCGTACCGGCCGATCCGAGAAGGTCACCGGTGATGAGCCCGGCAGCTGCAAAGCCGTCACGGGTACTCCTTATGCGGGTCTCGAACAAGCCGGTCAGTATTGCGGCACTCCAGCGGTCCAGGCCATTCGTGAACGCACGCCTGTGCGTCTTGGCACCCCTGCCGCTGCGATGACAGGTCTCCAGCCGGGCATCGGCGGTGTGATGACGGGTGATGAACGTGGAGCCTGTGAGGCCGTCACCGGTACGCCTTATATCGGTGCCGACCAACTGGCATCAGCCTGTGGTGCCGATGCTCCCGCTGGCACTGACACCCACGGACAGACCGTGGATGGTGCGGCTTGGACACGCTTCAGTGTGACTTCTCCCGCCCGTGCTGCTCAGCAGGGCCGTGAAGCTCAATTGGGAGTAACCGGCACCAGCTACGAGCAGGGCAATCGGATTACTGGCCCTTTTGATATGGCTGGCGGCAAGGTGACGGGAACGGAGCAGTTTCGCTTCGATAACCGCGAATTTCAGGACCGTCAGCAACGTCAGTTTCAGCCCACCGTCGCTGTGGTGAGTGAGCCTGAAGCCAAACCGACCTCCAGGGTCACTGGTGAGGGATCCTCCACCAAGGTCACAGGAGATGACTGGGATCGTGGTGAGCACGTCACAGGTACTGAAGGCGCTTCTGCCCGCCGTCGCAACCCCAGCCGCCCCGGCCCGATGAGTGCCATGTCCTCTTTTGAGCGCAAGCGCAATGAAGAGTCTGAATGGCCTGTGAGCCGCGTCACTGGTTCCAGCGGTAACACCGAAAAAGGATCCCTGATCACCGTCTCCGGCGGCGCACGGGGCTGATCGACGCATGGTGCGCTCCAAATCAAAGCGGAGCGGGCGTCTCCAGGCCCCCACGGCTCCTACCCGTCTGCAGATGCAGCACGGCCTATTCCCCTCCACAGTGACTGGATCCGATCAATCCCTTGAAACCTCAGGGAGTGAATCGGTTCAGTCCTCCACTCGGAGTGCGGCTCTTGAGCGACGTAAGGCGCTCACCACTTCAGGGAAAGCGGCATTGCTCACCAGCAGTTCCGTCAGTGGCGGCCGCATTCGCTCCGGTCAGGAGAGGCGACGTTCGAGCGCTCAGCAGCCTGTTTGGGTGCGTCGTAAGGACCGTTCCGTCACGTCAGTCACCTCCTGTTCTCCAGAGACGGGATTCTCTACAACCCTGGTGAGCCGTCGAGCTCCCGGTGCACTCCACCCCCTCACCGACCGAGTCGAAAACGAACGGCTCCAGGCCTATGAGCTCGAGGTCAAGGGCAGGTTCGAGCGCATTGTGCCTCTACTGCAGCAAGTGTCGGCGCTTCAGCATCAGCCCGATTTTCTGCCCCAGGCCCAGCGTCTAACCCGTGCCGAGCTCGGCTTCGATCTTCCCGACCACATTCTTGAAAAGTCCTGGGTCTGCCCCTTGGACATGCGTGCTCTGTTCGCTTGGTGTGTCTTCCAGTCGCATCAATCTTTCAGCGAGCGATTTTTTCTTGATGATCCGCTGCAAGGAGCTTCAGGTAGCTCGCGTTCCGATGCCTTTAATACCTTTCTGCTCGACTGTGGCTTTCATCTTCTTGATGTAACGCCCTGCGCGGATGGGCGTCTCGCCCACTCAATCGCCTATGCCCTGCGCATTCCCTTCAGTGCTGTACGTCGCAGATCGCATGCTGGAGCGATGTTCGATGTGGAGAACACGGTCAATCGTTGGGTGAAGACAGAGCATCGTCGTTATCGCGAAAGCATTCCCAACGAGGCCCATGCTCCGACGCGTTATCTGAAGACGGTCACCTACCACTTCAGTTCACTCGATCCCACCCATCAGGGATGTGCAGCCCACGGCAGCAATGATTCGCTGGCAGCCAGTGCTGGCCTGCAGCGACTCCACGATTTCAGGGAAGCTGTCGAAAACACCTTCTGCTGTGGAGCCTCCGTTGATCTGTTGCTGATTGGGCTCGATACCGATACGGATGCGATTCGCGTCCATGTGCCCGATCGTGATGGCGGGATCCAGCTCGACCGCTGGCTTTGTGCACAGGCTCTTTACGAAAGCACCGCGTCCCTCACCGCCGCCCAGGCCTCTGAAGCTGTGACCGCGTCTGTTCAGACCCATTGCCCTCAGGCACCGGATCCAGGCATGGTGCGTTTCATCAGTCAGCTGCTGATCAACAACTTCTCCCAGCAGGATTACGTCAGAAGCTTGCACAATGGTCCGTATCCAGATGCTGGTCACTCTGAACGTTTTATTGGCGTCGGTATTGGCTTTAAGGAAGTGCATCTGCGCAATCTCACCTATTTCGCGCACCTCGACACCGTTGAGGAAGGAGCTCCTGACTTGGATGTGGGAGTGAAGATCTTTAAAGGACTTAATGTCACTCGCGATCTCCCTATCCCGGTGGTGATTCGTTTCGACTATTCCGGAAAGGTCCCGGGTGCCAGGCAGCGTGCCATCGCTGATTGTCATCGTGTTCAGGATGCGATCACCACGCGTTATTCCGATCTCGTGCGTGATGGTTTGCTTCATACCCTGCTCACGGTTCGAGACCGTGATCAATCCACACCTGCCGAAGCGGTAGGTTCCACCCTCGATCCTGTCCAACAGGAGGCGCACTGATCATGCTTATCGTCAAGGTCATCAAGCCGCTCGTTTCCACTAATCGGATTCCTGATTTCGAGCACAAGCACCTTCAAGTTGTTCTTGATGGAAGTACCAAGAAAGTGGCAGTCGATGCCGTTGGAGCCAAGCCTGGTGATTGGGTGATTTGTGTGAGTAGTTCTGCAGCCCGTGAAGCCGCCGGCAGTAAGTCTTATCCCAGCGATCTGACCATCGTTGGCATCATTGATCACTGGGATCCTGATCCGCCGAAGCCCACCACACCCCCGGCTGCATCGACTCCTTCCACTCCCAAAGGAGCTGCTGGTTGATGGAGATCATGCAGGTAATGGGAACCATGGTCTGCTCCTACCGCGTGGCGGGTTTGGATCACATGCACCTGCGCATTCTCAAGAACAACAAAGGCAAGAAGATGGTGGCAGTGGATCCCGTCGGTGCCCGAGAAGGAAACTGGGTTTTCACGGCCAGCGGATCGGCGGCCAGGCACGCCTGTCCCGATAACACGGTCCTCACCGATCTCACAATCGGCGGAATTATTGATCACTGGAGTCCGGATGGATAGCTGAAGTCCTTTCCCTTTTCCATCCCATTCCCCTCTTCTTGTCATGGCCACCCCCACCCCTCGTCGTCGCTCTAGTGCTGCGGCATCCGCATCCACCAGCAAGACAACGCCAACCTCAGTTGCAGCGTCTGCTCGCGCTTCCACTGCGGCTTCCAGTTCTGCCGCCAAGACAACTGTTGATGTGACCCCCGTGCCCGCAGCCTCCACCAGCTCCAGCAGCAGTGCGACGACGACCCGTCGTGCCAGTACTGCTGCAACCACTCGCCGCAGCTCCGGCCGCTCCACGCCTGCTCGTGCTTCCTCAAGTGCTGGCCGCAGCTCTGGGGGCTCCAATAAAGGTGGTGGCACCGCTGCGCTTCGCCCATCCAGCTCCAACCCCAGCCCTTCGGCCCATGGGATTGCCCTGGGCATGATTGAAACCCGTGGTGTGGTGCCTGCCATCGAGGCCGCCGATGCCATGACGAAGGCGGCGGAAGTGCAATTGATCAGCCGCGAATTTGTCGGCGGTGGTTATGTCACCGTGATGGTGCGTGGGGAAACCGGCGCCGTGAACGCCGCTGTCCGTGCTGGTGCAGATGCCTGTGAGCGGGTTGGAGATGGTCTGGTGGCCGCGCATATCATTGCCCGTCCCCATGAAGAAGTTGAGCCCGCCTTGATCGCCTCCGGAGCGCGTCGTCGTCTCTGACTCCGTTAGCTCCTTTCGGGGTGACGTGGATGCATCCGCGTCATTTCTCACCTTTGCAGTTTAGATTCCCCTGCCAATTCGGCTCACCGCTGCAATTGCAGTTTTCACTCCCTTGACTCCGGATCCGACCCTGCCCATTCAGACGTCCTGGCTGATCCCGCTCTATGGGTTCACAGGAATGTTGCTTGCTCTGCCATGGGCTGCCGGTTGGTTTCGCCGTGATGCCCATCGCCCGGCGGCCTATCTGAACATTGTTCTGACGCTGCTTGCGTTCGTGCATGGCAGCCTTGTGCTCAGGGACGTGATGGCCTTTGGACCTGCAACCCTTCACTTCCCATGGCTGACTGTTGCCGATCTGCAGCTTGATCTCAGTTTCAGCCTCTCGCTTACCAACGTCGTTGCTCTGGAGCTGATCACGGGGCTCAGCCTTGTGTCTCAGTTCTATTCCCTGGGCTATCTCGACAAAGAATGGGCCTTGGCGCGATTCTTTGCCCTGCTCGGGTTCTTTGAAGGGGCCATGTCTGGTGTTGTGCTGAGCGACACGCTTTTCCAGAGCTATTTCCTGTTGGAGATGCTCACCCTCTCCACCTATTTGCTGGTGGGCTTCTGGTATGCCCAGCCGTTGGTCATCACGGCCGCGCGTGATGCCTTCCTCACCAAGCGCGTTGGTGACGTGTTGCTGTTGATGGGCGTTGTTGCCCTCGCCGCTTTCGCTGGCGTCATGGGCTTCGACGATCTGTATGCCTGGGCAGCGACCGACAGCCTTTCCCCTTTGGCCACCACCCTGATCGGTCTTGGACTGATTGCCGGACCGATGGGCAAGTGTGCTCAGTTCCCGATGCACCTCTGGTTAGATGAGGCGATGGAGGGGCCCAATCCAGCCTCGATTCTGCGTAACTCAGTGGTTGTGACCTGCGGCGCAATTGTGCTTCTCAAGGTGATGCCTTTGCTTCAGCATGCGCCGGTCACCCTTGTTGTCCTTCAGGTTGTCGGTGCAATCAGTGCCATCGGCGGCTCACTGGTGTCGATCGCCCAGGTGGATATCAAGCGGACACTCTCGTATTCCACGACCGCCTATTTGGGCCTGGTGTTCATTGCGATCGCCCTGCAGGTGCCTGTGCTCGCCCTGCTTTTGCTGTTCTCCCATGCCGTCTCCAAGGCGTTGTTGTCGATGAGTGTGGGCGGTGTGATCGCCGCCACCAATTGCCAGGACATCACTGAATTGGGTGGTCTTGGAGGACGCATGCCCGCGACTACGAGTGCTTTCCTTGTTGGTTCTGCCGGACTTGTCGGACTGCTCCCGCTTGGAGGCTTCCTCTGCTTGGCCCAGTCCGTGGAGCTCATCGGTGGCCGTTCGGCCGGTTTGGTGGTTGTTTTTCTGCTCACCAATGCACTCACCGCCCTCAATCTCACCCGGGTGTTTCGCCATCTCTTCCTCGGTCAACCGCTGTTGAAGACGCGACGGGCAGTGGAGGTCAATTGGCAGATGGCCTTCCCGATGGTTGCCCTCTCGGTCATCGTGATCCTTACCCCTGTTCTTCTGATTCGCCTGGAATCGTTGGACGGCCTACTCGCTTTCCCTCTGTGGGCAGCAGCTCTTGTGGTGGGAAGCGGTGTGGTTGGGATGGTCGCAGGCACGCTTGTGCCTCTGAGCAAAGCGTGGTCACGCTCGATCAATCCTTGGTTGCGCTGGTTCCAGGATTTGCTCGCCTACGACTTCTATACAGAGCGCTTCTATCGGATCACGATTGTCAATGTGGTGGCAGGCTTCTCACAGCTAGCCTCCGCATTTGATCGGGTCGTGGTGGATGGTCTTCTCCATGGCATGGCCCGTTTCTCCTTGCAGAGTGCTGAGGGCCTCAAGTTGAGCATCAGCGGCCGCAGCCAAACCTATGTGCTAACGGTTGTCGCCGCGATTCTGCTCTTCCTCACTTCGTTGAGCTGGCTCTTGCGTTGATCGGCTGATGATGTTGTTAACCCTCCTCCTTTTAATTCCCTTCCTTGGGTCCCTGCTCATCACCCTTCTACCGGGTGATCGCAGTTCTGATTTCTATCGTCGCGTTTGCGTCGTTGTGCTGTCTGTTCAGTGCCTCGCCAGTGTTGGTCTACTGGTGCCCTTCGATGCTTCGGAGGCTGGTCTGCAGCTCGTTGAAACCTTTGCCTGGCTCCCCAGCATCGGGTTGGATTACGCCCTGGCGGTCGATGGGCTTTCCATGCCGTTGGTCCTGATGAATGGCGTGCTCTGCCTGGTGTCGGCCCTTGCCTCTCGCCAGGTTGAGAATCGACCTCGTATTTACTTTGCTTTGCTGCTGGTGATCAGCGGTGCTGTCAATGGAGCCTTCCTGGCACAGAACCTGCTGCTGTTTTTCATCTTCTATGAACTGGAATTGATCCCGCTCTGGATGCTGATCGCGGTCTGGGGGGGGGGCAACCGTGCCTATGCCTCGACCAAGTTTCTCATCGTCACTGCTGTGTCGGGGATGCTCATTCTTGGTGCATTCCTTGGCATGGCCCTGCTCACCGGCAGCGTTGATTTCGGTCTGAATCCGATCGTTCCTGGTGCTCTGCCGATGGCCACTCAGTTGGTGCTGATGGGAGCCCTTCTGATCGGATTCGGCATCAAGATTCCGCTCTTCCCATTTCACACATGGCTTCCGGATGCCCATACCGAAGCGTCCACGCCTGTGTCGGTGCTCCTGGCTGGTGTGCTCCTCAAGCTCGGAACCTATGGGTTGTTGCGTTTTTGCCTCGGTCTTTTCCCAGAGGCTTGGCATCTCGCCGCTCCCTGGCTTGCTGGCTGGGCGGCGGTTTCCGTGCTGTATGGATCCCTTGCAGCGATTGCCCAGACCGATATGAAGCGGATGGTGGCCTACAGCTCGGTTGGCCACATGGGTTATGTGCTGCTTGCAGCAGCAGCGGCGACCCCTCTGGGGCTGATTGGAGCCCTGTTTCAGATGGTCAGCCATGGGCTGATCTCGGCCATCCTTTTCCTTGTAGTGGGCGTGGTTTACGAACGCACAGGCACTCGCGATCTAACGGTGCTCCGCGGCTTGCTTAATCCGCAGAGAGGCCTGCCCTTGAGCGGCACCCTGATGATCATTGGGGTGATGGCCAGTGCCGGAATCCCTGGCATGGCGGGTTTCATCTCCGAATTTTTGATCTTCCGAGGCAGCCTTCAGGCGTTCCCTCTGGCCACCCTGCTGAGCATGGTGGGGTCTGGCCTCACCGCTGTGTATTTCCTGTTGCTGGTCAACCGTGCATTCTTTGGCCGGCTGGCGATTGCTTCAGGGGCCGATCCCAATCCGAAGGTGTTGCTTCCTGTCCCTCTGGGACAGCAAATGCCAGCCATTCTCTTGTCCTTATCGATTCTGGTGCTCGGTCTTGCTCCCCATTTGTTGGTTGGATTGAGTGAAGCTGCCACAACAGGCCTGAGTCAGATCGCCGTCACTCAGTTTTCCGGAGGATTGTCCTGATGACTGCCACCCAGACACAGACAGCCTTGATCCCTGATCTCGATGTGCTGATCTCCCGTTTGCTGGCGGATGAGCCTCTGCTGGCGGATACGCCAGACCATCTTCTTCAGGTGGTGAATGTGCTTGAGAGTTATGGCATCGTGCTTGATGCTTACAGCAAGAACCTTGTGTATCAGGGGGAAACACAGTTGCTGAATCCTTTCCCCGTCATGCGCTTCTTCCATGAGGGTTTTTCTCTGGAACGCTTGTGGAAGCATTTGGTTGGCGATCGCATCAATTTTGAATACGCGGAGTACTGCCAAAAGGCGATGTTCTGGCATGCCACCGGTGGCATGGATGCCTACTTCGACACCGCGCCATTTCTTGAGGCCTGTGATCGCATCATTCGATTGCGCTGCCGTCGCGATCCATTGATGGCTGTCGTCAACAGATTGTTCCCTGCTTTCGCGCCCGAATCGATCCGATCGCTCACCACGATTTACGCCCTTGGATTGTTTTGGCGTGTGATGAGTGATCTGTTCATTGATTTGGCCCACCGCTATCGCATTGGTGAGGTGGCCTGTGTCAATGACGTCGTCCATCACATCCGCGATGGTCTGGTAGCAGCTGCGGCCAATCCGATCACCTATCAGGTCAGCGAGGGAGGTGAGCAAATCTGGCTGCTTCCGCCGGAGGCAGGTCTCACCTTCCTTGGCGATGTTGCTGTTCCTTATGTGGAAGCGGTGTTCTTTCGGGGGATGCCGTTTCTCGGCACCGTGTCTTACAACGCTCAGGCCCAGCAGATTTCTCCCGATCAGGGCAGTTTCCGCTACGGAGCGCTTTACGCCGATCCAATTCCCAGCATGGGTGCAGGGATTCCACCAAGCCTCTGCATGCAAGATATGTTCCGCAATCTGCCCGAGGAACTGAGTCATTGGTACGACAGCCATGGCCGTGGCCAAGTTGATGCCCATGTTCAGATCTGCGTGAGCTTTCAGAAGTCGATGTTCTGTGTCACCAACGGAGCCATCGCGGGAACCATGCCCCATCCGCTCGATAGCAATGATCTGGAGGCCCAACAGGCCAATCGTGATCACGCCAGAGCTTGGGCGGAGCGACTGATGGGCTGCCGTCGTGAAGCGTTGATCTAGGTTCACCACAGTTCGCGTTGGGGTCTCGGTGAAGCACGCATGGGAGGAACGCAATCGTCCAATTCGGCTTGAGCGTCGGCTCGAGTTCGAGACCTACAGCGCTACCCGTGATTTCCTTGACCGGTTGGGCAGCCTCAGTGAAGACAAGCAGCGCTTTCCTGATATCAGCTTTGGTAGGACTTACGTGAATATCACCCTGCGTCCCCTTGATGAGAGTGAAGGGGCTTGCCTTCAGGCTGACGACCACGCCTTCGCGGCGGGTGTGGATGAACTCCTCGATTGATTTGGCCTCTCGCTACGCCGAGTCGGGCGTGGCTGAAGTGCTTGAGCAGCTTGATCAGGATTTGGTGGGTCTGCTCCCAGTTAAAACTCGGATTCGTGAGATCGCTGCATTGCTTCTGGTCGAACAAGCGCGTCAGGCTCTGGATCTGCCTTGTGGTGCGCCGGGATTGCACATGTCGTTCACAGGTAGGCCTGGAACTGGGAAGACCACTGTTGCGGTCAGAATTTCTCAGATCCTTCATCGTCTCGGTTACCTGCGCAAAGGCCATGTGGTGACGGTGACTCGTGATGATCTGGTTGGGCAGTATGTGGGGCATACAGCACCTAAAACTCGGGAAATGATCAAGCGTGCACAAGGTGGTGTGCTGTTCATTGATGAGGCCTACTACCTTTATAAGTCAGGTAACGAAAGGGATTATGGCGCGGAGGCAATTGAAATTCTTCTCCAGGATATGGAGCGTCAGAGGAGTGAGTTTGTGGTCATCTTTGCGGGCTATAAGGATGAGATGGATGCTTTCTATCAGTCTAATCCTGGTCTAAAGTCTCGCGTTGCACATCATGTAGATTTTCCTGATTATAGCGATCAGGAGCTGATGGAGATCGCTCAGATGTTGTTGGAGAAGCAGGCTTATCGTTTTGATGTTCAGGCGAAAGTGGCTTTTGCTGACTACATTTTTAGGCGACGTCATTTACCATTTTTTGCCAATGCTCGTTCGATTCGTAATGCGATTGATCGCATGCGTCTTCGCCAGGCCAATCGCTTGTTCTCACGGATGGGTGAATGCCTCAGCCGCGATGATCTGATCACAATCACGGCAGCAGATATCCTCAGCAGTCGTGTGTTTCAAGGTGAAGTGGAGGGGCAGGACCCGGCTCGCCCTCTCACCCCACTGCCATGAGAGATCAATCCTTTGGCGATTCAAGGTCGCGACGGATTAGGGCCAGGAGATACGAGGGGGCTTTGTAGCGCCCGGGCAAGCAGCGGTTGAGGGTTTCAAGGTGACCCCAGCAGACCGTTTTCTTGATGTCTTCGATGCTTCGCCCCTCTTTCAGCAGGCGTCTGAGGGCCTTGCAGTAGAGGGGATATCCCGCTTCGAGTTCACCAATGGTGAGTTTGGCCTGGGCCATGGAGTCTCGCAGCGCATTACTCAACTTATGCAATCGCTGGTCGACCCCCATGTTTTTCTGGGTTCAGCCCAGATAAGCGACACAGTCGATTTCCACTTTCGCCCCCTTGGGAAGGGCCGCAACCTGCACGCAGGCTCGCGCTGGACTCACGCCCGTGCCAAACACCTCGGCATAGAGAGCATTGACGCGTTGGAAATCGTTCAGATCGGCCAAGAACACCGTGGTGCGGACGACCCGTGAGGCATCGGTGCCAGCTGCTTCGAGAACGGCGGTGAGATTTTTGAGCACTTGGCGTGTCTCAGCCTCCACATCGCCATCACCCACCATTGAGCCGTTGGCGGGATCGAGGGGGATCTGACCGGAGCAGTACAGCCAGTCGCCCGCCTTGACGGCTTGGTTGTAGGGGCCGACGGGGGCGGGGGCTGCAGCGGTGGTGATCGCCTGAGTCGGTGAGGGCGACATGGTTGGGACGCACAATGGGGACTGCATCATCGCCCTCGGTGTTCATGCTGGGGACCCATTCGCTTTGACGGTGTCCAGAGACAGTTCGATGGGACGCAGTTCCCTGGTGGAGCCCAAGGCTGAGGCCGCGCCGGTGGAGGTGCGAGGGCTTTGGCATCGCTATCGATCTGCCCATAACGACTGGACGCTGCAGGGCATCGACCTGGAACTGGAGCCTGGTGAGCTCGTGGGATTGCTGGGACCTTCCGGTTGCGGCAAAACCACCTTGCTGCGACTGATTGCCGGTTTTGAGGTGCCCTCGCTTGGAGAGGTGCGCATGCATGGCCAGCCCGTGGCTACGGCTCAGCGCTGGATTCCGCCGGAGCGTCGCGGTGTGGGCATGGTGTTTCAGGACTACGCCCTGTTCCCCCACCTCACTGCTTGGGACAACACCTGTTTTGGGCTGCGGCGCGGCCAGGACACCAGCCGCGCGGCCTGGCTACTGGAGTTGCTGGGATTGGAGCGGCTCACCCGTCGCTACCCCCATGAACTTTCCGGTGGTCAACGCCAGCGACTGGCTCTGGCCAGGGCCCTTGCTCCTGCACCTGCGGTGGTGTTGCTGGATGAGCCGTTTTCCAACCTCGATGTGGAGGTGCGGCTGCGTTTGCGCAGCGAATTGCCTGCTGTCCTCAGTCGCTGTGGCACCTCCGGAGTGCTGGTCACCCATGATCCCGGCGAAGCCCTGGCGATCTGTGACCGGGTGGCCGTGATGCAGGACGGGATTCTGCATCAATGCGCGACGCCGCGCACCCTGGTGGAATCGCCAGCCTCTTCCTTTGTGGGTCGCTTCGTCCTCCAGGGAAATCTTCTCCCTGTGGAGCGGCAGGCCTCAGGCCGCTGGCACTGTCTGTTGGGACCGTTGCAGGCTGTTCAGTTCGGCCCGCCTGAGCAGGCACGCTGCGCAGAGCCTGACTCGACACTGGAGGGGCATCCGACGGGACCTGGACGTGAAGACCCCGTGTTGCTAGTTGATCCAGCCGCGATTGATCTTCGCCTGGATCCAGATGGTGATGCCTGCGTCATGGGTCGGGAGTTCCTCGGCCGGGAATGGCTGTATCGCGTTGAAGCCGGCGGCCAGCAGCTCCGGCTCCGGCTCCCTCTGCAGCATGACTATCGGCGAGGAACACGCTGCCGACTTTCGCTTCGGCCGGATGAAACCGTTCTGCTTTTTCCCGAGCGAACAGCTCTGGTGGGAGCGACTTAACCGCGCCAGTGATCCTTGTGGCTGCGCAGCGTTGCTAGTTCGTCGGGGTCTGACGCCTGCAGAAACAGATTGGTGTCCCACTCGATCGCCAGGGTGCTCGGCAGGCTGCTATCGCCTCGGCGGCGCAAGGTCTGTACGTGCTCCAGGCGGGATCGGATTCGCGAATCTTGCGGGCGTTGCTCCGCTGCCCAGCGCAGATTCGCCTCGGTGTATTCATGGGCGCAATGCACGCTTGTGGTGTCAGCCAGGAGCCCGAGGCGTTGAAGGGCCTTGTGCATGTCTCTGGCGCTTCCTTCAAACAATCGGCCGCAGCCTGCGCTGAACAACGTGTCGCCACAGAACAGGGCCGGATCATCACCAGGCTTCCCGCCCGCTGGTAGCAGAAAGGCGATGTGCGCACAGGTGTGCGCCGGCACGTCGATGACCTCAATCTGCTGATCCAGCAGGCTGAGCCGGTCACCACCTTGCACGGAGATGGTTTGGAAGGGAATCCTCTCCCGGTCCGCTGCAGAAGCGATGACCTCGGCGTCCGGCCAGTGCCGGAGCAGTTGTGGCGTGCCGCCAATGTGATCGGCGTGGTGGTGGGTTTGCAACACCGCAGCCAGCTTCAGTCCACGGGTCTCAATCCAGCTGATCACAGGTTCTGCTACAGCAGGATCCACCACCACGGCCCACTGGCCCCGCACCCAAATCCAGACGATGTTGTCGTTAAGAACCGGCAGTTGGTGAATGCCGTCATTCAACGGAATCGGGTTGGCAAGCACCGTTGAGGAAGGGGGCATCGTTAAAGTCCAAGTCGACGCATCAGTCCATGATCACCGTCGCTCTGGCCAAGGGGGCGCTGTTGAAGGAATCGGTGGCGAGGTTCTCTGCAGCCGGCCTCGACTTCTCCGCCGTTCTCGACCCCGACAACCGTCAGCTGATGGTCCCTTCCGAATGCGGGCGAGCCAGGGCTTTGCTCGTGCGCAACGGCGACGTTCCGGTCTATGTGGCTTATGGACAGGCCCAGCTGGGAGTGGTCGGCTACGACGTGTTGCGCGAGCACCAGATGCCTGTTGCCCAGTTGGTGGACCTCAATTTCGGGGGCTGTCGCATGGCCGTGGCGGTCAAGGAAAGCAGTGGTTATCAGCGGGCTGCTGATCTCCCTCCCCATTGCCGGGTGGCCAGCAAATTCACCCGTTGTGCCCGTGCTTATTTCGACGCTTTGGAGCTCCCAGTCGAGCTTGTCCATCTCACTGGCTCAGTCGAGCTGGGGCCGATCACCGGGATCGCCGAGGCGATTGTTGATCTCGTGGCGACAGGCCGAACACTCAAAGACAACGGCTTGGTTGCGATCGAAGACCTCTTCCAAACCACGGCCCGATTGGTGGGCCACCCCCTTTCGCTGCGGCTGGATCGGGGTGAGCTTGGCGAGATTATCGATGCGATGCGGGCTGCCACCCCGACTCCGGTTGTGACGGCTTAATGGCAGGTTCTGACCTGCAACGGGTTTTGCGGCTGGGTCGCTATCTCGGTCGAGACCGCCGTCGCCTCAGCCTCACTCTGGTGTTGTTGATCCCTGTGGCCCTTGCTGGGGCGATCCAGCCCTTACTGGTGGGCCAGGCGATTGCTGTGCTGCGCCGCTTTGGAGGGGATACGAAGGAATCCGTGCTGCCTTTGCTTCAGGGGCTCGATACCCCCGTGGCCGTCAGGCTGATCGTGGTTGTGTTGCTGTGTTCGGTGTTGCTGCGTCTGGCCCTTCAAGGGGTGCAGACCTTCAATATCCAGGCTGTGGGACAGCGGCTGACGGCCCGGATTCGTCAAGATCTGTTTGCCCATGCGATGAACCTGTCGGTTCGCTTCCACGACCGCATGCCCGTGGGCAAGCTCCTGACGCGTCTCACCAGTGATGTCGACGCCCTCGCCGAAGTGTTCGGAAGTGGTGCCGTCGGCGTGCTCGGTGACCTGGTCACTCTGGTGGTGATTGCGGCAACCATGTTGCTCGTGGAATGGCGGCTGGGACTGCTGCTGCTCGCAGCTCAGATTCCCGTCACGCTGGTGATTCTTTGGCTGCAGCGTCGCTACCGCAAAGCCAATTACCGCGTCAGGGAGGAGCTTTCCCAGCTGAATGCAGATTTCCAGGAGAACCTCCAGGGGCTGGAGGTGGTGCAAATGTTCCGGCGGGAGTCCGTGAACGGCAAGCGCTTTCACGCCACTGGTCAGGCCTACCGACAGGCGGTGAACGGCACCATCTTTTTCGACAGCAGCATCTCCGCTTTCATCGAATGGGTGGCCCTCGGTGCCGTGGCCATCGTGTTGGCTCTCGGTGGATGGATGGTCACTGCCGGCGCCATGGGTTTGGGCACTCTCACAACATTCATCCTCTATTCCCAGCGGCTGTTTGATCCCCTGCGCCAGTTGGCTGAGCGCTTCACCCAGATTCAGGGGGGTCTCACGGCCGTCGAGCGGATCGGCGAGCTGCTGGAGGAACCTTTGGAGATTGTCGATCGCGGCGCTGAGGTTTCCGCTCCTGCCCCCTTAAGCCAGCTTGGCTCCCCTCGTGGCCTCGGCGGAGAGGTGGTGTTCGACAACGTCAGCTTTGCTTATCGACCTGACGAGCCGATTCTTCGCAACCTCAGCTTCCGGATCGCTGCCGGTGAGCACGTGGCCCTTGTGGGGCCCACCGGATCGGGCAAAAGCACAGTGATCCGTTTGCTGTGTCGCCTTTATGAACCACAGCAGGGGCGGATCTTGCTGGATGGCCAGGACATCCGCAACCTGCCCATGCAGGAGTTGCGCCAACAACTTGGAGTGGTGCTGCAAGACACGTTCTTGTTCAGTGGCACGGTGGGAGAGAACCTTCGTCTCGATGTGCCGATCGATGACACTCGCCTGGGCGACATCTGCCGGGACCTGGGTCTTGAACCCCTCTTGGACCGTCTGCCTGAAGGTCTCGATACCACCTTGCGGGAGCGTGGTGGCAACCTCTCATCTGGAGAGCGGCAGCTGTTAGCAGTCGTCCGTGTGGCGATTCGCAATCCCACTGTGCTGGTGATGGATGAAGCCACTGCGTTTATGGATCCTTCCACTGAGGCCACCCTGCAAAGGGATCTCGATCGTTTGCTGGAGAAACGCACCGCTGTGGTCATTGCCCATCGTTTGGCCACGGTGGAGGCGGCCGATCGCATTTTTGTGTTGCGCCGCGGACAGGTGATCGAGCAGGGCACGCATCTGGAGCTTCGGGCGCTGGGAGGGCTCTATGCCGAACTGGCGGAGTTACAAGAGCGAGGCTTGGCGACGCTCTGAGGGCTGCGTTCGAACTGTTGATCTCAGAGTCGTTCGTTCAGCCAGGGCTCGAGGGCTTGCTTCAGGGCTGATGCGTGGGTCTGCATAGGCAGATGGCCGCAGTTTTCAAGCATCACAAGGCTGTGCTGTCGGCTGTAACCGGCGAGGTGCCGGACGTAGCCGGGTTCCATCACTTGATCCCGGCTGCCGCTGATCCAGAGGCTGGCCACGGTGAGGTCGGCCACAAGACGTGGAATCTGACGGATTGCCCCACGGCAGGTGCTATTCACCAAGAGGCCAAGGGCCGCGCGCTGCTCTGCCTGGAAGGGACCGAGCTCAAGCGGCAGTGGTGGTCGCAAGCGGACGGCCCATCGTCCTCCCTGGCGCAGCTTTTGGAAGGGGCGCGGCTGATAAATGCCCCCACCGGCCGCAATGCAGATCACACCTCTGCATTGCTCTGGGGCCCGTTCGCGCAGATAACGGGCTGCATGCAGTGCCACGCTGGCTCCAAGCGAGTGGCCCATCAGAACAACCGGTTGTCCTGCAGCCTGGCTCAGGGCTTGATCCCCCAGCCAACGTCCGTAGGCCGCAAGCGTCGGTCGCAGGCTGTGGGGTCGGGGTCGTTGCCCAAATCCAGGCAGGTCTGGGCACCAAAGGCTCCAGCCTCCTTGGGGCTGATTGGCCGTCTGCGCCATCGCCCAGAGCCGCTCTAGAGGGGTCCATACCTTCTTGCTAAGCAGCCAACCATGGGCGCCGACGACGAGAGGCGTTGAGGACATCAGAGCTGACCTGGCATCTCCACCTTGCCGTGGCATCCCTTGCTGATACGCCAAGATCAGAGTCTGTTCGCAACGGCTGGGTGATCGAAACGCCTGCACTCACACAGGAGACGCTGGTGCAGGCCTATGGCGATAAGGCCCGCTTCTGCCGTACGGCTAACCCTCAGATCAGTCTGGTGTTCAGTCAGGCCCGCCCGATGGATCTGGTCGAGCTGGAGCGTCTTTTGGAGTCTGTGGGCTGGAGTCGCAGACCTGTGCGCCGGGTGCGCCGTGCACTCGAATGCAGCTTGATCTGTGTGGGACTCTGGCGCCATGATCCTCGCTTGCCCAGGCTGGTTGGTTTCGCACGTTGCACCGGAGATGGGGTGCTCGATGCCACGATCTGGGATGTCGCGATCCATCCCCTCTATCAGGGGTCTGGTCTTGGCAAACAGCTGATGGATTACGTGCTGGATGCGCTGCGGGAGATGGGCACTGAGAGGGTCACGCTGTTTGCGGACCCTGGGGTTCTGCCCTTTTATCAGCGCCTGGGCTGGGAGCTAGAGCCTTACGGTCATCGTTGCGGTTTCTGGTACGCCTCCTAATGGTTGGCATGACGGTCGTAATAGGTGGCCGCCAATTGCTCTGCTGACTCGCCGTTGTACCAGCGCTGACGCAGACGGGCATTGCCCCAGCTGCGTTGAAGCACGCTGCTTCCGCTCCAGCGTCGACCATCACTGACCAGTGGTTGTCCGAGGGGCCTCAGCCGCGCCCTAGGGGCTAAGCGCTCCACCAGATCGAGATCCTCCATTAATGGAAGAGGGGCATAACCGCCGCAGCGCTGGTAGAGCCTTCGGTGCAACAGCAGTCCCTGGTCCCCATAGGGCCGCTGCAGCCATCGGCTGCGTAGTGCCACTAGGGCCTCCAGCATGCGCAGAGCCGGCCGGCCAGGTTCGATGCGCAGGTCGAAGTACCAGGCGGCATCGATTGCTTTGGGATCCTCCATGACGGCCATTACACGTTCAGCCCATGCGGGGTTAAGTCGACTGTCGGCATGGAGGAACAGAAGCCAGGGGGCCAGGGCCTGAGCGGCGCCGCATTGCAGCTGAGCACCTCGCCCAGGTCTTGGTGCGTGCACACACTCGGCCCCGGCCATGCGCGCGATCCAGCTGCTGTGGTCGCGGCTGCCGCCATCGACCACCATGATTTGAAGGCTCCCCCGCCAGCACTGCAGATCGGCAAGCAGCAGGGGCAGGCGCTCAGCTTCGTTCAGGCACGGGATGACGACGCTCAATGAGGGCAGCCCAGCGTGCATGCCAGCCATAGGGGGGTCTCAAACATCCATCAGGCTGATTGAACGCGGCCTCCTGCATGGGACGCAAGTGTGAACCACTGCGACGTTGTTGGTGCTGTTGTCGGTGTTCTCGTCCCCGACCTGGGGCATCCACACTGACTGCATCCTGAGCTGTCAGCACGATCAGTTCGTCTCGACCCAGTGCTTCTGATTGAACGCGATAGCGCTCAGCCTGAGCGGTGATCTGATGCTGTCGATCACTCGCTAGACCTTCCGGAGGTGTGAGACAGACCTCGCCAAGCCCAGTTAGTGCATCGCTTCGAATCACAGCGATGAGACCGGTCAGCTTGTCGATTCGCATGCCTCGGCCGCTCGTTAGCTCTTGATTGATCAAGCAAAGCTGTCTTTCCCTCTCTGCGATGAAGGATTGGCTGAGAGATGGCTGATCGTTTCCCCCTAGTCAGCATTGCTCTCTTGAGGAAAGATTCGGTACGGCCTTGACGCAGGTCCCAACCACGCCTAGTACATAAGAACTATGCATGGGGGTTATGTGGAGGGCTGGGCTTTCGTTGACGAGCAGGAGCTAAGCGGCTGGAAGGGTGCTTGCATCTGCATGACTTGTCAGCACTTTGTTTATGGCATGGATGCTCACAGTCGCACCTTGGTCGGGTGCAACCTGAAGAGAAAGCAGTTGCAGCAGGGTGCTCACCTCACCAAGCGTTGCCACCAATGGGCGCCGACCTGGACCAAGCAAGTTGGATGGGCTCAAGAGTACGGCTAAGCACAACGGTGATCTGCCCCTGTGATGTTCAAGCTGTGTCTGCCCTCTTGTTGCTCTGTGGCTTGTCTCGGGAGGCTGCAAGCGGTGACGTCTCGGCCTGTCCCAAACAGCTTGATGTCCATCCCTTTTGCGAGTTTTTCAGCACTGCTGCTGCCGTCATCAATCGCCTGATCAGGATTGGCGACGGGTTGACGATTGACTGGTTTGTGAACTGGATTCGTGATTCAAGGTGCGGCCAAGGTTTTGCATTCTCGATTCCTTTCTTTGCTGCTGATCGAGTGCCTGCTTGGTCGGTCTGTGTAGCGAATTGAGGTCGGCCGAGCATTGGACATGAAGACAATGGTTTGGCTCCTGAGCATCAGGTGCTGGCCCCATCGGCTGGTCTAGGGCTGGTGGATGGATGAGCCTCGAAGCCGCCGTTTTTGCGTATCTGGCCACTGGTGACCTGCTCCACTGCCCAAAGCTGTTTGGCTAAGGCTGTTGAAGCCAATGGGGCCAAGCAGGGAAGCGTTGGATCTCGATGCTCATCGCTTCGACCTCTTTGCTGTAGAGGTTTTTCTGCCGGCATGGTGCTGTGCTGATGGCTCGCAACAGCACGGTCGAGCTTGTGTTGGCTCAGGGATGAGGAGTGTTGCTAATGCCGGACGCTGTCTTTTTTCTCTTCGATGATCCCAAGTAGATCATTGAATTTTTGGGCCAAGGTTCGTATTGGCTGCACTCTTTAGGAAGACTAGTTAAAGTCATGTTCACAATCGAACGCAAATCAGAAGAACACTGGGTTCCTGAAATCGCATACAGGACTGAAATTAAGGCATTTGTTCAGGCGAGGTCGAGGTGCATGGCAACTGGTCAGACCTATCGCGTGGTTGATCGGGAGCAAGATGTTGCAGCTGTTGTCACCCCTGAGATCTGCAAACTGATTTACGGCCGCTCTATCTAACCGGTTGGCCGCTTCCGCTCTTCTGCGCATTGGCTGCTCAACTCAACCAAGCCCGAAATGCTTTTTGCAATCCTCCAGTGTGATGATGCATTGGACTTCTTGGCTGGGGTTGATCACTCGGTAGCTGCGTCCCGTTGCCATGCATTTCGTGCGAGCACACACGAAGGCTTTGAATTCAGTTTCATACTGAATCTCGGCTACCCAGGCCTCTCCAGATACCCATGACTCGTTCAATCTTTCGATTGTGAACACCAGTCGCAATCGCAGTACGACTCACGATCACCCTTTGGCGGGGCTGATGCTCAGAAACATCAGGTTGTTGTTGGGATCAGTCGTTCGTCATGCTGATGGTTTTCAGATCCTGAGGTGGATCAGGGCCAGCATCCAGGAGATCAATGGAATGGCAACCAGCACCAAGCCCTGAACAGTCACAACAGAAGCCATACGACCGCCTTGGTCGTATCAACGTCAGGCCAGCCATGGAGAAAGGTCTTCCATTCGGTCGATGTCGTTGTGCTCATCAAGCAGCCACACGGGCCATCCTCTGGACTGAGCTCGCTGCAGGGTGGTGCTGAGTACATGCTCGCTCCCCCAGGGCAGGCCGGAGAAGAGCCAAGCAGGGCAGGCCTGTGCCTGGTGCCGGCCGAGCCCTAGCAGCCAGTACCCTCCATCACGGGCTGGACCGAGCACAAGCGGGTGATGGTGCAAGGCTTCGATAGCGCAGCACAGATCCCGGCGAGACAGATCAGGTAAATCTGTGCCGATGATCAGCACAGGATGCGGCGAGCTTCCCTTGCTGGCTTCAAGCATCTGCCTGCGCATTCGCAATCCCAGGCCGCCCTTGCCCTGATCAATCACCTTGGCGCTCAGCCGTTGTTGCTCCCTCCGGCTTGGCCCTCCGCTCAGGGCGAGCCTCAAGCTGAGCAGCCCATCGTTGTGTAGCTCTTGAGCCACGGTCAGTGTGTGGGTTCTTAGGCGGGCCTGCACGGTTGCTGCAGCCGTGCTGCCGATCGTGGCTCCAAGCCGGCGTTTGCAGCGGCCGAAGGCTGGCCAGCGGCTCATCATCACCAGCACAGGCCGACCAGCCAGATCGGCAGCTTTCATCAACGTCTGGGCAGTTCTGCTGGGCGTACGGAGAGTTCAATCTCTTCACCGTTTCGCTCCACTGTTAGTGGCATCGGCTCTCCCACCGTGCCTCGGTCGACCGCTAGTTGGACTTCGGAGGGATCCTTCACCCGTTTGCCGTTCACGGACTGGATCAAGTCGCACGTCTTGATCCCAGCTCGAGAGGCAGGGGTGTTCTCGACCACTTCGATCACGAGCACGCCATTGGCCTCCGGCACACGGCAGGTTGTGCTGGTGGCGTTGATCTCTTTCGCGAGCTGAGGTGTGAGGCTCTGAAGCCGGACCCCGATGTAGGGGTGAGAGGCTTGGCCAGTACTGATGATCTGCTGGGCGATTCGTTTGGCCAGATTGATCGGAATGGCAAAGCTGAGACCTGCCCCTGGGGCCTTGCGGATCGCTGTATTGATACCGATGACCTGCCCGGCGGCATTGATCAGCGGCCCTCCACTGTTTCCAGGGTTGACGGCAGCATCGGTCTGGATATAGGGCACTCGCTGACCGGAGCCAAGGGCATTGGTGCGGTCAACGGCGCTAATGATGCCGGCGGTGACGGTGTTGTTGAGGCCGAGGGGATTGCCAATGGCGATCGCCCACTCTCCAGGCTTGAGGTCGTTGGAGTCACCCAACGGGGCGACCGGTAGCTTCTCGGCCACGACCTTGACCACGGCCACATCCGTAAGAGGGTCGCCTCCGAGCACTTTGCCGTTGTAGCTGCGGCCGTCTGGCAGGGTCACAGACACCTGATCAGCCCCCTCCACCACGTGCTCATTGGTGAAAATCAGCCCGTCGGATCGGGTGATGAAGCCTGACCCCTGCCCCTGCTGCTGCTGGATTGAAGGCGCACCTCCAAACAGTTTTCCTAGCGGATTGTTGACGCGTTTGACGGTGTCGATGCGCACCACTGCAGCGCCGACACGATCCACCGCGGACACAATCACGTTGCGGCCAGGCTTGAGCGGAGCTGCACTGGGCCCGTCGCTCACTTCTGGGAGCTTGTCGGGTGTGGTCTCAGGGTTGATTCCCAGTTGTTGTTTCCAGTTGGGATCACAGCCACTGAGGCCAGCTCCAATCAGCACGATCCCGAGCCAGTAGAAAGGGCGTCGTTTCAGGGTGTGAGCGGCGCGGTTCATAACATCTCACCGATTTCTGACAGGGTCTCACGAAAGAGCCGGCAAACTCACCAAGGTGCGTAGATTCCCAATTCGAATGGGGGCTGATTGTGCTGACGGGGAGTGAGCTGTGGAACAAGGTGCAGCACGCTCTTCAGGGCAGTCTGAGCAAGCCCACCTTTGAAACCTGGCTGCGGCCGGTGCGTTGCAGTGGTTTCTCAGATGGTGAGCTCTGTCTTCAGGCCCCAAACAGCTTTGCCAGCAACTGGTTGAGAAAGAACTACCTCAGCACGATCACTGAACTAGCCAGCGACATCGTTGGCAATCCCGTGATTGTGACCGTTCTGGCCCGTCAGGAGGATCAGGAAGTTTCCTCCGGCTCTGTCGGCTCTGTCGGCTCTGGAGGTGCTGCTCCAGCTGCCGCACCGCAGACCCCGGCGCAACCGCCGACAGGATTGCCCTCTGCCGCGCCGACCAGCGGTGTCCCTGGTCGTCCGCCTCGCCGACTGCCTGGGTTGAACCGGCGTTACGTCTTCAATCGGTTCGTGGTGGGTCCGAACAGCCGGATGGCCCATGCTGCTGCCCTTGCTGTGGCTGAATCCCCAGGGCGGGAATTCAATCCCTTGTTCATCTGTGGTGGCGTTGGTCTGGGCAAGACCCACTTGATGCAGGCCATCGGCCACTACCGACTTGAGATCGATCCCGATGCCAGGGTGTATTACGTCTCCACAGAGACGTTCACTAATGACCTGATCTTGGCGATCCGCAAGGACGGTATGCAGGCATTCCGTGATCGTTATCGGGCGACAGATTTGATTCTGGTGGACGATATTCAGTTCATTGAGGGCAAGGAGTACACGCAGGAGGAGTTCTTCCATACCTTCAACGCCTTGCACGAAGCTGGCCGTCAGATCGTGATTGCGAGTGATCGTCCACCCAGTCAGATTCCCCGGTTGCAGGAGCGTTTGATTTCACGTTTTTCGATGGGTTTAATCGCGGATATCCAGGCCCCTGATCTGGAAACCCGGATGGCGATCCTTCAGAAAAAGGCTGAGCAGGAGAAAGTTTCGCTGCCCCGAGAACTGATTCAGTACATCTCTGGGCGTTTTACGTCCAATATTCGTGAGTTGGAGGGTGCCCTCACCAGGGCGGTGGCGTTTGCCTCGATTACGGGTCTGCCGATGACCGTCGAATCGGTCGCTCCGATGCTCGATCCGAGTGGTCGTGGTGTGGAAGTGACCCCCCAACAGGTCATTGACAAGGTTTCTGAGGTGTTTGATGTCAGTGCCGATGACATGCGGAGTAGTAGCCGCCGCCGAGCCGTGAGTCAGGCGCGTCAAGTGGGTATGTTTCTGATGCGCAAGGGCACGGATCTGAGCTTGCCGCGGATTGGAGAAACCTTTGGCGGCAAGGATCACACCACGGTGATGTATGCGATTGAGCAGGTGGAAAAGAAACTCTCGTCTGATCCTCAGCTCGCCAGCCAGGTGCAGAAGGTCAAGGATCTACTCCAGATCGATTCCCGTCGTCGTCGGTAGACCGATGCAAGGAGATGTTGCCTGTCCAGCCCGCAAGATGTGAGGCTCCAGAGGATTTCACCAGTCGTCGTGCTGCCGGAAGGGCAGGATCAAGCTGCAGCGAAGAGAAGGGAGGAAGCGGACGGCGCCGCAGCCAGGCTCCCCAGCGGAATTCGTGGTAGGGGATCAGGGGCTGGGGGTTGATGGCGCGCTCCTTTTTCAGTTTCCAGACAAGGCTTCGGTAGGGATCGTCTAGTAGCGACAACAGATTGGATGGCAAGGCCTCTGGAGACTGCGGACCATTGCCACGACCATCAAATAAGTAAAGCCAACCTCTGTCCTGCAGGTGTTGGAGAACATCGAGACGGTTGGTTTGAGCTAACTCCTCAATCACATATCCGAAGGTGGTGACCGTCGGATCCAGCTCCAACAAAGCTCTGAGTCGGTGATGGCGATCAACCATCCACAAGTCTCCGCTTCCATTGCGAACCAAGGGCACCGGTTTGGTTCGCAAATAACGCTGGCGCTCCTGTTCGCTGTCCTGGAGGAAATCTCGCTGCCTACTGCGTACTTCCGCCAGCCCGATGCACATCTGTGTGGGTTGTAGACGGCCCACTTCAACCTCGAACAACGTGAAGCCGTCGTCGGGATCAGGGATGCGGTCGTAATGGGCGAGGTGTAGAGATCTAGTGTTCATTGGGGGAGCGCACGATGCCGCGATTGCGTGCAATGGAGCCTTTAAAAATCGGTGTTCTCATAAATACTCATCTGCACGACACCCACCGTTTGAGCAATCGGCTGTTGTCCCCATGGTGTTGCTGATACTGAGAAGGTGTAGATGTCGGCTGGGGGGTTGACCCCAATGCGAAAAGCGACGGTGACTGTTTCTCCTGGAACGACGGGGTCTTGAAAACGGATGGCTACTGAACGGTTGTCGTCGGAGAATTCTGCTGAGACCGGCAGGCTCTTTCCTTCATGTCGTGGGCGGCCAAGAAAGGCGGTCGGCTGCACAGGGCCGTAATAAAAAGCCGGTTGGGCTCCTCGGATCTGGCTGAAATTGATTTCGGCAAGGCCGGCATCCGCGCCCTTGGGCATTTTCAGAACTAAATAGAAAACCGCACCACCGCTGAAGGAAATGCTCTCGTAGTTAATCAGCTCTGTTTGGGTTGGCACTGCAACAAAACTGCTGCGTCCATTCACCTCGACCCCAAAGGCTGCGGGGATAGCGAACAGCAGGCTGGCCATCAGCCCAGTAGAGATTGCACGCATCGCTGCTCGTGGTGACTTGGGAAAGTCTGACGATGCTTAGCTCGTTTGGCCAGACTGCTGTGATCGACGTCTTGACATACGTTTGCCAAAGTTCGGGCTGCCCGATTCGATCCTCCCTTAGCGCTTGTTGTGGGTCGGATAGGGGATGTATAGGACGTCGGCGATCAGGTCTGGATCACAGCTCTGCCAGTCTCCAAGCTCCTGCATTAGGGCCAGGCAGTCGTCTCGGCGCCCCTCCTTGGCCAGGAGGCTCAGTCTGGTGCTCATGTCCTCTGACGTGATTGTTTCTGCGATCTCTCGAAGCGAGAGGGGGGCCGTCATGAGGGGAGTGTTGTTCGTGTGACGTCGTCCTTGCACGGATGTCTTGCTTTCTTGGTCTGAACTTAATCAGTTCATCACCTTCTGACAGTGTTCCAGCGCACGTGCACAATGCCGGCAGTTGGCGGCGTTGTGCCCTGCGGAGATTTGGAAGACTCCTTTGATCTGGTCGTTCTCGGTGCCGGTTCTGGTGGACTTGCAGCCGCCAAACGAGCTGCCTCTCATGGTGCACGGGTTGCGTTGGTGGAAGGCGATCGGGTCGGCGGTACCTGCGTCATCCGAGGCTGTGTTCCTAAGAAGTTGCTGGTTTACGGCTCCCAGGTGCAGGAGCAGCTGGACTCAGCTCCGAGTTACGGCGTTGTTCCGGGAGCGGTGCAACGGGATACGGCGGTGCTGTTGCGCCATGTACGCCAGGAGGTGGATCGTCTGAATGCTCTGCACATCGATTTTCTCGCGAAGGCAGGAGTGACGTTGGTTCCAGGTTGGGGCCGATTTCTTGATGGCCATCGGATTGCTGTCAGCCACGCCGACGGCATTGGTCAAGACAGGGTGCTAGAGGCAAAACGCATTCTGATCGCGGTCGGTGGTCGCCCTCATCGACCGGAGATCCCCGGCGCTGCACTGGCTTGGGTAAGCGATGACATGTTCCTTCAGGACCGTTTTCCGGCGAGGGTTGTTGTGGTTGGCGGCGGCTTCATCGCCTGCGAATTCGCCTGCATCCTCAAAGGGCTTGGGGTGGAGGTGGTTCAGCTCGTGCGTGGCGACCATCTGCTGCGTGGCTTTGACCGTGAGCTGTCCTCTGTCGTCCAAGAGGGGATGGAGGAGAAAGGTGTCGAGATCCGCTTCCAGGTCAGTCCGGCGGCCATTGAAGGTCAGCCCGGTGAGCTCACTGTTGTCACCAGTGAGGGTGATTCTGTTGGTTGTTGTGGTGTGCTGCTTGCCACCGGGCGACGCCCTTTCCTTGAAGGGCTCAATCTGAGCGCGGCGGCTGTGGCGGTGGATGGCCACCGCATTCCTGTTGATGCCGATCAAGCCACGAACAGGCCCCACATTCACGCCGTTGGTGATGTGACAGACCGCGTCTGCCTCACTCCGGTCGCGGTGGATGAAGGGCGTGCTTACGCCGACTTCGCCTTTGCCGGTCGTCATCGACAGGTGAATCACGACCTCGTTGCCAGTGCTGTGTTCAGTCAGCCCGAGCTCGCAACGGTTGGGCTGAGTGAGGAAACAGCGATAGAGCGTTTTGGCAAAGAGGCGGTCACCGTGCATCGCGCCCGCTTCCGCTCCATGGCTCAGGCTTTGCCTAAGCGCGGGCCCCGCTGTTTGCTCAAGCTCGTGCTTGAAGCGTCGAGCGGCAAGGTTCTCGGATGCCACATGGTTGGTGAGCATGCGGCTGAAATTATCCAGATGGCCGCCATCGCCGTTGGGATGGGGGCGACCAAGGAGGATTTCGACCGCACGATGGCTCTGCATCCCACGGTCTCCGAAGAATTTGTGACGATGGCTTGAAGGCTGTCGCTCAGTTGACTCCTGCTTGGTCCCGAACCGGTCTCTTCATTCCCTTTGGCAGCCCCTAGCCATGCAGTCGGGCTTCGAGGTGGTCGCTCAGTCTCAGGGCGATGGCGATGGCGGTGAGGCCTGGACCCACGCTCGGGCAGCTGGGGAACACGCTGGTGTCTGCGATGTACAGGTTGTCGAGCTCATGGCAGCGGCCATCCCTGTTCACGACTGCAGTGGCAGGGTTCTCTCCCATGCGGCAGGTCCCGCAGCTGTAGCCCACCACGCTCATTGGTGCTTCACCTCGCGGATGGGTTGGGGCTGCAGTCACCACTTTGGTGATTGGGTCCGCTTCTGCCGCCTTGAGGGTGTCAAGCCAGCGATAGACCAGTCGGTCGTGAGCCTCGCGGTTGTTGTGCAGATAGTTGATTCGAATCTGGTCGTGGTGAAGCCAGACCTTGTTATGGGGATCAGGCAGCACCTCGCTCATCGCCCACCAGGCAATCGAGCGGGATGCCAGCCGCTCCAAGCCGAAATCCGGGATCAGTTTGCTAACCAAGGACAGCACAGGTGGTGATTCGGCGAAGAGGGCATCCTGGAGCACCCCTCCTGCTGCCTGAATATGGCCGAGGGGGAAACTAACGTTTTTGTCTCCCCAGTAGTAGTCGTTGATGCCCAGGGAACGGGCGTAGCGCCCGTCGTTGCGTTCCGTGGCCAGCTGCAGGATCGAGGTCAGCTGGAGGTTCATCAGGTTTCGCCCTACTTGGTCGGAACCGTTGCTGAGGCCTTGTGGATGCCGTTCATTGTTGGAGCGCAATAGGATCGCAGCGGTATTGATTGCGCCGGCTGCGAGTACCACGATGTCGGCTGAGAAGAGCCATTGCTCCCCCGCTACCTCCGCTTCCACGCCTTTCACCTCCCGTCCGCTGGGGTTGACGTGGAGGCGTAGCACCCGTGCATCGTGGCGAACGCTGAGGTGTTGACTGTCGCCCCATGCAAGCCCATAGAGCTGGGCATCTCCAGTGGGGTCATCGCGGTCGTCTGACCAGCTGAGGGGCAGGTCGTAGGGCTTGCAGCCCTGGCGCTGCAGTGCTTCTCGAAGAGGTTCGAGAAAGGGGGGTAGTGGTCTTGGTAGATGTGCAAACTCTGCACTGCGGGGTGGTTCGCTCGGATCAATGCCGCTGCGACCGTGAACGCGGTAGAGCTGTTCGGCACGGTCGTAGTAAGGCGCAAGCTCGGCGTAGTCGAACGGCCATGCCGGTGAGATGCCCTCTTGCAAAGGCAGCTCTTCAAAATCTTTTTCGCGCATGCGCTCCAGCACGGCACCCCAGATCTTGGTGTTGCCGCCGAGTGCGTACATCGTCTGCGGGGGGAAGGGGTCCCCATCGGGGCCGAACCAACGCTCGCGGGGGTGATAGCGATCTTTGCGGAACAGATCCACATCGGCAACGTTCTGATCGGCCAGGGCCATCGGCCCGCCACGTTCCAGCACCAACACTGTGTGGCCTTGTCGACTCAGCGCTCCGGCGAGAGTGCCACCACCGGCTCCGCTGCCGATGATGATCACGTCGTAATGGCGATCATCAATGATCATGGTCGTTGGAGAGTGAGGAAGGCGGGACGATTGTGTTGACTGTTGTGTTGACTTTGACCGCGCTCAGCTTGAGCGTTGCCACACATAGATCAGCACATACAGGATGATCCAGATCACATCCACAAAGTGCCAAAAGAGGCTCACAGAGGTGACCCCCATATCACCCTTGGCATAGTTATTGGGGCGGAATGAGCGCCCCAGCATCAGCGCCATCAGCAGGATCCCCGTGATCACATGCAGGCCGTGGAAGCCAGTGAGCAGATAAAAGGTTCCCCCGAAGACACCACTATTCAGGCTGAAGGCCAGTTCTGACCATTCCACGTATTGGCCATAAACGAAATAGCAGCCCATCGCCATGGTCAACATCCACAACAACCGGAACCCCCAGAGATTGCCCTGATGAAGCTTTCGTTCGGCGAAATAGGCCACGAAGCTAGAACTCACCAGCACGATTGTGTTGATCAGTGGCATGCGGGTTTCTAGTCCCTCAACGCCCTTGGGAAGCCATTCCGGCGCCGTGAGCTTGAGCAGGATGAAACCAGCGAAGAAAGCCAGAAAGATAATGCTTTCTGAACACAGAAAAATCACAAACCCGGTGAGATTGTGACCGTCGTGCTTGATATGACCAGGGGTGTGCTGCAGGGGTAGATCGGAAGCTGTGGTGCTCATGGCGTCATGCCTCCTGGGCTCGGCGGACGTAATAGTCCTCGTCTTCCACCAGCGGGCGTCCCAGGCCATAGCCATAGGGCTCGCTGATCACCGTGGGAATGTCGTCTTCGAAGTTCTCAGCCGGAGGAGGAGAGGGCAGCAGCCATTCCAGACCGATGGCCCGCCACGGGTTAGGGGGTGCTTTGGCTCCTCGCGCCCATGAGCTCACCATGTTGAGGATGAATGGGATTGAGGCCACGCCAAGCATGAAGGCACCAATGCTGGCGATCACGTTCCAGAGGGCGAATTCCGGGTCGTAGGACGCCACGCGCCGGGGCATCCCCATCAATCCAGCCCAATGCAACGGCAGCCAGTTAAGGGTGGCGCCAATGAAGGTGAGGGCGAAGTGCACCTTGCCCAGACCTTCGTAGAACATCCGTCCTGTGAACTTCGGGAACCAGTGGTAAATGCCGGCAAAGATGCCAAAGCCGATCGTGTTGAAGATGATGTAGTGGAAATGGGCAACCACGAAGTAGGTGTTGCCGACATGAATGTCGATCGGGGCAGTGCCGAGCATGACCCCGGTAATGCCGCCGAAGATGAAGTTCACCAGGCCACCGAGCACAAACAGCATCGGTGTTGTGAGCCTGATTTTGCCTCCCCAGAGGGTTCCGAGCCAGGCGAATACCTTCACGCCAGTGGGCACGGCGATCAACATGGTGGTGACCATGAACAGATTGCGCATCCATTGCGGCGTGCCGGAATAGAACATGTGATGCACCCACACGATCAAGCCCAGAAATGTGATCACGAAGGAGGCCAGCGCCACGAAGCGATAGCCAAATAGAGGCTTGCGGGAATAGACGGTGATCAGTTCGGAGAAGATCCCGAACACCGGCAGCACCATGACATAGACAGCTGGGTGCGAATAGAACCAGAAGAAATGCTGGTAGAGCACCGGATCCCCGCCGCCCTCCGGCTGGAAAAAACTGGTGCCGAAGCTGAGATCGAACAGCAACATGATTGCGCCCCCGGTTAGCGCCGGCAGGCCAATGAGTTGAAGGGTCTGAGCGGCCCAGGCCGTCCAGATGAACACCGGCATCCGGAATAACGTCATGCCAGGAGCACGCATCCTGAGGATCGTGGTGACGAAATTGATGGCTCCCATGATTGAGGAGACCCCAGAGAGGGCAACGGCCAGGATCCAGAGAAATTGGCCGTTGATGAAATGTCCCAGCGGGTTCTGAATGCTCACCGGCGGATAGGACCACCATCCGGCTGAGGCAGGTCCTCCTGGAACGAAGAAACTCCCCATCAGAACGATGGCAAACACAGGAACCAACCAGAAGGCGGCGGCATTCAGCTTCGGGAATGCCATGTCGGGTGCCCCGATCATCGTCGGGATCAACAGATTGTTGAAGCCGTTGAGAACCGGAAAGAGAAAGAGGAACAGCATCACTGTTCCATGCATGGTGTAGAGGCCGTTGTAAACGGTGGGATCGACGAGATCGGAAGCCGGCGTGATCAGCTCGCCGCGCATCACCATGGCCAGCAGGCCTCCCACCAGCAGAAAGAACAACGAAAGGCCGATGTACTGGATGCCGATCACCTTGGCATCGGTGTTAAAGCTGAAGAACCGTTTCCAGTTGTCTGGGGCTCCAGGCACTGGATGCGGCGCTTTGAGCACCCGCGGGTCGTAGTTGATGGTCATGCGGGTTAGGCGTCGTGGAGCACGTCGGGATGGCCGGGGTCATTGACCATGGGCGGCGCTGCAGGCGGCACCGTGGCCCATCCGCGGTCCCCCTTCGCGAGTCGTTGCTGATAGAGCTCGGTGGCCTGGCTCAAGCCGGAGACCAGCGGTTGGCTTGCGGCCTTTTTCAACCATTGGTCGTATGCCTCCCCCGATTCGACGATGACGTGGGTTTGGTTGCTGGAGAAGTACGCACCGCTAAACATCGCGTCCCGAAGGCGATAGGTGCCTTCCCGGGTTGGCGTGATGCTGTAGGAGATGACGCTGCCTGGAATGATGTCCTGCTTCAGCCGGAATGCCGGGACATAAAAGCTGTGTAGGACATCCTCGGAGCTGAGCTGGAAGTTGGCCCGTTGACTGACCGGTAGGTGTAGCTCTGAACTGCGCACGCCATCGGGGTAGACGAACTCCCAGCTCCACTGCCTGGAGATCACACGGATGGGTCCAATGTCTTTGAGGTTGTCGGCGGCAGCGACGGCATCAGGTTGCTGGTCGACAGCAAGGTCGTATTTGGTCTTCGGACCGAGGGATGCCAGTTGTTCGTTGACGTGGATCGAATAGAAGGCCAGTGCCATGACCACCACGAATGGAATCACCGTCCAGGCAATTTCGAGGCGGGTGTTGCCTTCGATCGGGAGGCCATCGCTTTCGTCGTATTTGTCTGCCCGGCTGAATAGCACCGACCAAAGGATGAAGCCGACACAGCCGACAAAGATGAAGCAACCAATGCCAACCTCAAGGCTGAACAGACCATCCACATAGGGGGCTGCCGTTGAGGCGGCCACGGGCAGCCAGTCGACCGACCATTGCGCCATCCAGATGCTCAGCACCAGATTGACCAGCGTGGCGAGGCTGATCACAAGAATGCGGCGGATCGGCAGGCCTTGGCGGGGTGAGGGAGAGGTGCTCGTCATGGCAGCACCTCCTGCAGGTTGGCACCGGATGACAGCAGCTGATCGGCGGTGATGTGTACGCCGAACTCACTTGCCAGCCAGGCGCCGAGACTGCCATGCACACCCATCAAGACCAGGATCAATGAGCCGCTGGCCAGGTACAGCCAGCTCACCTGACGGCCAAGCTCCCGTCTCCACACAAACCGTTCATAGGCTCGCCAGATGGTCATGGCCACGATGATCAGCAAGAGGGCCACGCCACCGATCGCATGCCAGAGCATGGTGTCGATCGCGTTCTGGCCGAGAACGTTTTTCACTCCAGGAAGGGGCACGGCCAGAAGCATTTCGAAAAAGCCTGCCGCCACCGTGAAGAAGGTGATCACGCTGCAGGCGAGCAGGTTGTACCAGCCCACATCGTGGAAGCCGACCCGGGTCACCGGCAGCGCTAAAAACCGGAAAATTCGTTTCTCCAGGGGATAGAACGCCCCAGCGAAATCGAATGCGATTCCAATCGCGAATAAGCCGATGGTGAAGTGCACCAGATTCGGGTGCAGTGGAATCGCGTAAGGCAGATTGTTGGGCCCGAGCTGGTCGATGATCTCGTTGATCGGCGATGGAATCGCGATCAACCAAGGCCAAGCGAGCGCCGTCATGAGAGCACTCCGCGGCGCGCTGCCTCCACCACTGGCACGGTGTGCAGTCCATAGACCCAGACGAGTTTGTCGCCGAGGTACACCTGCACTACCACCAGCACGGCCAGCAGACCATCGACAGCCAAATAGCCAACGGGGAGTCGGTTGGGATCCTTCTGTCTGACAACAAAGCGCCAGCCCGTGAGCAGACCAAGTACTCCAGCCAGGGACCAACCGATCGTGCTGTGAAGGCTGAGAATGTCGCGGGCGGTGCCATAGGGGTTGGCCAGTCCTGCTTCGATCTGCCCAAAGATGATGGCGACGAAAATCGCCATGGTGGCGACGAGCAGATTCCAGAAGCTCACTTCAAAGAGATTGCGCCGGCCTGTGATCACACCGATCAGGTCGAACACGACGCTGATCAGTGCCATGGCGATCACGAAGTGAACAATGATCGGATGGATGACGTCGAGCCAGGGGAGATTCTTGTCGTTCAGTGGGGGCAGTAGCCCGAGCATCGGCAAGCCGAGCAGCACTCTTCAAGGATGTCCAGCATCCTGCTGATGGTCATCGTTCCTAATCACTTTTGTCGACAAATCAAGTTCGCCTCTAGCTCCTCTGTTGTCGCAACTGTCGCCAGTACACCAAGGCCTGAGTCGTGATGATCACCATCACGGCCGGCAAAACCAAGCAGAGAACAATCAAACGGAACTCATCAGACCAGGACGCCAGGTTGGTGCGGGGAAGCACGTTGTCTGTGATGTAAACGATGTAGAGGCCCAATAGCAGGCCACCCTCCAGGCGTGAGATCACGCCTTTGGTCCAGAAGATTGGGAAACAGGCAAGGCAGGTAAGCAGCATCACCGGGAGATCTTCATTGATCAGCTCCGGGCTCACATTGAGGCCGCGGCCACCGGCAGCGAGAGCTCCTCCGCCGAGCACTAGCAGCAGATTGAGCAGGCAGCTGCCCACCACGTTGCCGATGGCAAGATCCGTTCGTCCCCGCAATGCGGCCACCAAGGATGTGATCAGCTCTGGCATTGAGGTGCCGGCGGAAACGATCGTGAGCCCGATTACGGCTTCGCTCACCCCCAGTTGCAGCGCGGCGGCACTGGCCCCTTTGACCAGGATGCTGGCGCCGAAGCCCAGTACCACAATGCCTGCGGCAAGACGGATCGTGGCGTTGATCCAGCCTCCCTCGGCGGTCTCCGCATTGATCTCAGGCTCGGCATTCTCCATTTCCTCTGGTTCTTCCCTGGCGGTGCGGATCTCCCAGATGGTGTTGATCACAAGGGCTAGCAACAGGGCAATGCCTGACTGCCATGTGACTTTGCCTGTCGAGGCCATCCCCCAAACGGCGGCGGAAACGGCGAGTAGGAGGGGCACATCCCGCCGTACCAGCCGGCTCTCCACTTTGAGAGGCAGCACCAAGGCACTGCTTCCCAGGACGACCATCACGTTGAAGATATTGCTGCCGACCGCATTGCTCACGGCAAGAGCATCGGACTGATTGAGCACCGAGCTGATGCTCACGAAGAACTCCGGTGCGCTTGTTCCTAGCGAGACCACCGTGAGACCGATCACCAGCTGAGGGATGCCGAAGATCAGGGCAAGGGTCACAGCCCCCTGCACAAACAGTTCACCCCCACCGAAGAGCAGGCCGATCCCCACCAGCACTTCCAGGGCGGCGAGTAGGAACGGTGGCATCACAGCAGATGAAGGTGGCCTGATTCTGCTGCCTCGGGTGGATTTGCATTACTGATCACACAGGATGCTCGCAATTTGCAGCGAGGCCTAGCATTCCGCGACCTACGCAACGCCTGCCGGTGTTTTTGAACCACATCAGCACCCAAAACATCAAAGGAGATGCCTTTGGTGGGCTGACGGCAGCAGTTGTGGCCCTGCCGATGGCACTTGCCTTCGGTGTGGCGGCTACGGGTGGTGACCCTGGCCCAGGTCTCTGGGGAGCCGTGATTATTGGCCTCGTGGCGGCTTTCTTTGGGGGAACGCCCACCCTGATTTCGGAACCGACTGGTCCGATGACTGTGGTGTTTGCAACCGTGTTCCTGAGTTTTACCTCCCAAGCCAGCAGTGCTGAGGAGTTGAAGACCGGGATGGCCATGGCCTTCACCGTGGTGATTCTTGCGGGCCTGTTCCAGATCCTGTTTGGCGTGTTCCGCCTGGGGCGGTATGTCACCCAGATGCCCTACACGGTGATCTCCGGCTTTATGTCTGGGATTGGCGCCATCCTGGTGATCCTTCAGCTACCGGCCTTCCTCGGGCAGCAGGTGGAGGGTGGGGTGAAGGGAACCCTGATGCGTATTCCTTACCTGATTACTCATGTGGATCAGCCTGAGCTGATTCTGGCGCTGATTACCGTCGCCATCCTTTGGTTCACACCTGCAGCGATCAAGCGGTTTTGCCCTCCTCAGCTGTTGGCCCTTGTGATCGGAACACTGCTGTCTCTTTATCTGCCTGCCCTTGCAGCTGCTGATCTGGCCAGGATTCCTGAGTTCAAAGCAAGCCTGCCTGGTTTCAACGTTCCCAACTTCAGCAGTGATCAGCTCGGTTTGATGTTCGTGGACGGTGCCGTCCTGGGCATGCTGGGCTGCATCGATGCCCTGCTCACCTCCGTGGTGGCCGACAGCCTGACCCGCACAGAGCACAACTCCAATAAGGAACTTGTTGGGCAGGGGCTTGCCAACATCACCTCCGGACTGTTTGGTGGCTTACCCGGCGCCGGGGCCACCATGGGCACCGTGGTCAATATTCAGGCCGGTGGACGATCGGCCCTTTCCGGGATCATTCGTGCGGTGATCCTGATGGTGGTGATCCTCGCCGCGGCGCCGCTTGCTTCAACGATTCCTCTGGCTGTGCTTGCCGGAATCGCTCTCAAGGTTGGTATCGATATCATCGACTGGGATTTCCTCCAGAGAGCTCATCACCTCTCTTTGAAGGCAGCGCTGATTACTTATGGCGTGATCGCACTCACCGTGCTGGTGGATCTGATCGCTGCGGTGGGAATCGGGGTGTTCGTGGCCAACGTGCTGACCATTGATCGGATGAGTGCCCTGCAGTCCAAGCGGGTGAAAACGATTAGCACCGCGGATGATGATGTGGAACTCTCTGCTGAGGAGCAGGAGCTCATTGACAAGGCCGCTGGCAGGGTGTTGTTGTTCCAGTTGGCAGGTCCGATGATTTTTGGGGTGGCGAAGGCCATCTCCAGGGAACACAACGCCATTGGTGATTGTGAGTCCGTAGTCTTTGATCTGCATGAGGTTTCTCACCTCGGGGTCACCGCTTCGCTAGCGCTTGAAAATGCCATTAAGGAGGCGATTGAGGTGGGACGCACTGTGCATGTTGTGCTCTTGCCTGGTGCGACTCGCAAACGGCTTGAGAAGTTGAAGTTGTTGCAACAGCTCCCTGAAGAGTGCATCACCTCCGATCGCTGCGAAGCCCTGCGCCGCGCAGTCTCTGCCCTCAACTAGCTCCTCTTTGCGTCTCCTGTGGCATCCCCCTATCGTCTGACACTGCGCCGTCCTGACGACTGGCACGTGCATCTTCGGGACGGGGCGATGCTGCATGCCGTGGTTCCTGCCACAGCACGGGTGTTTGCTCGGGCGATCGTGATGCCCAACCTGCGTCCTCCGATTACGACCGTTGAGGCGGCTGTCGCTTATCGCGACCGAATCCTCGCGGCAGTGCCGGAGGGGTTGGACTTCACTCCTTTGATGACGGCCTATCTCACCGATGATTTGGCTCCAGAGGTGCTGGAGAGGGGGCACCGCCAAGGGGTGATCACTGCGGCCAAGCTTTACCCCGCCAACGCCACCACCAATTCAGCAGCAGGCGTGACTGACCTGGAACGGATCGATCCGGTGCTGGAGGCGATGGAACGTCTGGGCATGCCCCTGTTGATCCATGGTGAGGTCACGGATCCGGAGGTCGACATCTTTGATCGGGAAGCGGTGTTTATCGAGCGTCATCTCATCCCACTGCGCCGCCGTCACCCTGGTCTCAAGGTTGTGCTGGAACACATCACCACGGAACAGGCCGTGGATTATGTGTCCGGATCGGATCGGCGACTGGCGGCCACGATTACGCCTCATCATCTCCATCTCAACCGCAACGCCATGTTTGCCGGTGGCCTGCGCAGCGATTTCTACTGTCTCCCAGTGGTGAAGCGTGAAACCCATCGCCGTGCCTTGGTGCGCGCTGCGACCAGTGGTGAGCCCTGCTTTTTCCTTGGGACTGATTCCGCGCCCCATCCCAGAGCTGGAAAGGAAAGTGCCTGCGGATGTGCTGGCATTTTTAATGCCATGCACGCGCTAGAGAGCTACGCCGCCATTTTCGAGCAGGAGGAATGCCTGGATCGGCTTGAACCTTTTGCCAGTGAATTCGGGCCTCGTTTCTATGGGCTACCCCTCAATGAGCAGTCCGTCACCCTTGAGCGGAGTGAACAGACCGTGCCCCAACGGCTGGATCCACCCTTCTCCGCTCCCGGCGATGAAACCTCTCTCGAGGTTGACCAGGCTCCCCTGTTGTTCCATGCCGGGGAAACCCTGCTCTGGCGCGTGGTGACCTCTGAACAGAGGCAATCGAGCTGAGGATGAAGACCCGTCGGCCCTCGACCTCAAGACCCGCTGCACGATCTGGCCATGCCCAGGATTGATGGGGGCAGGGGGACTTGAACCCCCACAGGATTTTCATCCCAAGCGATTTTAAGTCGCGTGCGTCTACCGATTCCGCCATGCCCCCGGCGGTAAGGCTCCTGTCAGTGCCCTGCACGGCATCTTAGATTTCGATCACTCAGCGGAACTGTCGTGTTGCCGGATGCCCTCACCAGTGTGGTCAGCCTTGAGACCTTGCTTGTGCTTGCCACCTACACGGTTTTGGGGGGCCTTTACCTGGTCGTGATTCCTCTTGTTCTCTATTTGTGGATGAACAAACGCTGGTACTGCATGGGCAAGCTGGAGCGACTGGGCGTCTACGGGATGGTGTTTCTCTTTTTCCCGGGCATGATTTTGTTTGCTCCCTTCCTCAATTTCAGGCTTCAAGGCCAGGGTGAGGTCTGATCCATTGACCCGTCTCAATGTTCTGTTGATTGGCCTCCTCGTGCTGGTGATGGGGGGCATCGGTTACGGCGTTTTTTCCGCAGCAGGTTTCGAGGATGCTTCTGCGGGGATCGCGGCGGAAGCTGTTCTGATCGTGATCGTGGTGGTGTGGACTGGTTCTTATCTGTTCCGCGTTGTGACTGGAAAGATGACCTACATGGAGCAGCGGCGTCGCTACCGCGAGGGTTACGACCAGATCACCGATGAGCAGCTTCAGAACCGTTTTGACTCTCTGAGCCCTGAGGAACAACAAGCTCTGCTGCAGCAGATCTCCTCTGAAACCTCCGCCGACTCGTAGGCTCCCGCAGTGCTTGTGTTGCGCTGAATCAGCGTTCTTGGCTTCCATGACCCCATCTGCCGTGTCCGCAGCCGACTCCCCGTCACCGATTGCGGCACGTTTCGCCGGTCTGCAAGAGCAGGGGCGGATGGCCCTGATGCCATTTCTGATGGCTGGAGACCCCGACCTCTCCACTACCTCGGACGTGCTGCTCAGCCTTCAAGAGAACGGAGCCGACATGGTGGAGTTGGGGATCCCCTATAGCGATCCACTGGCGGATGGACCGGTGATCCAGGCCTCTGCCTATCGAGCTCTATCTGCGGGGACAACCCCCGGCCGCGTTTTGGAGATGCTCTCCGGTCTGAAGGGCAAGCTCACAATCCCTGTGATCCTCTTCACCTACAGCAATCCACTGCTGAACCGAGGCGCCGAGGAGTTTTTCGCCGATGCGGCCGCCGCTGGAGTGTGTGGCCTTGTTGTTCCAGATCTCCCCCTGGAGGAGGCCGAGCGCCTGTCTCCTTCGGCACAAGCCCATGGGCTTGATCTCGTGCTGCTGGTGGCGCCAACCACTCCAGCTGATCGGATGCAAAGAATCGCCTCTGCCAGTCGTGGATTCACCTATTTAGTGAGCGTCACGGGTGTGACTGGAGAACGCGTCAGCCTCGAGAATCGTGTGTCATCTCTCGTAGCAGATCTCAAAGGCTGCTGCCCCATTCCAGTTGCTGTTGGATTTGGGATTTCGGGACCCGATCAGGTCAAGCAAGTGAAATCCTGGGGTGCGGATGGAGCGATTGTCGGCAGTGCTTTAGTGAAAAGAATCGCGGCAACAGAGCCAATCTCTGCTGCCGCACAGGCTGGTGAATTTTGCCGGCAGCTGAGACAGGCTGCCGATTGAATCACTCTTCGTCTTCTTCACTCCCGCCGACGGGAACGAGGCGGATTTGCTTGCGACCCAGCTTGATCTCGAATTCGTCGCCGGTCTTGAGATCGAGCATGGCGGTGTAAGCCTTACCGATGAGCAGGTTGCCGTTGCCTTGAACGGTTGCGACGTAGGAAAGCTTGCGGCCGCCTTTGCCGACACCGCCACCACCACCGAGGCCAAGGTTCACACCCTTGGCTTCAAGAAGGGCCTCATAGAACGCAGTGAAGTTGAGGCGCTCACCACCATCCTTCTTGCCCGATACGTAGCCGCAGGCCCTGACGAGATCGGATTTGCTGACATCGCCCAGCTCTTTGACCTTGTTGAGCAGGTCACTCCCTGTGAGCATGATTGTTTGAGAGAAGATCACCATTATGAACATAGCCTTTGATGATTCCACTGTGCCATTCTCAGAGGGTTATTTTCCCTGGTTTGGAGCAGAAAGCGTCGATGGCTCGTTTCGTTCTTTGGGGCACTTACTGCGAAAATGCTCTTGAAAAGCGCACCCCTTTTCGTGATGAGCATCTCAGCCGTTTGAAGACTCTTCAGGAACAGGGCACACTGATCACACTGGGCCCAACTCAAGCCAGCACTCATGTTTTTGGGATCTTTGAAGCTACAGATGAGCAGCAGCTTCGTGGTCTGCTTGAGCAGGATGTGTATTGGCGCGAAGGGATTTGGACGGCCCTTGAGGTTTATCCATGGGTCCAGGCATTTTGAGCCTGGTCCCAGATCCATTCGCTAACAAGACGGTCTCCGCCTTCACCTAGAACATCCCCATAACCGGACATCTGGCCGATTCCCTCCCGGGCAATTCTGGCGACCGCTTCAGGATCATCGATCCCGTTGCGCTTTAAGGCCGCGAGTTTAAGGGTGCGGCCGCGGCGGATGATGTTGCCTCCATTGACATGGCAGCCGATGCAGTGGTTGTTGAACAACTCCTCGCCACTACTTGTGAGCGCTTGGGCAGGAAAAGCAACCCAAGTAAGGCCGATCACCACAGCCACAATCAGCATCTGCCTCCTCAATCGGTGGCGAAGGATCGATAGGGTGAGGCTCAGATCGGCTGCCATTCACGCCAGGCTGCTGCAGGGCATTCTGCTCCTACAGGTTGCAGACAGCGTTGATCGTGCGTCATCAGGTCTGCAGCGGATCGATACTCCCTGGGAATGTCGTTTCGAGCTCCAATCGACTCGGCGGCTTTTGCCGTCGCCATGATGATCCTGAGACTGCTGCGCAAGTCCGGGGGGCATGGCTTTCCCTGTTGCTTGTCAGGATCACAGTGTTGGGTCTGGAGGATTGATTGGCGGAAGCAGATCTGCAGAGATTTTTGCGCAAAGTGGAGCAGCTCAATGCCTTGGTTGCATCCCTGGAGGAGGATCCTCTGCGCCGTCAAGCCTTCGCGGCCTGTGTCGACCACAACCAGGTGGTTCAACTCGCCCGTGGCTGGGGCTTTGAGATCGGAAGGCGTTGGGGTGAGGCTTCAACGGAGCTGGAATCCGCCGCGCCCGCGGCGAATGCCCCATGCAGATCTCCATTCTGCGTCGATCCCGAGCCACTGCTGCGCAGTCCCCTGCCCGAAGCAGGAACGGAGCGGGTGCGCGAATTACAGCGCGGTTCCGACTGGCGGCTCGATCTGATTCATTCTTGTGAGGCCTCCAGTCCTCCTCAGTTCTGGTACGACCAGACCGAACATGAGTGGCTCATCCTGTTGCGTGGCAGTGCGCGGCTTTGCCTGACCGAGCCTGATCAGATGCTCGATCTCTCGGTTGGAGACAGTCTTTATCTGCCTCCGCATCGTCGTCATCGGCTGGAACGCACCGACCCTGACCCTGGAACCTTGTGGTTGGCGCTCTACTGGGAGGAGTCCGTTGGCGAGGGGCGCCCGGCTCCTGCACGCATCACCAACCAGTAGGCGCAAGCCAGGGACACGGATGCCACGCCCAATCCGATCAGTAGCTGTGGTTTGTTTTCGGAACTGGCGGGGAGCACGATCACTTTTCTTGCCACCGCAGTCAGAGCGGTGACCAGCACCAGTTCCAGTTGCACCACATGGCGGCGCAGATAGCTGGTGACGTTTTGCAGCACTTCGAGAGCAATCAGCACGGTGAGCAGATCACCAAGCACTTTGATCAGTCCATCCCCCAACCAGTTGGCGGGCTGTGGACTGATCAAGTCAGTTCCCACCCTGATGGTCAATTGCACCAGTGCGGCCACGATCACCACCCCGGTGATCACGGTGAGCAACTTGGCTACTTTGCGCTCGGCCGAATCAACAACCTTCAAAAAGGTTGGCCAGGAGGGTCGTGATCGCGTCACGGATGCTCTCAGTTGGTGAAGGGCTGATAGGAGGGGCGTGCTGGTGTATCCCCGGGAGGATTCTCGATCTTGGTGTTGCAGGTAATGGATCCGTCGCTGTTTTGGACGCAGTCAGTGGGCACCACCTTGCTTTCCTGGCCGGTGCGGCTGTCAGGGCCAAGGAGCCAGGTTTCCCTTTGAGCCATCACGGGTGAGATGGCAGCCATCTGCAGGCTGATGAGTGCGGCTGCTGTGGCGATCAGGCCAGATCCAACGGACACGTCTTGCGGTCGACTTCCCACACTTTGCATGGGATCGGCGTCAGCTGACGGAATCGTCGCGGATTTCCTGGAGAAGCAGATCCAACTGCCCGAAAGGATCGACCTCTGCCACTTCCCCTGAAGCACTCTCATTGCCGAGTGCTGGAGAGGGTGAACGACTCCAATCGGCCTCGACCGCACAAAGCCGAGCCGCCAATTTGGGTAGCCCTCCCTGGCGATGTTCCCGCTCGAGGACCTCAAGTAGTGCTGGCATCCGCGTGGAGCTTGCCCGCAGGCAGCGACGCAAATCAGCCTGTGTTCGCCCCTGGTGCTTGAGCCAGTCCTTGAGCAGCACGACCAGCTCCTCCTCCATTGCCCTATTCCACTGACTCATGGGCAAGCCGGTCAAGGGCGACCGGGCGGAAACCACCGGTCCAGTTTGCGCTGTGCCCTGAGTCGGATGTCATCACTGATGTGATGTCGCCACAGTCCGATCACGGCTGTGAGTGCCACGAGATCATCGCTGAAGCCCACGACTGGCAGAAAATCCGGCAGCAGGTCGGCGGGCATCAACAGGTAGGTCAGAGCCGCGAGCAGGGTGAGGCGCGCCTGATGTGGAGTGTCTTGGTCCAGCAGGAGTTCAAGCACCTCCAGGGCTGGTCGGGCAACGCTGCGACCGGCTCGGCGCAGTAGACGCCGCAGGTTGCCTTCATCGATGACGGAGCTGTCAATGACTTCGGCATCGACAGCTGGCTCGTGGAACGAAGAAGCCTCAGCCATGGCCTGTCTCTCCTGGTGTCACGTTCCTCCCACTCTCGCCCTCAGGCCTCTGCCCGGGCCTCGATCAGGCCGTTCTGAATCCCGGTCTTTCTCAGTTTGCGCAGGGCCCGTTGCACCACTTGACGGCAGTACTCCCTGCTGCAGCCCATATGGCGGGCGACCTCGGCCAGGGTGCGCCATTCGTTGGAACCATCAAGTCCGAAGCGCAGCATCACCACCGTGCGTTCCTTGGGGGTGAGATTGGATTTGTCGAGCAGCTTCCAGGCTGAGGCAGATCGTTCAGCGATTTCGGCCCGTTCCATCGGTGGTAATTCATCGCTTGGCAGCACATCAACCAGTTCCGAAGGGTCGGATTTTGATTTCACGATGCCTTGCAGGCTCACGGTCACACTGCGCAATTCACAACCGAGAAGGTCATCCACTTCGGTTCTGGAAAGATTCATCGCCTCCGCCAGCTGATCTGGAGTAGCGGCCTGTCCATTACGTTGCATCAATCGTGCTTTGGCGGCACGTAGTTTGGTGAGCTTTTCGTTCACATTGACGGGAATTCGAATCGTGCGGCTCTGGGTGGATAGGGCTCGATTGAGGCCTTGGCGAATCCACCAGTAGGCATAGGTTGAGAATCGATGTCCGCGGGTGGGGTCGTATTTCTCCACCGCACGAGTGAGACCAAGAGTTCCCTCTTGGATCAGGTCGAGAAGATCAAGACCCTTGCCCTGATAGCGCTTGGCAAGGTTGACCACGAGACGAAGATTGGCCGTGATCATCTGATTCTTTGCTTTTTCTCCTCTCTTGATTGTCCTCTTCTCGTCATCGCTGTAAACGCATGCCGGGCCAGTACCCCCTGCAAGCATGCAACGTTCTGTGATCGAAACCATGGCTTGAACCTTGCGGCCCATGGTTAACTCCTGCTCAGGGGTCAGCAGCTGGTGTCTGCCGATTTCGCCAAGGAATGCGCTCAGGGAGCTCACCATCTTCAACTCCTGTCTTTTTTTGAACCTAGGGCGGAAATGATTGCGACTCAGGGGTGTAATAAAGACTGCGGAATTAATGATTGATGCGTTATTCCGCTTTCTTTTTTTATTTATGTTTTGCGATGTCATCAACGCATCTGTTTTCTCCTCTAGTGCGTTGCGGCTAGAGGTTCTTGATGGCGAGTTCTGCTTCCGCTTGGCTGGTGATCTCGTCCCCATTCCGGCTTGACCGGATGGTGGCGACGGTCGCTACTCTCACGGCTCCGCGGTGATTGCCATGACCTTGGCCACGATCTTGACCCCCGAAATCGCCAAAAGCGCCGGGGTTGCTTACGTCCATTACCTGAGCTTCATGCTCTGTTTTGCCGCGCTTGTGGTTGAGCGTCGTCTGATTCGTCCCGATCCCGACCGTCGGACCGCCACGGTGATGGTGATTACTGACATCGTTTACGGGATGGCAGCGCTGGCGGTGCTGCTGAGCGGCATTCTGAGAGTGCTTTACTTCGGGCAGGGCACGGAGTTCTATACCGTCAACCCCTTGTTTTGGTGGAAGGTAGGCCTTTACCTCTCCGTCGGTGGTCTTTCGCTGTATCCCACGATCACCTATGTGCTCTGGGCGATTCCGCTGCGGAAAGGAGAACTCCCCAAGGTCTCTGAGGCGTTGGCCTCGCGTCTGGCTTGGATTATCAATATTGAATTGGTTGGGTTTGCCCTAATTCCCTTCTTGGCCACTTTGATGGCCCGTGGTGTTGGCCTTCCTCCAGCCTGAGCCTGTTGAGAGGACGGTTGAATGATCCCTGATCCTTGCCCGCCGCAACAGGACGTTCGCCCCATCGATATGGCGCTTGAGGCTGCCCAGCCAGGAGATCCTCCTGGCTATGGCCACCGACTTGCCACCTCTCCCCAGGGGCCGCCGACGCTGCCTCGCTGGTGCGTTTGGCTGGAACCACCGCGGGGGGCGACCGCCGATCGGTGGGAACAGCGCTGGCTTTCAGCTGTGGATGCTGCGCTCACAACCTGGCAGGAAGTGCTGCCGATTACCCGCGTGAAGGAGCCGGAGCGAGCCCAGATTTGGATCGAGCGTCGGCGCCCCCCTTTACGTCAATTGGCCAGCGGCTGGCGTGCCAGCAATGGACGCAGTTTGTTGGAGGTTCTCGCCGTGCGTCGCGGCGGGAGCTGGTCATTAGAACCTCGTGTCACCGTGCTGGTGTCGCCTGAGTTGAGGGCATCCGTGCTTCGGTCCACAGCCCTGCACGAGCTGGGGCATGCTTTTGGGCTCTGGGGGCACAGTGACGATCCAAGTGATGTGATGGCTGTTCATCAGGGGCACTTGCCTGTGCTGAGGCTCACGGCTCGAGATCGGGAGACAGTGCGTTGGTTGCAGGCGCAGCCCACTCGTTTCGGGCGGCGCCCGTCGGATGCGCTGTTGCCAGAGGTGCGTTGAAGCGGCACATAGTCCCTTGTTGCACCACGCACGATGTGTCCCCTGCTCAGTCAGCACCGTTTGTTCTGGGTCGAGGGTCTTGGCTTGTCGTGCCATTGGGCTGAGAACCGGTCATGATGCGCGCCGCTGCATCGTTGATATGCGTTCCATTTCAGCCTTTTTGCCCCTTGGTCTTGCCCTGCTTACAGGATGTGGCTGGATTGATGGAGTCAGTGGTGGCAAGCCTGAGCTGAAGCAGGACCTCCGCATCAGCTTGGATGGCAAGCAGCCGTCCAGTAGTGAGGCAACGCTGCAGCGAGAAGACGGACCCTTGGTCTTTCCGGTTGGATATGGGCGAAATGGTATTGCCTGCGAGGGGTCGACATTTGAGGAGGGATGGACCCCCCTCGGGACCTTCCGTGTCAATGCAATTCTCAGTGAAGACCGCTTCGAGATGGACCCTGCGCTGGTGAAAGAGTCGGGCAAGACCGAGGCCTATCTGCGCGAGAGCCTGTTTCGCAACATGAGTTCCATCGATTTCAAGGGCGATGGCGAAACCGGTGAGTACGGCAAGGGTTACATCAGCCTGGCGCCTGTGCCTGCCACTCCACAGCCATTCCGTTTTAATAACTACGACGGCACATTCCGCTGGTACAGCTTTGCCATTCACGGCACCAACGATCCCAGCCGGGTAGGTCAGTCTGTGACCGGTGGCTGCATCAATGTGAATGGCCCGGCAATGGAGGCCCTGCTCAACAGCGTGCAGCTTGGTGATGAAGTGGTGATCGCCTCCGACTCGCCCTGCACACCCTGATCACTCCCGGCGAGGTGCCCCCCGGCGTTTCGCCAGCACTTCCTGGACGCGCCGCCAGCTCACACCGTGATGGGCCAGGGCCACTTGCATGTGGAACAGGATGTCGGCGGCCTCGCCGGCGATCTCTTCTGGGCTGTTGTCCTTGCAGGCCATCACGAACTCAGCGCTTTCCTCGCCGATTTTCTTGAGGATGCGGTTGTCGCCACCGTCAAGCAGCTTGTTGGTGTAGCTGCCTGGCTCCGGTTGATCACGGCGTGCTTCGATCACCCGCATCAGCTCTGTGCAGGCATCAGCCGGTGGTGGCAGCGCATCAGCTCCCCCAGGCGCGCGTTGGTCACTGTCTTCGTAGAAGCAGCTGCGTGCTCCGGTGTGACAAGCCACGTCGCCGCTCTGTTCGATCGTAACCAGGATCACGTCGGCATCACAGTCGTAACGGATGTTCCGCACTGTCTGGGTGTGGCCGCTGGTGGCTCCTTTGTGCCACAGCTCTTGGCGTGAGCGACTCCAGTAATGCACCTCTCCCGTGCTCAAGGTGAGTTCAATCGACTGCCTGTTCATCCAGGCCACCATCAGCACGGCACCGTCCAGCCAGTCCTGGGCGATTGCTGGGATCAGGCCCGCTTCATTGAAACGGAGCTGATCAATGAAGGCTGAGGTGAGCGGCTGCATCGGGCGGGGCGTGTTGCAGATGTAGACAGGAAGAATCCTGCCGCAGTGCCGTCCCGTCCCTCTGCCCGATGCCTCTGCCCCCCACCGCTTACACCTGCAGCAAGCAGTTCGAGGGCTATCCCTGTTGTCACAGGCAGTGGCGACATCCTGGCCATTGCCGTTTCGTGCATGGCTATAGCCGCAGTTTCACGGTCTGGTTTGCGGCAAAAGAGCTGGATGCCTGTGGCTTTGTCGTTGATTTCTCCGGCCTCAGACCCCTGGAAGCCCAGCTGCGCCAGCAGTTTGATCACACGTTTCTGGTCAATGGTGATGATCCCCTTCTCTCTCAGTGGCAAGCCCTCCATGACCAAGGGGCTTTAGACCTACGGGTCATGGAGAACGTTGGTATGGAGTCCACGGCCCGGCTGGTGTGGCAGTGGGCCAATGCTCTTTTGCATGCGCGGGACGGCAGCCGCAGTTGCTGTTGGAAGGTGGAGGCCCGTGAGAATCGGGCCAATGCCGCCAGCTATGAAGACTGGCCTGCGTGGTTCAGCGCTGTTGCTAGCTGATCAGCGCAGAACCAGACGCTGCTGTCCATCGGGGCCACTACCGCTGTCGATCGTGACGTCGACCGAACTGCCATCGCTGTAGCGCCCAGCCAGGATCGCCTTGGCAATCGGTGTTTCCAGCTCACGTTGAATCGCTCGTTTCAGAGGCCTGGCTCCATAGACCGGGTCATAGCCGGCATTCGCCAGCCAGTCGGTGGCTTCATCGCTGATGCTGAGGTTCAATTTGCGCTCATCCAGGCGGCTGCGCAGCCGATCCACCTGCAGGCTCACGATGCGGCGTAGTTCCTCGCGTCGCAGGCTGTGGAAGATGATCGTTTCATCGAGTCGGTTCAGAAACTCGGGCCTGAAGTGGGCGCGCAAGGCGTCGTTGACCCGACGCTCCATCTCCTCATGCTGGTCGTCATCGCCGCCTAGGTCGAGGATGGCTTGGCTGCCGATGTTGCTGGTAAGGATCAGCACCGCATTGGTGAAATCCACAGTGCGTCCCTGTCCGTCGGTGACGCGACCGTCATCGAGGATCTGCAGCATCACGTTGAACACATCGGGGTGGGCCTTTTCCACTTCGTCGAAGAGGATCACCGCGTAGGGGCGTCGGCGCACCGTTTCGGTGAGCTGACCGCCGGCCTCGTAGCCCACATAACCAGGAGGTGCGCCAATCAATCGGCTGACGCTGTGCTTCTCCATGTATTCCGACATGTCGATGCGCACCATGGCGTCTTCGCTATCAAACAGCTGCGCCGCAAGGGCTTTGGACAGCTCAGTCTTGCCGACTCCGGTGGGGCCGAGGAACAGGAAGCTGGCAATGGGACGATGTGGGTCACTGAGGCCTGCGCGAGAGCGCTGAATGGCATCGGCCACGGCGCTGACGGCTTGCTGTTGGCCCACCACGCGTTCGTGCAGCTGCGCCTCGAGGCTGAGCAGCTTTTCCATTTCCGACTGCACCAGCTTGGCAACTGGGATGCCGGTCCATTTGGCGATCACCTCGGCGATGTCGTCTTCGCTGACCTCTTCGCGCAGTAGGGACTTCTCGCTGCCATCAGTGCCTTCGCTCAGAGCCGCTTCTTGTTCGGCCAACTGCTTTTGCAGGCCTGCAAGCGTGCCGTATTCAAGCTCCGCTGCTTTGTTGAGGTCGTAGCTGCGTTTGGCTTGTTCCACTTGCAACTGCACGCGTTCGATCTCCTCCTTGAGGGTGGAGAGAGCGTCGATCGCTCCTTTCTCCTGTTGCCACTGGGCATTAAGAGTGCTCTGTTGCTCAGAGAGTTCCGCGAGTTCCCGCTCCAGTCGCTCCAGCCGTTCCTGGCTGGCGGCATCGGATTCGCGGCCGAGGGAGAGTTTCTCCATCTCGAGCTGCAAAATCTTGCGGTCGATTTCGTCGATCTCCTCCGGCTTGGAGGTGATCTCCATCTTGAGGCGGGCGGCGGATTCATCCACCAGGTCGATGGCTTTGTCGGGCAGGAATCGATCAGCGATATAGCGGCTGCTGAGCATGGCAGCGGCCACCAGAGCGCTGTCAGCGATACGTACGCCGTGATGCACCTCATAGCGCTCCTTCAGGCCGCGCAAGATCGAGATGGTGTCTTCCACCGTGGGCTGATCCACCAGAACCTGTTGGAAGCGCCGTTCAAGGGCCGGATCCTTCTCGATGTGCTGGCGGTGTTCATCGAGGGTGGTGGCGCCGATGCAACGCAGTTCACCCCTGGCCAGCATCGGTTTGAGCAGGTTGCTGGCGTCCATGGCTCCGCCGGTCGCTCCTGCGCCCACAACGGTATGGATCTCATCGATGAAGAGAACGATCCCTCCGTCTGAGGAGGTCACTTCTTTGAGGACGGCCTTGAGCCTCTCCTCAAATTCACCTCGGTACTTGGCACCAGCGATCAGGGCACCCATGTCGAGAGCAATTAACTGTCGGTTCTGTAGAGCCTGAGGAACATCGCCATTGACGATGCGCTGCGCCAATCCCTCCACGATCGCTGTCTTGCCGACCCCGGGTTCACCGATCAAGACAGGGTTGTTCTTGGTGCGGCGGCTGAGGATCTGAATCGTGCGGCGAATCTCCTCATCGCGACCGATGACCGGATCGAGCTGGCCGTCGCGGGCGGCTGCGGTGAGATCGCGACCGTATTTCTCCAGGGATTCATAGGTTCCTTCAGGGTTCTGATCGGTCACGTTTTGGCTGCCACGCACGGCATCGATAGCGGTTTTCAGGGATGTTGCGTTCACTCCAACCTGGTTCAGCAGCCGCTTCCCGCAGCGCTGATCGTCAGCAAGGGAGAGCAGCAGGTGCTCGATGGAGATGTAGCTGTCGCCATAGCTCTGTTTGAGGCTGTCTGCACGGTCGAGCCCGTCGCTGAGGCCTTTGCCGAGATAGACCGATTCCGGTCGCTGCTGGAGCGCTGGCAGTTGTTTGAGGTGTTGTTCAACCGCGGCCTCAAGTTCGGGTGGCGAGGCACCTGCTTTCTCGAGAATGCGGCTGGCCAATCCATTTTGTTGCAGCAGTGCCAGCAGCAGATGCTCGGTTTCGATTTGTTGGTGGCGCTGACTCTGCGCTAGTTGCTGGGAGGAAACGATCGTGGCCCAGGCTTTCTCAGTGAATTGTTCTGCGGTTGGTTGCATGTCCTTCGCTCTGTTGTTCAGACCGTATGAGGAGTGTTCGCAGTCTTCGAGCGGAGAACCGATCCGCCACGGTCGGTCTGCCCACCAGACTGCGGCAAACCGACCTGGCTCGGTAGGGTCAGCCGATCAGAGCCAGGACGATGGACGACAGCAGCGCGTTGGATGCGGAGCTGGTGCGAGTGCTGGTGCAGCGATTGCACGAGCTGTATGGATCCACTCCAAGGGAGCTGGAACGGATGTGTTGGATGGTGGTGCATGAACATCATCACGGTGCCATGCCTACGGAGTACGACATCCGTGAGGTGAATGAGGAGCTTTATCTCGCTGTGCTCAGCGCTGCTCGCAATGGCACCAACCAGGTTGATGGCACTGCGAGCTCATGAGTGGACAGCTTTGCGCTGGATCAATGGGAGTGGCCGCCGGAACTGAAGGCTCGGGCCGCGAAGGGCATGACGGCTTGACGGAACGGCTGCCGTCTCCAGAAGCGACCATTGGCACAGACACGCTGGATTTCGTAGTGGCGGAATGAGCCGAAGCGCGCCGTCTTGAAAAAGCCGTTGTTGATTCGATAAAGACCACGGCGATCGCACAGCGCCTGGACCAGTTGATAGCGGCGTCGGCCATGGCGTTTGATCGCCAATCGGTCGTAGGTGATCACTGGAGCACCGTTGAATCTCACCTGCCGGATGGATGCATAGATGTTCTTCCCAGAGCGGGTGGGCCCGATGTAATTCCAGTTGGATCGAGAGGCGATGGAGTGGGCTTCCGCTGCCTGTTGGCTGACGCCGAGGCTGGCTGCGGCGAGGGCAACACAGGTGAGAGTTTTGGTGAAGGCATTCATGGCTGATGCATGGGGGTGGAGAGGGTTGGCTCTCTTGGATGCCTTCACCCTTGCTTTGATCAAGGCAGCAGCTGATGACGGCAAGTCGTTGCGCTGGTGAGCTTGCTCACCGACTTTGTTGAGCCGTGTCCTGACGCAGAGCCGTTGCTCGTTGCGGCGTCGTGGCTCTGGCTTGCATCCGAAGTGGAAGTGGTTTAGCCGAATCCTTTCGCTCGGGCCTGAGCGGTGAGATCACGCTGCTGGCCTCGTATCAGAACGTCTCGTTCTGATGCCTTGCCGATGTGTGGAGCGATTTCAACCCCTGCCGCTTGCATCGCTTTGAGCTTGTTGCTCTCCTCGCACGACCCCGTGTCGCTTTGTAGATACGCCATCACCGTGGCGTGAGCCTCTGCCGTTGTTGCGAAGTAAAGGGTGCCAGGTCCGCGGCGTTCACGGGTGAGATGTCGAGCCAGGCGACGCTGCTGAATGCCTGCCCAAAGGCGTCCAGGGGCAGCAGTCATGTATGCATTCAGCGTCTCTGCCTCGGTGTCTTCGCTCAGAGCCATGGAGGTGCCGTCGACGAAATCGCTGAGCAGGGTCACCACAGCCATGGAGTTAAGCGGCGAAAAACTCAGTCTGAGCTGTCATCTGCAGGATCATCCGTCGGCGCAGGACGAGGCCTTGAAGTCGGGCCCAACGATGGCTCGGACTAGGGCTCTGCCCGCATCCGCTCCATTTCGGTCTCGATCTCCCTATCTGTGATCGGTTGCTCGGTGTGAGACAGAGTCCACCCTTGGATAATCAACGCCAGGCCCCAGCCCGCGATCGGCCAGATGGGCCAGAAGTCACCCATCCCGTCTGCCCACCAAACCAGCATGAGCGTGAGGCTGACCAACAGGTATGCCTTCAGTTGTTTATGGAATGCTCGTTTGCGCTTGAGGCTGGCCAGCGCCTCTGCTCTGAGTTGCTCTGTTGCATCCATGGCAGAGGTCGGCATTGAGATCCCATGCTGGTGGTAGCGCTCTTGATGATCGAATGCCATCGAAGCCCCGCAACCGCGTTGGTGAGGTGTATGGCCAACTGCTGGTGGTGAGGGCTTCCGAGCGGCGTACGAAAAGTGGGAATGCGTTCTGGTGGTGTCGCTGTAGTTGTGGACGAGAGCGGGAAGTGCCCAGCGACAAGCTGTCTCACAACACAGCACGGAAGAAACCAGTGGTGATGGCCTGCCTCGCCTGCTCCCGCGAACTCCAGGTAGAGGCGGTTTGCGCCAAGAACGATCGAGAGGAGCGTCGTCGTCGCTTAGAGGCTGAGCGCAGTCGGGTTGAGCTCAAGGGAACCGTGCCTGAGCGCTGGCTGTCGTTACCACTCACCGATGCCCATGCCAGGGAGCGGGGAGAGGTGTTGTTTTTCCGCGGTACCCGTTGCCTTCGCAATCATCTGGCCCCCTATCGCATCAACGGTGGCTGCTTGGCCTGCGCTGGGCAGATGCCATCCGCTTGATGTGTATCCGACCAGCCTTCCTGGCTGATGGTGTGGCCTCAATGTGTGATTGCGCTCAGGAAATCCAGCTGCTTGCGAACCATGTCTCAACCTGTGCGCAGGTTTCATCATCCTTGAGATCGGTTTCACTCACGCTGAAACCAAATTTGTGGGCCATCGCTAGGAGGGCATGCATTGAATCGAGCTGGTGCAACTCCCTTCGCAGAGCTGCACTGTGTTCCACAGCATGAACAAAATCTTTGAGACCCTGGCGGCTCATCGTTGCCAGCCCCGCTCGGCTTGTTCTTCCACGAAGGCCGCGACATCCGCGATATCGGCTTCGCTCAGTTTGCCTTCATAGGGAGGCATGGCATTTTTGCCGTTTTCGATCTGATGTTCAATCGCCTCAAGGTGGTCTTGGCTGTAGGCGTTCAGATGGGCCTGGAGATCAGGTTGGCTGAGGGTGCGACTGGCTCTGAGAACGTTGCCTCCACCCATATGGCAGGCGGCACAATTGGCTGAAAAGATCTGACCGCCGTTTTCAAGGTCTGGTTGAGATTCAGTCGCGGCAACAGGAAGAACCCCAAATAGGCCGATCACCATCGCCAGAATCAAGGGGAGAATCGCTGCTGGCTGCGGCATGGTCGAACGCGGCACATGATGGACTTCAACCTTATCCATGGCGACGCTCATGTGAAGCCCCTCGATGTGATTACTGATTCACACCGAGGGGCATTGGTTATGGCTTTTGTTTTGAACGGGTCAGATCAGAGGGGTACTACTGATCTGGGCGATCACTCAACGATGACCTTGCCAACCATCCCTGCTCCACGGTGAGGCTCGCAGTAGAAGTCGTAGCTGCCAGCTGTCGAGAACGTCTCTTCCCATGATTCGCCAGGAGCGAAGGCAAGGTCGGAGTGGCTGAGCTCATCGTGCCCATCAAAGACGGCGTTATGAGGAGCCATCTTGTTGTTCACAAATTTGACGGTGTCGCCCGCCTTGATGTTCACGGTGCTGGGCTCGAACGCCAGCATGCCGGAATCGGATCCGAGCTTCACCTCAACAGTGGCGGCGCTTGCGGAGGCCACACCCATGCCGATCACCAGAACGAGGGCGATACAGGCGGAAAGAAGGGAACGCAGATGATGGATCATCACGTCAAAGTCACTTGCTTAAGTTTAGCTGCATTGACACCTGTCCACGCCTAGGCAATCCCGAGTCTTCAAGAACAGCTTCAAGATCCGGTCCATGACTGGTGAGTTGGAAGCGTTCAGGCTGGGTGACTGGGTTGTGAATGAAGTGGCGCTGGCGGATGCTGAAACGATCCCAGTCATTCACCTCGATGGGCAGCACCCTGATCAGCCCTTCGATCAGCCAGGGCCATAGAGGGATTCCAGGCGTTCTGGCGACACCACGCCAGCGGCAGAGTGTGGCCACCGCTTCATTCACACTGATCGCTTTCTGGCCCATCACGATTCGGCGGACAGGGCCCTGCCCCGGCTCGGGATTTCGTTGATGGGGAGTCGTGGCCAACGACCCGCAGATGGCAGCGATGTCGGCGGCATGGATGAAGTGGAAGCTGGCATCGGCCCGTAGCCATCGCGCCAGCCAGAGCCACTTGCTGGCTTCAGTAAGACCTTCGGTGAGATAACTCGTCGGGAAGCGGCTGCTGCCGTCAGTCCGTCCACCAAAGACCAACGTGGGGAACACGGCCACGATCCGTTCAGCGAGCGGATGTTGTTCGAGATCCTTCAGGCATTGGGCCTTGGTCTGGATGTATTCGGTCCCGTAGGCCAGGGCCTGGGGCAACGGCTGCAGATCGCGGTTGAGAATGCTGGCCGTGGAGAAATACACCACCTGCTCGATCTTGTTGGGATCAAGCAGACTCAGCATTCGCTTCACTGCCACCACATTCACCTGCTGAGCACGTTCAGGGTCGCCCCAGGCTGTGGCGGTGTGAATCACCCTGTTGACGCTGCCTAGATCCGTCGCAAAGCGATCGGTATCCCTCAGATCACCAACGAGCAGTTTGATGCGCGGGTGATCGTGGGGAATCGCCGAGAGTTTGCTTGGGTCCCTAAGCCATAGCAGCAGTTCAGCATTGGAATGCTCGAGCAGCCAGGCAGTGGTGTACTGGCCGACGCAGCCGCTGGCGCCCGTGATCAGGATGCGTGCCGGTGCTGTGGTCAAGGATTCCTTGCGCAAGGGAGAGTGGGTCAGGCCGCGGCGCCCAGACGTTCCATCACGCTCTTGCCAGAGCGGAAGAAGGCTGCTCCATTCTCCTCGGGTGTGCCAGGGAGGATGCCATGGCCAAGGTTGAGAATGTGCCTGCGACCCCTGGCCTTGCGGACGCAGTCATCGATGCGGGCTTCAATCGCTTCGGGGGTTCCGAAGAGCAGGCCTGGGTCGACGTTGCCCTGGACCCCGATGTGTTCGGGTAGGCGGGCCAGGGCTTCGGCCATGTCCACGGTCCAGTCGAGCGACACGATGTCCACACCGGTTGTGCCCATGCGTTCGAGCACACCGGCACTGCCGGAGATGTAAAGGATGAACGGGGTGTCTGGGTGGGTTTGCTTGACCAGATCAACGACCTTCTTTTGATAAGGCGCAGCGAAGGTGTCGTAGTCGGCAGGACTGAGCTGGCCTGCCCAGGAATCGAACATCTGCACCACTTGGGCGCCCGAATCGATCTGGTAGCGAAGGTAATGAGCAATCGATTCGGCGAAGTGATCGAGCAGCTTGTGCAGCATCTCGGGCTCTTGAAAGGCCATGGCCTTGATCACCGCGTAGTTCTTACTGCTCTTGCCCTCCACCACATAGGCAGCCAGGGTCCAGGGGGCACCCACGAAACCAAGCACTGCGGCTTCATTGCCGACGCTCTGGCGTAGGCGACCCAAGACTTCGCCCACAAACGGCATCGACTCAGCCGGATTGAGGGTCCGCAGTGCGTCCACTTGGCTCATGCTGCGAATCGGATCCCCGATCTGAGGCCCCTTGCTCTCAATGATGTCGAAGTCGATCCCCATTCCAGGTAGCGGCGTGAGGATGTCTGAGAACAAGATCACACCATCAGGCTTGAAGGCCCGAAACGGCTGCATCGAGATTTCGTAGGAGAGGTCAGGATTCTCGGAGCGTTCTCGGAAACTGGGATATTTGTCGCGCAGGTCCCGGTAGATCTTCATGTACCGACCTGCCTGACGCATCATCCACACCGGGGGACGCTCAACAGCCTCTCCGCGGGCAGCACGCAGCAGCAGGGGCAGGGAGTCGCTCATCGGGAAGTGGAGATCAAGCGGGCAACCTACCTGAGAGAACCTGAGCAACTGAGGCTCTTCTCAGGTAAAGCATCTGCTTCGTCACACGCTTTTGGCCTCAAACTCAGCCAGCAGTGGAGTCTGGGGCGAGGCTCCGCTTTGGATCGTGCTTGAACACCATCACACTCAAAGGAGGCAGACAGAGGTCGAGGGAGTTGTCGTAGCCATGGATTCCCCACTCGTCTGAATGCTTCCCACCCATGTTGCCCAGGTTGCTACCGCCGTAGCGCTCTGCATCGGTGTTGAAGATCTCCGTGTAGAAGCCGGCTAGGGGGACGCCCACGCGGTAATGGGCATGGCTCTGGGGTGTGAAGTTCGCCACAACCACCAGCCAGGTACCGCCAGTGCTCTCCCGACGCATGAAGCTGATCACGGAGTGGCGATTGTCGTTGCAGTCGATCCACTGGAAGCCGTACTGATCAAAGTCATCCCGCCAGAGGGCTGGTTCTGCCTTGTAGAGCACGTTGAGGTCATCGACCAGCCGCTGCACGCCCTGGTGCGGCTCGTATCCCAACAGATCCCACTGCAGGTCTCCCCACACATTCCATTCGGCCCGCTGACCGAATTCCATCCCCATAAAGATCGTCTTCTTGCCGGGGTGGGTCCACATGTAGGCCAGAAGCGCGCGTGTGTTGCCGTATTTCTGCCAGTCATCTCCAGGCATCTTGTGCAGGAGATTGCTCTTGCCGTGAACCACCTCATCGTGGCTCAGCGCCAGCATGAAGTTCTCGGTGTAGGTGTACCAGATCGAGAAGGTGATGTTGTTCTGGTGGAACTGGCGGAACCAGGGATCGAGCTCGAAGTAATCGAGCATGTCGTGCATCCAGCCCATGTTCCACTTCAGATTGAAGCCGAGCCCGCCGATGTCGGTGGGCTGCGTCACCATCGGCCAGGTTGTCGATTCCTCTGCAATTGAGAGGGCACCGGGATAGTGCTCGAACAGCACATGATTGGCCTGCTGCAGGAAGCGCACCGCTTCGGTGTTTTCGCGGCCGCCATGTTCGTTGGGCAGCCATTCGCCGTCGGGGCGCAGGTAGTCGCGGTAGAGCATGGAGGCCACTGCATCCACACGGATGCCGTCGATGTGGAACTGCTCAAACCAGAACACCAGGTTGGCAACAAGGAAGTTCCGCACCTCGTTGCGGCTGTAATTGAAAATCAGCGTGCCCCACTCCTTGTGCTCACCGATCCGGGGATCGGCGTGCTCATACAGGTGTGTGCCGTCGAAGAACGCCAGGCCATGACTGTCTTTTGGGAAATGACCAGGGACCCAGTCGATGATCACGCCGATGCCTTCGGCATGGCATCGGTCGACGAAGGCGCGGAATTCATCGGGGTTGCCGAAACGACTGGTTGGGGCGTACCAACCGGTCACCTGATACCCCCAGGAACCGTCGAAGGGATGCTCGGTGATCGGCATCAGTTCGATATGCGTGAAGCCGCGTGCCTTCACGTAGGGGATGACGCGATCCGCGAGTTCCGGGTAGGTGAGAAGGCGGGCACCGGGTTTGAGGTCCGCGGCAGGAACGGGCGGGCGAGCAGTTCCGTCGGCTTCGATGAAGGGTTGATCGGCAGCGGCATGAATCCAGCTGCCCATGTGCATCTCATAGACCGAGATCGGTTGATCGAGAGCATTTCGACGGTCCCGTTCATGCATCCAGGCGGAATCTGTCCACTGGAAGTTGTCGAGACGGGACACCAATGAGCTGGTAGCCGGACGGACCTCATGGCGGAAGCCATAGGGGTCTGCCTTCTGATAACAGTGCCCTTCCTGGGTGCGAATTTCATATTTGTAGAGAGCTCCTTCGCTCAAACCGGGAACGAATAATTCCCAGATGCCCCCGTTGCGCTGCTGCATGGGGTGGTGGCGCCCATCCCATCCATTGAGGTCCCCGATCACGCTCACACTGCGAGAGTGGGGCGCCCAAAGGCAGAACATCACCCCGGCAACGTTGCCGATTGTGGTGAGATGGGCACCCATCTTTCGCCAGATGTGGTGATGGTTCCCTTCGGCGAAGAGATGACGATCCATCTCGCCCATCCATTCATCCCTGAACGCCCAGGGATCGTTCTGCTCGTGGCTGATGCCGCCACGGCTCACCTGCAGGCGATAGGCCTGACCTGGATCTTGAGCCAGCTCCGCTTCAAACAGCCAGGGGTGGTGGGGGGTGGCGGTGCTGATGACCTCGCCATCCACCACCAGATCGACACGATCGGCTTCGGGCATCCAGGCACGCACAGTCCAGCCGCTGTCTGTGGTCTGGGGCCCGAGAACGGAAAGCGGATGGTCGTGGCGGCATTCCGCCAGCCGCAGACCATCCTCAATCATCCAGTCGAGGACCGCAGCAGCCATGACCTAAAGGCAGTATTGGCCGGGAGCTTAGGCGGAAAAGCCCTGGTTCCTGCGGTCGGTTGCCAGCCCTTGAACCGATCAGACCAGATCGGCCGAGAAATCGACGTTGATGATTCGGCCTTCGCGGTTGAAAATCACAAACAGATTGTCGGTCACTTTGCCGAATTCGATCGTGACCAGCACGAGCTGTTGCTCGCCTCCTTGGCTTGCGACGAGAGCGCTCTTGATCTGCTTCGTGCCGCCCAGGACCCGGGAAAGTTTGCTCCATTTGCGCTTGAGGTCTTGAGGGCCAATCTCCTTCTGAAAGTCGAGATCGAGATAGGAGCGAGCGGCGACCCATCGCTCCGCGTTTAGGTCCTGCACAAAGTTGAGAGCGCTCTGCTCGATGGGCAGAGTCGTGCCCACCCATTTCCAAGCCACCAGCTTCCCTTCATTGTCGAGAACCAGCAGGAGCGGTGCCTCCTTTTTTCCATCGGCAAGCACAGCCACCGCTTCCACGGTGGTGTCATCCATGCCGCGGGAGATTGCGCTGATCCGATAGTCACTGAGGGATGGGCGGTTGCGCAGCCTCGTCCGCACTGCTTGCTCGTTGGTCGTGTTGCGGAGAGGAGCTGATAAACCGGCGTAGATGCCAGCGGCATCCTGCGCTTTCAGGGCCTCCAGAAGCTCACGCGCGGCGCGGGTGGCTTGGGCGGCGGTCAGTGTCGTTGTAGGAGCGGCTCCGGCCTGGGCGATCTCGAGAGCCTGACTGCTGTGCATCGGCATCACGGATGCGATCGGGCTGCAGAGCGCGAGGGCGAGAACGCAGGCTGTGGTGTTCACGGCGTGAAGGCGACGCATGTTTGGCGTCAGTTTGCCGGAGGTTCAGCGTTCCGGTGAATCGATCAGTGGCTCAAAACGTAATTGGCATTGATTCAGAGTCAGTTCAATGCTGGTGACACGGCATGCGCTGCTGGGGGCACCACAGGGACTATCGGGATGGCCAGGGTTGATCGCGATTGCAGGCCAACAGGCTCCCGCAATCGAAATGCGCAACCGATCTCCTTGTTGCAGCCTGGCTTCGAGGGGTTGCAGCGCCACTGTTTGGCTTGACGCTTGGCCAAGCTTGAGGCCCCTCACGCGGGTAACACCAGTGCTGAGTTGCTGCACCTGATCGCTACCTGATGGACAGACGGAGAGGGCAACGCATAGATCAAATCCCAATTGATCTGCAGCCGCCAGCAGTGACAAAATAGGTCGGCCGCGCAGATGGCAGGTGAGGCTCAGCGGAGCCGTGGTGAACGTGGCGACATCGCTGCGGGCATCCAGCTCGGATCGATCACAGGGGCCTGGGGTGGGGCTGAGGTGGCCACCGATTGCCGGGGCGGCACGCCAGGGATCATGGACGATCACCACAGTCTCGGACATCACAGTCTTGGATCGGTTGATCTTTTGCTCGATGGAGCTGGTATCAGCCAACGAGCCGGGGATTTGACTGGCGGCGGAGAGGGCCCTCAACTCACCGGCACTGGGATCAAGACAGGCCAGGGAGCTGCCGCTCAGTTGCCACAGTCCACCGCTGCTGCTTCTGGCGTCGGTGACGGAGTACCAGCGCTGTTCGCAGAGGTCCCAGGCCATGACAGCTCCCCGGTGGCGAACGGTCCCCTCCGCTTGGATGGATGGATACGCAGAGGGGCCGATCAGGTTGCGCTGGAAGAAGTCCAGGTGAAGTTGCTGGGCGTTTGGCCACCATCTCAGGTGGGTCGCAGGGCCGATGTGCAGATCTGGCTGACCACCTGCCTCCAGGCTGAGACGATGCAGATCCAGGACGCCGCGCAGATGGGGGTCCCACCAGCCACCGATCAGCAGCATTGGCTGGCGCAGCCAGCTGGTCGGTGGTTGATAGCAGGTCCAAGCATCAGGATCCTCCGGGGAACGATCGAGCCAGCGCACTGCCATCCCTTCCGGGTCATACCGACGCAGTAGATCAAGTCCGTCACGGCAGTACCGGTTCCCTTCAAGGCTGCAGCGGATTGCCTCCCATGCGCTTGCGTCCCCCCGGCGTTGGGCTTGCAGAGCGGCGAGCTGAAGACCCCAGCCCAGTCCAAGGTGCCACCAGTGGGCTCCCCCCTCGCAGCTCCAGTGCTCCCGTTCGTTTAAACCGGTCATCGCCGGGGCAAGGCAGTCGGGAGGAGGGGTGTCTTCCTCTGCCACCAGTTGGGTGAATCCCTGGTAGGAGAAGCCGTAGAGCCCGATCCGTCCGTTGCATAGCGACAGGGATCGCAGCCACTTCAAGGTGGCGGTGGTATCTCTTGCCTCTTGCTCAAAGCCACGGAAGCAGCCCCCAGAAGCGCCCTGGCCACGTACGTCTTGAACAACAACCAGAAATCCATGCTCGGCCCACCAGGAAGGATGGGTGTAGGTCGGTGTCGAGGCGATCGCTCGTCCGTAGGGCTGGCGCATCAGAAGAGCTGGCCAGGGGCCAGATCCTGATGGCTGCCAGATCCTTGCGATCAGATCGACACCGTCTTCAAGCGTCAGGGAGTGATCAGCGTGGATCAATGGGCCCGGATTGTGAGGTTGAGGTGGACCGCTTAGGACACATCCGTGCAGTGAAGCCCAATCACATACGTGGCCAAAATCTCGGCGTCTTGCGACGTCAGATTCCGCCGAGAGGCCAGAGCCGCGATGGCTGTAGTGGATGTTGCGGAGACCCCTTGGGCATTGAGCTGCTTGAACTGCCGGCACAAAGCTTTGGCTTCGCTGGGGTTGCGTTTGACGCTTTCCAGAAGTGAAGACTGTGCAGCGACCGCGCTGGAAGCAGCCGCAGTGGCTGCAGCCGCAAAGGTGCACAACAGCAGCGAGGCTTGGAGATGGCGCATGCACCCTCCCTAAGGACTATCTGCATTTGAAGTGGCATTCAGCCTGCTTTGCAGCGCTCTGGGGTCAGTTTCTTGGTTGCCATGCTTGGGCGGCTTTGATCCAGCGTTGGGCCACTGCCAGATCCACGACTGGTGGTCTCCCACTGCGGAGCTGGCGTTCGAGTCGTCCCGTACGCGTGACGACATCCTGGGGTGAGGCCGCTGAAAGTGCTGCCACTGTTGCCAGGCCTGCATGCATCAGCAGGGCGGCATCGGCCGGTGCGAGATCCAGGCAGCAGACCAGCTCGGCCATGCCCCTCAGCCGCTTGAAGTTCCGGGCGCTGGCACGGCCGCGGCGAGAGAGCTGGCTGAGCTGGTGGTCGCTGAGCTGCTGCAGCGCTCCCCAGGTGTCGATTCCTGCGGCCACCAGTTCCCGCTGCTCATCACGGAAGCTCTGGGGTAGCTCCTGAAGTGGAGATTCGCGGCTCATCCTTTGTTCAGTCTCGCCGTCGCTCTTGTTTTCACTTCGGTCTGGCCGAGGATCACTGGTTTGCTCAACCCGTCGCCGGCCTGTTGCAGCTGGCGTAAGCGCACGACCACCACGTCGCTGCTGCGTCCACCTGGACGCAAATTCCCCGCCAGCTGTTTCAGGGTTGGATCGACCGAGTCAGGATCCATCTCTGGTGATGCCTTCGCGACCACCAGATCGTTGCCGTTGTCAAACACCACCGGAGCCCTAACAGCCCCTTCGATCGCCACGGGCGGGGTGTAGCTCACTGAGAACGCCCAGCTGCTCACGGCGAGTAGAAGCGTGAAGCTGGTGACTCCCACTAGACGGAATCGCAGTCCCCAACGTGCTGCGAAGGCGATCGCTGTGACCAGAGCGAAGCCGAGTCCGCTCCAGGCCAACCATTCCGTGGAACTCTGAAGCAGCAGGGGCAGATTCATGGGCTGGTGATCAGCGGTTGTGCTCCTTATATTGCGCTGACTTCTGAACGGACTGACGCGGTCGATGGGCAGTGGGTCACCACCGCAGACCCTCTCGCGTCTGCTCCTGACTAGGGGAGTCCTCCTCACCGTTGCCGGTGGACTCTGTTGGATCGGTGCGGATCGCATCGCCGCCTCGGTGGTCGCGCGGATGCGTCCCAGCCTTGAGCAGCAGCTTGCCAAGCCCCTTGGCCATCCCCTGCGGATTGGTCCTTACAACGGCTTGCATCTCTGGGGTGTCTCCCTCGGCCCCAGCGAAGTCCTTCGCGGTTCGCTGGATGACTCCACCGCATCCGTTGACGCTGTGTCTGTCGGTTTGGCCCCACTGGCCAGCCTGCGTCGCTGGAAACCAGTGGCGGTGGTCAAGTTGCGTGGCGTACGAGTTGATTTGCGTCGCAATGCCGAGGGGGCCTACTGGGTGCCCGGCCCTGCCGGTGATCAGCCTCCTCCGAAGCTGGATCTCTTGATCCGTCTTCTGGATCCGGCCCAGATCAGGATTCAGCCTGCGGACCTGACGCTGCGGGCAGCGGGTCGTGCTGATGTGCATTTGGATCAGTCCTGGGCTGATTCGGCCGTTCAGCTGACTCTCCCCCAGCAGGGCAAGGTGGCGATGCGCCTGAAGGGACGCTGGCGAGACCCTCAATTCGATCTTCAGGCTCGGATTGAGAAGCTGCGTCTTCAGTCCATCCAGGGGTTGATCCCACCCGCTAGTGAGGTCTCACTTCAGGGGCAATTGGGGGGGGACCTCCGGCTTGGCTGGCAGGCCGGCAAGGCCCGTTGCGATGGAGGGATCTCTTTGGTTGGGTTCGCAATGAACTCACCGGCTCTGCAGGCACCGCTTCGTAGCCCTCAGTTACAGATCAGTTGTCAAGGCGATCGGCTGACGCTGCCGCGAAGCCCCTGGAGCTTTGGTGCTTATCAGGCCTCCTTGCAAGGCGATGTGGCGCTCAACCGGTCCTTCAATCTGCACCTGAATCTTGAGGAACCTGGCAATGACCGTCAGCTCCGTGCTGATCTCAAGGGGCCTTGGCATCAACCTCGACTGCGGATCGGCGGGCGTTGGAGCCTGCCTCCCTCCGTTGCCTTGAAGGGGCCACTCAAGCTCGATCTGGAGCTGAGCGGCGACTGGAGTGACCAAGAGGCAATCACCGCCAGCCTTGATCGCCTGGATCTTCACGGGCCCGGGCTCAAACTCAGGGCCGCTGGCGGGCTTTACCCCCGCATGGGAGTGGCCAGCCAGCAGCTTGAGATGGCCGGATCAGCCTGGAGTCAGCTGTCGCTGGTGCCCGAGCTGCTTGGCGCCAACACTCCTGTGCGCGGCAGCGTTCGCCTCAGTGGGCCAACGACCAAGCCTCAGTTCAGCCTGACCCTTGGCCAACGCGCCAATCCTTTGCTGCAGGACTGGTCCCTGAAGGCCGACTGGGATGTGGCCAAGGGCCTGGTTCGCTTGGATCGTTTCAGCAGCCCTGACCTCCAGGCCCAGGCGGTGCTGCCGCTGCGACTCACGGGTAGGCGTCTGCAGCTGGGCCCCCTCAAGGCGGGTCTGCAACTCAAGGACTTCTCCCTGGCGCGGCTTGGACCCATCGTCGGCACCTCGATGGCGGGCCGCTTCTCGGCCTTCGGTGAGCTGAGCGGTCCGTTGAACGCCCTGCGCCCTGATCTCGATCTTCAGCTGGTGACTCCGGAAGCTGGACGCCTTCGCCTGGCTGAAGTGTGGCAGGGGCGCTTTGAGGGCGGTCCCGGCGGAGGTGGTCGGTTAAGCATGACCGCCGCAGATGCTGTGATCGGAGGATCTCTTCAGGCCAGGCTCGGGCGCAACTGGCTTCCAACCACAGTCACGTTGGTGCGTCAGGGGGGCGAGCTCAGCCTTGCTGGCACTCCGGCGTCCTATCGATGGCAGGCGCGGCGTCTGCCGTTGGATGGCTTGGAAGTAGCCCTGCCGCCGAAGGGCCGGTTCGAGGGACTGTATGGCCGCTTGTCTGGGGAGGGCACGCTCGGACTGCAGCCTCTTGCCATGGAGGGAAACCTCACCTTTGACCGTCCGGGACTGCTCGGTGTTCAGCTTCGTCAGGCCCAGCTTCAGGGCACCTACAGCAACCGCCGGTATCAACTCACAGGTGAATTGCTTCCGCCTGATTCCGGCCAAGTGCTGCTCAAGGCCGAAGGTCGTTTGGGTGCTGGCCTGGATGCTGAGGTGGATGCCCTTGGCCTCAGTGCTCGATGGCTGACACGCGGTGTGCTCAGCCTCACGAACCTCACCGATGACCGCCCTGTCGAAGAGGGCAGGGCGGAGGATCTCGGCACCCTGCTTGTGAACACCTTTGGTGGGTCGCTGAATGGACAGCTTCAGGCTTTAAAAGTGGTGCAGCAAGACCTCATCGCGCACGAGCAGAAGGTCCGCAATCGCTCCGCCTTCCATCCCGAGGATCTGCGCGGTCAGATCGATGCCCGCATCAGCCTGAGTGGAGACCATCTGGCTGACCTCAATCTTGAACTCAAGGCCAGCGGCCACCTCTGGGTGGAAGGCGATGACGTTGATCATGCTTTGCAAATCGAACCGTTCGTCGCCAGGATCAGCGGTCCGATTGGGTCGGGTGAAGGACACGTCTCGTTGGAGCATCTGCCCTTCTCTCTGCTCGCGCTCGTGGCACCGGTTCCCCCTGCGTTGCTCGGGGCCATAGGTCTTTCGGGACGCTATCGCCTTGGTGATGGAGCTCCTGAGCTGACGACGGAACTGGCTCTTGAAGATGCCCGGATCGGTGCCCATCGCCTCACCCTCGACAAGGGTCAGATCACCTTGGCCGCGAACGCATTGCTGCTGGATCTGGCCCTGCGTGATGAGTCGGCTGAGCAGGCTGTCGTGGTGACCGGACAGGTCCCCTTGGAACCGTCGAGTGCTCTCGATGTGCGCGTGGTTACCCGTGGCGACGGTCTTCGCTTCCTCACGGGTTTCACCAATGATCGCCTCGTATGGACGAAAGGTGATGCCCGCCTTCGTCTGATTTTGAGCGGCACTCTCACGCAGCCGCAGGCGAACGGTTTCCTGGTGGTCGACAAGGGTGGGTTCCAGCTTGAAAAGCAGGACATCAGTGACTTCAATACCTCTGTCGTCTTTGATTTCAACCGACTTGAGGTTCAGTCGCTGACAGCTCGGGTTGGCAAAAAGGGACGCTTGGAGGGCAAGGGCGGCCTTGGTTTATTCACCGCACTGCCTGAGCCTCAGCCCCTCGTTCTGTCCCTCAGCAAGACCCGTCTCAATCTGCCGATTGCCGATGTTGAGGTCACTGCGGATCTCAATGTCAACGGTGCGCTGGTGCGTCCGCGGATCGGTGGCGCACTGGCGATCAGCAATGGCACGATCCGGCCGTCCCCCTCGTTGTTCTCAAGGAAGCGCTTGCAGCGTGCTGACGGAGGGCAGGAATCGGCAAGCCAGCCCGTGGCCTTCAACACCTTGCTTGAGGATCAATGGGATTTTCAGAAGCCCCTGGTGCTTTTGGGCCCAGAGGTGGAGGCCAGCTCCAGTCGCTCTCTGAAGGCTGCGATGCCCAAGCTGCCTGCATTGGGTTTCAACAACCTGCGGGTGAGCTTCGGTCCGAAGTTGGCGGTCACCGTCGCGCCGGTAGCCGCTTTCACCACCAAGGGTCGACTCACCTTGAATGGTGCACTGGATCCCAGCCTCAAGCTTCAGGGTGTGGTGCAGATGCTGACTGGACGCATCTCTTTCTTTACCACCAGCTTTCAGCTCGATCGCCGTGCGGCCAACGTGGCCATCTTCACTCCTTCGATGGGGCTGATCCCCTATGTCGACGTGGCTCTCTCCAGCCGCGTTTCAGACAGTGTGAGTATCGGCACCGGTAACAACTCCGCATCCACCAACATTTTTGATACCAATGGCAGCGGCAGTCTTGGCGCTGGTGGTGAGCTCAGACTTGTGAAGGTGATGGTGGAAGCCAGTGGCCCTGCAGATCGTCTCGCCGACAACTTCACGCTGCGTAGTTCCCCTCCGATGCCCCGCGCCCAGCTCCTCGGGCTGATTGGTGGCAACTCGCTTGCTGGCCTCTCCAGTGCTGGAGGGGGAACCGCGCTGGCGGCATTGCTGGGTCAGTCGTTGCTCACTCCCGTGATCGGTACGCTCACGGATGCCTTCAGCCAGCGGCTTCAGTTCGCTCTGTATCCCACCTACGTCACGCCACAGATACAGGATGAGCAAGAGCGTGTGTCTGGCCAGGTGCCACCTCAGTTGGCTCTGGTGACCGAACTGGGAATTGACGTCACTGACCGCTTCAATTTCTCGGTGCTCGCAGCCCCCAATCGCAATGACATCCCCCCCCAGGGGACGCTCTCTTATCAGATCAATCCCAATCTCAGCTTGTCAGGCTCGGTTGACAGTCAGGGCACCTGGCAGAGCCAGTTCCAGGTGTTCTTCCGCTTCTGACCATGGCATCGGCTGAGCAGGTGATCGGGGTGGATTTGGGGGGCACGGCGATCAAGCTGGCGCGCTTCAATCGTGAGGGGTTGTTGTTGGCGCAAAAGCAGATCCCCACTCCGCAGCCGGCCATGCCCGGGGCCATTTGCATGGCGCTCTGCGAGGCGATTGACCAGCTGGATCCTGATCGCTGTGCCTCTCTGGTGGGTGTCGGTCTGCCAGGGCCGATGGATGCAGCGGCGCGGGTGGCTCGGGTGTGCATCAACCTGCCTGGCTGGGAAGAGGTGCCACTGGCGGACTGGCTGGAGCCCCGTCTCCAGCGCAGGGTCACCCTGGCCAACGATGGCAATTGCGCCTTGGTGGGAGAAGCCTGGTCTGGGGCTGCCCGTGACTGCACAGACGTGGTCTTGCTCACTCTCGGCACCGGTGTGGGGGGTGGCGTGATGCTGGGTGGAACGCTGTTCACCGGCCATAACGGTGCTGCTGCGGAACCGGGGCTGATCAGCATTGACCCGAATGGGTTGTCCTGCAACAGCGGCAATCGAGGCAGCCTTGAGCAGTTCGCCAGCATCGCCGCTTTGCGCAGGCTGTGGGATGGGGATCCAGCTGAGCTTGCCCGTCGGGCTTCGGACGGAGATGTGGAGGCGCGTGGGGTGTGGTCGGATTACGGCCGCACCCTTGGGGTGGGGATCAGCTCACTGGTGTACCTCTTCACCCCGCAACGGGTGCTGCTCGGTGGTGGGCTGGCAGCTGCCTCGGAGCATTTCCTGCCGGCTGTGCGTCGCGAGGTGGAGGAGAGGGTGCAGGCTGTCAGTCGTGAAGGGCTGTGCATCGAGGCCTGTGCTCTCGGTAACGGTGCAGGCCGCCTTGGCGCTGCTCGTCTGGCCTTAGACCGACTGGCCTGAGCTGTCTGCCGACGGGCTCAGCTTCGGCATTGCCCCGTGAAACGGGATGATGCATCGCAGATCCCACTCGTGACGATGACCAGCCAGGCTGTGCCCGAACCGTCCGCTGAGCTACTGCGCCTGGCAACGGGGGTTCGCCGCGCCGCCATCGATCTGGGGCAGACCACGGATCAGCAGCGTCAGGAGGCCCTTGCGGCGATGGCCGCAGCCCTTCAGGCCCATGGAGATCGGATCGCAGCTGCGAATGCCGCCGATCTTGAGCAGGCTGCGGCTGAAGGTCTGGCTCCGGCATTGGTGGCCAGGCTCAAGCTGGATCAGGTCAAGCTCGTCGGGGCTATTGAGGGCGTGAGGCAGGTGGCTCACCTGCAGGATCCACTCGGATCCAGGCAATTGCATCGGGAGCTGAGCGACCGACTTGTGCTGGAGCGCATCACGGTGCCTCTGGGTGTACTTGGAGTGATCTTTGAGGCCCGCCCCGACGCCGTCATCCAGATCGCGTCCCTGGCGATCCGCTCCGGTAACGGGGCCATCCTCAAGGGAGGCAGCGAAGCCAACCGCACCAATCAGGCGGTGATGGCAGCCTTGCAGGAGGGCCTGGCTCACTCGGTGGTGAGCGCTGATGCTCTCGCTCTGCTGACCACGCGTCAGGAAAGTCTGGCCCTGCTTCGGCTGGATGGATTGGTGGATCTGATCATTCCCCGCGGCAGCAATGAGCTGGTGCGCTTCATTCAGGACAACACCCGCATCCCCGTGCTTGGCCACGCTGATGGGGTCTGCCATCTCTACGTTGATGCTGAGGCGGATTGTGGCCAGGCTCTGCGCATCGCCATTGACAGCAAGACCCAGTACCCCGCCGCTTGCAATGCGATTGAAACGCTTCTGGTGCATGAGGCGATCGCCGAACGTTTTCTGAAGGACGCCATTCCCGCCTTTGCGGGTGTTGGGGTCGAACTGCGCGGTGATCAGGCCTGCATGGCTCTGGGTGTGACCCATCCCGCCGCTGAGGCCGACTGGGATTGCGAATATCTCGATCTGATCCTTGCCGTGCGGGTGGTGCCTGATCTGGAGACGGCTCTGGAGCACATCCGCCGCCATGGCTCTCGCCACACCGAAGCGATCGCCACCGCGAATAGCACGACTGCAGAGCGTTTCCTGCGCGCGGTCGACAGTGCGGGGGTCTATCACAACTGCTCCACGCGTTTTGCCGATGGTTTCCGTTACGGCTTCGGTGCTGAGGTGGGTATCAGCACCCAGACCCTTCCTCCCCGCGGGCCCGTCGGACTGGAGGGCCTGGTGACCTACCGCTACCGCCTCCGTGGCGATGGCCATACCGCTGCAGACTTCGCGACAGGGGAGTGTCAGTTCATTCATCGGGATCTGCCGGTTTGACGGTTCCCGCCTTAATCCCTGCCCGCTTTTTCCGCTGAAGCTTTGAAGGACGCCCTCCATATCTCTGACCTGCGGGTCTGGGCCCATGTCGGTGTGCTCGATCACGAGCGCCGCGATGGCCAATGGTTTTCGTTGGATCTGAGCATGAGGCTTGATTTGGGCGATGCCGCTCGCAACGACGATCTCGCCAGTTCCGCTGACTACAGCCTTGCGGTGCAGGCTGTCCAGTCGCTGGCCACCACGCTTCAGTGTCAGACCATTGAGCATTTCAGTGAGCGGGTGTTGGCGTTACTCGAAGAGCTCTACGGACCGGTGCCCATGCGCGTTCTTCTGCGCAAATGTTCGGCGCCGATCCCTGGATTCGGGGGTACGGTTGCCGTTGAACGCCATCGCCACTGGACGGTGTGAACGACTCCAGACCCCTGGTTCTGGTGCATGGACTGTGGGACACGCCGCACCTGTTTCGGCGCCTGATTCACCGTCTTCAGCAGCATCAGATCTCGCTGCTGGTGCCTCACCTCCCCCATCGTCTCGGGGCGGTTCCCCTGGCGGATCTTGCTCGACAGCTCGACCAGCGCATTAGCGCTCGCTGGGGTGATCAGGAGATCGACCTCCTTGGCTTTTCGATGGGTGGTGTCATCGGTCGCGTTTGGCTTCAGGACTTTGGTGGGTCCAGGCGTTGCCGTCGGTTCATCAGCGTGGGAAGTCCTCAGCAAGGCACGGTGACGGCTCAATGGATTCCGCGCTGGCTGTTTGCCGGTCTCGCAGATATGAAACGAGGAAGTCCCCTTCTTAACCACCTCAATGCCGATCTCACGGCCTTGGAACGTGTGGAATGCGCGAGTTTCTTCTGCCGCTGGGATCTGATGGTGGTTCCTGGTTGGCAGGCCGTGCTGCCAATGGGAACGCAGCAAGCGGTGCCGGTGCTGACCCATCAGCAGCTGATGGCACACCCTTTATCGCTTGAAATCTTGATGCAAACGATCCTGAAGGATTGAATGGCAATTCGCTGCAACGTGGACACACTGAAACCAAGCTTTCCTATCGCAACCGATGTGTTTTTCGGCTTCAGCCAGTTTTACGGCATCGGCGGTTTTGATGCCCCTTGGTCTCTACTCCCATCATCTGGCCTCCAATGCTGAACGCCCTGGATATAAACCTCTTGCACTGGTTCCTTTCTTTTTCGGGGTGCAACAGTTTGTTGAAGGATTGGAGTGGACGGCCATCGGTAATGGATCGGCTCCGCCAATGGAACCACTAGCAACCTTTGGCGCCCTGGGCTTTCTTTTCTTTGCTTATTGCTTCTGGATGATCTGGATCCCATGGAGTGCATGGTGTATTAGCCGCAGTACTGACTCTCGCCGGCTGCAGAGTCGTTTGAAATGGGTGGCGATTGTTGCATCGGTGCTGGGGATTATCTTTTATGCCCCGTTCCTTTTCAATATGCCGGCTGTGCAGCCTTCAGTTCACAGTACAGGCAGATTGCTGTATGACCTCAGTGGTCTTGGCAGCATCTGGCATGACTTCGTTAACACCCGCTCACCTCTTGGTGAACTGCTTTATTGGGGCTTCATCGTTTTGCCCCTTTTGGCGGTAAGTGATAGGGCTGTGAAATTGTTTGGTGTTCTCATCTTTGTCTCGATTTTTCTGACCTGGCTGACGTACAGCGCCACCTTCAATTCTGTTTGGTGTTTCTACTGTGCGGTGTTGTCGATCATGGTGATTTGGATCGTGAATCGTCCGGAAATGCGTCGTGCTTGATCCTGTGGGATTTCCGCTCAGCGCTTTGCTCGAGTCCATGGTTCAGACCATGCTGGCCATGGACACGGGCCTTGGTTTGGTGATCGGCGTTGGCCTTTCCATGTCGGCCTCGCATTTGTTTTCGCTTTTGGCGAATCGACTCTGTCTTCGCCAGATCGCGCTGCAAATGGTGCTTGATGCCCTTGTTCTCAGCCTGGCTCTAAGTCTTGGAATTCTTTGCCATAGCTTGATGTTGACGTTGATGGAACATGTTCCACCGCAGCCGATCATGATGGCCAATCGCATGGGGGCGGCCCTGTGGCCCGGATTGTTCTACGTGCTTGTTGCGGCCCCCTACATCAGTGATTTGATCGCCGTCACGCTGTTGGCTTGGATTCACCTCAACGTGATGCTGTTGCTTCAGGTCCACTACGGCATCCCTCTTCAGGAAGGCCTTGTTGTATCTCTTCCTGGTTTTGTGTTGGCACTGGTGCTGATTGCTCTGGTGTTTGCCCAGCGCTGGCGAACCAGTTACAACACCCTGGCGCGCGAGGTGGGCAGATGATGGAGCCCAGCGCGGCCATTCAGCATCACCGCAACCATCTGCGCTTGGGCTGGAGAGTGGTGGTGATCCTCCTCCTGATCACCTCGGTGTTGGCGTTCCTCGGGGTGAGTGCGGTTCGCCAAGACGCCGCAATCCTGCTCAAGCCTGAGTCCATCCGTGAGCTGTTGATCATGGCTGGCGCTCTGGTGGTGGTGGTGGTGGCCTTGGTGGGGGTGTATTCGGTGATGGTGGACTTCGTCTTCTGGGAAGGTTGGATGCGGGGGTTGCCGGATCCCCGAGATCTTTTTCCTGCCTTGGATCCCAATACTTCTGGTCACCGGCACTATCTGGTGTATCTCGATGGCATTCATCAGAGCGAGGAGGATCATCCGCCGCGCGTGAGTGAATTTCTGCAGCATCTGGAGCAGGCGATCGACCGTGATTCTTTGTTGGTTAAGGGGATTGAGGCCTACACAATTACCCCTGTTGGCCTGAAATCCACTCCGTTTGCCCACTGGTTTTGGCAACGCCTCTTTTCACTTCAGGAGCACCATCCCAATGGCTGGGTGCGATTTCTCTGCTCCTTCTGTGTGCAAGCCAACAACGTCATCAAGGTGGGGATTTCATCGGACCGGCGTTACGGCCCGGTGATGAATTACGAATTGGCATTGAAGATCGCCAGACGTTTAGCTGCCATCGGCTTCCATCCCAGTCGAGCCAGCCGCGTCGTTCTTGTTGGCTACAGCGGAGGAGGCGAGATGGCCATCGGCGCGGCGGCCATGCTTCAGAAGTTATGCCATGTGCCTGTACATGTGATCACCGTCTGCGGGGTGTTCAGCGGCAATGGTGATCTGGAGACGCTTGAGCACGTGTCGATGGTGGTGGGTTCCAAGGATCCTGTGGCTGCCCTCGGCAGGATCGCTTACCCGGGAAGACTTCCTCTGCTTCCGCTCTCGAATTGGAATCGTTGGCTGACCTATGGACGTCTGCATCGTTACGAGATTCCTGCGATGAGCCACAACGGCAATTCCGGGCCGTTCAGTCGGGACTATCGCGACAAGGTGGTGGCAGCCATTTGCAGTGAGCTGGCGCTCACGCAGGCGGGGTGAGACTGTCCTCCCCGTTGAGGCGACGGACTACATGGAAGGGGCTATGGCGGGGTTGGCTGGCAACCAGGCGCTCGAGCGCTGGAGCACAGGCATCACCTTGCAGGATCAGATCTGAGGGCAGGGCCCGAAGAGCGTTCCGATAGCGGGCAACGCAGTCCTCAGCATCGTTGCCAATGCCCGGGTTCAAACCATCCTGGAGCAGTTGATCGAGTTGTCTGTGGAGGCGTTCACGCCAGAGTCCGCCCAGGGTGAGTGGGAACAAATGACTGCGTCCCGTTAGCGCCTGCTCGAGTAGAGCTGTTGAATCAATGCAGAATCCCAGGGCTCCATAGCCCCCGGCGTGCAGATGGCCCAGGTCGGCAGCCGTGTTGTGTACCGCAGCCATCAGGTCGCAGAGGTCGAGGGCTAGCAAGAGTTGCCCAGCCCTGAATACCTGCCCCGGGTAGGCGACAGTTCCATTGGCGCGATCGTTCTGCCAGGGGCGATGCAAGTCGTTCATGGCGGCCCAGCCATTCAGCCCCTCAGTGCTCTGGTAGTACTGCAGCAACGTGCAGGCTGTTCCATCCGGCGGTATCAGCTCCAGTTCGAAGCTGCAGTGAGGCAGCAGCGCTTCCAGCTCTTGGTCTTGGCGTAGCAATCCTGTGCGGTAAGCCACCCCAAGGGGCACCTGACTCCAGGCGCTGCCTGTCTTCGGGTCGTTGGGACAGCTGGCCCCCATTCCGAAGCTGGCGACACTGGCTCGGATGCGAGCTCTGCAGGTCCAGCCACGATCGCTCAGGAGGGCAATCAGCTCACGGGGGCTGGTCGTGCCCTCGAAGCTGAAAGGGGCTGACCGGCTGCCGTAGCAGCCTGCGCTCTTGAGCAGTCGGTTCGATCCCAGGGCGTTGAGCACCTGGGCCAGGAGCGTGTTGCTCCAGCGGCTTTCGGCGGTCTGTCGATGCTGCAATCCGTGGTTTCGCCAGACCAACCCCGCGCCCAGGCTGCGCAGTCCTGAACGCGCATCGGATGAGCTGTTGTTCCCTTCCCTGGCTGAATCCGGCAACTGTTTGGCTTGCCTGCGCCAGGCCTCCAGGGAGCCTGGCAGCAGATGGGCTGTCTCGCTGGCTTGGATCGTGAGCGCAGACCATTTCTGGAGGGCGTCAGCTCTTGACGGCTGGGTCGCCTCTGTTGCGGGGATCAGGTGCTGAAGGTCGTCGGCCAGGGCCGCCAGCATCAGGGGGCTGATCAGTCCTCCCTCAAGCACGGCCCCCAGACCGCGGAGATGGTCTGGGAGGACAGCTGAAGTTTGCTTCCATTTGCGGGGAAGGATGGCGAGCAGGGGGATCAGGTGGCGCTGATGCAGATCCCTGAGCAGTTCAGACAGGAAGGCTTCACGGCTGATGCCTCGACGCAGCCAGCTTGTTTCCAGTGCTGCCTCGAAGCTGATGAGGGCTGCCGCTTCAATCTGATCATCAGCCTGGTGCCCCCAAGCATCAGAGATGGCGAGGGGGTCATGGTTTGATCCCGATCCCTGCTCCGTCATGGTTGGCGGCTCAGGCTGTTGGCGCAGAGGGGGTGAGTCCTGAATGGCGGATCAGAGCATCAGTGCTGGCGGCGCGTCCTCGGAATTCGGCATAAACCTCGGCGGGCGATCGGCTGCCGCCGAGGCTGAGCACGGTGTTGCGGAAACGCTGACCGGTCGACTGCACTTGCTCCTCCTGGTCGAGGCCAACTTCTTCGAAGGCGGCGAAGGCATCGGCGCTGAGCACTTCAGCCCACTTGTAGGAGTAATAGCCAGAGGAATAGCCACCGGCAAAGATGTGGCCAAAGGCGCAGAGGAAGTGATCCTCTGCGATCGGCGGCATCACTGTGGTGGAGGCAGCAAGTTGCCTGCGCAGCTGATCCGGACTTATCCCGAGCTGCTTCGACCATTGGCTGTGTAGGCGTAGATCCGTGAGTGCGAAGTGCACCTGGCGAAGCGTTGCGCACCCTGCCATGAATGTGCGCGCCTGCAGCAGTTTTTGAAAGTCGGAGTCAGGCAGGGGTTCACCGGTCTGCCAGTGCCGGGCCATTCCCATCAAGGTGGCGCGGTCGAGACACCAGTTCTCCATGAACTGGGAGGGCAGCTCCACGGCATCCCATTCGACGTTGTTGATGCCCGCGGCCTGGGGATACTCCACGGTGGTGAGCATGTGTTGAAGGCCATGGCCAAACTCATGGAAGAGGGTTTCCACCTCTTCAAAGCTCATCAGGCTTGGGGTGTTGTCCGTGGGAGGGGTCTGATTGCAGATCAGATAAGCCACTGGCAAGGTCATCTCGCCTGATTCGCTGCGGGAACGATTGAGGCATTCATCCATCCATGCACCGCCACGTTTGCTGGATGGACGGCTGTAGGGATCGAGATAAAAGGCTGCTAAGGCTGTGCCGTCCTGCTCGCAGACGCGGAAAAAACGCACATCCGGATGCCAGATCGGCGCCTCCCCATCAGCGGCCTCGATCCGGATTGAGAACAGGCGCTCGCACAGTCCGAATAGCCCCTCAAGGACCTGAGGCAGAGGGAACCATGGGCGCAGAGCTTCTTGATTGAGATCAAACTGTTCCTGGCGCAGCTTTTCGGCCCAGTAGGTGACATCCCAAGGGGCCAGGCAGTCCGCTTCCGGTGCCTGGTGGCGATGGGCACAGTCCCGCAGGGCGTCGATCTCCCTTTCGGCGGCTGGCTTGGCCGCAGCGCGCAGCTCTTCAAGTAGAGCTTCAACGCTGTCGACATTGTCTGCCATTTTGCTGGCCAGACTGAGTTCGGCCCAGTGGGCATAATCCAGCCTTTGGGCCTGATCAGCCCGCAGGCTGAGGATTGATTCAATCAGGGGTGTGTTGTCGAGATCGCCACTGCTTGCGCGTCCCACATGGGCTTTGTAGAGGGTTTCTCTTAGATCTCGATGATCGGCATAGGTCAGAAAGGGGATGTAGCGGGGCATGTCGAGGCCCAGCCTCCATGGGCCGCGTTCTGCGCTTGCTTCGCTGCCGTCACGGTGACGATCATCGGCATCCCGAGCCGCAGAAGCGAGGGTGTCGAGAGCGCGTGATGGAAGCCCGGCGACCTCATCCAGGTCGTGGAGCACCAAGCTCCAGGCTTGGGTGGCATCAAGGACGTGGTTGCTGAACTGGGTTGACAACTCGGCCAGCTGCTCGCTGGCTTGGTTGAAGGCCGTCTGGTCGTCGCCTTGAAGACCAACCCCCCTCTGCTGCATCGAGAGCAACTCAGCATCGACGATCCGCACTTGGGTGGGATCTAGCGACTGGGCTGGATGATGGCGTAATTGTTCGAGAGCTTGATGCAGGATCGAGCTCTGGCCCATCCGGTTGCCGAAGCGCACCACCTCAGGCTGTTGGCGTGCATGGGCTTCGCGCAATTCCGGGGAGTTGCAGACGCCATTCAGGTGGGTGACCACACCCCAGCTCCAGCGCAGCTGCTCCCCAATGCCCTGCATCGGTGGCATCACATCAGCCCAGCTGATCGGTTCTGCCTGGCCGAGCTTGTGCTTGAGGCTGGTCTCCAGAGACACCAGTTGCTCCTCCAGTCTTCGCAGCAGACCTGGTAGATGTTCTCCCACCGCTTCAGGGGTGATTGCCGCGTAGTCAGGAAGACCCCGGCCCGTGAGGAGAGCCGGCTGGCTGGTGCTGGTCATGCCGTATCGCTTCAGCCCAGGGGCAGAAGATTGTGGAGCGCGATCAGGCTATGGGTTGACAGCGTGCTGGCGAGAGCATCGGTGGAAGCCTCGTAGACATCCATCGCCACCCTGGGCCAGATGCCGATGGTGAGTGTGGGCACTAGCAGGGTGAGGCCGATCACGAGCTCACGCGGATTCATATCGCCCACAAAGGCCAGAGCAGGAATCCGTGGCCCAAAGAAGACGCGGCGACACATCGACAGCAAATAGATGGGGGTGAGCACCAGACCAATGGCTGCGGCCACAATCGTGATCGCTCGGAAGCCTGTCGTAAAGGTGGTTTGGCTGGTAATGCCCAGGAAGATAGTGATCTCGCTGATGAAGCCACTCATCCCAGGCAATGCCAGCGATGCCAGTGAGCTTGTGAGGAAAAACGCGAAGGTGATTGGCAGCACTTTTGCGAGTCCTCCCATGTTCGGAATGGAGAGGGTCTTGGTGCGTTCGTAGAAGCTGCCGGTCACAAAGAACATTGCCGCGGCGATCAGGCCATGGCTGATCATCTGCAGCATCGCTCCGCTGATGCTGAGGGCGTCGATTGCTCCAATGCCGACTAGGACGAAGCCCATATGGCTGACCGAGCTACAAGCGATCCGACGTTTGACGTTGTCCTGAGCAAAGGCGTTGAGTGCGCCATAGATGATGTTGACAATCCCCAGCACGATCAGAGCAGGTGCCAGGACCAAGTGGGCATCCGGCAGCATTTGCACGTTGAAGCGCAGTAAGGCATAGCCGCCCATTTTGAGCAGCACTCCAGCCAGCAGCATGGAGACCGGAGCGTTGGCTTCGCCGTGGGCATCAGGTAACCAGGTATGGAGAGGGAACATCGGTAATTTCACGCCGAATCCCACCAGGAAGCCCAAGTAACAGAGCAGCCCGAAGGTGCCGCCAGGAGAGCGTTGGGCCAGTTCGCTCAGGTTGAGCGTGAACTGGTCACCGGAAAGAGCCAGTGCCAGGCCGCTGATCAAGATCAGCAGTGAGGCCAGGGCTGTATAGAGAATGAATTTTGTGGCGGCGTATTGGCGGTTCTGACCTCCCCAAACGGCGATCAGCAGATACACCGGGACCAGTTCCAGTTCCCAGGCCAGGAAGAACAAGAGGAAGTCCTGGGAGAGGAAGACCAGGGCTTGGGCGGCGGCCTGAACGAGCAGCAGGCCGAAGTAGAGCTTGGCTTTGTGCTCAACCTTCCAGCTCGCTGCCACCGAGAGCATGGTCACCAGGCCACTCAAAACCACCAGAGGCATCGATAGACCGTCGGCCCCGACTGACCATTCCAGGCCAATGGCCGGCACCCAGTTGAGACGCTCCACCAATTGGAGTGAGGGGTCCTGTGGGTTGAAATGGCGGCTGAAGGCCACCAGCATCAGGGCAAAGTCGACTGCCAGAACACCCAAGGCGAGGTTGCGGGGCCAGGGTGAGGGATTGCTCTCATCGCCCGGCAGCAGCGGCATCACCAGGGCAGCAGCTGCCGGGAGCAGGATGATCAGCGAAAGCCAGGGAAACGTGGCATCGGACGCGGCAATCAGCGGGAGATTGACGTCCATGGCATCCATCTAATGGATGTTGAACCTATCAGGGCCTCGCCCAGAACTGAGTAAATCTACTCAGATTCCATGGGATGCCAGTGGCTGCCTGTGGTCTGAAGGTTCAGTAGTGGTGCTCGACTGGCAACACCCGCGGCTTCCCACGCCCGGACCATCGCCTGACTAACGGCGGCACCGACCTCTTCGGAGCAAAGGGCCAGAACGCTGGGGCCCGCTCCGCTGATGGCGCAGCCCCAGGCTCCTGCTTTGAGTGCGGCTTCGCGAACCTCCTGTCCGCCTTTGATCAGCCGCCAGCGGTAGGGCTCATGCAGTCGATCGTGCATGCCGTCTGCGATCAGATCGCCGTTGCCGGTGCGCAGTCCTTGCAGGAGAAGCGTCAGGGCACCCAGATTGACAACGGCATCCCCCAACGGAATGTTTTTGGGCATGGCTCTGCGCGCTTCGCTGGTGCTCAGTCGTATGGATGGGATGGCCACCACCGCTTTCACCGTGGGCACCCATTCACAGCGCACAACCCTCCAGCGCTGGGATGCGGCCTTCGCCGTCATGCAGAGACCACCGAGGAGGGATGGAACCACATTGTCGGGATGCCCTTCGATATCAATCGCCAGCTCGAGCAACTTTTCGCGGCTCAGGGGTTCGCCAACCAGTGCATTGGCCCCCACTAGGCCTGCCACGATCGCTGTGGCACTGCTGCCAAGCCCTCGCGCTGGCGGCACCGCTAGACGTACGCGCGCTTCGAGTCCGACTGGTTCTTCACCAGCAGCTTTCCAGACCCTCTGGGCAGCGCGATAGACGAGGTTGTCGGGGCCACCCCTTAGATGACTGCCTTCCTGTCCTTCGATGATCAGCTCAAACCGTTCTCCATCTCCCTCGATCCGGCGCATCGTGAACCGGTTGTTGAGATCGAGTGCGGCACCGAGGCAATCAAATCCAGGGCCGATATTGGCTGAGGTGGCAGGAACATCAACAACCACCGATTGGCCAATGCGTGGTTGCACCATCCCTGCTGTTCTGTTCAAGCCAGTGTCTCACCTGAGTGGCCGCCGCTTGACGATCGTGGCCACCAACGTTGCTAGGTGGATTCGATCTCAGCCGCGAGATCCCGAGCTCTGCACGCTGCGCTAAATCGGCCCGCATTCGCATCGATCACAGCATGAACACGGAGCCCGTCGATGAAGGCGCGGAAGCGTCCTTTGCGGCGCATGGGTTCAAGAAAGGTGGCGGACTGCAGTCCCTTCAGGTGCTTGGCGGCGGTGCCTCCGCCAATCCACAGCCCGCCGCTGCAGAGTTCCTGCAGGGCCAGATCGCCGGCGACTGAGCCATAGGCCCCGAGCCATAGGTCGAGAGCATGGCGGGCCAAGGGATCACCGCTTTGCGCAGCCTGATCGGTGAGGGCCGGCAGGTCTTGGTACTCCTTTGCATCCACCGGTTTGCTTCGCCAGGCCTCAGCTGCCTGCTGCAGTGGGTGGCCGTCTCCATCCGGTTGTTGCAGCCGCCAACGCATCACATGGCCGAGGCCGGTTCCACTGACGATGCGCTCCACGGACAGGCGATCGAGATCAAGGTCAGCCTTGAGCCATGAAGCCAGCTGCCATTCGTCCTCTGTGCGGGCAGCGAATTCTCGATGCCCACCTTCGCTGGCCACGGCCAGCCAACCATGCGGGCCAGGAATTCCGCGGGCCATTCCTAGTCCTGTTCCGGCACCGACAACCGCCACTGCCCCCCCCTGGGGCAGGGCTGCTGAACGAGAGGGATGACCACCCTGCAGAACGACTTGTTGCTGATCATCCAGATGGGGCAGGCCGTGAATGAGCACTGCAAAGTCGTTCACCAGCTCGAGATGCTTGAGTCCCGTGGCATCACACAGCAGCGTTTCGCTCAGAACCCAAGGCAGATTGGTGAGTGTGGCTGTGCCGTTCTGCACGGGGCCGGCGACAGCAAGGCAGCTGGTCTTTGGCCTGGGAAGGTCGGCCGGCAGGCTGGAGAGGAAGCGGTGGACGATGCTTTCAAGGCAGGACCACTCGCCTGAGCGATAGCGCTGGGAATAGAGGGCTTGGAGCTGCCCTTCGCGTTGGCCGTACACCGCGAGAAGGGTTTTGGTTCCTCCCACATCGCCTGCCAGAAAGGTGTTCGCCGCCATCCCCAGGGCTGTGATGCGATTGATCCTCAGGCTGCTTGCAGGGCATGAAAACCGCAAGCATGCACTGGATAGGTCAAGCGAAGAAATCGAGTGGAAGCGGGCCCCAAGTCATCCCGGTTTGCTCGGGGATGTTGCTGTGGCCAGAGATCAGGATGCCTTCTCCGAGTCCATGTTCCACACGGATGCGGATCAGACCATTGGATTGATTGGCCTTGAGAAACACAGGGCCAACATCCTCGGCGTCATCCTCGATCGTCATCGCTTCCCAGGAGAGGGAGATCTCCAGGCTGCGCAAAGCGTTGAGGGCGATTGCTTTGGATGGGGCCATGATCCCCACGGTGAACCACTCAAATGACGCCATCGCATCGGCAAGTGTGGGTCGCAATCTCTCTCGCTGGTCGGGATTGAGCTCTGGTGCCGTCCGCAGAGTGGCGAAATCGGCGAGGCACTGAATCGGGGTCTCAGTCATAACGACAGTCCCTGGCTGCGGCTTTGATTGGCCTGGCAGGCCGCTTTGATCAAGGCTTCCGCATCGACAAGGCCCAGATCACCATCGCGGCGGCTGCGCAGGCTTGCACCACTCTGTTCGGCTTCCTTGGCTCCAATCACCGCCAGGACGGGGATCTTCATTTTTTCACCGGTGCGAATGAGTTTGCCCAGCCGTTCGCCGCTGCGGTCAACGCAGGCACGTACACCAGCTCGGGTGAGCTGCTGACAGAGGTCTTCGGCATAGCCCTGAACCTCGTCGGTGACGGGCAGAAGGCGGATCTGTTCCGGGGCCAGCCAGAACGGGAAGTCACCGGCATAGTTTTCGGTCATGATCCCGAAAAACCTCTCCAGGGATCCGAAGATGGCGCGGTGGATCATGATCGGCCGTTGCTTCGAGCCATCGGCAGCCACGTAGTCAAGCTTGAAGCGCTCGGGCAGGTTGAAGTCGAGCTGGATGGTGGAGCATTGCCACATCCGACCGATGGCATCCTCGATCTTGAGGTCGATCTTTGGTCCGTAAAAGGCACCGCCCCCTTCATCCACCTTGTAGGCCCAGCCCTTGCGGTTCAGTGCCTCAATCAGTCCCTTGGTGGCCAGTTCCCACACGGCGTCTTCGCCGATTGATTTCTCCGGGCGGGTGGAGAGATTGATCTCGTAATTGCAGAAATCGAAGGTGGAGAGAATCCGTTCGGTGAGATCAAGGATGCGCAGAATTTCATCGCTGATTTGCTCTGGCAGGCAGAACACATGGGCGTCGTCTTGCGTGAAGCCCCGAACGCGCATCAAACCGTGCATGACACCGGGACGTTCGTAGCGATACACAGTGCCCAGCTCGGCCCAGCGAATGGGGAGCTCCCGGTAACTGCGCAGGGTGCTCGCGTAAGTGAGCACATGGAACGGGCAGTTCATCGGTTTGAGCTGGTATTCCCGTTCGTCAACCTGCATCGGCCCAAACATGCTTTCGCTGTAGAAGTCGAGGTGACCTGAGGTCTTCCAGAGGCTGATATCTGCAACGTGGGGTGTGTAGAGGAGTTCGTAGCCTCCATCGAAATGGGCCTGACGCCAGAAGTCCTCGATCAAGAGGCGCATGCGTGCGCCGCGCGGGTGCCAGAACACAAGTCCTGCCCCTGCTTCGTCTTCGATTGAGAACAGGTCGAGGTCGGTGCCGATGCGGCGGTGATCGCGGCGCAAGGCCTCTTCTTTGCGACGGCGATGTTCAGCCAGCTGTTCCGCGGTTTCCCAGGCGGTGCCGTAGATGCGTTGCAGCTGCGCTTTCGTTTCATCGCCTCGCCAGTAGGCACCGGCCACACTCTCGAGCTCGAATGCCTTGGGGTTGAGTTCGCTGGTATTGGCGACATGGGGGCCGGCGCAGAGGTCCCACCAGTCGTCACCAAGGGTGTACAAGGAGATGGGCTCTTGAATCCCTGCCAGGATCTCGAGCTTGTAGGGCTCGTTTTGGGCCTTGATCTTGGCCTCTGCTTCGGCACGATCCACCTCGAGCCGCTGAAGGGGCAGCTTGCGGTTGATGATCTTGATCATCTCCTTGCGGATCGCCTTCAAATCGGCCTCCGTGAATGGATCCGGATTGTCGAAGTCGTAGTAGAAGCCGCTCTCGGTCCAGGGGCCGATCGTGACCTGAGCCTTGGGGAAAAGTTTCTGTACCGCCATGGCCATCACGTGGCTCATGGAGTGGCGGATGCGCAGCAGCGTTTCGCTTTCGCTGGTTTTAGGCAGCACCACCGTTTCGTTCGGGGGAAGGGCGGTTACTGCTGTGCTGCTCACCGGTACTTGCGTGTCAGCCGCCATCTTATGGGCGTGTCAGGCAGCTCTATGGAATCGACTTCGTCTGGCTCCGGAGAGCCTCGCAGGGATGAGCAGGCAGAGGCGCTGCTTCGGTCATTACTCGACTCGTTGCTCAAAGACTTCAGCGATTGTTTCAACCGTGGGGAGCAATTGTTGGCGATCTGCCCGGATCAAGTGATGGACCCTGAGCAGCGCCTGGCCATGGCCCAACGCCTTGTCGAGGGGCATAAGGCGATTACAGCGACCCGTGCCCTTCTGGAGGCATCGCCTGAGGCGATGGCTGTCTCAATGCGGGCGATGTCTGCCTGGCATCAGCTGATGACCGAGGTGTGGTCGCTCTCGGCGCGGATCTCACAACAGCTGAATTGAGAGAGCACCATCCGTTGCACTCCGATGAGGGTGAAGAACGTTGATCGGGGCCTTCGCCCCTCCAGCTTCATGCCCCTAGACGAATCTGACGCAGATTGTCGGAGTAGAACTTCGCAAGTTCCGCATGGCTCTTGACCGGCTGGCCATAGGCGCTGGAGCCAGCATGGGTGGGAAAAGAGGCCCACTCTGGCGCTAAACGATGCATCGCCGTTTTGGTGAGGCCGTTGCTGTCGACTTCCTCAAGCGCACCGCGTCGCTCAATCAAGCGCAACGCCGCTTGATCCTGATGCTTCGGTTCAAAGCTGGTGAGCTTGAGCTCGGTCGCAACAATCCGCCAGGTGGTGGGCAGAAACTGATAGGCACCGGCTGCGGCACTGGCGTATCTCTTCACGACCACCCGGTCGGGGTGGCGGGAAAGATCCGCGAACTGGCCTCCTCCATAGAGAGTTTTGTAGCCGAGGTCTTTGCCGTCCTTCCAAGTGCCTTCGGCATAACGGATCGTGTTGAGGAGAGCCCTGCGTTCCGGGGTGATTTGGTAATGACCACCACTGAGGTCAGCGCTGAGGTTCTCCTCTTCTGCTTGCAGATGGGCCTTGACCGCTTCGGCTTGGGCCAGGCGTCCGTCGGAGCGCTCAGCTTGCAAGGCCTGTCCTGTGACTAGGACAGTTCCGATCACTCCGGCCACGGGAAGCAGGTGCATCCGACGGTCAGCGTTGAAAACGCGACCGAGAATGTTGGGCATCCATGCTTGCAAGGGTTCGGGCACACAGTCCGTTCAAGGGCCCATCACGATGCAGACCCAAGGGGTTCGGATGCGAGTGGTCTGGGACCGGTCTTGACGGGAGTCTTGGCATGTGTTTGAGCACTTATTCTTAGATCAAACAGGAGCTTGGACCCATGGGACCCATGGCTGTCACTGGGGTCGACTCCAATGGCCTGGTTGAGAATGCTTCAAGCTCTCAGGAAGTTTTAATCATTAGCGCAGCTTTTCTGAAGCTCTTGCACTGATCAGCTCCCAGTGGTCTGATCCGTGCAGTTCGGTGGAGGCGAGGTGCTCAGGGGGTGCCCAAAAACCCCAGACTGCTGCGCACTCTTGCCACCGTCGCTTCCGCCACAGCATTGGCGCGATCGCGGCCGTCGACCAGAACACGATTCAGTTCGCCGCGGTCTTGGATGAGTTCGCGGTAGCGAGTCTGGATCGGTTCCAGGGCCGAGACGGCAGCCTCCGCTAGCAGCGGTTTGAATTTGCCCCAACCCATCTCGGCGCATTCCTCGGCGGCGGCTTGGCGCCCCTTGCCGCTGAGAATGGCGTAAAGACCCAGCAGGTTCTCCGTCTCCGGGCGCTCGGGATTGTTGAACTCAAGCCCCATCTGGGGATCGGTTTTGGCGCGTTTGATTTTCTTGGTGATCAACTCAGGAGCATCGAGCAAGGAGATCCGGCTGCCCTCGTTGGGGTCGCTTTTGCTCATTTTGCTGCGACCATCGCTCAGGCTCATCACCCTGGCCCCTTCCTTGAGGATCAGGGGCTTGGGCACCTTGAGCACTGGGGCGTCTTCGCTGCCAAAGCGGGCGTTAATGCGCTGTTGGGCGATGTCGCGGGCCAGTTCGAGATGCTGTTTCTGGTCTTCTCCCACTGGCACCAGATCGGCGTCGTAGAGAAGAATGTCGGCGGCCATCAAAACCGGATAGTCCAGAAGACCCACGGACACGTTGTCCCCTTGTTTCACCGCCTTTTCCTTGAACTGAATCATCCGCTCGACCCAGTTGAGCGGGGTGACGCAATTCAGCAGCCAACAGAGTTCGGCATGGGCCTGCACGTGGCTCTGAACGAACACCGTGCTGCGCTCAGGATCAATGCCACAGGCCAGGTACAGCGCAGCGGTGCTGAGGGTGTCCTCGGCCAGGCGGTCGGGATCATGCGGAACAGTGATCGCATGCAGATCGACGACACAAAAAAACGTGTCGTGATCGCGCTGAAGCTCCACCCAGTTGCGGATGGCGCCCAGCCAATTGCCCAAATGAAGGGCACCGGTGGGCTGGACGCCGGAAAGAACCCGCGACTGGACCATTGATTACTCCTGGTTGGCTTGTGCGTCTTCCGTAGGGGCGTCGCTGTCGACAGTGATCTCGGCAGTGCTGCCAACACTGGTTTCGATCGTGGCTTCGCTCTCAGTCGCCTCGCTTGCGGGTGCAGCACCCTCAGGTTCTGGGGCATCTACGTTTTCCTCCACAGGGGCCTGCTGAGGTTTGGCCGGGCGGGCGAAAGGATCAGGTCGATCTCCGCCTCTGCCCCCGGCGCCACCTCTGCCGCTTTCGCCGCGATGACCACCGTCGCCTCGGCTACCGCCCCTGCCACCTTCGCTGCGACGTCCGCCTCCTCGGGGGGCACGGGAACGTTCCTGTTCAATCAGGGCATCCAACTGGCCATCTTCGAGCATCTGGGCGAGGCTCCGCACCGCAAAGCCCAGCACCGCGACAGTGGAGCGCAGGTTGAAGGCTTCTTGAAGAGCGCGCACGGAGCGCATCTCGTTGTCACTCAGGCGGATGCGGAAGCCACCACCTTCGCGATTCCCGGCACCGCGACGGCGACCACCATCGCGTCCGCCATCACGGCCACCTTCACCCTGTCCCCCATTTTGCTGGGAATCTCCGTAGGAATCAGTCATGGCCCGTGGCCTGCAGTCAGGCGCAAGTGTGACGCATCACAGGGGGGGAGTCAGTACCTGAGAGCGCCGCCCTGACGACCGGCCCAATCAGCCGTGGGTGCCTCGAAAGGTGATCTGTTGTTCGGCGTAGTCCTTCGGTTCCAAGTGGATGGTGCAGCGAACTGGGCCGAAGCGCCTTTCCAATTGCTCCTCAACCCGCTCGGTGATGCCGTGAGCGGTGGGTAGGTCGTCGGTGTCAACCACCATGTGCATATCGATAAACACCCGCTGTCCCAGTACGCCACGGCTGGCGATGTCATGGCAGTTGAGTACTCCAGGAACAGCCATGGCCTGTTCGTGGATGGCTTCCGGCGCAATCGCAATGTGATCAACGAGCCATGGAAGGTTGGTCCGCACAACCTGCGAGCACACCCTGATCAATAGAAGGGCGAGTGGAGCCGCTAGAGCCACATCCAGCCAGTTCAATCGGAACCACCAGGCACCGGTCAGTCCCACGAGGACGATCACTGTGGTCCAAATGTCACTGGTGGTGTGCTTTGCATCGGCGAGTAGCAGCGGACTCTTCAGTCGCTTGCCCTCCCGACGCTCGTAGAGTGCTAGAGCGAGATTGAAGCCCAGAACAAGGCATAGCAGCAGGAGTTCCTGGCCGCTAAGGCGGAGGGGCGGCACGCCTTCCATGACCCGTTCGCCGGCCTTCAGCAGGATCTCGATCGCCGTGAACAGGATGAAGCCTGCAATGGCGAGGGCTCCAATGCCTTCGTATTTGTCGTGGCCGTAGGGATGGTCACGATCTGGTCTCGGATCAGAAAGGCCATTGGTGATCAGGCCCATCAGGCTTGAGAGGGCATCTGTGGCGCTGTGCATCGCATCAGCCACCACGGCCAGGGAGCCACTCAGCACCCCAATGGTGAGCTTCAGGCCGGTCATGCTCAGGTTGAGCAAGAGTGCTGTCACCAGCACTCTTTTCACATCCTTGCGTCGATCGGTTCCGGCGGGGTGGCTCGCCATTGAGTGCTGCACTCACTCCTTCAACTTATGGAGGCCCAGGCCGTGCGTCTGCTGCCGGGGGGCGGATTGCGCTCTGCCTCGCTTCTGCAACGCCCACTGGTCGCCTTGCCGAGGGTGAGCTAGGAAGACGAGACTTCTCACCAGTTCCGCATGCTTCCGGTGCCGTCAATCGGCTCCTTTCTTGAACAGCCGAGGCTCCTGCGTGGCATCGCTGTAGCAGGAGGTGGTTTTCTGGTGGCGCAGTGGGCTCTGGCAGACGTTTTACACGTTCCTGGGGGTGGCCTTGGGCTGTTGGCAGTGGGTGGAGGCATCTGGTGGCTGAGCCGGCCTGCAAAGGCACCTGCCTTTCAGTCCCCTGCTTCGGTGCAGGGATGGTTGAAGCGCTGTGATGCGGTGCTTGACCAATTCGATGCTCTTGAAGAGCTTGCCGGCACGGCTGCAAGCCGTGACCAACGTCAGCGCGCGCTTGACCAGGTCGTGGAGCGTTCCGGCCCTCTGACTGTTGCAGTGGTGGGATCGGAAGGGGTGGCTTTGCCAGAGAGCAAGGCTCTCCAGCAAGCGCTGAGTGGGCGCCATGCCCTCAACCTTTGTGTCGGACACCCTCTCCCCAGTGTCAGTGATAGCTGGGCTTGGCCTCTCACGATTCAGCAACAGGATGCGTTGCTGTTCATCCTTCCTCTGCCGCTTCGTGCCGCAGATCTCTTGCGTCTGCAGGAGGTGCCCTTGCGCCAGCCGGCCTGGCTGGCTGTGAATCGTGCGGAGCTTGAGGGGGATTGGGACGCTGCTCACCAGGCTTTGCTGGCCCAGTTGCCAGACCGTTGGCATCAACGCTTACTGGTTTGGGATGGGTCGCCCGATCAGCTCAGGTCCCTTCTGCTGCCGATTCGACAGCTGCTTCAGCAACCCAGCCTGGGTCTCGATCTGACCCGTCAACGGTTGCTGGAGGCCCTACATCGCGATTGGCAGGCGGAGCTGGAAAGCCTGCGGCGTCAACGCTTCCGTGGGTTGCTTCAACGCAGCCAGTGGCTCGTGGCAGGAGCTGTTGTCGCCTCACCTTTACCCAGCACTGATTTGCTTGCTGTGGCCGTGGGAAATGGCTTGATGCTGAGTGAAATGGGTTCGATCTGGGGTTGCCGTTGGACGCCCGATGTTCTGCAGGTGGCGGCCAAGCATCTTGCGGCTGCTGCCCTTGCACAGGGGGTGGTGGAGTGGAGTGGTCAGGCTTTGCTGGGTCTGGCCAAGTTGGAGGGTGGCAGTTGGATGGCGGCTGGAATGATGCAGGGCCTCAGTGCTGCCTATCTCACCAGGGTTGTGGGTGTCTCCATGGCTGATTGGATGGCTCTCAATGCCGGTGTGGCAAAGCCAGATCTGGAGCTGTTGAAGCAACAAGCTCCCTTACTTGTGGCGAAGGCTTCAGAACAGGAGCGACTGAATTGGCAGGGATTCCTTCAACAGGCCGGCCGCTGGATGCAGGGCCAAACAGCAGCAAAAACAGCATGATTAACATTGCTTCATGAACTCTTCATGAAGCTCTTCATGAAGGAAGTTTGCGCAATGACTCGAAGTTTTTAAATCTGGCAAAAAACAATCGACCCTCCATAGGCTTAGGCCCTGCCCTTATGTCTGTTGAAGACATTTGGGTCAGGTCCCGTCCTCCTTGTTTCGTCATGGCTACTGCCATTCGCAGCGGTCGCTCCAGTACCTGGGCAAACTTTTGTCAGTGGGTCACCTCCACCAATAACCGCATCTATGTGGGTTGGTTCGGTGTGCTGATGATCCCCACCCTGCTGGCGGCCACCATCTGCTTCATCATTGCCTTTATCGCCGCTCCTCCGGTTGATATCGACGGCATCCGTGAGCCCGTTGCCGGCTCATTCATCTATGGCAACAACATCATCTCTGGTGCTGTTATTCCTTCCAGCAATGCCATCGGCTTGCATTTCTATCCCATTTGGGAAGCAGCTTCTCTTGATGAGTGGCTGTACAACGGCGGTCCTTACCAGCTGTGCATCTTCCACTTCCTGATTGGCATTTCTGCCTACATGGGGCGTCAGTGGGAACTCTCCTACCGCCTCGGCATGCGTCCGTGGATCTGCGTTGCCTACAGCGCTCCGCTGTCTGCTGCCTTCGTGGTGTTCCTGATCTACCCCTTTGGTCAGGGTTCCTTCTCTGACGGCATGCCCCTGGGCATCTCTGGCACCTTCAACTTCATGTTGGTGTTCCAGGCTGAGCACAACATCCTGATGCACCCCTTCCACATGCTTGGTGTGGCTGGTGTCTTCGGTGGTTCACTGTTCTCCGCCATGCACGGCTCCCTGGTGACCTCCTCCCTGGTGCGTGAAACCACCGAGAGCGAGTCCCAGAATTACGGCTACAAGTTCGGCCAAGAGGAAGAGACCTACAACATCGTGGCTGCCCACGGTTACTTCGGTCGCCTGATCTTCCAATACGCCTCGTTCAACAACAGCCGCAGCCTGCACTTCTTCTTGGGTGCTTGGCCTGTGGTCGGCATCTGGTTCACCTCCATGGGCATCGGCACCATGGCCTTCAACCTGAACGGTTTCAACTTCAACCAATCCATCCTTGATTCTCAAGGAAAGGTTGTGAACACCTGGGCTGATGTGCTGAACCGTGCCAACCTCGGCATGGAAGTGATGCACGAGCGCAACGCTCACAACTTCCCCCTCGACCTGGCTGCTGCTGAGTCCACTCCTGTGGCTCTGCAAGCACCTGCCATCGGTTGATCGGAACAGCCTTTGGCTGAAGTTTCCAAGAGATTCAGCTTGCGCTGAATCGCAAAGCCCCCGCCGCAAGGTGGGGGCTTTTTCATGGGCATGAGTCTTTCTTCCTTAGTGTTCTGTTGATCGCTCTTTCTGCCATCGTGAGCTTGAACAACACAGCAGTCAGGCTGCTGCTGTTGGTCTCAATCCCATTGGAGACCAAGCCCACTTGAGTTGCGGCATCTGCTCCCTTCACAGAGATTCTGCGCAACTCGAGCTCCTCGAGATCTGGCGCAATGAGAGATGGCTCCTGCGTCATCACCCCCTGCCGGCGCCCATGTCGGGGTGGTGTCTGTTGGATTCTCGTCGCCACCTTGGCGGTCCCGCCGACTTTTGGCCGGAGGAAGCGCGTGAATGGGGGCTGATGGTGCAACGTGCCTCCCTGTTGGTGAAGCAGGTGAGTGGTTGTGACCGGGTTTATCTGATCGCCTTTGGTGAGGGTGCTCGTCACCTTCACCTTCATCTGATTCCCCGCTTCGGCAGCGACCCGCAGACGCAGGCCTGGTGCGTCGCGGATCTTTATCGGGATGTGGAGCGTGGCCAACGGCCTGGGGCTGATCCCGATGTGTTCAGATCCTGGATGTCCCGTGCCAGGGAGTTGGCTGATGCCCTCATGGCTGGAACGCCTAACAGCATTTAGCTCCTCTGAATTGGAGGTGAGGGTATTGCCTGCAAGCTAGGGCTTCAGCATGAGGGCAACGCCAGCCAGGCATGGGGCTGATCCCACTCCCTTGCCTGAATCGCTTGCAGGAGTCTCTTCCTTGCTGAGTGATGGCAAGAGCAAGCGTCTCCGTCGGTGGCGGCGATCACTCCAGCATCGCTGGGTAAAGCCGATCAGCTGGCGGCGGCCTGGCTTAGGGATGTTGATGCTGGATAAGCAGTGATCCCTTCTTTTTGCAGGCCTCTCGCTTTTCAGTAGTAGAAGGCTTGATCCGTTGGGTTTTGATAAACAGCGCCACCGCATCGTGTGGCAATCCTCCACAGCGCTTTGTGGATCGGGGTGGAGTCGTACCGCACCAGCCCAGGAAACCTTTGCCTCAGAAGCTTGGCCCCACGCCAGGCGTTGTAATGCGGAATCGATGAATTGACGTGATGGCATACGTGCGTTGAACCGATTCCGTGGTGCAGCAGGTTGAGGATCGGTCCGTAGGGGCGATCCACCGTCTGCAGTGCTCCCTTCGACCAAGACCAGGTTTCGTTTGAGTAGTGAGGAATGTCGGTATTGGTATGTTGCAGCCAGGTGTAGGTCGTCAGCCACATGTTGATCACCAGGTAAGGCAGGCCATACACACACAGCACGCGGAGCAGGGAAAACTGCACTGAAGCGATGGTCAACAGTGCAACCATGGCGAGCAATCCGAGATTCGATCGCATCATCCACTTGCCAAATGATTCAGGAAAAAGTCGCCGTTTCCCGTTGATCTTGCGCTTGCGATTCCAAAAATGAGATGTGGGGGAGTCGTAGTCCTCTCCTCCAGTCACGCCCAAAAATAGATAGAGCTGCCAGCCAATAACGAGATGATTAAAGAGAGAAATGATCCCGAAGATGGTGGGATTCATATTCCGCTTGAGCCGCTCGGTGGCTTTCCCGATGGGTGATGTTGCCCGTGCCGGGACGTGGCTTTCTCCTTGCTCCAGGTGATTGCAGTGAGCGTGATGCACCGCATGGCTATGGGCCCAGCTGTAGTAGGGCACAAGCAAAATGCTGTGCAGTACAAATCCCACGACTCCTTCAATCCGACGGCTGGGGTGGAAGGCGTGATGTCCGCACTCATGGGCGATCACCCAGCAGCCCATCGCAATGGTGCCAGTGATCATGCCGTAGAGGAGCCAGAGGGGGGCTGCAGCTGCAGAGAGCGGAATGCGTGTTCCAATGCCAACTGCCAGTAGAGAAAGGCCAACGGACATGGCCAGGCTCGCCCATGCCTTTGACGGTCTCAGCTTGGAAAGCTCAGGTGGCAAGGTGCTGAGTAGTTCAGATTTGGTGGGATAGAAGGCTGGTTCAGTGCTGGCTTCCAGTGCCGTCTTTGCTGGTCGGATCGATGTTGCAAATGCCAAGCGGAAGCCTCAAGACAAGCGCAAAATGATCTGCGCTTAAGCTTTCCACCGTAATTGTTTGAGTCGCGGCCTGTCGAGGCCGTGGTGGCGTGGACTCTGGAATTTTTTTGGTTTCACTGCCCAGAATTTAGGCTCATTTAGACACCTTTCTTGAGGTGCTTAGGCTTGGTTCTGGACCGAACTTTTTTGTGATTCGTAATTTGGATGGGAAGAGATTAAGTCTCGCCAGCAAGAAGGCGAGTGTCTTAACTCAAATGCTGTCCTTCTTGAAGTCCATCCTTTGACAGTTTTTGTTGTAATGTGTTGCTCAATGGTTCTTTTGACTCTGTCTGGTGAAATATCTGCGTACCAAATACCGTCTGGCCAGACAACAAGAATGGGCCCTCTCTCGCACGCCCTGAGGCAATCCACTTTGCTGCGTCGAGCAATCCCCTTAGGGCGTTCCGTGTTTTTGAGATCCAGCTCAAGAACAACGCTTTTAGTTCATCCCAGGCGATGGAGTTGAGATAGAGGTAGCCATGTTTGTAACTGGGAGAGGACGAACACCAGAAGCAGCATGAGTTCCCTGAACAGCCTTCAAGCCTTGGCTGGCTCTAGCGGATATAAAGCCCTGACCTCCCTTGGAGTTGGGCAAGCTTCGACACTTGCTTTCAGACTTATGTCGTGCACTGTCGGCTTCGTCCGGAAAGCTAGATATGACAATGGGAGAGGGGTTTAGCGTCGCTGATCGCATTCCCCTCAGAAGACTCCCAGGCACGACGCTCGGCCCCCTCAGGCCGACTAGGTAATTATGCTGTGCCTTGCTGAGGGCGTACGTCTTCAAAAGCACCGTTTTGGTGAAAGCTGGCCTTGCAGAGAGAAGGTCAGTGACGACTCGGCCCAGTTAGTCATGCTGATCAACATCGGACGACTGGATCACGTCTGAGGTGCGTTGGCGTTGGCGCCGCGAGGCGGGGAGGTGTATGAAGGCTCGGCTTCCGCCTGCCTGAACGCGAACCAGCTAAGAAAAAGGGCCCCAGGCTCCAAACACCTAAGGCCTTAGTGACCCCGTCCCTGAGGCCCTGCGTGTAGAAATGTAACGGTTCCGTTCTGCTTCTGTGAGCGGCGGCTCTGGGCTTCAGGGCGCGATGGTGGGAAGCGACCCTTTCAGGGCCTTTTCGCTCGCACCCAATGAATCGCTTCGGATCAAGCAAAGCGTCTCCATCTCGTCGGTCATCAATCGATAGGAGAATTGATTTTGTTTTGACAGGTACTTTGCTAACGAGACGGCTTCATGGATTTCCAGGTCAAAGGCGAGGTTGGCCCAGCCACTGGGAGTTAGCTTTTGAAGTCGGATCATGATTCTCTACAGTAGATAGGCATAGGTTTGAGGTATCGCGCCGCTATGCATGAAAGACATTGATTCATTTCGGGATCATGCTGATATGGCGCCCTTTTGCCCTGTTGATGTGAATAGATGTAAAACATGGGTATCAGTCGTGACAATTTGGTGATGTGCCGACTGCTTTCGCGCTTCTTCTGGATCTTGCTTCAAATGATCAAAATGGTTGCCTCGGCTTGATGCGCATCAGTCCACTTTCAAAGGTGTTCATCAGAAACCTTGGCTGTTTTTGCGATGAGATCTGCCTGCAATCATGGTTGGGATGATCGCAGGCAGGCCTGATTGGAGAGGGCCTTGGTTGCGTCGTTTCAGGCGGTTGGCTTCAGCGGTGGCCAATCTTTTGGCGCCTCAGGCGACCAACTCAATAGAGTTGTTCTTCGGCGTTAGCGCTCACTTTGCAGTCGCTGGTTGGATAGGCGACACAGAGCAGCGCAAATCCCGCTTCGATCTGGTCGTCGTCAAGGAAGCTCTGATCACTTTGATCGACAGAACCACTCATCACCTTGCCGGCGCAAGTCGAACAGGCACCTGCCCGGCATGAATATGGGAGGTCCAGTCCTTTCTCTTCTGCTGCGTCGAGGATGTATTGGTCATCAGGACAGTCGAAGACTGTTTCTTGGCCTTCGCTGAGAATGGTCACCTTGTAGCTGGCCATGTTGCTGTGGAGAAGTCTCTAGGTTTTAACTCGTCAAAATCGAGGGGAAGGGATCGATGCTCATTTCGACACGTGAACGAAGCGATGTGAATTAAGGCACAGTCTCTTTGAGCTCTAAGCAATGGCTAAATCGTGTCCTTAATGCTCAGGCCAAGTGTTCTGTGTCTAGTGGGTCTGTGCGTCAGCAGTGAGAACAGAGGGAAATCTTCCTGGGAGAGTCCCTAGGTCTGGCGTCTTGAGGGCCTGGTCACCACGGTGAACGCATCCGAGTGAGGTCCGACGCCCTTGCAGGAGAACAACAGCAGCACATCGCAGCCGCAGCAATGCACGTCATCACTTGGCTGGGTGGATTTCATATCGAAAGGTTGCCGCTTGTGCTGTTGCCACCGGCTTCAGGCAGGCTGTCAGCGTTCATCAGACTGTGAGTAATGCCTCTGCTGTTTGCCTCTCAGACGTCTCCTGGCGGCCCAACTGTGATCCTGCCCGCCCTGCTGATTGCCGGCATTCTGGTGGCCTTGTCGCAGGCCTTCGTGCCTAAAGATGATCAGTAAGGTCCGAAGCGTGTAACGCATTCGGCTCCACACCATGCTCCCAGGCGTGCTGCCTTAGCTGGCGTCCAGCCAGCTGCCAGACCGGCAGTTACGCCTGCGGCAAAACTATCTCCACATCCATACGACTCAATAGGGTCGTTGGGGGGAGTGCAAGATTCATAGCGACCGCCTGGCTTGAGCTCACCCCCTTGGTCTCCTTCGGTTGCGATCGTGAGCTGAGGAGCAGGCTTTAAAGCATTTTCAGGCAGTTGTTCGCTCGGATCGAGCGCGCTGCCGATCAGGGCATCAATCCCGACCCCTGCTTCTTGCAGCACGCGTATCGATAGGCGCGGCGTGGCGGTGAGCAGGGAACAGCGGCGTGCGAGCTGCAGGCCGGCAGCATCGGTAGCTGAGACAAACACGCCATCGCATCTTGAGAGAAGCTCCCAGGGCAAGTCATCCGCTGCAAGCGGGCTATGGCGCTCACCAATCACGGTGATTGCTCGATCACCCCCCCTCTCGACAAGGCTGATGCCGCGGCGGCTTGGTGCATCCCGCCAGGCAACGAGGGGGTCGACGCTCAGCTCGCGCAGACGTTCGATGCTGCGTTCGCCGATTGCATCCCGACCGAGTGCTGTAAAAAAGGGCACCCGTCGACCCGTGAGCCGCGCCAATTGGACGGCCACGACTGCTCCGGCTCCCGCCGGTTCCTCCAGAGATCGATGGGCACGGCCCACGCGTCCTGGTCGGGGCAAGGCGTCGACTTGCAGAAAGGTCACCCACTCCTGATGGCCGACGACGGCCAGATTGAGAGGCGGCAAGTTCTGCGCATGATCAGCGAGGTTTGCCGCCATCAGGGAATCGGCAGCATCGATTTGGCTGCATTCCGTAGCTGCACATTGATCTTCCCGTTCACTTGGTTGACGTCAATGCCACCACCCACATCCACTTGAACCGGTTGATCCTGACTCGTCCCCACGAGGACGGGGCCTGCGTCATCACCCTGCACGCTGACCGGATCTTTGACCGCATCCACCGTGACGTTGCCGGAAATGTCGACCTCCCCGTTGACATCAACCTCCCCGTTGACATCGACCTCCCCTTTCACCGGCAAGGTGTCGGAGGCTTGGATTTGCAGAGGCTCCGACCCTTGAATGCTGACCGGTTGGCGCAGGGAGTCGATCTTGAGATCCCCGACCAAGCGCACCGGGAAAGGTTTGTCTTGTGGCAGAGCAATGGGAATGGGCTCTCGCAAAATTTGAATGGCCGCCACAGCCACAGCCCAGCTGCTCAGGACCAGGGCCAGGGGCCATCGGCAGGCCATGGCCAACGTGAACCAAGAAGCGGACGGCGCAGTTGACGTCCCCTTGACCTCGGACATGCTTGGGCTCCGCGGCAAACAATGGTGATGGACCGGTTTTAGAGGCTCATCGCCGTCTCTACAGCGTTTATGCGCTGATCGTTGCAGCTTTGCCGAGATTTCAAATCAACGCTTAGAGCTCGTATTCCTCTTCGAAGCTCGCCAGCAATCCGTTGTAAAGCGCCAAGGTGCCTTCGCTTTCCTCGGTAAAGCCCTCGAGTTTGTAGAGCTCTTCCAGGTGTTTGGCAGCGAGGTGCACCTGGGCAAATGCTTCGGCGTATTCGTTTTGGATGTCTTCTTCGGTGATGTCGCGGATCATCGCCGAGATGAACTCCACCTTCTTTTGCGCAGCGGCGATCTGCGCTTCCATCTCCTTATTCAGTTTGCGCCTCTTTCGGGCCATCCCTGGGTTGTCGCGAAGGGTCAGGCTACGCCCGACCCGCCCGACAACAGGGTGCTAGAGGACTGGTCAGAAGCAGAAAGGAAGCATCTTTGTGCTGCAGGCTGCATAGCCATCCACCAGAGCTCCAAGGCCGATCTGATGGAGTATCCCCTGGCCGGTAAGCCCTTCCACGATTACTCCGATCACGAAGCCGAGCATGGCGGCACGGCCATTGAAAAGCTCAACCTTGCGCAGTTGCTCGGTATGAATGGATCGGGCTGCACTGTCTTGGAACCATTTCTCTGACGCTTGCTGGTTGGCCATGCTGAGGTGTCGAATTATTTACAAATGTAACAGATCTTTGCGGGAGCAGCTCCTTCCCCTAGGCCTTTTTGTACGTGACTGGTCTTCTTCTGTTTGGGTAAAGCTCTCGGCAGAGTGGGCAGGTGGTGCCGTTGCATCCACGGGCTGTGCAGTGTTCTCGTCCGTAGAAAATGATTTGGAGGTGCAGGCGGTTCCAGGCCTCTTCGGGAAACAGTCTCTTTAGGTCTTGCTCGGTGCGCTGAACGCTGTCGCCCGAGCTGAGTCCCCAGCGTTGGGCCAGGCGGTGAATGTGGGTGTCGACAGGGAAGGCGGGAACTCCGAAAGCCTGAGCCATCACCACGCTGGCTGTTTTGTGGCCAACCCCGGGCAGCGCTTCGAGTTCCTCAAAGCTTGCGGGCACTTCGCTGTTGTGGGCGACCACAAGGATCTGGGCCAGCTTTTTGACATTGCGTGCTTTTGTTCTGGCCAGGCCCAGTTGACGGATGTGCTGATGGATCGTGTCCTCCTCGAGGGCGGCCATCGCCTTCGGGGTGGGTCCCGCAGCGAAGAGCGCGGGTGTGACCTCATTCACTTTTTTATCGGTGCACTGGGCGCTGAGTAGAACGGCGATCAGCAGCGTGAAGGGGTCGCTGTGGTCAAGCGGGATGGGTGGTTCGGGGTAGGCCTCGTTCAGTCGTTGGAGTACATGGTTGGCCCGTTCTCGTTGTCTCAAGGGTTGCGCGCCTTGGTAGGGGGCGGACCCTAGGGCCGCAGGCCGCTTGCGGGAGATTATGTAGCAATCGCTACTGTTTTTAACTTCCATTAAGGCTTGTCGCTCTGTTTTGCGTGCTGCTGTTGCGGCGATCCAGAGTGCTGTTGCCGAGGAAGACGTATGACCAACGCAGGTAATCCCCGTCGAGGAACGAGCCTGAAGTGGGAGTCCAATGGCGAGCTCGCAGGCTCTGATCTTCGCCACATCCTTCAGCGGCTCCAGGATGCTGACCCCAAGGCTCAGGGCCTCAACAGCTGCGAGTTTGGCTGTGAGCTTTCAAGCCGCAGTTCCCAGCAGCCGCCTGCCTGAGGCGTTCGACAGAGTGTTCTCTCGGATCGGTATATGGCCTCTCAACGCACATCCAGTCAGCGGGACGATTCCAGCGCCGCCTTCGCTCGGATCCTGAAGCGTGAGGAGGAGGCCCTTGAGCAGTCCAAGGCGAAGCCCTCCTCGTCTCCTCCAGCGGACTGCGACTCTGCTCCTGCGGCAGATGATCCGATCGACCCGATCAGTGACCTTTACCGGCAGCACAGCCATCAGCAATCGATGGAAGGGGGCTGAGCAGCATCCTCACAGCAGTGTCGTCAACGCAGTGTCGTCACAGCAGCCTCGAGAACCGTTGCCTCTAATCTCACCATCCCTGCAGTAATGACGATGAATCCCGTTGTGAGAGGCGTGATCTACGTCTCGGTGTGGGTGGTTCTCTGGGGAACCGTCGCCTCTTTGATCGATTGGCTCCTGCTCGCTGGCGAGGTGTACAGCACTGGTTCCTTTGCTCAGGCCACCACCTTCATCGTGTATGGCGCAGCAAGTGTTGTGATGGCTGTTCGGTTTTCAGGGCGTTTCCTTTCCCAGGAGGAACCGTGATCCCGGTTGCGCTGTTGCTGTTGGCTCAGGTTCAGAGCTCTTCACCGCCTGTTTACCTGTTGCGTTGCGCGATCGATCCTGAGCGGGTCACCTCCAATGGCAAGCCGGTGGCTCCAACGTCCATTAATGCGGAGAAGGCTGTGTTCACGCTCACCATGGCTGAGGGCGCTGTCCCCATTGCCATCACGCCTCGGAATTTGGCTGAGGAGCGCAGCGATTTACGTCATCTAACCGATGGAATCCCTCGCTTGGAGGGGGGGCAGGTGCTGATGGATTTTGCCTATGAGCATCCCTTGATGGTGTTGCCTCCTAGCGAACCAGGAGCACCTGTTCAAAGCATGGGACGTCTGCGCACGGAAGGACTGCTGCGTTTGAACCCCCGGCGTCTTGCGTTTTCCTTTGAGCAGACCATGGCAGTTCAAATGGATTTCAAGATCCCAGAGACCTCAAGGCAGGATCTCAAGATCGAAGCGAAAGGAACCTGCGTGGAACGTGCCATACCTGCTCAGAGTTAATTCTTCGGACGGGCCGTGATCACAGCGGCCAACACGCCTCCTGTGAACCCTCCGGCATGGCCGATCCAGCTCACGCCAGGGGGAGAGGCCCAGGGCAGCAGTCCGATCAGAGCTGAGCCATAGAGGCTCAGGGCCAGCACGCTCAGCCCCAGTGTGATCAACCGCCTCTCAAGCAATCCCAGCAGCAGCAGGAAGCCCAGCAGTCCATATACCATGCCTGAGAGGCCATGGCTTCCCGCTGGCCACAGCAGCCAGATCGGGATCTCCACGGCGATCACGCCAATCCAAACAGCCAGATATGAGCGCATCCCCTGGCTGATCACCAGATAGCTGAGGGGGAGAAAGACCACCGTGTTGGTGAGGAGATGGCCGAAGCCGCTGTGGCTGAAAGGGGCTGTGAATACAGACCACCAGGGGGTCCCAGGACCGAGTGGAAGGTTCCATTGGCCCCCAAATAAAATGGTGTCCAGCAGTTCTTGGAGCCAAGCGATCCCCACAAGTACAAGGGGAAGCGCCAGGGACCAGGACATGGCTGGCTGCGGCCTGGGGTCGGGGCTGGTCAGGGGTTCAGTGCGACTTCCTGCCAACCATCTTCGCTGCCCCAGCATCGGCGACGGTGAGGGGAATGCCTCAGCTCGAGAAGTTCCACATGGGTGATCTCCAGGCGCAGCAGCGCAAAACTGTCGGGCATCGTTGTGCCATCTGGAATCGCAGTGGGCCAGTCGCCAGCACTGTCCAGCTCCTGGCCGGGCGGTGGCCAGCCCCACAACGCGCGTGCCTCGGGTTGCAGCCTTAGCCAGTGGTGGGTTTGCCTTTGCATCCGTTCACCCTGATCCAGGTTGTGGCGATGTCCGCGCAGGCGGAATTGGCTTTGGGCTTTGGGCAGCAGCCAGCAGAGTTCTACGCGAGGATCGCGCTGCAGTTGCTGTTGCTTGGCGCTCCGCCCATCCGTGAGCAGTTCAAGGCTGTTGTGATTCCACCATCCTCGGAACACCAGGGTTCGAACCCTTGGACTCCCATCCGGGCCAATCGACGCCAGTTGCAGCCATCGCCCCATCGGTGAATGGCCTTCCTTCAGGCGGGCTTGCTTTAACAACAGTCGCCAGGGAGGGAGTCCCTGATCCGCTGGGCTCACTGGACCCGGAAGGTCACACCCATCACTGCGGTGATGTCTTTCCAGATGGTGCTGGTGTCGTAGGAGCCGTAACTGCTCATGCTTGTGGAGTTGGGCACCGTGATCTGGAAGGTTCCTGTGTCGGCCTTGGTGATGGCGCCGATCCCCGAGCCTGCCTGCTGGGCAATGGCTTCTGCTCTGCGTTTGGCGTCCGCTGTGGCTTTGGCCAGCATGTCGACCCGTTTCTCCGAGAGGCGGGTGAACGTGTATGCCGGCTGCCGGATGCTGATGGGAACACCTTGGCCCACCAGGTCGCCGATCTGGCGCGAGACACCACTGATCAGACCAACATCGCTGCTGCCGATCAGGATCGGCTGCCGGGTAGTCCATCGGGTGGTGATCAGGGCGCCGGTGACGCGGTTGCGTACGTCTTCACTGCTCGACTGAATCACTCCTAGTTGGATGGAACTTTCCGGTACGTTCTGCTCCTTGAGGAAGGCCACGGCTCGCTCCACCTGGGGTTCGAGGGCCTGATAGGCCTCTTGTTGGCTGGAGCCGTTGCCCCTTACTTCCACCCTCCAGTCCACGTAGTCACTCTTGATGCGCTCGGTGCTGGCCCCGGTCACCGTGATCGTGTCAGCGGATGTGCGGATCCCACGCACGGCGACGGATCCCGCAATCACTAATCCGGCGCTGAGAACAAGCATCGGCAACACCAGGGGAGGTGTTCGGCGCAGCATGGCAACGATCCGTTGGCCTGCAGGTGCTGATGCCGGCATGGAGCTTGCCTCGATCATGGTGCCTGCAGCCTATAAGTGAAACAGGATCACGTCTTTGGTGATGGGGGCTGACCTATGACGAGGTGCGACTGCGATTTGGCTTTGACCGGAGAAAGGCTTGCATGCAGCTCTTTGCTCGCCTCCCATCCCCTGCCAGCGTCATGGCAGGGGTGTGAAAGGCTGGCGCTTGACTTCTGCTCTGACTGGATCGAGGGTCCGGGTTTTGTCACGGCTTATGGGGCCATGCGAAGCGCCGTGGATTTGGCCTTTTGCTTACGTGCTCAAACATCCCTGCGTTGCGATGGAGGTCGGCGATGACGAGAGAACGCACCGAGGTGATTGTGATCGGCAGCGGCATCGGTGGGCTTTGCTGTGCGGCCCTATTGGCCCGGGCCGGCCATGAGGTGCTGGTGCTGGAAGATCATGCAACTCCCGGTGGTGCAGCCCATGGTTTCAATCGCGGCGGCTATCACTTCGAATCGGGCCCATCGCTATGGAGTGGTCTCAGTTGCTGGCCCAGCACCAATCCCCTCACCCAAATTCTTCGGGCCCTCGATCAACCTCTTGAGCTGATCACCTATCGGGATTGGGACGTGCTCTGTCCGGAAGGAGATTTGCGCATCGGTGTCGGCAGCAGCGGCTTCGAGCAGGTGGTGAAGAGTCTGCGTGGTGCATCGGTGCAGGCGGAGTGGCGAAGCTTTGCCAAGGCTTTGCAACCGGTGGCTGCGGCCGCCGAGGCCCTGCCCTTGCTGGCCCTTCCGCCCGGGGCTGATGCCATGGGAGCGTTGTTGCGGCGTGGTGGGCGCCTGCTTCCCCATCTACCGGCTCTGCGTCATCTGAACGGGGCGTTTGGTCCGCTGGTGGATCGCCATCTCCAGGATCCGTTCCTGCGCCATTGGGTCGATCTTCTCTGCTTCTTGATCAGTGGCATGCCGATGGGGCAAACAAATGCCGCAGCCATGGCCAGCTTGTTCGCTCAGTGGTTTGAGCCGGAGGCCTGTCTGGATTACCCCAAGGGCGGTAGTGCCGCTGTCGTTCATGCACTGGTGCAGGGTCTGGTGCGGCACGGCGGTACGTTGCGCTGCCACACCAGAGTGCGGCAGCTTTGTCTGGACGGCGACCGCGTCTGCGGCGTTCAACTGAGCAATGGCGATTGCATTGGTGCCGATGCTGTTGTGAGCAATGTCGACGCCTGGGGAACGGTGCAAATGTTGCCGGATGGGGCAGCCCGGCGCTGGCGCAAGCAGCTTGAGATGACACCGGCTTGCGGTTCCTTCCTCCACCTTCATCTCGGCTTTGACGCCAGCGGCCTTGACCCCCTTCCACTGCATCAGGTGTGGGTGGGCGATTGGAATCGACCGATTGATGCCGAGCAGAACACGGCCGTGTTCTCGATCCCCTCCGTGCTCGATCCGGCGATGGCACCTGACGGCCACCATGTCTTGCACGCCTACACCCCGGCCAGTGAGCCATGGCATCGCTGGGCCGAGCTGGAACGTGGGTCCGCTGCTTACAGAGCGCTTAAGCAGGAGCGTTGTCAGCTGTTTTGGTCAGTGCTGGAGCCGCGGATCCCCGATTTGCGGGATCGCTGTCATGTGGTGATGGAGGGCACACCGCTGACCCATCGTCATTATCTCAACGTGCATCACGGGAGCTACGGACCTGCACTGTCTGCGGCGAAAGGGTTGTTCCCAGGCGTCAGCACTCCCCTGAAGCAATTGTGGCGTTGCGGTGCCAGTACGTTCCCGGGGATCGGCATCCCGCCTGTGGCAGCCAGTGGTGCGATGGCGGCCCATGCGATCGCTGGGCCGCGTGTCCAGCAGCAATTGCTAGACACGCTCGGGCTTTAATCCGACGGCTCAATCGCCTGAACGGGATCTGGAACCGCCCAGGAGGGTCAAGGCGCCGAGGCTGCCCAGCAAGACCCCGACCCCGGCTGAGATGGCTACGGAGAGAAGGGGCTTTTCCTTCACCGGCTGTTGCAGCTTCGGCCGCAGGGTTTCATCCAGTTCGTGCAGCTTGAGATCAAGCTTTTTCTGGAGCGGATTGATCGCATCGGCAACCTGGCGGCCCTGCTCACTCAGGATTTGACGCATCCGCGCCACGTTGAGGTGGCCCGTTTCCGCAGCCACTTCGTTGCCGTGAGGGTCTGGCTTGGATGGCGCGGCTACCCCTGTGTGTCTTGGCTCCTCCATGGTGTCGTCGTAGAGAGGCTTGTCGATGGGAGCCATGGCCTTGTCTCCTGGAACTTCATCCCGGGCTAGCCATGGTCACTTCGTCTGCCAACGACTCTCATCGCTGACATGGGCGTTTGGTCTTCACGGCTACGGCTTGCTGGCCGTCACGGATAAGAAGGGATCCCCTTGCCCTCCCAGAAGTCCCATCATCCCGGTCGCCTTTGTCTCCTCGGCGATTCGGATCGGGTCGCTCCAGCCCTGTGCTGTCAGCACGTCGCAAACGTAATCAAGATGTCCACGGTCATCAGCCTCTGTCCAAATCTGAGGGGCTTTGGTGAAGAACATTCGGTTGGAGAATGACACGATTACCTGACCACCAGGCCGCGTGATGCGAAGCAGCTCGGCGGCCACTGCCTCCGGGTATTGCAGGTACTGCCATCCCGCCACGATCAGGCTGGTGTCGATGAAGTTGTCCGGTAGTGGCAGGGTCTGTTCGAGGTTGAGATTCTGCATCCAGTGACTGTCAAGTCGAGGATTGGCAGCCAGCTCCTGACCGTTGAGGCCGTGGCCAATGACCCGCTCGTAACGGATGTCGTCGGGGAGGTGGGAGACCCATGACGACATCAGATCCAGCAGGGTGGCTGAGGGGTGAAGTCGCTCTCGGTAGAGCTGGGTCAGGCGCTGCCGGAAGCCGGCATCGAGGTGATGAACAAAGCGGGGATCGCGATAAAAGACCGCGTCGTCATCGCTGTCCAGCTTGATGCGTTGGGCCTGGGTCAGAACCTGGGTGACCAAAGACAGTCCTCGCCGATCTGCGCATCATTGCGAAGCTTTGGCCTTGCTGTGGCTGCTCGGATCCGCGTCGGTTTCAATCCTCTCGGGCGTGGATGTTTCCACTGTTTCTTCGGTGGGGATCTGTTGCCAGCCGCTGCTCCACTGCTCTCGGTTGCAGAGATCTCGCCAGGCAATTCGCCTGCGGGTGCCGGCGTCGAGAACAGCCTCGAGTTCCACCCACCGTTCTTTTCCACGCCCTCCCTGCATCACGAGGCGGAAATGGCGATAGCCCCCCACAGCCTCCTGGCTGGTCCACGCTTGTGCAGGTTTCCAACCCATGGCAACGCTGGCGTCGGCTGGTATCGGCCGTTAGCGTCGCATCCCTGCCTGCAGACCATGACGCTCAACGTTGCCATCAGCGGCGCTTCCGGCAAAACCGGGTATCGAATTGCAGAGGAAGTGCAGGCAAGGGGAGATCGCCCCAAATTGTTGCTGCGCACTGAATCCAAGCTTCCCTCCTCTCTGGCGCGCTGCGATCAACACAGGTTGTCGTTGACGGATTCTTCAGCCCTCGATGCGGCCCTCACCGGTATGGATGCGCTTGTGATTGCCACTGGAGCCCGTCCTTCGATCGATCTCACCGGGCCAATGCGCGTGGATGCCTGGGGAGTTCAACGTCAGGTTGAGAGCTGCCTGCGCGTGGGTGTGCGTCGGGTGGTGCTTGTGAGCTCGCTTTGCTCCGGTCGCTGGCGTCATCCCTTGAACTTGTTTGGCTTGATTCTGGTGTGGAAGCGCGTCGGCGAGCGGGTGCTTGAAACCAGCAGTCTCGACTGGACGGTGGTGCGACCTGGAGGCCTTTCGGAGCGCGAGGAGGGGATTGAGGCTGAAGGAATCCGCTATTCACCAGCTGATCAGCAGGACAGTGATTCGATTCCACGCCGTCTTGTGGCCCGCTGCTGTGTCGACGCGCTGCACACCCCTTCAGCCATTGGCCGTGTGATCGAGGTGACTAGCGGCCGCGACCAGCCTTTGATCAGTCTGGATGAGGCGATTGCTACCTGGTGAGGTTGATGCTTGGCGTGCAATCCTCTGCGTTCTGAATGCTGAGCTGCGAAGAGGGGCGGCGGCCCCCCTCATCATCATCGAGAATTGACTGATTTCCGCCAAATATTGGCAAGGTTGTTGTGGGCTTCTCCAAGCCTCGGCAAGTCTTTTTCAACAGAATTAGGTACTGATCGTGCCTATGATTTTTGCTGGGTTTTGAGGCTTCACAAAAGACCTCGCACCATTGACACACTGGCTTCGACTTTACTGTTAAGTGCTGGGAACTAGGACTTAAGGAGGGCTAGATTCTTTTCGGCAAAGAGATAGGCTAAGGAGGTGGCGACAAGTCGCCTTGAATCATCGACGCAACATTTATTGACCATGCAAGTCGCGCCAATTCTCCTTTTGCTTGCTGCTGGCTTTATCCAGCTCTTTCAGTCGATATTCTGGCTTCTGATGAACTCCCTACAGTCAGGCATGGATTGGAAGGTCAGGTTTGTGATCGGTAATGTTGTGCCTAACGGATTGATTGTTTTGTTGGCCTTCATCGCGCTTGTGGTGTCAGTCATCGCTGTGGTGCGACGACGGTACTCAAATCAAGGACTGGGCTTCGCCGTGACAGCATTGTCGACCACAATCTTTGTTAGCCATGCGGTATTTAGTGTTGTTGGTATTATGAATTTAATCCGAAGCTGGGATTAGCGATCAACAGTCGAAGGCTCTATCACATTTATTCTGCCGCTTTAATTGTGCCTGCTTGTGCTGGGATTGCCCTTGTCTCGACACGTTGATTGTCGAAAAGTGGCAGTCGTGATGGCTAACATTGTATTTGAGGTATCGAGGGTTGGTCTTCAGGATTCGGCCTTCGCTTGGTCAAGGCTGTTCAGTTCTTCAGCTCAGTGCTTCAGCGCAGTGCTTCAGCCATCGCGTCAAGGCGTCGGGCGTTGACGCCAAGGTCTGAGTCTCCCAGCCGTGATTCTGATCGAACCTCGATTAGGCCTCGTGAATTGTCGGCATGCACTTCAATGTCATCCACAAAGCCAAATAGGCTGCTGCTTGCCGTGGCGTGCAAATAGCCCAACTCGGAGTCACTCGTGACCACGATGGTGCGTGGTGTGGTCTCTAGGTCGTGCTTCAGGGCTGTCAACGCCGCTGTGGTGTCGTTCACGGCCCATTGTCTCTGGGCACAGTGAGCTGGGCTCGGGCATGGCCGCAGGCTGTCTCCCTGGAGACCTAAATCCGCAGGAACCGGCCCAACCAGGTGCAGTAAGGCCAGAAGCCAGGGCAGGGTGATGGCAAGCAGAGCGGTCATCGCTGTCGGTCTTGAGCTGGATCAGCGATCATGCCTGGATTCGATCACCGGTGGTGATGCAGGCACCTCAAGCATTGCTGAAGCGGTTGGCGCCGGTTGAGGGCATGGAGCCCGGCAACCGCAGGCTTGTTCTTGTCTTTGGCCAGCTTGGCGACTTTGATTCGATTGAGTACGCCCAGGCTCTCGTTCCACTGTTGCCTGTGTTGCATCAGTCAGGGCTAAACCTGCTGCTGATCGGCATCGGCGATCAGGGCAGTGCTGACCGTTTCTGCTCCTACACCAAGCTGCCGCGACCCCATCTTCAGGTGGAGGCTGACAACCGTCTGCATCGGCAGCTTGGGCTTTATTCAGGACTTCAGGTGACTGGAGGTGCGTGGCCCAACTTGCTGATGATGTGCGCCGGAATTGGCTCGCCGGGCACGTTGGCCGAGGTGTTGCGTGGCTATACGGGCGACCGTTCCGCCCCCCAGCGACTCGCTGCCCCATGGTTCCGATTGGCCGGTGGTGAGGGGTTTCAGCGGCCCTTTGAGCTCGCCAGTGTTCGCTTGCAGAACATGGTCGAAGTGCTTGGTCATTGGCGCACCTACGTCCCTTGTGATGATTGGCTTACCCAGCGGGGTGGAACCTTTCTGCTTGAGGGTGACGACAGCTTGCTTTACGAGCATCGCGATCGGGGCATCCTCGGCTTCTCGGAAACGATGGCGAGGCCGCTGCAGTTTTTGCAGCCCTTTTTGACTCAGGATTGAAGCCTTGATGCTCAGCTCCAGCGGACGGGATCGCTGGAATCATGGTGGATCAGATGATCGAACTGGTCCCCAAGTAGATCGCGACTGATGGTCAAGCAGATGGTGTTCAACGGGAGCGAAAAACTGCTGCCATCAGCATCGAAAGGCCCTTCCACATAGGCGCCAATGCGTTCGGCCATCAGAAAGCAACTGAAGATGGCAACGCCGACCAAGATGCTCGCCCAACCACTCTCCTGGCGGTGGAACTCCACCAAAAGCTCCCAACCAAAGACCCAGTTGATTAGGCGCACAAACACGTCATACGAGGCTGGTAGCGGAGTATTGCGGATGCGCTCTAGCCCTCCAATGGCATCGGTACAGGCGTTGGCCACAGTCATCAATTGTTGGCGACCCCAGCCATCGATCCATCCATCTTGATGCAGGTTTTGAACAGCTTTGGCTCGGGTCTCCGACAACTCACGCAGCGTTGCTGTGGCCGGCAGCTTGAGCTTTTCGAGCAACTCATCCTGTAGACGCCTTAGGTCCCTGTGCCAGAAGTTGCGCAGCTGGAAGTTGAGCTGCCATACCATCGCCACCTGCAGCGTGATCAGTTTCTGTCCGTTCTGGGATCGGAGTTGCTGACGGCTTAGTAAGGACGTCAGGTTGTCATTCCAGTTGCGGCTGTGATTGACGACTGATCCCCAGAGTTTGCGGGCTTCCCACCAACGATTGATCGCTTGGGTATTGCGGAAGCCGATGAAGATCGATACAGCAATGCCAAGCGTGCGAATGATGCTTTCGCTTTGGAACCACTCATCCGGCAGCAGGTTGCTCAGCACGAGGCCACAGAACCCCAGTACCAGCAGCAGATCGAAGCGCATGCGCCAGAACAGCTGGGCGATGACCATCGAGTAGTCCCGTCGGCGTGTTTTAGGTGGATGGCCGAACGGTCCCTCATCGACTCGCATGGATTTGCGCGGTCTTTCAGCTGGTTGATTCGTCATTGTCTAGCGTCTGATCCAGGCTCCAGAGCGCAAGCCCGCCCCCACGGCCCCTTGCTGCCAACCAGCCCTTTGGGTCGCGGTTGATTAATGCAAAGAAGGGCCGTCGGCCTGGTGCCGGCGCTTCGAGCTTGCGCTGGATGACGGGGCGATCCCAAGCGTGCAACTCCAACCGGTTGAAGCTGAAGCTCAATAAGGGGCGTCGACCTTCCAGGCATCCCTCTCCCTCGAAGCGCAGTTCGAGTGGTCCAAGCGTGACCGCATTTCTGATTTGGAGGCATTGTGACGACATCGCTTTGATGTCCAGCCTGGCCTGGAGACCCCGCAGGCTCCAGTTGCTCAGAGCCGACGTCGTCAGACTGCCTTTCGGCCAAACGTTCTGCAGCATCCAGCGGCCATCAAGGTCTGCTGCCTTAATGCTTGTGCCGTGCTGACGAACGTGGCGCTCCATCTCCAGGAGCCTCTGCGCATCGTGCCGAGTCATCACTGCAGATGACGGGCCATGGTCGCGATCATGACTCTTCCTCCTGAGCTGGCATGCACTCCACCCGGACCAAACAGTCGGTCTTTGGATTCAATGATGGGTGTTTGCAGCTGTGTGCTTAACAAGATTACAACTTCACGATTCGCACACGAATCGTGAAGTGAAAATACAGCGAACACTAGAAAGAATGGGTGGCAGTCGCTTTGAGCAGCGCCCAGCCATTTGTTCAGGTGCAAGTAATGCGGCTTTCATTGTTATGGCGAGTTTTCTATTGAATTCATACAGTTGCCTCAAAGCATTCGATGAATGTCTCCAGTCGCCCCATCTGTAGACCGATTTGATGACGTGCTGAGTGGCAGTCAGCCATCAGCCACTTTTGCCTGAGTTCCCTGAGCCGTTCTTTGGCTAACAGATAAATCTTCTCTTGTTCTTCGTTCATTTGTTGATGGATTGCGGCGTATTCCATCTTCTAGGGCGTATCGGCCACTTGGTGCATCCCCCATTTGGGGGATTTTTGTCGGCTCCTGGTCAACACGTCTGCCGAGATCGGTCAGCATGCACATCCAGTTGCCATTATTCCACCACTTATGGTAAAAATCATTTTTAATTTGAGAGCTTGCCTGATCTCAAATTCTCATCCATATCACTTGCCCCAAGGGTCATGCCACTGACTCTTGAAGATTTTTCGATCCATCTTCCGAGTGGTTCCTTGATGGGCTGGTGTGTGATCCTCGCCATGAAAGTGGGCTAAACCATGTAGCCATTGCAGAGGGATATCACTATCCCGCAGCTCTCCTAAGCCTTCAGGTGCTTCGTTATCCGAATTTCAGGGGATTAATGCAACGGCTGGTGATCCTTCGCCAGCCACCTTGTGCACAGACAATTTTGACCCAATTTGCTAGAATGTTGCTAGAGGTGAGTAAGCCTATGCCCGACAAAAGGATTGACGACATCGATGAAGAAATGTCTGCCGAAGAACTTAAGGGTGTTTCTGGGGGGCAAAAGGGTGCAGGCGGCGAAAGTGGATTGAAATCATCTACATCTGAGTTCAATCAGAAATTACTTGGGGTTAGCTCTTTTGTTATGAGTCTAGACGGCGGCAATTAGTCGTTGGCATTAAAGGAATTGTGCCTGCCTTGATTCCTATGTCTAGGCCGCTAGTCTCCCTCAGGCCTGGTCATCGGTTCAGCAGGCCAACCTCTTCCCGCCATTGCGTCCACCAGCAATAGCGGCTAATGCCACGGCATCGAGAGCAAAATCATCGAACTCATCATCAGCATCCATCTGCTGAAGGAAACTTTGAATTTCATCAACAGAGAGGGTGACACCTTTCTCTGCTGCTATCTCCACAATCTTCAGCCGAGCAGCAGCAGCAGGGTCTGAGTAGAAGAGTGAATAAAGCTCCTGTTCAACCTCAGGAGAGACCGAGACACGGAGTGTTTTGAAGTCGTTGAGCGTTGTCATCAGGCGTTCCTCCCGAACAACCACTTGCGCATGGGTCTCATGCCGGGGCAGCGACCCCAAGGCTCGTCGTGCGCTTCCTCTTGACAGCAACCCTTACGACCACCGTTATAACCACCAGCAATGGCAGTCAGGGCGATGGCATCAAGCTCGATGTCGTCAAATTCTTCCTCTTCATCCATTTGCGCCAGGAACCCTTTGACTTCCTCAACGCTGGTGGTCATGCCCTTCTCTGCCGCAAGCTCCACAATCCGCTCAAACATCAACTGAGGGTTTTGGCTCATGAGCGTGATCAGCTCACTTTGAGTTTCAAGCGGCACACCAGCCCGCAACTGGCGGAAGTCCTCAAGAGTTGGCATCGCTGTCCTCTGCTCCAACTGCAGCGTAAAAGCAGTTGTTAATGGAGACCGTCTGCCAACAAGCTTCGTTATTTCAGGGTTGGATCCATTGCTGCCGATACGAACTCATCAAGCAGGAGAAAAACCACACCACCAGTGCAGTGCTTGAAGAGCCTTGGGTGAAGTCAAACTAGATGGCTACCCCTGCGCTGGAGGTCACCAGCGGCGTCTTCGACAACGGCCATGAGGTCACCGTGTTGGTAGAGGAAGGCATCGCCACTGCGGTTGACGACTTTCAGCCCAGATGCACCTGAGCCGAGCTGGATGCGGTCTTTGCAGCCCCCACCTTTATCACACATCTCCGTTGCTAATACGTACCACTTCAGCGCATCCATTCATTAATGTCTCATAGTGATTGTCCAGGTCAAATTCGGTATCCCGGTATGAAGTATCTCGTTGGACTCCTTGTCAGCCTTGGTTCAGCGGGTTCGGCTTTGGCCTGGCAGCCAGGAGACCCATTCCTAAAGGCACAGTGCGGTCCACAGGCTGCAACTCTTGGTCCAGACGTGACCGTGTGTCGGGCAATTGATCAAGATGGCAATAAGCATTTAGGTGTTTATTGGCCCCATGACACTCCTGAGTCCTATGCAATTGGCCCCTGTGATAAGACGAGCAAACTGCCAACTAAGAGGACGATGGATGCACGTGCTGCTCGTATGTATGTCGAGTTTTACTGTAATTGGATTGATTGGAATTAATCTCCACAGGGTTGGCGGTTCAACCGGTGCTGATCTTCAGTTGCCCATTCATCAAAGGCTTTCTTTATTCCTCTCTTCTTTACCTCAATTGGCTTGTCGAGAAAGTTGAGCCTTGCTCTCCAGTCGTCGATCCATCGTGTCAAGGTCGACCGCCTCAACACAGGCATTGGCATGGTTTTTGCGTCGAGTTGTTGGCTGTGGTCTTCGTTCTTCCCGTTGCACTACCGGCAGAACCACACAGAAGGATGTCTCTCGTCACAGAGCACTTGCCCTCTACCGTCTAAGGCCTTGGTTGTCGTGTGGAGCTTTGGCATCAGAAACTAGATTGCAACCAGACAAGCCCTCAATTAATCCATCTAAAAGCCTGTGGGGAACTGATCTCCCTTCTTGGACAGAACAGTGGTGGCCAGTGGCTTATTTGCGCGATCTCGATCCTGCAAAGCCGCATCGTTTCACCCTGCTTGATCAAGATCTGGTGCTTTGGTGGGATCGTTCGGAAGAGCAATGGCGCGCCTTCCCCGATGTCTGTCCCCATCGTCTGGTGCCTTTGAGTGAAGGACGGCTGAATGCGGATGGCCAGCTCGAGTGCCCTTATCACGGTTGGAGCTTTGATGGCGAAGGGCGGTGTCAGCGGATCCCTCAGGCCGAGCAAGGGACAAGAAGCGACAGCGTTCGCGCCCGTTGCACCAGCCTCCCTTGCACAAGCGGCCAGGGGTTGTTGTTCGTTTGGAGCGGTGATCCCAGCTCAGTCGATCCGGGGGCAGTGCCGTTGGTGCCCGCACTGGAAACAGCAGCGGACACCTGGACCATCCAGGACACCTTTCGGGACCTGCCGATGGATGCGCTCACCTTGCTGGAAAACGTGCTGGATGTGAGCCATGTGCCCTTCACGCACCATCGCACTGTTGGACGACGCAGCAACGCTTCTCCAGTACGGGCAAGGATCAGCCATGAAGATGCTGATGGCTTTTCAGCCGTCTGGGACGAGGGGCCTCGTCTGGGGTCGCTGGGGTCGCAGTTCACAACCTTTCGCGCCCCCCAGCTGATCTGGCATGACTTGGAAGCCAAGGGCTTCGCCCGCATCCTCACTGTGGTGTATGCAGTGCCGACACGCCGTGGTGAATGTCGTTTATTTGCCCGTTTCCCCTTTCAATTTCATTCGTGGTTGCCGCGGTTGTTGGTTGGTGCCAGACCTCGCTGGTTGCAGCACATCGCCAATCACAAGGTGCTGGAAGACGATCAGGTGTTTCTGCACCATCAGGAGCGGGTTCTTGCGGCTGCAGGGGGCAGTGCTGCAGCAGCCCGTGCCTTTTTTATGCCCTGTGAGGCCGATGTGTACGTGGCCGCTCTGCACCGTTGGCTGACGGACCATGGCGGAGAGCCTTTTGTTGGCGTTCCGCTGCCGCCGCGCCAGAACCTCGACCTCTTGATGGATCGCTATCACAGCCACACTCGCCATTGCCGCAGTTGCTCAACGGCCTTGCGACGGCTTCGTTCTCTTCGTCCTTGGTTCTGGGGCACGCTCTGGCTGTCTGCAGCCCTGGTGGGACTGGGGCAGTTCGGGCCTCTGAGCTGGTGTGGCCTTTTGCTTGGCCTGTTCACTGGATTGCTGATGCGTCAGTGCAGGCGCTGGGAGCGGGGCTTGATCGCCGGTGACGGGCAGGCTCCGCGCAATGATGGAGTTTGATTGTTCCGGTGTCGGATCTGTGGCGATCAATGTGATCTCGCCATGCTCGGAGAGCGTGATCGTTGCTTTGGGTGCACGTGATTGGCCGATCTGGGCTTGTGAGGTGAGCACCTTCCCCTGGCAATACGACCAGCGGGAAACCTGCTTGCTGTTGGAAGGGGAAGTGACGGTGACGCCTGACGGTGGAGAGCCGGTGCGATTCGGCGCTGGAGACCTGGTGGAATTTTCCGCAGGCCTTTGTTGCACTTGGCATGTCACCCAGCCAGTGCGTAAGCACTACCGCTTCGGTTGAGGCTGGGTGGCTTGTTCAAATGTCGACATCGGCTCCCCATTGGGGAATGCAGGTGCGCCAACCCACCCGCAGCAATTCCTGCCAAAGCAACTCAGCCGTTTCGCGGCGCAGGTGCACCCTCGTTTTCAGTAGGGGGGCTTCTCCAGGAACAGGTCGCCCTGAATCCACGAACACGCGAGGATCGTGGCCCCAACTTTTTTCGTCGGCATGGAACCGTTTGGTTTCGCTGGTGCGGGGATCCTGGATCCAACCATGCCTTGGCATCGCTTTCGTGGGGTGATGGCAGAGGTGCGCATCCACTCCTCGGCTTTGAATGGGGCGTAAGGGGAGCTGGGCGCCATGGGCCTGCTGCTGGTACGCCTGTTCTAGTTCAGTAGTACAAATGTGTCAATCCCGATCGTGGTTGGCCTCGGCTTGCCTGCTGGGCAGGCTGCAATCTCTGGGCGCCATCATGGCGAGCGAATCGAACGCCTTCGTGATGCCTGATGTCGCTTCATCCGATCAGGCCCTGCGCTGGGATGCACTTGCGGCGATGGCCCCAGCCTTGATCGACCGGATCAACGGTCCGACCAATGCCCAGGCCAACCTTCGCCTCTTCGATCAGCCCGAAGCGTCCGTGAGAGTGACGCTGTATCGGGATCACCATGCTTGGTGCCCTTACTGCCAGAAGGTTTGGCTCTGGCTTGAGTTCCGGCGAATTCCCTACCGGATCCGTAAGGTCACCATGCGCTGCTACGGCCCGAAGGAGCGTTGGTTCACCGCCAAAATCCCATCCGGGATGCTTCCCGCCCTGGAGCTGGATGGCAGGTTGATTACAGAAAGCGATGACATCCTTCTTGCCCTGGAGCAGGCCTTTGGTCCGCTTGGAGCATCCATGCTGGACCGGCGTGTGCGGGACCTGCGGCAATTGGAACGGCTGCTGTTTCGTGCCTGGTGCATTTGGCTTTGCTCCCCTGGATTGACCGAACGTCAGGACCACAAAGCTCGCGAGCAATTCCAGGTGATCGCGCGGCGGATGGAGGCGGCTCTGGCTCGGGGGGGAGGGCGTTGGCTCGATCCAGACGCCCCGCTCGCAGAGGAACCCGGCAGTGCTGACTTGGTGTTTGTTCCCTATGTGGAGCGGATGAACGCGTCGTTGGCTTACTTCAAAGGCTTCGGCCTACGCAACGAACATCCAGGCATCGATTCTTGGTTGACGTCTCTTGAGCAGTTGACGACCTATCGCGGCACCCAAAGCGATTTCCATACCCACGCCCATGACCTTCCGCCTCAGATGGGGGGCTGCTGGGAGAACGGCACGGCCGAGCAGCGTCGCTGTGCTGCTGCGATCGATGTTGGCGAAGGTTTGGCTTGCTGGGAGCGCAATCGCGTCGACGATGACATCGATGCCGGTGCTGCTGCCCTGCTTGCGCTGGAGCCCGTGCTTCGCCACCGCCTCACCCTGATGGCCCGCAATCCCCTTGGCGTCGCGTTTGATCAGCCCCTGCGCGCTGCCCTCACACTGCTGGTGCAGGGCACTCCGGTTCTGCCGATGGCCGGCTCCGCCTTGGGCTTGCGTTACTTGCGAGATCGCATTTGCGTTCCTCGCGATATGCCCCTGCTCAGCGGACGATTGCTGCGCCAGGCCCTTGAGCAAACCGCTGCTTTCGATAGCGATGTGCAGCCCGAGGCGATTCCTTCCCAGCATCGATTTGATCAGGATCCACGTCCTTTTTTGACTGAGTGACCAGGATCAAAACGGCAGGTGATCATGATCAGCAACGTTGGCTGAGGCTGCCGTGAAGCTGTGAGCAATCGCTCCGCTATCGATGGCTCGCACTCCCCAGGCTATTTATCGCTGTCCCCATTGTTTGAGCATTCATGCCCAGGTGGCTGATCTTGGCAGGACCTGTCCGAGTTGTTTCAAGCCACTGCCAGCCGATCTTGCGCCTGCCTACTACGTCACCAATCCAAACCCTCACCGCCGTTCGGCGATCAGGGCAAAGCAGGGCATGGGGGTGCCGTTGAAGCTGATGGCGGGCCTTGTGCTCGCTGTCACTTTCCTGCCTGCACTGGGGCCCGATCCAATGCCATCGCCTTCAAGCCCAGAGGAGGTAGTGACTCGGATGCCCCCCCATCCTTTCTGACTAACGCGCCATATTTCACAGGCTGCCGCGAGGCAGGGGATGATCGGCAGCACGGAGTCGCTCTGTTTCGATGCTCAAGATTGCTCTTCTCGGTACGGGTTTGCTGGGCGAGGCGATCGGGTGCCGTTTGTTGCACCAGGGTGTGAACCTTCACGTCTGGAACCGTCGCTCTGACAAATGTTCCACGCTCGTGGCAGCAGGTGCACAGCCGATTGAGAGCTTGGCTGGTGCAGCGAAGAGCTGTGATGCCGTGATCACGGTGTTGCGTGATGGGCCGGTGACTGCGGACGTGGTTGCTGGCCTTGGCGACCTTGGCGGTGCCTGTTGTCTGCCGATGGGCACGATGGGGATCAGCGAATCACGCCAGCTGGAAGCCCAGGTGCAGGCGCAGAACGGCCGCTACCTGGAAGCACCGGTGCTCGGCAGCAAGCCGGAGGCTCTGGAGGGAAGGCTGTTAGTGATGGCGGGGGGGGATGGGGCTCTGTTTGAGGCTCAGCTGCCGCTGTTGCGAAAGCTGAGTCAAGATCCGAAGTTAATGGGGGCTACCGGCAGTGGGGCCGCCAGCAAGCTGGCCCTGAATCAGCTGATTGCCAGCCTCACCCACGGTTATTCCTTGGCGCTGCGCCTGGTTCAGGCCTCTGGGCTCGATGTTGAGCGGTTTATGGAAGTGTTGAGGCCGTCAGCGTTGTATGCACCGACCGTGGACAAGAAACTCGTGCGGATGCTTGCCCACGACTACGCCAATCCCAATTTCAGTGCAGCCCTGTTGCGCAAGGATCTTGCCCTGTTCTTGCGTGAGGCGGGTTTGATCGGTCTTGATGCCAGCGGACTCCAGAGCTTGATGACCTTGCTTGAGCGAGCAGAGGGATCGTCGCTGGATGGGGATGACTATTCAGCTCTGCATGAGCTCACCGCTCCACAGCCTGATCTCAAAGAACCAAAGGCAACACGTTGATCATGCGCTTGGGGACTCGTGACGGCCAGGCCAGGTAGAGGCAGGCGCTACCGGTTCAGAGCACTATGGCCTGACGAGGAGGCAAGCAGGAGTGGAGCCTGTCCCGAGCGAAACAGGCTCCATCCCGACTCCGAGTGAAGGTCAGGGAGCATCGTCCTAACCAACCATCGACAGGGAGCCTCCACTCCCTGCGAAAAAGGTAGCGCGGCAGCTGGAATATGAGTTCTGCTGTTGCGCAATTGCAAGGTCGGGCCTGGGGTGGCAGCAGCGACGCCGCTGTTTGGGCCCTGGCGCCTTCGTTGCGTTTCATCCCAGAGTGCGCGATCGACTGTTGATCGATGAATGCGCCGATTTTTCGCCTTAGGCGCAATTCTTGGGGATGAACTCTCTCTCTGTATCTCTATACATATCTGTATCTGTTGATGTGATCACTTTGTTTTTGCTGTTCTGATTCAATCGTTTGTGTTGTCTTCCCAGCAGCATCTCATTAAGGGGGCCTCGAATTGAGGCAGTCTCTGGTCAGTTTTTGATCAGTTTTTGATCAGGTTTTGATTCACAACGAGAGATACCAGCGCACCATCGCCATCACTTGACCTGCGGGACCCTGGCCGCTTACGAGTTCGCCGATCAAAGCTGCTGCGAAGCCCAGCATGGCCACGCGTCCATTGATCAGCTCCACCATGGTTAGAGCACCTGTGTTCCAGGGGCGACGCGTGGTGAGGCCCTCGCCAAAGGGTTCGTGGGGTTCATAGCTGTAGCCAACGTCGGGCACGGATCGAATCTGCCGATAGAACGCCAAGAGCCTATGCGGATCCGTCAGGATCTGAGCCAACTGTTGTTGGATGCCCCATGCCAGCCGTGTCTGCTGATCGGCTCAGAGAGCTGTTTACCAAGCCCTATGGCTTGCCTGCCCCGTCCGAGGAGCAGTGGCGAGAGCTCTATGCCAACGATGTGCATTTTCAGGATCCCACCCAGGAGCGTGACGGTATCGATGCTTACATCGCTGCTCAGGATGGATTGATCAGGCGCTGCGATGACGTCTACCTGTTGCCGACAGCTGTAGCGGTAGACGCCGATCTTGCGTTTGTGGAGTGGGAGATGGGCCTGAAGATCAAGGGCATCGAATTCGTCTACCCAGGCGCAAGTCGCCTCCGTCTCAATGGCGACGGGAAAATCTGTGACCATCGTGACTATTTCGATTTCGTCGGCCCCACATTTGCTCCGGTGCCTCTGGTTGGTGGATTCGTCCGCTGGCTTTACAAGCGTTTTGTGGACTGAGTCCTGCAGGCTGAGATCAGGTTTCTGGAGAAAAATGGAAGACTTTTGTTTGTTGTGGCTGATCTGACAAAAATTCCTTCTGATTTCGGAGATTCTCGCAACACGACTCGCACTCTTTCTGATGGAGGACTGTCTTTACTGGAACGAATCACCCAAAATGGTGGTGTTGAAGTGTATCGGTGCGAACAACTTTTACTTGGAGAAAGTTGTGATGCCAAGCGAAATCTTTGGCTTCAGAGCACCGATCGATGCCAAAGTTGAGATCTGGCAGATGGCTGTTAATGGACAGCTGCTGAGTGTGCGCGGTGACGTGCGCGATTTTTTGTCTAAAGCCAGGGCACCACTCCCTAACCCGATGGTGGCCTGAGCCACTTCTGCTGGCGCCATTGAGGTGACTCGAGCAGGAGAATCGAGCCCATGAGCTCACCTCTCCTTCTCGACGGTGCGTCTGATGCACCGCTCACCTTCCTTTTGGCCCACGGTGCTGGTGCCCCGATGGACAGTCCCTTCATGGAGGCAATGGCTGCGGGCTTATCCCAGAGGGCCTGGGGTGTGGTGCGTTTTGAATTCCCTTATATGCAGCATGCCCGTCAGACAGGCAAGAAGGCTGCTCCTGATCGCTTTCCCGTTCTCGAGGCTTGCTTCCTGGAACGGATCACTGCGCTCGTCGATCGTCCTGGGCTGATCATTGGTGGCAAGTCCATGGGGGGACGTGTGGCCAGCCAGCTTCTGGAGAGGCTTGGTCCTTCCAGCAACGTTCGAGGCTGCGTTTGCCTGGGCTACCCCTTTCATCCTCCAGGCAAACCGGAGAAGCTACGTACGGATCATTTGATGGCGCTTGCATCGCCGCTGCTCGTGCTTCAAGGCGAACGCGATACGTTCGGCAAACCCAAGGAGGTGGATGGCTATCAGCTTCCCGCCGCGATCAGCGTTGCCTGGATTCCAGATGGTGACCACAGCTTCAAACCGAGGAAAAGCTCAGGACGCTCGCTCGAGCAGAATCTTGCAATGGCGATTGATCGGATGGATGGCTTCGCCAAGCAGCTGCTGGCTTGAGCCCAACCCTGGTTGGCTGACGGTTTGGGGTAACGAGACAAGAAGATTTCCCCTTTTTTTGTTTCAGTCACGGTTGCCCGACTCGCTAGTGGTGCCCTTGCCGAAGGAGATTGCAGCAAACGGGGGCTTACGCCAGGAGGAGCGATGGCTAGCAGCCTGCAGGAGGCTGTGCGGTTGATCAAGAAGGGGTTGCTGAATGCCCTTCCTGACCGATCCGCTGGCGAGACCAAGCGCGATTACACCAAGCGGGTGATCACCGAAACAACCGAAGAAGCCTATGAAGTGGTTTGCGGTGTCGCTGGGTGCGTGCTCAGGAAGAAGGAATGAGTTGAGTGTTGTTCAGCTGTTCAGCCATGGCTCGCTGGCAGTCATTGCTCGTGGAGCTCAATAGCTGCTCTGGGGCAGGGTGAAACTACTCTGCATATGTTGCACATCAAGCATCACGTAGGTGAGCCAGAGCAGCAGTGCCGCAATGCCTGAGCCAGCCGCCACCTTGGCGATGTTGCGCAGCAGGATCTCAACCAGGCTGACATTTTTCACGGCGGCTCGACAGGAGATCTCATCCTGCACGATCCTGCGTCTTACCAGCTGCTTTGATGCCGAATTCAGCCACGTTCAGCGTGCTGGTCACCATCGGGCTTATTGCCATGCTGCTGATCTGGTGGATCGGAGTGCGATTGCGACGCCATCAGCCCAACACGTTGGCTGATCTTCTCAGGGCCCACGTCGTCCATTAACACTTGAACCGCATCGTTCCAAAGCCTCTTCGAAAAGGCTGGTTCGGATCGCGTCTACCCCTGGTCTGATCATCACACTGTTGTGTGGAAGGCCGCTGTATGGCTTGCCGACAGGTTGGCCTGACTTCAGCCTGAAGAGATGGCGTCTTTTCTCAAGATCCGCACCATCAATCGGGCCGATGTGCCGGTGATAACCAGCTGGGCGAGACAGGAGGGCTTTGCTCCAGGCAAGGGTGATGTTGGGATTTATCGGCATACGGATCGCCAGGGCCTCTGGGTGGGATGCCTCGGCGGTGAGCCGATCGGCTGCATTGCCGGCGTTCGCTACAACCTTGTTTATGGCTTCATCGGGCTTTATATCGTTCGGCCTGATCACAGGGGGCAGGGCTACGGCAAGGAGCTCTGGCAGCACGCTCTGGATCACCTTGAGAGTGTGGCCTGTGTCGGTCTAGAAGCGGCGGAGGATCGCATTGATGATTACTCCCGCTGGGGTTTTAAGGCGGCTTCGCCAACCATGCGTTGGCGCACCACCGCGGCGCCAACGCATGGGAACAGCCCAGTCCTACCGATGCCTGATGGCTTGCGACTGTTCAGTGGAGATGCGATCCCTGAGCCAGCCCTCCAGCTCTATGACGCTCAGCGGGAGCTGAGCCCGAGGCCGCATTTTCTCTCGGACTGGTTGCACCACCCAGCCGGCTCCGTTGTGGCCTTGCTTGATCAGCATCAGGCTTGTCATGGCTTTGCTCGGATCCGTCCCTGTCTGCTGATTGACGGCGAAGGCTGGCGAATCGGCCCGTTGCTGGCCGATTCGCCAGAACTCGCGGAGTTGCTCATCCGCGCGTTACTCCAAGATCATCCTGGTGTTGTGATCATCGATTCGCCGGGGGGCAATCCGTTCGCATCTCCGTTGATGGAACGGATTGGGTTTGAACCCTTCGCCCGTACGCTTCGCATGTATCGGGGGTGCATCCCTAATCAAGGTTTGGAGGATGTGTATGGTCTGGCTTGCCTTGAGCTGGGCTAAAGGCGCTTAGTCCATCACGCTTAAAAGCTTGGTCGCTGCCCGTTCACTGTTCAGATCCAGTCGACCATTACCAGGTTTTTGGCATGAATGGGCGCCCTCAGTTCTTGTTGGCCCCCATGCTGGGTAGCACCTCTAGAGCCTGTTTCGGGCTGATTAAGCTGGGGTATGAGCGACTCTGCCAGCCGACTCAAAATTGAACAAGAGCTGGCTAAAGCTCAGGAGCTCGGCCGCTGGCAGTCTGATGAGGAACGCGATGCTGAAGCTCAGGCCGAACGAGAAAGCCTTGCGCAGCACAAACTTCAGACTTCCTTGCGGATCCGGCTCGGGGTCGTCACCGTCGTTTGCCTTCTAATTCCGCCTCTTTGGCCGGTTGCCTTCGCCCTCACCCTTTATCTGCTTTTTCCCCGAAGTGCATCGAGGCTGTTTGTGGCGGCTGGCTTAGGCGCAACCGTTTTGGTGTTGGCGGTGCTTGGACTCTCCGCTCTGCTGGTGTTCTGGTTGGTGATGCTTTTCTTCTGAGGGGGCTGGCGGAGCTGTTGCCCCCAGGGCATGGTGGGCGTTCAGGCAATGCACAACCATGAGCTGGCATGAGCTCGAGCGTTTGGTGAGCGATGTTGAAACTGATGGGGTGATTCGACGGGCGATGAAATGCTGCCGCTCCCGTCATGAATTCGTGCTTGCTGCTCGCAGGCTTGGCTATCGCATCACACGGATTGATCTGCAATTGGCCTTAGAGGAGGAGCAACTTGAACAACGCAAGGGCGATGATCAGCTCTTGGTCTTGTGACTACAACCAGGTAGTTGAAGCAGTACTGCAAGCACCGGCTCCCATCACTGCACGGGACTGAAATCGATCAGAATGTGATTTGACGCGTCGGTTTGAGGCTTGCGAATGGTGCGCTTGTTGTTCAGTGTGATCCTCGTCTTGGCGATGCTGGCCGCCCCTGTGCAGCCTGCCTGGGCCGCCGATCTGAAGCTCACGTCAGTCGCCCTTGCTGCTTGTGATCAGGCCGACCCTGGCGCCCAGCCTGCGCCAAGTGGAGATCCACGACGTTCCGGGGTGAGTCGTACTGCCGGTGCCAGCTGTTATGTGCTCTCCGGCATGGTGACCAATCCGGGTCGACGTTTTGTGTATGACACCGATGTCTATGCCCGCATTCTCGATGCCAGCGGTGAGCCGGTGCTTCAGAACCGTACCCGGGTGGGATCGATTGGAGATGTCGAGCCTGGAGTCCATCCCTTTGCCTTGCGCCTTGCGGTCCCGTCAGGAACCCCAGGCCCCTTTGAGGTCTCCAATGCCCGTGCCCGAGGCTTTGGTGCGCCGGTGCGCACCCGCGCTGCCGACGAGGACGAGTTGTTGCCCCTCGAGAAACAGGTGATGGACATCGAGGACCCGGGGATCAACGCTCTTTGAGCTGGATCCGCTACGGGTCGCTCCTCCTTGCTTTTCACCTTGTTGCCGTTCGGCTCAAAGGTCACCAGGTGAGGAACCTCTTCATGCGTCCAGTAAGGCCTGCAGTTTGGTTCGAAAGTCACCCTTTGGCATGCCGCCTTTGAGTTCTCCGTGAATCGTGAAATCCGCCTCTGGATTGCTCACGAGTAAATAGGTCGGCCATCCCATTCCTTCCTTATTTGGATATTGAGCCAGCAGCACTTTGCGATATTTGCGATAAGCGTCCGTGTCTTGCAGCATCACCGAAACGAAATCACAGCCAAGCTCTTCAGCCACTTTGGCGTCGTAATGGCTCATGCGATGACACGTGCCGCAATCTTCTGAGCTGAACTTGAGAAGATGCATTCTGATCCTGCTTTGCAGCACAAAGCTAGCCAGAGATGGACGGGTGGTTCCGGAGGATGTTGTCGGTTGAGAAGGGGTCGAGTAAGACCAAAGAAGCTCTATCTGGAACGCATGCGTGGGTTGTTGATCGCCGCTGCGATTGCGCTGTCGGCGTTGTCGCCAGCGGCCATGGCCGAGCCGGCTGCTGAGCTTTTGGGCGCTTTGCCGAAAGCCGTGAAAACAGGACTTTCTCCCCTGTTCAGCGGCAATGCCATTGGTCAGGCCGGTTTGAATGGCCAGCTTCAGGGAACTCCCGACTCCGTCTTCTCGGTGGTCAAACAGGCATTGGTCAAAGCTGGTTACAGCGAACAACCGATTCGTACGACCAAAGCTGGTTGGGGTTTTTCCGCTACTTGGGCAGTCCCTGCCGGTATCAGCGTTGATGCCACGCCATCAGGGAAGACGGCTGTCCTTGTCACTCAGGCAACGGCTTTGGGTCCGGACCGGGTCAATCTCAACATTCGCTTCGAGGGGATTTGACCTGATAGAACTGGTCCTGGACGCATGAGACTCGTGCCTGTTCAGTCAGTGGTGTCGACGCCGATGGGCTCGTCGATCGAAGCCCTTGGTGATGGTCGCTATCGGGTCTGCGATGGCGACCATCGGTGTGCGGAGGTTGTTGGTCTGTGGTTGGCCGGTGAGATGGTTCGGGAGATGGAGCTTCACCACTGTGCTCCTGAATCCCTGCGAGGACAGCTTTAAGGCTCAGGATCAGGCAGGCTTTTGATCATTTCGGTCGCACGGGCCGGTTCAAAGCTGCGTTGGTGGATGATCCACTTGGTTGCTGCTTTCTGGGTCTGCCATGCCTGAAGCAGCTGCTTGGCCAGATGCCGCAGCTGGGCAGGGTCGCTGGTGGCGTCGAGAGCGCGATTGAAATGTTCCAGGTGGAAGAGCTGTTCTGTGCTCAGTTCGATTCCTGACGACATGAATCCCTCCAGAAGATGCAGTGAAGGTATCGGCCTGAATCCTTGGGGTTGTAGCGATCTCTACCGCTGAGGCGTTGTGTCAGTATTTCAAGTTGTAACTCTGTTCGCTGCTGCCCTGGGCCTCATTCAGATTGAAGCTAAGCATCCACTTCTTCATGCGGTTGACCTGGGCTCAGCACTTGCAGGCAGCGCGCACCCTTGAGGTGCATGGGGATGCAGACCTGGCTGGAAGCCTGTGTCTGATGGGAATGGCACTGCTGATGCTGGCTGAAGATCTGGTGGAACTGGAGAATCGCTTGCAGCAGCAGTTCTCCTGCTCCGACTGCTGATGGCTGATCAGGCTGGATCTGGTGTTCCATCGCCTGGCTCAGAGAGCTGGAGACGATGGGTCAAGTTCGCTTTGGCTGGTCTGCGCATTGCTGCCAGCACCATTGCTCTTGTCGAGTTGCTGCGCTCGGATTGGGCTGGAGGGGTGAGTGCCTCTCTGGCTTGGCTCTTGTTTGTGCAGGTTGAGCGTCGCTGGAGCCGTCAGTTGGCGGATGGGTCCTAACCGCTTCGGCCAGTTTTCTGCATGAAAAAGCCCCTTGCGGGGCCTGGTGCCTCTTTTCGCTTGGGCGATCAGATGCTGTAACGGATGCCGCGATAGCGCAGTTCCGTGGCCTTTTCGGGCTTGAGGGCGGTGTGATGGGCGTCGATGTATTCAACGCCGCGATAGGCCTTGGCCATCAGCCGCTGAGCTTCGCTCAGGGCAGCCTGCTTGCGCATCCGGTTGCGGGTGATTTCGAGGGTGTTCATGGTTGAACTCCACAGTGCCTACGCCCCCGTTGCTTGGCGTAGCTCGAACTGCAGCCCCAGATGGGGCTCAACGTGCTTTCACTATAGGGCATTTCTGTAGCTGTTGCTACCAAACTGTCATTTGGCTCCTGGCTGGGGGTGCGCCATCCTCTGAGGCAGCGCTGATCTGCCGATGTGTGGTCGTTTCTGCCTGGATTGCACAGCGGACCAACTGCCTCTTCCTTTGCAGGCCGCGTTGTCCGATGAGCATCGCCTTCACTATCGGCCTCGACCTCTAGTTCGGCCTTCTGAGCCTCTTTTGGCCCTGGTCCAGGAGGAGGGGGCGCGCAAGGAGGCCTTGATGCTTTGGGGTTTTCTGCCTGGCTGGGTCAAGGATCCCGGCCCAGGCCCGCGACCGATCAATGCCCGTTCGGAAACGGTTGCAGTGAAACCCAGTTTTCGTGGTGCCTGGCGCCACCGTCGCTGCCTGATCCCTGCCACCGCCTTTTTCGAAGGCCGGCATCGTTTTGGTCGTGATGACCGACGACCGTTCTGGATGGGTGGGATCTGGGAGCGCTGGCTGGGGGCTGATGGCAGTGAAGTGGAGACCTGTGCTGTGTTGACCACGTCAGCAAACTCGCTTGTCGCTCCTTGGCATCCACGGATGCCAGTGCTGATTCCTGATGGTCTTGAGGAGGCCTGGCTCGCTTCAGTGCATGGTGCCGAGCTTCAGGCGTTGGAGGGGCTTCTGCTGCCGTGGCTCAGCGACGGTTGGTGGCATGAAGGCCCCGCTCCCTCAGTGGCTCCCTCAGTGGTGCGCCAAGACTCGTTGTTTTAGTTGCAGCCGCGTTGCTGGCTTCTCTCTGTCACGTCGTGACTCAGACAGAGGAGCCTGCGCTGCCATCATCTTCCGCCGCAGAGGTGAGAAACCGAATTGGAACACTGAAGGTGACGATGGCGTGGGGATCGCCGCACAGGACAGCCACACAGGCCACCTCCCGGTCGCGATGGCTGCACCGACTCTGCATCACAAAGGCGGTGGAGTCTTCGACGCTCCACATTGGCTGGCCGCCGCTGCGACGTTCCTCGAGGTAGGTCTCCCAGAGTTCGGCAAAGGCCTCCGCCTGATCGCCATGGCTGAACTCCTGTCTTGCTTGCTCCAAGCCAACACGGCTGAAACGTTCGAAAAAACGCTTCATGAGAGGGTTGCCGATCGTGGACGAGCTGCGAAGCACGGAGTTGATCGTGCCGACGGAGGTCACGATCAGATTGGCTTTGTCATGACGGGCGTCGATCACGCCCACGGGAAGGTTGAGATCCCAGTCTCGATATGCACTCACCTGGCATGCGAGCTCAAATAGTCCTGCTGAACACTCTTTGACCAGAGCCTGGATGCGGCGCTTCTCCATCAGCGGCTCATGTGTCTGAACAGTGGTGGTGTCTTGGCCCTTGCTGGCAGGACTTGTGGAAGCCCATCGCTCAGCATCAAGCCACACCAGTCTGGTGGTTGATTGCGGATCGGTGGCGCTGGGCTCGAATCTGTTCAGGAACGACCCCTCAAGAACTGCCTCTCAGCGATGAAAAAGCCCCGACGCTCGGGCCAGGGCTGTGTTGCGGCCGGTGATTGTCCCCATCACCCGGCCTTGGCTTAGAGATAGTCGGGGTGGTTGCTCTGGCGCAAGTCCCAGATATGGCGTGGTTTGGCGCCGAAATCAGCAGTCGCCGCTGATTTTGTTTTGCGGTGACTTTGGCGCATGTGTGGCCACCAGATCTGGTGTGTGTGCGCCGGGGAAGTTTTTGCTTTGCCAAAAAAAAACTCCGCCGAGGGCGGAGTTGGGATTCAGATCAGAGAGACGGGCGTCTGTCCTTGTTTCGACTCCGTCTCTTGATCCTTCTCCTCACACAATGGAACAATCGCGCCTCAACTGGCACTGTGCCAGTTGAGGTAGGACGCTTCCTTGACTGGCCAGTCTCATCGCTGAAAGGGCGGCTGCGGGGTCAGTTGGTGGTTGCGATTGGCGTGCCTCAGCTCGTTCGCGTTCATTGTGGGCGAGATGCGATTGCAGTTGTGGTGCCAATGAGCAGCGTCAATGATCAACAGGATTCAACGTCAATGCGATCAAGATCGATTGTCTCTTTGGGGGCCTGTTCGGAGCTCTGTTTGGACGTGATGGAGAGGGGCCGATCAAAGCTTGTGTGTTGATTCTGAGTTCGTTCTAGGGTTGGTTCAACGGCTTCAAGTTGATGTCAACTCGAGCACCATTTCACGCTGGTCTGGCCTTGCGCGAAGGATGGCAGGGCTTTAGTCGCAACGCAGGAACCCTTGTCGGATTTACGGTTCTGGCAGCCCTTGTCTGGGCCTTGCTTAGTGCCCTTCAGGCTGGGCTCCTATCTGCCACGTCCGATCAGGAAGCCTCGGCCGGAGTTTTGCTGCTGCTGCTGGGCCTGCTCATTCTTCACGCCATTCTTGGGCTTGTGGTCTCGATCGCTTTGCTGGATGGCGGCCTTCGTTCCGTGCGGGGTGAGTCGGTGTCGCTGGGGGATCTGTTTGCCAAGGTGGGCGAAGTACCCAACCTGATTGGACTGCAGCTGTTTGCGGCATTGGCGGTGCTGTTGGGATTGATGGCTTTTTTCATCCCAGGTCTTTATCTGGCGGTGGCCTATGTGTTCTCGGGTGTGGCCCTGGTCGACGGGCCGCGCTCCTTCCCGGATGCGCTCAATCTCAGTCGACGCTTGGTCACGCCCCATTGGTTTGATGTGACCCTGTTTCTGCTCGTTGTGGCAGGGGTGATCGCTCTGGGCTATTTGGCTTGTCTGGTGGGTGGATTTGTGTCGGTTCCAGCTGGTTATTGCATGGTGGCGGCCGCCTATCAGCAATTGCTGAAGCAGTCCGGTGAGGCTGGGCAAGGCTGAGATCCGAAGCGCGATCTCAACTTGAAACTCAAGCCTTGATGACCGTCTCCGACTCGCAAACCTCCTCCGACTCGCAAACCTCAGGCCAGGCCTGGCCTGAGGTTTGCAATAGTGGCACGGTTGTAACACTATTGCGTTACGAATCCGTGTCGTAAGCGTCTCGTCCGCGCTCGCCAAGCGGTTCTCGGTCTTCTAGTATCCATTTTGGACTCGGTGCTAACCATCCCTGCTCTGAGGTTTGCGAGGTCGTTGACGGCTCTTTCGCTGCTGGCCTTTCTGGTCACTACCGCTTGCCGCTCTCCTCAGGGTCAGCAGAGTGGACCTGCTGATAGCCGGCCGGTGGTGCTGACCACGTTCACCGTTCTTGCCGACATGGCCCGCAATGTGGCCGGAGACCGACTGCAGGTGCATTCCATCACCAAGCAGGGTGCTGAAATTCATGGCTATGAACCCACTCCCAGTGATCTGGAGAAGGCAGCTTCAGCGCAGCTGATTCTCGAGAATGGTTTGGGTCTTGAACTTTGGGCCAAACGATTCACCGCCGCCGCTGGAGATGTTCCCACCGTCACGCTCACCCAGGGGATTGAGCCCTTGTTGATTGAAGGGGATGCCTATGCAGGTCGTCCCAATCCCCACGCCTGGATGTCTCCCCAACGGGCCCAGCAGTACGTGGATCGGATTGTTGCCGCCTTTTCCGGATTGGATCCCGCCGGGGAAGAGAGCTTCCGTCGCAATGGTGAGGTCTATAAGCAGCAGTTGCAACAGCTTGATCGCGAGCTGCGATCCTCCTTAGATGCACTGCCCGAGCGTCAACGTTTGCTGGTGACCTGTGAAGGCGCCTTTAGTTATCTGGCCAAAGACTATGGCCTGGAAGAGGCCTATCTCTGGCCCGTTAATGCCGAGACCCAGGCCACTCCCAAGCGCATGGCCAGGCTGATCGAAACGGTGCGGACGTCCGAGGTGCCTGCGGTGTTCTGTGAAAGCACTGTCAGCGACAAAGTTCAGCGGCAGGTTGCGTCCGCTGCCGGAGTCCGCTTCGGAGGCACCTTTTACGTCGACTCTCTTTCGGAACACAACGGACCGGCCCCCACGCTGCTGGAATTGCAGCGGCACAATGTGAGACTCATCCGCAAGGGTCTCAGTCCGCAGGGTCAGTAGCCATGACGATGCGAATCGAGGCCGACCACCTTTGCGTGAACTACAACGCCACGGTGGCGCTTCACGACGCGTCGCTGGTGCTGCCCGCCGGTTGCATCTGTGGCTTGGTGGGAATGAATGGTTCAGGTAAATCCACCTTGTTCAAGGCACTGACAGGATTCGTGCGCCCATCCCGTGGTCGAATTCGCATCAATGGCTTGACTGTGGCGGAGGCTCAGCGGGAGCAGGCCGTTGCCTACGTTCCTCAGAGCGAAGGCATCGATAACAACTTCCCGGTCTCGGTGTGGGACGTTGTGATGATGGGTCGCTATGGCGCCATGAATCTGCTGCGGATTCCAGCCCGTGCGGACCGCGTTGCCGTGCGGGAGGCCCTCTCCCAAGTGGACTTGCTCCCTCTCCGTGATCGTCCCATCGGGGCGTTGTCTGGTGGTCAGCGCAAGCGAGCGTTTCTTGCCCGTGCCATCGCTCAGGGGGCCTCGGTGCTCCTGCTTGATGAGCCCTTCAACGGCGTGGATGTGCGCACCGAGAAGTTGATGGCTGATCTTTTCCTGCAGTTTCGCAGTGAGGGGCGCACCATTCTGATCTCCACCCATGACCTCAGCCATGTGCGTGAGTTTTGTGATCTGGTGGTGTTGATCAACAAAACCGTTCTTGCCTACGGCGAGACTTCGGAGGTTTTTACCTCCGAAAATCTCTCACTCACCTTTGGTGGTGTTCCCCCTGATCTGCTCACCGGCAACAGCAAGGCTGACTCTGATAGTCGTCCTTAGATAGAACTGATGGCGTGGGGATGGGCTGCTCAGATATTGGCGGACTGAACTGAACGCTTCGTGAAAGGAAGGCTGATTGAAGGAAGGGATGGAAGAGAAAGCTTTATATCAAGCTCTTTTAAAATCGAGCGCATGACAAATACAAATGCGACGGTAGTTGTGGCTACTAAAGTTCCCGCAAAGAAGATCATTGATGCATAGGCGGACGGCTTAAATATAAAAGCACACAACTTCATGAAATTTCGTTAGGCGTCCAAAGTTAGGTCAAAGTACTCATTCAAGGTTGCTTGATGCGTGCTAGTGGCTTGTCTTTTTTCGCGTTGCGATGTTCTGCTGTTGTGCAGTTCGGAATGATGAGGCCCGTGGTGAGCGGAGCTCTTGCTCGTATTGCGTGATGACTCCTTTCTGAATCTCTTGGCTGCGGCTGCGTTGAGCAGCGTCGCCAGCGGCCCGATTTCAGGCCTGCAACAGAGCGCGGCTCGGTGGGCGTGGCCGACTGATTGGTTCGAGCTGTGGCGGGTTTGTCGCCCTGCCATTGCTTGTCGCTATTGCTTGACGGCATTGTTGCTTCGTCCTGAGAGACTTGCCAGGTGTCCTGGAGTGGTGGGTGCTGATCGATTGGGTGCTGGAGCCTCTCCGCCATGAATTCATGGTGCGTGCCCTGTGCATCAGTGCCTTGGTTGGCTCGGTGTGCGGCTTGCTCTCCTGCTACATGACCCTGAAGGGGTGGGCCCTCATGGGTGATGCCGTCTCCCATGCGGTGCTTCCTGGGGTGGTGCTGGCCTATGCCCTTGGGCTTCCCTTCTCCCTAGGGGCGTTTGTGTTCGGGGTGGGCTCTGTGGCCACAATCGGCTTTGTCCAACAGAAATCGCGCATCAAGGAAGACACCGTGATCGGCCTTGTCTTTACCGGTTTCTTCGCGCTCGGACTCGTCTTGGTGTCAAACGTGCGGAGCAATATCGACCTCTTCCACATCCTGTTCGGCAACGTGCTGGGTATTTCCAATGCCGACATTCAGCAGACCCTGCTGATTTCGATGGTGGTGTTTGCGGTGTTGCTGCTGTTCCGTCGAGATCTGCTGATGTTTTGTTTTGATCCCACCCATGCGCGCTCCATTGGGATCAATACCGGCTTGCTTCACTACCTGTTGTTGTCCATTCTGTCTCTGGCGGCGGTCGCAGGTCTGCAAACAGTCGGGATCATCCTTGTGGTGGCCATGCTCGTAACACCAGGCGCCACCGCCTATCTGCTCACTGATCGCTTCGATCGCATGACGCTTTTGGCCGTTGCCAGCAGTGTGATTTCCAGTGTTGTGGGAGTGTTCGTTAGCTATTGGAGCGATCGTTCTCCAGCGGGATGCATCGTGCTGGTTCAGACCGGTTTGTTTGTGCTGGCTTTTCTGTTCGCACCGCATCACGGCATTCTTCGCCGTCAGCCCTCTTTGCCAGGTTGAGGCTGCGCCATTAGAATGTGGATATCGGTGGCCTCTGGGCCCTGGCAGTCAGCATGACCGCCGCTATCACCTTCTATCAACGTGGATCGATCTGTGCCTGTTTTCCTCAATCGAACCACCTGGAAGCATTTGGGCTGTGTTGCGGCCTTAACAGCACTGTCCGCTCTCGGTGGTGGGGCATTCGCCCATCACGTTTCCGGTGACGACCACAGTGGTGTGGAGCTTTCCATGGATCCCCAGGCTGAGGTGAGCCCCTCTGCCACCGGTATCAAGGCCATGTATCCCACCCGTGAAGAAGCGGAGGCCGCGGCTGTTCACTTCGGCTGCAAAGGTGCGCATCAGATGGGTGATCAGTGGATGCCTTGTTCGGCCCACAATCATGGGAGCCACACCAGTCACTGATCTGATCCGAAGCAGGGTCCTCTTGGCTGATGCAAGGGGGATATGACGATCTGCACGCCAGGCTGACTCCAATCGCCGATGACGATGAGAATGGATCGTGTGATTAAAAGTTGCCGATGCGAGCTCTTTTGTCTGTCGTCGCTGCTCTTTTCGTTTTGATCTGGGCACCCACGTATGCCTTCGCTGGTGATGCTGCGAGTGGGGCCAGAGTGTTTTCAGCCAATTGCGCCGCTTGTCACGCTGGCGGCGGCAACATTATTAATGCTGAGCACACCCTGAAGCAGGAAGACCTCAAGTCGTATCTCGCTCAATACAACAACGGCCATGAGAGCGCCATTGTGGCTCAGGTCACCTACGGCCTGAACGAAATGCCTGCCTTCATCGACACCCTCACCGAGAACCAGATCTCGGATGTGGCGGCTTACGTAGAAGATCAGGCCAGCAACGGCTGGAGCTGACGGCTTGCCTTCAGAGCCATTGGGATCAAGCCAATGCCGATGATGGAGTGCTGGTCAAGTCCAGTTCAGCTCGATGTTCAGCGCTCCCTCCAGATTGCGTTTGACCGGACAGTCTTCGGCCATGCGCATCATCAATCGACGTTGATCCGGGGAACAATGCTGGGGTAGGTGCACGTCGACCTTGAGGCATGCAATCTTGCGCGGCCCCTCTGAGGTCATCATTTTGGTCACCCTGGCGCTAGCTCCCTCCACATTCCATTGACGACGTTTCGCGGTGATGCCGATCACCGTGAGCACGCAAGTTCCCAAGGCTGTGGCCAACAAGTCCGTGGGAGAAAACGTTTGCCCCAGGCCGTCGTGATCCTTTGGTGCATCGGTCTGCAGCTGCTGGCCTGATGGGCCGTGTCGGGCATCGCAATGCAGATTGCCGGTATAGCGGCATTCGATTGTGGTCATGCGCCTTGGCTTTGAGGGGCTCTCTTCAGTGTCGTTGGCCCCTCGCCAGCCAGCTTCGATTGCGTCCAGGTTTGACCTTGGTTTTAGTTCGAGCAAGCATCGAGGCCACCTAGCCTGGCTGCTGCTCCCAGCAGTCTTCTCGTGCTCGCATGAACATTGTTCTGCTGCATCAGCGAGACCATTGGCTCGACGCCGAGCGGGTGCTGATTTCTGATCATCGCGCTGCCCATCTGATTGGTGTGCTCAGGGCCAGCGTTGGTGATGCCTTCAGGGTTGGCATTCTAGATGGGCGGGTCGGCGAGGCTGTGGTTCAGTCCATTGAGCAGAACGCCGTGATCTTGACGGTGCAGCTCGAAGGGTTACCCCCGCCACGTCATTGTTTCGACATTGTTCTGGCGTTGCCCAGGCCGAAGATGTTGCGACGAATCCTTCGCACGGTTGCCGAGTTTGGGGTGGAGAACCTGCATCTGATCAACAGCGCCAGGGTGGATAAGAGTTACTGGCAAAGCCCACTGTTGAGGCCTAAAAAAATCGAACAGGCGTTGCTGTCTGGCTTGGAACGCGCACGTGACACCCAGCCCCCTCGGGTGCATTTGCATCAGCGTTTCCGCCCCTTTGTGGAAGATGAACTGGTGGATCTGTGTGCAGGCCGCCCCTGTTGGATCGCTGAGATGGGGGCTCCAATCTCTCTGGCAGATCACTTGGCTCAACCGGCGGTTGTGATGATCGGCCCCGAAGGTGGATTTGTGCCTTTTGAGCTTGACCTCGCCCAATCGGTGGTGGCCAAGCCAGTTCACCTTGGTGTTCGCACCTTCAGTGTGGATACTGCGCTCACCACGGTGCTTGCCCAGGTGCTTCCTGGTCGCGTTTGTGGCTGCCGCTAAGCGATGATTAACCCATGCTTGAAACGAAGAACCTCGCAGCCCTGGAGGCCCTCGTTGCCGATTTGGGCGTTGGCAATGTGATTGATGCCGAGCTCCTGGAGGGGTGTTCGGTCGCGTCACACGAGCTTGACGAGATGGATGAGCAGCAGGCGGCGGTTGTTGCCGGCCATTGTTTTCAACAGCTGTTTGATCACACCGTGGAGCAACAGCAGGGGCTTGATTGCGACCCTGACCAGGGTGTATGGAGTGGCAGTCTCGATGGTTTCGGCTTTGTGATCAGCCGGGATGACCACGGTGATCTCATTCTGGATTTTTCGGTAAAACCTGATGACGTTGGATGACCTCAAAGCCGATCTATCCGAACGGTTAGGGCATCGGGTGACTGACCTGTTCACCCGAGAGGGTGAGCCTGCTAACGCCATCACCGATCTCTATTGCGCCTCTCCTGCTGGTTTCGGCGGCAAGCTTTCCACCCGCAGGGGCAAACAATTTGTGTGGGAGCTTTGGCTTGAGGATGAGGAACACTGGAATTTCCAGGCGAAACCTCTTTTGGATTGATGTCCTGATTGGTGCAAATCAGAAGAGGGAGGTGGGATCCGGCTCGTCAACTTCACGTGGATCAAGTCTGGGCCACTTGCAGAATCCCAGTGTACTGCAATGGTGCACTGGCGCCTGATGACTTGGTCTTGAGTTGTGTTGGCATCCCTGCCTAATCACTTCGTGTTGACTGTATTTAGTCTCAATCTATTGAACTAGGAGTTTTCGCGGTTGGCTTCGAAATCTCCATTGGAACAGTGATCAATCGTTGATCGACATCACAGACGCAATGCCGATACCCCTGTTTGGTGTGCTCCTGCGGATTTGTTGCTGCCTATCAGCATGATTGCCATGCGCTTGAGGCATCTTGTTCGACCTATCGATGCTTGCTGGGCAGCATCACTTGCTTTGCATTAGCAATGGTGGCTTTAGAGCGTTTCTGGGCGAAGCCTGCTTTGTCGGTACGAGATCAGGAACTTTTCCTGTTCTGCACTTCTGTGCTTGACGGCTGTGATCAGGTCTTCGCCTGTATTCCAGACCCAGACCTGATCGCTTTGGTCTTGGTCTTCTGAACTGGTGCTGAGCGGTTGGCCATGCCTTGCGCGAAGACCAGCCAACACTTCGCTCATGTCATCAATGGCGAACTCGTAGGCCAGGGACTGCAGGCCATGGGTCTCGTCGAGGTCAAACGTGACGCTGGAGACGGGAAGACGATCAAGCAGCACATTGCTGGCAACAAAGCGATGGGTCTGCTCGTCATCGACTGGTTGGCTAGGGCCGAGGTGGTCACGTACTTGTTCCAAGGGCATGCCCCAGGAAAGGCCCTCCACGCATGCCTCAACCCTTTGAGCTGGCCAGCAGATCAGGGCAAAGGCAAAAATCCCGATCAGAACTGCATGGAGCCACTTCACGGTTGGTGCAGTTCATTGACCCCTCAGTCTGGTGCAGGCTTGCTCTTTTGACACAAAAGGAAAGTAAAGAATGCGAGTGGTGGTTGTGCTTTTTGGGACATTGGCGATTAAAGAAGGTAGGTCTTCCTACCTAGATGATGAGACACCTGTTCTCGATCGCCCTTGCTGCTCTGATCGCTCTTGTGGCGCCTTCTTTTGCAATGGCTGCCGATGCTGCTCATGGACAGCAGATCTTCTCGGCTAACTGCGCTGCTTGCCACATTGGTGGAGGCAACGTCGTTAACGGCCAGCGCACCCTTCAGCAAGACGACCTCAAGTCTTATCTCACCAGCTACAACGAGGGCCACGAAGAAGCCATCGCTTATCAGGTGACCAACGGCAAGAACGGTATGCCTGCTTTTGGCGGCAAGCTGAGTGCTGACGATATTGCTGATGTTGCAGCTTATGTTGAGTCACAGTCCTCCAAGGGTTGGGCTTGATTCTTGATTGATCTGCGTCGCCCTTGGCGATGATCGATCCTTCTCAGCATGATGCCCCTGATCGTTGGTCAGGGGCTTTTTGATGTCTCATCGCCCTTGGTTTTAAAGGCCCATGAGCTGAACACCAGTACCCCATCGCCACGATGCCAATGGCCACGAACCCTCGGCCTGCAAGATCCCTCTGGATGCCATGCCAATCGCGATCAATTGGGGAATGCCATCACAGACTTGTGCGTTATCTTGAGATTGATGGATTGATTGATGGATTGATTTAGGTTTCAGTTTGATCAGTTAATCAATATCAAAATACCAGCTGTGTGTCAGTGGTTCAGCTCAGTTTTGTTCTGATTCGTCGATCAGTTTGGATGGCACATTTCTAGGCTAATCAATATCATTCTGAGTTTGCTCTTAAGGTATTTGGCTGCCTTGGCTTAAGGATCACCAACTCACTCTGGCAGTCCATCTTGAATCTTTGATCACTTGTCTGGCAGCGGTGAATGGTCACAAGCAGGGCTGGTGTGCCTTGGTTAGGAAAAGGCCGTGATTTGATAAGTTGATCACCTGGTTTCAGTTGGGATCAGCCACTGAAGGAAACGGGGAAAGAACGGTGCGAATCCGTCGCTGTCCCGCAGCTGTGATGCACCTCTTCCTTGATGGTGCCAGTCAGAACGCCCGCCAGGTTTCCACTCGACGAGGATCGATTATGACGTCATCACGACCCTTGCTGGCCGTGCAGAAGGCTGGGCTCTTGTCGGCACCCCTGGTTGTGGCGGCTTCCATTGCCGTTCCTGCCTATGCCCACCATCCCTTTGGGATGGGCGAAAGCACCGGCCTGACGGCATGGCAAGGACTGCTGAGCGGTATCGGACATCCACTGCTGGGCCCAGACCATCTTTTGTTCCTGGTCGCGATCGCCTTCATTGGCCTGCGTCGTCCGCTCAACTGGGTGCTCCCTTTGCTGTCTGTGGGCTTGGCCGGTAGTGCCCTCTCCCAGTTCATTCCCCTGCCCGATGCCATCGCCCCTTGGGCGGAAGCTCTCGTTTCACTCTCGCTGGTGGTCGAGGGGCTGATGGCCCTGGCGCTGGTACCGGTGCAGTGGCTGCTTCCTTTGATTGGCCTGCATGGTTTCCTTCTGGGAAACACCATTGTTGGTGCCGAACCCACACCCCTTGCTACTTATTTCTTGGGCCTCCTGATTGGCCAGGGTGCATTGCTGCTGCTTGTCACAACGGCGTCCAAAGGTGTGATCAACTGGTTGGGTGAACAGGGCCAGCGCGTGGGTGCTGGAATTTGGATTGGGATTGGCCTCGCTTTTGCTTGGGTCGCCCTCGTTGATTGAGAAACCCTTGCCGGTTGATGCTGATTGAAAAGACTCGTTAAAAGTTTCTTTTGTGGCGGAATTCAATTCCGCCTTTTTTATTGGTGTGAATTCAAATAAATTGGGCTTTGTAGTGCCTTTTGTTGCGCAATCGCTTCAATAGTTTTAGGGGTTTCTGCTGCCGCTACGTTGAGCGTCAATACCAACACTGGCCTTAGAATTGCTCGCTAGTAGCCTCAAGAATGGAGGAGCGCCACACGATGGCAACTCTGCCTTGGATTGGTGGTATTAGTTCCAGGAAACGAACAAATCAGTGTGGCGCCAGCCCTTTTCTCGTTGTCTCCTCCTTACGGTCAGACCACCCCAACAGCTGAAAGGTTCAACCAGCTGCTCGGTTGTCTGTCATCGAGCGTCTGGTTCTGATTGTTGGGAAGGGATACTTACAGCTGGTTGCCATTCATGCCTTGCCTCAGGCTGAAGGTGCTTCCCATTCTGCCTGTGGACTGTTTCTTTATTCCTTGGACAGTTCACTCTGATGCGATGGTGTCGCTTCTTCTGCTCTGTTCATTGCCGATAAGGTTCGACCGCGCTTCCAAGATCAGATCACTTGCTCTAATTATGTTTTCCCCCTGTTTCCATCTTGGTGTGGAGTTCCGTCAGATTGATTGGAGGCTTCGCTTGAAGATCTTTTTGGTCAACTGTTCACCCTGCACTTTCCTTGGTGAGGAGTTGCATATTTTTACTGTTCCGATGCCTGCTGCTTGCTATAGACAAGTCGATGCATCTTTTGATTATGTTTCGATCCTTTGCTCTTGCTGGTTCGCTTTCTGCAGCTGTTTGTTGTATCGCTCCATTGGCGGCTGAGGCCAAGCCTGCCGTGATGAATGAAACCATTCAGATCAGTGAGGTTCAGGCAGCGCAACAAGGTTGGTGTGATGCTCTTCTTGCCATCAGCAAGGCCCATACTGAGGGGGGGATCGAAAAATCGAAGCCTTTAGCTGGTGAGGTGATTGATGCGGCCTATGGCTACCAGTTTGGACCTGTGTCCTTCAAGCCTACTTGGACGAAAGGTGACACCACCTTCCGCGAAACACGTTCGGGGGCATTGTCTTATTTCGTCGGTGACGATAGTGCTTTCGCTGACCCTGGCTTTGCAATCGGATTCCCGAATAGCCAACGCAGCCCTTGGGTGGAGTGCACGCCAGAGATTGTTGTGATTCAATCCTTCGGCAATACGGCCAATGCGATGGGGTGGGTCCATTTTGTGGCTGCTGATGGGTCGAAGAGCATGGTCGACAAAACATTTGGTTATGTGCGTGATGATGATGGATCGCTCCGCATCATTCTCCACCACTCTTCCCTGCCCTTCTCAGGCTTTTGATTATTGTTTTATTTGATGCTGATTATTTGCAGAGAACTTGGCGGTGATTGCCGTTACTGGTTCTCAAGTTGATGCGTGTTCAAATCACGACAAGTTCAAGCCTATAGGGGGCTTGTCGTGATTTTTCTTTCAATCTTAAACTCTTGTTATCGTCGAATTTTAGTAAGAATGGTTGACTGTTTTGGGGCTGCTTGATTAAGTTCTGATGTCAGTATGTTTGATCTAAGGTGGGCACTGTTTTATGGCTTTGCTGTGTTGCCCACAGCTCCCTGTAGACCACGCAATGCCCTGAAGCCTGGTGCTTTAGTCCTAAACCCAAAAGGCCAATTTTGTTGATGCGCTGACGCCTTGCCGCCAATAGCGAGTAAAACTCTGCTGTTTTGGCGGTTACATCCTCACCGGTGTCAGCTTGACCCCATGAGTATGACCCTGGAATTGATTGTGGCCCGTGGCACTGCACGGGGTTTGCTCAATGGCACCGCCACCGCCGATTACGCCGATTTACTTCTTCTCAGCCAACTGCTGAGCCAAGAGGGCGATCACAGTATGGCTTCTGCCCTTCTGATGCTGGCCAAAACCATGCATCCGAACGCAGAAGAGAGTGTCTTGCCCGATGCGAAGGGGTAGTGGGTTGTTGCGTTGCCTGTTCATCTGCTGGGCACTGCCACAGCGGTATCGATGCTGTGGCAGGCTTCTCAGGAACTCAAACGGGCCAGTTTTTTGACGATTTTCATCGGGAACCTCTCTTGGGATGCTGAACGGGAAGACCTTGAGGATCTCTTCTCCCAGTACGGCGAGGTGACCAAGTGCTCATTACCCCTGGATCGCGAGACAGGCCGTAAGCGTGGTTTCGGTTTCGTGGACATGCGTAATGAGGCCGACGAACAGGCCGCCATCAACGATCTGCAAGACGTTGAGTGGATGGGCCGCCAGATCGGTGTGCGCAAGGCCGAACCCCGCCGTTGACTTGATTGACAGTCTCAACCAGGCCCTCGGCCGGTTGAGAGGCCCATCCCCCTTCAAGGATCGACTGGGGACCTTTGGGCATCGCGTGCGCAGCTTGCGTGCACCATGTCTAGTGCGCCGGATCTGATGCTCGCCTAGATGGTGTCTCGATGTGCTGCGAGCAGCTTCAGGGAGCCGGTTGAGCCTCTCAAGAGACGGCGGAGCGGCTGAACTGGCTCCTGACCTTGGAGGCCTATCACCCCAGCCTTCAGGGCATCGCTGCGCTGTCGCCACACCATTTCAGTGCAGTCAAGTGGCTTGCTTCGTTGAGCAGGCAGCACAGCAACGCTGTCTGTCTGCATCCAACCCTGGCGAAGGCTTGTTGCCGCTCGCCAAGGCCGGTCGATTGCACTGTTCTGTCCTGGCCTTTTCGACAGGGTGCAGGATGGAAAGCCGCTGATTGGTTCATGGCAAGATCTTCTCTCTCAGCCGAAACCCAGCCCGCGTGACACTGGTTTAACGCCGACTTTTACGAATTCAATGTGATCACTGCCTGGGGCATACAAGCTGAACATCTCGCCAGAACCGATTCCGATCACGCTTCGTTTGGGTACCTCCTGTTGCTGATTGTGTTCACCATTGAGATCCTTGATGTGGGAATCGATTGCTCCCCCATTCAGATCAAGACGAAACTGCTGCGTGCTCCTCGCAGTGAACAATCGGTTGACATCCAAACGGGTGAGGCGATCGAGCAGGATTAACGGAGAGCTGGATGGCATCAGCTCGTCGCCCACGTCGGCTGAGCTGCCGTGTAATAGAGCACAATCCAGCTCAATAAAACCGAACTGCAGCGATGCCAGCCAGGCCATGTGGCCTGTATCCACCGACGCTAATAACGCCTCGACCGCATCATTGCCATGGTTGATGCGTAGTGCCTCTGCTGTTCTGTCACCGCGGTATCCCCGTTCGGCCAGTAATTGCTCCTCCCACCATCCGTAGATGCATTCCGGCGGCAAATCGCCACGTTGTGGCTGCTGCAGTCTCTTAAGCAGCGCATCATTGTTGTGCTTTGGTCCGATTAGATCTCCAAGCACAAACAGACGATCCAGCCCGCGTTTGGTTTTCAGCTCACGTTGGATCTGTTCGTAGACCTCGAGGTCTCCGCCCAATCCACTCACCAGTGCCCAGCGTTCCATCAGCGCTCACACACATGGCTGGCATCGTCAGCCCGTTCTGCATATTCAAAGCCGTGGCTTAATCGCCAGGCAAACACTTCAGGCAAGCCGGCATCGATGATGGCCTGGCATGTTTTTGCCACGTCGTAGCTCACCTCTCTGATTGTCAAATCGTTCGTTGCTTCATCGTGAATGACGTAGGTGGCTTGGGTGTTTCCGTGGCGTGGCTCGCCCACCGATCCTGCATTGACGATCCGTCGCATTGGCAGCGTCATGTCCTGCTCCTCTGAGCTGCTGCTGTCGTTGTGTTGCACGCGCACCCGAATGGAGCCGCCCCGCAGTTCACGCACATAGGGCTGATGGGTATGGCCGCAAAACAGGGTTTCTGCACCTGCTGTTTCAACCCGTTCCAAGGCAGCAAATGCATTCATGTCAGGCAAGAGATATTCGTGCTGACTGTTGGGGCTGCCATGAACGAACAGCAGTTTGTCTCGCCGTAGTGAGGTCGGCAGGCTGGCCAGAAAGCGCTTGTTTTCAGCTGTCATTTCGGCGTCAGTCCATTGGTGGGCCAGATGGCCGCGCCGCTCTGCCAGTTGTGAGGGATAGCTGCATTCGCATGCATTGAGGCCATCGATGATGTCTTCATCCCAGCAGCCTTGGCAGGTGGGGATGGCGCGTTGGCGCATTAGCTCAACGACTTCGTTGGGTTGGGGGCCATAGCCCACGAGGTCACCGAGGCATGTGATGGTGTTAATTCCTTGCTGGTCAATATCAGCCAGCACAGCCTCAACGGCTGCAAGGTTGGCGTGGAGACAGGAAATGACCGCGTGAGCCATGGTTACCTCTTGGCTTGGGATAGGTCTGGTTGTTGTTCTCGGAGCGGGGCTTGATGCATGTCTAAAACTGCATCACTCAGCAGACAGTCATTGATGGTGGATTGCATCCCCATGCCATCAAGAGCCTTGCCTTGAACAACAAGTTCTGAGGCTCGATTGGGGCGTCCCGTTGGCGGTTCCACAACCTCGAGAGGCAAGAACTGCGATCCCTGTTGACTGACGATCCAATTGCAGAAAAAGGCACGACCATCCGGGAGGTTCATCAGCGCTTTGGCGCGATAAACATCTCCGTAGGCTCCATTGACCAACTCAAACCAGAAGCTGCTGAGGCTGTTGGGGTCCCAGACGCTGTCGTGAAGACTGACACTCCACGCTTCCAGTCTGTTGAACTCCAAGGTGTCCTGTTCAGGAAGTTCTGGTTCCCTCCCGAAGTGGAGGGCGCGATCAGGTTGGAGCTGAAGCGCTTTGAGTTGGTTGCTGATGCGTGGATCGATTTCATCGACACCAGGATGAGCCGGTGGGCGATATTGCTGCAGCTCAATCAGATTGAGTTGGTCGTCTATGCGGTCTGCACACTGCTGATCTGGTTTGGAAAGGTCTTGCAGCTGTGGGCACTGATCCTTCAGCCAGGCCAGATCGATGCCTGCATCGTGGCCCTGCTCCAGCCCGTCTTCTGACAGTCCTGAGAGGCGTAAGTAGCCACAGGAACCCGGGTGGCTCCGGATCGTCGTCAGAATCCAACTGGTTTTTCCACAGCCTGGAGGGCCTGAGATCAACCAGGTCTGGCTCATGGTGCTGGGAGGCAGGCCATCAGGCCTGCGCACGGGATTGGCTTGTTGGTCATGGCGTTTGGTCCAACCTCCTGCCCAGAAAGGCACTGCGATTCACTCCGCCCCTTTGATCGACAGCTGGAACAGCTTCGAGTCGCAAGCGGGAATCATTCTCATTCTGAGCCTGTGGGTTGCTGGCTGTCCACTCCAGTGACGGGAATGACACTCAGGGGCTCCGAGGCTGATGGCGACGTGGTCGCCGATGCTTCAGCGCGTGGCTGACCTCTTTCGTCTTGCATCAGCCTTTCAACCTATCGAGCTGGGGATTGGGATCGCCAGCTCGATAGGCCAATGGATCTGATTGGCTGTCGATCAGACCATTTCCACAAGAAGGCTCACGTCGTTGTAATCCCAGTCGGAGTTGTCGGTTGTGTGCTTGTCTTCAAAGGTAAAGAAGTTCGTGCCCAGGTTCTTCACGTACATTGATCCAACGGAAAACACATCGCCAGAGGGATTGATGACGACGGGTGCGTAGTAGCCCGCATCAGATTCTGAGAGTGTCCAATTCACGGTTTGTTGTGTGACTCCAGTTGCCTGGATCGTGGCATCGCCAGGGTTGATGAGGTTGTCTTTGACGGCTTGATCAAACTCTGCACCTGCAGATTCAGTGAAGCCGTTGACGCTAAAACTGCCATCGGTTTCTTCTGTGAGTTTGACCATGGCCACACGGTTTTCAAAGGCGCAATCACAGTTGATTGTTAGTTTGAGTTGTTGGCCATCAGCGGAGATTGAGGAGAGGTCCAGAATGGCGTCGTGGATATCTTGTTGCTCCACTGCCATTGTTGTGGCTTCTGCGTTTGGCGACGTTATTGACGTGGTGATGTCGATTATTAGATCATTCTGATCTGTGTCGTAACCGCTGTCGTTGAGGTTGAGCCGGAAGCCGCCATCTTCTAGTTCTGAAATTGTGAGATCTGGTGATGTGATGTCTCTTTGGTTGTTGCTGTATTGCTGGAATGAAAATGTTGTGCCTTCTGGGATGAATACCATTAGGTTGCCTAGGTTTTTTGAAAAGCTCGTTGCGCCAATCGAGCCAAGAATATTGTTATTAGAATCTACTATCTTAAGGCTATTCTGAAACTTTGTGTTGGCTCCGGTCACATTGAATTGAAGCCACAGGCCGTCATGTAGGCCGTCTGTGATATTGAAGGAGTTGTCGTCGTTGAGGGTAAGCTCATTGTCTTCCTCTATGTTTAACTGTGAAAGCCAATTGCCGTTGGAATCAAGTAATCCCAAAAAGATGTCTTGTTCGCCTTTGTTTTTAAAAGTCTTTCCTCCCATTGTGATGTCGCCGTAACTCTCGCCGGTGAATACTATTTCTCCGTTATTGGATATCGCAATATTTTCTGCATCTGAGTCGCTGGTTGTTTTGATGTGTTTGACCCATTGCACAACTCCATTCGAGTTGAGCTTGGCTATGAAAGTATCTTCTGTGTCTGCGGGATCATCGCCTTCGTCGGCATCGCCTGGCAATTGATCCCCTGTGCTGGTGAGGGTGACTGAACCTAGTCTGATCGTTTCAGCGAAATCACCGAGGATAATTGGAGATCCATCATCCAGCAGAGCCACTGAGTTGATTTGTTGATCTCTGTTATTGCCATATGCTCTCCACCAATTCAAGTCAAGAGACTGATCAAGCTTGATGAGGAAAGCATCCCTGCTACCGTCTCCCGCTTCACTGTCTCGTGTCAGACGATTGCCATCCTCGTCTTCGAGGATGTCTACAAAATGGCCCGCGAGATAAATAGCAGAACCATCCTCAGTTGCTGCGATTGCTTTGGCATCAGAGTCCTTATGGAATCCAAAGGTTTTAACCTGCTCAACCTTTCCGTCAGCGTCGTATCGAATGACTAAAAGGTCGTCGTCGTCTTCGTCGTCTTCGTCTGCATACCCTCTTGTGGTGAGCTTTTTGCTATATCCCTGAATGTCAATCTCTTTGGAGAACTCTCCAAAAACAACAGATGAGCCATCTTCAAGCACGGCCACCCCATAGTGATCATCTTCTTCATCTCCGCCCAATCTTTTGGCCCAGACTGCTTCCCCTGTATCAACATCGAGCTTGGCTGTGAAGGCGTCATCATCACCTTTGCTTGTTAATGTTGTTTTGCCAAATGTGATCGACTTTTCGAAGGCACCTACGATGACAACATGGGCCTTATCGGTATCCTCGTCATAGGAAACGCCAAGGTCACCAGAGTCAATGTCGCCAAGACCTCCAAAGCTTTTCGCCCATACAACTTTGCCTTCGCTGCTGACACGAGCGACGAATATATCGTCATCAGAATCGCTGTCTTTTGCTCCAGTTTTTAGCGTCGTGCCTCCTATCTTGAGTGTTTGTTCGTACTCGCCATAAACAATGATTGACCCGTCTGGCAGGCTCTCAATTGCGTTGGTGTAAATATCGGCAGAGTTGGATAAATGCAACCCCCATTCGCGATTACCATCTTGATCGCTTTTGAGGATGAACCCGTCGTCTTCTCCCTTGCTCGTTATCGTTGTGCCACCAAAACTGATCTTTCCTTGGAAATGGCCAAACAGAGCCGCAGAGCCATCCGGTAAAAATGTAACGTCTTGTCCATTGTCGTTTTCGGTTCCACCGTGGCTGATCGGGAAAGCCATGTTTCATTTTGCTGCTTCTTGGCTTCTACTCGATAGGGAGACATTTGCAAGTTGAGATGGCCGCTTCTGCGTGTGTCTGTTGGTCGGTCGCTGTTTGCTGGAATCGAGAATGAATTTGATGATTGTTAATCTTTGTCTGTTTTGTGTTGCTTCCCTTTGTGGAATTGACGGGCCCTGCTTCTATCGGCGCCAATTAATCTTTCCTTGTCCGCCAATGTGAGAATGTCTTGTCGCAATGAATGGCGATACCTTTTGCTGATGCCTTTTGGTTGTGCCTTTTGGCGGTGCTTTTAGTTGGTTCTGTTTGAGTGCATCGGTAAATTAATCGTGGCCAGCTCGGCATCGTGCCAGCAGCCGTTGTCTCGGTAGGACACCAGTGGTGTTAATTGAATCCGGAGTGGTCGACCTGCTGAGACGTCAACGCGAAGTCCGCTGTAAGCACTCATTCCATTCCTCCAGTTCCTGCCGATGAACAGTTCGCTGCTGGCAACAGGCCTCAGCTGATCTGATCGATTGCGCTCTTCCAGTACTGCTCCGTCGCGACGTTGGGGCCTGAGTCCATAGCCGCTTCCTCCGCAGATCACCCAATGGAGGTTGCGATCGGCATGACCCGTTTCATGGCTACGCAGCACTTCCAGGCAATGGGCATGGCCGCTCATCACCACATCGATCAGGGGTTGCGTGGTTTGGCCGATGGTCTTGGCCACATCGTCGAGCACCTCTCGCAGGCGGTGGCGGATCGCCTGGGTGTCGGCCTGATTCCATTTCGTTTTTTCGCTGACGTAGGGCGGGTGGTGAAGCATGGCAATTCGTCCTCGGCTGGATGGGTCTTGGTGTGATTCGATCAACCCATCCCGCAGCCACTGCAATTGTTCGTGGTCGACCGTTGCCTGTGTGTTCAGCCGTCGCTGACGATCCAGTAACTCCTCCTGAAGTGTTTCGAGTTCGTCCATCACCCCATCTCGCGATTCTTCATTGCGGAGACTCGCCAGTTCCTGGAAGCGTTGGGCTTGTTCCTGCTTCAGGGCTTTCAGTTCCTTGATGAGCTCCGGGTGATTTCCAGACTGCTTCAGTGGAGCGATCAGTGTGTTGGAGTCGATGGCAAAAACATCCACTCCTGCATGGCGGAAGCGGTAGTAGCGGTTGGGAAGAGACGTCTGAACTCCCGGCCGGTAGCGAAGGCAGCGCCGTCCGTTCCACTCGGCGCTGTAAACCTTGTCTAAATGGTGTGCCAACCTCGCTGCCGGAATGTCGTGAAGCACATCCAGAAACGCGCGGGCATACGCCTCTCCCTGACGGGAGCCACGCCAACCGGCATCCACATCATGGAACCATTGCAGATGCTGGCGAAACGGGAGCGTTAAACCTGCGACCAGTCTGATCGGAAAGGCCAGATCGTAGTAATCATGATTGCCGGGAACAGGCAGGAAGGGCTGATTGAAGGTCAGCTGTTTCGGGCTGACGGTTTCCCACTGCATTCCGTCCACCAACCACTCGCGATAGGGGCGGATGAAATTGCGTTGGTACTGGGCCGTTGCGCCCACCAAATACACGACATCACCGGTATGCAGCAGAAAGGCGGCATCCTGTTTGTGCTCCAGTAGCCGTTCAGCGATGCGACGCGGCGGGCTGTGAAGGCGATGACGACCGGTTCCGCTGTCGCCAACGACAAGAAAATGAAACGCCCCGTCTTGTTCTGATGGCTGCTGGTCGTGGTCCAGTACGAACTGGGTTTGGTCGATGCCGCGTGCCTGCAGGGCGGGTTGCCCCCAACGGATCCGTTCTTGCATCCGTTGGATTTTGATTTGGATGGAAGGATCGCTGGCGAGATTCAAGGATTGAGCCGGATCGGTGCCACGACGACCAGCGCACCCGGTTCTACGGAGATCGAAAGGGAGCGCGTTTCAGTGATTTCTCCATCCACCACCAATTTCTGGTTTTCATTCAGCTCCACGTCCAGAGCCTTGGTTCGAAAACAGACGATGTTGTCATGGTGGGATGCATTATTGAGGATGGCCGACCAAGCCAGACTTGTGAGCACGGACAAACCCCCAATTCTGTCTTTTGGGGACGCAACAATCACCTCCAATAGACCATCGTCTGGGATGACCTGACCAAATCCCTGAGCCATCACTGACGTGGCTGGCGCAGCATTGGCCACGGTGATAGCACTGGCCTCGACTTTGTGTTCCTTGCCTTCCATGCGCAAGGTGGCCGAGAAGGGCTTTTGGTCCACCATCTGGCGTGCACCCGAAAAGATGTAAGCCATCGGGCCCAGAATGTTTTTCAGTTCTCTGCTTGCTTTATTCACCATCCCTGCCTCAAAGCCAAGGCCGCTGAGCAGGATCATCGGTTTGTTGTTGCACAGCGCCACATCCACCCGACGGGTGTTGCCGAGTAAGAGGTTTGTGCAGGCGGCTTTGACGCTGGTTGGGATGCCGAGGGCCACGGAAAAGGCATTGGCTGTCCCCCTGGGGATGATGCCAAGCGGAATCCCACTGCCCTGGAGGGCACTGGCCACGGCGCCGACGGTTCCATCGCCACCCGAGGCGATCACAATGGATTCCCCGTCTCCAGTTTGATCGAACGCCTTGATCTCTTTGATCAGATCCCGAGCTTGCTCAGCAGGATCAACACCTTGTTTGGTCATCCAGATCTGCAGCATGATCTGCGGTTCCAGATAGGCGCGGATCTCTGCCAGCTCCGCTTCTGAATTGCCCTGGCCTGCAACGGGGTTAAAAATCAGATACCCGCGTCGGCTGCCCTTGATCCCTCGCACCAGTGCGGACGCTGATGCTGGGTTGAGGGCGATGGGAAGATCGCTGAGCAGGGCGGCCCGCACCAAAGGCTCGGAGAGCACTGAGGCTGAACGTTCACTGGTGGGTGATGGAAAGTGAATCAGACCACTGATTTCACCCTGGAGGATTGCCGACGCTAAGGCGATGTCGCCTCCCTCTTTGATGGCTCGGCTCGATGAGATATTCAGGGCCAGCGCTGTGTGGCGCAGCTCGAGTTCGGCTTCGACATCCTCCGCCACCTGCAAACTGAAGCCAACGAGAAGGTCTGCGTTGTTCTCGATCCAGGTGCGTAAGGCTGGGCACACACCAGGGTCGGCGTTGAGAACCAGGGTGGATGGCATTGCGGCAGAGGGAAAGCGCGAAAGTGAAGCCACTGAGTGAAGCCACTGACATCCCGGCGTTCGGCGTCCCAGCACTCCTGATGCAGTTGGCTGGATTCCCCGATGCTCGGTCAACCGTGGGTTCCCTTCTTCTTGTTAGTGGTTCATGTGGTGATTGTCAGCCAGGCCAAAATTTGTTTCTCTTTCATGGGCATACCTTTTTCCCTGGGTTGGCATTCTCTGCCTGGCTGGAGTGCCATCGTTGATGACGTCAGCTTCCTTCATCGTCTCTAAAGATGCAGGTGAACCTGTTTGTCCATCTACGGGAATTGCATCCGTTTAAATTGCTTTAGCTGCATACCTTGATGGTGCTTGCATCTGATCAGGACTTTCGGCCTGTTTCGTTGATTTAGCAGTTCCTCTCTCGGCTATTTGTGTTCCACGCCTGTGCGCTCTACATCAGCTTCTCTTGAGATGATTTTCCAACCAGGCCTGGCTGAAGACTGACTCTTGCTGTTGCGGCAGTCTTTATTTGAGCTGCATTCATCTTATTGCAATCAGCCTGATGATTGGATCGCCTTGCAAGAGTTTGATCAGCCGCTGACAAGCGTTTACCTGATGGCTAAACCTTGAGAGTGCTCTACCCATCCAATGAAAACAACACTCGCTGCACTTGTTGTTGCCCTGGCAGCCCCTTTTGTGGCTTTCGCGGCTCCAGTTGCTCCCGATTTCGTTGTGGCGCAAATCGAGCAAGACTGCGATGAAGCGGTGGCTGATGACGACCAAGCGACGGACTCTGAGGAGAATTGCATCGCTGAGGCTGAGGAGTCTTAAGCAGCTGCAAGCTGGGCTCTGCTCGCTCCGATGATCCTGCTCAAGGTGGCAATCGGCCCTGAGGGGAGGTGATGTCCGCTCACGGCGCCGTATCAATTGATCCTGCGTGTGGTGAATGCTCGTGAGTGCCTGTAGTGTTGCGCTCTGGTTTCAGCGGGGATCAGCCGCTGAAGGAAACGGGGAAAGATCGGTGTAATTCCGACGCTGTCCCGCAGCTGTGAAGCTCTTCGTTTTGAAGAGTCAGTCAGAACGCCCGCCAGGCCTACAACTCGACGAGGATCGAACTCTTGAAGCTTTTCAAGCGGCTTCTGCTGGCTCCCGCTGGCATTGGCTCACTGGCTGTTGGCGTCTATGCCAATCCGCTCAGCATTACTGGCGTCTCTGACTACGCAGCTCACTCTTATTTAAGCAGTGGCGAGCAGGTCACCAGCATCACCCAGTTCTCGGATGTGGTTCCGACTGACTGGGCCTATCAGGCTCTGTCGAACCTGATCGAGCGCTACGGCTGCGTCGCCGGCTACCCGAACGGCACCTACCGCGGCAACCGTGCGATGACCCGCTTTGAAGCGGCCGCACTACTGAATGCTTGCCTCGACCGGATCACTGAAGTGACCGACGAACTGAAGCGCCTGATGAAAGAGTTCGAGCCTGAACTCGCCATCCTCAAGGGCCGTGTTGACGGTTTGGAAGCCCGCGTTGGCGAACTGGAAGCCACCCAGTTCGCCACCACCACCAAGCTCGAAGGTCTGGTCACTTTTGTGATTGGTGCCAACAGGTTTGGCGGTAACGATCAAGCCTTGGCTGCCAGGCCGAATGTTGACAATGCCAATCGCGAATATGGAGCAACGACCTTCAACTACGATGCTTTATTGGCACTCAACACCAGTTTTACTGGCAAAGACAATCTGATTGCCGTTTTGCGGTCTGGCAACTTTGACGGCGATCTGAATGCATTTGGTGGAGCCTTCCTGCCCGTCTCGACACTGGAAACAGCCTTTCAGGAAGGTGAGACGCCGAACTATCTGGTGATCAATAAGCTCTTTTATACGTTCCCGATTGGCAGCGACTTCGTTGTTACAGCAGGTGGTCTTGTGGGGCAGGAGGACATGCTGGGTTTTTGGCCCAGTGTTTATCCCAGTGATCCCATTCTTGATGTGCTCACTTTGAATGGCGCGCCCGGTGCATACAACAAGACTCTTGGCGCTGGTGCTGGCCTCACTTGGAGTCGGGGAGGGGTCAGTGTGACCGCCAATTACGTCGCCGCCAATGGCAATTCTTCCAATGCACGCGAGGGAGGAATGGCCACAGATGGTTCTGCCGGTAGTGGCACTGTTCAGCTCGGTTTTGAGCAGGAGCAGTGGGGGATCGCGGCGATCTATTCCTCGATTCAAAACACCAACGGTAAGGGTGAGGCCAACGGTCTTATCGCCTCCGGCACGCAGTTTGTGAGTGATAGCTACGAGCATGCCGGATCAACTTCAGCGTTTGGGCTCAGTGGTTATTGGCAACCAGAAGAAAGCGGCTTGATTCCTTCCATCAGTTTGGGATGGGGAATCAATCAAACAACCTATGATAAGAGTGTTTATCAAGATAAGAAGATTGCTGCCGATCTGTTGGTTAGCACCAGCCAGTCGTGGAGTGTTGGTCTGAACTGGAGTGATGTGTTCCTTCAGGGTAATCATGCCGGCATGGCGGTGGGGCAGCCTATCTTTGCGACCGCTCTTGTTGATGATTCTGTTCCTCGCGATGGCAATTATGTCTGGGAATGGTGGTATCAGTTTATGGTCTCAGATAATATCAGTGTCACCCCTGGATTGTTCTATTTGAGCCGACCTTTGGGTCAGGAAACATCGGAAGGTAAGAGTTTTAGTCAGTTGGGTGCCCTTGTGAAGACTTCATTCAGCTTCTGATCAGGCTGCGATCTATTTAGTCTTTTGTTGTCCCCCATGAACAACTTTCGCCTCCAATCAATGTGCCGTCTCCCCGGCGCCATCCTGCTCACAGCTGCGCTTGTGGCCTGTGGTTCTCCTCGACCGCAAGCAGAATCCAGTGGTAGTGCAGTAGCGAACCTCAACGTTGTGACTACGTTCCTGCCGATCACCTTGTTCACCAGGGCTGTCGCTGGTGAGTGCGCCACCGTGACGGCGCTCATCCCTCCGAATCTTGGCCCTCACGATTTTCAGGCCCGACCTGGAGATATCGCCATGCTCAGCAAGGCTTCTGTGCTGGTCAAAAATGGCTTGGAGATGGAGTACTTTCTCGCCAAATTGACCGAGTCTGCAGGCAATGACGACCTAACCATCATCGATTCCAGTGCTGGCATTGCTGTGATCGAATCTGATGAGGAAGACGATCACCATGACGATCACCACGACGACCATCATGAAGATCATGGCCAAAGTGAGGGGCACGATTATGGAGACGTGAATCCCCACATTTGGCTTGATCCTCTACGGGCCGTCCAACAGGTTGAGACGATTCGCGACGGGCTCGTGGCTGCTGACCCCAGTTGCAAAGAGGGCTACACCTCGAGGGCGGCGGCCTACACGACCCAACTCAAGCAACTGAACAGCGAGATCGCTGATCAACTCAAGCCTTACCAAGGCAAGACCTTTATCGCCTTCCACGACTTTGCGCCTTACTTCGCCGAGCGTTATGACCTCAAGGCTGATTACGTAGTGGATGTGCCGGAGATCAATCCCACCCCAGCGGATTTACAGCGTGTTTCTGACAAGGTCAAGCGCACTCAACTGAAGGCCTTATTGAGCGAGCCTCAGGAGGGTGCAAGCTCGTTCAATGCTCTGGCTGAGGATCTTGGGGTGACTGTGATTCCATTCGACCCCCTGGAAACCGGATCTGAGCAAGCAGCACAGAACCCTGAGACCTATCTAGAGGTGATGCGCCGCAATGTGGTGGCGCTCCTTCGGGCGTTCGGAGGCTGACGACTGATGGAACAGTCCGTCTTGCAAATTCACGATCTCAGCGTGGAGCGTGGCGGACGCCTGGCCGTTGAGGACGTTTCTTTTGTTCTCCAGCCTGAAAGTGACACCGCTCTTGTCGGTCCCAACGGGGCTGGCAAGAGCACTCTTGTGGCAGCGGTACTGGGCTTGTTGCCCCGTTGTTCCGGGCAGATCAAGCTTCTTGGCCAGCCCATGAGCGCCGACGGTCGCCTGCCCCGATCGCTGCGTTCTCAGATTGCCTACGTTCCCCAGACCTTGATGTTCCAAGGTCTTTTCCCTCTCAGTGTTGCTGAGTTCGTTGATCTCGGTTTCGATCGGCCAGGCCTTTGTCTGCCGTGGCATGGCTGGCAACAACGACGTCAAGCCGTTGAGATCGCCCTAGAGCGAACCAATTGTGCTGATCTGCGCCGGCGTTTGTTGAGCGAATTGTCTGGCGGTCAGCTCAAACGTGTTCTGTTGGCGTTTTGTCTGGTGCGTCCACGTCGGTTGTTGGTGCTGGATGAGGCACAGGCGGGTCTCGATGCTCCATCCACTGAGCAGTTTCAGCAGTTGCTGCTGGATCTACGTCGTCAGGAGGGTTGGACCGTGCTTCAGGTTTCGCATGATTTGGAGATGGTCCGCCGCAGCAGCGACCAGGTGCTTTGTCTGAATCGACGATTACGTTGCAGCGGCAGTCCTGAACAGATGCTGAGGCCTGAACGGCTTGTTGAGCTTTACGGCCCCAACATCATTGCCCAGTGATTGCCGCCATGACTGAAGCTTCCCTGATGAGTCTTTTGGCAGAACCGTTTATGCAGCGCGCACTGCTTGGTGGGATGTTGACTGGTGCTCTAGGCGGCGTGCTTGGCAGTTTTGCCGTGCTACGCAAGCTTTCTTTTTTCAGTGATGCCTTGGGGCATTCTGCCTTGCTCGGTATCAGCTTTGGCATCATTATCGGCGTGAATCCCATTTTGGTACTGATCCCATTTGCCGTTCTCTTTGCTCTTCTGGTGAGCTATCTGGTTGAGCGCAGTTCTCTACCTACCGATGCGTTGCTCAATATTGTCTACTCAAGTTCGCTCGCTGCGGCGATACTTTTGCTCAGCCAAGTTAAATCCTATCGGGGTGGTATTCAGCAGTTGCTTTTCGGTGACATCCTTGGCATTAGTTCCCTTGATCTTGTTGTGATTGGAGGGCTGCTCGTGACAACTTTAATTTATTTGGGTATCAGTTTGCGTGCCCAAGTGCTGCTCACCTTGAATCAAGACTTGGCTGGTGCGGTTGGTGTTAACACGCGCTTGCATCGCTTGGGATTCACTCTGTTGCTGGCTGTTGTTGTGGCGGTCTCGATCAAGGCCGTTGGTGTCCTTCTCATTTCGGCTTTTGTTGTCATTCCCGCTTGTGCTGGTCGTCTTCTCAGCCGCAGTTTTCCTGCCTATGTGGCTCTATCGGCAGCCCTCGGTGGTGGATGTGCTTTGGGTGGAATATTGGTCTCGGGAGCGATCAATCTGCCTTCAGGTCCCTCAGTGGTGATTATCCAGTTCATTGGCTTCCTGTTGGCATTGCTCGGTCGTTGTTGGCTTGCTCAAACGCCCAGGCTTTCCAGCCGCACTTGAGACCAGTCATCTCGATCCAGGTCGAATGATGGTGCCTTCACTGTTTGCCTGGATCCGTTAAACCCTGCTGTATCCGAGCTTTGTTTCGAAGATCTTGAGTGGCAGCCCGAAGGATTGCATCAGCGAGCGGCACTCATCGCCAACCGTGCCATAGACCTCGATGCTGAAGCCATCACCAAGCTCGGCATGCTTTTCGAGATACTCCAGAACCGGAGGGTTGGATACATGGGCGGCAAATGCTGCGTCATTGGCATAGACCTCTGACCAAACAAAAGCTTGAGGGTCCTCGGGATCTTGATCAAAAGTGTGATGGAGCATGCCTGGCTCGGATGCTTGAACAGCCGCATCAGTCACGCGCGCAAGCTCCAGATACTGATCCACACAGTCTGGCTTCACATGAATGCGTGCCAAGAGCATGAACGGGGTGGTTGTGTTGAAGGTTGCCATTCCGAGCTGCTAAACGGTCTGACTATGGCGTGCATCTGCCTGCATGTCTATTGAGCAGTGCAGCTCAACAGTTGTCTTGTCGCCATCGGGAGCCCAGCCCATCTCGCTCCAAATCAAAACCAGGGCTTGTGCGTAGCCCCGGAGTGCCTGTTTGATCGCCATGACGCTGGAACGCAATCTTGCGTTGGCCTCTTAAGAGCTGCGATCTACGACCCGAGCTCAGGTGGTGAGGGCTTTGAAATTAAAGCCGAGGATGAAGTCGTCGTAATCGAGATCACCACCACCGAGGGTGTCTTCTAGGCCAAAGAGGTTGTCGCCTAAAGCTTGGAAGTGTGAGAGCCCATCAGCATTGGCCGCATCAAAGGCAAAGAAGGTGTTGTCGTTCACTTTTGCAAAGGGAGCAAGACAACAGAATTCAGTGAGTGAGACGTCGGCGTCTTTGGTTTTGTTGTCGTCAACGGAGAGATTGTCGAGTGCAGTGACGCGATTGGAGTCGAGTAAGGCAGCTTTGGTGTAACCGGCTTCCCCTGGAGCGATGAGGGAGCCATCAGCAGCAAGAACCCTGCCTTGGCTGTCAACGGTGCGATAGAAGCCGGTGAGTGAATCAAAGCTTGCTTCTCTGGCGGTGTAGAGAGTGCCAGAGACGGTTTGCCCTTCTGTAAAGGCGGAGAAATCGAGGCTGGCTGCGATGTGCTGCTGTTGAGCGATGAGTGCAGCTAAACCTGGATCGGTGTCTTGCTGTGAGAGGGAGAAGGCGATGTTGTTGTTGCCTGAGACGGCGAGGCTGCCATCAGAGTTGATGGTGTGATCAAGCCAGGAGAAGCGTGAATCACTGAGGCTGGTGAGATCACTGAGAATTGAATCAGCTGTTGAGAAGAAGCGAATGGATTGGCCGTTGAGCAGTTGGAGTGAACGGCTAAAGCGAAAGGCGTCGTGGAGAGTGACATCGGAGGCCTCGAGGCTGGAGAAGAGACTGACGGCACGTTGCTTGAGCTGATCAAGGTCTTTGAGGATGGTGTCTGCATCAGCGGCTTCCTCAGCGGAGAGGATGATGTAGCCGATGGCGTTGGCGGCATTGCTGCTGGAGCTCAGTGAGGCCTGGAGGTTGAGAGCAGCAGCCGTGGTGCTGTCAGTTGGATCAGCGAGAGTAAGCAAGCCGTTGTCTTGGCCTGAGAAGACAGGATTGAGGTCGATGGTTGCAGCGGTGGTTTTCAGGCTGAGGGAGCCATTGCTTTTGCCATCGAGGTCACCTGTTTGGCCATCACGGTGTGCGACGGAGACGAGATCACCAAGGCCATCACCATCGGTGTCGTAAAGGCGAGCCCCAGTTCTGGTGATGGGGTTGTAGTTAAAGGAGGAGAGAGCGCCTTGATCGTCGATGTTGTAGTAGAGGAACTTTTTATCTTTGCTGCGTTCGCCATTGCTGCCGGCAAGGTTGAGGTTGGGCGCAACGGTGGCGAGTTTGAGGTTGAGGTTGGCTTCTGTTTGTTTCTCAGGAAGGCTCTGGGTGAGTTCAAGAACTTTGCTGGCGAGACTGATGCCTTTGCTGTTGAGGTTTGAGCGTATGGATTGGGAGAGGGTGTCAGCAGCGAGGGTGAGAGAGGCCGTGACCTGCGTTTTTTTGAGCTTGGATTGGAGATAGAGAAGGAGGTCTTCTGTGGCCACTACGTTGGAGACGGTGATGGCGTTACCGGTGAGATCGGCAATGTCGGTGCTGCTGTCTGCACCGGGTGCCCAGTCATCTGCAGCGGCGATGTTGTATGTGGTGCCTTGGCTGGAGGCAGTGCCGTTTTTATTGAGCAGGGAGTCGAGATTGCTCTGGTCGGTGCTGTTGAGGGTGATGCTCACAGCCGTCGCCGATGTCAGTTCAACGTCACCAGTGGTGAGGGTGTAGGTGCTGCCGGAGCCACCGGTGATGGTGAGCTTGGAGACGTCGATGTCGTTGCTGGAGCCGGGATGGGCGGGCAGGTTGCTGCCGCTGAGGGTGAGAACCCCTGTGGAGTTGTTGTACGTGGCGGAGCTGAGGGTTGGAGCGGCGACGTTGGAGACGGTGATGGCGTTGCCGGTGAGGTCAGCGATATCGGTGGATGCATCAGCCCCCGGCGCCCAGTCCTCTGCTGCGGCAATGTTGTAGGTGGTACCTCCGCCAGAGGAGGTGCCGTTTTTATTTAAGAGGCCAGCCAGTTGGAGTTGATCGGCCGCATTGAGGTTGAGCGAGAACTCAGTTGAAGAGGTGAGTTCAACGTCATCGGAGGTTAGGGTATAAGTGCTGCTGCCTTCACCGGTGAGGGTGAGTTTGGAGATGTCAATATCGTTCGTTGCTGCGGAATTAGCCGGAAGGTTGGTCCCCGTGATAACGAGTGCACCGTTGGAAGCGTTGTAGGTGGCGGAGGTGAGTGTGGGTGGGTTAGATAGCTTTATGATTTGGATGTCTTGATCTGCATTGGAGGTGATTAGCACATACGATTTTGAATCAATTGTGAAAGGAATTGCATCAACTGCTGTGGCAAGTCTTGAAAAAGTTGCGCCCTCTGAATCAATACTGCCATCAACAATGCTGCTGTCATAATAAAATTTCCCTAATCGCCCTGTGTCAGGATTCAATTCTGTTGGCTTGAATTCGATGAATTCAACGCGATTCGATCCACTTTTGCTGTTGGGTAGAATCACGTAATATTTGCCATCAACCTCAGTTAACGCAATCTGACTCACCCCTTCAAGGAACGAGCTGCTGTCATCCGGCAACAAAGCATCTAGATATTGAGAAGGATTGGAAGGGTCCGTATAGTCATAAATTGCAACGACAGGTTGGGATTGTGTGTGACCGGGGTCATCATCTTTTGAGACAACAGCCACATACCGCTTTGCGCCTAAGGTTCCAACAGCAACGCCTGAAGTTACACGACCAAGCCAATAAACTGGATTTTGTACTTTTTGAAGTGAATTTTCTGAAGGATTAAATTCAAAAGCATCATGAAATGTTGAATTTCCACCGCCATAACTTTCAACTTCTTGAGATGTAATAAGAGCATAGGCCTTGCCACTCTCAGAGAATGTTTTGATGTCCCAAGACTCGCCCAATGTTGCAGAAGTGCTATCCTCAATCTCGGAAACCAGCGCAGATATATCGTTGCCATTATTGCCATCAATGAGATTATCGAAGTCGTAAACTTGTAGGAAGCCTTTGTCGTCAGTATTGCGACTACCAGTTGTAAATAAATACGTTTTTTCGCCTAACTGCTGTAGAGAGAGTCCTCTCGCGTTTTTAAATTGTGTTTTGTCAGAACCGTGAAAAGAATCATCCCCATCCTGAATCTGCCGAACGACGCTGGGTGATGTGGACGTTATATTTCCATCGTTGTTCGTAAGCTTGACAATCGTGATTCCACCTGGGCTGTTAGTCGTACCAAGATTCTGAGAAATAACGGCATAGGGGACGGTGTCTACAATCGCCGTTGCGACATCAAATGAACCGTTTAATAATTCCCAGTTACTGTCAGGGTTGTCATTATCACCTGTCTCTACATCAGTTTTTTCGGCAATTTTAGTTGGGTTGCTCGGATTAGAGATGTCAACAACAACAAATCCTCCTGAGGTCTGATCTGTTTGATTTTTTGTAACGACGGCATAGGTTTTTGATGCATACTGAAATACAGAAGCCCGGTAGGCTTTGGGAATTAAGTCTTGGCCAGTGGATCCTTTCGCATGGAGTGTGACTGGCATCAGACTCATTCAGCAATTTGAGTAGGTGCTAGTTTGACCGCCTCGATCTGCGGCTGCAGCTCACCATGGACGGTGCCGCCTCAGTGGGCATGGCGAGGGGTACCGTGGCAAAGCAGAAAATCGCCGCAGCGCAGACCCCGTTAAAGAGCCTTTGTCGGTCCCGAAACATCGCGTTCAAACCGTCCTTTGCTGCACGCACGCTAAGGACACCGGTCAGATCTAGACATTGATCAGGGTTGGTGTGCGTATTGGTTTAGAGCGACCAACATGAGTTCAGCGATTGCTGCCATGCATGCCAATTTCATCCCTGAAATGACCCTAAAACCACTCGCACAAGGTTTTCCCACCTGCACAAAAGGAGTCCCTGGAACAGCTGACTTGAGTAATGGCAGGCGATCTGAGTGCAACTGAGGGCATCTCGTCAAAGGAGCAAAGCTGGCCCTGGTGGCCGCTGCTGCCACTGAGCTTCTAGTTACGGGAATGGGTCTGAGGGGCTCGTCCCTGAGTTGTCCCTGCTTTTTTGTGCAAGTGGAGCGGCTTATGTGCAACTGGAGCCGATGATTGTTCGCTGCCAAGAACGAGCGAGATCTTTTGCGGCTCAGTGGTGTGATCAGCTCTGCCGCGACGTTTGGCTGCTTTGTTGAGGCCTGATCATTCAGAGCACCCGTGTCTGTTGCCCTGCTTGTGCTGCGAGCGCGGTTTAGATCACTTGAAAGAGGATGGAGACGTCGTTGTAATCGAAGTCTGAGCTGTTGTTTTGGTGGGTGTCCTCAAAGCTAAAAAAGTTGCAGCCGAGGATTTTGACGTAGCTAGAGCCGTAGGTGTAGAGCTCACCGTCGGGGTTGATCAGAACGGGCGAGTAGAAGCCGGCATCTGCTGAGGCGAGGGTCCAGTCAATGGTTTGTGTTTGTACCCCAGTGGCCGTGATGGAGGTGCCGTTTGGGTTGATGAGGTGGTCTTTGACGGCTTGATCAAAGGCTGTGGCATCGGCATTGGTCTTTCCGTTGACGGAGAAGCTGCCGTCTGTTTCCTCTGTGAGTTTGACCATGGCGATGCGGTTGTTAAAGGAGCAATCGCTGTTGATGGTGAGTTGGAGTGTTTTGCCAGCTGCGGGGATGGAGGAGAGATCCAGGATGGAGTCATGGATGCCGGTTTGCTCTGTTGCGATGGAGGTTGCGCTTGCGTTGGGAGAGCTTGAGAATGCGGTGATGTCGATGGTGAGATCGTCGTGATCGCTGTCATCGGCTCCATCGTTGAGTTTTAGCTGGAAGCTGCCGTCAGCTTGCTCGATGATGTTGAGCTGCGGCGAGCTGTTGATGGCTTGGTTGTTGCTGAACTGATGGAAGGCAATGGTTGAGCCTTCTGGGATAAAGATGGCGTGGCTACCGAGGTTTTTGGAGTTTTGCGTGGCGCCAATGGCACCGAGGACGGAACCATGTTGATCGAGGATTTTGAGGCAGTTTTGGCGTTTGGTGCTGGCTGCCTTGACGTTGAATTTGAGCCAGAGGCCTTTGGTGTCACCATCGGTGACGATGAAGGAGTTGTCGCTGTTGAGAACGAGGGCGTTGGTGTCTGAGGAGCCCTTGTCTGAGGAGTCAGAGGCAACGGTGGAGTTGTTGGTGACAGAGGTGCTGCTCAGTGATGCGGCGTCATTGCCAGTTGAATCTTGGATGGCATTGGCATCGTCGGAGCTGGATGGGTCTGTGTAAGCAACGGTGACGGCTTGACCGCTTTTGATGGTGTTGGTGAGTGTGAGTTCAGCGGTGGAGCCAGCGATGGCAACGTCGGTGATGGGGTTGTTTTTAGAAGCAGTGGTGGCAGAGAAGGTGCCGATGGCAGCGGTTGTGGAGGAGAGTGTTTCGCTGTAGGTGAGGATGATTTTGGTGCCGCTTTTGTTGGTGGCAGCGGATTGGAAGGTGGGCCTGACGGTGTCGACGGAGAGGGTGACGGAGTTGTTGCTATCGGACCCGTCGGCGTTGGTATTGCCTGCGGAATCGGAGAACTTGGAGGAGGCAACAGAGATCACACCGTTGGTGGTGCTGTCAGCTGTTGGTGTGAAGGTGGCGGAATAGGAGGTTGCCGATGCTGTGCTCCAGTTGGAGAGAGTGCCGCCGGAAACGGAAACGTCGGATTGAACGAAGTTGGAGGAGGCCTCTGAGAGTGTGAAAGTGAGGCTTGCCGTTTCTCCAGCTTTGAGAGAGGCGACATCAGAGCTGACGGCAATGGTGGGCCTGACGGTGTCGACGGAGAGGGTGACGGAGTTGTTGTCATCAGAACCGTCGTTGTTGGTATTGCCTGCGGCGTCGGAGAACTTGGAGGAGGCAACGGAGATCACAGCGTTGGTGGTGCTGTCCGCTGTTGGAGTGAAGGTGGCGGAATAGGAGGTTGCGGATGCCGCATTCCAGTTGGAGAGAGCACCGCCGGAGAAGGTGACGTCGGATTCAGCGAAGTTGGAGGATGCTTCTGAGAGTGCAAAGCTGAGGGATGCGGTCTCTCCTGCTTTTAGGGAGGCGACATCGGAGCTAACGGCGATGGTGGGAGGAGTACCAGCAATGCTGGAGTTATTGATGGCTGCAGTGCTGCTCAGCGATGCAGCGTCACAGCCACCCAAATCTTGAATAGCGATGTAGTCGTTGTCGTTGGTGCTATCGGTGTAAGCAACGGTGACGGTCTGATCGTTTTTGACGGTGTTGGTGAGCGTGAGCTCGACCGTTGCCCCAGAGACGGAGACGCCAGTGACGGCATTTGCGTCACCATCCGTTGTGACCGTGAAGCGCGTCCAATTTACGGCGCTATCTCCGTAGGGGGTGGTTACAGAGAGTGACTCGTTGTAGGTGAGGACAACTTTGGTGCCGTCGGTGGATGTGGCAGCTGAAGAGAAAATGGGAGCAGTTTCATCAGTCGGAACAGCAGATTCAGTCAGCTCTGACCAATCGACTGTTGCATAATCAAAGGTGCTGTTTGCATCCCAGCCGTTCCAATGGAGAAGAATGTCAGTCGACGTAAAGTTAAAATTTTGATCGCCTGTTTGATCTTTGTTTGTTATGATCCCATCAACATCCCACCAGGAATACGGCGTTGTTGATATGTGCAGCGCCCGCTCGGAGCTGCCCGATTTACTTTGGGCAATACGTACATTGTCGCCGTCATGTGATAGCTCTAAAAAATATTGAGGTCCCCATGTGGTTCCACGACTGTATCCATATGATCTGGCAACTTCTGCGCCATCTTTATAGATACGGCTCCGTTTTGTTCCAGTCCATTGCCCAGATCGCTCTGTTGTAAGTCTGATTGCGAAGTTTCCTGCGAACCCTGCTGCAGAATCAGCTGTGAATGGGTTGTCAGAACTGGCCCAATTACTGGATTTGACTCCGATGTGGACAGTATCACCGTTGCCCATGGCGGCGAAGACGCTGCCAAAGAAATCTTGGTTAAGAAGAAGACGTTCTCCTGAGCTGATTGTCTCTTCTAATGAGTACCAGGCGCGGCCAGTGGCAACCGTTCCTGATAGCGACTGGGGACCCTCAAAATCTGCTCCTGCAACGAGTGAATAATTCCATGCCAGTTTTTGGCTTTTGTTGATGGGTAAATCAGGCCTCTTGTTTTTTGATGGTTTTGTGAGCTGCCAATGACTGCTGCCATCAGCCTGACGGCCCAATATCCCAGGACTGGCCCATACTGAGGCGCCAGAAAGTTCTTCTAAAACACTGACAAAATCCTGGTCTGCCCCAGTTGAGCAGCTCCAAAGATTGATTGTTTTGAGTTGCCAAGCAGCGAGCTCCTGCTGGGCATTCAGCAAAGCCGTTGTGTTGATCTTTTTTGGGCCAACAAAAACAGCACCAGGCGCTCCATGGCTGACCCAGTGGAGTGTTTGAACGGGCGTTCCTTCTGCTCTTCTTTGGGCTAAGGCTCGACCAACAACGATCAGCGGGTCTTGTTGGCCTGTGAGCCACAACACCGGAACGCGGCACGTTGCCAGCAACTCGCGGATGTGGGGGCATGACCCATCGGCGACAAGCAGCTCTTTGCCTTCAAGACCACCAGCATGATCAACGCGTCTTTTGGAGCCTGAGGCCCACGGCGTGCTGACGCTCAACCCCGCACTTGTCAGCACTCCGTTGGTCTTCTGAGGCCATGCCACCGCTACGACTCAGCCGGATGAGCGTGCTGATCTCTCAAATTGAGCCAGCTACCAGGCTCCACTGGAACTGCCCAGACGCCAGCGTTAAACTCCCTGTTCCAAGGGATTCGCCTTGTCAATGCGCGCGAGGGAATAAGCAAGTGGAGGCTTGATCTTTCAATCATTATCGAAGCGGCATCGCAATGCAGCTACTGGCATGTGGTTCCATTGGTGCACGATTTGATTCCGGCTTTAGAGGTCTGTTCGATGCCACTGGCTGCCGGGCGGTTTCAAACCGGCAGCTGCACGCACCGCATCTAGGCAGAATCGTGGGTACGGAACCTGAATTGCGTGGCTGCGAGCAGCATCCAATCTGAGGATCAGAGCTGGCCCTGGTGGCCGCTGCTGCCACTCAGGAGTGTTTAATTGCAATGAGTTTGAGTGGGTGGTCCCTGAGCTGTCCCTGCTTTTTTGTGCAAGTGGAGCGGCTTGTGTGCAACTGGGATGGGCCAGAAGGTTGCTGGCGTAGAGGGAAGGACGCGTGAG
>NZ_UCOB01000013.1:0-5000 GCF_900474295.1 Synechococcus sp. UW140 | reverse complement strand
TAACGGGTGAACGTTAGAACCCTAGCTCTGAAAGAGTGGTATCTCACCATTGACTCCCTAGTACCCACGAGCACTAGATCAACGTCTCCCACCTATCCTGCGCATTCAGAGCCCGGGCACAATACCAAGCTACAGTAAAGCTTCATAGGGTCTTTCTGTCCGGGTGTATGTAGTCCGCATCTTCACAGACAATTCTATTTCGCCGAGCCTCTCTCCGAGACAGCTCCCAGATCGTTACGCCTTTCGTGCGGGTCGGAACTTACCCGACAAGGAATTTCGCTACCTTAGGACCGTTATAGTTACGGCCGCCGTTCACCGGGGCTTCAGTCGCCAGCTTCGCTTACGCTGACCGGCTTCCTTAACCTTCCGGCACTGGGCAGGCGTCAGCCCCCATACATCGTCTTGCGACTTAGCGGAGACCTGTGTTTTTGGTAAACAGTCGCCTGGGACTCTTCACTGCGACCAGCTCTCGCTGGCACCCCTTCTCCCGAAGTTACGGGGCCATTTTGCCGAGTTCCTTAGAGAGAGTTACCTCGCGCACCTCGGTATTCTCTACCACCCCACCTGTGTCGGTTTCGGGTACTGGCAGTTATGCCTTAACGGGTATAGAGCTTTTCTTGGAAGCATGACATCACCAACTTCGCTGCCGTAGCAGCTCGTACTCACGCCTCAGCTCGGAACGTTTTCGCCGCTCCTCATAGCCTCGAACGCTTGAACCAGTAACCAACATCTGGCTTGGCTAGCCTTCTCCGTCCCTCTTCCCAAAACATAACCGGTACAGGAATGTTGACCTGTTATCCATCGACTACGCCTTTCGGCCTCGCCTTAGGTCCAGACTAACCCTCCGCGGACGAGCCTGCCGGAGGAACCCTTAGGGTTTCGGTGCATGGGATTCTCACCCATGTTTTCGCTACTCAAGCCGACATTCTCACTTCTATGCAGTCCACGCCCGCTCACGCTAACGCTTCACCCCACATAGAACGCTCCCCTACCATAAATCCGCAGCTTCGGTACAACACTTAGCCCCGTTCATTTTCGGCGCAGGATCGCTCGACCAGTGAGCTATTACGCACTCCTTTGAGGATGGCTGCTTCTAGGCAAACCTCCTGGTTGTCTGGGCAATCCCACCTCCTTTATCACTTAGTGTTGATTTGGGGACCTTAGCTGGCGGTCTGGGCTGTTTCCCTCTCGACCATGGAGCTTATCCCCCACAGTCTGACTGCCTCGCTACACACAGGGTATTCAGAGTTCATCTCGATTTGGTACCGCTCTCGCAGCCCGCACCGAAATGGTGGCTTTACCCCCCTGCTGGAGCACGAGACGCTACGCCTCAACGTATTTCGGGGAGAACCAGCTAGCTCCGGGTTCGATTGGCATTTCACCCCTAACCACAGCTCATCCGCTGATTTTTCAACATCAGTCGGTTCGGACCTCCACTTGGTATCACCCAAGCTTCATCCTGGCCATGGTTAGATCACCCGGGTTCGGGTCTATAAACACTGACAAACGCCCTATTCAGACTCGCTTTCGCTATGGCTCCACCATTTCCGGTTTAACCCGCCAGTGCCTATAAGTCGCCGGCTCATTCTTCAACAGGCACACGGTCACCCGATTAGTCGGGCTCCCATTGCTTGTAGGCTCACGGTTTCATGTTCTATTTCACTCCCCTCCCGGGGTTCTTTTCACCTTTCCCTCGCGGTACTGTTTCGCTATCGGTCACACAGGAGTACTTAGCCTTACGAGGTGGTCCTCGCAGATTCACACGGAATTTCACGTGCTCCGTGCTACTCGGGATACAGCTAGGTCAGTTCAGTTTTCGTGTACGGGACTTTCACCCTCTGTGGTGTGCCATTCAAACACTTCCACTAACATCCCTTTTCCACATTGCTGTCCCACAACCCCGATGGTCGAAACCATCGGTTTAGGCTCTTCCCCGTTCGCTCGCCGCTACTCAGGGAGTCGTTTTTACTTTCCTTTCCTCCAGCTACTAAGATGTTTCAGTTCGCTGGGTTGGCTCGTGCCAGCCTATGGATTCAGCTGGCCGTACTAGGGGTTGCCCCATTCGGAAATTCCCGGATCAAAGCGTGTTTCCAGCTCCCCGAGACTTATCGCAGGTAACCACGTCCTTCATCGCCTCTGTGTGCCAAGGTATCCGCCGTGAGCCCTTTGTAGCTTGACCAATTAATCTCCATCACGCTTACCGTCGTTGAAACGGATTCTTCCCCATTCATTGCTGAATTAAGGAATCAAACTCTTTAGTGCTCGACACACTAAAAAGAACGCCATGGAGTCTCGGCTCTTGCTCAAGAATCAAACATCATCCAATTAAGAATGATGCATCCATGAGATGCTTTATTCTTTCCAGACTTCACCTATGCAGTTGTCAAGGTTCTGCTAGACATCAAACTTGGCTGATGATCTCTCACCAGCCAAACTCGAGCCCAGCATCTTATCAACCAAATCAAGAAACTCTTTCCTTGCTTTGGAATGACAGGAAGCTGGGGTCATCCAGCGGACACATCTAAATCACACTCCATCCGAGCTCATACTCCAAATCTTGGAGATGGGGATTGAGTCGGTCAGTGGAGGTTAGGAGACTCGAACTCCTGACATCCTGCTTGCAAAGCAGGCGCTCTACCAACTGAGCTAAACCCCCAACACCGAATGGGCCATCCTGGACTTGAACCAGGGACCTCACCCTTATCAGGGGTGCGCTCTAACCACCTGAGCTAATGGCCCAGGAGTCTCATCCCTTATGGGGTGTGACCTAGACAAAGTTTAGGAACTAAGAATCTCCATGACTCTCTTCAACATCGCTGCTGAATTAGTCACTTCAAAGCTGAGGTACCGATCGACCTAAGGTGACAGGATTTCGGCCTAAGAATAAAATACTCAGACATCAAAATCGTTGTTTGTCTCCCTGTTAGGAGGTGATCCAGCCGCACCTTCCGGTACGGCTACCTTGTTACGACTTCACCCCAGTCATCAGCCCCACCTTCGACGTCCTCCTCCACAAGGGTTGGAGTAACGGCTTCGGGCGTGGCCAACTTCCATGGTGTGACGGGCGGTGTGTACAAGGCCCGGGAACGTATTCACCGCAGTATGCTGACCTGCGATTACTAGCGATTCCTCCTTCACGTAGGCGAGTTGCAGCCTACGATCTGAACTGAGCCACGGTTTATGGGATTTGCTAGCTCTCGCGAGTTTGCTGCCCTTTGTCCGTAGCATTGTAGTACGTGTGTAGCCCAGGATGTAAGGGGCATGATGACTTGACGTCATCCACACCTTCCTCCGGTTTATCACCGGCGGTCTCTCTAGAGTGCCCAACTAAATGCTGGCAACTAAAGACGTGGGTTGCGCTCGTTGCGGGACTTAACCCAACATCTCACGACACGAGCTGACGACAGCCATGCACCACCTGTCACTGCGTTCCCGAAGGCACTCTCCCGTTTCCAGGAGATTCGCAGGATGTCAAACCCTGGTAAGGTTCTTCGCGTTGCATCGAATTAAACCACATACTCCACCGCTTGTGCGGGCCCCCGTCAATTCCTTTGAGTTTCACACTTGCGTGCGTACTCCCCAGGCGGAACACTTAACGCGTTGGCTACGACACCGGAGGGGTCGATTCCCCCGACACCTAGTGTTCATCGTTTACGGCCAGGACTACAGGGGTATCTAATCCCTTTCGCTCCCCTGGCTTTCGTCCATGAGCGTCAGTGATGGCCCAGCAGAGCGCCTTCGCCACTGGTGTTCTTCCCGATATCTACGCATTTCACCGCTACACCGGGAATTCCCTCTGCCCCTACCACACTCTAGCCCAACAGTTTCCACTGCCATGATGGAGTTAAGCTCCACTTTTTAACAGCAGACTTTTTGGGCCGCCTGCGGACGCTTTACGCCCAATAATTCCGGATAACGCTTGCCACTCCCGTATTACCGCGGCTGCTGGCACGGAATTAGCCGTGGCTTATTCCTCAAGTACCGTCAGATCTTCTTCCTTGAGAAAAGAGGTTTACAGCCCAGAGGCCTTCATCCCTCACGCGGCGTTGCTCCGTCAGGCTTTCGCCCATTGCGGAAAATTCCCCACTGCTGCCTCCCGTAGGAGTCTGGGCCGTGTCTCAGTCCCAGTGTGGCTGATCATCCTCTCAGACCAGCTACTGATCGATGCCTTGGTGAGCTCTTACCTCACCAACAAGCTAATCAGACGCGAGCTCATCCTCAGGCGAAATTCATTTCACCTCTCGGCATATGGGGTATTAGCAGCCGTTTCCAGCTGTTGTCCCCCTCCTGAGGGCAGATTCTCACGCGTTACTCACCCGTCCGCCACTAACCCGAAGGTTCGTTCGACTTGCATGTGTTAAGCACGCCGCCAGCGTTCATCCTGAGCCAGGATCAAACTCTCCGTTGTAGATCAATTCCTTTTGATGGTTTTCACTATCGCAAATTGATTTGCATCACCCACATCTCAGCTTCTGCTGGTTGCAGTTGAAGCCTCCTTTCAGCTGACACAGAAAGGGTTCTTAAGAGTGCACTTAGAATCTCTCCTTCGTGACTTTCCAGGATCTCAGATCCGGTCGTTGCTCCACATTGCGCACACCGACAACCTCAAGGCTCGTGAAAACCTTGCTGCTGTAAGCGCAATGCTTCTCTGCAACTAAAAAATTGTTGACGGGACCTCACACCTTTATCGCTCTTCATTCAAAACCTCCCCTCAGCCTCGCAGCCTTGGTTCGGTCCTAAACGCGATAAAAGCGTCAGTTCCTAAACTTTTCGATTGTCCAGGTTCTCGCCTCCCTACTCCCTCTCAGGAGTGGTTCAGCGGCGCGGCCTCGTCAGCCGCTTGAAGAACTTACAACACCGTGGGATCGCTCCCTTGACGCTGTCGTAAGCACCACAGACACCAAAGGCTCTCGCCCTCACTCCTGTGGTCCGCGCGCTCGCCTCTCGGCTCCCGCGCAGTCCAAAACCATAACCCACAACTCACCCAACTCGCAAGCCCT
>NZ_UCOB01000012.1 GCF_900474295.1 Synechococcus sp. UW140 | reverse complement strand
CCACCTTTATCCCACGCCTCAGCCTCGGCTATGCCTGGGATCTTGGTGATACCAATCGCACGCTCACCGCGCGCTTTAATTCCTCTCCCAAAGGGTCCTTCTCCGTTGATGGCACCCCCGCTCCCTCCTCCTGGTTCAACGTCGGACTCGGCCTTGATGTCGCCATCAACGACCGCTTCTCCGTCTACCTCAATGGTCGCGGGCAGCTCTCACCCTCCAGCACACAATCCATCAATTACGGCGGTGGCTTCCGTTGGTCTTTCTAATCCATTTCAACGGCATCAAGCCCTAATAATCGCTTCTTATATAAATTGGCATTGAAGGGTCTAAAGCAGCTAATGACGTGTGCTGGCTGCAGCAACTGGACAACTCAGTTATACACACGCTGAGAGCACACAGTTCACGCAGAGGAGCTTCGCCACTCCGGCACTAGTTCGCCCAAAAGCGCAAGTGCTGCTTCAACATCCTGCGCCGCCATCGCCGACTCCAAAGCACAAAGTCTCGGCCAAAGCTGCTCGGGAGGAAGGGATTGTTCTTCAGCCCGATAAATCAATGGATGGACTGTGGGCTGGGACTCAGCATCAATCAACAGCTCCTCGTAAAGCTTCTCGCCAGGGCGCAAGCCGGTGCAGATGATCTCAATGTCCCCATCCGGATTTGCGGCATCACGCAGTGACAACCCACTCAGGCGCACCATCTGCTCAGCCAGGGCTTTGATCCGCACCGGTTCGCCCATGTCGAGCAGGAACACATCCCCGCCTTGGGCGAGCACAGACGACTGCAGCACCAACGTGGCCGCCTCGGGGATCGTCATGAAATAGCGAATGATCTCCGGGTGGGTAAGAGTGATAGGTCCACCGGCAGCGATCTGGCGGCGAAACAGGGGCACAACCGAGCCAGAGGAACCGAGCACATTGCCAAAGCGCACCATAGATAAACGGGTGCTCGTGACCTCAGCGGCGTGGGCCTGCACCACCAATTCAGCCAGACGCTTAGACGCCCCCATCACGTTGGTGGGACGCACGGCTTTATCGGTGGAAATCAGCACCACCTGACCCACTCCGTTGGCGACTGCAGCGCGGCAGACCTGATCGGTGGAACACACGTTGTTGGCCATTCCGGCTAACGGATTGGCCTCCACCAGGGGGACGTGTTTATAAGCAGCGGCATGGAACACCAGCTGCACCAACTGATCAACGAACAAGCTCTGCAGGAGCTGCGGGTCGGTCGCACTACCCAGCACTGGCTGCAGCACCACTCCATCCGGCACTAGGGAACGGAGCTCCTGCTCGATGGCATAGAGCGCAGGTTCACTACGCTCCAGCAAGATCAACCGCGCCGGCGACAAAGCCAGGATCTGGCGGCAGAGCTCTGAACCAATCGAACCCCCAGCACCGGTGACGCAGACCACCGAATCACGGATACCAGGCCCGAGCAGGTGGGGGTCGGGAGGCACCTCATCGCGTCCGAGCAGATCTTCAATCACGATCGGTCTCAAGGCATCGATGCGGGCGCGTCCTGAAGTGAGGTCATCCACCGACGGCACCTGCAATACGGGGATGCCAAGACTCTGGAAGCGGTCAACGATGTGGCGCCGTTCACTGCGGGGCAAGGAGGGAATCGCGAGGAGCACCTGATCGATCAAGCTCTCCAGTTCGATCAACGCCTGGGGCGGTCGAATCGCCACCCCGTTGATGGATCGACTCCAGTAGCCTGGGTTGTCGTCGAGGAAGGTGACAATCCGGTGGTTGCCGGCCAAACGCAAAGAAGCTGCCAACTGAGCACCGGCTTCACCAGCGCCGTAGATGGCGACACGCAACTGCTGCTTGTGCTGAGTCGAGCGCAAGTTGAGCAACACATCGCGCAGAGTAAAGCGCACCGCGCCTGTGAAGCCTGTGAGTAGCAACCACAGCAGCATCCAGCTGCTGCGGGGCGGCATTGGCAGTCGCAGTATCACTCCAACAGAAGCCAACAAAAGGACCAGAAGTCCGTTGCGCCCGGCCAGGCGATAGAGGGCAGCACTGCCCACGTAGCGGGTGAGGCCTTTGTATTGGCCCGTTAAGGCATAGAGAGGAAGGCCAAACAGGAGTACGGCCAACAACAACCAACTTCCAGCAGCAACGAAGTTAGAATGAAGGGGATGTGCCAATCGCAGCCAGAAGCTCAGCCATACAGCCAGCGGGAGCAGGAGCGCATCAATGGCGAAGAGTAAAAATCGGCGTGAGAATGGGGAAAAGCCAGTCAGTTTGAGTGGCTGCACAGGGCAAGCAGAAGCTAGCGCATCTTCATCGACAAGCTTTTTGCACCACTGAACGGACGGCTTGGGCATAGCCCGCCATCTGCTCAGGGGTAATTGTCGGGTGCACCAGAAACATCAGACTGGTCTCTCCAAGCTCCCGGGATACAGGCAGTCGCTCAGCGGGCGCCAACCCAGCATCCTGGAAGCATTTCTCCAGGTAGATCTCGCTACAGCTCCCGCATAGGGCGGGATAACCGAGTGCTGCGATCTCCGACAGGATGCGATCACGGCTCCAGCCATCGGCAAGTGCCTCAGACTGGACGAAAGCATAGAACTTGTACCAAGCGTGGGTGAGGTGCTCTGGCGGTAGGGGCACACGTACAGCTGGCAATTCGCGCAGTGCTTCCGCTAAAAAGAGAGCATTGCGCGTGCGAATAGTGGTCCACTCCGGCAGGCGCTGAAGCTGGATGCGTCCGATGGCGCTTTGCAGCTCAGTGAGCCGGAAATTGGACCCGAAACGATCATGCAGCCAGCGGAAGCCGGGTGGATGCTCGAGCCCGAAGACCGCTTCATGGGTTTTGCCGTGATCCTTGAAGGCCCACATGGCATCCCAGAGTTCAGGGCGAGAGGTGCTAACCATGCCGCCCTCGCCTGCGGTGGTGAGAATCTTGTCCTGACAGAAGCTCCAAGCCGCCACATCGCCGAAGCTGCCAACTGATTGCCCATTGATGCGAGCACCGTGAGCCTGGGCACAGTCTTCAATTACAGCGATGTCGTGGGCGCGCGCGAGATCACAAATCGCCGGCATGTCAGCAGGCCAACCGCCGAGGTGCACCACGGCGATGGCCTTTGTACGCGATGAGATTAGGGGAGCAATGGTAGCCGCTGTAATTGCCCCAGAGACAGAGTCGACATCGGCAAAGACAGGGATAGCACCAAGCAGGACAGCACTCGAAGCAGTGGCGATGAAAGTTCTTGGGGTAGTGATAATCTCATCACCTTTTGACAAACCAAGTGACAAGTAAGCGGCAGATAGGGCCAGAGACCCATTAGAGATAGCGACGGAATACTTGCATCCTGACCAGAACGAAAATTCACTTTCAAAAGTTTTAGTCTCTGTTCCAGTCCAAGAATTAACTTGCCCAGAAGCAAGTACGGATGCGGCCACTTGGATCTGATCAGCATCAAAAGAAGGCCAAACAGGAAAATCAGAATAGGACACTAACCAACAGAACAAACGGAGAAGGACTTAGCAAGAATTGCCGAGTTAGAAAATCGCGAAGACGGAGTCAGGTCGCTAGCGATACCAAGATTCTTAAGCAGGAGGTAGGGGAAATTCGCGCCAAAATAATGAGAGAAGAAATAACCACCACCAAAACGGGGATTTACATCTATAAGAAAGAAGGAACCATCAGCAGAGCGAATCAAATCAACATCGAGGTTGCCAAGATGAGGCAATCCGCGCAAACTATCAATTAGATCACAAAATTTGCTGGGGTCGCACAAACGGGCCTTATCAGTCTCACCAGCCCTCATATACAACTTTTCTTTTACACAAAAAGAAAGGACCCTCGAACAGCCGCCATACAGGATATCGATATTATACTCAACTCCATCCACAAATTCCTGAACAATGAAGTCATCAAGAGAAAAACAATTGGACAAATACTCCAACAAGCCAGAATACTCGCTTTCAGATGAAACAATATAAGTATTGGCACTACCACTACCCAATCGTGGCTTTACAACAGCTTTATCAAAAGGGAGAGCAGAAGCATCAGAAAGCAAAACTGTCGGAGGAGTAGCTATGCCAAGAGGCCGAGCGAAAGAGGCAAACAAAGATTTGTCTAATACTTTAAGGGCAAAATCATGAGAAGGCCCAATAAATAACGCGTTCGAATGCTTAGAGATTTCTGCAATTGAGGACGATATTGTCAAAACATCAAAATCGTTAGCAGAGAAATAAAAGTGTATATCGTTAGCGTCTAAAACGTTGGACAAATGGAGTATGTATCCATCGTCATCAATAGGCGGGGCCAAGATATATTTATCACAACTAGAAAAGCCAATGCAGTAAGGGTCCATATCTGTGCCGACAACAAAAATATCGGGAGACAGATCGTGAAAGAAATCAGCAAGGTAACCACGCCTACCGATTGATGAAATCAATATATTTATCATCTAAAAATGGAATGCTGAATAATATCGTTGAATTGACCTCTACAATGCAAGTGCTGCTTAAGATAACACTCCTCGACAAAACCATTGCGTTCATAAACGGAACGGGCACGAGCATTAACGGTAAGAGTCCACAAATATATTTTATTAAGCCGCAGATAATTAAACCCATGATCAAGGACTAAAGGTATGACTTGATCAGCAAATCGTCGACCCCAGAAATGCTTTTCACCAATTGTGATATAAAACTGAGCTTTAGAGTTTTTTTGATCAATTTGCAGAAAACCTGTCATTCCAATAAGCTGATTGGTAGACACAAGACAAATGCTAAGGTTTAACTTGGAGGGGTCAGTACATGCGCTTGAAAACCAAACTTTGGTTTTAGCTAGGGAAACAGGATAATCAGACACCAGAAAGCGATTGATATCCGGATCATTAAACCATTTGACACGGGAAGGAAGATCATCAATTTCTAAGGGCCTCAAATAAATGTCTTTGGAATGCATCATTGAACAAGATTGATAAGTTGGCAATTAGAATAATTGTCTCGAGGACATGTAGCAAGGCGAGAAATATTTAAAATGGCATCATCAAGATGAGGTAGCTTATGTTCCACAAAGCCAGCTCGATGAGGTGAGATTATTATTTTATGGCGCAGACTTGGATTTGACAAGATCAAACTAGACAGAGCTGGATTGAAGTCTGACGCAAAGCCCTTGATGTGATCTGACAGCAATGAATGAGCCAAATCATCTTCATCAAACAGAGCTGAACGTGCAATATTGACAACAAGCGAACCTCTGGGCAGGTACTGAATACTTTGTTTATTTAATATATTCCGGGTAAGGCTAGAAAGAGGAAGGCATACAAAAAGTACATTTACAGCCTTAAGAAACTTAATGTACTCATGCTTGTCATAATAATCAACATCTATTGTGCCAGAAAATCTACCACCACCACAGATAGATATTCGCTTTGCAAAAGGTGATAGAAAAGTAATGAGTTCACGGCCTATGGCTCCACCGCCCCAAATACCAAAAATAGAATCAGATAGACTAAGACTTGGAAAGTGCCCATCTTTGTCTCCAGGCCTGTGATTCTTGCCATTAAATACTAGGTCATAGTGGTGAAATGGAATATATTTAGCCAAAGATGTCCATAAAGAGAAAGCAAATTCTGCAACACACTTAGCATTGGAATGAGAATTTGCAAAAGGAATATTTAGAGATGAAACACCAGAAAGGTTGCAAGCATCAAGGCCAGACCAAGGAACCTGAACTAATTTTAAAGATCGAATATTTCTGATTAAGTGCTGTTCATCAGGTGGTGGCCCCAAAAATACATCAACACCAGAATGCATTAAAAGAAAGTCATTAATGGGTATTTCATTGGAAGGAAAGTGAAACTGGACGGGTAAATGGCATAGAGAATCAGAAAAATACTTTTGATCAAGCTCTTGAAAAAACTTAGTTGCAACTACCTTAAGAGTCATAACTTCAAGGTGATTCTTTTATAAAGTAAATCAACTTGTGGATACCCTCTGAAAAGACGTCGCAGGGAGAAGCGAGAGAAATCCTAATGTAATTATTCCAACTTGATCCAAATATTTTTCCAGGGGCAACAGCAACTGATTTAGACTTCAAAAGATTGGAGGAAAATTTGTCTGAATCGAAATTGGGCAGATCCACATGAGGGAACACAAACATGCCATGAGAAGGCCTACGGAAGGAGATAATATCACAAAGTGAATGATCCTCGATAACTTGGCTAAATAGATTCAAATTCTTGCGTAGAGATAAACATTTGTCATGAACCCAGGATGGGTGAACATGGAGAAATTTAGACGCGGACTTTTGCAGAAAGGAGGGGATACAGGTAATTTGATGCTGTAAAAGCTTTAAGGACCTATTAATGACAAAGTTGTTCGCAATAAGAAAACCTATACGCCAAGAGGTCATAGCGAAAGTCTTAGAAAAGCCATTAATATAAATCAACTTATTATAAGTATTGAACAGAGAAAGAGATGTAGTGAAGCGAGAGTTAACATTGCTCTCTAGCGATAGATCGGAATAAATTTCATCAACGATGAGATAGCAATCAACTAGGCGTGCGAGTGATACCAAATTACTTAGCTCATCGGCTGACAAGGAAATGCCTGTAGGGTTACATGGAGAACTAATAAGTATGCACTTAGGTTTTTTGTCGAGGAGCACTTTTTTTAATTGCACAAAGTCAAAATCAAAATTAGAATCCAGTTTAAATGATATCGGAGATGTATTAGGTGCCGCTAGAAATATTTGAGGAATGTAGGAAACGTAGCAAGGTTCAACTACTAGTACATTATCACCAGCTTCAAGAATAGAGGACAAAGCAAGAGTAAGGGCACCCTTTGCACCATTGGTAATCATAACATTGGAAAGATTAAATTTAAGTTGATATTTATTGTTGAGATCAGAGAGTATGCTTTCTCGCAATGATGTCTCTCCATAAGGAGATGAATAGCCAAAGGATGAGTCTTTTATTATTTGGGAAAGATGATTAGTAATCTCAATAGGAGGATCCCAATGAGGCTCACCAAGTCCTAAGGAAATCAGATTTTGTCCATCATTGCGAGCTTTGCGAGCAACAGCAGAGAATTCAAGAGAGGTAATATTGTCGAGCCTTGAATCGTACATAATTTAATTAATTAATTTCAGAAGACTTAGCCTGCGGCAAATTATCGGGTGAAGTCAAATCAAAAGCAGGGCCGTTTTTTTTGTGATCGTAATAAACATTAGAGCCAGAAAGGACTAATGGAATAGACTTAAATAAAATATAAATATCAAGCAAGAAATTTTTCTTTTGTACATAGAGCAAATCATAATGAATTCTCTTTGACCAAGGGATTGAGGCTCTACCCTTAATTGTAGCGTAACCGACGAGACCCGGTCGAACTAAAAAACGATTCTTTTGTATCTGGCTTAAATAAGGCAATTGTTCAGGAAGCATCGCTCGAGGACCCACAAGGTTAATATCAAACTTAATTAGATTGATAATCTGGGGGATCTCATCAAGACTTGATTTTCTAAGAAATGAGCCTAATTTAGTCAAACGATTGTCGTTCTCGGAAACTGCAAGACCATCCTTGATAATATGAGAGTTAATGCGCATAGACCTAAATTTATAAAGGTAAAATCTCGTTTGGTTGATGCCCACTCTTTCTTGCTTAAAAATTACTGGACTTCCATCAATTAAGAAGACAAGGATATAAACCACCAGATAGAGTGGGGAGGCAAGAACAAAGACCAAGGAGTAAATTAAAAAAACGAGTAGCTTAGTCATAGAAAGGGAAAGTCAAATAGAAAATATGTGAAAGAAGAAAGTTTTTGAGCTCAGAGATTAAATTATAACTCAACATGCAAGTGAAATCTATTTTGAGGGCCAACTAAGATGTGTTTCATGAAGTATGATATCAGCATTTTTCGGTGTGAATTTCTGCGATGTAAAAAAAGCATTATTTCGTTTACCATCAAGTATGAAGTGATTGTTTGACAACTGTTGTAAAAGAAGAGCAATTGCAACTGCACATTCTGAATCTGGCTGGATTGAGAAGCCACAATCATTCTCTGTAACTAGAATAGAAAGAGCTGCTTTTTCGTCTGATATTGATAATATCGGCAGTGAAAATGACAATGCTGTAAATGTTTTGCTTGGTAGAGATGCTTGTGCAAGAGCAGCATCTAAGGCGACAACTGACATGTCTGAAATTGATAACAACGAATAGAAGTCATCATCAACAAGGCGGTCGAGAAAGAAAATTTTCTTATCGAGTAAGTCTAACTCACGCGCATAATTGAATAGCTTCGTTTTCTTTAAACCATCACCTACGATGAGGAAGATAAAATCATTAAAAGACTGGGAAGCTTCACAGATATAAAAGGCTTCAATAACGGGCTCCAAAGGATGAGTCAAACCAATATTTCCAGTATAAACAATGATTCTATTATCCATTGATATATTAAACCTTTTTCGTATCTCATTATCCTTATTGTTGGAATGAGAATCAATTGAGTGAGGCGACCACGGTGGGACTACATATAGACTACAATTGCTTTGATTGTTAATATAATTACTAACCCCTACTTTCATTTGACCAGACAATGTGTATATTGCGAAGGCTTTTGAGAAGCATTTACGGTTAAATGATGCCCATATTTTAACAAAAAGTGAATGTATATATTGCAAACCCCGAGGGAAGTTTAGTGAATGCAGAACATCGGGGTATAGATCATATATTAGCAAAGAATATGGCTTTCGGCTAAATAAACAAAGTAAGGGGACTAGTGGTGGATTAGTAGAAGCAAATATTAGATCATATTTACGTGAGTTAAGCAGAAGGTAGATTGTGAATTGTAGGGAATAAATAAACCATGAATATAGCCTCGACATAAGAGATTTTTTTACAAATCTAGCGCCAATAAATACATCTACTTCATATCTCTCGCGAAGTGAAGAGATAACAGTTTCAAAAAGAGGGCCAATAGCCTGGTTTGAAACCAAAATCCTTTTTGTAAAAGAACTTTGATTATTCACTGTTGAGCTACACATGCCAAAGAAAGAATGCAATAAGGCTTAGCACAAAGCTTTGCTATCAACTTAAGTGATCGGCTGTGTAATAATTTATAGGCTGCGCCAATATTGCCATGCCTAAAAAATGCTTGATTCGCTAAATTAACATTAACAGAGCGCTCAGCCGTGCGCAATTTATTAATATTAGTAGAAGCAATTGAATTATTTAAAAATACTGACCTTACAGGTAGGCCCGCAAATTGCAAGACGCTTTCTATAGTTTGATAAGTATTCAACTTCAGGAATTTAAACTCAATTAGAAAGACATTATTTGGTATTGTGTTTAAAGCATGACAGGCACTCAAAAGATGAGAGCGAACAACTCTAGACGAATATGCTGCAAAAACAGTTTGACCCAAAAAACGCAGTATTTTGTTGCGATTTTTGAGTTTTGAGTAAGAATAATATGACTCTATCATGTCGACAGGGTCCCTGTAAGAGTATATAAATTTAATATTTTTATTTCGAGAGGGATTTAGGATCAGAGAGAGTAATGAAAGGTTAAGATGAGATTTGAAAAATATTTTTCCTTCAAAATTAATTATATCGTCTTTAGCAATAAATTTTTCTTCTATGTCTGGGAAAAGACGATTAACTTGCCTGATTTTTTGCAAAGTTGATGAGGAATCGCGCAATTGAAGCTGGGATAAGTAATCACAGATAAGAATTCGAAACCAAGTGCTACCACTTCGTGGATAAGAAGACAATATAAATACCTCATGCTCTTGTGCTAGTGATTTTAAAAGTTGCAAGTTTTTGATATTCTGCGGCTTAAAGCACCTAGGCAAAAAGATATACAAAATCTCGGCTATTAAAAGGGTAAAGGATCTAATCATATTAAGACAATAGAGAATCAAAGAGTTTGATGTATGACTGTAAATTGCGAGAGAAAGAAAATTCTTTGTATTTTAATAGAGAGTTAGCCCCCATTTTTTGGAGCAATGAGGGATTTGTTGTAAATTGTAATAGCTTATGAACAATCGATGAGGTATTATGAGGCTCAACGAAAAAACCATTGTGGTTTTCATCAATAATATCAACCATTCCTTTCCATGGTGTACCAACAATTGGCATACCATAGGCCATGGCTTCTATTGCTGATATGGGCAAACCTTCATTCAGATAATAAGTCGGTAAGCAATAAATATCTGATGATGACAGAAAATTTAACTTCTGGGTGCTATCAATATGACCATAAAATTTGATGGAATCCATAGAGTCGATATTTTTTATAAACTTTTGAATTGAGTCATATGTCTTGCATCTGTGTATTCCGTGAAGATTCACAAGATGATTGCTAAATTTTGGCAAGCTGAATGTACTTGAAAAAGATCCGCAAATGTGTAGATTAAATACGACATTTAATTTATAGCTATAATTTAAGGTGATCACAGAGTCAACTAATTCAAGATATCCTTTTTCATGCATTAAATTTGAGAGAAAAAGAAGATTTAAATTTTTTCTAGGGGAAATAGAGAGATAATCATATCTGCATAATTGCTTATTGATTAAATCAAACTCTTGTGAAGGGGGTGAATTTTGTATAATATGAAGCTTAGAATGTTTCATAAAATTATAATCAGACACAAATGTCGCGGATATAATTATTTTTGCGTCAAGAAGATTAAGTAAATTATGGAAAATTTTTCTTTGAAGCTTATTTTTAAGGCCTAAAGTAAAATATGAACCGCCATGATAAACAGCGACAGACTTTTTCATGAATAATTTCGAAAGCAAAACTATAGGCAAATCGCGTGCTAAGAAAAACAAGAGATTTCTAGATAAACAAATATAGATGAGGTCATAGAAAGGTATCAGCACAACTGCAGCAAAAACCGTATAAATTGTGTCAAGAAATCGTATAGTACTAGCAAGTATATTAATATGAGATTTGAAGGCGAAAGAGAATTTCGCATAATTAATCTTTTTTACTTTAAATTGTGTATTCTCTAATTGAGTGAATAAGCTGGAAAAAGCTTCAGCCGCTCCGCTAGTAAAATCACTAGTGGGCAATGTTCCAAACCCTAGAATTGATTTTTTCTCAGTAGCATTTATGTTTTTATTCATCCTGCAAAACCAAAACCATTTTGAATTATTCTATCGAAGTAAATTACTGAACTTGGAAGCGTATACAGCCATAAGATACTGAATAAGCATAATGTCAATTTCTTTAAAGCAAAATTAGATTTGGAAGAATTAGAGATGAATATTAACATTGAGAGGTAGAAGCATAATATGTTTACTCTGGATAAGCCTATTAACAGGCTAACTGCAATCATTGAAGATACAAGTATAATAAAGGATAAAAATGTATTCAAGTTTAACTTAAGGCGTGAATTTGATACATTACTTGAAAGCATAAAAAGTATTGCAAAGAAAAAGATCTGTGCGGTACTATAAATTGTGAATGGGTCTCTAAATAAGTATACAGCAATTTTTTTATCAAATATTCCAAGGAAAAAAGGTATGGTCATAATAAACAAAAGCAAACATGGAAGAATAGAAGATAGTTTAATTTTTAAGCTTAATAACCTTACAAGGTTTCTAATTGTTCCAGTAATCTTACTACCTATATTTGTAATATTTAGGTGCGGATTAGGGGCTTTTTGCTTCGATTGTAATGCATAATATGGAATAATAACCAATATGCTTGATGCCTGAATCATAAATGAACTAACAACAAAATAGTTTCCAATCAAATTAAAATATTTGCGTGTAGATTTTCTTAGCAGATGGCCCAGAAAAATAGAAATTATAGCCAATTTTAGTCTATCAATATTGGTAAATAATACATAAAAGTAAAAGGAAGATGAGGTAATGAGGGTAAAAATAATAGAATTGACTTTATTTTCTTTATCAACTAAATTATAGACGATTAAGAGAAATACAAAGATAGAAGCAGAACTGTAAAAGAAAAAGTTATAGTTAAAAAGTCTAGAGAATATGTAAATATAAAATGCATACAATGGCTCATACAATGTGTCATATTGATTCATATTTACATAGAAGTTAACAATATTTTTTGAGTTGAAGGATATTGACTCAAAAACATATCTGTATTTAGATAGATCTCCATATGTTTGAAGATTTCCCCAATACGAGACTAAAATGCTATAAGCAACTGTTAGAATAACTATCAGATATCTAATCATAATGTCAGACTATGATTTATAGAGTCAAAAACATTCTTGTAGGATGCATCCCAAGTGTGATATTTTTCATAATAACCTTTATTTTTAGCGTGTCTATTGGTGTTAGTGGAAAGCCATTCTCTAATTAAACGTAGATCTATTGGATTGTCATTGGCTTCTACAACCTGTATATTTTCGATTAACTTATAACAATCTAATTTACTACTTGTGATAATTGGGATACCACAAGATGCATAAAATGGAAACTTTAGCGATGAATTATAATAATCATGAACTCTATGACGACCTAATGCATCAATACAACAATGATATGAATTTACTTCGTTCCTCAAATTAATTTCTGATATCACCGGATTCACTTCAAAGAGAGTTAAATCTATAAGGTTTCTATATTCCATCATTAAATCCTCACAATAATTATTAAAAGTTGTATATAGACTTATTTTGGTGGGGCAACGTCCAAACATTTTTAATTCGTTATTAATAGAATTAAGAATACGATCAAGACCGTGAATATTTGATACATTCGCAAAACAGACTAGTCGGAGGATTTCAGAAGAATTTATGTCATAATTACAATTATGATATTTGAAGGGATATACTGATCCATTTCTAGCTGGTATCAGCTTTGAACTATTTTTTAAAGCAGTAGGGACTCCTATCGCAACAATAAAATCGGCAAATATAAACATTATTAAATGATTTATAAATTTCAGGAAGCTGTTTTTAATAGCGTGTCTATTAAAATACTCAACAGTGGGGAACTCTACATATATTTTGGCATTTGGAGTTATTGTCTTTGCAAAAAAAAGGAAGAAAATATTTAGAATTATATTGCCAATTCTATAATAAACCACTTTAGATTTGGAATGTGTTATTAGGGTATTATAGAGAATAGAAAGACGTTTAGGTATTTTGCCAGGCAAGTCAATAAAATATAAATCTGACTTTGTCTCTAGAATGGATCTCAATGCCTTATATTTAGATGAAAGATTTTTAGCAGATGAGGCTTGGAATGGAAGAATAAATAAGATATCTGAAATCATCGCAAATCATTTAAATATTGGTCTATTGTCTCAAAGGTTTGATTCCACATATCAAGAGACAGTTGTCGTAATCTTGATGATTCGTACTCTAATTTTTTAGATATAAGCTCAGCAGATTCTTTGGAAATAAGTTGATCTAATGCTGAATAAAGTTCTTTGTCGGAGACTTGTGTACTTAGCAATCCTTGTGGATAAGAATAGTCATCGAACAAACAAACATATTTATGGCTCCAACCTGTTGCCAGGGTGGGTACATTTGAAGAGAGAGCGCTTACGATTCCATGGAAACGACTAGAAATTACAAGATTTGAATTAGCTATTATCCCTTTTATAGAAAGTGGATCATCAAGTTGAATTATAGGGAGATTCACAAGCCGACTGGTAGATATGATTTTTTTTGCAAGCAATAAATCAGGTTCACCTTCATGAATTAGGAAAAAGGGTGAACGGCCACATGCAAGCAAATACTTAACGATTTTTGAAATTAATTTTATGTATATATCTTTGTCTTCATTTGTTTTATCACACATTCTTTTATTGGGAATAATGCAGACATCTAAAGAAATTGGATCTATATCCATAGGCAATTTCCCTTTTAGCAAGTTAGTAAAGTCAGGCATTTGAACAATATTTGCCTTTTTAGCTTGAAGATCAATTAAATTTGCGTATGAAACACTGTCTCGTGCAAAAACAAGATCGACTTTTTCCAATATCTGCCTCATGATATTTCGATGTCTTTTATCGTGAAAAGGACCAAATGCTTGAGGAAGTAGGACATAGCAACTCTTGTTTTTTTTGGCTTCATTAACTGACTTATATAGCTCCAGTGTTTCTTTAATTCCCCATTGTGAACTATAAGCGAAGCCTGCAGAGTCAATTATCACATCTACCTCAGAAGCAAGGATGATTCCAAATTTTTTAAGTAATTGATATGGTAAAAGCTCAAATAGATAATTAAAGCTTAGTCCAGACTTGTATAATTCACCTTTCGGCAAAATTCCTAGTTTACTAACCTTAGAATAGGGAAAATGTCCACCTTCATGAGTTGTTAAACAAGTAATTTTGGATAGAGGGTACTTATTTTTGAGCTGATTTATAATTGACAAGAGCATTAATTCTGCCCCTTTGTTTACAAATCCAGCTTTACGGATTTCGATAATTAAGTCCTGTTTCATTGAATTTCGGTAAAAAGGTCGTTGTTTTGTTTTTTTTGTGATGTAGGTATTTGTATTTTATCGTCAGCGAAGCCAACACCTATTAACATAATAACTCGCTCACTACTTTTTAAATCAATAACTTTAGAAATTTTCTTGTCTTCACGACCGACATCCGGCCAATTAAAGGTACAAGTCGACAACCCTAGTGTCTTACACGACAACATGAATTGCATTGCAGCCAAAGATGAATCAATATATATTAAATGTCTATCTTTCTCTAATTCAAAATAATCTAAATTCCCAATTACCACAACTAGCGCAGGGACTTGGTGGGCAAAACCCGCAGTACCACCAGTGCAATCTAAAATACTTTTCGTGAATTTAGAACTACGACTAATTATAAATCGATAAGGTTGCCTATTACAAGCCGAGGGTGATGTAGACGCAGTATTTAAGGCCTTTCGAATATACTCGATTGGAGGCTGTTGGTCAGTAAACCATCTCACTGATGCTCTAGAGTGACAAAGATTTTGAAATTCACTAAAAGTTGGAAGCGGGCTTAGTGAAAGTTTAGATTTGGAAATATAATCTTTAGTGGCATTCAAAGTATGTTTTTCTTTTATGACGGATACAAATTTATTTTTAGTCATCAATAGGTCATGATTTAGCTCACATATATCAAAATAGTTAGACAAGACATGAGAGCTCCATAGATATTCTTGATCTGATTTAACATCAAAGTGATCATAGTTTAAAAACATCTCTACAGTTTCTTTTATATAGGAAGTGGCAAATTTTTTTCGCCTATTTTTCATATACATGCCTTTTTCAAGTCGATGGATATTTCGCCTTAGCAGTGAGTTTGAGTTTTTTGATTTTATATTAATTAAATATTTAAGTCGGCCTTTTAACACGCGAAAATTTTCTTCTTCAAACCTAGGAGAAAAAACAAAGTAGATTCGAGATAAGAATCTTGAACTACTAAATATAACCAATAGGTAGAAATTTAAATGTTTCTTCAATTTTTTAAAAACGCTCACCTCATGCCCTCACATATTTGCGATTTATAATTATAGCACTTAATAGAATGGACCTGAGCTCCTTGCTAACAGGTAGGACTATGAAGACAAGATAGCTGGCTATTAAATGAGAAGCAGTGGTAGCAAATGCGGCTCCGTAAGCACCATATTTTGGAATAAGTATAGAATTAAGAATGATATTAGCAATTGCACCAAATGCCTGACTTAAAGTGGAAATTTTTATTAAATTGTTTATAATTAACCACTTTGATATACCAGCTCTTATTGCTATAAATATGCAAGATATAGATAACAAGCTAGTGAGACTTAGTACCTCTGAAAAATTAGGTCCATATAAAAGAGGCGAAAAGGATGAAAAAACAATACTTACTGCAGTCATTGCCAAGCCTATATAGAGAAGCTTATTAAAAAGTTGTCTAAATAAAGCTATAAATTCTTTTTTATTGTCTCTATTAAGTGAAATAAGCATAGGATAAAAGGAGGCGACATATACAACTGGAATGAATAATGTTATCTCACTAAATTGAGCCGAAACTGTATAATTCGCAAGGGCATTAGTATTGCCAAATGAGCCCAACATAACTTGATCGACTCTATAGTAAATTGATTGAAGAAATGCTGAAAGCGCTAATGGTGCTGTTCCCCTTAAAAGTACGCGTGCTTTAATAGCGCTAAAGTTTATTTTGAAAAGACCTGATTTATTTTTGAAGTTGGATTGAGCGAGAAAGAAAAAGGATGATATTACATTTTTAAGCAATTCAGTTAAACTATAATAAATTATGTTAGAAGATTTGACTGCAAAAAGAAAGATTTTGGCAATTAGTGCAATTGTAGAACCAGTTGATCTAGCGAGAAAAATATTTGCACCTTTTAAGTTAGCATTAAACCATATTGAATATATATCAAAAGGTCTTGCTAATAAGGTTAATGAAAAAACGAAAGCAGTTATTTTTTCATGGGCTGAAAGTGCTGATAAGCTAATCAGGCCTAAGGAAATTATAAATATAAGCGAAAATATCATTACTTTAATTTTAAAAAAGATTTCCACTACTTCTTCTGACTTACTCTTAAATAAGATTATCTTTTTTATAATAAGGCTTGATATGCCTAGATTGCCAATGGAAACTGTTATAGTCAGGATAGCAGTTAAAAAACTATAAAATGCAAAGCTGTCAACTGTTAATGACCTTGCAAGCAATACTGAAGAACAAAAGGAGAAGAATATGTTAATTGATCTATCAAGTGCAAGCCAATAAGAGTGATTGCGAGAGACAAGACTCTTTGATTTGCCAGAAGAAGGGATAAATCTTTTAAGCATATATATCTTATTAGTAATTTGACCCCAAACAACAGAAATTATCACTCAAATAATTAATCAATTATAAACGCGACGATTTTTGAATAAACTGCTTCCGAAACTCAGCAACAGTACTGACAAGGCCATTTGCCAAAGAGATCCGTGATCGCCAACCCAATCGGGCCAGCCGACTCACGTCAAGCTGTTTCTTAGGGGTGCCATCAGGTTTGGATGTATCCCACCTAATTTCCCCTTTGAAACCGGTAGCCTCAGCAACAGCTTTAGCAAGCTGCGCAATTGTCATATCAATTCCTGTACCGACGTTTAAAAAAGAGGGATCCTTGGGACCAGGCACCCAATGCTCTAATGCAAAAACACATGCTTCCCCCAAATCATCCACATGCAGAAACTCCCGAAGCGGAGTGCCTGTGCCCCAGCAGGTTACCGTGGGAACCTTGGCTTCCACCGCCTCATGAAACCGACGGATCAGCGCTGGAAGTACATGGCTATTTTCGGGGTGGTAGTTATCGCCCGGACCATACAAGTTGGTAGGCATCAGGCTGATTGCATCAAAGCCATGCTGTTTACTTAGGGCTTCACATAGCTTGATGCCGGCGATCTTGGCAATCGCGTAACACTCGTTCGTGGGCTCCAATGGCCCGGTAAGCAAGGCTTCTTCTTGGATCGGTTGCTCTGCAAATTTGGGATATATACAACTACTACCAAGAAACAAAAAACGCCGCACCCCCGAACACCAGGCCGTTTCGATCACATTGGTTTGGATCTTTAGGTTCTCCAGCAGAAAGTCGGTCGGGTATGTGTTGTTAGCGTGAATACCACCTACCTTCGCTGCGGCAAGAACTACCACGGTAGGCTGGTTCTCAGCGAACCAGCGTTGGAGAGCTAATTGATCGATCAAGTCAAGCTCTTGTCGGCTAGGTCTCAACTGCTGCCGGTAACCTGCGTGCTCCAAAGCCCGGCTGATGGCGCTGCCGGCCATACCCCGGGCGCCGAAAATCGCAAAACAATCATCAGGATTGATCAACGTCATTCCCGCGCCCCCACCACAGCAAAACCCTTGCGCTTAAGAAACGCCTCTTTATTGGCCTCCTCAACATCGGTAGCCACCATCTCAGCAACAAGTTCTTCAAGGGTGGTTGTCGGGGTCCAGCCCAACTTGTCCTTAGCTTTACTCGGGTCACCTAACAGAGTCTCCACCTCCGCCGGGCGGAAATAACGCGGATCGATGCGCACCACCACAGCACCGGTGTCACCACGGCGGCCCACTTCAGCAATACCTTCGCCGTCCCACAACACATTATTCCAGCTCAGCTGCTGCGCCGTGAGCTCGATGAAGCGGCGGACGCTCTCCTGGCGGCCGGTGGCAATCACGAAATCCTCAGGCTGCTCCTGCTGCAGCATCAGCCACTGCATCTCCACGTAATCCCGGGCATGGCCCCAGTCGCGAAGTGAATCGAGATTGCCCATGTAAAGGCACTCGTCGAGCCCGGCATCCACCCGCGCCAGACCGCGCGTGATCTTGCGCGTCACAAACGTTTCCCCTCGGCGCGGGCTCTCGTGGTTGAACAACACCCCGTTACAGGCGTACATCCCATAGCTCTCGCGGTAGTTCACCGTGATCCAGTAGGCATAGAGCTTGGCCACCCCGTAGGGGCTGCGCGGATAGAAAGGCGTGCTCTCTTTCTGTGGAATCTCCTGCACCAGGCCGTAGAGCTCACTGGTGCTGGCCTGGTAGATCCGCGTTTTTTCGGTGAGTCCCAGAATCCGTACGGCCTCCAGGATTCTCAGCGTGCCCAGCGCATCACTGTTGGCGGTGTATTCCGGGCTCTCAAAACTAACCGCCACATGACTTTGAGCGCCGAGATTGTAAATCTCATCGGGCTGCACCTGCTGGATGATCCGGATCAGGTTGGTGCTGTCGGTGAGGTCGCCGTAGTGGAGCACCAGTCGCGGATCACTTTCGTGGGGGTCTTGATAAAGATGATCGATCCGGCTGGTGTTGAAGCTGCTCGCGCGCCGCTTGATCCCATGCACCTGATAGCCCTTCTCCAGCAGCAGCTCCGCCAGGTAACTGCCGTCCTGGCCTGTGATGCCGGTGATCAGGGCGATTTTGGGCAGGGGTGTGGGCATGGGGGTGATGAGGAATTGGTGTGGATGTAATTGAGGGGTTCAGGCTTAAGCCTGTAGGAGGTTCAAAACAGCTTCAGATCATCACGCGAAAGCTTCATCTGGCAAAGGGGACTTTTCAGCAATAAATGGCAACCGTTTCATCTTGAAGCCACCCAGACATGGACACACCAGGACTGCTGAAACAACAGTGGACGGGAGCGGAGCTCAACCGCCTCAACCGCAGAGGAAGGGCGAAGTTTGCCATGGATCGGATCCATCGCCACCCGCAAGGAAAAAACCAGTGCGCCCCAAGGCGCCACAGAGAGAGAATGACACGACTACGTATTGAAATAGGCACGAAATCGTGCCATAATTTTGACATGAAAAGTCTTAGCCCTTAGCGCAGTTCAACCATCACAAGTCTGGGAACTGCAGCAAGCGCAAGCAATCAGGCGAACTTGCAATGACTGGACACGCTGAAAGCAAGCATCACCCGTAAGCATGAGACCCCCGTTGCAGGCAACAAGGCGCCTACAGAGCATCAGGCGACCGCAGCCCATGGTTCGCGCGCCACTGAATGGCCAGTTCAACAACAAAGGCTCTGAGCTCCACAATCTGCGTATCAGGATGGGCAAACAAGGCTTTGAAATGGTACAAACTGGCCTGACCGCCACGCCGCATCGGCGCAACACGACACTGCAGAGGCTGAGACGACAGAAGTCCAGCGTTAGAGCAGGTTCCTCGATAGCAAGCTGCTGCAGCGTTGCCTGAACGGAGGTGACCCGTGGGATCTCAGCCTTGCTGCGCAGGGTGCTGGATGGCTGCAGAGCCAGGACCGCTGCAGCGCCGATGCTTCATTAACGGGAAGTCGTGATGCCTGCAACTGCAGCTGGCGGTGGTTCAGCTGTTGGAGGACAGCCAGGCGGTGGGGGAGCCGATTCCGCTGTATGGCGATGATCACGTGGAGGCGCCAGCTACTGCGTGAGAGGCAGCGGGGAACGCAAGAACCACCAAGTGATGGAGTCGGTCTACACCCTGATTGATCAATTGCGTCCCCAGGGCGCTCCGCACGCGCGCCTGATCACCATGTTGGGCGACCGCCCCTGCCACACGTTTGAAAAGGGTCTGGAGTCCACTGTGCGGTGGTTTCTCAACAACCTTGGCTGGTGCCAAGCAGTCCAACGCAGCAGCCAACCCAGGGCCTGACCACCCACGCTAAGGCCTGTCGCATCGATCCCATAACCTCGCCCCTATGAATCAGCGCAGTCGATTTCTCCAGCGTTCTGCCCGGGTCCCAGCCATGGCTCTGATTGCGCTGTCGGGAAGTTGGCCAGCAGGGCTCGCGCAAACTCAGCTGCCAGAACAGGAAACGCTTCAGGTCACCGAAACCGTCACGATCACCGCTCCGGCACCTGAAGGAGCGGCAAGACCGATCCCCAACGCCCCGATCCAAGACGCCTACATCCTCGGTCCAGGCGATGCCGTTGTGGTAGAGCTGCTGGATATTCCGGAATATTCCGGAGTTTTTACCATCGGCCCCGACGGTACCCTCTATTTGCCGCGGCTGCGCTCCCTTGTCGTGGAGGGACTCACCGTAGAAGAGCTGCGTTACTTCCTCACCCGGCAATTCAGCGCCTACGTGCGCGACCCCCAGGTGTTCGTGAGCCCGGCCGCCTACCGGCCGATCCGCGTCTACATCGGTGGTGAAGTGGCCCGGCCTGGGTATTACTACCTCTCGGGGAAACAGGGGGTCGTGGGTCTGGAAGAAGCCACAACTTCCACCAACCCTGGCGCCACCAATCTCGCCACAGGGCAAGTGGGAGTTGCTGGGCGGGCAACCACTGCGGGCATCACCAGCAACCCGGCCAACCAAATTGGGCCGCGCATTCTTGGCGTGCAGGTGAATGAAGCCCTGCGCCTGCCCACCGTCTTCGATGCCCTGCGCACCGCCGGTGGCGTCACCCCCTTCTCCAAGCTCAGTGAGGTGTCGGTCACTCGCAAGCGCCCCCTAAGCAGCGGCGGCGGCAAGATGCGCACAAAGCTCAATTTTCTGACCTTAATCACAGAGGGCAACGAGTCGCAAAACATCCGCCTCTTTGATGGCGACACGGTGGTGGTCGCACGATCTCCTGTGGAATTGCGTGAGCAAATCATCAAGGCTGGTCAAACCAATCTCAGCCCTGATTTCGTCCAGGTGTTCGTGACCGGTCGAGTTCGCGCCCCCGGTTCCAAAGTTCTTCCCCAGGGGGCCTCTCTCGATCAAGCCCTCGCGTCCGCTGGCGGTCAGAAGCTGATCCGTGGGCAGGTGGAGTTCATCCGGTTCAACCGCGATGGAACAACCGACCAACGCAAATTCTTCGTGGGTGGTGCTAACCCTGCCGGGTCCTACAAAAATCCAATTTTGATGGCCGGTGATGTGGTGCGCGTCAACGATTCGCCCCTCTCCGCCACCGTCACCGTGCTCAACGAACTCACGGGCCCTGCCGTTGGCGTTTATTCGGTGTACAGCCTGTTCCGCGACTTCCAGTGATGACCACCGCCCCCGCCGAGCAGCCCCTGGCCGCCTCCCCAGCTAGAGACGACGAAATCGATCTACGCCAAGTGGCTGGTGCCCTGGGGCGCCGCTGGCAATGGATTGCTGGTGGTGGTGCCCTCGGCCTCGTTCTCTCCGGGCTCTACCTGCTCACGGCCAAGCCTGTCTATCAAGGTGAGTTCCAAATCGTTCTCAACCAGCAGAACAACCAGTCAGGCGCGGCTGCCCTTCTCAGCCAGAACCCTGCTCTGTCGGCCCTTGCGGGTTTAGGTGGCGGCGGTGCCAATGATTCGATCGCCACCGAGGTGCAGATCCTCAACAGCCCCTCGGTGCTGCGCCCCGTCTTCGATGCCGTAAAGGCACGCAAGCCGCCTGAAGCGGCAAAAGGCATGCGCTTTCAAGACTGGGCCAAGTCAGCGATCACCGCTGAAGAAGAAAAAGGCACTTCGGTGCTCAACGTGGAATTCCGCGACACCAACGAGCAACTGGTACTGCCGATCACCAAAATGATCTCCCAGGCCTACCAGGGCTATTCCAACCGCGGCCGAGCCCGCGAGCTCAGCAATTTGATCGCCTACCTCAACGAGCAGATCAACACGATCAAGCCCCAGGCGGAGGCCAGCGCCCGCGTCGCCCTGGACTACGGCTACGCCAACGGTCTCGGCTTGCTCGATGGCCTGCCCCTCGCCGGCAATGTGTCTGGTGCTGGTGTCTCCAAAGATGGATCCACTAAAGGTGCCACGGTGGGGGGCAGCGGCGGCAGCGTTGAAGCGGCTCGCACAGGCGCGCAGCAGAAGGTGAAGGCGCTGCAGATCCAAATTGAAGAAGCCAGCAAAGCCGGAGCCGGCTCTCTCTATTTCGCCTCCCAACTCGCCTCCCTCACCGACAAGTCGTCGACCTTCGACCAACTCACGTCGGTGGAGACCCGACTGGCGGAGCTCCGCTCCCGCTTCAAAGACAACGACCCGCTGGTGCAGAAGCTGGAACGGGAGCGCAACACCCTGGTGCGCTACATCAACCAACAAACGATTGCTCTGCTCAAGGGCGAGCTCGATCTGGCCCAGGCCAACCTCCAGGCCCTCAACCGCCCCAAAGAGGTGGTGGCGCGCCACCGCGAGCTCACTCAGAAGGCCCTGCGCGATGAAGCCACGTTGGTGACCCTGCAGAACCAGCTCAAGCAATTCGAACTGGAGCAGGCCCGCGCCACCAGCCCCTGGGAGTTGATCTCCACCCCCACATTGCTCGACAAACCCGTCAGCCCCCGCAAGGGCCGCACCCTTGCTCTGGGCTTGCTCGCCGGATTGGTGCTCGGCAGCGGCGGTGCCCTGGTGAGCGATCGCCGCAGCGGCCGCGTGTTCAGCAGCGATGAACTCGGCCGTGACCTCCCCGGCCCTCTGCTGGAGCGGCTGCCCTGCCAAGACGAGATGCCGACGACCGACGCCTGGAGATCGCCGATCCAACTGCTGGCTGATGGTCCTTTGCGCAGCAACGGCTCCGTCGCGCTGATCCCCGTAGGTGAGCTCGATGCAGCGGCTTTGGAGGGCTTTACCGCTGAACTGCGTCGCGCCCTGGGCAGTGCCCGCGAGCTCGTGGTCAGCCGTGATCTGCTCGCCACCCGCAGCGCCTCCACCCAACTGCTGATCACCGCCCCTGGTGCCGCCAAGCGCGAACAGCTGCGTCAATTGCGCGAACAGCTGGCCCTCCAAGGCAGCCCCGTCGCCGGCTGGGTGTTGCTCGACACCGCGCTCGCAGCACCCGACGCAGCCTGAGGAACGCGCGATGGCTCGTCTGCTCATCACCGGCGGTGCCGGCTTCATCGGCAGTCACACCTGTGTGGTGCTGCTCGAGGCTGGCCACGAACTGCTCGTACTCGACGACTTTTCCAACAGCTCACCCGTTGCGCTCGATCGAGTGCAGGAGCTGAGCGGGCGTTCGCTGCAGGGCATTGAAGGCGATGTGCGCGATGCGGCTGTGCTAGAGCAACTGTTTGCCAATGCGGCAAGCGCCGGCGCACCGATCGAGGCGGTGATTCACTTCGCGGGCCTCAAGGCCGTGGTCGAATCGGTCGTCGATCCGCTGCACTACTGGGACGTGAATGTAAGCGGCACACGCGCTTTGCTCTCCGCCATGGAGACCCACGGTTGCCGGTCGTTGGTGTTCAGCAGCACCAGCACCGTCTACGGCGAACCCGACAGTTTTCCTCTCACTGAAACCACCCCCACCGATCCGATTCACCCCTACGCCCAAACCAAGCTGGCGGTGGAGCAAATGCTGTCGGCCCTTGCAAGCACAGGCGACTGGCGTGTGGCATCCCTGCGCTACTTCAATCCCGTAGGCGCCCATCCCTCCGGACGCATCGGCGAAGACCCCCTCGGCATCCCCAACAACCTTTTCCCCTTCATCACCCAGATCGCTGCAGGCCGGCTGGAGAAGCTGAGGGTCTTTGGCGACGACTACCCCACCCCCGATGGCACTGGCATCCGCGATTACCTGCACGTGATGGATCTGGCGGAAGCTCACGCCGCTGCCGTCGATCACCTGCTGCAGTCAGACGCCCCCCTCAGCCTGACGCTAAACCTCGGCACCGGCCAAGGCCTCAGCGTGCTGGATGTGGTGCATGGCTTTGAAGCCGCCACAGGCATCACCATCCCCTACGAAGTGGTGGAGCGCCGCCCCGGCGATGTGCCCAAACTGGAAGCCTGCCCAAAGCAAGCGGCCAACGTTCTTGGTTGGAGTGCCAAACGCTCCCTCGCCGACATGTGCCGCGACGGCTGGGCCTGGCAATCCGCCAATCCCCAGGGCTACCGGGAGGCGCCATGACTGCGTCAGAACTCCCTTCACAGTCCAAGCGCCTGTGGCTGCTAGGCGGCTTGGCTCCCCTTGCCTTTGCAGCGCCATTGCAAGGGCAGGCACAGGCACAAGTGATCTGGGAGCCCGTCACCGAAGAGCAAGCGGATCAGCTGCAGATCCTGGTGCCCGCCGTCGATGGTGGAGCGACAAACGTCCCAACCAGTCCTTTTGAATCGAACGCAACAGCACAGCCAGCTGCACCCCAACCGATCGTGTGGGAGGTGGTACCCGATCCAGAGGCTTCAGATTCCCCGACTACCAATCCATCACGATCAACCGAAGTGGTGTGGGAGCCACTGCCCAGTACCCCATCCGTCGCGGCTGATGGATCCCACAACGGCCCAGCAACCGCCATCGTCTGGGAAGTGCTACTAAACACCATTGCTCCGCTCGCGCCTGAAAACACTGACACCTTCGCTGGGATCGAAGACGTTCAGTCATCAGGCAATTCCACTGTTAGCTCAAGCGAAGAGCCACCAGCTGAGGTGATCGCCCAGGAAGAGGCCATGCCGCCACGTGTGATTCCCGGTCCGCCACCGCCACCGCCTCTTCAAGCGCTCAATCGCTCGATTGCCTTTGGTGATGGATTGGTGGGGCCTGATATTGGTTGGCGTGTCCCCAACGGATTGAGGTGGAGCCGGCGCTGGTTTGGCGATGCAACAGTGCAAGCGATTAACCGGCGCCAAAAAGGAGACGACAACTTCTTCGACTTCGGCCAAGGCGATGGCGAAGGCATCGTGCACGCGAACCTCTTACAAACCGAAAATTGGAGTGTGGGGCTCAACACCTCCTTTCGTAGTTTGCAAAGCAATCCCAACATCGCCGGTGGCAGCACCGGCATCACAGACGGTATTTCGACAGGTTTCCGCGTTGCTCGCGCGATCGGCGACACCGGTGGCATCGCCTTCGGCGCCGAACAGCTGATTCAATGGGATGACAACACTGACACCGGCCGAAACATCTATCTCATGGCCACCAAAGGCTGGTGGCTCGGCAACCAAGGCAAGGACTATCCACTGGTGATTGCGAATGGAGGCCTAGGCACAGGAGCTTTTCAATACGACAATCCCCTGCGCTTCGCTTGCATCAACAACGTCCAAAACAGACCTGAACCCAACTTCCAACGAGACACCGATCTTTGCTGGGGGCCGATCGGAACTGCAGCCTTAGTTTTCAATGAATATTTTGGTATTTTCACCGAATACAACGGCACAGCAACCACATTATCTGCGTCTCTCAATCTCACAGGGGGCATTCCAATACGCCTGACTTGGGGCTTCAGCTTTGCTGGCAGCCAGGAACTCAGAGAAGACTTTGATCAATACAGGTGGACCTTTGGTGCCAGCATCGGTTTCTAGCCAACCTCACCTTGTCTTAGTTGGCGGAGGCCACACCCACGCCCTGCTGCTCAAGCAATGGCTGATGCGGCCGCAGTCGCGACCCAAAATATTGATCACTTTGGTGAGTTCAGGCAGCAGCACGCTCTATTCAGGCTTGATTCCATCACACCTCTCAGGGCAACTCCCCCTAGCAGACACCTCCATCAATGTGCGCAGCCTTGCCGATCGAGCCGGCGTTCATTTCATCCAGGCGGATGCTGAATCCATCGATCTGAGCAGCAAAGTGCTCCAACTCAGCAATCGACCCGCGATTGCCTTTGACATCCTCAGCCTCAACTTAGGCGCTATTTCACCAAGGCAACACTTCAAAACAGCCATCCCCATCAAACCCCTCGGGCCACTACTCAGAGCGCTCAATCAACAGGATCAATCTCTCAACCGCGACCAGACAACCTTTCACGTTGTCGGCGCAGGACTGGCCGCAATTGAGGTGATGTTTGCGCTGCGGCGTCGGTGGCCAAGCCGGCCTCTTTCCTTGCACCGCGGCGATCACCAACTCGACGTGCGCATGGCCAACGCCCTCACGGCCATTGGCGTCACCCTCACTGAGGCACCAGCGCCCGATGACACCAACACCTTGCTTTGCACAGGTGCCGCAGCCCCAGGCTGGCTTCAAGCCATTGGTCTGCGCTGCGATTCACGCGGGCGCGTGCTCACCCACTCCACCCTGCAAGACCTCGATCATCCCTGGCTCTTTGCCTCGGGTGACTGCGCCTCCATTCATAACCAGCCCAGACAGGCTTCAGGGGTGTATGCCGTGCGAGCCGCACCCGTCCTTGCCTCCAATCTGAAGCGCTTCATCGAAGACAAAAAGCTCAGAACCTGGACACCCCAGAAGCGAGCCCTGCAATTGCTGGGCACCCACACTTCGAATCAGCAAGACATCGCCTGGGCCAAGGTCGGCACCACCCTGATAGGCCCCCATCCTTGGCTCTGGCGATGGAAGCAACATCTCGATCGCCGCTTCATCCAAAACTTTCAACAGCTCACCACTCCCGCCAGTGGGATGGATAGCCAAGGCGAGGCGGCAAGCGGCATGGCGTGCCGCGGCTGCGCCGCCAAGCTTGGAGCCTCCCCCCTCAAGCAAGCGCTGCAACTAGCGGGAGTCGCAGGCCTTGGCAGTGAGCCGGCTGATGCTCAAGTCATCGGCAGTAACAGCGAAAAGGCGACACTGCTCACCTCCGTGGATGGCTTTCCAGCGCTCCTCTCCGACCCATGGCTGAATGGCCGGCTGACAACGCTGCATGCCTGCTCCGACCTCTGGGCTAGTGGCGCTGAAGTGTCTGGCGCCCTGGCGCTTCTCACACTTCCGGTCACCGACCAGGCCAGCCAGATTCAGCTGATGAGTCAGACCCTGGCTGGCATTCGTTCTGCCCTCGACGAGCAAGACGCAGTGTTGCTTGGGGGCCACACCATGGAGTCGCGGCAAGCCAGCAACCAACCTGTGGGCCTCGACCTGCAGGTGAGCCTGAGCGTGATCGGAGCCACAGCCCCGCATCAACCAACCTGGCGCAAGGGTCCCATTCGCAGCGGTGACCAACTGTTGCTCAGCCGCCCCCTCGGCACAGGCGTGTTGTTTGCCGCGGCCATGCAAGGACGCTGCCCAGGGCCATGGCTGGATCAAGCCTTGGCACAACTCAGCCAAAGCCAGCATCATCGACTGATTCAGCTGCGGCAGGCGAATGCAGAAGAACCTGGCAGCATCCACGCCTGCACCGACGTCACTGGCTTTGGCCTGCTGGGCCATCTCAACGAAATGGTTGACGCCAGTGACGCCATCCAGGTGGAACTGGCCATCAGCAAGATTCCGGCTTTTGATGGGGTCCGAGAGTTGCTGGCACAGGGCATCAACAGCACCACCGCACCGTCCAACCGGCAGGCCTGGTCAAGCCTGGAGCAAACGGTCACCCTCACCACCGGGAGCCAGTCGTCAGACACCAGCGCCGACCTCACCAACCTGGAACTTCTGATCGACCCTCAAACCTGCGGCCCTCTCCTCGTGAGCTGTTCACCAGCTGCGGCCAATCTGCTGATCAACCAAGGCTGGACAGCCATTGGCACAGCCATGCAGAGATGACGGGCAACGGCAAGACATTCATTCTTGGGGTGGGCGCCCAAAAGTGCGGCACCTCCTGGTTGCACCATCAACTGCAGCAGCACCCCCTGGTTGACATGGGCTTCTGCAAGGAATACCGCGCCCTACGCGATCGACGCTGGCGGGAGCAGCTGCAACAGCAGCTTCAGCATCGATCACTTGATCGACCATCAGCCTCTGAGCAGTTTGGCCACCTGGATGATGCCGCCAAGCACCGGCTGATTCTTCACAACGAAAGAGCCTACTACCGCTATTTCCAGTGGCTGATGAATCACCATCCACAAATCAAGGCCACAGGAGATATGTCCCCCCACTACTCCAATCTCAGCCGACAGACCTTCAAGCGAGCCAAACGACACCTCAACAAGCAAGGATTTACCGTGAAGGTGATATTTCTCATGCGGGATCCTGTTGAAAGAGTGTGGTCACAGGTACGGATGCTGCGTACCAACGGAAAGATGGCCAGCGTCAACCAGTGCAGCTCAGAAGAAGAAGCCCTCGCACTGCATTACCGCCACCCGCGCTTCTCCACCAAAGGCCAATACCACCTCACTCTGCAAGCACTGCGGTCTGCATTTCCTGCAGATGCCCTCCATTGCGGCTTCTATGAATCCCTCTTTGAGCAGGCCAGCCTGATCAAGCTCAGCACGTTCCTTGATCTCGATCTCCACAGCGCCAAGACCAACGAACGGATTAACGCCTCACCAAAAACCAAGCTCATCAGCGAAGCTCTCCAGGCCGAAATCGCATCACATTATCGAGACGTTTACACGGGATGTTTACGCCACTTCGGAGAGGAGATCCTTGAACGATGGCCCAGCAGTCGCTTCATCTTCAACACCTAATCAACGAGCAGAACGCAATACCGCAAGAGGAGGCAACAGACGCGCCATCTGAAGCAACGTCACCGCTGGATAGAGAGGATAGTCATCCAACCTGGCACGCAATAAAGAGCAATAGTCCTCAAACAACTGCCGGCATTGCTCTTCCTCCCCGTCAGACAATTGCGCGCGAAGCAACCGCTCTTCTGCAGCATGATCCATCGACATCAACGGTGAAGCAGGTGTGGGCAGATACCCCTGTTGCAACATCAAATAAGCCAGCAGGCGCAGCCGAATTGGCAGCTCACCCGCACGAATCAATGGCAAAGCCAGCGCCCGGTCGGCACTCTTGGCATCATCAAAGCGATTCTGGAAAGTTTTGAGCAGACAATCGCGGAAGCTACGGCTCCAGTAATGCACCAGCACCAAGCCAAATAGGCCCACGGGCATGGAAGCAAAACGAGGATCGGCATGACCAACCTTGAAGCTGTGGTCAGACGCAATCGCCGTCATCAGCTCCGAGCGCACAATCGGCTTACCGACGTGGCCCCAATAGCCACCGCACTGATGGTCATCAGGCTGAAGCACAGGCCGCATCATCCAGGGGAGATAAAGCTGTGCAGCCTGAGGAAACACACTGAAGAGCTGCGCCACCGACACCCCAGCACGCATCTGCTGCACATATTCATCACAGTCCACAAGCATCGTGAACGGGGCTAAGGCGGCCAGAGGTGCCAGATCCAAGTGCTTCCAGGCATGACCTGGAGTGAGTTGGGAGTCCAAGCGATGCACGTGCAACGCAAGACCCGTTGGCGTCGGCAACACCTGCAGCAACGCTTCATCCGTGGCGTTTTGCACGCAAACATGCACGCGTCCTACCCCCAACTGGTGATAGTGCTCGAGAAAACTGGGCCAGTAGGGCTGCTCGACAGCGCAAAACCGGGTCAACAGCTGCACCCCGGCCAGACAGGCAGAGGCAGATGGCGTCTCGGGCCCAGATCCAGCCGCCAGATTGGAGCGCAACAGTTTGCGAGCGCCGAAACCGTTGCCTCCGTCGGCACCAATGCTGGGATCGATGGGCTGAGGATCCGTGGGAAGCAACAACCGAATCAACCGCGCCAGCACCCTCTGCACCAAACGGCGGAGACGTCTCACTTCAGCCTTCAACAGCTTCAATCGGCGCCAAGCGCGGATCAAGAATTTTGGGCCCCATGCCCGGAAACTTCACCGCGATAGACACCTTTTGGCCACTGCCAAAGGTGTGGGTGACCTCGCCGATACCAAAGCTGGCATGGCTGACCTGATCTCCAACACTCCAGCTCGTGCCAGGAGCAGGGCCGGCCTGGCGGCGACGCACCGCATTGGCTGGAGCACGACTGGGTGTGTCCCGATCCACCCGGGTCAACCGCTCTAACCTCTGCTCCCGCCGGATCGCCGCCCCGCCACTGCGGGGGATGTCCCCCTGCACCAAGGCTTCCGGCAACTCCGAGAGGAACACACTTGGTACCGCCGGCTCACGCATGCCACCCCAGAGCCGCCGCTCACTGGCATGGGAGAGGAACAGCCGCTCCTTGGCCCGTGTGATCCCCACATAACAAAGGCGCCGTTCTTCCTCCAGCGACGCCGGATCATCGAGGGAGCGATAGCTGGGGAAGAGACCCTGCTCCATGCCCACCAGGCACACCACAGGGAACTCCAACCCCTTGCTGCTGTGCAACGTCATCAAGGTGACGCGATCAGCCGCCGTGTCTTTGCTGTCGGCATCGCTGGCCAGTGCCGCCGAGGCCAAAAAGCCCTCCAGGTCGCCTTCCTCGTTTTCCTCCTGGTATTGGAGAGCCGCATTCACCAATTCCTGCAAGTTGCGGCGCCGTTCCTCCGCCTCATCGGAACCATCGGCAATCAACTCGCTCACATAGCCGCTCTTCTCCATCACCTCCTGAATCAACTCGGAGGGGGCCGCATCCTGCAGACGGGTCTGCATCGCGTTGAGCAGATCGCAGAACTGCAGCAGTCCCTTAGCGGAGCGACCGCCAAGGGAACGCACAGCCTCTGGATCACTGACCACATCCCACAGGGGAATCCCCAGTTGAGTCGCCGCATCCGTAAGGCGCTGGATGGTGGTCTTACCAATGCCCCGCTTGGGCACGTTGATCACCCGAAGCAGGCTGACCGTATCGGCAGGGTTGATCAACAGGCGCAGGTAGGCGAGCAGATCCTTGATCTCGCGGCGGTCGTAGAAACGCATGCCGCCCACCACCACGTAGGGAATACGCCAACGCACCAAGGATTCTTCAATCGCCCGCGACTGAGCATTGGTGCGATAGAGCACAGCCATATCCCCCCAGGTGAGCTCGGGGTTGGCCGCTTCCATCATCCGCAACCGGTGCACCACCGCTTCCGCTTCGGCGATTTCGTCGTCGCAGCGGGTCAGAGAGATCAACTCGCCCTCACCACGCGTGGGCCGCAACACCTTGTCGATCCGCTCGCTGTTGTTGGCAATTAGGGCATTAGCTGCCTCGAGGATCGTGGCCGTGGAGCGATAGTTCTCCTCCAGCTTCACCATCGTGCGAGTGGTGTCATCCGGTGCCTGGTCACCGAAATCGTCCTGGAACCCCATCAAGATCGTGAAATCAGCCGCTCGGAAGCTGTAAATGCTCTGGTCGGCGTCCCCCACCACAAACACTGAGCGACCCTGCCAGTTGTCGTAACGCTCTGGGTCCACCCCATCGGTGACCAACAGCTTGATCAACTCGTACTGAGTTCGGTTGGTGTCTTGGTATTCGTCGACCAGCACATGGGCAAAGCGGCGATGCCAATAGCCGCGCACCTGCTCGTTCTGCTGCAAGAGCTGCACCGGCAACAACAGCAGATCGTCGAAATCGAGAGCGTTGTTGGCCGCTAGTGCCTTGCGGTAACGGCGGTAGACATCAGCGGTGAGCTTGCCGCGTTGACCCTCAGCATTGGCCTCGAGCTGATCCGGCAGCCAAGCCTGGTTTTTGGCATTGCTGATCGCCCAGCGCGTTTTCTTGGGGTCAAACCGCTTGGGATCGAGTTGCAGCTCTTGGGTGACAATCTCCTTCACCAAGCTCTGAGCATCGGTCTCGTCGTAGATCGAGAACTGCTTGGTCCAGGTGAGGCCTTCGGAATCCTTGAATTTGTCAATGTCGAAGCGGAGCATGCGCGCGAACAGCGCATGGAAGGTACCGATCCAAAGCTCCTTGGTCACCTCCCGGTAGATACGGGAGCGCAGCTGGCGCTGCTCGACTGGCGGCAAGGTGCTCCAAGGCTGCCCAAACTGACTCTGGGCCAGCCGCTGAGCCAGCAACAGTTCCAAACGCTCCTTCATCTCCCGGGCGGCCTTATTGGTGAAGGTCACCGCCAGGATCTGGGCCGGATCGGCACCGTGTTCCCCGATCAGGTGGGCGATGCGGTGGGTGAGTGCCCGCGTCTTACCACTGCCAGCCCCGGCCACCACCAGCAGCGGACCCTCGTGGTGATCCACCGCCCGTCGCTGGGCGTCGTTAAGGCCGGCCAGAAAGCTCATGGCACGAGGTTATCGCTCGTGCGCGAAGCCTTGGCGAAGCCTGAGGGCTTCATCAACCACCGCATCCAACGGAACAAGCACGGGGAACGCAAGCGCACGGGCAACGTCCACACCGCCACGGCGCATTGTTGTGCCAACGTCAACTGCCAACGCCAGCTGTCATCGGGCTCAATCCGTTCGGAGCCTCCGAAGCGCATGGCGTTGCCGTGCACATCCCGACGAACCCCTAATCGCCAGCGCAGCTGCTGCTGTTCGAAGGGGAGACCAAGCCAGGCCATCACCCGAACCACTTCCCTGCGGGGGTGACGAGCCAACCGCTCGTACAACACCTCGAGAGACGGCACGGATGCAAGACAGTCTCGGGTGCGAAAAAAAAGACGTCCGTAGTTGTCTGAAGAGTCCCGCAGGGAATAGCCAAGTTTGCGCACACTGTTCATCAGGCCCAGAGGGCCCCGATGCAGATGAATCGGCCACACCTGCACCGCCGAGATGGCCTCTGCATCTACCGCCGCAAGCAAACGCGACAGACGTGGCAACGACTTGGAGGAATCCACAATCACCGCACAGCCACTCACCGCCGCAATGGCAGCAAACAACACGCTGTTGTGACGCGCGAATGTGGCGAGATCGCCCTGATCCATCAGGGCGAGGCCACGCAGCGGCAAACCCAATTGCGCCTGCACTTGCTCTTCCACCTGACTCCAGAACGGACACTGCTCCGGCGCGAGACGGTGGCAACTGCACAAGCGATGGCGAGGATCGGGATTGTTCAGCATCTTCACTTCGCCAGCGCTGATCACCTGACTGTGACCACTGATCAGCAGAGCCAGCAGGGTCGAGCCGCTATGACCACGACCTGTGATGTACACCAACTTGATGGGATTCAAGGTTGACCCTCTGCCTGAAACTGGAGGCGCTCACAACGCCAGACCTGGGCATAGGGTTCCTGCTCCAACCATGGAGCACAGCGATAACCAGCAGCATCGACCTGGCGCAGCATCGGCTTGAGACGCGGCCGCACGCCATCCACATCGCCGCTATCGGCCAGCCACAACACAGGTGGTGGAGCTGGCCTGCTAAGCAATCGCGCCAGCGCACCGGCATCCCCCCAAGCCGAGACAGGTGAATCCATCCGCCCTGCCGCCACCTCAGTGCGATCGCTGAGGTTGAACAACCGCTCACGGCGTGAAAAACGATGGGGCTCTGAGGCCAAAGAACGACTGACCAGCTGGAACTGATCCCCTTCACGAACGCCCCAATCCCGCCCGCCAGGATCAAGTTCCGCAAAGGCATGCCACCACCAGCTGAGCACCAGCAGGGCCAGCACGAGAGCGGCAAAACGCTGCCCAACGCGCGTCAATGACCATGACGCTGCTTGCGCGGCGAGCCATGGAATCAGGGCAGGCAACAGCACCACGAAATAACGGCTGAAGGCCAAGGGCTTCCAGTACGAAATCAGCACCACAGCAGCCACCATCCCGAGCGACGGCAGCAAACCGCTGCGATCGGCTGCAGTCGCCTGCAGCTCCGACTTCAGGGCTGGCTTGGCCTCCAAGGCTGAGGACGCTGTTCCCCATTGCAGGATCGCCCAAACGCTCAGCAGCAACAGAACCAGCTTGGGCAAGGGCCAGAGCCCCAGCGCCCGAGCCAGGCTGTCTTCGAGGAGGGCGAAATCAGGCGGGCCGATCCAAGCACCTGTACCGCTACGCAGCAGATAAGCCGATGCCAACACCATCCACAACACAGCCGGAATCAAGCCGACGGCCGCTGACAACGCCAAGCCCCGTCGCCCACGCCAGGCATCCCAGACCAGTGCAGATGCGAACAAAAACAGGCCGTAATAATGAGTTAGAGCGGCTAGGGCGACGACGCCCCCGTAAGCCCAGCGCTGCTGCCGCTGCCGGAACCACCAGGCCAAAGCCACCAGCAACACCAGCAGGGCATACCCCTTGCCCTCAATCGCAAAACGCACGGGATACGGCGAACAGAACGCCAGCAGAGCCGCCAGGGTCATGGCCCGTCTTGGCCTGTCCAGGGCTAAAGCGCCTGCCTGGAGTGTGATGACCACGCCACCCGCCAGATAAAACAGCCAAGACAGCAGACGCAGGTTCAGGGCTGTCGGTGCGGCCCATTGCCCCCAAAGCCAGACCAAGCCGTAATACAGGGGGGGATGGGTGTCCTGGCGGAGCATGGCCAGCAACGCCGAGAAGCTGGGCTGAAAGCTCTTCCCGACCGTATAGAGCTCATCACTCCATAAACCGGTCGCATCGATCAGGGAAAGGGCCCGCAACGCAAAGGCTGCGCAACACACCATCGCCAGCCAACGCAGCCACTTCATCGGGCCCCCTCCAACACCCGAAGTCGTGCTTCGCGGAGCAGCTTCCCAAGCTCAGGCCCCGGTTGCATCCCTTGTTCCAACAGATCTCTTGCCGTGAAAGGAGAGGTCACATGCCGCCAACGCCCCCACCAGCGCAGCAGGGGACGCCAACACGGACCGATCAGCGCCACCTCGAGGGCGACCACGTCTGCATCCCACGACTGAGCTTCAAGAGTTTCGGTCCAGTGCGCTGCAGACCAGTTCTGCCAGGAGTAGGGCAGCACGTGCTCGGCCATCCACCCCTGAAATGCAAGCCATTGATCAATCCGACGTTGTTGCTGAAGTGGCATCTGCAAACGCTTCGAGAGCGCTTGCGGCGTTGCGGAAGCCGCCACTAACGCACACAGCAGAGGGACATTCATCCGTTCAGCCCGATGGAGACGGCGCTGCAATCGGCCATCCACCTGCAACTGTTGATCCAGAAGAGGCATCGCCCTCCAATCCTGCAGATGGGTCAAAGCCAATCGCCAAGGTTCACGCCTGAAGAGCAACTCCAACTCCATACGCAGCCGAGTGCCAAGAGCAGGTGGCACAGCTGAAAGGCAATCTCCAGGGCACCAAGACCACGGCCAAGCGTCCACAGTGCGCTGTACCTGATCAAGAGCCTGCGGAGCCAATGAAAAATTGAGGCGGGCGGCATAACGCGCTCCCCGAATCACACGAGTGGGATCGTCTTCCACGCTTCTCTCATGCAGGAAGTTGAGCTGACGGGCCGCCAGATCTTGCTGTCCACCATGGAGATCGAGCAGTTCGGGATCAGCTCCCTCCTGGTTGAGCACCAAGGCCATCGCATTGATGGTGAAGTCGCGGCGAAGCAGATCGTCCTGAAGGCGTCCGGGCTGGACAAGCGGATTCTCGCCAGGCTCGGGATAGCGCTCCGTGCGGGACTGCGCCAAGTCAAGCCAAACACCATCAAGCACCATCTCAACCGTGCCAAAGCTGCCATGCACCCGCAGCTCAGGAATGCGTCCTGCACCAAGGCAGTCCCGAAGGTGCGTGGCCAACGCTTCACTCGACCCCTCCACCACAAAATCGAGGTCAGGAAGGCCACGCCAGGCGTCATGGTGAACGTGGTGGAGCAATCCATCACGAACGGCTCCACCCACGAGGGCCAACCGCTGCATGCCTAACACTCGAACCGCTTCTTGCAGCGTGCCAAGCAAATCAGCAGGAATACCAGGAAGTTCCACCTGCTCAACGACCAGCCGGCCGCACCAATGACAGACCGAAGCACACGAATTTAAGCGTCAAACGTTGACGTTGCACAACACAAACAGAGATGGCAAAGGGAGTCAGTCGCGCAAGTCATTCACTGACGGTGCACAACCAGACCAAGAGGCAAGCTCTTATAAAACACCATTAACACTCTGCAGGGAAACAAAGCGAAGCCAACTTCTCACCAAGGCACTCATAGTCGGCAGACTGCAAAAACTTTTCGCGCACGCCTGAAGAGGGCCAATGCGAAGGGCGGTGCTGCGAGAGAATCAAACGAATTTGATTCAGCCATTCATCCGCAGTCGCCCCCATTGGCATATGCCAAACACCCTCTGAGCCCGAAGCAAACCCCAACGGGAACCCCGTCATCATGGACAGCGTCGAGCAACCACAAGCCAACGCCTCCGGGAATGAAAGCGGTCCACCTTCTTGTACCGCAACCGAGCAAAGCAATCGCGTCGAACGCATCAGATTCGGGAACTCAGCGTAAGGAGGATCAAGAACCCGAACTTGCGAACCCAATAAATCTGCAGACTCGCCCCAACCCGGGCCAACGACAGCAACTCTTAAACCACATTCAGATAGACGACGAAAAAGCTCAATCTGGAGGGCATATCCCTTTCTAAAACGCTCACCAACTTGACGTGAAGAATAGCTCGATCCCACAAACAAAACATCCACGTCACAGGATGCATCGGATATAGATTGTGGGGGATAAAACAGGGAGCGATTCACTCCAGCAGGAAAATGCTGCACCCTGCGAGGGTCAACGCCCTTGGTTAAAAATAGATTAAATTCGAATAAACTTTGAGCTAAAATTGCATAGAGCTCTTTCACTCGAGGTACGGTCTTATTGATTTCAACATGGGGGGCATAATAAACAATTCTACGAGGAGGAATCCCTGCACGCAAAATCTCGGCAATACGTCGACCAGACATCACCAAGACATACGAATTTGAAGCACGAAAGAGCCGCTTTAAATCCTCAATTGAATTACAAGTTTCCACCTCAACACCTCGACGCGAAGAACTCAACGCCTGCGACGAAGCCAGCCCTCGCCAAACGAAACCCAAGCTCCAGCGCCCCGTAGAATAATAAATAATCTTTTTCTCCCCATTAGCAAGGGGAGACAAAGAAAACAGTGCTGCATGACCAGACCGAACCGATGAGATCTTGCGCAGAATCAACTTCAGCACAGCGCGAGTCGAAGAAGACCTGCATCATAAGGATTCACCACACAGGCCACAAGCTCACCCACACAGAGCAGCCACAACTCCCAAAACAGGAACTCGCAGCAAGATCGACCCCAGCAGGACTAGGAGCAAAAACTCATCAACAAAGCAACGGCAATAACATCCCAATTTAGAAATGCATCCGAGGAAAAACCATCTGATGCAACCACATCGACCAGACGAAACCTCAACGGACTGGCGCTCTTTTCAAGACCTTGCCCACACTTTCCAGTTATCCGCAGACTGCTTGTAGGACAGCGGGCCGCCCCTCACCATCCAGTTTCCGCGAAAGAACGATAGGGAGAATGCTGGGAAGAGTACCCGTTGCATCAAAGGGAGTGAGGCATGGTCAAAGCCAGTGAATGGCACATTGGCGCACAAACGCTCTAGGGCAGCAGTGTAGGAAGCGGGTCCAAACGAGCAATCATGAATCAACTGCAGCTTGCCAACAGACTGAAAACGCGGGTCAGAGTAATCAAACCCCCGCAACCCATTAGCCAGCTCAGCAAAAAATGGACAACCCTGCCTGGAAAGGAAAAAGCTGCTCTGCAAATAGGGCACCCTTTTTTTGAGATAAAGAAGACTCGAGTGGCACTGAAGTGAAAGATCAAGCACCCGCCACGATGTTGCCACAGGCATAACATCACTATCCAGCCAAATCGTATCTCCACAAGATGCATAGGCCAAACGGAAGACATCCGATTCAGCCGCATAATGGGGAGCAGTTTCGAACGCAATCCTGAAATCAGGATTGTGACGTGTAATCCACTCCAGAGCCTGATCACGGCCAAACACCATGATGGATTTGAGGCCTAGATGCTCAAACAGGCCGTTCCATTGCTCTGTGATGGCGATGACATCCTGCGGTGGCGTGCCCTGGCTCCAGTATTGAAAGGGCTGTGGTCGAAACAACGGTTGACGAGGCTGATCAACGGCCTCGTCAACACCAGCGGTGGCATCGCCATGGACAATCGCTTCACTCCAGAGCCCATACAGAGGCACTTGATCACGCTTGAGATAGGCCTGCAGATGGCGATGCACATGACGGGATCGCACAGTGCCCAGCAACTGTTCACCATCAAGGCAGTGGCGGCATCCCTCTTCCAACGTGGCGATGGCCTCGGTCGGGCGGCCAAGCAACTGCAGACTTTCACAGGCAATGTGATAGCCATCAAAGGATGTAGGTACCACCTCGATCAACACCTTGGCGTGCTGCAGAGCCTCGACATAGCGGCGACTGGCGTAACACGAATCGGCCACAATCAAGCGCAACTGATGATCACTAGAGCGTTCTGGCAGAGTTTGTTTGCCGATCCTGATCACGGCATCAAACCATCTCCGCTTGGCACAAAGACGGGCCACTTCGCGGTGCAGACCAGACCAGCCTGGTGTTGCGCCCACCAAGCTGATCAGGAGCCTTTGGGCAAAACCCTCACCACCACAAACGGTTGCCACCTTGACGAGAGCCGTAAGCGCTTTTCTCAAGGAGTCAAACCTCAGACGAAAAGAACCTTAGAAGCAGAGCTTGAAAGTGTCTGGCCAGCGCAGAGCTCAAGGGTCGAGACGTAGCGCCTCCGACCAGGTGGGATCGAGAGCATCCCAGGAGTGGGCTTGCATCAAGCCAGCAGCAGCCGTTCCCAACTGGCGGCGTAGTGCTGGGTCTTCTGCCAGTCGCTGCATCGCCTCAGCCAAGAGGCTTACCCGTTCAGTCGGAACCACCCAGCCACTCGTTGCATGGGTCACCACCTCAAGCGGCCCCGGGGAAGCATCGCTGACGATCACAGCCAGGCCAGCACCCATCGCTTCCAGCAAGGCATTGGGCATCCCCTCAAAACGGGACGACAGCACGAAGATCGACTCGCGGCAATAGAGGGTGTGAGGCTGAGACTGAAAGCCGAGAAAACGCACCTGCCCGGGCGCGAGCAGAGTGGCGGCAAGTGCTTCAAGGGCCTGCCGTTCCGGACCGTCACCAGCGATCAGTAGCGGCCAACCGGTTCGGATCTCTTCGGGTAACTGCGCATAGGCCCGCACCAACAGATCCATGCCCTTCTGCGGCACTAGGCGACACACCGCCAGGAAACAAGGGGTGGTTGCCGGAGAGGCGGCGCTGCAGGAGTCAACGGTCACTGCACTGAGCTCGAGAGGATTTGGGAGCAAGTGCATGTCTGCTGCCTGATCCGGATAGCAACGCTGAAGACCTTCGAGCACACCGGCTGTATTGGCAGTGATCACATCAGCCCGTTGCCACAACCAAGGCTGTAGCCGAGGCCAAGGGAAAGGCTGCATCTGCAGACACGGGTCATTGCGCTCCGACACCACCAAGTGGCCGGGTAACGCCCACAACGCCTGACAACACAAAAGATTGGTGCGGGTCAGTAGAGACAGCACCCGCACGGGTTGCCCCCTCCGCAGCAGGTCCCGCAAGAGAGTGGCCTGTTGCCCGGAGATGCTGGTCAGCAACCAGTGCACCAGCGCAGGATTCTGGCCACGACGCAAGGGCTGAAGGACTCCCCAGCAGACCGAAAATGCAAACCACGCCAAAAGACGCCGACTCCATGCCACCAAGAACCTCTTGGCCCGGGCTGCCATAGCCCGATTGCTCCAAGTAGCGGCGACCTCTGGTCCCAGATCAATCCAGAGCAACCCATCGGGCAGGGCATGGGCCAAGGACTTATCGGGCAACAACGTGATCAAAGCCACCCGCAACCCATCCCGCACATAGTGCTCAGCTGCCATCAGCGCCACTTTTTGCGCTCCCCCTGGCCCGAGATGGGGCAACACGATCACTAGATCACAGTGTCTTGGGAGCGACGACTGCATCAGCACCCTGACCCGTAAAGCAGCTGGAGGCGATGAGCGATGACCCCATTCAGATCGCGAGCCGACGAGTGATTCAACAACTGAGACAGCCGACGCATCCCACTCTCCCGCTCGCTCGGCACCTCACTGCTGAGTTTCAGGAGGTTCTTCTGAAGCTGCACCATCAGCGCTAGGTGATTCTCTTGGGTTTTGGACACACCTTCACCTGACGGCGTGAGGCAATAACGACGGACGGCAGCCTCAACGGTCTTCACGGCCGCCAGGCTGCGCATCAGTGGATCAGACCCCGAAGCGCGGGCATCATGCATGAGCGCACCGAGCGCAAGACAGCGAGACAGGTTGCTCGACATGCGAAGACAGGCATCGGCATTGAGCTGGGAGTAACGCAGCCTGGAGGAAACCGCCATCACCTCGGACCAGACCCAGGCAAGTTCCGAATCATCACCAACTAACAAGGCCAAGTGATACGAAGTGGTGCAGAGGGAGATCAACAATTTGGCGCGGTTGCGCCGATTCGACTCCGTGCAGCCAAAGACCTCAGCGTCAGCAGCAAGCTCGAGCACGAGCGGACGTAGCCCCTGCAGCAGTGAAACTGCCATGGAACAGTCGGCCAGTTTCAGCACGAGATAGCTCTGCGCAATCAGGGCATAACAGCGATGGCTCTGAAGCAGCTCAGGGAGCTGAGACAGTTGTGCCAACACTTGAAGGCGATCCCGCTCGTCCTGCGGTCGCGATCCAGTCCGGAACAACAACCGTTCCACGGCGCGGTAATCACCGACTCGCAAGCGTTGCGACAACAACGCAAAAGCCTGATCAAGGTCGCCTGACCGAAACGCCAGCGTGCACTGCATCGATTGCACATCAGCGCTGTCAGGACACCGTCTCGCCGCCAGACCCGCCAGCACTGTGGCGCGCGGATAAGAATGCAACCGGAGACTGGTCTCGAACAGGCGATAGAACCATCTTTGACGGCAACACCAACCCAAAGAAAGACGGCAGGCCCAGAACTGAACCTCATAACGCAGGCGTTGTGACTTACTTGCCAACACACTGACCATCAGAGCTTCAGCCTCTCACCCATCGCAAGATCAAAGCTAAAGGGATCGACAGGTTCACTCCCGCTCCCAGGGAAAAAAGTGAATTCGCCAAAAAGCACCCGCAAGGCTGACTGCTTCACGCTGTAAAGATCCACCCGCAGATAGGGGAAATCCCTGGAAAAAGCTTCAGCCATCTCCAACATGGCATCAAGATTGTCTGGCTTGGCAGGCATCTGAGATGGCTGGGGATAGAGCCAAGTCACAGGCTGGGGCTCCCATGGAGGCAACAGCATGGTGCGCTTGCGCTCACCAGAACGAAAGCCCTGATTCACCTGAATCATCAGGCATTCTCCTCGACTCATATGAAACTTGTAGTCGAGCAGTTCTGAGCCCTGATCCGTCTCAATTAATTCCTCGATCAGCAAGCGTCTTGGCACATCCCAATACGCCCACTCATGCTTATAAACTCCGTAGGGGTAATCAAGCCATTGCCTGCACTTCAAACGCAAAGCAACACGATCAACACCCTCGCGCTGATCAACGAAGTGATTGGCTCCAGATCGATGGGTAGCCTTGATCAGGAAGCGCTCCGGCAGCTGATCCCAACGGATCTCATCCACATCGTTCACGACAGCGAGGGTACGGGCAACGCCAAGATCAAAACCGTGCCGGTCAGCCCAATCCTTGGCAAGATCCTTGGCCCAAACCTTATCAACCGCTCGCACAAAGATTCGGGGCGGTTTGCGTATCTTAAGCGCTGTGATTTTGTGGTGAAATGTGCAGGGATTCTGCAGATCAAGCGCATACCCAGTTCGCCTCAAGAAAGCTTGATGAAGAGCGGGATAGCCCCGTAACCGCTCCTTGAGCTGAAACGTCCGCCCACGCAGTTCATAGAAAGGTGGTGTTTCCCAAAGCCACAAGCGAAAGCGATTGATCGCCTTGAGGGCACCAATGAACCGTTGCCATAAAACGGTCATCACACGCGCAGGCATCGAGACGCAGGCAACAGGTCAGCTGACGACACCTCCAGCATTCTGCACCGCTGACCCAGGCCATGAAGGGGCACGACGCTGAATCGGCTACGACCGCTCAGGCCTCAGAATCATCACAGTTGGTGCTTGTGTCGTTGTCTGCTCTCACCCGCTGCCTGCAGGAGGAAGCAGCCGCCATCGCCGCCGCGGCCGATCGCCTCAGTCGCGATCAGGTGGAAGGTGCCCTGGCACTGCTTGAGCGTTGCGCCGATCGCAAGGCCAAGCTGGTGATCACCGGGGTGGGCAAAAGCGGCATCGTCGCCCGCAAGATTGCCGCCACCTTCTCCTCCATTGGCCTGATGGCCTTGTATCTCAATCCCCTCGATGCTCTCCATGGCGATCTGGGGGTCGTCGCACCCGATGACGTCTGCCTGCTGCTCTCCAACAGTGGCGAAACATCGGAATTGCTGGAGGTGCTTCCCCATCTCAAACGGCGTGGCACAGCCCGGATCGCGCTCGTCGGCAAGGCCGAGTCTTCGCTCGCTCGAGGCAGTGATGTGGTGCTGGAGGCGTCCGTGGATCGGGAGGTCTGCCCGCTCAATCTCGCCCCCACGGCCAGTACCGCGGTGGCCATGGCCATTGGCGATGCCCTGGCGGCCGTTTGGATGGAACGGCGCGGCATCTCGCCGGCCGATTTCGCCATCAATCACCCCGCCGGTTCCCTCGGCAAACAGCTCACGATGACCGTGGCAGATCTGATGGTGCCAGCCGGTCAATTGCCCGCCCTTCAACCCGACACGCCCCTACCGGAGGTGATCAGCCAGCTCACGCAAGGGGCGATTGGCAGCGGCTGGGTGGAGGACCCCCACTCCCAAGGCCGCCTCGTGGGCCTGATCACCGACGGTGATCTTCGCCGGGCCTTGCGAGACCACAGCAGTGACACCTGGTCAACCCTCAAGGCCACGGACCTGATGACCGCCGACCCCATCACCGTTTCATCCGAACTGATGGCGGTAGAAGCGATTCAGCGCATGGAACACAACCGGCGCAAACCGATCTCGGTGCTGCCTGTGGTGAATGCTGATGGCCAGCTGGAAGGTTTGCTGCGCTTGCACGATTTGGTGCAGGCGGGGCTGGCTTGATGTTGGGCCTGCTGCGCTCTCTTCAATGGCATCGACAGCGCAGGAGCCTGTGCCAGATCGAGCTACTCGTGCTCGATGTAGATGGTGTGCTCACCGATGGGGGCCTCTGGTTCGACCCCAACGGTTTGCTGCAGAAACGGTTTGACGTGCGCGATGGCCTTGGCATCCGCTTGTTACAAGAAGCTGGATTGCGATTGGCCTTCCTAAGCGGCGGCAAAGGAGGTGCCACGGAGGTGAGAGCACGGCAGCTCGGAATCGACCACTGCCTGGTGGGCATCAAAGACAAACCTGCAGCCCTGGAGCGACTCCAACACCAACTCGGAGTGACTGTCGCCACCACGGCTTTCATCGGCGATGACCTCAATGATCTAGCCGTTCGTGATCACGTGGGACTGCTGGTGACACCAGCGGATGCCTGCCTCGCGGTGCGGCGTCAAGCCGATGCTGTGCTCAGCCGTCGCGGCGGCCATGGTGCCGTTCGCGAACTGGCCGAACACATCCTCAAAGCCCGGGATCAATGGAGCGGGCTCGAGCGCCATGGCTGGAGAGACCACAATGACTGACCCAACCAGTCCCTTGACAACCGCTGGAACACCAGGGGGCTTTCTGCTTGGGGTCGGTGCACAGAAAGCCGGCACCTCCTGGCTGCATCAGCAACTGCACAGCCGCCCTGACGCCGACTTCGGCTGCCTGAAGGAGTACCACGTGCACGACGCGCGCACAGTGCCGGAACTCTCCCGCTTCCGCCAGGTCAACATCCAGCTGAACAAACCCAGCAGCTGGATTCAACCCCGCACCTGGCTGCGCCAGTGGTTCATTCACAACCCGGAGCGCTATGCCGACTATTTCGCCTGGCTGCTGCAGCGCCCACACCTCAGGGGAGCTCAGATCCGCCTCACTGGCGACATCACCCCCTCCTATGCCCTGCTCAGCGCAGAGACCCTGCAAGAGATCAAAGCCAGCTTTGAGCAGCGTGGCATTCCTGTCAAACCGGTGTTCCTGATGCGCGATCCAATCGAGCGCATCATCTCCAGTCAGCGCATGAAACTGCGCAAGCAAGGCTTCCGGGATGCCGGCTTGGAAGTGGAGACCCTGCGGAAGAGAGTGGCCAAAGGGCGAGGTCTACGCAGCAACTACGGCCAGACCCTCGATGCACTCGATCAAGCCTTTGGGTTAGAGCACTGCTTCATCGGTCTGTTCGAAACCCTGTTCACCCCAAAGACCTACGCAGACCTCTGCCGCTATCTGACAATCCCGTACCAGGAACCGGCGTGGACTGAGAAGGTGAACGTGAGTGCCACGGCCACGGTGATCCCCGATGACCTGCTTGCCCAGATAGGCCAGCTACAGGCCAAGGATCTGCAAACGGCCACCAAAGTGCTTCCCGCTCTCGATTTCAATCACCTATGGCCCACCGCCAGCCGCTGGTGCAAACGCTAAACCGACAACGATGTGCTTCCCACCAAGAAGGTGGCGATCGTTTGACCTGCTTCGATCAAGCGCAACTGCCCTAGGCGCTCTAAATCCTCAAGCGGCGAGATCAAGATCACGAACGTGGGGGATCGCGGAGCGGCACCAATTGAGGGAAGCGATGAGTCAGCGCAGATCAAAGCGATCGAGGTTCATCACCTTCACCCAGGCCTGAACGAAATCGGCGACAAAACGACTGGCGCCATCGTCCTGGGCATAGACCTCCACAATGGCCCGCAGCTGGCTGTTGGAGCCGAACACGAGATCGGCTCGGCTCGCTGTCCAGCGTTGAGCACCATGGGAATCTCGGCCGATGTAAGCCTCCATCGCCTCACTGGTGGGAGACCAGCGGGTCGACATGTCGAGCAGATTCACACAGAAGTCATTGCTCAATACGCCGACGCGGTCGGTGAAGACCCCCTGGCGGTTGCCGCCAGTGTTGGCACCCAAGACCCGTAAACCAGCGAGCAGCACCGTCATCTCCGGAGCACTAAGCCCCAGCAACTGGGAGCGGTCCACCAGACACTCCTCCGCACGCACCGGCAGACCACTGCGCTGCCAGTTGCGGAAGCCATCGGCGATCGGCTTCAGCACATTGAACGATGCGGTGTCGGTCTGATCCGCGGATGCATCCGTCCGTCCGGGGATGAACGGCACCGTCAGGCTGTGACCACCACCACCACCAGCCTGTTCCACGGCGGCACACCCAGCCAGAATGATCAGATCAGCCATCGAGACCTGCTGACCACCGGGGGCCTCAGCGTTGAACTGCTGCTGCACCGTCTCGAGCGCCTGCAGCACCGTGCGCAGCTGCTCTGGGTCATTGACCTCCCAGGTGTTCTGGGGCTGAAGGCGGATCCGGCCACCATTGGCACCACCACGGCGATCGGAGCCACGGAACGTTGATGCCGAACCCCAAGCCGTGCCCACCAGGGCCCCGATGCTGCAGCCGCTGGCCAGAACCCGCTGCTTCAGGGCCTGGATCTCGGGCTCACCGATCAGCGGATGATCCAGAGCTGGCACTGGGTCCTGCCAGATCTGCACCTCCTGGGGAACATCCGGACCGAGATAGAGAGCACGGGGGCCCAGATCCCGATGGGTGAGCTTGAACCAAGCCCGGGCGAAGGCATTGGCGAAGGCGTCCTGATCCTGGTAAAAGCGGCGCGCCACAGGCTCCATCACCGGATCGTGCCGCAACGACAGATCCGCCGTGGTCATGATCGGCGCGGACGACCGGCCAGGAACATGGGCATCGGGAACCCTGTGCTCCGGCTTCACATCCTTCGCCACCCACTGCCAGGCCCCGGCCGGACTCTTGGTGAGCTCCCAGTCGTAGGTAAACATCATCTCGAAGTAGCCCTGGTCCCAGCGGGTGGGGTGGGGTTTCCAGGCCCCTTCAATGCCGCTGGTGATGGTGTATTCCCCCTTGCCGCTCTCGAAGCGGTTGTGCCAGCCCAGGCCCTGCTGATGTAATTCAGCCCCCTCGGGTTCCGCCTCAAGGTGGGATGCCGGAGCCGCGCCGTGGCATTTGCCGAAGGTGTGGCCACCCGCCACCAGGGCAACGGTCTCGTCCACCGTCATCCCCATCCGAGCGAACGTGTCGCGCACTTCCAGACCGGAGGCCACGGGATCCGGATGACCGTGGGGACCCTCAGGGTTGACGTAGATCAGACCCATCTCGACAGCCGCCAGCGGCTGATCCAGCCCGCCATCAGTGTTGTGGCGCTCATCCGCCAGCCAATCGGTTTCCTTGCCCCAGAACACATCCTCTTCGGGCTGCCAGATGTCGGTACGGCCCCCGGAAAAACCGAAGGTGCGGAACCCCATCGATTCCAGGGCCACATTGCCGCTGAGGATGATCAGATCCGCCCAGGAAATGGCATTGCCGTACTTGCGTTTCAGCGGCCAGAGCAGCCGCCTGGCCTTGTCGAGATTGGTGTTGTCCGGCCAGCTGTTGAGAGGGGCAAAACGCTGATTACCGTGACCGGCACCACCGCGCCCGTCGGCGCTGCGGTAGGTGCCGGCGCTGTGCCAAGCCAGGCGGATGAACAGACCGCCGTAATGGCCCCAATCCGCTGGCCACCAATCCTGGGAATCGGTCATCAGCACCGCCAGATCCGCCTTCAAGGCCGCCAGGTCCAGGCCAGCGAAGGCGGCGGGGTAGTCGAAGGCATCCCCCAAGGGATTGGAGGCTGGATGGTGCTGATGCAGCAGGCCGAGATCAATCTGATTGGGCCACCACTGCCGATGGCCCGTGTGGGCCGCTGGGGTGACGGCACCGGTATGGCCAGCGAAGGGACATTTGAGCTCAGACACGACACATCGCCCCCCGCGGGGGCTATGGGCACAAGCCTCAAGCTATTGATGGTTTGTGGTTTCGGCCGTCAGTCAGACCAGAGCCCGGGCCTCCTCGAGCTGTTCGGCGGTGTCCACCGACAGTGACGTGCCCTTCACCGGGAAGGTCGCGATCGTGAGGCCGGCCTCAATCAGCCGCAGCTGCTCGAGCCGCTCTAAATCCTCAAGAGGCGAGGCAGGCAACTGATTCCAGGCGGCCAGAACATCGCCGCGGAAGCCATACATGCCCACATGGCCCCAGTAGTCGGTGTGCTGATGCCACTCAGACGGGTCCACATCGCGGACATGGGGAATCGCGGAGCGACAGAAATAGAGCGCCCGACCGTCATGGGCCAGCAACGTCTTCACCACAGCTGGGTTGTGGATGGTGTCGGGTTTGAGCCGATACACCGGTGTCACCACAGCAGGCACCGGATCACGCCGGCCGAATTCCTCCACCATCGCGGTGACCACATCTGGCTCCAGAAACGGCTGATCCCCCTGCACATTGATCACCGCCGTGCTGACCAGACGCTCAGCACGGGTTGGGACATCCCAGCGATCAGCCACCTGACCCCAAGCCATCGCCACCAACTGATCGGCGACCGAGGCAATCCTTTCGCTGCCAGAGCTACAGGCCTCAGACGTCATCAGCACCGGGAACCCCCAGCCTTCTGCCAGAGCCTGCAAACGCTGGCTATCGGTGCAGAGCACCACCGCCGCAGGCCCCGTGGCCTTGGCGCATTGCTCGAGCACCCGCTGGAGCATCGGCTTGCCGCCGATGTCTGCCAGCACCTTGTCGGGCAAGCGGGAGGAGGCCAACCGCGCCGGCACTGCCACAACGGAACGCTGAATCGTCATCAGTCCCACAGCTTCATGGCGTCATCGCGTGCAGAGAACCATTCCGCCGCCAAGGGGCCACCCATGGTGCGCTGCTCCCGAAACCAAGGCCCTCCGAGCGTCCAATGGAGCATCGGTGACGCCTCCTGCGTCACTGGCGGGACCTGAACATCCACCAGGTGGTTCCAGCCCCCATGGATCGCACCGATCTCGTGGTCGCCCTCCAGCCAGTGGAAGCGATGCAGTTCTAAGCCGGTGGCACTATTCACGTAATCCACCGTGAGCCGCCTGCAACGGCTGCAGTTCAGCAGCATCAGCGAGCTCCAATTTTTCTTGGGATAGGCGCTCTGCACCTCCCCAAGGAATTTCACCGTCTCCCCCGGCACATGCTCGTGCTGCACGCACATGGCCCCATAGCGCTCATCGCGTTGTTCCCAGAGCGCCGTGATGTCAGCGCGGCAGAGCATGTCGCAGTCCATAAACAGAGCCCAGCCCTGATAGCCCATCAGATGGGGAACCAGAAAGCGCGTGAAGGAAAATGCTGTGCTCTGTTTGGGATCCCGCTCGCGCCGATACAACCCCTGGGCCTCCAATTGAGGCGTCACCAACGGCGTGATCGCCAAGGGAGTGGAGCTGTGTTGGTACAGGCTGTCGATCAACACATTCGTTGCCGCCCGCTCCCTCGGGTCGTAGCCGATGAAAATCGGGATCGGAGCGGTCACCATCCAGTGCAGTGCGGCTTTGGACTGAGATTAGGGCGCCCCCAGGGCCAGCCCTAGGCTTCGCTCCATCTACAGCACACCCCATGGCCGCACGCTGCGTCGCGCTGGGCGACATCCATTTCGCCAACGACGCGCCCTTCGTGCTGATCGGAGGCATCAACGTGCTGGAGTCACGCGAGTTCGCCCTAGAGGTGGCAGGTCACTACAAGGCCGTCTGCCAATCCCTGGGAATCCCGCTGGTGTTTAAGGCCTCCTACGACAAGGCCAACCGCTCCTCCATCCATTCCTACCGGGGCCCGGGCCTGAAGGAAGGCCTTGCAATCCTCCGAGCCGTCAAGGAGACCCATGGCATTGCCGTGATCACCGATGTGCATAGCCCGGAGGAAGCTGCCCCTGCCGCATCGGTGTGCGACATCATCCAGCTGCCGGCATTCTTGGCGCGTCAGACCGATCTCGTCGAAGCAATGGCCCGCACGGGCGCCGTGATCAATATCAAAAAGCCCCAATTTCTGAGTCCATCGCAGATGGCCAACCTGGTGGAGAAGTTCCGGGAATGCGGCAACGAACAGCTGCTGATCTGCGAGCGGGGCAGCAACTTCGGTTACGACAACCTGGTGGTTGACATGCTCGGCTTCGGGGTGATGAAGCGTTGCTGCAGCAACCTGCCCCTGATCTTTGATGTCACCCATGCCCTGCAATGCCGCGACCCCAGTGGTGCCGCTTCCGGGGGGCGGCGCAGCCAGGTGGTGGATCTGGCCCGGGCCGGCATCGCCGTGGGCCTGGCAGGACTATTTCTCGAAGCCCATCCCAACCCCGACCAAGCCCGCTGCGACGGTCCAAGCGCCCTGCCCCTCGACCAACTGGAAGCCTTTCTCACGCAGGTCAAAGCCATCGATGCCGTGGTGAAAACGCTCCCGGCGATCACCATTCACTGAGCCGCTGACCTTGAAACAGGCGCAACCTTCCACCTCAGCCGTTCGAGCTCAGGCGATGGCCTGGGCTGTCGCCAGCTTGCTCAGCCTCATCGCCGTGGCCCTAGGCCTTGGGCACTGGTTGCGGCTCCATCGTGAGCAGTGGCCGTCGACAGAATCATCGGAAGCTGCAGCAACGCTGCTGCATTACAACCTGGCCAGCCATGGCCTTTGGCTTGGCATCGTGATGGCGCTGTTGGTCTGGCTGTGGCGAGAAAGCTGCCTGAAACAGGACAGTCCTGAACAGACCAAGAGCGTGGAGCCAAGCCAACAGTCGGCATCCAGATCCGGACTGATCGCTCAGCTGTGGGCACAAATCAAGATGCAGCCTCTGGCATGCCTTGTGCTTGCCGCGACATCAGCATTTCTCATCCACGAAGCGAGCTGGTTTTACAAGGAAATCATTGGCTGGTACGACGACATCTATGCCAACAATCTGCTCAACAATTTTTCGCTCAAAGCCAACTTGATCAGCGAAACGCTGACGCGGAATGATTTTCGCTTTTATCCCCTTGCCTTTGCAGACCTTCAGATTTTCAGCTGGTTCACGCCATACGTGAAGGTCTGGATGATTTTCAATGCGATTGAACTGATCGCCACCATTGCTCTCGGCGTGCGAATCATCAAGCGAACGACCCAATCACCACAGGCCAAAGAAATACTGCTGATGTTCAGCCTGCTGTTCATCGCCACTGCACCGAGCGCCTTCAGCTACATGCAGTTCATCTACAGCGAGCGAATGCTCACCCTGTTGTTTGCCATTTTCCTATGGAACTACATTGACTATCAAACCAGCCGATCGACTCGAGCCGCAAATACAGCACTTGGAGCTGCACTCCTGGGCGCGTTCTGCAAAGACACAGCAATCATTCTGTTTGTCGTTCCAGCGGCAGCGATGCTGATTAGTGGTCAACTCGATCGCAAAGCAGAAACGCCAAAACTCTCAGCCCAAAACTTGAAACTCTGGGTAAACCACTATCAGTTCGAATTGCAGCTTTTGCTGCTCTCACTATTTTTCGTCACATCCTTCCTCTATCTCACCTACCTGCCCAGCATCTTCGTCGGCGAGCAGCGCTACGACGCCGACTTAACCATGGTGCAGTTCGAACCAGATGGGCGCCTTGCGATTCTCACCGCATACATCTGCTTCAGAGCAGCTCAAATCTGGCTCAAAGGCAGCAACTTCACCCCTCTCGACGCAGCCAATGTGGCAGCCCTGAGCTACGTGGGCGGACTGTACTGGCTGGTTGGCTATAGCTCATCGAACTACATGGCCCTACCCATGCACCTGGTCGCCGTGACCGACATCCTGGTGCTCTGGTGCATCGGGCCAAGACCCTGGCTCGAACACAACCTCAGCAATCAAGCTCTCACTGCAGCAGGTTTATTTACAACTGCGGCGTTGATCTATACCGAGCTTCAGTTTCCAGGTAATGCCTATTCACGCGTCAAAGACATCATGCGCACCCATCGCTCCTGGAGAGCTACGTTCAATCAGTCGGCCCTGGTGCTGAGAGAAGCAAAGGAGAAAGGCAACGAAGTGAATGTGATCATCTCTAAATCATGGTTTCGCAGATTCAACCACCTCAAAAGACTGCACTACGACCGGCTAATTTATCTCAACGAAGATACTCACAACTATCTGATCATCGATGGAAAAAATAAAGGAAACTCTTACACACCACAACCAGGCGATTTCTTTCTTGACCTCGACACCGGAAAACGCCGCATCAAGGAATTCGGCATCAATATCAAACACTTCGAAGCTATCTACAAATTCAGCCCAGATGTGAGCAACGGCCATATCTATATCAAACGCCGCTGACAGCATGGGCGGAGCAGACAACCTGAACAAGCAACCAGCAACGGCAGACCGTCGCGATCCATCCACATGGAGCGCCTGGTCAGGGCGAATTGCCCTGACAGGATCCATCCTGGTCGCCATCGGCTTACTGCTAGGGCAGTGGCTCCGCTCCTTCAACAAGACCGCCTCAGAGCTACTGATTGATGTGCACACCTACAACGAGGTGAGCCATGGCATCTTGATCACCACGCTTGTGGCAACTGCGTCACTTCTGCTCATCGCTGCGTGGAAGAGCAGCAAACCAAAACCTCAGCTCGATGCTATTGCGCTGGCAGCCCGAATCAGCCGATGGATGCGACGCCATCCGGTCACCACAACCATCCTGATCGCCTACGCCGCAATCATGGTTGCCGATGCGAGCTGGTTCTACAAAGAAATTGTCACCTGGTATGACGACATTCAGGCGAACCAACTCACTAATAATTTCTCGATCCGCTGGTCATTGATCTCGGAAGTGAGAGGACGCAATGACTTCCGCTTCTTCCCTCTCTCTCACCAAGACATCCATCTTCTGAGCTGGTTCACACCCTTTCCGAAGGTCTGGGCCTTGGCCAATGCCCTGGAGCTGATCATCACTCTTCTGGCAGGTATCAAACTGATTCAGGCCTTGCGGCCGCATCAAACAACAGCCGGGGTCAGCCTGATCGGTTGCCTCATTTACCTCTTCACACCATCCGCCGCATACAACTATTTTCAGTTCATTTATAGCGAGCGGATCCTCACCCTTTGCTTAGCACTCTTTGGCCTAATCTATCTAATCTATCAACGCTCCAAACAAGATAAATACGCACTAATTGCCTTAGTTTTCGCGCTCATCGGCTGTTTCACCAAAGACATCGGCATTCTTCTTTTTGTCGTTCCGGCGATGGCGACCATCGTCCTGGGTTCTCTTGGTATGCACAGCTTGTATCCAAGCTGGAAGCAAACCTCACGTCAACAATGGCTGCATGCCTACAGACTAGAAATCGCCCTGCTCTGCCTGCTGCTCTTCTTTCTGGCGGCTTTCATCTGGTTGAGTTATTTGCCAGGGATAGCCGCTGGAGTTGAGCGCTACGACGCCAATCTGCGCTTCTCCCTCTTCGTGCCAGACGTGCGCACTGTTGCACTGATCAGCTACAGCCTGATCAGGCTGATTCATGTGCTTCGCGGGCAATCCAAAGCCAACCTGCTCGACAGCCTGAACGCAGGTGCCATGGCCTACGGAGCAGCACTCTTCGCTCTAGTGGGCTTCAAAAGCAGCAGCTACATGGCCCTGCCGATCCAACTGGTCGCCACGCTCGACATCCTCATGGCCTGGTCTGCCTGGATCGCAACCCGCCTGCACAAGAGATGGCCCACCAGCAAACTCGCCCTCGCGGGCACCGCGTTGAGCGCTGTCGTGATTGGCATTGAACACACGTCACCTACCTCCTTTCACAACCAGGTCAGCGACATACGCGCGACCCAGCGCTCCTGGCAGGCCACACTTCAAGAAACGATTCGCTTAGCACAAACAACTAAAGAAGCAGGGCGCCCAGTTAATCTAATTTTCTCCAAATCCTGGTTCAAGCACTCGGAATACCTACGGTCTCTGCAGTTTGACCGCTTGATTTACATGGATCCAGACACCCGAGAGATACGCATCATCGCAGGCATCAACAAAGGCTCAACATACCAACCACAGCGTGGAGATTTCTTTCTGAACATCGACTCTGGAAAGAAGCTAAGAAAATACAAGATAGATCTCAGCGACTACGAACTGATTTATGACTTTGACCCCTCGCTCAGTCAGGGCAAAATCTATCGTCACCGTTGACGCACAGTTGAATACACAAGTCTCTGATTCAGCTTCGACAACCACGGAAGCGACAAGGCCAGTTGCGCCACCCCAGCTGGGGCAGACATCCAGGCACCGTCGTAGCGAATCGCCCGACCCTTACTGGAATCAAACCGCATCCGATTACCGGACAAGATATGACTGCGGGAATACACCAGTGGCTGCAACATCTCTTGCCGGAACTCCAACCCCAACCAATGACAAAGACGCTGAAGAGCGTGCTCAGGATCCAAGGCCAACTCCTCGTAACCGAGTCGAAACACGGGCTTACCAGACCCTTGAAGTAGCCGCTCATGGCGGGAACTAAGGCGCCACCAGCGCAATAACGGGCGGAGGCCCGGCAACCAAACACCTTTTTTCTGACCATCCCGAGACCTGGAATGCACCCAACTGCGCACATCTCGGGTGAGATGAATGACCCTCACCTCAACCGAGGGATCCTCAAGCATCGGCAGAATGAAATCATCCTGAAATGACTCCACCACCCACTGGGACGACCACGAGCCCTCAGGACTGCTGCAACGCAAGGTCTCCAGCAGATAGGCCAACTTCACAGGCAAGGGCTCATCATCATGGGCAGGGAGCCAATCCAACATTGGTCCCCACACAGGACATTGCGCCGCCACCTGACCACAGGTGCAAAGACGTTCATGACGCAATTCACCTCGCAATTGGGCGGGCCCCCGATGTGTCTCGCCTGGGGCAGGCTTTTGCAACAGGCGCACGGCTTCGCCAAGGCCGGTGATCTGAGGGTGGGCGCCAAGTGCAAGATCCAGGATGGTGGTACCGCTGTGACCAAGGCCTCGAATCAGCAGCAGACGGAACTTGGGAGCACTCATGCGCGCAACCTCAAACGATGGGAATCCATCACCATCTCCAGAAACTTGGTGACGTCCTGAAGGTGGTGTTCAAGTGTGAAACCCGCCAGGATTTGGCGCCGACCAGCGGCGCCGTAGCACTCCGCTAGCAGAGGATCTGCCATCAAATGCTGCATCGCCGCTGCCATGCCCGACACATCTCCTTCCTCCACAAGACAGCCCGTCTGCTGATCGAGCACCACCTCAGGGATTCCACCATGACGGGTGGCCACCACAGGTAAACCACTCAGCTGCGCTTCCATCACTGACACAGGATTGCCCTCACTGTCGCCATCCGCAGCGACCAAAGAATGCTGCACGAACACCCGTGCCTCCCGCATCAAGGCAGCCACCTTGACCTGCGGCAACGCACCAAAAAAGCGAACGCGATCCTGAAGGCCAAGGTCTTGCACAAGAGCCTCTGCCTGCAAAAGCAGTGGCCCTTCCCCCACCATCCACAACTGACCTAACGGCTGCTGCTGAAAGGCCCTAATCGTGTGGAGGGGACCTTTCTTCGGGACAAAACGGCCAACCGCCAAAAACACTGGTGCAGCCTGAGACGGATTGCTGCCATAAAAGAGAGCTGTATTGGCACCTGAGGCACTAATAAGCAGGCGAGATGGGTTAGCTCCCAACTGCCGCAGCGTTTGCGCCATCGGCTCCGACTTGCAGATCACGCCATCAGCGAATCGGAGCAAATGGCGATACCGCGATTTCAACACCCCGACTTTGCACTGGGCAGACAGATCCGAGCCACGGAAATGCACCACAAGGGGAACACCAGTGGCTTTGGCGGCATCCATCACCCGCACCGCATGGAATCCGAATTCCGCCATCATGAGATCAGGCTGATGCCGACGAATCAGCACCTCAGCGACACGAGCTGCAGGCCATCCGGCCACTCGCAACCAGCCCAGTCGCGTGAACACCTTGCTAAGCCAAACAGACATGCCGTAGGCGCAGCGATCTGGCTGACGCCAAGGGCACTCGTCACCGAAATAGGCCTGCACCGCAAAGGGCAACCCCGCCAGATTGGCGCGCACAAAGGTTTCAGAAGCGGCACGCCGGGTGGGTGCAAACACGAGCAGACGCCGCTGAGAGCCACGAGAATCAGCCATCGCGACACCACTCCGCAGAGGCTTGGATCAGCGCTGGAGTGCCGACCTCACGCAGCGCCGTGATCAGGCTGTTTCGAAGCCGCTCAGGTGCATAGCGTTCCCTCACCGCAAGTGCTTGCCCCGCCAAACGTGACCGCTCAGTTGGATGCGTGAGCAAACCATCCAGGCATCGCACCCAGTCGGCATCGGTGGCATCGTCTGCGATCAAACGACCGTTGTCCCCATCCGTGATCAAATCGGCAGGGCCATGCGGGCAATCGGCAGCGACACAGCAGCAACCCGCAGCCATCGCTTCGAGCAACACATTGGGGAAGCCCTCGTAGCGCGACGAGAGCACAAAGATCTCGGTCCGGTCATACCAATCGGCCACGTTGCCGACACGACCGGGAAAGTGCAGCCTGGCCTGCAACTCAGGTTGGTGTGCCAAAAGCGCCTGCAGATCGGCCTGTTGATCACAACCGTGATACGGCTGCTGCTCCAAACCCAGGATCACAAGCTGCAAATCGGGATGACGCAAGGCCAGCGGGACCCACCAACGCAGGAGACGATCAAAGCCCTTCTGATGCGCTTTCGTGCCCACAGCCAAGAGCACCGGATCGGCAGCGCTCACACCCGCCTTCGCCAACCACTGCTGAGGATCAAGACAGGGCGGGAACCGTTCCAGAGGCCACTGCACGGGATTGGGCAGCAACAACTGACGTTTCACCGCAAGATGTTGGGATAACCATGCACCTACGGCCTGGGTCTGCACCAAATGCAAGGCAGCCCATGGATAACTGAGCTTGCGTAAAACACTCCAGATTGGGCCGATGCGCTTTAAGCCAGGATCATTGCGCTCTGAGACCACGCATGGGACTCCGGCCAGACGCGATGCCAACACCATCTTGATCGCTGGCAAGGAGGTCACGCCGATCGTGAGCGCCACGTTCTGCCGATGAATCCAACGCTGCAGCCGAAGCACCCGCAAAGGAAAGGCCAAAGGGCCGCACCAACGCATCCAGGCAGGATCGACAGGCTCCACAGCCCGACCCACTCCAGCAGGAATGGGATAAAAATCCCAGCCAGCGTGCTTGCGGGTCAGCACGATGGGCTTCCAGCCCACCTGCTGCAACCATGTGGCCCAGGTCAGCGTGACCCGTTCGGCACCTCCCAACTTCAAGCTATCGATATAAAGCGCCACCCGAGGATGCTTTGGGGGTCGTGCAGCGAGCGTTGACGACAAACCTGTTGGGGCTAACACCCCCCGCTCCTCCAGCACAGTGAGCATGGCCTCGGTTCTTGCCGTATAGGTCTGCGTGGCTGCCCTCTCCAAACGCTTCTGGAGTGGCGGACCCTGGCCGTTCAATGCAGCACGAATGGCCCGATCAAACGCCCCCGCCTCAGGCGGACACAGCCAAGCCACATCAGCGTGGGCCTCCAACGAAGGGATGGCGGTAGCCACCACTGGCAACCCAGCCGAGAGGTACTCGAAGAACTTCATCGGGAACATGTGCCGGGTGTAGCCATTGAGCTGCAACGGCAGCAGGGCGACATTGGCGTGGGCGAGCCAAGCGGGCAGATCGGCATAGGCCACAGGACCGATCAGCTGCACATTCGGACACGCAGCCAGGGCCCCGACATCGGTGGAGGGGTCACATTCCCCCACAGGACCGATCAGCACAAAACTCCACTGCGGATGCGTCTGAGCCAATTGCAGTAAGAGGTCGAGATCGAGCTTGTAGGCATCGATCGCCCCCATAAACAGCAAGCGCGGTGGCTGCATCAACTGCAACTTCGTTGGGCACGACAAAGGAGCATCACCATCGCCACGGCGCGCCCGGCTGAAGTGCTCGTGATCGGCCACATTGCCAAACAGCAGCGTGTGGGGATTCCAATGCTGATGAGTGATTTGCAACTCGGGAGACGTTGCAAACACCACGTCCACCGCTTCAGAAAGCCGGCGCTCATTGGCTTCGATCCGCGCCACCGGCATGCCCGGCTGATCCTGAATGCGATCCACACAGTGATAGACGCTGCCCGCGAAGCTCTCGGGGTCGAGATAAAGAGTCGTGAGGGGGTTGTAGGTCCAGAGAATGGGTTGATCGAACCCCAGCCAACGGCAGGAGACAGCGAGGCCCAGTCGCAGGAGGGACCGGTTCAACCGCAGACCGAATCCGCCATGACCTCCAGGCAAGACGGGAGGCGACCACACCCACAACCGCTCCCGCCGCTGACGCGGTAGCTGCAGCATGCGCCTCAGACGACGAAGGATGCGGGTGCGATCAGCAGCACCCACCCGGGGAGGACGAATGCCAAGAGATTCGACATACAGCACACGATGCCCCGCAGCCACGAGGGTCTGGGCCGTGTGTTGCTTGTTGGTCCAAAGGGGGTGGTCCCAGTCGGCCGTAGCGAGAACGACAAAGTCCGCCATCGCGGTTTTACTCCCCCTCGATCAAAGCCATTTCGCGAAATGTTGGTGAAATCTCCTGCAACTGCTGAAAGTTCCCGCTAGCGATGATTTCACCACGAGCCATTTCATAAATCAGATCACACTTCTTGACCGTTGAAAGACGATGAGCGATCACAATCGTGGTGCAGCGACGACCAACAATGTCGAGCGCCTGCATCACATCGTGCTCTGTTTTGTTATCGAGAGCACTCGTAGCTTCGTCGAGCACGAGCACCTTGGCACCTCGGAAGAAGGCCCTTGCAAGAGAAAGACGCTGACGCTGGCCTCCTGAAAGCTTGATTCCGTTCTCTCCAATCATGGTGTAGAGGCCATAGGTCATGCCTGCCACATACTCATCAAATTGAGCCGCCTCGAGCGCTGCCCAAACCTGGTCATCGTCGATGAGATCCGAATCACAACCAAAGGCCACGTTGTCGCGGATGCTGCCATCCATCAAACGAATGGTCTGTGGCACAAAGGCACAATTGGCCTGCCAGGCAGGCACCTCCTGATCACTTACCTCAATGCCGTCGAGCATGAGCTCGCCAGATGTGGGCTGGAACAACCCCAGCAAGAGATGGGCCAGCGTGGTTTTGCCACTACCCGTGCGGCCCACCAAAGCAATACGCGATCCAATCGGAATTGAAAGATTGATATTGTTGATCACCGGCTTTCCATCACGCGTGTAGGCAAAACACACATCCTTGAGCTGGATGAATCTCCGCGGCATCACCCCTTCAGCCGTGGGTACACCCTCAGAGGTCAGCAAATAACGCTCGGGCCTCAAGCTAAGCAACTCCAGAGCATCTGCAATTTCAGGCAATCCACCACGAAGGCGGTTGATGCTGCGGAACATCGACTGCAGCGGACCGGAAATGCGCAGGAGAGCGACAAGAACCGCAGACAGGGATGGGATCGCATTCTTGATTTGTTCAGGATCACGACTTAGCAAAGCCGGACCGATACCGACGGCAAACAGAATGGTGATGCCGGCAGGCTCAATCACCAAACGAGGAACATCCGGGAGAAGACGACCAACACGGTCATAACGCTTGGCAATCACGCCATCGCGGGCAAAGCGTGAGACGAAGTAATTTTCCGCCGAATACAACTGCACCTCTCGCATTGATCGGAGCGACTCCATCAAGAGAAGGTTGATTCGCCGTCCATAACGGATACGTTGCTTGGTCGACAACCGCAAATAGGGCGTAATCAACTTGGACGCCAGGACATAGGCCAACAGCATCAGGCCAAAAACGGCTAAAGCCTTCACACCTAAAACGAGCACAACTCCGACTAAAAGGGAAGCAACAGAAACCACATTTCCAGCGATCAGGATGATCGGGCTGATCACACCTGTGGAGACACTATTGATAATCCGGTTGAATTTTTCAGATAGATTTGCCGTACGTTGACGAATAAAAAATTCGTATTTTTGGCGCATGAGATTGTCATACACCTTGTTGACCAAATCGTTCCAGACCTCAGCGCTGAGAAGGCTCTGCATCAGAGCCACACCAAAGCGAATGGCAGAGGAAAACCAAAATGATCCAATCAGCAAGGCCACTAGCCAACCCGACTGATCTAGAAAATCACCACCGAAAACACGGATTCCCGGCAAGTAATCCTCAACCTTGGCCCCCGCCAATAAACCCACCAGCCTGGCCAACAAGGCCACAAGAAACACATCCAGCAATCCCTGAAACAGGGATGCGATCAGGACAACAATCAGCAGACGAACCCGTCGTCTGGGCAACTCACGAAGCAGCTGACTGAGATTGCTCCAGGTCTGACTTTGCAAGGGCATGAAAGAAGTCAGAGAACTGCCTTGCAGCTCACAAGGCAGTCAAATTTCGGATGAAATGACCTTAGACCGGCCGCACCCTTAGCGTTTCCGACCCACAGGCCAGCCAGGCAACCGATTGACCACCCGCCTCAGCCCCCGCCAATAACGGTGAAGGCGCAGACGCCAAAGCGGACGGGAGTGCAACACCGACTGCCGCTGCAGGGCCGGCATCAATTGATCGAGTTTCATCAACAACGCCTGCCAACGTTGCTTCAAGGCCGATTCCGAATAAGCGACGAGGAAATGATCGAGTGCAGGCCCGGAGCAGCGCCAGACAGCCTGGTCTGCGACAGCCGCCGTGATGCTTTCCAGATCATGTTCAAGGCTGCCGCAACCAATCTGATGACCTAGCTCACCAGGGGTGAGGGTGTCGGCAAGGGCGTGATTGAGACTGCTGAACACCACACAACCGCAGGCCATCGCCTCCAACGGCGGCAGGCCGAACCCCTCACTCACACCAGCAGCACGCCAGTGCTCTGCAGAGTCATAGAGATAAACGCTGGCACTGTTGAATAAGCCCACCAGATCGTCAACCCAGCCGTTCTGGACCTCCACCCGCAAGCCGCGAGCACGCAGAGCCGGGACTAATTCCTTCAACACGTAATCGCTGCTCTTGCGCTGCTGGACCAGCACATCAATCACCCTTGGGCCCCCGGCCCCGTAGCGATCTCCTCGCTCCAGCCACTGAGGTTCCAGCGCATTAGGCAACAGAAACAACGGGTTTCTTGGGGCGCGATCCCCCCAGTAGCCGAGAGTGTTGCGACTAACCGCGAGCACCGGTACCCCTGGCGGCAGATCAAAGCCATAGCCACTGCTATGGGCTTGATAGATCACTGAACGCCCCCGCAGCCGCCGCAACAGCGCCGGCACATCAAAACCCCAGCTCACCAGCCACAGGCAGGCACCTGGAGCCTTCTCCTCACGAAGCAGGTCATCCAGAAAAGGATGATCATCCTGCCGCTGGCGATAGGTGACCACTTCAGTGGGACGCAATGTGGAAAGCAGACGGGCTGTCTGCATAGCCACACTCAAACCACCACAACGAAAACGGGTTCCGGTGCCAGGCACCAGAACCCTGATCGGAGAAAGGCCAACGCCTGAGGGCTCAGAGCCGTTAGCAATCAGCACTGCATCACAGAAGGGATGGATTCAATCCAGAGGAATCAAGCCGCAGCGGCCTCAGTACTCCCTGTGCGCTGACGACGGGTGAGGAAGCCGAACAGAACCTTGCCAATCGCAGCCACAAGATTGCCCTCCAGTTCCTTGAACATGTTCATATTCAGGTGGAAGGCATGGTTGGCTTCCTCAACAATGCGATCGGCCGTGGCCTGGTCGATCGGCAGCTCGTCCATGGTGGCCCGATAGGTGGTCTTGAAGGCCTTCTCATCGGCGATGTCATCAAAGACGTAGAAGCGCAGGCCATCATCACCCTCCATATTCATTGCTTTCTGGGCGATGTTCTTCAGGATCTGACCACCTGAGAGATCACCCAAATAGCGGGTGTAGTGATGTCCCACCAGCAGTTCGGGGGACTCCTTGGCAACAGCGTGAATGCGCTCGACGTAAGCGGCCGCAGAGGGTGAAGGCTGAATCTGTTCCTTCCAGCCCTCGCCGAAGTAGTAAGTCAGATCCTGCTCAAGAGATTCACGGCGGTTGAGCTGCTCCATCGCCACTGGACCAACCACGGGATGGTCCTCCAGCTTGCCGATCTCCTCCTCCATGGCGGTGTACACGAAGTAGAGGTCAGTCACCAACTTGCGGTAGCTGCCCTTGTCAACAACACCTTTGAGGAAGCAGCTCACAAAGCCGGTGTTTTCGGCCATGGTGTGCGACTTCTTGGTGCCTTCACGGAGCTGGGCAGCAAGAGCGACAGACATGGGTAAGAAAGGCGTAGCACAGACGAGAACCATAAAAGCCCTCTCCGGTCTGAGGGCCTCAGGGGTTGCGAAGGGTTACGAGACGGTGCTGAACAGAGCATGCAAATCACGACAAATCTGCTGTAGATGCAGCACCTGATCAGGCTGAGGAAGATGGCGTCCACTGGGCTGCCAGTCACCGACGGTGGCCAGGCGCCAGCGTTCGCCGTCGTAGGTCATCCCTCTGATCAGCACACCAAGAAGGGGTGAGCTCTGCTCACGCGGATCCGCCTGGAGCCGCAATTGCAACAGCAGACTGCGGCACTCCAGACGGGGACTCCAACCGGGGAAATGAAAGGAGAAATCCAAGGTTTCCTGCTCGGTCCATGCACGGGTCTGAGGGTCATCCCGCCAAGGCCGAAGGTTGGGTTTGGCAGCAGGAAAGTGCTGACGCACCAAGGTCACCGATGAAGCCAGGGCCTGGGCCTGAGGCACGCTGTGAATGGCTTCAGCTGCGTTCACACCACCGTCTAATCACCTACCGGTAAGGATGAATGCTTCGTGGTCTATCTGCCAGCGGCCGTTACGGTTGCGAGCGAGGCGTTCAGACCATGGCTTTCCGCTCGATCAGCACCCGCCTCAGCCTCTACGGACTGGTGGGCATTGTCGCCGCGGCGGTGCATTACGGCGTACTGATTGGGCTGCGGTGGGTCATGCCCACCTGGCTGGCCAATCCTCTGGCGTTCTTGGCGGCCTCGTTGACGGGATATTTAGGCCACGCCCGCTTTACCTTTCGGCCTGAAACAGGCGGGGCTCGGTTTGCCCGCCGTTGGTTGGTGATGCAGTACGCCATCAATCTCAGCGTATGCGGACTGCTACCGCTTGCACTGCCCTCAGCAACCTTGGCAACCCTGATCGGCACCAACGCCTCGACGGCAGTGCTGGACACCATTTTTGTCTTCACTCCCACGGTGCTCAATGCTCTGATCTGGTCACGGGCAGCACGCTTCAGTCAACGACGGCGCAGTCATGGCCAGCGCCCACGCCTGCATGCCGATGACCTCGGCCTGAGTCAGGCCACCAACGAAGCCATCCTGGGCCTGATCGAAGCCGGGCAGCTGGATGGTGCCAGCCTGCTGGTCAACGGTCCGAAAACAAGGCCAGCTCTAGAGCGCTGGCATCAACTGGCAACCCTGAATCCAAACCAGCAGCTCTGCCTCCATCTCTGCCTCACTGAAGGCCCATCGAGTGCGCCATGCGATGTCGTTCCAGACCTGGTCAACAGCCACGGCCACTTCCATCTCTCATTCGGCCAATGGCTGCTTCTATCGCTCCTGCCGCGGCGCCATCGCCGCCGGCGCCGAGTGACAAGACAACTCCGCCTTGAAATCGCAGCCCAGATCCAACGCTTCCGCCAACTCTGTGGACCCGGTCCCATCGCCCTGGACGGCCACCAACACATCCATCTAGTCCCCCTGGTTCACGACACGCTGATCAGCCTCGCCGCTGATCAGCGGATCAGCTGGATACGCAGCACCGCCGAACCCCTACCCACAGGGCTGCCTCTGCGCTGCTGGTGGGAAGCGCTCCGCGGCGCAGGACTACTCAAATGGAGCGTGCTGCAACTGCTCAACGCAAAGGCCAGCAGACGACAGCGCCGGCATGGCATTGCCAGCAACAGCGGCTTTGCTGGCGTGCTCTTCACAGGCCAAATGAGTGGAGCAGCGCTGCAAGCCTGCTGGCTGGAGCTCTGCAGCCGCAAGCTGCCTGATGACAGGTTGCAGACACCAGCGCAACTGCTCGTGCACCCGGGCGGCCCGCTTGAGTGTGACCTGGAAGAGTCCGGTTTTGCTGTCTCAGCTCCTTTCGCCAGCTCCCCCTGGCGACAGCGGGAGTGGAGAGCCATTCAGCAGTTGATTCAGACCACAGGCACAGCCAACTGAAGCCATCACCAACCCCACTCAGCCATCCCGGTGGATGGTGCGGATGAAGTAATGGGGACGAGCCTTCGCCTCGACATAGATCCGGCCGATGTATTCACCGAGCACACCAATGCCGATGAGCTGAACACCGCCGAGGAAGAGGATCGCAACGATCAGCGTGGCGAAACCTGGGGCGTCTACTCCCGTGAACAGGGTGTCGAGAACAATCACAAGGGCATAGATCAAGCTCAAAAGGGAGACAACAATTCCGATGCCGCTCCAAACCTTCAACGGCAGCACCGAGAAGGAGAAAATGCCGTCAAGGGCATAACTCCAAAGCTTTAGAGGACTCCAGGAGGTGGTGCCACCGCTGCGACTCACCCGCTGATACGGCAGTTCCACACTGCGGAATCCGGTCCAAGGCAACAACCCCTTGGAGAAGCGGCTCGACTCACGCAAACTGGTAAGCGCCTCGACCACCGGTGCATCCAGCAAGCGGAAATCACCGGCCCCTTCCTTCAATTGGATCGAATCCACCAGGTTGTTGAACACCCGGTAGAACCATGAGGCACTGGCCACCTTCAAGCGCGACTCTTGATCCCGGTCATCACGCACGGCGGTGACAACCTCCGCCCCTTGATGCCACGCGTCGATCATCCCCCCGATCAACTCGGGGGGATGCTGAAGATCAGAATCGATCAACACCGCTGCAGAGCACTGACCGCAGGCATAGTCGAGACCCGCGAGCATCGCCGCCTCCTTGCCGAAGTTCCGGGTGAGTTCCAACAGGGTCACTGAACCCTCACTCTCGCGCTGTCGCTCTTGCCGCTGAAACGCACGAATCTGATCGACGGTGCCATCGCGGGAGCCGTCATCGATCAGCACCAAACGCTCCACCCCCGCAACCGCCAACACCCGTTCAATGAAATGGGTGATCACGGCCTGTTCGTTGAAACAGGCAGCCACCACCCACACACCTGCAGGTTTGGCCATGGGTCGTGGGGGCGGATCAGATCGAACTTTAGGGATCCCGCCCCGAGTCATAGGCTCGCCCCACCACAACGTCGCCAGGCGGCACACCACATCCATGGCCCAGTTCGAGAAGCTCACCGCCCCCACTCAGGGCACACCGATCCGCTTCGAGAACGGTCAGCCCGTGGTGGCCGACAACCCGATCATCCCTTTCATCCGGGGTGATGGCACCGGCGTGGACATCTGGCCCGCCACCCAGAAGGTGCTGGATGCGGCCGTAGCCAAGGCCTATGGAGGCAAGAAAACGATCGAATGGTTCAAGGTGTACGCCGGCGATGAAGCCTGCGACCTCTACGGCACCTACCAGTACCTGCCAGAAGACACCCTCGAAGCGATCCGCAGCTACGGCGTGGCGATCAAAGGCCCCCTCACCACACCGGTGGGCGGCGGCATCCGTTCCCTCAACGTGGCCCTGCGCCAAATCTTTGACCTTTACTCCTGCGTGCGTCCTTGCCGCTACTACGAAGGCACCCCAAGCCCCCATAAGCGTCCCCAGGATCTGGACGTCATTGTCTACCGGGAGAACACCGAAGACATTTATATGGGGGTGGAATGGGAAGCCGATGACGCCGTCGGCCAAGAGCTGCGCAAGCACCTCAACGAGGTGGTGATCCCCGCCAACGGCAAACTGGGCAAGCGCCAGATCCCCGAGGGTTCTGGCATCGGCATCAAGCCGGTAAGCAAAGCGGGCAGCCAACGCCACATCCGCAAGGCGATCCAGCACGCCCTGCGCCTGGAGGGCGACAAGCGCCACGTCACCCTGGTGCACAAGGGCAACATCATGAAGTTCACGGAAGGGGCCTTCCGCGACTGGGGCTATGAGCTGGCCACCAGCGAATTCCGCGACGTGTGCATCACCGAGCGGGAGAGCTGGATCCTCGGCAACCTGGAGACGGAGGCCAACCTCAGCGTGCAAGCCAACGCCCGCATGATCGAGCCTGGCTACGACAGCCTCACTCCCGAGAAGAAGGCTGACATCGACGCTGAAGTGCAGGCAGTCATCAACGCCATCGGCAGCAGCCACGGCAACGGCAAGTGGAAAGAAATGGTGCTGGTCGATGACCGCATCGCCGACAGCATCTTCCAGCAGATCCAGACCCGCCCCCAGGAGTATTCGATCCTCGCCACCCTCAATCTCAACGGCGACTACATCTCCGATGCCGCGGCCGCGATGGTGGGTGGTCTGGGCATGGCCCCCGGCGCCAACATCGGCGAGAAGGCTGCCATCTTCGAAGCCACCCATGGCACCGCTCCAAAACACGCCGGCCTCGACCGCATCAACCCGGGCTCAGTGATCCTCAGCGGCGTGATGATGCTGGAATTCCTTGGCTGGCAAGAGGCTGCCGATCTGGTGACGAAGGGGCTGAGTGCCGCCATCGCCGACAAGCAGGTCACCTACGACTTGGCCAGACTGATGGAACCCCAAGTGGATCCGGTGAGCTGCAGCGGTTTCGCCGACGCCATTATCGAACGATTCTGAACGAGGCGTCCTCGCCGTTTAAGCAGTCATGTCAGCCTCGATCCCAGCCCCCCCAGCAGCCCTTGAGGCCGTGCTGGCGGGAGATCTGGCACTGACCCGCTGGCATCCCAAGCTCGACCATGCCGCCATCTCCCAGCTCTGCCGACAACTGAGAGAACCGAGTCACCACAAAGCATGGGCCACCACACCCTGGGGCCGCACCCTGCCACGCAGCTGCGTGGGTACGACCCCAGATCGCTACCGCGGCACTCTGGCGCTGCAGCCCATGCCTTTGCTGCAACAGATGGAGGAGCTGTTCTTTCAACCGATCGCGGCTCTCTTCAGCGATCACTTCGACACACCGCTCAAGGGGCTCGAGCTTGAAGATGGCACGCGTCTTCCGGGCTGGGCTCTACGGGAGATGGCTCACGGTGGCGGCATCCCCGAACACTGCGAACGGGACTGGAATCCTGTCAACCTGATTGAAAACGGAACCCTGCTGCCGGCAGCCTTCGAACCACGCTTTCAAATGAGCTTTCTCTATGGCGTGGATTCAGCGACTAGAGGCGGCGAGTTGCAGATCAGCACCAGTGGCGATCGCATCAGCCTGAACCCTGGAGAACTGCTGCTGTTCAACGCCGGCTACCACCGACATCGGGTGTGTCCGACCGGCGGCCCGAGCCAACGGGTGGTCCTGGGAGGATTCCTACGCCTCCATCGCAGTCACACGCACCTGCATTGCTACGTCTGACGCCACCAATCGGCACGGTCGCTCTATGCGAATACCGCCTCAACGATCCCGAGGGAGGTGTGGATCTCTCAGTCCCTCTTCCCCCTCCTCGCCAGCGCCAGCACTGGGAGCGATGGGACAAAGTCTGCAAATCGATCGACCGTGCCCTGCGAGGGGCAAGGGGGGTGCTGCGCGAACCCTGGCTGGAATTCGACCATCCCTTCCAGGATGCCCCTGGCGTGTTTTTCCGTTTGGATCACCGGCGCGGACCACGCCAGCAAGGGGTGCTGGAGGCGCGCCGAGAGTTGCTCCCCAGCCTGACGACCGCCTGGCTCATACCGGAGCCAGGCGAAGGCGATCTCGGCATCAGTCATTGCGGTCTTTTCCCAGGGCGCCCCAGTCATCAGAAAGGCCGGATCCGCCTCAACCTCACAGGACCCCACCAATGGTCTTGGCTGCAGCAACAGGCCCCTGATCTGTGCACGCCAGTTCTGGAACGCTTGCTCAATCAGCCCAGCCTCTGCTGGTCAGCCACCCTCGATTGGGGGAGAGGTGGCCTGGATCGACTCGGGTTTGAACTGTTCCCTACTGGTCGACTGCAACGGGGCAGCGCCGCTGATGCACCTGAAGTACAGGCCCTCCTCGACACCCTGGCCCCCTGGTGCCCTGCAGCTGCAATCGAGCACTGCCGACGCCGCCATCACAACTGGCATCAAGAGGAGGCACCGGGCCATGCCGAAGGGTTCAGCCACATCAAACTGAGCCCAAATCGCGATGGCACCTGGTCGATGAAGCTCTATCTGCTGAGCCATGCAACTGGCTGACGCCACATTTGAACGCGATGGTTTCGCGCTATTGCCCCAGGTACTCGATGGCGCAGCATGCACCCACTTGCGTGCGCTCATCCCGAAAATCTTGAAGGCGGCCGAACGATGGCAGAACGCGGGTGTGCCGCTCTGGTTTCTCCAGGATGACCTGCCCGAACTGACGACCCTGCTCCAGCAACCCACTCTGACCACTCGGCTTCAGAACTGCTGCGGTCTCGATGACACCCCCCTGCAGCTGCTGGCGGTGACGCTCTACAACAAACGACCCGGAGACCCTGGCACCGCCTGGCATCAGGACGCCCGTTTCATCCCTGCGGATCAGCTCGCCGCCCTCACCCTCTGGCTGCCGCTGCAGGCGATCGACGCCAGCAACGGGCCGATCCAATTCGTGCCGGGAAGTCAAAACCACTGCCTGTTATCACAACCGCAACTCGCCAGAACAGCTCCGACCGGACTGCCCCAGACCAATCCCAGCGTGGCAGCACCGATGGCCTTCGGGGATGGCACCGTGCACACGCCCTGGACCCTTCACGGCTCCAGCAGCAATCGCTCCGCTGGCCCTCGCCGCGCCCTGATCGTCAATTATCTCAGCGCCCCACTGCGACTGAATCGCCAGGCAAGACTGCAAGGAGAGTGCCATCCAGAGGTCGTGAACCAACTGAGGGAGACCCACCACCAGATCCTCTCGCAGCGCCTCCAACGCCCAGAGATCCAGCCCAGCCCATCAGAATGGCGCCATGGCTAGCTCTGATCCCACCGACCCCTGCGTGCATTGCGGCTTCTGCCTGCCGACATGCGCCAGTTACCGGGTGATGGGAACGGAGATGGACTCTCCCCGTGGCCGCATCCATACCCTCAAAGCGATTGACGCCGGGGAACTGGAGCTGGATGCCACAGTGGCATCCCATTTCGATAGTTGCCTCGGCTGTTTCGCCTGTGTGAGCGCCTGCCCGTCTGGAGTGCGCTACGACCAACTGATCGAAGCCACCCGACCCCAGCTCAACAAACCCGAACTGCGCAGCTGCTGGCAGACCCGTTTTCGCCAGCTGCTGCTGCAGGTGCTGCCCTATCCGAAACGCCTGCGGGCCCTGCTCACGCCCCTACGGGCCTACGCCGGCACCCCCATCCAAGACCTCATGCGCCGCAGCGGTTTCGTGCGCCTGCTTGGGCCGCAGCTGGAAGCGATGGAGTCGCTCCTACCCAAGTTGGCAGAGGAAGGCTTCCGCGATCAGTTCCCTCACATCAACCCCGCCCAGGGAGAGCAGCGCGGTCGTGTCGGCCTGGTGCTTGGCTGCGTTCAACGCTGTTTTGACCCGGCAGTCAATGCGGCCACCGTGGCTGTGCTGCAGGCCAATGGCTACGAAGTCGTGATCCCCGCCAATCAAGGCTGTTGCGGTGCGGTGAGCCATCACCAAGGCCAGATGGAACAGACCAGAGATCTGGCAAGCGCCTTGGTGGAGAGCTTCACGAGCGACCAGATCGATCCACCGCTCGATGCCGTGCTGGTTGCCGCCTCCGGCTGTGGCCACACCATGAAGGCCTATTCAGAGATCTTGGACGGTGGATCTGAAGCCAATGGCTTTCACTGCCCAGTTCAAGATGTTCACGAGTTCCTGTTCAAAAAAGGACTCTCCAAGCCATTCCAGCAATCTCTGCAACCTCTGTCCCATGCCAACGGGCAAAGGGCCAGTGCCGATCAACCGCTCGTGGTGGCGTATCACGATGCCTGCCACATGATTCACGGCCAAGGCATCAGCCATCAGCCTCGCCAGCTCTTAGAAACCATTCCCCACCTCCAACTGCGCGAGGCCACCGAGGCAGGCGTCTGCTGCGGCAGCGCCGGCATCTACAACCTGGTTCAGCCGAACGAAGCCGCCGAACTAGGCAGGATTAAGGCAGCTGACCTCAGCGGCACCGGCGCCAGTGTGATCGCCAGCGCGAACATCGGTTGCAGCCTGCAGCTGCGGCGTCATCTACCTGCCACAAGTGAGCCAGTGGTGGTCAACCATCCGATGGAACTGCTGGCCCGCTCCGCCTCCCTGATCTGAGCCAAGGCTGAACGCATGGTTCAGGCAACGGAAGGTTCAGGCATCACCCTGCATCAGTCGCCAGGCCTCGAGAAGGGTGTTGTCATCACCAAGATTCCCAGGGAAGGTCACGATCGGCAAACCTGCAACAGTCTCAGAGGCCCCGTCCTCCATCGGCCGCACGAGCGACAACCCTGGCAAGAGCTGGCCCTCGAGCTGCATGGCAGGCAACTGCAACCCCTCCGCCAGCAAGGTGCCGGTCGTGATGCCCCCCTTGCTGATGACGTACCCGAGCTGGTCTGCCACGGCGGCCACCAGGCGAGCCATTAAACGGGCAAGGGCCATCCCAAAGTGCAATCTGCGAGCAGCGGCGGCCTCTCCTGAGCCAAAGGGCAACTCACCGCGACTGGTGTAGAGCACAGGCGTGCACCCCGAGATCAAGATCTGCTGTAGCTGATCTCGCCATTCAGCCTCCAGGTCAGCCAGCAGCCATTCGGCATGCCCTCCCTCCAACACACGGGCAATCCTGGCCACAGGAAGCTCCACACCACGGCAGGCCGACGCCTGCAGCAATCGCCGAAGTTGCCGATCAGCCAAAGGGACATGGGAACCCAGCAGGACCAAGCCTGGAAGTGCGCCACCATCGGAACTTGACGCGACCCGTCGCAGTCTGGCCAGCCCGACTGGATCCATCGGTTGCGGCCCTAACGGCTCAGGGCCACCATCAAGCAAACCATTGAGGAGACTGGCAGCAGAGCGGAACAGAAAGCGTTTGCGGCCTTTCAACTGGTGCACCGCCACACCCAGTGCCTGCAACTGTTCCGACCGAAGCGCATCCACAACAACCGCACAGTTGTTCTCCATCCCAATGAGCCGAGCCAACAAGGCCTGTAAGCCGGCGGGATCCCCTTCACCACAGACGGAAGCAGCGGCGCCATCCAAAAGCTCCAAATCCAAGCGGACCACGGAGGCCGCCGAAATCCGTCCGGCGCTCTTCTCATCCAACCAAGCCGCCAAATCGCTGGTGCTGTAACCAAACAGCCGATCCTGAGCGAAGGCGGTCGTATGCACAGGCTCACCATTGAGCAAATGCACACCATTGATGGTGGTGCGTCCCCCCGGCAGGAAAGCAGGGACATGAAGGGTGGCATCCACAGGCTCAAAGCGGGCTTGCCATTCCTCCGCCAGCACCTGTGGCTCCAGCACCCCATGGCCCCGCAGCGTGGAGTCACCGCGGCTCACCAGCAACACCTCCTGGGCCGCCAGGTTTTCCAACTGCATCGCCTCCGCCAAAGCCACCACAATCTCCCGATTGCGAGCCTCTGCCTCTGGGGCCGTCAGAGCCCGGGTGTTCGCCAGGACAAACAACAACGGCGAAGGGTGGCGCAAACCACGCCGCAGCGTCTCCACATCCCAACGCAGCAGCAACGGACAGCTATGCACCGTCTGGGATCCGGTGGGATCATCATCAATGACAACGATCGTTCCAGCTCTCCGCGGTGGCACAGGCGTGGTCATGACAGCGCCCATGGCACGATCATCCTCCGCACCACCCCAGCACCATCAGCCGTTCCGCCGCTCACCACGAATCCACCGCTTTGCCCACAACGCTGACACCAGAAAGCCTGGCGGACTTGCAGACGATGGTGCGAGAGCTCCATGCCACCAGCAGCCCCTGGATCCCCTCCGGGCTGGGCACCCGTATGCACTGGGGAGCAGCCCTGCAGCCGTCTCCTCTGATCAGCCTGCGCCAGTGCAACACAGTCTTGGAGCATGCCGTTGATGACCTCACGATCAGTGTGCAGGCAGGCCTGAGCCTGACGGATCTGCAAGCAGCGCTGGCGGAACAAAACCAGTGGCTGCCCATCGACTGGCCCTGGGGCAGTCACCACCAGGCCAAGACCGCCGGCACAGTGGGAGGGCTGGTGGCCAGGGGCCTGACAGGGGGCCTGCGCCATCGGCATCTTGGTGTGCGTGATCAAATCATCGGCATCGGCCTGATCCGCAGTGACGGTCTCGAAGCGCATGCCGGCGGCAGGGTGGTGAAGAATGTTGCTGGCTACGACCTGATGCGCCTGCTCTGCGGCAGCTGGGGCAGCCTGGCTCTGATCAGCGAACTCACCCTGAGGGTGCAGCCGATTCGACCAGCGCGGGCCCTCCTCAACCTCAAGGGAGCCCTGGATGCCCTCGAAGCCTGGCGAGCGGAGGTGGTCGCGAGCACTCTCACCCTCGAACTGCTCAACTGGCAGCAAGATCCCAAGCAGGAGCTGGGCATCCAGGCGGGAATTGCGAGCGTCAGCGACGCGGCGGTGAGAGACCAGCTCAATCGCCTTGAGTCGCTCGCAGAGACCCACGGATTGAAGGCGGAACGACACCCCTGGGATGGACCCCTGCCACCGCCTGCAGCACGACCAACGAACCCAGACGACGAAGATTCTCAGCAGTGGCTGCTGAGAATCAGCCTGCCTCCCAGCCAAGCGCAAGCCCTATTCAGCAGCCAAGAGGCCCAAGCCCTGAGAGATTGGCATTGGAACCTAGCTGCAGGGGCTGGTTGCGGCGATGCCTGGAGTGATCAAGCCAGCACAAGGGCGCAGGTGCAGGCCCTGCGCAGTCGCGTGACAGCTCTGGGGGGCCGACTCAGCGTTTTGATCCAGCCCATCAGCCAACCTTCAGAAGAGACTCTGCCGGCCTGGACAGACGCCCCATCACGACCCCTGATCGAAGCGGTGAAGCGCCAGTTCGATCCGCTGCAGCAACTCAGCCGCGGCCGCCTACCCGGCGTGGCCAAGCCTGTCCCCATTGCTTGAGCCTCCAACTTCACTAACCCTGTATGTGCAGCGAAGCTCGATGCTCTCGCCTACTGCAAGCTGCAGTTTGTGGTCACCGCTAATCAGCGCCTGCCGCGGTCCAGTCCAAGGCTCCAGACAGACCATGGGTCGAGGTGGCTCAGTCCAGATCACGGTGAGATCCATCGGTGCAGGCTGATCGAGCTGCACCTTGATGCCGGCCCGTTGATCGATGAGGGTCACCGGGCCCTCTGCCTCACGACAGAGGAAATCCACACCCTCAGGCAGGCGGGCCAACTGCGGGGCCGTGTCCGCCTCCGCCATCTCCAGATGATTCAGACAGCGAGCAGGCAGGCCCTCAAGGCGGGTGCGGCCGAGATCACTCACCTTGAAATAAGGATGAAGACCGAAACTAAAAGGCATGGCCCCCGAGCCATGGCCCATATGGGTCACCGTGGTCGTGATCTCCAGGGCCTGAGCTAGCGGCCGAAGCGCCATCACCAACTGAAACGGGAATGGAAACGCCGTTCGCGTTTGCTCGGTATCTGTGAGCGTGAGCTGAAGACCGCTCTGATCCTCAAGCAACTGGAGCTTCCAAGGCAAATCCCGGGCAAAGCCATGCTGTTTCAGGATGTGATTCACACCATCCACCGGAAGCACATCCCCGGGGAGATTGCCGCAAATCGGAAACAACACCGGAATGCCACCCCGAATGCTCTTGGCAGGATCAGCGAAGCGGGTCTGATCGAAATAGAGCATCTCCCGACCGTCGCAGCTCCACGCGGTCACCAACCCGCCCCGTTCAGGCACGATCCGCAGGCAATCTCCGCTACTGGGATGAACAAACTCCCAATGGGGATAGGGAGCGGACTGCTGGATGAGCGTCATGGCCATCAGCTTGGGACATCCAAGTTTGGCGCTGCCGTTCGTTCGAACGAAAGACCCTGCAACCAATCCAGCATTGCCCGATTCACCTGCTCTGGCACCTCGTCATGGGGGCAGTGGCCAGCCTCCAGCACCACTTCAGTGGTGGCCGCGGGCGCATGGCGTTGAAAACTGGCTCGCCGCCCGGCGGCGTTGATCCAGGGGTCGCGAATGCCCCAAAGCAGCAAGAGCGGTGCTTGCAGCTGGGAGAACAATTCATCCAGCGGCTGACCCTTAGGGATGTCAAAGACGGTGCGGAAGACCCCAAACGCTCCAGGGTCACAGGAGGGCACCCGGATCGCCTCGACCAACTCATCATCGACATTGGTGGGGTCGAGATACACCTGATTCAGGGTGCGCCGGATCGTGGCTGGACGACGCATGTTTTCAAACAACACCCTCTGAAGCAAGGCACTTCGCAGTAAGGCCATGCCAATGGTCTTACGGGCAATCGCTCCCCACCCCTCGGGCTGCCTCTGTTCATCGCTGAAGGGGCCGGCGGCATTCAGCAGCACCACACCAGCGCAGTCGTCACCAAGAGCAGCACCGGCGGCAAGAGCCGCAAAACCCCCCAGAGAATTACCCACAATCACGGTGGGGCGACCAATCCGCTCGCGGATGTAGGCCATCAGCTGATCACGCCACAGCGCACCGCCGTAGGTGAGACCTGCCGGCTTGGCACTGCGACCAAAGCCAAGGAGATCAAGGGCATGCACCTCATAGCTGCATGCAAGGACGGGAACGTTATGGCGCCAATGGTCGGTGGAGGCACCGAAGCCATGCACCAACAGCACAGCAGGATTCTGTGCCGCCGCTGTTGCAGGATCTGAATCCCTCGGTCCACAACACAGGCAATGCACTGCATGGCCGAGGTGAGTCCAGTGATCGCGGCGAACATCCGGGAGGCGCAGGCTGACCAAATCCTCAAGGTGACCATCGACAGCACCATCGTGATCTCGATCCGGAACCCTTTCTGGAGCCATGGTCACGACAGATCCCATCTGGGGCAGTGATGCTATAGAGCCTCTCCAGCACTTGTGCCATGGACGCGTTCACCCTTGGCTATGGCCCCCTTGAGGATCCGGACATCCTGCGAGGCTCGCTGTTCTGGGCCTTATCTCTCTATCTCCCTCTAAGCAAGCCACTCGGTCGCTTTGAAGCCAGCCTGATTGATGGTCCACTCAGCAATCGCTGGCAGCAGGTGGCACTTGTGGCAAGCAGCCTGCTGCTGGCTTTCGCTGTCGGGCTGGGCGTGCAGCTGTTGCTCAGCTGGACCCTGGGTCCTGGGTGGGGCTCCAGCCTGGCACTGATCACGGTGGGTTGGAGCCTTTTTCTGCTGGTGGCGAGCAGCCAGCAGCAGGATGAGAGCTGAGGATTAGACCAGGCCAACGGGATCAACGGCGACCGTGTCATCGACTTTGTCGCCATCGTCGGGCTTGTCACCACCGAGTACCAGCCGCAGCAATACCGGAGCCAAAAAGGTGGTGCCGATCACCATCAACAGGATGGCTGCCTCCAGCGAAGGGGAGAGCAGACCAGCGCTGGTGCCTAAGCCAAGGAAAATCAAGCCCACCTCGCCCCGGGGCATCATCCCGAGGCCGACCACCAGTCGCTTCGTGGGCTGATCACTCACAAAGGCCCAGCCGGCCGCAATCTTGCCAACGATGGCAATCACGAGGAGGAAACCTGCAACGACCAGTGCCGAACGACTTGCGGGATCGAGCGGATTGATCACTGAGAGATCCATTCCGGCACCAACCAACACGAAGAAAATGGTGGCGAACAGGGTGACGATCGGCAGCACTGCCTGCTGAATCGCGTGATTGTGCTTCGAACCACTGAGGATCAGACCGGCTGCGAAGGCTCCCAATGCCGCTTCCAAACCAATCGCCGTGGCGGCGAAGCAGCTGAAGGAGAGAATCACAAAAGAAGCCACCAGAACCTCACCTGGGGCTTTGAGCTTGTCGATCAACCAGTCAAAGGCTGGAGCTGCGGTGCGACTGAGACCGATGGCCGCCACCACAAAAATGATCGCCGCCGCCACCAACTTCAGGATCGGTGCAATTGAAAAGGAACCACCAGCCGCCAGCGATACCACCACCGCCAGGATGACGATGCCGAGGATGTCATCGAGCACAGCAGCACCGATCACGATCTGGCCCTCTCGCGTCTTGAGGTAGCCCAGCTCACCGAAAACACTGGCCGTGATCCCGATGCTGGTGGCAGTCATCGACGCACCGGCAAACACTGCCGGGATCAGATCGACATCGAAGAAGAGCATCAGACCGGCGGTACCTAAGGCGAAGGGCAACACCACACCGGCCACAGCCACAGTGAAAGCCTGACCTCCAACTGCCACCAATTCATCCAACTCGCTTTCAAGGCCCGTGAGGAAGAGCAAGGCATAGAGGCCGAGAGTGGCCACCGCCTCCAGCGATGGGAATGTTTCGTTGTAGATCTCCGGGATCGTTTCCGGTGGGATCGAAGCCAACCCAGCGATGAGAGTATTGAAACTCTCACTGAGATGAACCTGGGTTTCCGGAGGCACAACCAAATGGAGTCCGGAAGCTCCAATAATCACGCCTGCGACTAGTTCCCCCAGGATCGTGGGCAACTGAAACCGCACCAGGATCTCTGCCAGGGTGCGGGCCGCCACGAAGATGAGCAGAAAGCGGATCACCCCGATCAATGTCTCCGCGACCTCGAGGTCGTGGCTGCTGAGATCGCTCAGCTGCGCCGAGAGCTGGGCCAGCTCAAGCGGGATCAACATCAATGAAAGACTCCTGAATGATTGGGAGATTAAGGGAAGTCCAGGCCGCCAACTGCTCTCGATGGGCAGCCCTGGGAGACGGATCAACCATGGCTCCGTTCCGCACAGTGGACAAGTTGCCTGGGCCGGATGCTCACGACTCGGTCACAGTTCCTGCACCGTCTGAAGCAGCCAACGCCCAGGGCCTTCACACTTGGGGCAACTCTCGACCAAGTGATATCCCCCACCATGACGATCTCCGAGCCCCTCGATCTGCGCCTACCGACCCCAAGTTGCTACGCCGACCCTGAACGTGCCGGCCTGGATGCCGATGCCGTCTTCGCTGGCATGACCGAGCACCTGTTCTTCACGCTCGGGAAATTGGCGCCGACCGCTAGCCGCCATGACCTCTACATGGCACTGAGCTACGCAGTACGCGACCGACTGATGACGCGGTACCTGGCAAGCCAGGAGGCCATCAGGGCCAGACCGCAAAAAACGGTGGCGTACCTCTCTGCGGAATTCCTCATCGGCCCACAACTCAACAACAACCTGCTCAATTTGGGCATCCAGCAGGAAGCCGAGGAAGCCGTGCGCCGCTTCGGGGTTGAGTCGTTGCAGCAGATTCTGGACGTGGAGGAGGAGCCCGGACTGGGCAATGGCGGGCTGGGCAGACTGGCGGCCTGTTACATGGAGTCCCTCGCCAGCCTCGAGGTGCCCGCCACGGGCTATGGGATTCGCTACGAATTCGGGATCTTCGATCAACTGATCCGCGATGGCTGGCAAGTCGAAGTCACCGACAAATGGCTGAAAGGCGGATGGCCCTGGGAACTGCCCCAGCCGGACGAGGCCTGCTTTGTGGGCTTCGGTGGCCGCACCGAGAGTTACACCGACGACAAGGGCAACTACCGCTCCCGCTGGATTCCGGCAGAGCACGCGATTGGAGTGCCCCACGATGTGCCAGTGCTGGGCTACCGGGTCAACACCTGCGACCGCCTCCGTCTCTGGCGTGCTGATGCCACGGAAAGCTTTGACTTCTATGCCTTCAACATCGGCGATTATTACGGCGCCGTGGAAGAGAAGGTTGGTAGCGAAACCCTCTCCAAGGTGCTCTACCCGAACGATGGAACTGATGAAGGCCGCCGGCTGCGGCTGAAACAGCAGCACTTCTTCGTGAGCTGTTCCCTTCAGGACATGCTGCGCAGCCTCGATCAGCGCGGGCTGGCCGTCGAGAACTTCGCCGACTACTGGACGGTGCAGCTCAATGACACCCACCCCGCTATCGCCGTGGCCGAGCTCATGCGGCTGCTGATCGACGATCGCCACCTGACCTGGGAAAAAGCCTGGGAGATCACCACCCGCTCAGTGGCCTATACCAATCACACTCTGCTGCCCGAAGCGCTTGAGAAGTGGGATCTGGGCCTGTTCTCCAATCTCCTACCTCGCCACTTGGAGCTGATCTACGAGATCAACCGACGCTTCTTGCAACAAGTGCGCCTGCGCTTCCCAGGCAATGACGCCATCATCCGCAAGCTGTCCATCATTGATGAGGACGGCGGCAAGGCCGTGCGTATGGCCCACCTGGCCACGATTGGTGCTCACCATGTGAACGGGGTGGCCGCGCTCCATTCCGAACTGGTGCGCACCCAACTGTTGCCAGAGTTCGCCGCCCTCTGGCCCGAGAAGTTCACCAACGTCACCAACGGCGTCACACCACGGCGCTGGGTGGCATTGGCCAATCCCCCCCTGTCCTCCCTACTCGAGCAACACGTGGGCAGCGACTGGATCTCCAACATGGAGAACCTGCGCAAGCTGGAAGCCCATCAACACGACAGTGGCTTCCTCGAGCAGTGGGGCAACACCAAGCTGACGGTGAAACGCAAACTCTCGAGCTACATCCATCGCCATACAGGCGTCCTGGTGGATCCCGCCAGCCTGTTCGACGTGCAAGTGAAGCGCATCCACGAATACAAGCGCCAGCATCTCAATGCGCTTCAGATCATCACCCAGTACCTGCGGATCAAGAACGGCCAGGCCGACGGCATGGCACCTCGCACCGTGATCTTCGGAGGCAAAGCCGCTCCGGGCTATTACATGGCCAAGCTGATCATCCGCTTCATTAACGGCATCGCCGAAACGGTCAACGCTGATCCAGACATGGATGGTCGTTTACGCGTGGTTTTCCTTCCCAACTACACCGTGAAACTGGGCGAGCAGGTGTACCCAGGATCCGATCTTTCCGAGCAGATCTCAACCGCCGGCAAGGAGGCTTCAGGCACCGGCAATATGAAATTCGCAATGAATGGAGCACTCACCATCGGCACCCTCGATGGCGCCAACGTCGAGATCCGCGACCAAGTCGGTGAGGACAACTTCTTCCTGTTCGGTAAGACGGTGGAGGACATCGCTGCACTCAAACGCAGTGGCTATCGCCCGTGGGAGGTGATCGACTCAAGCCCCGAGCTTTCAGAAGCGATTCATCTGATCCAGACCGGCCACTTCAGCAACGGCGACGCTGACTTGTTCCGGCCTCTGATCGACAACCTCAGCCACAGCGACCCCTTCTTCGTGATGGCCGACTTCGCTGACTATCTACGGGCCCAAGATGCTGTTAGCAAGGCATGGAGTGATCGCAGCAAGTGGAATCGCATGTCAGTACTGAATGCTGCTCGGAGCGGCTTCTTTTCCTCCGATCGTTCGATCCAGGAATACTGTGATCACATCTGGAACGTGAAGCCACTGAAAGTGGATATCACCTGCGACGTTCGCTGATCTAGCACCTCAACGAACTGGAATGCTGGCGATGGGAGCACCTCAGCAAGGTGATCATCATCGTCAGTTCCAGGCTCAAGACTTCCGAGAGATCTAGCTCAGCTGAAACGATCGATCACAGCTTCAGCACTGCGTTGATTGAGAGCGTTCTGTAATTCGAACTGCGCAGATCAGATGGGATCAGATCAGCTGCGATCAGGAAGATCCGGGGTCTGGTGCAGCAAACGATTCAAGCGAAGACGATCAGCATTGAGAGGATCCGGGGCGAGCTCGCCAGCGAGTTCCCGGAACTTCTGTTCGATCGTTTCAGGAACGCGCACATCAAAAATGCGTTCCATCAACGCTTCGATCGAAAACAGGTGAGCGTTGATGTTCTCGAGATCAGCCATTGCTTGATGCAGGGCGTCGGCTGGCTCCTCGGTGGGGCCTACAGGGGTTGCATGGGTCTGAGCTTCGGCAGGACGAGCTCCATGCTGTTTTTGAAGATCCTCAAGCACACGACCGGAGAGCGTGCGGAAGGCCTGAAGAGCAGCCCAACTGAGTTCCTGCTGCTGCCGCAGAGTCGGTGACTCCCGAATCAGGCGATCGTGCTCGCGGTAGAAGCGCTGGCAGTCAGGGCATTGACAGGGCTCTTCAGGCACGTCAGACCCTCAAGATCAATCCCCATCATGACATCTGGTTAAGCAGCCAGAGGTGGCTCTCCGGAAAATCCGTCGGAATCAGAGGGGAAATCAGTCAAACCATCGCCACCATCTTCATCTCTGAGATCAGACATGGCCGGAAGAGGGATCTCAATCGAAGACACCACCTGGATCACGTCACGCAGGCGCATCGAATCGGCAAACCATCCCATGGCCTGCTCGGTATCACCACGCCGTTCAGCATCACTGGCCTGATCTTCATGGGCTTCGGCCAAAAGCGCCAACCAACAAAGGCAGCGGGCCTGAACGACTGAGAGATCGAGGTCTGTGGGCTGGGAATCAGCAATGCGCTCGCTTTCCTGCTGCACCAAAAGTCGGAGCCGCAGATCGTGAAGCTGGGTCATGGAACCGGATTCACTGCAACAACGCTAGCGACAGAGTGAGGGAACGCCACCCCGCCAGATGTAGTGGCGGCTACGGGATCACAAGACAATCATCACGGGGCTGGCGGGACTCGAACCCACGACCTACGGTTTAGGAAACCGTCGCTCTATCCAGCTGAGCTACAGCCCCATCAACAGCCATTATGGGGTTTGAAAGCAGGCGAGGTGGTCGCGATCAGGGCATGCCTGCCTTCGGGCAGAGATGGGCCTGGTTGAGGAAAGTCCGGGCTCCCCGATGGCCAGGCTTGCTGGGTAACGCCCAGTGCGGGTGACCGTGAGGAGAGTGCCACAGAAACACACCGCCGATGGCCGGTTCGCCGGCACAGGTAAGGGTGCAAAGGTGCGGTAAGAGCGCACCAGCAGCATCGAGAGGTGCTGGCTCGGTAAACCCCGGCTGGGAGCAAGGCCGAGGAACGACGGATGGCCATCTACCCCGTTCCGCTTTAGTGCGCCGCTAGAGGTCGTCGGCAACGGCGATCCCAGATAGATGACCGCCCCCTTCCCAAGGAAGGAGAACAGAACCCGGCTTATGCCCTGCTTTCACCTCATTGAGCGATCAAACAAATCAATCTTCAAAGTCCATAGTCACTGCGCCAAACGTAAAGCAAAACGGAAAAACTAAGCCTCAACAACAAAAGTTACCCAGATTTAGTTTGAATTGTTTTATGTGGCGATGAGCTGGTGGCTTGCATCAATCGGACTCATCTTTGCAGCCCATACCCCCTTCTCAACTCCGGAGAGCCATGCGGCAGAACTCCACCACACACAAAGCACACGGATGTTCCAAGCAGCCACTCCAAGGCCCTTTGAAATCGCGGATAATCGGAATCTAAATGGCGGGTTCTGCTGGGCCAGTAGCAGTGAAAAACTAACAAACTTTTGCGGGGGTAATCCAAAGACCGGCAGTCACGACATCAGCTGCTCCCCCTTCAACTATCGACCCTTTCTGTTCAACATTTTGAACCGGACTCAAGATCCTTGCGGGGGCTCCCCCTATGAGGAAATTGTCGCTGGCGCCCAAAACGGCCAGGGAGCAAGAGCCTGGGGCGCATTTGATGGAAATGGCAATAACATCGTTAAAGATTATTGGGTCTTTCACAATTGTGACGGGGCAGGCATCCAACCTGACTGCGCAGGTGATATTAAATACATCGAGCGATTCGAAGGCACCAATACCGAGCCAAGTTGCACAAAAGGCAGCCACGGCAGAAATCACTGCACATTCACCCATCCAGATTCAGGCACAACATTCGGACAATTCAAATACTGGGCAGGATGGTATGGCGTAAATGGTGAAATAAATGAAAAACAGTGCGGCTCACAAGCATCTGGACCTTGGGGGGGAAATGTATGCCAGAAAATTGCGGCAATCGAGAATCCATATAAAAACGATAAAAATGTTGTCAAAGCCTTTAGCTTTATGCTTTTTCCATGGGTTTGTGAAGCTGATTCAAACATGGTAGGCAACAATTTCACATGGCCCACGATGTCAAAATGGAACACCACAACTGGTTGGAAATGTTATGCCGACAACGAACCCGGGACGCCGTACAAAGGCTGGCCGCCTTATATTGAGATATGGTTAGCAGGCCTATACAAAGAGGGTAATACTTATACAATTCGTCTTGATAAATGGATGGTAAACGACAGCGATACTCCAGCAAAAATGGGCAAGGGAGGATACAAAATTTACCCATGCAATTCTAATGACAAATGCCCATGGTAGCCCATCAAAATGCAAAACTTACTTTTCATTTTACCCTCAGGCAAAATACAAAATCAATGGCCAGTCGGGGCTCAAACTAAAGCCAATCAGCCTTTGGAGTCGATACATGACCTCCAGATCTCTTGATCCATTACCATAACGACTAGCTATATTTGTAATAGTCAAAGCCCTAGCAATGCTAAATCTGAATAATGCAATTCAACCGATAGCACTGGCAGGCGGCTGCACCCTTGCCGCCCTTAGCCTTTTGGCGCCACCTCAGGCTTTAGCGGAGCTTGGGGTTGACCTGGAAATCAAAGGGGGAGACTCCTCCGGAATCGGAATCGATCTTCACGAAGGGGACTCAGACAGCACGATTGACACCAAAAAAACCGGGAGAAACAGCGATAAAACTCAGAGTCCCACTTTGAATGACGATGGTTATGACCCATGCTTCATTCATCCTGACTGCAAAGCAGGCGTTGCCTACAGCAATGACAGAAGTAACACTATGGGGCCAGGCTGGTATTGCAAAGACGGAAAACTAGTCAATAAGAATACAAATTTCGATCCATGCAAAATCCAGAAAGGCTGCACAAGTGACATCCATTACGTTGGCTTTCTAGCCAACAATGAAGGCTGGATATGCCTTGAAAAAGCGTTCATTCACAAGGGTTGCTCTAAGACCCCTGGTTTCGCGAGCAATGGCTCTTTAGGTGCAGGTTGGTATTGCAGCGATAACAAAAAAGTGGATCAATCCACTCCATTTGATCCTGCCGCCATCAAAGCTGGATGTTCACAACAAGGTTCGGGCATCAAATTTTCGAATGGTGCTTGGATCTGCCAATAACGTGCCTGACTTGGCCCCCCATTCACCCATGGTCAAACTGTGACCAACGATCAGCCGATCCCCGATGCGCAGCGCCACCGGGCCGAACAGTTGCAGCAATTCTGCGGTGAGCTAGGCCTCGACACCGGCCACAGCCCAAAAGAAGAGGCGACATTGGCACTGGTGAATGAAGCACTGACTCACACCTCAGCCGGTCGACCGCTGAACCACGAGCGGCTTGAATTTCTTGGCGATGCTGTGCTGCGGCTTGCTGCTAGTGAGTTCATTGAGCAGCACCATCCACAACTGCCCGTCGGAGAGCGCTCCGCCTTACGCGCACAGTTGGTGAGCGACCGCTGGCTTGCCTCTCTAGGGGAAACGATCGGAATCGAACGCGTGCTTGAGATCGGAGCCAAAGCACGCGGAGATACAGCCGGACGCGCCACCCTCCAAGCGGAGGCCAGTGAAGCCCTGATCGGCGCGATCTATCAAGCCTGGGGGTCTCTAGCACCGGTGCATACCTGGCTCACCCCGCACTGGCAGCGCACCAGTGCTGCGGTTCTGGCTGACCCTCACAAGGGCAATGCCAAATCCGCCCTGCAGGAGTGGAGCCAGGCCCGCAAACTGGGGCTACCCGTCTACAACAGCCTTGAAACCAGTCGCCGCCATGGCGACCCACGCCGCTTCCACTGCCAGGTCAAGCTTAAGGAAAAGACGCTGGCTGAAGGATGGGGGGGATCCCGCAGGGACGCAGAGCAGAGGGCGGCCCAGGCGGCACTTCAGGACGTTGAGGGGGACGGAGTAGAGCGTTGATCCTCTGCTCGTTCACACGCCGGCAACTCTGTTCCACAGCGATCGCAGAAGCGGGCACGGTTGCGATGACTGACCTGACCGCAGTCAATGCAGCGTATGGACCTCAAGCTTGCCCGAGCTCCGGACCGGCGCAGACCCTCCACAGTGATGATGCCCGTGGGAATGGCGATGATCCCAAAGCCAAGCAGCATCACCACCGCCGCAAGTATTCGGCCCAGTGCCGTCTGGGGCACGATGTCGCCATAACCAACTGTGGTCATGGTCACAATCGCCCAGTAGACCCCCTGGGCGACGCTGCGGAACTGACTTTCGGGGTGGAAACTCTCCACCACGACCATCACGTAACCCAAAACAACCTGCAGGATCAACACGAACAGGATGAAGACAGTGATACGGCGGGCGCTGGCCCGAAGTGCCGCGCCCAGAGCGCGCGCTTCATCCATGAAGCGCAGCAATTTGAACACCCGCAGAATGCGACCGAACTTGAACACCCACAACAGCAGACCGCTGCTGATCTGGGGCACCGCAAAGAAGAGCACGGCGCAGAGATCGATCAGGCCGTAGAAACTTCGCAAGTAGGCCAGTGGCCTAGGACTGGCCATCAGATGCAGGACTAAGTCAGCCGTAAACACCGCCAAGGCCATGCGATCGATCAGGTCGACCCAGGCGGGAACAGCAACCTGAACAGACCCAGGCAGGAGCGGTGCGGGCTCGAACATCAAGCCAACAACACTGAGCAGGATGGCCCCGAACACCACAAGGTTGTAAAGACGACCTGCCGTTGTGTCGGAGTCGAGCACCACCCGCGCCAGGCGCCCGCGGATGGTGGTCTTGTCCATCAGCCGGCCTGGAGATCGCGCAGACGAAGAGTGACGAGCTTGTCCCAGTTGCCGCCCTCAAACAACACCGCAGCGCGATCTCCACTAATTCGCTGCACGAACCCGGTGTAACCGTTGTAGATCGAGGTGACATCCACCACCTTCACCGTGGCGCCGGGGAGGATCGGAGCACTGGTGGCCATGACAGGAAAACGATCAGAGCATCAGTATCGCGTGACGCCATGATCAACAGACTTCTGCACAAGCGGCCATGGCCGGCCACGACACGACCACCCCAAGCGATCCGGCTGAATGGCTCACAGTTGGCAAGGTGGTAGGCGTTCAAGGTCTGCGAGGGGAGCTGCGCATCAACCCCGCCAGCGATTTCCCGGAGCGTTTCACGGAACCAGGTGCTCGATGGCTGCAAGCCAAAGGCAACCTGCCCAAGCCAGTGGAGCTCAAAAGCGGCCGTCAGCTGCCTGGAAAGAGCGTGTTCGTGGTGCGTTTTGAAGGCATCAATGACCGCAGCGCTGCCGAAGCCCTTGTGGGGCAAAGCCTTGTCGTACCAGCCGATGACCGACCCGAACTGGCCGAGGGTGAGTTCCACCTGCTCGACCTGGTGGGCCTGGAAGCCCGTCTTGGCACCGAAGGCACAGTGATCGGCACCGTCACCGACCTCACCAGCGCCGGGAACGACCTGCTCGAAATTGAACGGGACGATGGACGACGCCTCCTGATCCCTTTCGTGGAAGCGATTGTGCCGGAGGTGCACCTCAAGGAGGGCTGGCTGCTGCTCACACCGCCACCGGGACTGCTGGAGCTGTGACCTTCAAGGGCTGACAGCGCCAGGGACGTGGGGCAGGATCGAGCCATCACGCGTCCAGCTTCGGTGAGCACCCCCTTAATCCCTGTGATTCTCTGTGGAGGCACAGGAACCCGTCTCTGGCCTCTCTCACGCGCCAGCTACCCAAAGCAATACTGGCCGCTGGGGGGCAGCGGTGAGGAGACCCTGCTGCAACAGACCCAGCAACGCCTGGAGGGGCTAGATGCTCTACAGGATCCCCTGCTGATCTGCAATGAAGACCACCGCTTCATTGTGGCCGAGCAGATGCGCCAAATCGGTGTCAAACCTGGCGCGATCCTGCTGGAACCGATGGGTCGCAACACAGCACCCGCCGTCGCCATCGCCGCCCTGCAGGCGACGGTGAAGGGAGAGGACCCACTGCTGCTGGTGCTCGCTGCCGACCACGTCATCCGTGATGGCGAGCGCTTTCGCGCCACAGTTCAAGCCGGTCGAAGCGCAGCGGAGGCCGGCCGATTGGTGACCTTTGGGATCGTGCCCACGGCACCTGAAACCGGCTACGGCTATATCGAAGCCACTGAACCCCTTCAGGCAGGAACACTGAGCCCAGCTCCGATCGCACGCTTCGTAGAAAAGCCAGATCTAGCCACCGCTGAGCAGTTTCTCACCACTGGCCGCTTCACCTGGAACAGCGGCATGTTCCTATTCCGGGCCAGCGCCATGCTGGCGGAACTGGAGCGACTCGCCCCCGAGGTGGTGAGCTGCTGCAGGGCAGCACTGGAACAAGATCACCCCGACCTTGACTTCCGTCGCCTCGACCACCATGCCTTCGCCCGTTGCCCCGAAGTGGCCATCGATGTGGCAGTGATGGAGCAGACCCAAATGGGCAGCGTGCTCCCCCTCGATGCTGGATGGAGTGATGTGGGGAGTTGGAGTGCCCTCTGGGACACCTCCGAGAAGGACGCTGATGGCAACGTGCTTCGCGGCCGCGTCATCAGTGAAAACAGCCGCAACTGCTACCTGCGCAGCGAACACCGCCTGGTAGTGGGCCTAGGGGTCGAGAACCTGGTGGTGGTCGAAACCGATGACGCCGTGCTGATCGCCGACCGTGATCAGGCCCAGAACGTCAAGAAGGTCGTCAGCCAACTGGAGGCTGACGGCAGCCCCGAGGGCAAGGCCCACCGCAAGATCTACCGCCCCTGGGGCCATTACACCGGCGTGATGGAGGGCAGCCGCTGGCAAGTCAAACGCATCTCCGTCAAGCCAGGCGAGAGCCTGTCACTGCAAATGCACCATCATCGGGCGGAGCACTGGGTTGTGGTACGCGGTACCGCTTTGGTGGAGCGCGACGGCGATGAGCAACTTGTAGGCGAAAACCAGAGCACCTATATCCCGATGGGCTGCCACCATCGCCTCAGCAACCCCGGACGCATTCCTGTGGAGATGATCGAGGTGCAGAGCGGCGAATACCTCGGCGAAGACGACATCGTGCGCTTCGACGACGTGTACGGGCGCAGTGATCAACAGCGTGATCCAAGCGAGAAGGCCGCCTGAACCCGCTTTGGATCACTCCACCGTGACGCTCTTTGCCAGGTTGCGGGGCTGATCCACATCCAGACCGCGGTGGGCTGCGATGTGATAGCTGAGCAGCTGCATCGGCACCACGGTGAGCAGGGGGCTAACCCATTCGCTCACCTGGGGAACTGCCAGCAGATCATCGAACAAATCAGTATCCGGCCCGTCAGGAGCCACTCCGATCAAACGCGCATCCCTGGCCTTCGCTTCCTGGGCATTGCTGAGCACTTTCTCGAAAACAGTCCCAGGTACTGCGATCGACACCACGGGCACATGGGCATCGAGCAAGGCAATCGGACCATGCTTCATCTCTCCGGCGGGATACCCCTCGGCGTGGATATAGCTGATCTCCTTGAGCTTCAGAGCACCTTCCAGGGCGATCGGATAGTTGATGCCCCTGCCCAGGAAAATCACATCCTGCGTTTCTGCAAAACGGTGGGCAAGCGCCTCTGATTGCTTGTCGTGTGCATCCACCAGCTGACGCAACTGGGTCGGAAGCTGGCGCAACTCCTGCACCAATTCATGGATCTCCGCATCGCTGCGACTGCCCCGACGGGCTGCGAAGGCCAACGCCAGAGCGTAAAAAGCGAGCAACTGGCCGAGGAAAGTCTTGGTGGCAGCCACACCAACCTCAATACCGGCGCCGATGTCGAGGATGGCGTCGACCTGGCGCGCCAGGGAACTTTCCGGGCGATTGGTGATCCCCAACTGGCGGCTGGCATAGGCAGGATCGTCATGGCCAGCACGGCGGTCCGACTCCATAGCCAGAGCAGCCAGGGTGTCGGCGGTTTCACCCGACTGGGTGACGCCGATGGTGAGGGTGTTCGGTGCCAACGGAGGCGGGGCATAGCGGAATTCACTGGCGTAAAAAACGCTGGTGGGGAGACCAGCGAACTGCTCCAGCAGATAGCCCCCCACCTGGGCTGCATGGCGACTGGTGCCACAGGCCAGGATCTGGATGCGCTCGACCCCCGCATAGAAGTCTTCATCAAAGGGCAAAGCAACAGGATTGCCGGCCGTTAAGCCTGCAGGTAGATGACGTGCCACCCACAGCTCAGCTGTTTCTGGTTGCTCATGAATCTCCTTGAGCATGAAGTGGCGGAAATCACGCTTATCGGCAACTCCCTCCTGGTTACTGAGCACAGTGGGAGTGCGCTGCTGGCGCTCTCCCTGCGCGTTGTAAAGCTCGATGCCGAGAGGACTGAGCAAAGCCACCTCCCCGTCTTCCATCGCCAAAATCGTGCGGGTGAAACCGGCTAGCGCAGGCGTATCGCTGGCGCAGATGAATTCCCCCTCTCCCAGACCGATGAGCAACGGGGCAGCGCGGCGCGCCACCACCAGAGCCCCAGGCACCTCTACCCAAACCACTGCCAGCGCATAGGCCCCTTGCAGTGCGGGCAATACCGCTTGAACTGCCTTGAGTAACAGGGCACCGCTGGGCTGTTCACCAGCAGCAACCAGACGGTCCAACTCGGCTCCCACCAAATGGGGAATCACCTCGGTGTCAGTCTCGGACTGAAAAACCACCCCAGCCGCTGTCAGCTCGTCCCGCAGGCTTCGGTGGTTCTCAATGATGCCGTTCTGCACCACTGCCACCCGTCCGGAACCGTTGCGATGGGGATGGGCGTTGTGTTCCTCCGGCTTGCCGTGCGTAGCCCAGCGGGTATGACCGATACCGCACAGCCCCGGCGCTCCCTCTTTGTCGACACGGGCAGTGAGATTCACCAGCTTTCCCTTGGCCCGAACGCAGTGCAGCTGACCGTTCTCAACGGTGGCCACACCGGCGGAGTCATACCCGCGGTATTCCAGCTGACGCAGACCCTCCAACAGCAAAGGAGAAGCGTCCCTAGAACCGATGACCGCAACGATTCCGCACATACAAAAAAAAGCCCGGCTGAAGCCGGGCTGAGCTTATTGCTTTTAAGAGGTGATCAGTAGGCCAAGCCCATGCTTCGGCTGGTCTCATCACCGAGATAGACACGGATGCTGAGGAAGTCTGTGGGACAGGCGGTTTCGCAACGCTTGCAACCGACGCAATCTTCAGTGCGAGGAGACGAAGCGATCTGACCGGCCTTGCAACCGTCCCAGGGCACCATCTCAAGAACATCGAGAGGGCAGGCACGCACACATTGTGTGCAGCCGATGCAGGTGTCGTAGATCTTGACGGCGTGGGACATGCGTCCGGTCCTGAACAAATGGCTTGGCGCCAACGTACCCGCCATCAACGCAGGTGAACCACACTCACGCTGGGGCCTTCACCGTTGTTAACGACAGTGGGGGCTTGAAGAGGGGGCCAAAAGTAGGGGGCACTAAGGCCAGCCCGTAAGATGCGTCGTCCCGTCTTCACGGCTATGTCCCAGGAAGCGATCCTCGAAAAAGTCCGTTCGATCGTGGCGGAGCAGCTCAGCGTCGATGCCGGCGAGGTCAAGCCGGAGTCGAATTTCCAGAACGATCTGGGCGCCGACTCCCTCGACACCGTTGAACTGGTGATGGCCCTGGAAGAGGCCTTCGACATCGAAATCCCCGATGAAGCAGCTGAGGGCATCACCACCGTCGGTGACGCCGTCAAGTACATCGAAGACAAGCAGGCCTGAGGATCGGCATGGTGAAGGGTCTTCAACGCGTTGTGGTCACCGGCCTCGGCGCGGTGACACCGATTGGCAATACCGTTTCCGACTATTGGAACGGTCTCTCTTCGGGCTGCAATGGCGTCGCAGGCATCACCCTGTTCGATGCCTCAGCTCATGCCTGTCGGTTCGCTGCAGAGGTCAAGGACTTCGACCCCACTGGATTCCTTGAAGCCAAGGAAGCGAAGCGCTGGGATCGATTCTGCAAGTTCGGTGTGGTGGCAGCCAAACAAGCTGTTGCCGATGCCGGCCTCGAGATCACCGAGGCCAATGCTGATCGAATCGGTGTCAGCATCGGATCGGGCGTGGGTGGCCTACTCACGATGGAGACCCAGGCCCATGTGCTTGACGGCAAGGGCCCTGGACGGGTCAGTCCGTTCACAGTGCCGATGATGATTCCGAACATGGCCACTGGCCTGGCGGCGATCGCCCTTGGCGCCAAAGGTCCCAGTTCGGCTGTAGCTACCGCCTGTGCAGCTGGCTCCAACTCAGTTGGCGATGCCTTCCGGCTGCTCCAGCTGGGTAAGGCCGACGCCATGATCTGCGGTGGTGCTGAATCCGCCATCACCCCACTGGGAGTGGCCGGTTTCGCCAGCGCCAAGGCATTGTCCTTCCGCAACGATGACCCAGCCACAGCAAGCCGACCCTTCGACAAAGAACGCGACGGCTTCGTGATTGGCGAGGGAGCCGGCGTGCTTGTCCTTGAGACCCTGGCCCACGCGGAGGCTCGAGGCGCCACGGTACTGGCCGAAGTGGTGGGTTATGGCACCACATGCGATGCCCATCACATCACCGCGCCCACCCCCGGTGGCGTTGGTGGTGCAGCAGCAATCCGCCTCGCCCTTGAGGACGGAGAGATCAGTGCGGAATCCGTGGATTACATCAATGCCCACGGCACCAGCACCCCAGCCAACGACAGCAACGAGACCGCTGCGATCAAGAGCGCCCTTGGCTCTCGTGCTCTCGCAATTCCAGTGAGCTCCACTAAGTCGATGACAGGCCACCTCCTAGGAGGATCGGGCGGCATCGAAGCGGTGGCCAGCGTGCTGGCAATCCGCAACGGCGTGGTGCCTCCCACCATCAACTACGCCAATCCCGATCCCGACTGTGATCTGGATGTCGTGCCCAACACGGCCCGTGAGCACACACTGGGAACCGTGCTCTCCAACTCCTTCGGCTTCGGCGGCCACAACGTCTGCCTTGCCTTCCGTCGCATGCGCTGAACCAGCCGATAGGTGGCACACTTTCGAGCCACCGACCCGTTGTTTCAGACTGACGGCATTCTTTACCGCTTCTCCACTCGTACGCCATGGTCGCCGCGCCCGCTTCTATCGACACGCTCTGCGTCAACAGCATCCGCATGCTGGCCGTTGACGCCATCAACAAATCCAAGAGCGGTCACCCCGGCCTTCCCATGGGCTGCGCTCCGATGGGCTATGCGCTGTGGGACAAGTTCCTGAAGCACAACCCCAAGAACCCCAAATGGTTCAACCGCGACCGCTTCGTGCTCTCCGCGGGTCACGGCTGCATGTTGCTCTATGCGCTGCTGCACCTCACCGGCTACGACTCGGTGTCGATTGAAGACATCAAAAACTTCCGCCAGTGGGGATCCAAGACCCCAGGACACCCGGAAACCTTCGAAACCCCGGGTGTAGAAGTCACCACCGGGCCTCTTGGTGCGGGCATCTCCAACGCTGTGGGCCTGGCGATCGCCGAAACCCATCTCGCTGCCAAATTCAACAAACCCGGTTCAACCCTTGTCGACCATTACACCTATGTGGTGATGGGTGACGGCTGCAACCAGGAAGGCGTCGCATCGGAAGCCGCGTCCTTGGCCGGACATTTGAAACTGGGCAAGCTGATCGCTCTTTACGACGACAACAGCATCACGATCGACGGACGCACCGACGTGTCCTTCACCGAAGACGTTCTCAAGCGCTACGAGGCCTACGGCTGGCATGTGCAGCATGTGGCCGAAGGCAATACCGATGTGGATGCCATCACCAAGGCGATCGAAGCCGCTAAGGCGGTCACCGACAAGCCTTCGATCATCAAGGTCACCACCACCATTGGCTACGGCTCACCCAACAAAAGCGACACCGCGGGTGTGCACGGTGCCCCTCTGGGAGAAGACGAAACAGCCCTCACCCGTCAGCAGCTGAACTGGGACTACGGCGCCTTTGAAGTCCCCCAAGAGGCCTATGACCAGTTCCGCCAGGCCATCGAGCGCGGCGCCAGCCTCGAAGCCGAATGGAACCAAACCCTGGCCACCTACCGCAGCCAATATCCAGCTGAGGCCGCTGTCTTCGAGCGGATGCTCCGGGGCGAACTCCCCGAGGGTTGGGATAAGGATCTGCCCACCTACACCCCTGAGGACGGTGGACTGGCAACCCGCAAGCACTCTCAGATCTGCCTTGGTGCCCTCGGCCCCAACCTGCCTGAGCTGATTGGTGGCTCGGCCGACCTCACCCACTCCAACTACACCGACATCAAGGGCGAAACCGGCTCCTTCCAACCCGAGAGCCCCGAGAAGCGCTACCTCCACTTCGGTGTGCGCGAGCACGCCATGGCCGCGATCCTGAACGGCATTGCGTACCACAACAGTGGCCTGATCCCCTACGGCGGCACATTCCTGGTGTTTGCCGACTACATGCGCGGCTCCATGCGCCTGTCAGCCCTGAGTGAGCTGGGTGTGATCTACGTGCTCACCCACGATTCCATCGGTGTGGGCGAAGACGGTCCTACCCACCAACCGATTGAGACCATCCCCTCGCTGCGAGCGATTCCGAACATGCTGGTGTTCCGTCCAGGCGACGGCAACGAGACCAGCGGTGCCTACAAGCTGGCGATCGAAAACCGCAAACGCCCCAGCGCCCTGTGCCTCAGCCGCCAGAACATGGCCAACCAGGCCAACTCCTCGATCGACAAAGTGGCCTTCGGTGGCTACATCCTCGAGGACTGTGACGGCACCCCCGAGCTGATCCTGATCGGCACAGGCTCCGAACTGGACCTCTGCGTTCAGGCCGCCAAACAGCTCAGCAGCGAGGGCCGCAAAGTACGCGTGGTTTCCATGCCCTGTGTGGAACTGTTCGACGAACAGAGCGACGCCTATAAGGAGCAGGTGCTTCCCTCTGCCGTGCGCAAACGGATCGTGGTGGAAGCCGCCGAAACCTTCGGCTGGCATCGCTTCATCGGTCTCGATGGCGACAGCGTCACCATGCACCGCTTCGGTGCTTCGGCACCCGGCGGAACCTGCATGAAGGAATTCGGTTTCACCGTGGACAACGTGGTGACCAAGTCGAAAGCTCTGCTGGGCTGATCCTCGACTGAGAAAGGAATGACCTTCGGGTCCATTCAACCAAGCATCCGAGCCCTCCGAACGGGGGGCTTTTTCATGGCATTGCCCCTGGAGCACGACGCATCGCATGCGCAGCAAGGCTGAACTGGTCAGCCAGCACACCCAAAAGAAGCAGTCCACAACACAAAAAACCCCGGTGTCACCACCGGGGCAGAAAGACCATCAGCGCAAAGCAGTCGTCCGTCCTAAGGCACCAGTCCGGTCAAGCTTTGTCCTGCTTCACAGCCACCAGCTCTGCAGCCCCCTTGGCCTTGAGCACGTCTTCCAAACCTTCGAGGTCTGCATCGGTGATCTTGGTCTGCATCGGGCAGTGCTTGGGCCCACACATTGAGCAGAACTCCGCCTGTTTGTAAATGTCGGCGGGCAGGGTTTCATCGTGATATTCCTTGGCCCGCTCAGGGTCGAGAGAAAGTTCGAACTGCTTGTTCCAATCGAAGGCATAGCGAGCCCGGCTGAGCTCATCGTCACGATCACGGGCACCGGGGCGATGCCGAGCAATATCAGCGGCATGGGCGGCGATCTTGTAGGCGATCAACCCCTCTCTTACATCGTCTGCATTAGGAAGACCCAAGTGCTCCTTGGGGGTCACGTAGCAGAGCATCGCCGTGCCATGCCAACCCGCCATGGCAGCACCGATCGCGGAGGTGATGTGGTCATAACCGGGAGCAATGTCGGTCACCAAAGGACCGAGCACATAGAAGGGGGCTTCATTGCACTCCTCCATCTGTTTCTTGACGTTGAACTCGATCTGGTCGAGGGGCACGTGGCCCGGACCTTCCACCATCACCTGCACGTCATGCGCCCAGGCGCGACGGGTGAGGTCACCCAGCGTCTTCAGCTCAGCCAGCTGGGCCGCATCGGAGGCGTCGTGCTGACAGCCAGGACGTAGAGAATCACCGAGCGAAAAGGTGCAGTCGTAGCGCTTGAAGATCTCGCAGATGTCGTCGAAGCGCGTGTAGAGCGGGTTTTGTTTGTGGTGATACAGCATCCACTGGGCCAGGATTCCGCCACCGCGGCTGACGATCCCCGTGATACGACCCTTCACCTTGGGCAGATGCTCGATCAGCAAACCGGCGTGGATCGTCTGGTAATCGACGCCCTGCTGACAGTGCTTCTCAATGATGTGCAGGAAGTCATCTTCCGAAAGCTTCTCAATCGAGCCATGCACGCTCTCCAGCGCCTGATACACCGGCACGGTGCCGATCGGCACTGGGGAGGCCTTAATGATCGCCGTGCGCACCTCATCCAGGTTGACGCCACCGGTTGACAGGTCCATCACCGTGTCGGCGCCGTATTTCACCGCCAGGTTCAGTTTCTTGACCTCTTCCTCGGCATCCGAGGCATTAGGAGAGGCGCCGATATTTGCATTCACCTTGCACTTGCTGGCGATCCCAATCGCCATCGGCTCAAGATTTTCGTGGTTGATGTTGGCGGGAATGATCATCCGCCCACGGGCCACCTCCTCCATCACCAGCGACTCAGGCAGGTTCTCCCGCTGAGCCACGTAGGCCATTTCCTCGGTCACCACCCCCTGGCGGGCGTAATGCAACTGGGACACGTTGGCCTGACCCCTGCGGGAGGACACCCAGGAAGCACGCATGATTGAAGAGCGATGGGACGCCCAGGGGTCGGCAAACCGGTGATCACGCTTGGTCACTTCCCTGCGCCGGCATGACCCGGATCAGGTTCGGAGGGTGTGATCTCAGCCCATTCTGTTGAGACAACAGAGCAGGCACCCCTAGTGTTACTCGAAAGCTAGCAAGGACATTCGATTCAGGGCTGCAGCCCATTCAGCGCAGCAGCCACCACGCGATGATCGCCGTCCTGCTGGAGCGACTGAAGCCACGGACGGGCCGTGGACGCCTGGGCAACTCCGTCATGGACAAGCCGGCCAAGGATTTCGGCGCCGCCGACGCGAACAGTGCCGTCGGCATCCTCAATCGCAAGCTGAGCCAGCTCCAGCAACCAGGCGGGATCAATCTGCGGCTGCTCAGCAAAGGCCGACAGGATGCTGCAACGCACCAACCAGGCATCATCGGCGACAAACCTGTCGCGCAGCAGTGGCCAGGACCGTTCGACGCCATAACTGACCAGTGAATTCGCAGCCTCTGCGCGCACGTTGGCATCCTCGTCATCTCGAACCAGGCGAGAGAGCACCTGCCAGCCCTGCTCACTGCGTCGAAGACCAAGCCCGCTGCAACTCAGCGATCGCACCACAAACGCCGCTTGCTCCGAACCCAACACCAACAGGGGAACCACCACCGACTCCGTTGCTTCATCAGGCATCGCCCTCAATCGAGCCAGCGCAGGCAGCGCTCGCATCGGATCCCCAGAAGCGATCGCTTGGCGCAGAGCCTGCGGATCGGGGAGAGGCTGGGGCTCATCCGGTGTGGAGGTCATTGCGCATCGTCTGAATCAAGGCGATCGGTTCGCGTGCTGCGCAGGGCCATCAACAGGCGATAGCGCCGGCGACGCCGTCCGACCACTGCGCTGATGACAAGACCGATACCCACCAGGATGGCAGGAAGCGCCTGCAGACGGTCGGTACCTTGACGCTGGATCAGAGCCACGATGCCAAGCAACACCAACAACGGGGCTGCCAGAGATAGCCAGATATGTGCGGGATTGGCCTGACGAAGGGTCATGGGTTCAGGTCCGTCATCCAGGCCAACAGCGTGGCAGTGAGCACACGAATACCAACTTCCAAACTGCCCTCCTCTGGGCGGAAGCGGCCGTGATGCAGCGGGGCGCAGCCATCAGGACCCGCCACTCCAAGCCGGAACATGCTGCCGGGAAGATCTTTCAACAGTTCCGCAAAATCCTCCGCACCAAGGGATGGTTGATCCAGACGCATCACCTGGGCCCGACCAAGCTGATCAATGGCACAACGTTCCAGCAAATCGGTGAGGCCGGGATCGTTGTGCACTGGCGGAGCAATGCAGCGATAGGTGACCTCGGCTGAGGCGCCGAAACTGGAACAGATCGCCTGCACCGTCTCTTGAATCCAAGCGGGCAGGCGGTTATGGAGATCAACATCGAGACAACGCACGGTACCGAGCAATCGGACCCGATCGGCAATCACGTTGAAGGCTTTACCGCCCTCGATCTTGCCAAAGCTGACCACCACAGGATGCAAGGCATCAAGACGACGGCTGATGGCCTCCTGCAAGCCAGTCACCACCCGCGAGGCAATCCAAATCGCATCCACGGACTGGTGAGGCCTGGCACCATGACCACCCTCGCCCAACACCGTGATCTCCAGCTCACCGGCGGCGGCGGTGAGACTCCCACTGCGAACACCAATCGAACCAACGGCAAGGGTGGGGAACACATGCACGCCATAGAGGGCTGAAAGCCCCTCAAGGGCCCCGTCATCACGCATCCATCGAGCACCCTCGGCTAGCTCTTCCGCTGGCTGAAACAAAAGACGCACCCCGCGAGGAAGGGGCTGATCCTCCTGACAAGCCGCAAGCAGGCGAGCCACCCCAAGACCGATGCAAGTGTGCAGGTCATGGCCGCAGGCATGCATCACGCCCTGGCGGAGGGAGGCGTAGGGGAGTTCGGTGCGTTCCTCCACTGGCAACGCGTCCATATCCACCCGCAAGCCAATCCTTGGCCCATCGGAGGGTCCGAGTTCCGCCACAACACCGGTGCGGCCCACACCTTCACGCACGTTCCAGCCATGATCGCGCAGATCACCTGCCACAAGGGCAGCGGTCTGATGCTCCTCACCACTGAGCTCAGGATGGGCATGCAAGTGGCGACGCAACTCCAGCAAGTCGGGAAGATGCTGGGCGAGGGCCTGGCTCCAGGCCGTGCTGGCCAGTTCGCTCATGGGACCTCCAATCTGAGAAAGGCCATCAGATCAGCAGTCGGTTGTGGCGGCCAGCGCCGAATCTCAAGCAGCCAGTCCGCCTGGCGGTAGCGGGGATCCAGACCTGCCGCGGCTGCCCAGTGGCTCTCAGCCTCACCTCGCTGGCCGCGTCGCCAGAGCAAAGCGCTGAGGCCGGCACGAGCATCCGCAAACAGTGGGTAACGGCGGATCAGATTGCGCAACTCCCGCTCAGCCGAATCGAACTGCTCCAATTGGTACCGAGCCAGCGCCTCACTGGACCGGGCCATGGCAAAACCTGGTCTCGCCAAGGATGCTTGGCTGTACAGCTCGGCCGCATCGTCCCAAACCGCCTGGGAGCCGAGCACATTGCCAAGGTTGTAGAGGGCGGATGCTTCAGCAGGATCTCGCGCAAGGATCCAGCGATAGTCAGCTGCCGCGGCGTCCCACTGCCGAAGCGCTTCTTCTGCAGTGCCGCGGTTGAGATGGGGATCCATCGCCTCGGGGGATAGCTGCATAGACCGGGTCTGGTCCGCAATCGCACCCTCGGCATCGCCCAGCAAAAGGCGGACGTTGCCGCGATTGCTCAGAGCCGCCGCATCCTCCGGATGGTCTGTGAGAAAGCGGTCCCAAAGCGACAAGGCCTGCGATGCGTCCCCATTGCGACTCGCAACCAACGCCTGATTGAACAGGGCCTGATCTGTTGAGGTGGCCGATAAAGCGGCCACTGGCAAGGCCATCGGGGAAAACCAACAAGCCATCAGCACCAACAGCACGAAGGGAAGCCGGCTCATGCAGCGGGATCCTCCACAGCGGGCTCCTTCACAGCGGGATCATTCACAGTGGGCTCCCCCACCGCTGGCCAGCCGAGATGGCGCCGACCGGCCATCGTCACGACCCTGCCACGAGGGGTGCGCTGCAAAAATCCGAGTTGGAGCAGATAGGGCTCCACAACCGTTTCCAAGGTGGTGGCGTCTTCCCCCAGAGCAGCCGCAAGGGTATCGAGCCCCACCGGACCTCCGCCATGGGACTGCAGCAACAGCTCCAACAGGCGACGATCACTAGCATCAAGGCCTCGACCATCAACCCGGTGCAAGCTCAGGGCTTCGTCCACCAGATCGGCGTCGATCAACACAGAGCCATCGAGCGGGGTTGAGCCACCGTTGACAGATGCTGCTCGCACACTGGCCACGTCGCGCACACGTCGCAGCAGACGGTTCGCAATCCGCGGCGTTCCCCGGCAGCGGCGGGCGATTTCGGTGCAGCCATGGGCCGACAAGCTCAGGCCAAGCAGCCCGGCAGCCCGGTCAACGATCGCCTCCAGATCCTCCTGCCCATAAAACTCAAGCCGCTGCAACAGCCCAAAGCGATCCCGCAAGGGGGAACTGAGAGAACCCGCCTTGGTGGTCGCCCCGACAAGGGTGAAGGGAGGCAAATCGAGGGTTCGCGTGCGGGCAGTACTGCCCTTTCCAACCGTGAGATCGAGGCGGCGATCCTCCATCGCCGGATAGAGCAGCTCCTCCGCCACTCGGGTGAGCCGGTGGATCTCGTCAATAAACAGCAACTCCCTTGGTTGCAGATTGACCAGCAGACCCACAATGTCGCGAGGTCGCTCCAAAGCCGGGGCGCTGGTGATCCGACAGGGGACGCCAAGCTCTTCAGCCAGCACAAGAGCCATGGTGGTCTTGCCCAGGCCAGGGGGGCCGTAGAGCAGCACATGGTCGAGGGCATCGCCGCGGGCACTCGCCGCCTGCACAGCGATGCCAAGCACCTGCTTGAGCTCCGCTTGGCCGATGTAGTCGTTCAGGCGGCGGGGCCGCAGGCTGTCTTCCCTGCCAGGAGCACTCTCCTGGGCAGAGCGTTCCGGTGACAGAAGCGGCGACGGATCCTTCAACTCCCGTCGCGGTCGCTTGGATCTGGCAGCTGAAGACTCGATCGCCATGGCACGAGCGTACCGAGCCCAGAGGTTGGATGGGAGTCAGGATCCCTCTAGGCTCGTGATTAGGAGCGGCAGCAGCGCAGCGTTATGGCAAAAGGCCCGGGCCGCAGGGGAAACAGCGGGAAGGATGCCAACGACAAGCCAAGGATCCTGGCGGACAACCGCTTTGCACGGCATCAGTACGAGATCCTTGAAACTCTGGAAACCGGGATCGAACTACTGGGCACCGAAGTGAAATCGGTACGGGCCGGACAGAGCAACCTGCGAGATGGCTTCTGTCTGATCCGCAATGGCCAGATGCAACTGCACAACGTGCACATCTCTCCGCACACCCACGCAAGCAGCTATTTCAACCACGACCCCCTGCGCGTGCGCCGACTTCTCGCCCATCGGCGTGAGATCGACAAACTACGCATTCAACTGGACCAAAAGGGCCTCACCCTGATCCCACTCAACCTGCATTTGAAAGGGTCCTGGATCAAGCTCACCATCGGCCTCGGCAAAGGACGCAAACTGCACGACAAGCGGGCCTTTGAGAAAGAGAAACAGACCAAGAAAGAAACAAAAGCAGCACTATCGCGTTACTAATTCAACCCATTCATCACACGAAATAGTGCTCCCCCGCCCTTTCTCAAGGCTGAGTCGTGTCGACGGGAGGAGCAGGCTCAACGGGATCAACCGGTGGAGCTACGGCAGGACGCGGGCCCGGAGCTTGAGGCGCCGCATCGATGCTGCCGCTAACACCGGTAGCTGAATCAGGAATGGGATCAGGATCGACAGCCGGCAAGGGTTTGGGCGCAGGCCAATCCGCACGACAAGAAAGGGTGAGCACACCGGATGACACCCCTTCATTGGTCACCAGCACCTGAACGGGCGATCCCGCATCCGGCGGGAGCGTCACCACCCGAAGCGGGCCCCGTTGCGCTGCCACATCACCATTGGCTCCATACACAGTCATCTGCATCAGCGGCGTGCCGTTAATGCCCAGCACTAACCGTCGGCCCTTCGGCACCTTGATCGAGATCAACCGAGCTCCCCCGGCCTTCACTCGGCTGGAGAGCACAGTGGGCTGCCGTGGCCGGGCCGTGAGGGTTTCGATGCGCACATTATCGAGACTGCGCATCGCCGCGGCAAACCACAACTGGCGATAGGGCTCTGGGGGCTTGGTTCCGATCGCCACCCCGGGCAGGAGATTCTGTGCCGAAGCCGTCACCAACTGCTCCACCACCTGGGCATCCACCCCCTGCTCAGTGAGCAGATCTCGCTGCTTGCGCCAGTCAACCGCCTTAAGGCGTCCAAGGCGAGCCCGCAGAACAGGGGGCAACTGCTCGACTCTGGCCAGCCATTCCTCCGCCAACTCATTCCAGACGCGACGCAGCGGCGCATCCTCAAGGGCATCCCCAGGCAGACGACCGTTGCGCTCGGGATAGCGAGCCAGCAGGCTGTCATCCACCAACTTCAAGAACCAACTGCGATCCACCTGCAAAGCCCGAAGACGACTGAGCAGCTGCTGGCGCTGATCCACTTCCGCAGGCGGAAGACTGGCCTGCGGTGCCCGACCGATCAGATCCCGATCGGTGGAGGGAGCGGCACCAGGTGTCGTGCCCCGGGTCAGCAGAAACCAGCCGATCGCCGTTCCCACCACTGCCGACAGAAGCAAAGCCGCCACCACAGGCCAGAGCCGACCTTCGGCCGCCTGCTGACGTTCATGCTCACGGGGGCGGGCACGCCGGCCCCCATCAGGGGCTGCTGCAACTGACGAATCACGGTCTTCCTCAGGCGTGCCTCGATCCAACCGCGGCAGATCAGGTGATGTGACAGGCCTATCGCGCTCCGGCACAGTGGCTGGAGCCAACACCAAGGTGCGCTCAGCCCGCGCGATTGGCCCGGTGGACTCGGGCATCACGACCGCCTGCAGAGCCCGCAGAGCTTCTGTCGCTTGCTCGAAGCGCTCACCCGAACGCTCGCTCAACAGGCGATGTAAAACCTCGCGAAAGTTCGAATCCAAAGCGAGACCATCGGGAATGCTCCAGGCCTGACCAACGGGATCCAGCAGCTCCTCAGGCCTACGACCAGTGAGCAAAGCCAAGGCCGTGACCCCAAGGGCGTGCAAATCCATCCAGGCCGCTGCAGGCTCGCCGCGGCCCTGGGCCTGGGGTGCAAAAGCAGCCGTTGCTCCAGACATTGGCTGGTCTCGCTGGCTCTGCAGCAGACCAAAATCGAGCAGCACTGGCATGCCGTCCTGATCCCGACGCAGCAGGTTGCTGGGATTGATATCACCATGCACCAGATCCGTGGCATGGAGGACCGCAAGAGCTGGAAGTAGCTGCCTCAGCAACAGCAGCACTTCACCAGGACCGAACACCAGTTGACGGTCTGCGCGTTGCTTCTGAATGTGATCGAAGGTAGTTCCCTGCTGCCACTCACGCACGAGCCAGAGGGAACCTCCCTCTTCGAGCAAGCCACCGAAACGAGGGATCTGGGGATGCAGAACTTGTTGCATCGCTGGCCAGAGCTGGCGGAATCGCTGCTGGGAGGAGAGCGACAACAACTGCCGCAAGGCCACAGGTGCTTCTGCAGCCAAGAGATCGGCACCTCGCCAAAGCAGACCCTGTGGTGTGGGGTGATCGGCCGCATCAACCGACGTGAGCTGCTGATCGATGCGGTAGCGCTCCGCGAGCACAGACCCGATCACCATCGCCTCCCAAGCAGTGGGCCGATGCTAGGGGCAGTGTCATGGGTTCACCGCCATCTGTGGGTGTCTGCAGGGCTGGCTAGATCTCCCTAGGGTCTGCCCCAACACACCTCAGTCCATGCCCTCCAGCACCCTGCTGCAACGGTTGCTGACGGTGCGCCATCAGAGCGAAGCACTGATCGCCCCCTTGGAGCCAGAGGATCTCTGCCTGCAAGGAATGGCAGATGCCAGTCCACCCAAATGGCACTTGGCGCACACAACATGGTTCTTCGAGACCTTCGTCCTGAAACCGTTCCAGCCGGAGCACCGCAGTGCGGATCCGCGCTGGGGGTATCTGTTCAATTCCTATTACGAGACCGTCGGACCGCGTCAACCCCGGCCTGATCGCGGTTTACTCAGCCGACCACCGATGAAGGACATCAGCCGCTGGCGCCAGCGGGTGAATGCGTCCCTTGAAGCACTTCTCAACCAGGGAGACGATCCTCGTTACTGCGAGCTGATCGAACTCGGGTTGCAGCACGAACAACAACATCAAGAACTGCTGCTGATGGATCTGCTCGACGGCTTCAGCCGTCAGCCCCTGGAACCCAGCTACAACCCCTGCTGGGCACCTGCATCAGCCACCAGCTCAAGGCCGTGCCGCTGGCTCGAGCATCCAGGTGGACTAGTCGAAATCGGTGCCAGCTGCGACGCAATCGAACCTAAGGGCTTCCATTTCGACAATGAGGCCCCCCGTCATCGTGTCTGGCTGGAACCGTTCGCGATCTCCAGCCAGCTGGTGCGCAACGAGGCCTACCAACACTTCATTGCCGATGACGGCTATAGACGACCTGAACTCTGGATGAGTGAGGGCTGGGCGGTCTGCCAGCAGCGTGGCTGGCAAGCGCCCCGCTACTGGCGCCAGGACCACCCCGACACAGCCTGGAGCTCAGAATTCACCCTCGCTGGTCGCCGACCGCTGGATCCCCACCAACCGGTCCGCCATCTCAGCTGGTTTGAAGCGGATGCCTTCGCCCGCTGGGCTGGCTTGCGGCTTGCCAGCGAAGCGGAATGGGAAATAGCGGCCCACAGTCATGGAGATGCCCTGGAAGAAAGCCACGACACGCTCTGGCAATGGACATCCAGCCCATATCGTCCCTATCCCGGCTTTCAACCAGCAGCAGGTGCAGTGGGGGAATACAACGGCAAATTCATGACCTCCCAATTCGTGCTTCGCGGCAGTAGCCAGCTCACCCCAGCGAGCCATGCCCGTCTGACCTATCGCAATTTCTTTGCCCCGGCGAGCCGCTGGATGGCAGCTGGCATTCGCCTCGCCCGATAACCATGACCAGCTCCGCTACTTGTGGCAGCACGAAGGCGACGAACGCCCTCACAACAGCACCGATCACGCTGATCGACCTGCATCCCCCCGCCACCGACATGCTGAAGCTGGTGCAGGCGGGATTGGGCTGCCACCCCAAGCAACTACCGGCCTGGCTCCTTTACGACGCGGAAGGATCCCGGCTGTTTGACCAGATCTGTGAACAGCCCGAATACCGACTCACTCGGACGGAAATCGCTCTGCTTGAACAGCACGCGGATGCGATTGCCGCAGCCCTTGGACCCGGCGTGATTGTGGAATTCGGTGCGGGCAGCGCCCGCAAGGTGGGCCCCCTGCTCACGGCCCTTCAACCAGCGGCCTATGTCGCCCTCGACATCAGCGCCAACCATCTCAGCCAGGCGACTCAGGCCCTGCAGCAGCTCCACCCCCAGGTTCCAATGCTCGGGATCTGCTGCGACCACAGCCAACTCAAGGCGCTTCCCCCCGATCCGCTCCTCAACAACCAACGCAGACTCGGCTTTTTCCCGGGCAGTTCCCTCGGCAATTTCAACCGCACAGAGGCTGTGCAACTGCTCACCCGCTTTCGCCACATCCTGGACGGCGGTCCACTGCTGCTGGGCCTCGATCACCCCAAACCAGCCTCGATCGTGGAAGCGGCGTACGACGATGCAGCGGGAGTATCCGCCGCCTTCGCCCGCAACCTCCTGCATCGCCTCAATCGCGACCTCAACGCAGACTTCCAACCCGACCAGTTCATCTACCGAGCTCAATGGCAACCGGAACACAATCGGGTCGAAATGGCCTTGGTGAGCCGCTGTGAACAGAGTGTGACCATTGCCAACCAATCCTGGTCGTTCAGGGCCAGGGAACCCTTGGTGACCGAATACAGCCTGAAGTACAACCCCGCCATGACCAAGACGCTGACGGCTGCAGCAGGTTGGCGCATGCTGGATCGCTGGCATGATCCGGACGAAAGCCTGTCCTTGTATCTGCTGACAGCAGCAGAATGACGTTATGAGCAGAGAAGAACAGCGCCAAACGATCCGGAGCCAACGCGAGACGCTGATCGAAGACCTTGAGCTCCTTTATGCCCAGGCGTTTGAACGCCTGGGCGGACTGGAACTGGGTGAAGGCTCTGTCGCCCGACTGACCCAGTTGCTGCTGCGCTCCCGTGATGCAGCAATCACCCCACTGCGGCAGGAGATCGAAGCACCGCTGATCACACGAGCCCCCGACGCCAGCCCCGACTCCGTCGACTGATGGCACCCTCCTGGCTTGATGAACTCGAGCGCAGCCTCGAGCAACGATTGGATGCCTTTCTGCGCGCCAATCCTCACCAGAACGTCTTACTGCAGCAGCAACATCTGCAGGACCGCCAGCGTGGCCTGCAGACCCGCCTCAAACAACTTCAGGATCAAGCAAGAGACCTGCGCCGCCAACTTTTAGCCCTGGCCAGCGACGTTCGTGACTGGAACGCACGCAGCCAAAGAGCCCGTGATGCCGGAGCCCAGCCCCTAGCAGAGCGAGCCGATCAACACGTTCAGACCCTGATGGCACAGGGCCGTGAGCTCTGGGGTGAACTGGATACGCTTGGAGCCAACTTCCGAACGGTGGAACACCAACTCAGCCAACTGAGGGCCGACGATCAAAAAGCCAGCCCTGATCGATCACTCAATGAGGACTGGGCATTGTTTGAAGCGGAACAAGAACTCGCGGAGCTGAGGCGTAAGAACGGCCTCACCTGACCGTGCTCAGGCCTTGGGAGCGGGGGGCTCGAGGCTCACATTCTCGGGCGGCGGAGTGGGATCCGGATCGGCAATCAGCATGTGCTGAAGCACGATCTCAGGGCGCTCGCTATCGCGCCAGCGGATGCGATAGGCGGGCATCTTGGTGCCACGACTGGTGGTCTGCTCAACCGGCTCCATCACCCAACCCCGGCGCGACCGCCCCTGGGGATTGCGCTTGACCACCGCATCGGCGTGCTTGAAGCGGAAACCTACGCGCTCACCACTCATTGGAAGAGGACCCTGCCACTGAACCTTAATTATCCATGCTGAGGGGATGAAACGTCAGTACGGCTCTCCGGACGAAGCAGAGGGAAGGCGATCACATCCCGAATCGAGGGGCTATCCGTGAGCAACATCACGAGGCGATCAATCCCGATCCCCAGGCCTCCGGTGGGGGGCATGCCGATCTCAAGCGCATTCACAAAGTCCTCATCCAGGCCCTGGGCTTCCAGATCTCCAGCCGCCTTGCGCGCTTGCTGGGCCTCCAAACGTTCACGCTGATCCAGTGGATCGGTCAACTCACTGAATGCATTGGCCGTTTCACGACCAACAATGAAAAGCTCAAAACGCTCCACCAAACCAGGCTTGCTGCGGTGCTTGCGCGCAAGCGGAGAGATCTCGATCGGATAGTCCGTCACAAAGGTGGGTTGGATCAGCGTCGCTTCCACCTTCTGCTCAAATGCCTCATTCAGCAGCCTTCCGACAGTGTCGGCCTGCTCAGGCACAACCAAGCCGATCGATTCCATTGCCGCTGCGGCCGCAGCCCGGTCGGAAAAGGTGTTGAAATCGAGCCCCGTGGCCTGCTGCACCAACTCATGCATGGTGGCGCGGCGCCAAGGCGGAGTGAGGTCGATTTCCGTGCCCTGGTAGTTGATCTTGGTGTCTCCGCACACCTGCTCACACACCGAGGCGATCATCGCCTCGGTGAGCTCGATCATGTCGTTGTAATCGGCATAGGCCTGATACACCTCCACCGTGGTGAATTCAGGGTTGTGACGCGTGCTAACTCCCTCATTGCGAAAGATGCGCCCGAGTTCGTAAACGCGCTCGAAGCCACCCACGACCAGTCGCTTGAGATGCAGCTCAGTGGCGATGCGGAGGTAAAGGGGAAGATCAAGCGTGTTGTGGTGAGTGATGAAGGGGCGTGCATCCGCACCACCCGCCTCCGACTGCAACACCGGCGTTTCGATCTCCAGAAACGATCGCTCATCCAGCCAACGCCGGATGCCGCTCACCAGCAGGGCACGTCGCCGAAAGGTTTCACGCGACTGGGGGCTGACGATCAAATCGAGATAACGCTGGCGGTAACGCTTCTCCACATCCGCCAGGCCATGCCACTTGTCCGGCAGGGGCTGCAGCGCCTTGGTGAGCATCTGCCAGCCGCTCACCTTCACCGAAAGCTCACCCCGATCAGTGCGGCGCAAGATGCCCTCCACACCGATCAGATCACCAGCATCCACCAAGCTGGTGATCTGAGCAAAAGCATCGCCAAGGGATGATTTCTCTAGGAAAAGCTGGATCGTTCCGGTTTCATCGGCGAGGGTGAAAAAGGCCAACTTGCCCATCACCCTTCGGGTCATCACCCGACCGGCGACAGCCACCTCAACCGCACGCTCTTCTCCTTTGGGGAGATCCGCGTGATCCTTCTGCAACTGAATGGTGCGATGGCTGGGTGCAAAGCGCAGGGCATAGGGCCCCTGACCCATCTCGCGTAGGGCATTCGCCTTCTCAAGACGGGTCTCGCGCAGATCGGACACAACGAAGCAGTCAGTCGGGCGCCATCCTGCCCGAGCAGGGGCCCAAGCGAAGACAATCGCTAGGCGTTGACGGCAACCTGAGGCAGTTCACCCATGCGTTGGGAGGCATAGCCAATGCCTCGAACCGTGAGAATCAGTTCGGGATTGCGCGGATCAGGCTCAAGCTTGCCGCGCAAACGGGCGACGTAGACGTCAACAACGCGGAGATCTGCCGCCCGACGAGGCGGATAACCCCAGAGCTGCTCCAGAATCTCAGCCCTGGGAACAACCCTGCCAGGCTCGCGAAACAGCAGCTCCAACAGGCTGAATTCTGTATAGGTGAGCGAGATGCGATCACTGCCGCGACTGACCTGGCGGCGATTGGTGTCAACAACCAGATCACCCACCCGGAGCACGCCCTGGCCCACAGGAATTTCCCGGGGCTCTGCTGTGGCCGAACCGCGTCCGACCCGGCGCAGGATGCAGGCAATTCGAGCTTCGAGCTCCTTGGGACTGAAAGGTTTGGGCAGATAGTCGTCGGCGCCAAGGTCAAGACCAGCTACGCGCTCAGATATCGCTTCAAGAGCTGAGAGAAAGATGATCGGCACACAAGACTCGGCTCGCAGACGCCGGCAAACCGCAAAGCCATCCATCTTGGGCAGCATCACGTCGAGCACCACCAAATCTGGCGACTCGTTGTGGAACATCTCCAGGGCCTGCTCGCCGTCTTCGGCGCAGATCACTCGATAACCCGCTAACTGGAGACGCATCACCAGGACGCGACGAACCGCGGGCTCGTCGTCGACCACAAGGATCGTGGCTTGCGGCGATTCAGGAGCGTGGGATTTCGCTGCTTCGCTGCTTTTCGGGTTGGAGGACCCGCTCTCGGCCATGCGACCGCCGCCATGAAGAATCGCAACCCTACCCTTCCGCGAAGACAAAACCGGGAGTAATCGCCGAGAGACCGTCAGACTTTCGGTTCTCTTAATGTTCTGGCCAGCGGGCTTCGGCGTAGCGATTCCATTCCAGCGCAGCCTGTTCCACGGCCTGATCACTACTAATCTGGCCCAACATCGCCCGCTGCAACTGGGTGTAGATGATGCTCTGCAGGCGCTTGATCCCTGGCGAAGACGGCACCAGCACCCGAGCCCGCTCCAGAGTGGCGAGAGATAACAGGCGAGCTTCACGCAACTGGGCCTGCTGAGAACCCTCCGGACGGGCCGCCTCCAACTGAGCGCGCACCTGAGCAAGGGCCTCCAGCGACGACGGCAACACTGGAGCCTCCTGCACAAAACGGGCCTGATTGGGCCCATTGGTAAGGAAAAGCGCCAGGGCCAGGGCCTCACGGGGCCGGGCACTCTGGCGGGGAACCGCCAGAGTCATCAGGGCCACATTGGCAGTGCCATCAGCTCCGGTAAGGGGTGGATGAGCTCTCGTCGCAGCGGCCACCTGGGGTGCGTTGGTCTGAATGCTGCGCAAGAACTCCGGACCCTTGGCCAACAACGCCAATGCGCCACTTTGATAAAGCTCAACAGCGCGGCTTTGGCCCTGACTGACGACTTCACGGGGTAGCAGCCCCTGGCGGTAGAGATCCACCCAGAAGGCAAAGGCCTGCCTCCCCTCCGGCGTTGCAAAGGCGGCGCGTTGCCGATCATCCAGCAAGGTCACTCCCATCTGCACAAGCGATTCGAGTAACTCGGCAGAGTCATCCGGAACCACGGTGACAAACAGGGCATAGCGCCCGGTTGTCTCTCGAATCGCGCGGGCGAAAGCGGGCACATCCTGCCAACGCTGCGGCGGTTGCTTGAGCCCCGCCTGCTGCAACAAACCCTGGTTGACGAGATTCAGCCGCACTGTGAGATACCAAGGCACCGCGATCTGTCCTGCCTGGGGATCGCGAGCCGCTCTCCACACAGATGGCAGATAGCGATCTGCAGCACCCTCCGGTAACAACGGGGTGAGGTCAGTGAGTCCCCCTTTGCTGGCGAGATTGGCCGCGAAAGGAGGATTGAGATTCACGACATCAGGCGCTGTCCGAGCAAATACAGCCGCCAGCAGCTTGCGCTCCACCGAACCCCACGGCAGATCAGTCCAACGCACCGGCGCATCGGGGTGATCGGACGTCCAGGCCTTGATCACGCCATCCATATAGGCATTGAATTTCGGCGCCAGTTGCAATGTCCACAGCTGGAGTGGTTGGTCTGCTCGCGGCTGGGGTCGACAACCGATTGCCAGCAGCGAGGATCCGGCCAGAGCAGCGGCGATCAACGTCATCCGAAGTCGCCGATCCCAGTGCATCGTCCTCAGCGTTTGCATGCCGTCATGGTGACCGCTCATGCCCGAGAACGCCGCCGCCAAACCAGCAGCTGCCACGAGGAGAGCATCGGTGCGAGCAAGCCAGTGATCACCGCCTGGGTGAGACAGAGATGCCAGGCCCAGTGCTGCAGCAGTGGCGCATCAAGTCCCTGAACTAAACGCAACTGCAGCCAGAGACTGACGCCAACCACCATGGCCCCGATCCAGGCCAGCAGGCCAAGATTGAGGCTGCGTTGAATCGGTCGTCCCCGACGCCCCAATCGGCCCCACCACCACCCCAATAAGACCAGAGCCGGCAGTTGGGTCAGGCCATCAACCCCAAGGCCATCAAGCACCAGGGCGATGGCGGCACCGGCAATCGATCCTGAAACGGGTCCATCCACCAGGGCCCAAGGCAGCAACCACAACACCGCCCAACTCGGCCCCACTCCAGACAGAGTGAGCCAAGCCGGCTGGGCGAGGACAAGCATGGGGATAGCCAAAGCCGAGGCCACACAGATCGGCTGGGCATGCAAACGAGCCATCAGCGGGTCTGCACCTGCACCCAGTCCACTGCCTCAGGAGCAGCGATTAGCTGCACCACCCCTTTCGGTGCTGGCACGGCGCGGCTGTTGAGCGACTGGATCACAGCGACAGGAAGGTTGGGGGGAAGCAGGGTGCTCGCTGGAGACGTGCTGACCAGATCACCGGGACGCGCCTTGATGTCCTTGTCGATGAAACGCAGCTGCGGCCGGGCGGTACCAACCCCTACCAACAAGGCGTGCTGGCGCGTGCGAGGTACCCAAACACCCACTTTGCTGCCAGGTGCTGTCAACAACTTGACCCTGGCGGTGGTGGGGGTGACGCTCTGAACGCGGCCAATCAAACCTCCGGGGCCAATGACCGCATCACCAGTCGCGAGGCCAGCGCTAGCGCCTTGCCCCAGTTCCAGCTGCTGCCACCAAGCGGCTGCGTTGCGGGAGATCACCGGCGCCGCCACCTGACCAGCCCCCGAACCACGGTTGAGCTCAAGCAAATCGCGCAAGCGGGCGTTGTCCTGACGAAGTAACTCAAGCTGGGCCTTCTGCTCCAGTGTTCCCGCTGACTGCAACCACTCCTTCTGAGCTGAACCCGGCCAGAACGGCCGACTCAGCAAGGCATAAGCATCAACAAAACCAGCACCCTTGCTCCAGCGAACAAGTGCCAAAACAACCAGGAGGGCTAGCCATGGCCAGAGCCGACGCCCTCCACGCCAACGGGGACCGGCTGGCCACTGAGAGGCCGCCATCCGATCAGGCCGTCACGGTATTGCGCACGTATTCGGGAGTATCGAGCACCCGCTGAAGACGCTTGTAGTCCTCAAGCACCTGGCCGCATCCGTTCACCACACACAGCAAGGGGTCTTCAGCGATGTGCGTGAAAATCCCGGTCTCATGGCTGATGAGATCACTGATGCCACGCACAAGCGCACCTCCACCGGCCAGCATGATGCCGCGGTCAACGATGTCAGCAGCCAGCTCGGGTGGCGTGCGCTCCAGGGTGCGCTTCACGGCCTCAACGATCACGTTGAGGGGCTCAGCGATTGCTTCGCGCAGGTCACCAGCCTGAAGCTGAATTGTGCGGGGCAAGCCCGAGAGCAGGTGCAAGCCGCGCACGTCCATCACCGTCTGGTCGAACTCGTTGTCAGGGAAGGCAGAACCAATTCGGATCTTGATCTCCTCCGCCGTGCGTTCGCCAACGACCAGGTTGTGCACCTTCTTCAGGTAAACACCGATCGAATCGCTGATCTCATCACCCGCGACGCGGACTGACTCACTCAGCACGGTGCCGCCGAGGCTGAGCACGGCCACCTCGGTGGTGCCGCCACCGATGTCCACAATCATCGTGCCCACCGGCTCAGTCACGGGCAGCCCGGCTCCAATGGCAGCGGCCACAGGCTCATCGATCAGATGCACTTCCCTCGCACCGGCCAGGCCCGCCTCCCGGACAGCGCGGCGCTCCACACCGGTCACCCCACTAGGGATACCAACCACCAAACGGGGGGCCACAATGCCTCGGCCTTCATTGCCTTTGTGGATAAAGGTCTTGAGCATCTGCTCAGCCGCATCGAAATCAGCGATCACCCCGTCGCGCAGGGGCCGGACGGCCTTGATATTGCCTGGGGTGCGGCCGAGCATCAGCTTGGCCTCATCGCCCACGGCCAGCGGCACTCCCCGTTCCAGATCCAGGGCCACCACAGAGGGTTCCTGCAGCACAATGCCGCGGCCGGAAACGTAAATAAGAGTATTGGCGGTGCCAAGGTCGATGCCGATGTCGCGGGACAGCTGGAAGCGACGAAAAAGCACGGAACAAGGCTCAGGTTCGGCGAATCATAGGGGCGTTTCCCCAACCTTTCTGGGACGTTTTGAGACATCCGGACAGGAGGGTGGAACTCCTTGAAGGCAGCCACGAAAACCGTGGCGCATCATGAACCAACGAAGAGGAGGAATCCATGGGCGTCAATTCAGTCACCCTTGTGGGCCGTGCAGGCCGCGACCCCGAAGTGCGTTACTTCGAGTCGGGAAGCATGGTTGCCAACCTGACCATGGCCGTCAACCGCCGCAGTCGCGACGACGAACCGGACTGGTTCAACCTCGAGATTTGGGGGAAGCAAGCCCAGGTAGCCGCCGACTATGTCAGGAAAGGTTCTCTGCTTGGCATCATCGGCAGCGTCAAACTTGACCGCTGGACCGATCGCACCAGCGGAGAGGAGCGCAGCAAGCCCGTGGTGCGGGTCGACAGGCTTGAGCTGCTGGGATCGAAACGCGAAAATGAAGGTGGGGGAAACTACGGCGGCGGCGGCTTCGGTGGTGGCAGCCCCAGCGACGAAGAAGTTCCGTTCTGACCAGCACCGCGATCCAGCTGCCGGCGCTTCTGGATTGACCCAAGGGGGATTGTCCCCTTGGGTCAATCGGCAGAGCGACGACGGCGCCAGATGCGCAGACCCAGCCAGATGCCTCCAGCCACAACAACGATCACCAGGCCAACCTTGATCAGCTTGGAGACAGGCTCGATCCAAAGCTCGACGTTGCTATAGCTCTCTCCCAGCAAGAATCCAGCGAGGGTGAGCAGCAAGGTCCAGATCAAGCTGCCGGCAGTCGTCCAGATCAGGAATGGCGCCATCGGCATCATCTCGATCCCTGCCGGCACTGAAATCAGAGTGCGGATGCCAGGCACCAGGCGACCCCAAAACACAAGGGCGGTACCAAAGCGATTGAACCAGCGGCGACTGCGGGCCAGCTCAGCAGGACTGATGCCGATCCAGCGACCATGCCGCTCCAACCAGTGCTCAATCCGCTCTTCATTGATCACTCGGCCGATGCCGTACCAGGGGAGGGCACCAAGCACCGTTCCCAGCAGACCGGCGAACACCACTGGTACAAACTGCAGCTGGCCTTGCTGCACCAGAAATCCCCCTAGGGGCATGATCAGCTCAGAAGGAATCGGCGGAAACAGATTCTCGAGAAACATCGCCGCGAAAATCGCCCCATATCCAGCCAAGGGGTTGACCGCCACCGCCTGCTTAATCAGCTCAGGCAGCTGGGTGATCAGTTCCGACAGTCCCATGAAGAGGTGTGAAGGCGTCGTCAGTGTTTCACAGCTGGCCTAGAGAGCCGACCGCTCCGGGGCAATTTGGAGCACAAAAGTGTCATCAGCGACCCGCTGGAGCGAAAACTCCGACGAGCAGATCGCATCCAGCGAGGGCTCAAAGCCTGCTGGCCCAATCGATTCCCGCCAGATCAGCACATGGGCGATGGATGTGACCCTGAGAGATCAAAAAAGCCAGGCCGCTCAAGCGACCTGGCCAAACAAAAAGCCCAAAGCAAACCGCTTTGGGCTGCAGTGATCAATAGCGATAGTGATCGGGCTTGAAGGGTCCCTCCACAGGCACATTGATGTAGTCAGCTTGTTCTTTGCTCAGCTCGCTGAGCTTGGCGCCGATGCGATCCAGGTGAAGACGAGCCACCTTTTCATCAAGGTGCTTGGGCAGAACGTAGACCTCCTTTCCGTACTCACTGCCCTTCGTGAATAGCTCGATTTGGGCCAGCACCTGATTGGTGAAGGAGTTGCTCATCACGAAACTGGGGTGGCCGGTTGCGCAGCCCAAGTTCACCAGACGACCCTCGGCAAGCAGGATGATGCGATTGCCATTGGGCAGGGTGATGTGATCCACCTGCGGCTTGATGTTGTCCCACTGGTATTCCTTGAGGGAGGCGACATCGATCTCATTGTCGAAGTGACCGATGTTGCACACGATCGCCTCGTCCTTCATGCGCACCAAGTGCTCATTGCGGATCACCTGGAAGTTGCCGGTGGCGGTCACGAAGATGTCCATCTGATCGACCACATCGTCCAAACGGACAACGCGATAGCCCTCCATCGCAGCCTGCAGGGCACAGATCGGATCGACCTCAGCAATACAAACCGTGGCACCGAGTCCGCGCAGAGACTGGGCTGAGCCCTTGCCCACGTCGCCATAGCCGACCACAAGAGCCTGTTTGCCAGCAACCATTACGTCGGTGGCACGCTTGATGCTGTCAACCAGCGACTCGCGACAGCCGTAGAGGTTGTCGAACTTGCTCTTGGTGACCGAGTCGTTGACGTTGATCGCCGGGAAGGGAAGCTCACCGCTCTTCTGCATCTTGTAAAGCCGAGCCACACCTGTGGTGGTTTCCTCAGTCACCCCCTGAATCTGGGCCTTGGTTCGTGAATAGAAGCTTGAATCCTCAGCCAGCTTCTTTTTAATCGAGGCAAACAGGAAGGTCTCCTCCTCATTGGAAGGGTTGTCGAGCACGCTGAGGTCCTGCTCAGCCTTGCTGCCCAGCATCACAAGACCGGTGGCGTCGCCACCGTCGTCGAGGATCATGTTGGGACTGCCACCATCACCCCACTCGAGGATGCGGTGGGTATAAGCCCAATACTCCTCAAGGGTCTCGCCCTTGACCGCAAACACTGGAATGCCGCGGGCTGCCATCGCAGCAGCAGCGTGATCCTGCGTCGAAAAGATATTGCAGGAAGCCCAGCGCACCTCAGCGCCCAGTTCCACCAAGGTTTCCATCAGACAAGCCGTCTGAATGGTCATGTGCAAAGAGCCGGCGATGCGAGCACCCTTGAGAGGTTTCTCAGTGCCGTATTTGGTGCGCAGCGCCATCAGACCGGGCATCTCGGTCTCGGCGATGTCAAGCTCCTTACGACCAAAATCGGCCTGATTCAGATCTGCAACGACATAGTCATCAGCGACCTGTAGGCCGGTCGTTGCCGTGGGTGTTGCCACCATGGTTATAAAGCTCCCTGGGGAGAACGTGAACGGAAATCTCTGCAGAGTCGCCGAGGCTTCGGGCTCGCCAGATCACCAATCTACAGACAACCGCTGGATCCTCGACGACCTAGAGGCCACCCACCGCCTGGGGCGGGATCTTGCCGGCCAGCTTTCGGCAGGAACGGTGCTGCTGCTTCAGGGCCAACTCGGTGCCGGCAAGACCTCACTGGTGCAAGGCATCGCTCTCGCTCTTGGCATCAACGAACCGATCACAAGCCCCACCTTCGCCCTGGCCCAGCACTACCCCCAAGGTCAGCCCCCCCTGGTGCATCTCGACCTCTACAGGCTTGAACGCCCTGAATCGGCCGATGATCTATTTCTGCAGGAAGAAGAGGAAGCTCTAGCGATGGGAGCCTTACTTGTCGTGGAGTGGCCAGAGCGTCTCAAGCTGAACTGTCAGGACGCTTGGACGCTCCAATTGGAGCATGGGCCAGGGGAAGGAAGGACTGCCGTCCTTCACCCGCCCACGACATGAAGTCCTTGATGGATTGATTCAGCGCAGTCCAGAGACCATCGCTGCACTTTGCAGGAGGAAATGCTCCACGTCAGCCGCGGACGGCTGAGGATCAATACCACCGGCACCAGCGCAGACCAAAGCACCACAGGCAGCGGCATAGCGAATCACTTCCTCCACCACAGCTGCAGAAAGAACCAGAGGGGCACCGCCCGAGGGTGTTAGAGCGAGAAGCTGATGCAGCAGCCCTGCCGTGAATGCATCCCCAGCACCGGTGGTATCCACCACCCTTGGCGGGGCCAGAACATCCATCGCACCAACATGGCCAGCGATGCACCACTGCACGGGATGACCGCCATCAGTGACCACCACATCGGGGTGGGTAGGCAAGCACTTGCTGATCGCCTCAGGGTTGTCGCTGTTGAAGACCCAGATCGCTTCCTCCCGTGCCAGCTTGATCAACGAAGCCCGATCGAGCAAAGGCGCCATTGAGGCCAACGCCTGAGGTGAAGGTCCTGCAGAGGGATCGGCGGCTGGATCCCAGAACGTGGGCCGCCAGTTGACGTCCAAGGCCAAACGCAGATCCGACTGATCAACTTGCTCAATGGCCCACTGGAGGGTTTCCGCTGACTCGGGCGTCGCCAGCGGAATCGTGCCGACCAATAACCAGCGAGCAGCTGACGCCAACGCAGGCCAGGACAAAGACAGCTGCTGGCAATCAAGACCCTGATCAGCGAAACCCTCGCCCTGGTCACCGGCAAAGCCCTGAAACACCCTCTCCCCGGTCGCATCCCGGCGCACCAGCACCACCCGACTGGGGCGCACGGTATCGACCTGAACACCCCTCAGATCAACGCCACGATCCCGCAGCAACTCGTTAAAACTGGCACCGATGTCGTCCTCGCCAAGCCGGCCAAGGAAGCCCACAGGGGTGCCGAGACGGGCCAGAGCACAGGCCACATTGGCCGGGGCACCGCCGAGGCGATCATCGCAGTCAGATAGTGAAGCGGTCGCCGGATCACCGCCCAAAGGCCCCAGACGATCAACCAGTGCTTCCCCCAAACACAGCACCCATGGGGCACACACCGCACGATTGGCCATCAGCTGGCATCTAACTTCCCGCAGCCTGGCTAGCAGGCTGGCAACTGCCAACTGCGCAAACCACTCAACCCGAGACGGACTGATCCAACGCAGGCAGACCCAGATGGGTCATCAGCGCCGCGATGATGCGGGCATTGGCAGCAGGGAAGGGATAGGCCCCGAGCTCTTGGGGCTGCACCCATCGCACCTGTTGACTAGCCAAGGGCTGCGGCTCACCAGAGCACCAAGTGCAGAGGTACACCTCAAAACGCAGCTTTTTATGGCTGTAGGCATGATCAACGCAAATGAGCGCCTGATCCACCGTGACCTCGATCGCCAGCTCCTCCCTCAACTCGCGAGCAATCGTGGCCTCAATCAGCTCACCTGGCTCCTGTTTGCCGCCGGGAAATTCCCACATCCCGCCCAGCAAGCCCTCGTTAAGACGCTGATCGATCAGCACCTGGCCAGCTTGATTGAGCACCACACCCACACCGATCACCTGAAAGGGCACATCGCGGGGAGCTTCTTTCACGGGGTAACGATCAGGGCTGCCCGAAGCGTACGCAGCGCAAGCCGATTGCCACGGACATGAAGCACAGGCCGGATTGCGAGGCGTGCAAAGAGTCGCACCCAAATCCATGAAAGCCTGATTGAGATCCCTGGCCCGCTCCGGCGCGGCAGCGATCAGGGACTGGCTCCAACTCCAGAACAGCCCTTGATGCCACATCGGTGGATGTGGATAGGCCATCACCCTGGCCAGCACCCGGCGCACATTGCCATCCAGAATCGCCAGGGGACTATTAAACGCGGAGGAGAGGATGCCACCGGCAGTGCTTCGACCGATCCCAGGCAGGAGAAGCCAGCGATCCAGCTCCTGAGGCCAACTCTGAGGGTCTGCCTCACCAACAGGCCTCAACTCTGTGAGCAACTGCCGAGCTGCTGCAAGCAAACGACGAGCCCTGGAGTAATAGCCCAGCCCCTGCCAGCGCAACAGCACCGCCTGTTCATCCGCTCCAGCCAAGACCTCGAGCCTCGGGAAGGCCTCCATCCAGGCCGTCCAGTAAGGAAGCACCACCTGTAGCTGGGTCTGCTGCAGCATCACCTCGGCGATCCAGCACTCCAGGACATTGAGGTGTTCATGGGGTTCGGGCCACCTGCCGTCCTTTGTGAACATCCAAGGCTTCAGCGCAGGGTCCTTCCGGCCGTGAAGCTCCCACCAGGCCAATAGGGATTGACTGAGCTCAGGCGCTAGCGCGCTGAGGTCGCGATGCTCGGCGCTGCTTCGTTGACCCATCAGGCAGCAACCCAAGCCCGGTCACTGCCCAGAAGCTTGGCCGACAAACCCAAGCTCTGGAGGATCCGACCAATCTGTGCCGGCGGTAGTCGGGGGTGTTGATGTTGTGGCTGCTCTGACTGCACGATCGGCCTAAAGCTTCAAAGCCACTTTGTCGTGACGACCAGGCTGTTCAGCGTTGCCCCGTCTCCAGCTCCAGGCCAGCCCGGCTGAGATTCCACTGCTGAATGGCGGTTGCTTCAGCGCTGCGGGCGGCCTGCAGATCCCGCTGCGCCAGCAGCAGCTCCGTGACCGGAGCGATGCCGGCCCGGTAGCGCAGCTGGGCATCGCGGACTGCTTCCTCGCTGGCGACCACGGCTTTGCGCGAGGCCTGCATCGTTTCAGCGGCACTGCGATGGGTGTGCCAGAAGCTTTCCACGGCCAGAATGATGACCTGCTCACGTTGCTTCAACAGCAGACGCTGCTCCTGCACCTGGCTCTCGGCCAGGGCTGCACTCTGGGCCGACAGGCCACCGTCGAAGAGCGGTTGGCGCAGGGTGAGCAGCACGCCGTAGTCGTAAAAGCTGCCGCTAGCACTGCCGCTGCTGCTCACCCCAGGCAGCGACACCTCACCGGCCACGGGCACGTTGCCGATGCTGTTGCTGCCGTTAAGTACCGGCAGGCTGAGGTTGTCGCCATTGATGCCTCCACCAACGAGCAGCCCAACGCGCGGCAGCATGGTGCCGCGAGCGGCGCGCACCTTCGCTTCCGCAGCCGCCCTCTCCTGGCGGATCACATCCAGGGCGGGGCGGTTGCTGGTGGCAGCCTCCACCGAGGCCTGCAGGTCGAGCGGCCAGGGGGCTGCGGCCAGCAGGGGAGCGCTGGCTTCCAGCGTCTGTTCGGCGGGAAGATCCAGCAGCCTGGCCAGGGCACTGGCGGCGATCGCCTGCTCCGAGCGGGCAGCGCTCAGGCCGCTCTGATCCGAGGCGAGCAGCGCCTGGGCCCTGAACACATCGATGCGCGCGCCAAGACCGCCGTCAAGCAGGGCCTCTGCATCCTTGAGCAGGGTTGTCGACAGGGCGATCGAGCGCTGCCACACGGGGATCAGCGCTTCTGTGAGCTGCAGATTGAGATAGGCGTTTGTGATTGCGAAACGGCTTTGTCGCCGCTGTTCCTGCACCCGCACGTCCGCGGCCTGATCCAGGGCCTGGGCGGCCGCCAACAGAGGTCCACGCTCGAAATTAATCAGCGGATAGCTAAGGGCCAGGCCGATGTTGCCGAAGCTGTTCTGGATCACGGCATAGCCGTCGCCGCGGAGATTGACGTTGAGATCACCAATGGTGGGCAGGTTGGAGATGAACCCGATCGAGCTGCCCACCTGGGCCCAGCTGCCCAGCCCCACCACATCGAGCTTGGGCAGAAAGAGGCTGCGGCTGATCCCCACGTCTGCAGCGGTGCCGGCTTTGTGGGCATCTGTCTGCTTCAGAGCCAGGGAGGCTTCCATGCCGCGCTCGAGCGCTTGCTCCAGGCTGAGGGCGAGTGGTTCCGCCCGGGCCGGCAGCGCGGCGACTGCAGCTAGTAGCAGGGAAACCAGAAACCGTCGTCGGAGCATGCCGTTGCAGCTGTCAGGGAGATGGGGCGGAGCCACCCAAAAACGGCGTTACCCTACGCGCGGTTCCTGAGTGTGATGAGCGCCCTGCTGAAGAGGTGTTGGCCAATCGCTCTGGTCACAGGAGCCACGGCCGTCTGGTCCGTGCTCCCCTTGATCGAGGTTGAGGTGTTTGGCGCGGCTGTTCTGCTGGCGCCGGGCGATCGACGCGGGCTTTACAGCCGCTCCGCCGGCCAGGTTCTGGATCTCAGCATTCCCGTGGGAGCGCGGGTCAGCCGTGATCAGGTGGTGGCCAGCCTCGACCGCATCGATCAGGCGGCCGCCGGTGGCAGCGCTCCCGCTGGCCAGCCCCAGGCGCTCGCCCGTCAATTGGAGGCGAATGCCGCCAAGCAGCGGGGACTGGCGGAGCAACTGCAGGCCAACAGTGCCGAGGTTGGCGCTCTACGCCAGCAGATCAGCACCCTGGAGGTCAGCAACCAGCCTGTTGGCCAGCAGCTCACGGCCCTGGAGCAACTGCGCCAGGAGAAGGTAATTCCCACCTACAGCCCCCTTTGGGTCGCGGCCCAGAATCTGTATCTCGGCAACAAGGCCGCCATCCGCTCCCTGGAGGCGAAGATCGCCCAGCTGCAGGCCAACCGGGGCCTATTGCAGGCCGAGCAGGCCCAGCTGCGGGCCACTCGGGCGGAACTGGAGGCCCAGACCCGTTCCCTGGAGGTGCGGGCTCCGGAGCCGGGCCGCCTGGTGAGTTGGGCTGTGGAGGCCGGTCAGCCCGTTCTCCCGGGAGCACGGCTGGGCACCCTGGCGCTGGAGCGGCCTAAAACGTCGTCGCGTCAGGCGATGGCGCTGTTCACGGAGGCGGATTCCACGCGCTTGAGGGTGGGATCTGCGATCGAGATCGAACCGATTCTTCAGAGCCGAAACCAATACGGCGGCACGGCCCAGCGTTACGGCGGTGTGGAGGGCACGATCGCTGCCATTTCCCCCACCTCGCTGGATGCAGCCTCCCTTGCGAGCGCAGTAGGTGAGGTGGATCTTGCCGCGTCGCTCGTGGCCCGTGCCCGTCAGGAGGCTTTTGGAGAGGGCGGCGACCCCCTCGCGATCCTCCCCGCCAAGGCGACGGCGCCGGTCATGCTGGTGCGCGTGACACTGGAATCCGCCGAGACTCCCTCCGGTCTGCGTTGGAGCGCTGGCCGCGGACCAAGCCTTCGCTTTGAGTCCGGCCAGCCCGCCGAAGCCAAGGCAGTGGTGGAACGGCGCTCGCTGCTCAGCTATGCCCTGCCGTTCCTGCGCTGGATCGCCGGAATCACCCGCTGACCCTCCTGTACCGCTCTGACCTCATGCCGCGCCATCGCCTCGCTTCTTCCAGCTGGTTGGCTGCCCTTCGCCAGCCAGCCCCCTGGATTGCCCTAGTGCTGCTGGCGATCACCGTGTCGAGCACGGCACCAAGGCTCTGGTTCTGGTTTGCGCTTCTGCTGATCGTGCTGCTGGTGGGCTTGGTCCAAGCCCTCAAGCAGGAGCCGTCTAAGCCCCATGGCGACTGAACAGCAGTGGCTGGGATTGCGAGCAGCCCTGGCGATCGGTCTGGCTGCCAGCCTCACCCATCAGGTCTGCCTCACCCTGGGACTGGGTGACATTCCCGCCGCCTATGGCGTTGTGGTGGGAGTGCTCGTGGTGCGACCCGATTTCTGCCGCTGGCCAGTGTTGATCTATCCGGTGTTGATGGTGATCGCCGGTCTGTCGATGGTCATCGGCCTCAGCGTGCGCCTGATGTTCCCCGCCGGTCCCGAGGTGTGGTGGTTTGGGGTGGTGGGCGTGTTGATGCAGCTGCTGGCGGTGGCCTTGCCAGCGAAGTTGGCCCTGCTGACCAATGTGGTGGCGGCAGCCGGGGTGCTGCCCCTGCTCGATCCCGCCGCCACCTGGACGGATTGGGGGCATCAGCTGGAGGCCGTGGCCATCGGCCTCGCCATCGGCACCGCCCTGCAATGGGGCCTCACGCCATCTGGCTATGGCGCGCCAGCACCACCGAGTGGGCCGGAGGGTGACGATCTGCCCATGCCGCAGCGCTACCGGCTTGCGCTGAGCAGCTGGAGTTTCTGGCGCAAGCTGGTGTTGACGGCCTTCGCTTTGACGATCGGGGTGGGGCTGGGAACCCAGACACCCAAATACCTCTATTTCGGCGTGGTGCTGTTGCTCAACGACAGCATCGGAGCCACCCTCGCCCGGGTGCGGGATCGGATGGTGGGCATGAGCCTGGGGGTGCTGATGCCCCTGCTCGTGTTCAACACCATCGGTCTCAATAGTGTCGCTGTCGCCCTGGCCATGGGTGGCACCGCCGCCTTTGTGGCCGCCCTCAATCTCGGTCCTTATCTGCGCACCGCCCTGATCTCAAGCGGTGTCGCCTTTGCCGGTTATGGACCGCTGGTGTCCTGGTACATCCCCAACCGCTGGATTGATTACCTGCTCGGCTGTGCGCTGGCGCTGCTATCGGGACTGTTGCTGTTTCCAGATTCCGCCCTAAGTCGCTATCGGCAGCTCTTGGAGCGCTCGGATCCCAGTGCCCGCGAGGAACTCGCCAGGCTCTATCCCGCGGCCAGGGAGGAGGCCTCCTGGCTGGGCCAGCGGTTGCCTACTCCGCCCTGATCAGCGCGGATGGATCGCCATTAGTCGCTGCACTCGCCAGCGGGGTAGCTGCTGCGGGTGAGGGGAGTGCTCACCACCTGCAAAAAGCGGAGCTCCTCCTCGCCGATGCGGCTGTAGGTGTCGAACTGACTGGGTGGCACGAAAAGAACAGCCGCCAGGTGGTTGGGGCCAGGAGACAGTGACTGGCCGATCGTGAAGATGTCGACCCAGTAGCGGCGCAGGTCGGCCAGGGTCTCCAACCCTTCAGCTTCTCGCCCTCTAAGGCCTTACAGCCCTGGGCCATCCCAAATGGACACTCACAAATCTGAAGTGCTGTGACAGCTTCGCAAGTTGGTAGCTAGAGCTGCGGTCAACGCAGTCCAGCACCTGCCGACACGTTCTCCAACAGTTCGCGACCGCTGAAGCGTGAATACTTCGTTGGCATTGCGCAGAGCTGCAAACTATTCAAATCCTGATTCGACACGACGGGCAAAATCGAGAAAGAATACGAAGCAATCAATTCAATAGCGCTGTAAGACCAGACTTCACAATACAAATCAAGCCGAAAGAACAAACATACCAACGAGAACACCTCCAACTGGACACACAACAAATATCTAATTAATGCAGCGAAAGAAAGCACATGAACAATCCACATTTACGGGGAAAGAGTGTACTCCAAATTAGAATTGCAAGAACACCAGAGTCCTCAGGCAAGATCAATCAAGGACTGGTCAAAACTAGAGTCACCAATTCGACCAGAGAAACAGATCCGCCCTTCATCAAGCACAACAACATGGTCAACTATTTCAAGCTCTGACCAATGACTCGGAATCATTAAAATGGTGGAATCCTGAGAGCGAATAATATCAATCAACCGAGCGTGATCCCTGTGTGGCAATCCAACCAATACTTCGTCAAGCAAAAGAGCTGCAGGCTTCCTAAGTAGGGCGCGGGCAAGCGCTAGAAGCTTCCTCTCCCCTCGAGAGAATGGAACACCACCATCGACCAGCTCTGCATCTAATTGCTTCGGAATGGAACGAACACGCTCCTCCAAGCCAAGCAACTCAAGAGTGTGCCAAATAAGAGAATCTGGGTACTGATATTGACCAGACAATAAAGTACGAATTGAAACCTCTTCAAGAACTACTCGCTGTTGAACATATCCAACTTGTCCACGTAGGCCACGAGAAGACACTTTGGCCACTGGGATACCATCTACCAAAGCATCCCCACTCTCAGGAACAACCAAACCCAGAACAGTCTTGAGCAGCAGAGACTTTCCCGAAGCCTTCTTTCCAAGGATTGCGACAATACTGCCAGGAGAAATATCAATAGAAATGTCTTGAAGCAGCGGCTCTCTTAGGCCATCTGGCCGAATAACAACCTCATTTAAAGTGATGTGGCCAAGAAAAAAATGATTAGCAACAGTAGCCTTCCAGCCAGGCTCAATACGAGCCTCTAGAATGACTTTTGCCTTACGCCAGAGAACAGATACATTGGCGAAAACGTCTGTAAGATTGGCAGCGGCATCAGCAATTGATGAACTAAATGCTATGAAAGCCGAGTAGAAAGCAATAAAGCTGCCAACAAGCCGAGGATCACCGATAGTTTCTGGCTCATCAAGGACTTGCCAAACAGCAACAGCAAATAGCAGTACCGACCCGAGTGGACTAAGGGAGCTGAGAATTACATCAATGCACTGCTCATGCAAATCAAGTTGCATCGAGATCTTGGCCATGTTTGTGTAATCATGCATCCAACGACGCAGAAAAGGGATCTCTGCACCCAGAGCACGAATAGGGAGAACACTTGAACTCAGTTCATCACTGATGCCATTAAGACGACTTTTTATATTAAACGCCTGTTCATTCAGGGAGATGGCCCTGCGTGCAATCAAGAAAACAACTAATAAAACAAGGGCAACAACCATTATCATCCAAATGGCAAGGCTTGGGCTATATTTAATCATCAAAGCGAGAAAAGCAAATGAAAACAAAGCCGAAAGCCCAGAGGTAAGTGCACCAGCACCCACGTAGCTTCGTATCTTTGATATTGCACTAACACCAGCATATATATCACCACTATTTCTATTGGCGACGAAAGAAATCGGCAATTTAAGAAAATGCTGCCACATGCCAAGCTGCAAACGTTGGTTGCCAATCGTTTCCAATCGCAGAATCATTATCTGTTGTAAGTACTGACTGGTGATAGAAGCAACCACAATGAGTGCAACAACAAACAGGCACTCAGCAAGAAATCTCAAATTGGTCTCTGGGAGAACAGTTGTGACCAGCGTATTCGTGAGAATAGGTATACAAAGACTAACTGCAAGGACAAGAGCAGATATCAACAGCAGCAAGCCGATCGCCCTGAGCTCTGGCTTATAGGCAAGCCGCAACAGCTCACCGATCCCAGCAATGCTGTCACGAAAGCAAGCATGCAGCTCGTAAGCATTATCAGCAAAGTCAGGCCATTGACTCTTCGGCAAGATGCAAACTTGACCATTACGAATCGCCAAGAGCTGATTCAGTCGGCCATTGCGTTTAAGCAAATAGGGAGTTGCGTTGGACGCATTCAAAAGCAATAGAAGAGGATATTCTCCATTCTCAAGATCACAAGGAAGTGAAACACGCCGATGATAGATATGATTGAACTCGAGATTGGAAAAGATATCACCCTTGGCACCAACAGGATCAAGACGTTTACTTTTAATATCTAGAAGCCTCAGAGCCGTACTAATTAACAATAATGATGGATCAGCAGGGCCAATCTCACTGCGACCTGGCCTAAGAGAGTAAATATCTTTATCCAGACTAGAGAGATATTCAGCGTCTCGGCTATTCACAACAGCTTGCCTCTCTGAAGAAATAATATTTGATCATATAGAGCATGATGAGCACTTCGTTCAGAAAGACTGACGAGCGAGATGCCCTCATCGCGACAAAAGTTGTAAATTCGCTTCTCATCCTCACTTCGAAGCTCGGCTGTATTAACATCTATCAGCGCAATCCGAGGTTTACCACACAAGATCCGAGCAATACCCAACTGAATTTTTTGACTATTACATAATATCTGATTAGGATTGACTAGATGATGCTCAAAACCACGTTCAAAACGACGGATCCAATGTGTTAGGCCAACAACAGAAGACACCTTGATTACATCTACAGTGCTACAATTGCTGCGCCAACAAGTAATATTTTCTAGTATAGTGCCATCAAACAAAGGTATATCTTCTCCCAAGTAAACAACATTTCGATGCCAATAATTACTATCGATTTCGCTAATTGACGTGCCATTCAACATTTGCGTGCCTTCAGAAGGATGGCGTAGTCCGGAAAGCAACTGCATGAAAAGTGTTTTACCTGATCCACTCTCACCACGAAGTAAAACATGCATTCCATTTTTTATCGTGCAGTTAATGTCAGAAAGAACAGGTTGATCTAGGTGACTAAAGCGGTAAGCAACATCAACAAGCTCAATCTCAAATGAATCCGAATATTCATCAGATTCGTCAGAGCGAGTACGCTCAAAGGGCTTATGCCAAACATCAACCTCAGCTTGCTTGAGGTCATCATGCAACAACAATTTTCCCTGCAGAGACTGCCATCCATTACTAATAGCAGGAATAGAAAAAAGGGACTCTGCAATCTGATCCTGAATGAATAAAAAAGCCAACAAACTTCCTAGCGATACACTGCCTTGGATAATCAGTATCCCCCCAACACCCAAAAGAAGGGCTTGGGTAACAAATATAGACCCATCAATGCTCACATTGCGAATTACTTTTTGCTTTCCAATAGATAGATTCTGTTGAACACCCTCAGCGAAAAAAGAGTGCCACTTGTTCAGAATATTAAACTCTATTCCGTCTGACTTGAGGGATTCCAGGTTATTAATCATCTGAAAAGCGATTGAAAAACGAGAGCTATTGCTTTTTTGGAGAATTGTTAAATTATCACTTGTGCTGACTGTTACCCGGTAAGAAGCGATCAAGATTGCAATAAAGCCTGTCAAAACAAACAGAAATAGTGGGATCGAAATGAAGGCTGAAAATATGACAATTAGAGTGCTTGTCCACAGACCAAGAGCGGGAGAAAGAAATGCAAAGATTGCACTCCCAGGTACAAGATATGGATACATTAAACGAGATGCCATATCTCCAGAATCTCGCCTTTCCAAAAAAGAAGATGAGCGTGTAAATAATGTTTCGAAAACATCATCTGCCATCCGTCTCTCCAGGACATAGCTCATGCGCCTAAGTAGAACATCACTGGTTAAGCTCATCGCTACTTTCAGAGAAAGAGCGATGAGTGCTAGCCAAACAATAGGTACTCCGAAGGATAGGCGTCTCTGCTCGAGAAACTGATCTATGAACTGCGACGAACATGCTGCAATCATCAAAATTGGTATAACAGATACTGTGGCCAATAGCACTAAAGCAATAAACTCCCACTTCAGAGGCAAAGCTAATTGCAAACAACTCCGCCAATAAGGCAGTGCATCAGATGTATGAAAGTCCCTTGAAGGACTCAGTACCAATATCTGGTTGGCGACTATCTGATCGAGACTTTTCTGAAGGCGACCAAGACGTGTGTCATAGATTTCAACCGTAGTGGCCTTAATATTAAGGACTACAAAATAGCAATTAGATTCATCGACACAGATTAATGGCATACATTGATCTTCAATCATATTCTTGATGTCCAACCTGTTGTTGGATATCTTCCAATCGCCAGTCAGGCCAAAGTGCTCGGCCGCATGCAACAATTTCTTAGGATTAGTGCCATCTCGTGTGACGCCACTAGCAATACATAATTCACTCAAACAACATGACTTCCCATATAACGCTAAAACAATACCCAAAGCTACAGCACCAGACTCAGCCTGCACACTTTGTAGAAGCTGAGGTAGTTTTGTTTCTGGCTGAAATGACATCTGGCTCATCTACTTACAGCACCACTACTCTCTGGAGTGAGCATTGGAGCACTAGTGCCAGAGAACTTCCTAAGCCAAGGTATCAATAAGCTAATAGGGCGAACTCTTTGTGTTGTAATCTGAATACTCAACAAATCACCTTGACGGATAGGGTAAGGAATTTGGCCAGAGGAAGACCACTTAATTCCTTCCTTCGTAGAATCTTGAGTAGAAGAATCAGCCTCTAACTCAATAACTATATGAGTGGGCTGAGGAATCAATGTTGTCAATTCATTAGCAACTCCTTCACTGCCCACATTCTCACGAATTTGAGTGATCGATGAAGGTAGCCTTTTCACATGGACCACTTCTGCAAGCATGCCACCATATTGAGCACGGCTCATACCTATTGGAGTAGCAAGCACCTTCATGCCAGGACGCACCTGTTGAGCCGCCTGCTGAGTAAGAAAACCAGGAATAACCTCAGGAAGACGTAGAGCAGACTCACGAGAAACACGAAGAACAGGGTCCTTTGACCTCACCTGAGTAAGGTTGGGAGCCAAAATACCTGATATATAAAGATCATGCTCCGCAAATATTAAATTATGACCTGCATACGTTCTAAGCTCCTTAACAAGGTCAGTACTGGCCGTCTCGGCCGCAATCTCAGCTTGCAGAAGCTGTGCTTTGTTTGCAGCAAGTCTCTCTTGATGGGAGAGGATCTCACTAAGAATAGCGTCGACTTTAGTTTGCTGATCTAGAACCTTGACCTTGCTCGCATAACCACGAGAACCAAGTGTCTTAATTGTCTCAAGAAAATCCGTCTGAGTTTGTAGTTCTCGACCAAGCAAAGTAATTTTTTGCTGAAGCCTAAGATCAATTGTACTTAACTCTTTAGCTGTCGAGATTCTTGCCTTTTCTGTCAGCCTATAGTAATTAAGACTGTCACTTAAATTTGCTCGTTCAGAAGGAGAGTCGATCCAGCTCAGCAATGTTCCACGGGGTAGCAACTTGTCCGTATCCGTTCCAGCTTGCGATCGCTCCCGCTGTGAAGTCATGACTAAGACTTGTTCGGCAAGGCGAGCACTCTTACTGGAATCCATCTTTTGACCAAGATGGCTAATCGCATACAGATCCTTATCGAGCTGACTAGGGGTAACACCATCAGCATTAAAATTATGATTCAACTCACCCTCTGCATGACTATGCAAGCGGCGATTATTTCCACTACGTAATAATATTGCAAAGCCATCAACATAAATAGGTATCTTTGCAAAGCATGCCCAAAGAAGGCCACCTACACTAATGAAAATCGTAATAGCGATAGCGGCCCTAAGCGGGGAAGAAATCAAGCGAACCGACGAATTTATTTGATGTTTAGAATGATTCATTAGTCAAGGATTGTCTAGTTTAAGCAACGTACGAATTTGGCTTCGGTAGGGTTTCGGCCATAGTCCAGAGTAGCGATAAAGCTCTGCAACTGCATTTCGATAAGTCAGCCTTACAGCCTTACGTTGCCTAGATGCTTCGCCGAGTAGCTGTGTCGCTTGAACAACAGTTGTGATATCACCAATGCCAGCGCCATAACGTTGCGAGGCCACATCCACTGCTAATTTTGCGGTTCGGATGGCTTCTTCCGAATCAGGCAAAGCATGTTTTGCTGTCAGGTAAGCGGCATAACTACTACGAATCTGATTACCCACCCTATTCCGCTCTCCATCTGCATCGTGTCGCTGAGCAGCAGCAAGATTACGGCTTGCAGCAGCCTGGGCAGCGCGAACGCCACCATCATAAAAATTCCAATTAAAACCGAGTCCTAAAGTCAATTCGGCATAAGAATTAGTTGCTCGGTAAGAATTATTATTGCCATTGATGTCTCCATCAAAAACTCCCCGAGAATAACTCTTGTAGCCATTAGCGCTCAGGCCCATGACTGGCAAATAAAGGTTTACCAAGCGCTGAGCCTCCCAATCTTGAGCATTTGCATCAGCCAAAGCAATACGAATTTCTTCACGCAAAGCGAGACCATCTTGTATGGATTGATTCAAATCCAGGTCCCAAGTCGTCAGGCGGTCAGTCCCTAATCCAATAGGAAGCACAGCAGACCCTGACGGTAGCCCCATAATGCGAGCCAAGTCTGAAGCAACCTGAAGCTGCACTCTATACAACCCATCCAGGGTGATCAATTGACTTAGCAAAAGAGTCTTCTGCTGACTCACATCACCGATATGAACTAGACCACCTTTGAACTGGGACTCGACAATCTCCAAAAGCTGGCGATTGCGATGGTAAATACCCTCATAAATATCTATTAGATGCTGGTTCTCCTGCAGCTCATAGTAGGCCAATTGAGCATCAAGAACGATACTGCGTGCGATCACATCAAAGGTCAACTTCTCTGCATCAAGCTGAAAAGAAGAAACGTTAATAGCAGGCTGACGACTAGGCTCCCAGAAATTCCAGGAGACTTGCAAATTCAGTGAGCCAATACCATAGTTATCAAATGTGTGAGAGGATGCGAGATCATTTTTTGGATCCCTTGCAATATCAGTCTCAAAATATTGGCCAAGCAAAGGTTGATCGCCAGAAGTATTAAATAGAGCCTTAGGGAGCCATCGACGCTCAGAAGAGGAAAGCTGAGAACGTCGTGCTTCGATCCTTTGGGATGCAGAGAGGAGCCTCGGATTGCGAAGAAGGGCGGCCTCAATCACTCCATCCAAATCGGCACGCTGAGACAACTCAAGAAGGTCACGGGCCTCCTGCAGCTGATCCGGCAGCAGCGATTGGTCACTAGAAAAGGCATGAACAACTCCACCAAAGCTGGCCAAAGCAGTGGAGATGCAGACCAGAAGTCTAACTACAGAAGTGCCGCTAACCGGAGACAAGCAAATTCCCATATACGATAAACATCCTAATAGAAGAAGAAGATCCGACAAGGCGTCAGCGAATAAGCTTTAAGCCATGAATCAAGCAGCCAACAAACCAAGCCCAGACAGCAGAGTGCAACTATCGCTCGAGAGTAGGTCTTGAACAATATAATTAGCCTGGACGCCAGAATTGGCAAAATGAGCAAGCATACGCTCAAGCGCGTATTATGTGGATGAGCCAGACGCGCGCAAAGCACCAGTCCATAGATGCCTACAAACGTCGCTTGATTAATCCTCATCAAACTTTATATCATCCCACAACATTGACCTACCAGACAACCAATTAGGAACTCCAAAAAAATTGATATTTGGCAGCAAACCAATTGATGGCGGCCAGGTAGACTAGCGGCCCTTGAAGGCAAATCAACTCATTCTAAATATTATTGGTTTTCATCGATATCAACTTGCAATGACGGCAAAGGCTATCTGAATTAATTGCAGCCATGCAAACGCATGCTCTAAGCAACATGCCACCATAGATTCTATATATCTACAATCTAATTAACCTGGATGCCCTGGCACCCGCACCTCTGGCACCCCACGACCCAAGTCGCCCTGCATCCGGAGCCGCTTCGGGTGAATGGCGCCGCCGGCTGTGAGCTGCAACTCGATGATGGACGCAAACTGATTGACGCGATCAGCAGCTGGTGGGTGACCTTGCACGGCCACAGCGAGCCATCGATCGCATCGGCCATCGGGCGTCAGGCCCAGATGATGGAGCAAGTGATCTTCGCCAACTTCAGCCACGAACCTGCCGAGCAACTCGCCACCCGATTGGCAGCCCTCAGCGGCCTGGACCGTCTCTTCTTTTCAGACAACGGATCCACTGCAGTGGAAGTGGCGCTGAAAATGGCCTGGCAATGGTGGCGAAATCAAGGCAGTGACCGACGTCGTCTGGTGGCCTTCGAAGGGGCTTATCACGGTGACACCTTCGGAGCTATGGCCGTAGGGGAGCGCTCCGTCTTCACCAAGGCATACGACGAACTGCTGTTTGATGTGGCCCGCATTAGCTGGCCCCATACCCACTGGGGAGACACCGATATTGAAACGCGTGAGGCACAAGCTCTCAACGAGCTAGAGGAAGCCCTGGCCGTTCCCACTGCCGGCGTGATTCTTGAGCCGCTGATCCAAGGCGCCTCAGGGATGCGAATGGTTCGGCCTGAATTTTTAAGGGCAGTGGAAGCTCGCGTGCGCGACCGAGGCACTCTGCTAATCGCTGATGAAGTGATGACGGGCTTCGGCCGTACAGGCGACCTGTTCGCATCCCAACTCGCGGGAATTCAGCCGGATCTGATGGCCCTCTCCAAAGGACTCACCGGCGGCTTCCTACCCATGGGAGGCACCCTGGCGAGCGAACGGGTCTTTGCCGGGTTTATCAGCGAAGAACCCCTAAAAACCTTTTTCCATGGCCACAGCTTCACCGCCAACCCGCTGGGCTGTGCGGCTGCGCTCGCCAGCCTCGATCTGCTGGAACAACACCCCGAGCGCTTCAGCGACTTTGAAAGCCGACACAGACCTCACCTACAAGCACTCGCGGCCCAAAGCATGGTGAAACAAGTCCGCTGCCTCGGCACCATGGCCGCATTCGAGCTCGACTGCGGCAGCACGAGCTATCTCAACCCAGTAGGGCGCCAACTGCAGAGTCTCTGCCTTGCGGATGGCGTCTACATCCGGCCCCTTGGCAACGTGGTGTACCTTCTGCCACCGCTCTGCATCAGCGACATGCAGCTGCAGAAGTGCTATTCCGCCATCGACAATGGCATTACCAAGCTCTACTCAGACCGGTGAGGCTGGGTAAGGTGACCTTAACCAAAAAGACTGGAAGCCCAAACCCCAGCTAGGGTCAGAAAAAACAAGTGATGATGCATCGCCAAATCCCGGTCTTGGCCCTGCTGCCATCCGTGATCCTGCTTGCGAGCTGCAGTCATCACCAGCACGAATCAACGTTCCTGTCTGTCAATACCGCCCGGATCAAAACGGCCAACTTCCAACCAAGACTTCAGGCCATCAGCCTGCTGGAATCCACTAGCAACGTGGTACTTAAACCGGAAAGCGAAGGCCGCGTAGTGAAGATCATGGCCCGCGAAGGCCAGCGCGTCAAAGCGGGCGAAACGATCTTGGTGCTCGATAACGTGCAGCAAAGTGCATCCCTCAACGCCTCCAAGGCTCAAGCCCGCACTGACCGGCTAAATGCAGAGCGCTACGAGTTCCTCTACCAACAAGGAGCCGCCTCCGCAAAACAACGGGATCGCTATGTCACCCAGGCAATCGCCTCGCGGGATAAGGCCCTCGCCGATGCGGCCACACTTGGATACAAATATGTGCGATCACCCATCGATGGAATCGTCGGCGATCTCGACACCGTGAAGCTTGGGGATTACGTCAAAACTGGCCAGTCCATCACAGGAATCGTCGAAAACACCACGCTCTGGACGCTGATGCAAATTCCAGCATCACAGGCCGATGCTGTCAAAGCTGGCCAGACCGTAAAAGTGGCGTCCCAAACCGATCCCCCCGTGACAGGTAGGGGTGAGGTCACCTTCATCTCCCCCTACTTCGGTCTTCCCGGCAGCAAGAACGCACCTAACACGGTGATGGTGAAAGCCACCTTTCCCAACCTCACCGGACAGCTGAAAACAGGCCAGTACGTCAAGAGCGAAATCATTACTGGCGAACAGGAACAACTGGCGGTGCCGGTGCAGGCCGTGATGATGCAGGCCCAGCAGCCTTTTGTGTATCGACTGGTTCCAGTCAAGCAAGCGTTGCCGGCGATCAAAGCGTCAGCGCATGCCTCCAAGCAAGCACTAACAATGCTGGAGCAGCTACCTGGAGACACACCAATCGTGATCCAGACCAAGGTTGAACTAGGGGGTCTACAAAACAACCACTACCCCGTGAAGTCGGGTCTTCAGTCCGGGGATCAAGTGGCAGTTAGCAACACCAGCCGACTTCGCAATGGCATGCCGGTGAAGGTCAACAAGAGAACGAACTGAGTACAAATGTCCTTCTCTGACAACTTCATCAAGCGCCCCGTCCTGACAACGGTTTGCAGCATTTTGATTGTGCTGCTCGGCGTGATCGCGATTCCCACCCTGCCAATCGCCAACCTGCCGAATATCGCCAATCCGCTAATCCAAGTCACTGCGGTGTATGGCGGAGCGAATGCCGAGGTTACCGAACAAGCCGTCACCAATCCTCTAGAGCAGCAGATCAACGGCGTTCCTGGAATCAATTACATCTCGTCGAACAGCGACATGACCGGCAGCAGCACGATCAATGTCTATTTCGACCAGACAACTGATATCGACATTGACCAGGTGAATGTGCAGAACAGGGTTTCCCTGGCCCAGCCACAGCTACCTAGGCAGGTTGCAGCCACCGGAGTTTCGGTCAAACAGAGCAACCCTTCCATTTTGCTTGCCTATGAGATCAGCTCAACTGAGGGGCAATTTGATTCTGCTTACTTAAACGGACTGGTGTATGAACAGCTTTACTACCCCCTCTCACGGATTGAGGGGGTCGCCACGGTCACCGTTTTCGGGGGAGCCAATCCTGCGTACTGGCTCTTTGTCGATCCCGAAAAGCTTGCAGCCAACCAGCTCACTGCCGAGGATGTCATCAACGCAGTCCAATCCCAAAATAGCGTCGCCATTGGAGGGCTTGTTGGCGGTCCGCCAGCATCAGGCAATCAGGCATATACCTACCCAATTTTAGTTGAAAATAATGGCAATCTCATCTCAATCGAAGACTTCAATAATCTGATCGTCAATCGCTCTCCTTCAGGGAATCTGCTCAAACTCCAGGACGTAGGCGAGGTGCGCTACGGGACCAACTCGTTCTCAGTTCAAGGAATTGACAAAAACGGCCACGAAGCACTAACCCTCGCGGTTTATCAAACACCATCCAGCAATGCCCTTGATGTCTCCAATGCGGTGGTGGAACAACTCAACCAGTTCAATGCCATTGTCCCTCCCGGGGTGAGTGTCGATCAGATTTATGACATCGGTCAATTCATCGAAGCCTCCGTTGATGGGGTGATCGACGCCCTCGGTCTGGCGATCGTTTTGGTGCTAGTGATTCTGTTTCTCTTCCTCCAAAATTGGCGCGCCACTGTCGTTCCCAGTCTGGCGATCCCGATCTCTTTAGTGGGAAGCTTTGCATTCCTGAAGGTCTTCGGATTTTCAATCAACCAACTCACGCTCCTAGGCCTGGTGCTGGCCACAGGCCTTGTGGTTGATGACGCGATCGTGGTGATTGAAGCCGTATCAAGCAATATCGAGAAAGGCATGAAACCTCGCGAGGCAGCCTTGGCCTGCATGGGTGAATTGTTCGGCGCCCTGGTGGCCACAGCCCTTGTCCTAATGGCAGTTTTCGTGCCAGTGGCCTTCTATCCCGGCGGCATCGGAATTATCTACAAGCAGTTTGCGCTCACGATTGCCTTCTCGATTGCGATCTCAGCGTTCAATGCCCTCACCTTCTCGCCAATGCTCTCAGGCCTGATTCTCGAAAAACAGAAACCACCCGAACCCAGAGGTCGCAACTGGATCGTGGTTGGAGTGATTGTGGGCCTCGCCTTTGGACAATTCAGTGCCGCCGCTTTTGGCAGTTGGACCTATCTCGCCGGTGTCGCTGTGGGCGCTATCGCTGGTGCCAATCTGCCTCAGATCTTCCGTACCTTCAATCAAGGCTTCGACTGGCTGCAACAAGCCTATGGAAGCTTGCTGAACAAGCTAATTGCCCTGCGCAGATTCATCCTCATTGGTCTGGCAGCAGGCATCGTTCTCACCTGCTTCTCGTTTGCCGCTCTACCAAAAGCCTTCATTCCTGATGAAGACCAAGGCTATGGACTCGGCATCTTCCAACTGCAAAATGGTGCCTCCTTGGTTGAAACCAAGAAGCTCGGCGCTCAGATCGCCAAGGTCCTAAGCGAAGAGGAGGACGTAGACAACGCCTCAATCATCAACGGTTCCGGCTTCAATGGCTCCAGCCCCGATCAAGGCATCTTCTTCTTCGGCCTCAAGCCTTTGGAGGAACGTAAAGGAGCCGCGCATAGTTCAAAGGCAATTGTGACTCGGCTCAATGCAAAATTGATCGAGCTCAGCGATGGACTTGCTGCCGCATCAGGACCTCCTGCAGTTCCAGGTTTCTCCTCCCAGGGTGGCTTCTATTTCCAATTTAATGATCTCAGCAATGGTACTTACAGCTTCAACGATCTGTCTGATCTAGCAGGCCAACTGATTAAAGAAGCAACTGCAAGCGGCGATTTCTCCAGCATCTACAGCCAGTTCAACCCCAGTTCACCGGCCATCGGCCTCAAGGTAAATCGGGACGTGATGGGAGCTCTCAACATCGACTACCAAGAGGCGATGAACAATATTGCGGCACTGGCAGGAAGCAATTACTCCGGCTTGACATATGAGAGCGGTCAGGTTCGCAACATCTATCTCCAAGGCACTCCGGACCAGCGCCAAAACATCGAAGACATTCTCAGCTTCTATGTGCGGAATCGCGTTGGCGAACTGGTACAGGTCTCCCAATTCGCCGAAGCAAACCTGAGCAGCGCCCCACCGGTGATCAGTCATTACAACCTGAACCGCACTGTTCTAATCCAGGGTGTACAGGCTATTGGCAAGAGCAGCGGTCAGGCTCTCAGCAAGATCCAACAATTGTTCAAGGCTCAGAACTACACGAACATCGGTTCGGCCTTCACAGGCCTTGCCGCACTTCAACTCTCTGCCGGTAATGCAAGTGTGCTGGTGTTCGGGCTCGGTGTGCTCATCGTCTACCTCGTTCTTTCCGCCCAGTACGAGAGCTACATCACACCGGTAATCATCCTGGCCACCGTGCCTTTGGCCATGCTCGGGGCACTTGCTTTCCTTGCTGTTCGTTCCATTGATCTGAACATCTACGCCCAGGTCGGTCTCGTGACCCTGATCGGTCTGGCCGCCAAGAACGGCATCCTGATCGTGGAGGTAGCCGAGCAGAAGCTGGCACAGGGCAAAAGCATTACCGAAGCCGCCGTTGAATCAGCCGAATCCAGGTTGCGACCAATCCTGATGACCGCCATCGCTGCACTGGCAGGCTTCCTACCCCTGGTGGTGGCCAACGGTGCAGGTGCGAACAGCCAGCAGTCGCTGGGCACAGTGATCTTCGGCGGCCTCGTGGTGGCGACGGTCCTCTCTCTTGGGGTGGTGCCACCTTTCTATGTGACGGTCAAGGACCTGGAAGCTCGCTGGTTCGGCCACAAACCGAGCAACAGCATGCACGATGCAAGCTGATCAGATCTGGCACTGGCAAGGAGCCCAGCACCAACTGCTTGAAGTGGGTTGGTGCTGCCAGGAGTCCGGTCAGCAAAGTCGTCCGGCCTTGGTTCTGATCCATGGCTTCGGGGCCAATACCAACCACTGGCGTCACACCATCCCGGCTCTCAGCCGCCATGCCACCATCTACGCCCTCGACCTGATTGGATTCGGCAGCAGTAGCCAGCCGCGAGCCCTGCTCCAGAACGATGATCAGGAGGTCCATCAAGACGGAGCTTTGCGCTACTGCTTCGATCTCTGGGGCGAACAAGTCGCAGACTTCTGCCGTGAGGTGGTGCAGCAACCAGTGGTACTCGTGGGCAATTCGATCGGGGGCGTGGTGGCACTTCGTGCCAGCCAACTGCTGAAGGCGACCCCCGGCAATAGTCCCTGCCGGAGCGTGGTGCTCATCGACTGTGCTCAACGGCTGATGGATGACAAACAACTCGCCACCCAGCCGGCCTGGATGGCGTGGATCAGACCGCTGCTGAAAACCCTCGTGGCGCAGCGATGGTTGAGCTCAGCCCTGTTCCGCAATGCCGCCCGTCCTGGAGTGATTCAACGGGTGCTTCGTCAGGCGTACCCAAGCGGCGGCAATCGGGACGACGCCCTTGTGGAACTGCTCTACAGACCAACGCAACGACCAGGTGCTGCCGAAGCCTTCCGAGGTTTCATCAACCTCTTCGACGATCACCTGGCTCCCGATTTGCTCAAGACACTGACCGTACCGGTGGATCTGATCTGGGGAGAACATGATCCCTGGGAGCCCCTCAGTGAAGCCCAGAGCTGGGCAGAGCGATTCTCGGTGGTACGCAGCCTGCATGTGATCGCCACAGCAGGACATTGCCCCCATGACGAGTGCCCTGATCAAGTCAATACTCTGCTACTGGAGTGCCTCCACAAGTCTTCAGACTGATCAGCGCAGAACCGCACTGATCAGCCAACAATCAGCAAACAACCCTGCTTCAACAAGCCACGTAGGCCTCTACTTGGTGGCTGAGCCGACGTAGACAGGCCAAACCATCGCGTTCAAGATTGCGAACCCTGTCTCGGCTAATGCCGATGATGCGGCCGATGCCGGTGAGGCTCATCGGATCCTCACCCGTCATCCCATAGCGCATCCGCAGCACCTTCCGCTGCAGTTCCGGCAGTTGCTCCAACAGATCGCGCAGATCTCCCTTC
>NZ_UCOB01000020.1 GCF_900474295.1 Synechococcus sp. UW140 | reverse complement strand
AGCAGCCTGGCTACGGCTATCAGACGGTGAACTACGCCCCTGCGCCTCAGGCTCCGGTGTATCACCAACCTGCTTATGGCTATTCGCAGCAGCCCCGTTACGGCTACTGATCACACCGCCGGGGAGCCTGATGCCTGCGGGCTGAAAGCAATACAACACCAAGGCGTGGGAAAGCAGGGCAGTCATTGGAGGTGAGGACTGATCCATCCCCCGGCACAACACCACAAAAAGCCCCGCCATAAGCGGGGTTTTGTGGTGCCTTAGCTGTAGCCAGCCAAGCATCCTCAATCCTGCGGATCGACTGGGCTGAAGGGATAGAAGCGCACCTCTTCATTGGCTTTGCTGAGATTCAGGCAAAGGAAAGCGCGACATTGAGCGAGAGGAGCCCAACAAGAAAAAATGCGGCTAAGAGGGAGGCCTCTGGAACCATTTTCACAATTGCGTAGCCAACGATGGAGAAGGCAGCTGCGATGAGTAGGGCCGCGAAGTCAGGTTGCATCTCCCTCAATGCGTGGCGATCTGTTGTAGCCACTGCACCTCTGTGACCGAGAGCGGGAGTGCTCAGCTCAGCTGCTTACAGAAGAGCCTCAGCAGTTTTCCTAAGGAAGGCACTGCATTCTCCGGGTGCTTCGTACCTAGACCTTCGATGGCTTTAGCCGTGTCGTGACAGGCCAATTGGATTGGGCATCAAGGTCAAGCTGAGCTTGACGTTGGCCTGCCTACGAGAGCCAACGGTGGCACTCCAATCAGCAGGCGGTTCTGCTTCGTGAAGAAAAGAAGACAGCGCTGACAGACCGACCAAAGCTGTCTGCAGCGCAATCAACATCCTTCATGGTCGACCCCGTCATCTTCCCGACCCTGCTAATCCTCTGGGGGCTGACAGCTCTTACAAAGATGGGGGCTTAGCGGACGAGTAGATCTGCCGATGCACAAGAGCCTGACGAACAGCTGTGCGCACCTTCGCGTTTTCAATCAACAGTTGCTTGGTCAAATCCCTGATTTGATCGATGTCGTCGCACTGATCAAGTTCTCGGCAAGCCGCCTCAATCCGAAACTTCTGCTCCGTCGACAAGGTGATTTTGGCCAATGGTCAATGGTCTGCTGTGCAGAAACTTTGGCGACTGGCGCCGGTGCGCTGTTGGGGGGTTAACCGACCAACAATTCGATGCTCTGCAAGATTCTGCGCTTCCCCTTTGCGAGACACCCATTGTGAGCCCTGAAGATCTCGGCATGGAAGTGGTGATGAGACCATCGCACCTTTCCTCTGAGGAGTGAGGGCGTTTGACTCTCTTAAGCAGGCCTTCCAAGACCTTGACCGTCTCCAGTTCGGCAACGATGGCGTCATCGCCGCAGATCATTCCATTCACAGACTGAGCTCTCACCATCAAGATATTCGAGATGGATGGAGCTTGAAACACCGCGCTCTGTTGAGAGTGTGCCTCATGGTTCCGCCCCGAGTACAAGGTAAGTTGTGATGCAGAGGGAGAGCAAATAGAAGGTCAGCATTGTTTTCAATGATGCTGAGAAAAATCTATTTCCCATCCCAAAACAAATGATGCCTGAACCTTCCACAACTCCTACAAAGTCTGACGGAACAAGCCCTACTTGTCGCTGACGAGTCTTGCCAGAACGTCACTGCAACTCAGGCGTCATTCCGTAACTGTGTGATCGCACTGTCATGCAGGCGACGTTGATGTCCCTGGCGCAGCGCCCAAGCCCGCTGCTGTGCGATTGCGTTAGCCCCGTCCTGCTGATCTGGATGGGCCTGGATTTGCCCGAGGGCCACCTCACGCCGATGGACGTCATGGGCGTGCTGGTGTGACCAAGCCAAAAACTCAACACCAGCAGACGTATCTCGCTGGATCAAGCCACCGTCTGAGTGCTGGGACGTTTGAACAGTCATCGCGAGAACCCCTCAAGAGCCTTGCTCTAATTTTGTATCAACGACTACAGAATTTCAAGACTTTCGTAGCGGGTCGCTGCGATGGCGTCCAAGGCTCGATGAGCGAGAGCCAAAAGAGGCCGGCACCAAAATCCACCACGAAGGCCATCCATCCGCTGGAATGGCGGTTCTACATCTTCAATCTGAAGCGATGGCGACGCCCACCCTCACCGAGATCGCCTATCGCACACTGCAGCAGACCAGAAGCCTCGCAGGCCTGGCGCACAAAGAAATCAGCACAAAGTTGATGGAACTGGTCGCACCAGACGTCACACCCCAGACCGAGCCTGTGCCTCCAGACATGCTCATGCAACTGCGCCAAGCGATGGCTGACCTTGAAGACCTTGACTGGCGCGAAGCCGAAGAGGGCCTCTATCCAAAGAGTCAACTCTTTGATTTGCCCTGGATCGACTGGGCCAGGCGCTACCCACGCCTGTGGCTCGATCTGCCTTCCACCTGGATGCGACGCCGAGAACGCAACGTGCGCGACCTCCCAGACCTCAACGATGCAGAGATCTATCCCGATTACTACCTCCAAAACTTCCACCATCAAACCGATGGCTACCTGAGCGACCACTCAGCAGAGCTCTACGACCTGCAAGTGGACATCCTCTTCAACGGGGCAGCTGATGCAATGCGCAGGCGCGTGATTGGTCCCCTCAAGCGAGGCATGCGTTCGTTTCACGACCGTCCCAACGCCAGTCTCAAAATCCTGGATGTGGGCACTGGCACTGGCAGAACCCTGCATCAGATCCGCGGTGCTCTGCCCGAGGTTTCTCTAGTGGGCCTCGACCTCTCACAGGCCTACCTGCGCCAGGCCAACCGATGGCTTAACCAAGGAGGAAGCAACCTGGTTCAGCTCCTACAGGGCAATGGAGAGGCAATTCCGCTGGCAGACGGGAGTGTTCAAGCCGTGACCTGTGTGTTTCTGATGCATGAACTGCCCTCTGAAGCCAGGCAAGCCGTGATCGATCAATGCTTCCGAGTGCTCGAACCAGGTGGTGTGCTCGTGCTGGCAGATTCGATCCAACTCGCGGATTCACCCCAGTTCGAACTGGCCATGGACAATTTCCGCAAAGCCTTTCATGAGCCGTACTACCGGGACTATGTCAGCGACAACATCAATGACCGTCTCAACCAAGCCGGCTTCATCGGGATCGCGGCCGATTCGTATTTCATGACGAGGGTTTGGACCGCTCTCAAACCTGCCGCGACATAGGGATTTGCTGACATGCCAATAACCGGATGCCTGGCACGCCCATAAGGTTCCCCTAGATGGGCCAAAGATCCAATGACCAACCCATTCCAGCTGCGCTGGCTTCAGGGCTGGTCGTTTGAAGTGGTGCTGATGGAAGGGAACGTGCAGGTCGAGGCCCGCGGCTTCGGCATCTCTTTGCGCACTCCCCTCTATCCAGGCGAAAGCCCTCAGGTTGCTGCTGACAGGCTTGTGTTGGCGGAAGACCAACGTCGTAGGGCTTTGTATCAGGCCTGGATCCGGGACAAGACAGCGAGCGGAGATGCGTTGCTGTGCACTACAGGACTGATTGACAACACAGGTTTAAATCCAAAGTCGCTCGTGGTGGTGGGACCTCAGCCCCTTGCAGCTTGAGCCAACCACCATCCGATCAAGACGCCTGGTCCTCCCCAGCGCAATCCCTTCCAGAGCCACCAACCTGAGTGAATGGGCTTGAAGTTGCGGAAGATGTCACCGGCCTGAACCAACTGCTTCACCAGCTCAGAGCGCTGACGTCGACGTCGCTCATGCAAGGAACCGCCACGAGGCGGAGATGTTCGCTGCAACTGCTGGTTGAGACGCACCAACCCAGACAAGACGTGCAATAACCGAATGGAATCAGAGCGATGCCGCGCCACTCGTTTCGGCTGATCTCGAGTCGATCTGATCCCCATCAAGGTCTCATCCGTGCGGATCAGCCTCCAGGATAGGAATGTTGATCACCTCAGCAATGCCTTCACGCCAAGCCGCATGGCCCCCTCAGGCCGCTCCACTGGCCCAGGAGCTGCACGAGCAGCTCAGGCTCACCGATCGAAACTGGCATCAGCTCAAGGGAGACTCGGACAGGCGAGCAGCTGAACTGCTAGCAGGGGCACTGGTGCAGCTCCTCAATGGCGGCACGAACGCGGATGCCTGTGCTCTGACATCCCAGGGTTTGCTCTGGCTCAAGCGGGAACTGAAGGATCCTGGCTGTCCCCATCGTTGATCTGTGCAGCAGAGCGTCCTGGACGACGACAGGCCAGTTGAAGTCGATTGCCGCGACGGCTCCAACGCACATCGTCGAAGCATTGGTGAATCAGAAAGAGACCGCGACCCTTGGGCGCATCCAGACGGGAAGGGAGGTGCCCTTGGCGGGCGGTGAAAGGCACTCCAGAGCCTTCATCTTGAATCTGCCAGACCAGCCAGTTAGGGGTGAGGATGCGACGAACCCGTAAACACTTACCCGTATCTCCCGCATTGCCGTGGCGGACGGCATTCACGAGGGCTTCCTGCAATCCAAGCTCAAGCCGGCATGCGGTCTGCTCACAACCAACGGGCTCCAGCAGGAGCTCAAGCAGGGGGCTGAGTTGAAGCGTGGAAGGCAGGATGAAGTCAGCCCAGCGGAACGTGGGCACGACAGCAATGGAGCGCAGCCTATCGGTCAACGACACAACGGTCTGGGAGCCCGACGTCATCGGCAGAGCTGTTCTCTGTTTTGACCATAACGGCAGCTCAGCCCGCCGCCACTACCTGGACGTGTTAACGACGCGACACCAATGCCGGATGGTTCAGCAGTGAATCCATGAGGCGCACACCTCGCAGCTGATTCACCAAGGGCATATGGCCTTCAGGTGCACTCATGGTCCAATTGAAGGATCCGGGGTAACGGGTCCACACACCCTCTTGTTTCCAACCGATTCGGGGCCAAAGACGGTCATAACGACCATTAAGAGCAGCCAGTAGTCGGGCCTGGGCGGTAAAGCCGAAGCGTCCCTGGGAGTAGGCGGTCCAAAGCCGATCGAGGCTGATCAGATCCTGCGCCTGCATCGGAGGTACTTCACTGAAATACACATATCCACGTCTCTCGGCCTCCTCGCCAGCCAGCTGCCTCAGGATTCGACTGGTGAACCGGTCAGCATCTTCAAACTGCTCAGCCAGAAGATCTCTCTGCAGAGGGCTGTAATCGATCCCCACAGCTGAAGGTGCAGAAAACCAACCACTGGAAGAGCCCAAAAGGGGCAGCAGTGCCTGGGGCTGTTGACGCTGGAAGACCTGCAGAAGCCAGCCTGCGGCCCAGTCATCTCCCTCAGGATCAAAACCGTCCATCACGGCCGTACCCAAAGCCGCGAGTTCGTCGGCTCTGTTCTCAATCGTGGGGATCAGAGAGCGACGCTGTCGCAGAGAACCACTGGAGAATCGCTCCAGCAATTGCTCAACACTGAGATTGGTGGTGGAGGACAGTCCGGACAGCATGGATCAAGGCCGGCTCTCACAGACACGGCGTTGGCCCACTATGTCAGGCATGGGCGCCGACACCACAAGAGATTTCGAGACCTTCAGGCAGGCACAAGGCCAACTGGTGGATGTTCGCAGTCCTGCGGAGTTCCTTCAGGGACACTGGCCAGGGTCGATCAACATCCCTCTCTTCACTGATGAACAGAGGGCGAAGGTCGGCACGACCTACAAGCAACAGGGTCGGGATCAGGCGATTGAGCTCGGTCTGGAACTGGTGGGGCCATCGCTTTCATCCTTGGCGCAAGCTCTCGGACAAGCGGCTGGAGCAGAGAAGCGCTTACGAATTTATTGCTGGCGCGGTGGGATGCGCTCCAGCAGCGTGGCCTGGCTGGCCGGCTTAGTGGATCAAGAAGCTCTCGTTCTAGAAGGGGGGTACAAGACCTATCGCCGTTGGGTTCTTGAACAATTCGGACAGAGTTGGCCGGTAAAACTGCTGGGAGGACGCACCGGCAGCGGCAAAACGGACCTGCTCTTAGCCCTAGCTGAACGCAACGTGGCAGTGGTGGATTTGGAGGGGCTGGCCCATCACCGTGGCAGCAGCTTTGGTGGGCTGGGTCTGCCAGATCAACCGACGACGGAGCAGTACGAGAACCGCCTGGCGGAAGCCTTGGATCAACATCGCCGCAATGGCGCCGAAGAAATCTGGCTGGAAGCTGAGAGTGCCCAGGTGGGTCGTTGTCGCATTCCTCACGACCTCGTCTCACAGATGAAGAGCGCCGTTGTGCTGGAGATCCGTCGCCCAGCCGAAGAACGGGTGAATCAACTTGTCGCGGTCTATGGAGATCAGGGCAGCGAAGCCCTCGCTGCAGCGACTCAGCGCATCAGTCGCCGTCTTGGCCCCCAACGCACCGAGCAAGCACTAGGCGCAATCGCCTGTCGCGACTGGCACGGTGCCTGCAGAGCCATGCTCGACTACTACGACCGCTGTTATGAGCGGGAACTGGAACGCGCAGATGAACGACGCAGTATCGATATCACTGGCATGGGCGCCGAAGAAGCCGCTGATCACCTCTTGAAAGAGGGCCTAATGCGGGTCGTAGCGAAGCCAGAGCAATCGGGCAGCATTGCTCCCTAAACTCCCTGTTTGGCGTAAGCGGATCCTCCATGGCAGATGAAAACAATGCAGCCATTCAGTTCTTCCGCGGTGTGAATGAACCGGTCGTGCCAGACATCCGCATGACCCGCAGCCGCGATGGCCGCACCGGTCAGGCCAAATTCGTGTTTGAGGAACCTCAGGCACTTGCACCCGAGACCGTCGGCGACATCTCCGGCATGTGGATGGTGGATGAGGAGGGATCGCTGGTGACGCGTGAGGTGAATGGACGCTTTGTCAACGGCAAGCCCTTCGCCCTCGAAGCCACCTACACCTGGAAAAACGAAGCAGACTTCGAGCGTTTTATGCGCTTTGCTCAGCGTTACGCCGCCGCCAATGGTCTGGGCTACGCCGAAAACTCCGGCGACAATGCTGAAGGTGACAACGAAAACGGGTGAAACTCCCTCAATGGATCGGCCTTGCGGCCCTGACGGCAGCCTGTTTGCTGCTTTGGAGCCTGCGGGATGTGCTGATCCATTTGTTCGCCGGCATCGTGCTGGCCATGGCCCTCTGCACTCTTGTGGGCAGCCTTCGCGAACGTTGGCCAATCGCAAGAAACCTTGCCCTGGTGATTTGCCTATTGGGTCTGTTGCTGGTGCTCGGCATTGGCATTGCCATTTTGGTGCCACCGTTTATCAGTCAGTTCCAGCAGTTGTTACTTCAGCTACCGGCTGCAGCCCTTGAGCTCAAACAACTGGCGATTGCCACGATCAACACCATCTCCGGAATGGTCTACGGGCTGCAGGGAGCCAGTGACTGGAGCGCCAGCTTTCTGGCCAATGGCACAGCTCTGCCAGATGGCGCCACCCTCGCCTCAGGGCTCGGGGGCGGACTGAGACAGTTACTCGGACTAGCAGGAAATCTTGGCAACGGATTGATCCAGATTCTGTTTGTCGTTGCAGTCAGTTTGATGGTGGCGGTCCAGCCCACCGCCTACCGAGAAGCCTCCATTCTTTTGATCCCTTCCTTCTATCGAAGACGGTTCAGAGAAATTCTTCTTCAGTGTGGTGAAGCCCTCAGCAGTTGGATGGTGGGACTGCTGATTAGCTCGCTCTGTGTTGCAGTCCTGGCAGGCATCGGTTTATCTCTGCTTGGCGTGAAGCTCGTGATGGCGAATGCACTGCTAGCTGGATTGCTGAATGTGATTCCCAACCTGGGGCCAACGATGAGCACCATCTTTCCTATGGCTGTGGCCCTGTTGGATGCTCCATGGAAATCCCTGGCAGTGCTCTGCCTTTATGTGGTGATCCAACACCTCGAGAGTTATGTGATCACCCCCTCAGTGATGCATCACCAGGTCAAGCTTCTGCCTGGACTGACCCTCACAGCCCAATTTCTGTTCACCGTGATCTTCGGTCCGCTCGGGCTGCTTCTGGCTCTGCCTCTGACCGTGGTGCTTCAGGTGTTGATCCGAGAGGTCGTCATTCACGACATGCTTGATCGCTGGAAACCTGAACGGCGCTCGTTCAGCCCGATGACATAAGGGGCCGCCATGAACGCCAGGAACCTCCTCATTCTTCTCACCCTCGTGGTGCTGACCCTGCTGATCTGGGAACTGCGCTGGGTGTTGCTGGTGTTGTTTGGTGCGGTGGTGCTAGCGGTGGCGCTGGACGTTCCAATCCAGAAGCTGCAGCGCTTTGGGCTGCCACGCCCTGTGGCCTTAGCGGTGGTCTTGCTGCTGCTGGTCCTCGGCGGCAGCCTGGTCCTTCAACTACTCGTGCCGGAACTGTTTGTCCAGGTGCAAGAACTGGGAGCACTGGTCCCGAGCGTGGTCAGCAAGCTCAAATCAATCGTGGCCAACGATCCTCGACTGCAGAGTTTTGAACAGAGACTGCCAACCCAGTTCAGCTGGGATCGGATCCAGCCCCTTGGAAGCCAGATCCTTGGCGTGGCCGGTGGAGCAGCCAATGGCCTGGTTCAGCTGCTGCTGATGAGCCTGCTAGCCGTGTTGATGGTGCTGGATCCCGGCTCGCATCGACGCATGCTGATCGCTGCCACGCCCCGTCCGGGGCGGGCCATGATGAAACGAGTGCTCGATCAATGCCGAACGGCACTGGGCGGCTGGCTGGCTGGCATGACCCTCTCCGCCACCAGCGTTTTTCTGCTCACCTGGTTGGGGCTCACCCTGCTCAAGGCCCCTCTGGCACTGTTGAGCGCTCTGGTCTGCGGCCTTCTCACCTTTGTACCCACCATCGGGCCAACAGCGGCAACGTTGCTGCCGCTCTCGATGGCCTTGCTGGTGTCACCAGGGTTGATGCTGCAGGTGCTGTTGCTGCGCCTTGTTCTTCAGAACCTGGAAGCGTTTGTACTCACGCCGATCCTGTTGCGTCGCACTGTCAATTTATTGCCCACTGTGGCGTTGATGGCCCAGCTCAGTCTTGGAGCATTGCTTGGACTTCCAGGGGTCCTTTTGGCCCTTCCATTAGTCGTTGTGCTGCAGGTGGGAATGGAATTAGTGGTGGTGCGTCAGATCATGGACCGTTGGACATAAACCTGAAGTGAAGGCATTAACGCTTCGCTGAAGGCCCATACCGATGCCAGAGCGAAGGCAACGCGCCAAGCACAACAAATGCCAACAGATGGTGTCGCACAGCGAAACTGATGCTGGTGAATGTGACGTGATCCCGCAGCAATAGCAATTCCGTGCGGAGGTCAAGCAAGGCCAGGCACAGCAGCAGCAGAGGGAACCAGCGTTCACCCTGCTGTCGTAAACGAGTGCTGGGCTCAGGCACTGGCAGTTGAGGGCGAACGCCTGGACCAGATGGTGAGCAGTGAGGGGGCCAGAGCAATGCTGGACCAACTGCCCACAATCACACCCAGAGCCAAAGCGATGGCGAACCAGTAGAGAGTGGAACCACCGAACAAAATCAAGGCCACAAGGGGCAGAAGCGTGGTGCCACTGGTGTACAGAGTGCGAGTGAGCGTGGCACTCACAGCACGATCAACCTGATCTGTGATGGGCAGATCGGCGTTCTCACGTTGTTTTTCACGGATGCGGTCAAAGACCACAACCGTGTCATTCACCGAATAGCCGGCGATGGTGAGCAAGGCGACAGCAAACAAACTGTTCACCTCCAAACCGATTGCAAGCCCCAACCAAGCAAACACACCGGAGACGATCACCACGTCATGGGCAAGAGCAAGCAGGGCTAAAACGGCATAGCGCCCGTCATAGCGAAAGCTGATATAGAGAGCGATCCCGGCAAAGGCAACACCCAGCGAGGTGAGACTGCTGATCAGCAACTGACTGCCGAGACTGGGACCAATCGTGTCAACGGACTGACCGCCCTCAAGGAAGGGACCGGCAACAGGGGCAACGGCCTCGATCACGGCTTGACTCTGACCAGCCGTAAGCGTGGGAAGACGCAGGACTACCGATTTACCACCATCGAGCAGCTGCACGCGAGCGCTATCGAGATTGGGAGACGGAGTCTCACCATCAGCATCAAGGGGAGAAGCGATGAGAGCCTTCTCCACAACGCTGGCCTGCAATGCACTGCAGGCTTGCTCACAACTGCGTTCGAGTTGAATCTGTGTGCCACCGGTGAAATCCAAACCCGGACGCAGTGGTGCCTTGATGGCAGGGTTTGTCCAGCAGAGCACGAGTCCCGCAATGCTGAAGCCCACCAGAAGGAGGGAGATCCACCAGACACGGCGACGGGATCGACTGAGATTGAGGGCGATCATGACGCGTGTGATTCAGACGGATTGGGTGGGCAGCTGCCGCTGGGGCAGAAAGTTCGTGGGTCGTCGCAGACCCTGATAACTCATCAGGAAGCGCAAGAGTGTGCGCGTGCAGGTGAGAGCGGTGAAGAGGCTGAGCACAACACCAATACCAAGAGTCGCCGCGAAGCCTTTGACCAAACCTGTCCCGAGCGTGAACAGGGCCACACAGCTGATCAGGGTGGTGAGGTGGCCATCAATGATCGAGGAGAAGGCTTGGGAGAAGCCTGTTTCAATCGAACGAATCAAGGTGTTGCCACGGCGAAGCTCGTCTTTGATCCGCTCAAAGATCAACACGTTGGCATCCACCGCCATGCCGATGCTGAGAATGAACCCAGCAATACCAGGAAGCGTGAGGGTGACAGGAATCAGCGCATACACCGCCAGGTTGAATAAGGCATAGAGGCTGAGAGCCACCACAGCCACAAGGCCTGCCAGGCGATAAATCAGCAGCATGAACACGGCCACAAGTGCCAGGCCGGACAGGGCTGCGAGCAGACTGCGCTGCACATTTTCAGCACCAAGGCTCGGACCAATGGTGCGCACCTGAAGGATCTTCACAGGCAGTGGCAGAGCACCACCATTGAGCTTCACCTCAAGATCCCTAGCTTCTTCAGCGGTGAAATTACCGGTGATCTCAGCATTACCACCAGTGATGCCAGCAACTTCGTACTTGGGTCCGACGCTGGCTTCACTGATCGGGCGACCATCCAAGAAGATTCCCAGGAGCCGGCCAGTGCCCGCGATCGATTGGGTCAGGTCCGCGAAAGCTTGTGAACCCTCAGCATCGAAAGTCAGGGTGACGGCCCAATTGGACGTCTGATCATTCAGCCTGCGGCCGGCGCGTTCAAGCAACTTGCCGTTGAATGCGGCAGGTTCGAAGCGGGCTGCAATCTGCCCATTCACCTTGTTGAGCAACTGCTCAAGTTGCTCCTGTTCATTGCCGGCCGAGGCATCCAATCCCAGTGCCTTCTGAGCCTTGGCGAGTTCTTCAGCATTCAGCGCTGATTCAGGATCGGTTTCTTCACGCTGCTGCTTGAGCTCGAGGATGCTGCGCACTTGTGCGCGCAGGCGGAGCAGGCCCTGCATCTCTTCTTGGCTATCGGGAGTCTGCGCCCTGAATTCCAGCAGGGCAGTTTCACCAAGTGTCTTCGCGGCTCTAGAGGGATCGGTTTCACCAGGAAGTTGGAGCACCAACTGGTCATCTCCAACGGTCTGAAGCGTGGACTCAGCCACGCCGAGTCCGTTCACACGCAGATCGAGAACGGCTTTGACCAACTCGAGTTCTTTGGGAGTGATCTTGGTGATTTCCCCTGCTGGCTGAACCTCAAGCAAGAGCTGACTTCCTCCCCTCAGATCGAGACCAAGCTCCATCGGGAAGGAGAGCAGAACGGATCCTGCAGCGATCGCCAGGGCGAGGATGAGGGCGAACCAGCCCTGCTGACGTGCCATCGATCAGAGCCCCTCGCGCACGATCGTCTGAGCCGCCTCAACGATCTGGTGTGGCTGAATGATCGTGAGGTTTTCCAGGTTGCCGTTGTAAGGGGTTGGAATGTCCTGGCTCGACAAACGCACCGGGCGAGCATCGAGTTCGTCAAAGCACTGCTCCGTGATCAGAGCAATCAATTCAGCTCCGATGCCTCCTGTCTTCATACACTCCTCCACCACAATCACCTTGTGGGTCTTGCGGATCGAACGGGCAATCGTCTCCATATCAAAAGGCTTGAGACTGATCAGATCAATCAGTTCCACACTGATGCCATCAGCCTCAAGCTGTTCCACAGCCTTCAGGCAGTGGTGGCGCATGCGTGAGTAGGTGAGAATCGTCACGTCGGTGCCTTCCTTGACCAGATCGGCCTGATCAAGGGCACAGATGTAGTCACCTTCGGGCAATTCCTCCGTGAGGTTGTAAAGCAGCACATGCTCAAAGAAGAGCACCGGATTGTTGTCACGAATCGCGGCCTTCATTAGGCCCTTGGCATTCGTGGGGGTGCTACAGGCCACGATCTTGATCCCTGGCACGGCGTGGAAATAAGCCTCAAGCCGCTGACTATGTTCAGCGCCAAGCTGACGGCCCACTCCACCAGGACCGCGAACCACCGTCGGAATCGTGTAGTTACCACCGCTGGTGTAACGCAGCATCCCCATGTTGTTGGAGATCTGATTGAACGCCAGCAGCAGGAAGCCCATGTTCATGCCTTCGACGATCGGGCGCAGACCGGTCATCGCAGCACCAACAGCCATGCCGGTGAAGCTGTTCTCAGCAATAGGCGTGTCGAGTACGCGCAACTCGCCGTATTTCTCACAGAGGTCCTTGGTGACCTTGTAGGAGCCTCCGTAATGACCAACGTCCTCGCCCATCACACAAACATGAGGATCGAGGGCCATCTCCTCATCGATGGCTTCACGGAGTGCGTTGAAGAGAAGCGTGCCTGCCACAGCGTTACGGATATCCCGGCCATGCCGGCGTCAGCCGCCAAGCTATCTCAGCCCGTGCTGGATCAGCCCCCAGCGGCAAAGGTGGTGAGCAACAACACCGAGAGCAACAACCCAGGTGAGAGCAAAAGCACCAGAAGTCCAAGGTCGTGGGGTGTCATCCAATCAACGCCTGGAAAAGCCCAGACAGGTCAATGGGCAAACCCTAGGCAGCATCTGCCTGCTCACCTGTGAAAAGACTGCGAAGAAACACGAGAAACAGTCCTAAACCGATGAACGCAAAGCTGAACGTTGCCAGGAAAGACATTCCTGTAAGCAGAGTCTTCAAAGCGGTGGCAATGTTCTGACCAATCGGTGAACTCAGATGGGGGGAGTGGGCAGCGAAATAGAGCACCATGTTCTTGCTGAGGCCGAAGCAAAGCCAGGCCAACAGAAGGCTTGTGATGGAACCAGAGAGAAAGCTGAGGGGACCCTTTCGCGGTTTGGTCGTCGCTTCCGTGGCAGACGGGGTTGAAGCGTCGCTGCGGTGGTTGGTCTCCTGCCCTGGGGTGTCTTGACTGCTCATAAAGCCAGCTTGACGCCCTCAGCCTGCAACGAACAAGTCCACACCTCGAATCCGGCTTGGACAAACTCTCGACGCTGGTGGTCTAGGGCCCTGTCGGCCGCATCACGGTCAACGAAGAGGGCGAAACAACTGGGTCCGGAACCGCTCATCGCGACTCGCAATTGACCAGGAAGGGAGGAAAGCAGCTCGAGGGCGGTGCGAACGGAAGGAATCTGGGGGGCCACCACCATCTGGAGATCGTTTTGGAGCGGTGGCGGCAGATCAGATCGCAATGGCCTAAGCCAATCTGCATATCTCAATCGCTGACGTCGTTGTTCGAAAGCGCTCTCACCGCTGAGATACGAGTCGCCACGCTGGCGCTTGCATTCGCCGTAAGCCCAAGGGGTCGAGACGCTGACACTGGGATCCTTCACCAACACGACACCCATCGGGGCGACAGACGACGGGCAGGCTTCCAAGACCTCGCCTCGACCGAAGCAGAGCTGAGTCCCTCCAGCGATGCAAAAGGGCATGTCGGAGCCCAGCTCAGCGGACATGGATTCCAGGCTCTTGCGGCTGTGACCGAGACCCCAGAGGGTATTGAGGGCAACCAGAGCAGCGGCGCCATTGCTAGATCCACCAGCCAGACCCGCACCAATCGGGATGCGCTTGGTGAGATGAATCGCAGCTCCAAGTTCGTTAAAACCGGAACGACTGCGCAGACACTCCGCAGCGCGGACGATCAGGTTGTCGTGTCCCGTACTGAGATCCTCCACATCACAACTGAGGTGGATCAGGCCATCAGAGGTGTTCTCGCAAGTGAGGACATCAACCAGGTCGATGGTTTGCATCACCATCGCCAATTCATGAAAGCCGTCGTCTCGCAAGCCAAGCACCTCAAGGTGCAAGTTGATCTTGGCGGGAGCGGTAACGCGAACGGAGGCCGTCATCCGATCAAGCTGGGGTGTGGGCCTGATTCAAACCCCTCGCCAATGCAATCCAGACAGACGGTGCCAGCTCCTGAGGCCTCTGCTGCAAATTGAAGCCAGCTGCGCTGGCGAGCTCATGGAGTTGATCAGGAGGACAGATCCCAATCAAGGTATTGCGAAGCATCTTGCGACGGGACTGAAAGGCCTGCTTTAACAAGCGATCAACACGGATGGCTAGAGCAGGTTCAGGCTGCTGATCCGCCGGCAACGGATCGATCTGAATCACCTCCGACTGAACCTTCGGGGGTGGCTGGAAACAGCGCGGGGGGACAGGGCAAACCGTCGTGCAACGCGCAAGCAATTGCATGCGCACACTCAAGGCACTGAAGCTGCTGTCGCCAGGACGAGCCCGGATGCGTTCGGCTACCTCCTTCTGGATCAGAAGCACCAAACGTTTGTAAGGGGTTTTCAAGGGGCGATCGAGGCGCCCGATCAGACGCTCAAGGAGTGGCCCAGTGATGTTGTAGGGGATATTGGCCACCACCTTGGTGGCCGCCTGTCCGTTGGCAAAGGTGAGCGGGACATCAAGCACATCACCCTGACAAAGGGAAAACCGAGAATGATCGCCAAAACGCTCACGCAGGCCTGCGACAAGATCACGATCAAGCTCCACTGCGTGGACCGCAGCAGCAGGGGAACTGAGCAAGCGTTCAGTCAGAGCGCCACGACCAGGGCCGACCTCTAACACCCAGTCCTCAGCGCTGAGGTCTGAGGCCGCAAGGATTTGATCAAGCACTCGCGCATCACGAAGCCAATGCTGACCAAAGCGTTTTCGAGCGGAGTGACCAGAGAAACTCATGTCTCCAGCCTGATGGATCAAGGGGAAGGATGGACAGGCGTGGCGTCCATCAGAGGAATCCAGCGGACGGGACCATGGGCGGGGGGAAGCGGAACCAGGGCCAAGATCAGCTCGAGCAAGAAGTCATCGCTCCAAGGATGAGCCTGTCGCCAACAGTCAACCGCCCGGAACAGTCTCCGACGCTTGGTGGCATTAAACGCAGAGAGACCCCAGGCATCGCGACCACAGCGTCTTCGACCTTTAACTTCAACGACTAACAACCGCTGTTTCTGACCTGAGGATTTGAGCATGAGCAGATCAATTTCTCCGTAACGACAACGCCAGCGCTGATCCACACAACACCAACCATGTGCAACTAACAGATCGCGGCTGCGCCGTTCAGCCCAAAGGCCACGATCCAAACCGTCATGGGGAGAGAGCATTGCAGGCAGATCCAGTCTGACCAGAACCATTCCCCAGCAACGACGCAGACACAGGTGTAGTGGCGAGACAGATGGTGAGGGGTCAGTCAAAATCAAGAAGGCGGAACTGTCGAAGCGGAATCCGTTTTTGCGAACAAGCACTTACCAACAGCACGCCAGGAGAACAGACAGAAATACTGGTCTGGTGAAAAGATCTAGCCCAGGAGAGAGATGAAGTCTGTTGATTGCTGGACCAGTTGATTGAGATCCATTGACAACAAATGTCAATGAATCGCTGCGATCACTTGGCCGCGCGATCATTCCGCTAAAAACAAGTCACGTAAGGGCAACAAGATGCGTATTGCGATCAGTGGTGCTCACTCCCAGGGCAAAAGCACCCTTGTCCGTGACTGGGTGAACCGTCATCCCCATTACGCCAGAGAAGAAGAGCCTTATCGCGTACTACATCACGAGGGCTACAAGATTCGATTTCGCGATCAATGCAGCAAACTAGACAATGGAATCCAAATGTATTACAGCATAGGGCGAATCAATACCTTCCAAAAGCATACGGATTGCGTCATTTTCGATCGTTGCCCAGTTGATTATATTGCGTACTCTCAATACACTGCCGACTGCAAAACTAGCGATATCAACGATGCCTATGTGAAAGCAATGGTGCCGCATGCAAGAGAATCACTCCAGCACTTGGACCTACTGGTTTTTCTCCCAATCACCAATGCATGGCCTGTCGAGATGGAGGATGACGGCATCAGGCCAATTGATCTGCCATATCGCGATGACGTCGATGCGATCTTTAAGCAGATTTATCGGGAGCAACGTTTAGGAGTGATGAACGATTCCATAGCACCAGTCTTCATCGAACTTTGGGGTGCCAGGGAGGAACGTCTCGACAAACTCGAACAGGCAATCAAGAAGCAAATGGCCTGATCGCCAACAACCGCAAACGAACCGTACCAAAACCTGGCCTCTTGAATGCGGAAGCGGCCTAGGCTTATCCGGTGCATGCCATCCCCCGATGTGTCGACAGCTGCTGACCGCCTTGTTCGCACTAGTCCTGGTGATCACCCTGCCGCTGGCTCCTGCTGAAGCCGCGATGGACTATGCCAAACAGGTGTTGATCGGCGCTGACTTTGCCGATCGTGACATGCAGGGAGTGACCTTCAACCTCACCAATCTGAGGGAGGCCAACCTCTCTGGAAGCAATCTGCAAGGGGCAAGCCTCTACGGAGCCAAATTGCAGGATGCCGACTTCAGCAACAGCAACCTACGAGACGCCACTCTCGATTCAGCCGTGCTTGAAGGCACTGACCTCACCAATGCTGTGCTCGAAGACGCTTTTGCCTTCAATACAAGGTTTATCAACGTCACGATCAGCGGTGCTGATTTCACCAACGTGCCTGTCCGTGGAGACGTGCTGAAATCCCTCTGCGCAGCGGCAGAGGGAACAAATCCCATAACTGGGCGCAATACACGCGACACCCTTGGCTGCTGATGAGCTTTGATCCCCGTAGCTTGGAACGATTACGGCAGCTCGGTCGAGAGTTGCCGCAACCACTTGACGCACCACAGCAAAAGACTGCGCCAGACTCCAAATCAAGCCCTAAACGCCATCGTGTAGAGACGGAAGACGATCCCGAACTGCTCTTCCATGAGCTGATGAAGGTCAGCAATGACGGTAATATTCCTGACCATCTAATGGCACGGCTAAAACAAGCCGAACAAAAAAAAGATGAAGAGCGTAGACGCCAGGATCAAACGAAATCGGGCCACTCCAATGAACGTGGTGGTCAAGATCAATCACCAGGCATGGCGGACGTCACGAAAGGAACTAGGGGAGAGGCCAACAAGGGAAAGAACACACGTCCTCGCCGCTTAACCGCTCCTCCAGGCAGTGAAGAGGAAAGTCTGTATGTGACGTTCGGACAACTCTTATTGGAAGACGACGAGGATGACACTTGAACCCAAGCCGATGCCGAATTCTGGCCGTGGGGAAGGTCCGCAAGGCATGGGTTCAGGAAGGGATCTCGATCTACCTCAAACGGCTGCCTGGCCTGACTGTGACCGAACTACGGGACAGCACCCCGGAGAAGGAGGCGGAGTGCATACGCCAGGCCCTGAAACCGGATGAAAGCACAGTGATGCTGGCGGAAGAAGGAGAAAGGCTTGATTCTGTGAATTTCGCCGCACAACTCGAGCGGTATGGATCGGAACGTCTTGCCTTTGTGATTGGTGGTGCGGATGGGCTCACACAACAGCTCAAGCAGTCGGCCTCATGGAGGCTGTCCTTATCACCGATGACATTTCCACACGACCTGGCCCGACTGCTCTTACTGGAACAGCTGTTCAGAGCCAAAGCAATCCAATCAGGAAGCCCCTATCACCGAGGCTAAAGGCAACAGACAGGGTCAGGAGGAGCATGCACCAACACCCTCCAAGTGAGAAGCTAGATCCATACTTGATTCAAAAGCAAGAAGAAGAAAAAGAAGAAAAGAGAAGCAACAATCAAGCGGGTTTTGAGAAAAATTTACTCGAGCCTCCCTGACAACATTGCCGATCAGGTGTAGGCGAACATGACCAAAAGAAGCGGAACAATCAGCTCAGGAGCATTGGTGACAACAAGAATGAGCCACTGATCACCACAGGCTGACTCATTCCGGAGAGAAGCGGTTGATTGACCGAAGAAAGTAGAGAGGACTCAAGGGAGGTCGTCCCCTTGGGTTGATCCGGGACGGAGGGGTGATGGCTTCCCCTCAGACTCCTCGGGTGGATGGTTGTTGGGCTGGTGGGGGCTTGGACATTTCCACCAGCACAACCCAGACCCTTCTGGCTGAAGGGTTGAAAGCGATCATGGCCAAGCTGCGATGATGCAACAGAACATCAAACAGCAGAAGCAGATCACGACGCCAACTTGCGTGACTGCGAGTGGAGTCAGCGAACTCGCCAGTCGAATCACTTCAGCAAGGAAAGCAGAGAAGAGCACGAGCAACTCTTCTCCACTCACCAAGGCAGGTTCAGAGATGCTCGCCCTGAACCTGAATGATTGTTTATCGAAGAAGGGCTAGACGAAAACAAGATGATGCAACGGAGGGGAACCAAACAGCCATCCATGGTGTTAAATATGCTGCGGGTCAATGATTTAATGGTTGACGATAAAAAAGCAGCCAGGGCCAGTAGAAATACAAATCAAACAGAGGGCTGGATCTCGTAATTATTCAATGGAAAAGATTGATGCAAGCCATCTATACATCTTCATAATGGGAGGTATGATCAAAAGATAAGAGCCCAACTGAAAGGATTAAACCTGACAAAAACTTCTCTACTTAGGTTACAGTCGCTCCGATGCATGCAGAGAGGATGGCACCGAGAGGGAAGACAGTAAGGCTTCTCAATGCGGGCAAGCAGAGATACGATCATGCTCCATTGGCGTGTCCAAGCGACGGCCGATGAGCGGCCAAGTACATGATTGATGAAATAGAAAAGGAACAAAGGAGTCTTAAGAGCCCGAGTGAAGTGAGCTGATGATAGAGAGAGGATCAATGCCACGCCAATTCGACAATCAAGCAGAACGAGCTAAATTACATCACCACCACGGCGAAGTACTTCACCGATCATTCAATCCTGCAGACTAGGAACAGCAATGAAGCACAGTTAGAACGAGCGGGTGCAACATTGGTCACAAACAAGATAACCAAATAAGCAGAGGGAGAAGAGCCAATCCTCCGCCCAATGACTCCATCACCGATAAAGTCATGAAGACTCTTGGGTGGTCGACACCTTGAGTCACCCGGGTCAGAGAGGTGATGGCTTCCTCTCTGCCACCTGGGATACCGTGATGCTTAACGAGAACACCGAAAAACTTCTCAACGAAGCACATAAATCATCAAGACTTGGGCCAGCGGCAGTTTTGCGGATCAAAAAACACACATACCAAAAATTAGCCCAAATGAAGATGCTTGCATTTCGGCAAGAGACCAAAGAATCAATGGCTTGAGAGAGGAATGGTGACTAGGGATCGTATAGACGCAGTGAAAGAATCACTTGGCTACACATGTGAGAATCAAATAAAACAAGCATTGGTATGGAGCAGACGTCAAGCCCCAACAAGGCAAGGCATCCTATTGAGAGACCCCTTAAACACGATGGATCTACGCCTTATAGAATTCCTGGCACGATGCGAAGAAGAAGAGCGAGAAGCCGTTGATCGATGGTTCAACGAATTTCAACCCATTGCACTTGAAACGATAGGTACGATGAAAGTTGCCCGCGGAACTTCGATCAGTAGCCAAAACTCAAGAAAAGAAAAATAGGGAACCAACGAGCTCAGATCACGGGAAGATAGATTGAGCAGAAGAAACTACAAATGCCATCAGCCATTTCAGATACACATAGCCTATACCCGACAATCCTGCCAAACCAATTAATCTAGAACCGAAAAATTGGGATCCTCAATAATCATCAACTCATAAATATTAGAATGATCGATTAATATTCAAATCAACTGCTAAATCGGAAAGCCAAGCACAAATTTATAGAGTGCTCATGTGCAGAGGTTACAAAGCATTGAATCATTCACTACAACCGCATTGAAAGTAATTCCTTATGAATGGCTATGCACCGGGTTGATTCCATGAGAACCAAGAAGGTGATCCCTATGCCACTATGGTCGAATTCAGTTCTCGAGGAGTTTATTGACCATATCGAGTCAAATACAAAGGAACGCAACAATTGGCTTCAGTTAATCCGGACTATTGGCCTCGAAGAGGCATTGTCATTTTTTCGACTTTCAAGTAATAGCATCGCCGATACGAGAGAGCAATTATGAGGTTAAAGCGTGAATAAAAGATCACCCTCTTAACGCTCATTGATCAAGGCGCTTAAGCGCATGACGGTTCAATATAAAAGTGTTCAGATTGCTTTTTCATGAGCCCCACAATTTTCTTCGCAACGTCCACTGGTAAAACAGAAGATATCGCTGACCGTCTAAAAGAACTCCTACCCGGCTCGGAAGCCAAAGATGTGGATGATCTCGGGTCCGCAGACGAACTTGTGAATGCTGAATCATTAATCTGCTGCGTACCAACTTGGAATACTGGTGCGGATGAAGGACGTTCCGGTACATCGTGGGATGAACATGTTACCGAAATTCCAAATATGGACTTTGCTGGTAAAACTGTAGCCATCGTTGGCCTTGGAGATTCCTCTTCGTATTCAGACTTTTTCTGCGATGCTATGGAAGAGCTATATACAGCATTTCTAGCTGCTGGAGCGAATATAGTAGGCAAGGTAGATATTGATGGCTATACATATAATGCCTCTAAAAGTGTAGTTGATGGCAAGTTTTGTGGTCTTCCAATTGACGAGGATAATGAGCCTGATCTATCAGATGAGCGCCTACAGAACTGGGTCGGACAAATAAAATCGTCCTTGTGATACATCAGGGCAGGAATAATAATTCCTGCCCACCTTTATTATCGGTGAACCCAGTCGACCTTGAATTCGGATCTGGTATTGAGGTATTTATCAATCGACATAGCCGCTATACAGCCGTCAGAACTGGCCACTACAGCTTGCTTAAAAGGTGTATTACGGATATCACCAACCGCCCAAACACCATCCATCTCTGTTTTCAATTCTGCATCTGTTTTTACACCGCCATATTGATCCAATGGAATTTGGCCATGCAGAAAATCGATAATCGGTTTTGTCCCGTCAGCATAAATAAAAGCACCATCAATACTGAGCTCGAATTTGCGTGAGTTTGATTTCTCGTATAACATTAAAGACTGTATTCCCTCTGAATCACCTTGAATAGAGACGAGACTAGTACGTTTTAAAATAGAAACATTAGCCTTGTCAGTCAAAGTATCGATATTAGTTAGTTTATTTGAGGGTTTAGAAGGTTGAATCCAGTAGAGTTGCTTAACAAGCTTCGCCAACACGAGAGATTCATCAATCGACTCTTGGTTTGAACCATATACAGCCACATCCTGTTGCTTGAAAAAGGCAGCATCACATGTTGCGCAGTAGCTGATGCCTCTACCAAGGTATGCTTCCTCTCCCTCAAAGGTCTTCTCCCGAGCCATTGCTCCAGTGGCTAACACAAGAACTTTACCCCGATAGACACCATCTGGAGTGAAGACTGACTTGTAGTCCTCATCTAGTTGAACACCATAGACCTGAGCAACCTTGTACTCCGCTCCATATTGAAGAGCCTGCTCACGCATCATCTCAAGCAGGTTTAAACCTGAAATACTCGTTTTGACGCCTGGGTAGTTTGCAATTTTATGTGTAATTGCTAATGCTCCAGCACCAGGGTTTTTATCGAGGATCAGTGTCTTCAGCGATGATCTGGATGTGTACAATGCACAACTACACCCCGCTGGGCCACCACCAATAATGATGACATCGTAATCAAATGAATCCGTCATTAGCCAGGTAAAAGGGTGAGTGTGTTAGGGATTGATAAATTGCATGTCATCATCAGAAATCGTTCAATTTCTGATGCACATTGCTTCGACTTAAAAAGCTGCGGGAAGTGATAACCATCTTCAATAAAAGCAAATCTGTCACCACTTTTTAGTAGATTTTCCCAGCGTTGCTTTGACTGTCGATCAACAACAAAGTCTTTATCACCAACTAGCACCAGAACAGGTAGATTTTGGGGGATCTTTATCGATTCCATATTAATAGGCTTAAGGACTGAGCCTTTGCAGTATTCCTTGTCGAGTGTGTTGAGGAATAAACTACTTATCTTTTGATGATCAACTCGATTGTCGCTACCAAGCAACATTGGCACCAAATGATTAATAACCTGTTGGCGTCCAAGGTTTTCGTATAAATTCCTCATTTGATAATAATGAGAAAACCAATAGTTTGAAGCCTTTGTGTCAACTGAAATAAGAATCAACCCTTCAACTAGATCAGGATATTTAGCGGCAAAATTGCTAGCGAAGAGGCCACTGATTCCATGGCCAATCAAAATTGGCTTTTCATCTTTGTTTTTGCGAAGTTCTTCAAGTAGATAGGAATCGATCAGTTGTGTTGTGCAATATTCGTCAGGTTCTTGGTGAAACTCCCAGCGTCTAACAATCTGGTTAATAGTTGCCAGTTCGCAAGATAAACGTTTGCTAAAAGGCTTGAGACTTGGCTGTAGATCAATCCACAACAGTTCTATGGGTTTTTCGAGTGAGTTTGGCTTGAGTTGACAATAGGAATTCATTGGTAATAACTTGAATAGTCCTTGACCTTGGTTCTAGTTTTAATTTTGATCCATCCAGAACGAACCTCTGATAAGAGTTTTGCTACTAGTTTCTTATCTGATGTGTCATCCCATTGGTTGCTCTCTAGCCATTGAAGATCAGTTTCATTAATCACTTGTGCTGTGACCGAAGACAGGTAAACGTCAACGATTTGTGGTTTATTTGAAGTGTTAGCAGTGCTCTTATAATTCATTTAACCATCCATTCTTCAGCTGTAAGCTTGCCAATGATTTTTGGGGGTTGATTGGGAATCGGCTTAATGACATAGGTCACTCCCATTGGCTCAGGATAGATTCCAGTTGAGGCTTCAAATGGATCATCATGTCCTACTAAAACAATATTCTTTCCAACACTTGGAGTTTGATTGAGTAGGGGATCTATTCGTTGCTTATATTGAGATATTTGATCTTGATTACATGTCTCACAAGGCAGGAAATTAAGCTGATCAGTTTTCTGATATTGGCCAAATACAATATCTGCGGTCTGCCATGCTCTACAGTATTCACTTGTTTTGACAGACTCTACTGGGATTGCATGGAATTTAATCCCTTCTCCGATCTGTTCTGCCTGATTGATCCCTTTTGAACTGAGCTTTCTCTGAGTGGAGCAATCATTAATATCTAACTGTGGTGATGCTTGATCAGCCCAGTCCTCAGTTGTTTGAGCATGGCGAATATAAAGAATGTATCCACCATCGTGCATCAAATCAATTAACTGACTGCTAGACATCTCTGTCTGTGTATCAGCATGATTGTTCAAGGAACATCCCCCGATAAGCAAACCCAGGGATCCCATCGAAATCAGTTGCTTGAGCTTCATCATGGTATCTATTTGATGTTAATTTATCCAGAGACTGCCAACTTTTGCTTTGATGCGATACGAAGAGAGATGATTTTCGACACGTTATTATGTGATATTTAATCCTATAGCTACCCAAAAAAATCCCCCTTCAACTAGGGGGACTGCAGAGCATAACGCCTGAGTGTGATCACAGCTCGAGGCAGAGGATCGAACTATAGATTAGCTAACTTTACTCTCCCCTAGGTTGTCGAGTGCTTGACCAACTTTTTTGAAGTCAAAGCCCATACCACGTAGTGCATGCCAAAAATGGCCTTGAAGAAAGAAGAAGCCTAGGTAGAAATGGGTATTCGCCAACCATGCACGTGCCGTATGTGCATCGCCTGCAATCTGAGCAGTATCAGAAAAGTAAGGTGAGAATGCAAATTGAAGTTTCAGAGGTTCTCCATACAGCTCAACCGGATAGATGGTTGTGTTCTGCGCACACCAAATCGCAGTTACAAAACCCATCAGTGCTAGACCTGCCAATGAATAGGAAAGAATTGACTCCCCATTGAAAATCAGAACCTTTTTAAATGGCCCAAAAGGAGAACTGATGATGTGCCATACACCACCGATGGTCAAAGCAAAGGCCAATACCGCATGGCCACCCATTACATCTTCAAGACTGGAAATTGAAAGGAAGTTGGTCTGATAACCCCAAACCATCCCCAAATCAATGTTTGGTTCAACCGTTCTTACTGCTCCCAAAGCAGCATCATAAATTCCATGATGCTTGGCCCATTCCACAAAGGCAATGGCACCTAAACCGAGAAAGATTAGGTGATGGCCAAGAATGAAGCTGAGTTTCTTCGGGTCGTCCCAGGCAAAGTCAAACTTCTTGGCTCGTCCCTCTGCTTCACCCAAGTCTTTGGGTGCGCGAAGCGTGTGCCATAAGCCTGCAGCTCCCAACACTGCAGATGAAACCAGGTGAAAGGCTGCAATAGCGATGTAGGGCTGTTGATCTAGCTGTGTTCCAACCCCGTCGTAGCCAAAACCTAATCCCGCCAGATGGGGCAGCAAAATGAGACCTTGCTCACCAAGAGCAATCGATGGGTCGTAGTGAGCTAGCTCAAACAGAGTAAATGCACCTGCCCAAAACATGATGAGGCCGGCATGGGCAGCGTGTGCCGCAATAAATGACCCTGATCGTTTCGCTACACCAGAATTACCTGCCCACCAGTCGTATGTGACTGATGGATTCCCATAGGACTGCATGATTTGAATGAGATGGCTTCTCGAAGCTAGTCCTCATCAACAATCCAATACTGTTGGTGTTTACATAGCTTTTTGCCGTCGTATTATCAAGTACCAAGCATTGTCAAATACAGCACATTTAAGTCTGTACGTATTTTACATGGGCGCACATCTTTTGGACCCTGAATCTTTTGAGCGTTTATCGGCAAAGACCAAAGCACTTCTGTAACGGGTCTAAGACGTCGTTCCGGCACCCTTCTTGTGCATCTTCCCTGTATCACCTGAACCTCGCTCCGTACGGTTTGTTCTTTGTCACTTATGCATGCAGGGTATAAAAGTGATCCATGACTCAGAACTCGAATGCGATTTTCATACTCATTGGGATCAATGTATGAATGGCGAGAGAAGCGGCTCGCCATGGCTATTGCTCTTCGTGCACAAAACTGGCCTTATTCAAAGATCTCCCAACATTTATGCATCTCACCAAAAGGAATCATGAGAGACATTAAATGTTACTATCAAAAGCTTTACTCGGCCAACACTTAGGGCTTCTACGCTCGTATTAACAACAATAAATCGATTCGGTCAAACCACATCCATTGGTTCGATAAAGCTGTTTGCCTACAAATATTCATTCGGCAATGCTTTCTGACGGAGAAGAGTGAATATCAGATCAAACTCAACCAGCCGATCATCTGTGGACTGTTTTACATCCCATTCCGTTTGAATAGAAATGATCAGGCTTCGCTGGCTTAGCCTCTCAGTTCAATTAGGCTGCTTAACTTTTGACTTTTCAGCCTGAGCAGTGTTCTCTGCTTGCTTAGTTGATGTCTTATCTGGCTTGTCTGTCGGCTTTTGATCGCCCTTTGTGTTCTTCGCCGAGCTTTTCGCAGTAGTCGTCGCAGTGGTTTTCTTCTTTGTCTGCGTACTGACTAGATTTTTCTCGCCCATGCCTTTGTAGAGACCAAATATAATTGCTGATAGTACGGGGATAGAGCTGATACCACCAACGGCCACTTCAAATTGACTGAGGCTCATCTGAGTTTAATCTCACGGCTATTCGGAGACCTTAATCCGAGCACTCGCTTTGCATGTATACGTTGACCTCCTGGCTGACCTCATACCCACGCCCTACCTGTAGCAAATGAGTCAATCCAAGTCCGTTGCCTTCGTGCAGCAATCCTCTTGATTCAGACCTAGCTGAAAGTCCATGATCGAGCCGGATCAATCCCAGGTTTGATCTTGAGTATCAGCCTGCTACTGCTTTTAACCACGGAATAGGGAACAGCCATCAGCCAAGCTCCCTGTCTTGAACGTGACCTATCGATCCGAAGCTGCATCTGCTGGTGTGCACTCTGATCAGAGGGGGCGAGTGAGTTTATTTCACCGTTTAAGACTTGAATGCCTCCCTCTTAACCATCAGTTCGCTTGCCCCCTGATCCTTTAAGCAATTCGAGGCTCAGGTATCTATCATTTGCCCAGAATAGAAATATGCAATCCCGACCAACTCCATTCATTCACTGGTCTTTGGATGGCTTTCAAGCAGCGCAGTGATCAAACACTGCACCATGTAGCATCTCTAAATATCATCACTGGCCGATTCCAGTAAAGCCATCAATTCTTGAAGCTCTGTTCTGCTTAGCAGCCAATCACCGTCTTGATCTTTGATTACATGAGATGTCTTCAGCATCCATGAGTCTTCCAACTTGATGAGCTGGAAGTGCTTTGAGTTGTGATCAGCCATGACAGAGTTAATTCCCTCGCAAGCTTAGCGGTGAGTTTAGGGATTGACTCTTAATTCCTGACCAAAATAGCCTTGATCATTCTACCAGTCTCAGCACTTGTCATCGCCTTGGTTGCTGATATCCGATACCAAAGCAGGACGGCTTTAGGCAAAAATGCCCCTGGTCGCATCGCTGCAGAGCTCGCACGATGACCCCATCATTCAGCAGGAATCGTCATGCATGTCACCACGCTGGAGGATGGCTGTTTGAGGGTGTGCCTCCAGCAAGATGGTTTTGAATCATGCTGTGTGGTCTCCAGTCACCACCTTGTAGACAGTAAAAAACGTCAGCTCGAACGGGCCAATCTCCGCCTTGCTTCCACAGCCATGGGTCTGGGTTGTGACCAGCATCACAGCAGTTTGTGAGCTGAATTATCGAATCGGTTGACCAGAACAGCGACGTTGATGACATCCGGAGGTCAGAGCCTCCACCAGCCTGAATCACTGATGTCGTTTGAATCTGGTCTGATCGGAGCCCTGCTAGCTCTCACCTCTGCCTTCACGCTCAACACGGCTGAGCCCATCACTCCCCTCGCTCCGTCCTCCGCCAGGATCCAGCTCTCGTCAATCTCAGCTGACCACTGCACCACCACCCTTCAGTGGCAGTTGAAGTCAAGCGAAGAAGCGGTTTGACAACCCACCTGAGCCGAGCAGGTCTTGAACGGCTGAAGCATGACGATGCTTAATGAGACGATGCTTAATTATTCGCCAAATGGCTGAGCATCTGCACCTAAAGGCTCGCCTACCTCAGCCCGCAACCAGGCGGGACGTTCAGAGCGAGGATGTCTCCAGGCCAGGCTAAGGAGCGACTGAATCACCCGAGGCCTGGGAGGCCAACGACACGCCGGGGACGACTCTCCACTGCTGGGTGTCGTTGACATGGCTGACGAATGCATCACTTCCACCTCCAGGGGTACGTCCGGTCTAAACAAGGTGACGCAGGGATGAATGAGAGCAATCGCTTAATTCGTCGCCTGCTTTAGGTATTCCTCCTCAAGCGCGCAGGCCCAGTCAGTCCGAGGATGACTCCAACCGGAGACAGCCAATCATGCGCATGCTCAGAACCTCCTCCGGATTCACCGCTGACTTCATCCAAGGCGGTCGCTTCCGCATCTGCGACGCCGGCGATCACTGCCATGTCGTGAACGATCGCCTCACGGCCTACCGCCTTGTCACGACTGCAGAAACACGGGGTATCTCCCTGGATGCAGCCATCGCCGAACGTGACGGACGCTGAGCCGCCGTTGCCTGACCACCGACGCATCCTCTGTTTCGGTGATTCCAACACCTGGGGATTCAATCCCAATGGCAGTGGTCGAATTGCCGATGGTCTGCGCTGGCCACAGCAACTGGCAGAGAATCTCCACGAGCGTCGACCTGCCCTGCAATGGCATGTCATTGAAGAAGGGCTGAATTCCCGCACCTGGCTGCTGGACGATCCCATCGGTGCAGCGCGCTATGGAGCGGATTACAGCTGCAGCGGCCGGCGCACGTTGATGACATCTCTCCACAGCCACAAACCTCTCAATACGGTGGTTCTGGCCCTCGGATGCAATGACTGCAAGGCCTATCTCAACCTTGCGGCTGAACAGATCACCACAGGGGCGCAGATCCTCATTCACGACATCCGCAGAGCCCATGACTGTGGCCCCAGAGCCATGCCCGTGCACGCTCCGGCGATCATCCTGATGACGCCTCCTGCCATCCAGATCACTCCCCAGTCCTTGGCCTGGGGATTTGAAGGCGCCGACGAGAAGTCGATCGCCGTGGCCGAGCTCTATCGCCAGCTAGCAGCGGAGATGGGAGTGATCTATTTCAACGTGCAGACCGTCGCTAGCCCATCCCAGCTCGACGGCGTTCACTTCGACTGCAGCGACCAGGCATTGATCGCTGACGCTCTTGCCGAGCTCATCGCGGCCAAGGCGTGAAGGTGAGTGGCTGAAACTTCTCGATGGCAACCGTCCAGGCCCGCCCAACGATCGCCTGCAGTCCCTCCTCAAAGGCAACGGTGTCACCTGTGTTGAGCCAAGCCGCTTTGAGCGCCGGCAGATCCTCCGGGAGACGCTCCATCGGCAACTCCACCAACAGCAAACTGACGGGGCCCGCCGCCCTCTGCAGCGAGCCCTCATCGCTGCGCTGCCAAACCCGCAGCAGCAACTCGAGAGCCAGCTCACGGGCGATCGCATGGGGACTGTCACCGGTCAAACCAGAGGCGGAATCTGCCGGCAGAGATCGTCCTCCCAGCGGCAGGGCACGGCGTCCGTTCTGCTCCATCAACGCCAGAGCAACGAGATAAGGGGCATCAGCCATCGCGAAAAGCCTTGTTGAGCAAGCATCCTCCGCCACCGGGCCGCGACCACACCACTCCACCTGATAGAACATCTGTACCATTAAGGTCAAATGCATGGTTCGCGCGTTGGAGCTCCCGAACACGCCGCTGCCGCTACGGTCCCGGCGCCGTCTGCTTACACTCCCCCTCGCCGAAGCACGCGTCGCAGCAGGGTTTCCCTCCCCAGCCGACGACTATGTGGACGTCGGGATTGACCTCAATGAGCAGCTGATTCACCACCCCAGCAGCACGTTCTTCTTACGCGTCAGCGGCGACTCAATGATCGGTGCCGGCATCCATGACGGCGACCTGCTGGTAGTGGACCGCAGCCTCGAGCCCAGGCCGGGCCGAGTGGTTGTAGCCGTGCTGGATGGCGCCTTCACGCTCAAGCGCCTGATGCGTGATGGGCATGGTCTGCATCTGGAGGCCGCCCATCCGGACTATCCAAACCTGGAGCTTCAGCGCTGCATCGATGTGCAGATCTGGGGCGTAGCCATACACGTGATCCACCCACTCTGATGCCCCAGGCCATCGCATTGATCGACGCCAACAACTTCTATGCCTCCTGCGAGCAGAGCTTTGATCCAGCCCTACAGGGGAAGCCGGTGGTGGTGCTCTCCAACAACGATGGCTGCATCGTGGCCCGCAGCGCTGAAGCACGAGCCCTGGGTATCGCGATGGGAACACCCTTCTTTCAAGCCCAACGGGAGCTCCAACGTCTGAATGTGGTGGTGCGCAGCTCTAATTACGCCCTCTACGCCGACATGAGCCAGCGTCTCATGAGCTTGCTGGAGGTCCAGGCGGAAGAGCTCGAGATCTATTCGATCGATGAAGCCTTCGCCCATCTCACCAGGCCCGCCAACGGCGACCTGAACGCATGGGCCCGGCTGCTGCGCGCCCAGATCAAACGCAACCTGGGGCTACCGATTGCCATCGGCCTGGGAAGCAGCAAAGGCCAGGCCAAGCTCGCCAACCATCTCGCCAAAGGAATGTCCTCCCATGCCGGCGTGTTTGATCTGGGGCACTGCGCCGATCCCGATCCCTGGCTGGAGGCGATCCCGATCGAAGACGTCTGGGGGATCGGCCGGAAGCTGGCCCATTGGTGCCGAAGCCGCGGCATCACCAATGCAAGGGAATTGCGCGACATGCCCACCGGCGTACTCCGAGCGAAAGCAGGCGTGGTGGGTTGTCGGTTGCAGCGAGAACTGCAAGGCCAAGCGTGCCTGCCTCTAGCACTGGCACCAGCTCCGAAGCAGGAAACCTGCGTGAGTCGAAGCTTCAGCCGACCGATCACCAACATCGAAGAACTACGGGAAGCGATCGCCTCCTATGTGGTGCGCGCGGCTGAAAAACTACGCCAACAGAGACAACACACCGCTGCCCTCACGATCTACACCCGTACTAGCGCTTTCAGTCCGGGGTTTTACAGCAAAGCAGCCAGCACCAGGCTCGACTTACCCAGCAATGACACCACCGTTTTACTGAAGGCAGCACTTCCGCTGGTCACACGCATTTTTCAGCCGCATCGGCCGCTGGCGAAAGCCGGCGTCCTGATGCAGCACCTCCAAGCAGCCAACCAACTGCAGCACCACCTGCTGGTTCCCTGCAGCCCCAAGGAGCAACACCGACGGGAGGCGTTGATGCACACCATCGACCGACTGAATCAACGCTACGGAAACGGCACGGTCGGCTGGGCCGCCTGCGGGATGGCACCGAGCTGGATGATGCGGCGTCAGCGACTAGGGCGCGCCGCCACAACCCGACTGAGCGATGTGCCGGTGGTGCGGGCCTGAATGGATCCATGCCCACTCACCATCGCCTGCACGATCTGCTGCATTTTGGGCTCAGGAATGTGCCTGAACATGAGATCCCTGGTCCAGGCCCGGACAGAAGCGGAGGCGGAATGATCAAAACCTTGGCGGCAATCTTGGATCACCGCATCGGCCTGTGACTTTCAAAGTTGCAGCATCGGCAATCGCTGCACAGCCCCACTCCGGCAGAGGCACTCGTGGCATGGGCGCATCACCGATCATCAAGACTCGATCGCGAGACCAAGAGGAAAGGGCAAGAAGATCACTCGCCTGGGTTTACACCATCTGGTCTTTATTGATGAGGTCAAACAATGCTCAATCAGATCGGGCATGGTACTCAGTCTCCAGACCCAGCGAGCTCAGAGCCAGATCGGGATAGAGGAACTTGCGCACCACACTGTTGTCACTATCACAGGCATTCACCACATCAACCTGCAAACGACAACCTTCAGCAAAGGTGGCGCCAGCTCTCTATTCTAGAGATCAATTATGCCTGACAGAATGAACAAAAAGCGGGAGCCATCAGGGATTCATAATTCTTTAGCAAGTCAGCAGGAGACGAGCCTTGAAAGCGCTGTGATGCCGGCCATAAACACAAAGAGACTGCGCTAGATCTTGTGCGATCATTGTTTACTAAGCCGCGTGTCCAAACACATCGGGGCTTCATCGGCATCGAGAGAAATTATCATAATATATTTTTTTGAATGCCACTGTGATGTGGTTGCTAAAACTTCAGTGCATCTTGCCGCCCCAACCATGCTGTTCAATCTCGATGAGCGCATTCGGTCGTTGCGGATGCTGTCTGGCCTGAGGCAATTCCTGCAGCATCCCGATGACTTGAAAAGTGTTTATGCCGTAGCTGCCAGTATTCAGGGCAGCCCAATGGCGGCTCAGATGATGCGCCATATGGCGAGCCAGCCAGGCATTGCGGTCATGATCCAGGACAACTGGCGACCGGAGGCCATCAACCTCGATGCACTGGAAATGCTGCCGGCAGAAAGCTTGGGCCACTGTTTTGCAACGCAACTAAAAAGCCAAGGCATCACACCTAACGATCTGATTGACCCGTCACCGATCACCAACGACAAAGAGTTCATCATTCACCGGCTTAAAGAGACACACGATATCGTGCATGTGCTCACCGGATTTGGCATCGATGGAATAGGAGAAATTGGCTTGCAAGCATTCAACCTGGCGCAAAATCGTTCTCCTCTAGCGGTTCTGCTGATCTTTGGCTCGATGCTACAAACGTTGCAAGAGGACGAATCATTGGAGGATTTACTCCACGCCCTGAGCCGTGGGTTTGAAATGGGCCTGAAAGCAAAATGTGTCGTCAGCTACCGCTTGGAGGATGGTTGGGAGCGACCACTGGTGGAGTGGCGTGAGGAACTCAACTTGACAAAGATTTGAGCAAGACAATAGGCGGGCTTCCTTGGCCCGCCGCCTTGTTGTGCTGTCTACAAAACACTGAATCGCCAAACGTCAGGTCATCACCCACCATCGCCGCGAGTGTCTGGGAGAAACGTCAACCGTTGAGCGCATAACCATCCGTTCATGACGACGGAAGATTTCACCAATCGGCCGATCAACCACAAACAGGCCTAGACAACCGTGGCTTCGGAAGAGCTCCGGGGGATCTTGATGGCGACACTCCAGAGCAGAAACCCGACGGGCGAAGGTGTTCCTGGCCGATGAGATCGTGCCGGGTTGGCTGGAGGCAAGCGTCCTGACCAAGTGTCATCCCGGTTGCATCAAAGATGCCTTCTTTGATGGTCCTTGCCGACCAGATCAGAGATGGGAGCGAAGCCAACGCCAGCACAGACCGCTCAAGCATCTTCCAGTCAGCCCCAGATCAACTGCAGCTCCTGGGCTCGCTTAGACAGGATGAGCACCATTCCATTGCCATGGGCATTCAAGCCGGTCTGTTCCCTGAGCAGCACCGAACTGGCCAGAGCAATTCCACAGGTCTCAATGAACAGCACTGGCACGGTTCCTTCCTTGCCGTGCATGCTCTGTAGATCGAGGGCCTGACGCACGGCCTGCTGAGACCGCGTTGTCCCCAAACGCTCCACAAAGGAGGGCCAGAGATGGTTGACGGCCGTAAATGCCGTGAAATCGAAGGACGACTCCACCATCAGGGCAACTGCTGCACAAGGGCTTCGCTGATCATGGATGCGCTGACAGCAATCGTCTCCAATGGATCCTCATTGTCGAGATAGGCATCAAAGGATGAAAAGCGTTCAATCCTGGGCTCGGCTCCCTCTTCTGCGCAGGCGGCTTCCCAGTCACCGTCTTCGGGCTTAACGGACACATAGGCCTGTAGCGCCTCCTCGAGGTCACCGCCATCGCCGATGCCCTCCCCATGCCAGAACGCTTCGAGAAATGCCGTCATCGCACAACACCGAATAGAGCAGGCCAGCGAACGATGCCGCTGTGTCAGCCATCATCGGGCTCCGGCAGCTGAACCACATCCGCTGACCATGGCTAGAGAGCCAACATCAGTCGCTGACGCGAGGGTGATGCAGTCAATCGAGGCATACTGCAACGTCTTTCAGGGTTTCGATCAGCCCTGGCCACCTCTGCCATTGAAGCCCTCTGCCCAGGAGCGTTGGTGGGCCGAATGGCTAGCCAATACAACAGCAGATCAGTCGTGGGTGACCTTGCGCAAGGCTCTGCCCCAGCTCTGGATAACGCCCCATCCGGACGCGACCAACGGCGAGGCCTACCAACGGCTTGTGCTGCGAGGAGAGCCCCCCAACGCCAGCGATCAAGCGATGGCCCCAAGCTTGAAGGATCCAGAAGGACTGATGATCAGTCTGGCCGCCCATCCCTGTGGATCGATACCGGTGCTCGAGTTCCGTGATCACGACGACTTCGTTCTCGCCGTGCGCTGTCTTGCACATCGGTGTTCGAGCTCCACGATCCAGCCCACCGTCCATGCCCAGGCGGTAGCAGGCCTGATCCACTGGGGATTGATTCGTGATCTCGGCAGAGATCAACGTTCCCAGGTACTGATCCTGCACCGGGCGCCCTACAGCTCCCTCACAAGCACTGTTGTGCCGGGACAACTCAGTGATGAAGATTGGATCGAACGGTCGATGTGCTGGCGCTTGGAACATGAACTGACCCACATCGCCTGCAAGTGCCTGGTAGGGGAGATGCGCATCAACCTGTTTGATGAACTGATCGCCGATGCCCTGGGGATGCTTGCAGCCATGGGCTGGTTTAACGCTGAGCTGTTTCGCCTCGGGCTCGGATGCAGTGATGCAGGTGACCTCCGTGACGATGCCCGTGCTCATGTCTACCTCCAGGAGCTGGCTACAGATCACCATCGCGACGCCTGCGGGATGGTGATGCAGCGGGCCCGGGAACTCGAAGCCATGCTGCAGCGCAAGGAGCTGCCAGAGGACTCGATGCAGCTCCTGCACGTGCTCACGCACAACCGCTTGGATCAACCACTGACGCCATGTCCATAACCGAGGAGCAATCACAAGGGGATTGCCAACACCGTCAGGTCAGGGTGTTGATCGTGGGGCTCGGCCCTGCAGGTTCCGCCTGTGGCCTTGGGCTTGCTGGCAGCGGATTGGATGTGCTGGCCATCGACCGAGCCCATTTCCCCCGCGACAAGATCTGCGGTGATGCCCTGCCCCTCTATAGCCAGACCTTGATTCAGGAGCTGGGACTGAACGCACAATCACCACAACTGCAGAAACGGAGTTTCCTGAAGGAGCAGGGAAGTGTCAGAGCCAGGCAGTACAGCAACAGAAACAGCCATGGGGGCTGGCATAGGCACGGCAATGGAATTCTGTCGGGAACAGCATGCATGCAAACCGTTCGCCGCCGCGACCTTGACCACTGGCTGATGCAACGCTGCAACGATCACCAGCTCGCGATGCAATTCGGATGGCAGGGGGAAAGGCTGAACTGGGACGCCAATGAGCAGCGTTGGACGGTGAGCGGCAGCATTCACGATCCAGCCGGACAACGAACGGGTCAGTTTGCGATCAAGGCAGAGCTCGTGGTGGGCTGCGATGGCGCCGGGTCGATGATCCAACGACACTGCCGTCTGTCGCAGGGTCGACCTCTGCTTGCCTTGGCCAGCCGCTGTTATCTGGGAGACGAGGCCATGGCACGCTCAGATGGTGGCTCAGGCGAGCCGATCTCACGCATTGACTACCGCTGGCCTGGAGAAGCCACCTATGCCTGGGCCTTTGCTGTGCCTGGCGGCTACAACTGCGGAGTTGCGGCGATGCCGACACCCGAAGGCGGCGTTGCTTTACGGGGAAAGGAGCTGATCCAGCGCACACGCCTCTGGATCGACCATCTACTTTGCCAACTGGATGGCCAGGGAGCGGTCAAAAGGCACGATGCGAGTGCCTCATCCCCTCGGGCGATCAGGACCATGGCGATTCCGGTGTTGCATCCCATTGATCAACTGCAGCCACCTGCGGGGGTACTGCTCACCGGAGACGCTGCCTCCCTGGTCGATCCTCACCAAGGCCACGGCATCGACCGAGCCCTGGAAAGCGGTGCCCTGGCCGCTGAGGTGCTTCGCAATGGGATCGCTGCAGGGCTGGGCCCGCAAGAATTGACCGCGCATTTTCAAGATCGTCTACACACCTGGATTGAGATCTGGCGACAGGACTGGCACGCCCTGGCGCTGGAACGGATGGATGATCAGGCGCTCAATCAGGCACTAGTGGGCTTGAGCTGACCAAGCAACCGACAACACGTGGCTGCACTCAAGCCGCAGGAGGAACGTCGTCTTTGACAACCTCATTGGGATTGGCATAACCGGCGCAACGCTGTTCATCGAGGTGGGCAATGTGTTTCCGCTCGCAGTAATAGAGCTCCTGGAAGCGCAGAGCGTCGGCATTGAGGTCTTCAAACAGGGCGTGGATGCGCTGCTCCATATCGATGTTGGCCAGTGCCTGCGGCTGATCCTGCTCCTGGGCGATCAGCGATGCGATGCAACGTTCAAGCGTCTGCAGGCGTTGCCCACCCCAGGCCTCAAGCAGATGGCGACAACGCTTCAGACTTTTCTGACGTTCGAGAACGGCAGCTGTGCCACGCAGATGCTGCAACGGGTTACTCAGGGCAAGTCGCTGAAGTTCACCCGGTTCGAGCAAAGGAGTGAGCCGCGACACCAACGCACTGTTCTCAAGCAGAAGCTGATCCGTGAGCAGACGGGGCAAATCGAGGTCTGCCAGTTCTTCGCCGCTGTCCTGACCACGACTGACGGCCTCAAGCCGGCCGGAGCCGATGTTGGTTTCCTCCAGATCGGTGAGAGTGGCCCAGAGCAGACGGTGATGTTGCAGCGCGAAATCTTCTAATTCCCGCTGACGCAGTTCCCGCCGAATCACACTGCGATAGGAGGGGCAGTGGAGATACAGGCGCAGGATCTCGGCCTCAGAACGCTCCCGTTGGCTGGATTCCCCGGGCTGTTCGAACCGGGCCGATCGACCATGCCAGCGCTGACCCTTCACCTGCTGGCGGAGATCCTCCTCAAGCTGCAATGCCAGTCGTCCCTGCCCACCACTGAGTCGTTCCGCGACCCGTTGGAGGTAATGGGTGCGAATCGCTGATTGGGGCAGCTTGCCCAGCAGGGCCACCAAGGCACTGACGCCCTGCTGGAACTGATCCGCTTTCGCCAGATCGCGGCCTTCAAGCACCTGCTCGATCTGCCAATCGAGCCAAAGCGGCGCCTGATCCAAGAGGGCGCGGTAATCGCCGGAGCCGTGCTCCTTGAGGTAGTCATCGGGATCCTTGCCCGAAGGCAAGTGGAGCACCCGCAACTCCAGCTGGCCCTGAAGCGCCAACTGTTCCACCTCACCAATGGCACGGTTGGCGGCACGCACCCCGGCACCATCGGCGTCGAAGTTGAGAACGATGCGCTTACCGTCACTACATCGACAGAGCTGAGTGATCTGCTGCCCACTCAGGGCAGTGCCAAGGGCTGCCACCGCATTGGTGATGCCGGCGGCATGAAGAGCGATCACATCGAAATAGCCTTCCACGACAACAGCCCGGTCGTCCTTGCGAATGGCGTTGGCGGCTCGGTCGAGACCAAACAGATGCTTACCCTTCTCGAATACCTCCGTTTCCGGGGAGTTGAGGTATTTCGGCTCGCCTCCATCCAGACTGCGACCACCGAAACCGATCACCCGACCTTGACGGTCTCGGATCGGCACCATCACCCGATGGCGAAAACGGTCATAAAAACCATTGCCACCCTTGCGCGGCACCACAAGACCGGCCGCCTCGAGCAGTTCCGGGGCCAAGCCTTCGACCGCCTGGAGGTGCTTCAGCAGGCCATCCCACTGTTCCGGGGCATAACCGAGTTCAAAGGCATCAAGAGTGGCCTCACTGAGCCCCCGGCCCTCGCGCAGATACTGCAGAGCACCCTGGCCAGCCTCACTGCGCAACTGAGTGCGGAACCAGCCCGAAGCCAAAGCCAAGGCCCGATGCAATTTCTCTCGCCGTGAGAGCTGCTGCCGCAGACGTTCCTGCTGCGGACCGTCGACGGTCTCCACAGGCAACTGATATTTGCGTGCCAGCTCGAGCACAACGTCGCTGAAGCTCTGCCGCTGCAGTTCCATCAGAAACTTGATGGAGTTCCCGCCTGCACCGCAAGAAAAGCAGTAATAGAACTGCTTGGCAGGCGACACCGTCATCGACGGTTTGCTGTCGTCATGGAACGGACAGATGCCGACGAACTCCCGCCCCTTCTTCTTGAGAACGACGTGCTCACCGACCACATCAACAATGTCGGCCCGTTCCTTGACGGCGTCGATGGTGCGGGGGTGAAGACGGGGCATCGCCATGGCCCCATTCTGCGAGACCTTGCGCACATCGGTGCGGCAGCGTGCGGTGCGAAGGTTGGCCCGTGATCAACAACGGCCACGGATGCACCCTCTGTTGAATGCAATCCGAGGCAGTCAGTCGCCGAAAGAATGGCGTGCCTGCGCACTGCTGATTCTTTGCGCGCTGGCGTTCAGTGTGATGACCGTTTGCGTGAAGCAACTCGGTGGTGAGCTGCCTGTCGCAGAGATCGTGCTGGTTCGCTCATTGATCAGCATCCTGATCACCCTGGTAATGCTGAAACAAGCCCAGGTCTCCCCCTGGGGTCAGCAGCGAAGCCTGCTGCTGCTGCGTGGCGCCCTAGGCACCACGGCACTGCTCTGTTTTTTTGAGGCCCTGGCCCGTCTCCCCCTGGCAGCTGCCACCCTGCTGCAATACACCTACCCCACACTGACCGCTCTCAGCGCCTGGGTTTGGCTTGGAGAACGGATCAGGCGGCGGATCGGCCTCGCGGTGCTGCTCGGCTTAGCGGGTGTCATGCTCGTGGTTCAGCCTGAATGGATCGGAAGCCCCGTGCTGGGCTCACTAACAGGCTCAAGCACACCGAGCTTGGCCCCATCAACGGCAGCCTTACCGGCCGTGGCGGTGGCAATTGGCTTGGCTGGCGCCTTACTCACCGCTCTGGCCTACGTGAGCGTCCGAAAATTGTCAGTGCGCGAACACCCGCTGGTGATCGTGTTCTATTTCCCATTGGTGTCGGTACCGGCCACGCTTCCGTTCCTCTGGGGAGACGCGATCTGGCCCAGCAGCGTGCAATTGTTTTGGCTTGTGGGTGTGGGAGTGTTCACCCAGCTCGGCCAGGTGTGGCTCACGGAAGGCTTGGCAACGCTGCCGGCGGCGCGAGCCACCTCGATCAATTACGTGCAGGTGGTCTTCGCCGCCCTCTGGGGCGTGATGTTTTTTGCTGAGCCGATCACGAGCACCATGGTGGTCGGTGCGGCTTGCGTGCTTGGAGCAACACTGATCAGCCTCAGCGCCCGTCAGCCAGGCTGATCAGCCCTGCGCTCAGCCAGCATCAATCGGCAGTGGGAAGGTGAGCCAGTCCTGGTGTCCACCGTCACTGCTGCCAGCCGGTTGAGCCAGACGCCAGCTCTCGCCGCGCTCTCCACGCTCCAAGAACAGTTCGAACGGACTATCGACTCTCACCCTGTCACCAGGCAGACGCCAATCGAAGCGCCCGCTGAGATGCAAACCCGGATGGTCAGCCAATGTCATCGCCTCTTGTGACTCCACCCTGACCCGGCTGACTTCAGGGGCACCCGCTGCATCGAGATCGAGGGAGCTGGCGATGGCGGACTGGGTGAGTTCGATCTGCAAACCCAGAGCTTTCAGCAGAACAGAGCGAGGAGGCTGATTCACACCCGTACAAGCCGTCATGCCCAAGCCGAGCACAACCACACAAATCAAGGCAAAACCTCTTTGCATCCACCGTCTCAGACGGAGAACCAGGGGTGAAAGACTCGACAGGTCAGGCAGCATGGGCAGATCAGGAGCAACCCCATGATCGGCTGGCTGCAAGGGGATCGCATCGACACCTGGTCTCAGGGTGGGCGTCAGGGACTCGTCATCGCCTGCGGTGGAGTGGGTTACGAGGTTCAGTTCACATCTGGACATCGCATCAAACTGGAAAGTGAACGTCGCTGCACGGCATGGATCCATCAGGTGCAGCGCGAGGACGGCTGCAGTCTGTTTGGATTTATTGAGCGACGCGAGCGGGATCTCTTCCGAACATTGATCAGCGTCAATGGTGTCGGACCTCAGATGGCTCTGGCCCTGCTCGAATGCTGTGGTGCCGAGGCTCTAGTGGAGGCGATTGTGGATGGGGATCTACGCCGTCTCAGCCAGGCTCAAGGTGTGGGGAAACGCACAGCTGAACGGCTGGCCGTGGAATTGCGTGATCGCCTCAGCGAATGGAAAACACCAGCCGCAGACAGCTTGTCGTTGGTGGATCGCAGCGATCTCAAAGCGCTCCCGATTCAGGGGGACCCCCTCCAGGAGTTGCAGCAGACCCTAGAAACACTCGGCTACGAAGACTTGGAAATCCGCCGGGCGATGCGCGCCGTTGCATCAGGGGCTGAACCACCAGCAACAACTGACACCGATGGCTGGCTGCGCGAAAGCCTGCGTTGGCTGAGCCGATCATCGGCTTAGGGGCAGGCGAGGGGGTAAATTGGGTGTTTGCACTGTTAGGGCCAGACGCCGCGCATGTCGCTCGATACCACTCAGAAGCAGCAACTGATCAACACGCACCAGACCCACGCCACCGATACCGGTTCGGCTGAGGTTCAGGTAGCCATGCTGACCGAGCGCATCTCGAAGCTCAGCAGCCACCTGCAGCAGAACATCCACGACTTCTCCTCCCGTCAGGGTCTGCTCAAGATGATCGGTCGCCGCAAGCGTCTGCTGAGCTATGTGCGTGACAAGAGCGAGCAGCGCTACAGCAATCTGATTGGCAAACTGGGCATCCGCGGCTGATTCGCCGCACCAGCCAGCTTTCTGCCATGGTCGACCAGCGCAAACCCTTGCCGTTTGAACCCCGCAGGTCAGCCGACGACAACAGCGGCAGCACAGGCCGCGGATCGGCAAAAACGTCATCCGAACCCATCCCCAAAGCGGTGGCGAATCGGATGGCGCGTCGTGTCGCCATTGCGACGGGTGTGCCCTCCGTGATGGGCATGGCGGTGTTTGTGATCAGCTATCTGCTGGTGAGTCGTCAGATCCTCGATATTCCACCAGGCGTCACCCTGATCAGCTCTGGCGCCTGCTTCTTGTTGGGCCTCCTGGGCTTAAGTTATGGAGTGCTGTCTGCAAGCTGGGAACCGCAGCCAGGAAGTCTGCTGGGCATTGAGCACATCAAACCCAACTTGCAACGACTGCGCTCATCGATGAAGGCACAGAACAGCAAGACCTAAAGGGCCAAATCCTTAAGGCATTCCAGGGCAGGACAATCAGGCGGGTGGGGCCCCACTAAACAGAGCTTTGGTGCTGGCTTCAAAGGCCTGTTCCTTAAGGTAACTGGCCGCCAGCTGGGCATTTTTGACGCAGAATTGGGATCCCAAGCGCACATAACGCACGTCGCCCCCGTTGCGCACTGCGGCAACCACGGGAACACGCACGCCAAGTTCGTCCTGTTCCGGACGATGGGCATGCAGACATTCCCGGAGTTTGTGCTGCACAGCCACATCACTGGCCTGATCGGGTTGAAGCTCAACCAAGAGAAGATGCAGATCATCGATCGCCCGACAGTCATCGACGATCAGTTGCACGCGTTCATCCCTGCGATCAACCACTGCCCAAACCAGCAAGCGTGCTTCCGCCATCAGATGATCTGAAAGACGGGCGTAGCTCTTGGGAAACACAACGGCTTCGCAGCTGCCGGTGAGATCTTCCAGGGTGAGAACCGCCATACGGTCTCCCTTTCGCGTTGTCACCTGGCGATATTCACTCACCATGGCGATCGCACTCACCTTGGCCTTGTCGGCCTGCTCCTCAAGGCTGCCTAGACCGATCGGCGCTAGGAGTTTGGCCGGGGCGGTGAGTTGCTTGAGGGGGTGATCGGAGAGATAAAAACCCACCAGTTCCTTCTCAAGTCTGAGCTTCTCAGTGGGGTGGTAATCAGGCACAGGGGAGGCCTTCGGAGCCAGGCTCAGATCGTTGCCCGTCTCGCCTTCAGTCGAGGTGGCGGCAGCCATCAAATCAAACAGATTGCCCTGGCCGCTCTGCCGATCCTTTGCCCTGGAGGAGGCCCAATCAAGCAGCAGATCAAGATCCGCCATCAACTGCGCACGGTTGGCATTGAGCTCAAGAGCATCAAGAGCGCCGCAGTGAATGAGCGATTCGAGGCTGCGACGATTGAGCACCGAGGAAGGCAGGCGATCACACAGATCAGGCAGGGATTGGAACGGACCGTCGGCCTCCCGGCTGGCAATCAGATGACGGATGGCGCCATCGCCAAGATTGCGAACAGCGGAGAGGCCAAACAGGATGCGCTGCCCCGTTGGGGTGAAATCGATGCCTGAAGCATTCACATCGGGAGGCATCACTTCAATCCCCATGGCATTGCAATTGGAGATGTAGCGCTGCACCTTGTCACTCGCTCCGGCATTCACCGTGAGCAGAGCCGCCATGTAAGCCACCGGGTAGTGGGCCTTGAGGAAAGCTGTCTGGTAAGTGACTGCGCCGTAGGCGGTGGAATGGCTCTTGTTGAAGCAATACTCAGCAAACAGAACCATCTGATCGAAGAGTTCGTCGGCGACCTTCTCGGCTACCCCACGCTCGCTGGCACCCTTCACAAAGATGCCGCGATGCTTCTGCATCTCGGACACCTTTTTCTTTCCCATCGCACGGCGGAGTAGGTCGGCTTCACCAAGGGAATAGCCCGCCAGATCCTGAGCGATCTTCATGATCTGCTCCTGATACACCATGATCCCGTAGGTCTCCTGGAGAATCGGCTCCAAGGCCTGATGAGCAAAGTCAATCGCCTCACGCCCGTGCTTCCGGTTGATGAACTTGGGGATTAAGCCGGCATCCAGAGGCCCAGGTCGATAGAGGGCAAGAATCGAGGAAATGTCCTCCAGGGACGAAGGCCTTAGGTCGCGCACGATCTGGCGCATGCCGCTGGATTCAAGCTGGAAGATGCCCTCCAGGTCGCCACGGGCCAGAAGAGCGAACGTGTCGGGGTCTTGGGGAGGAAGCTTGTCGGGATCGATGCGCTCACCAAAATTCGATTCCACCAGTTCCAGGGTCTTGTCGATCATCGTGAGGTTCTTCAACCCCAGGAAGTCCATCTTGAGCAACCCCATCGACTCAACGTCTTCCATGAAGTATTGAGTGATCACCTGACCGTCGTTGTTGCGCTGTAACGGCACCAATTCGTCGAGGGGATCGGCTGCAATCACCACACCTGCGGCATGCACACCAAAGGTCTTGTTGGTGCCCTCGATCCGCATTGCCATGTCGACCCATCGTTTCACTACCGGATCCTTCTGATACTTCTCGCGGAAATCGGGATTGGGCGATTCATCGCCGATCATTGCCGCCAACTTGGCTGGCTTGCCGCGGGCCACAGGGATCAGCTTGGCCAGACGATCGGCATCGCCATAGGGAATATCCAACACGCGTGCCACATCCTTGAGCACGGCCTTTGAGGTCATGCGGTTGAAGGTGATGATCTGGGCCACCTTGTCTTCGCCGTAGCGACGGGTGACGTAATCGATCACCTCACCGCGGCGCTCGATGCAGAAGTCGGTGTCGATATCAGGCATCGACTTGCGCTCTGGATTGAGAAAACGCTCAAAGAGCAAACCGTTGCTGACTGGATCGATGTTGGTGATTCCGAGGGCATAGGCCACTAAGGAGCCGGCTGCCGAGCCACGCCCAGGCCCCACAGGAATCCCCTGTTCTCTGGCAAAGCGGATGTAGTCCCAAACCACGAGAAAGTAGGTGGGGAAGCCCATCTGCTCCATAATTCCGAGCTCGTAGGTCAGGCGTTCGCCGTAGTCGGCATCGATCGATGCATCGGCAGCAAGACCCAAACGATCCCGAAGCCCCTGATCGGTCACCTCTTTGAGGTAGCTCACCGGACTATGCCCCTCCGGTATCGGAAAACGGGGCATTTGATAGCGGCCCAGGATGTCATAGTCCTCAACCTTGTCGGCCACGAGGGATGTGGTGGCAATCGCTTCCTGGACGATCTCGGGTTCGAGATGATCGGCGAACAACCGCCCCATCTCCTCTTCGCTGCGAATGAACTCCGTGCCGGTGTATCGCAGCCGTTTCTCGTCGGAGATCAGCTTGCCGGTGAGCACGCACAAGAGGGCATCGTGCGCTTCCACGTCATGACGTGTGAGGTAGTGGGCGTCGTTGGTAGCGATCAGACCGATTCCCAGTTCCTTGGCAATCCGAGCGATCTCCACATTGACGATCCGGTCTTCCTGAGAGCCGTGGTCCTGTATCTCCAGATAAAAATCGTCGCCGAACACGCTTTGATACCAACGAGCCACATCCCGGGCCACTTCCGGACGACCCCGCAAAATCGCCTGAGGAATTTCGCCGCCGAGACAGGCAGTGGCGATGATCAAACCTTCGCTGTACTGCTGCAACAGGTGCTTATCAATGCAAGCCCTGGAAAAGATGCCGCGGCCCCGCATGCCGCGCAGGTGACTGATGCTGGTGAGTTTGACCAGATTGCGATAGCCGGTGGCGTTCTTGGCGAGAACGACCAGGTGATAGCGACGCTCCTTCTTCTGCTGCGGATCATCGATCGATCCGTTCACCACATACATCTCATTGCCGATGATCGGCTTGATGCCAGCCCCCTTGCAGAGCTTCAACAGCTCCACAGCGCCATACATCACCCCATGATCGGTGAGTGCCAAGGCGGGCATCCCCAAGGCCTTGGCCCGCTCCACCATCTGCGGCAACTGTGATGCCCCATCCAGGAGGCTGTAATCACTGTGGTTGTGGAGAGGGACGAATGCCATGCCCCCAGCCTAAGAGGCAACGCAAGATGGAGGGTGCCAGCCGAGCACATGACCCCAGATCTAGGGGGCATGGGTCGAGATCAGGGTCACGCAGGAATCAGAGCCCCCTGCGGAGATGTCGCCATCACCTGGGCTGACTGCTCGTACTGATGGGCCACCTGAAGCAGGCGGGACTCCTCCAGAACATTCCCGATCAGCTGCAGGCCGATGGGAAGGCCTGCACTGTCGAAACCGCAAGGCACGCTGATCGCTGGCAGGCCAGCCAAATTGGCGGGGATGGTGAGCAGATCCGCCAGGTACATGGCCAGGGGATCATCAGCGTGGGCGCCATTGCGGAAGGAGGTGGTCGGCGCTGTGGGCGTCAGCAGAACATCCACCGTCTGGTACGCAGCGTCGAAGTCACGGCGAATCAAGGTGCGCACCTGTTGGGCCTTTTTGTAATAGGCGTCGACATATCCAGCCGAGAGGGCATAGGTGCCAATCAGGATGCGGCGCTGCACCTCACTGCCAAAACCCTCAGCACGGCTGCGGGATGTCATGGCAGCAAGACTGTCAGCATCTTCGGCCCGGAAGCCATACTTCACGCCGTCGTAGCGGGCCAGATTGGCGGAGGCCTCCGACGGCGCAATGACGTAATAGGTGGCGATGCCGTCGGTAAAGCGTGGGCAGCTGACATCCACCAATTCGGCTCCGAGGGCCTGAAGCTGTTCAGCTGCAGCGAGCACAGAGGCCTTGACCTCAGCAGAGAGTCCGTCCTGCTCGAAACACTCACGCACAAGGCCAACCCTCAGGCCCTTAATCGGCTTCTCCAGATCAGCGCTGTAATCAGGAACAGGCACCTTCAGGGAGGTGGAATCACGAGGGTCGTAACCCGCCATCACCTGCAGTAACGCGGCTGTATCGGCGACGCTGGAGCTGAACGGTCCGACCTGGTCGAGGGAGCTGGCAAAGGCCACCAGGCCGTAACGACTAATGCGCCCATACGTGGGCTTGAGACCGACGACGCCACAGAAGGAGGCGGGTTGACGAATCGAGCCACCCGTATCGGAGCCAAGTGAAGCCATGCACGCACCCGCAGCGAGGGCAGCGGCACTCCCGCCTGAACTGCCGCCCGGCACGTGGTCAACGTTCCATGGATTGGCCGTAGGGCCGAACGCTGAGGTCTCGGTGGAGCCGCCCATGGCGAATTCATCGAGGTTGGTCTTGCCCAGCAACACTGCTCCTGCATCCCAGAGTCGGCCAGTGACCGTGGACTCGTAAGGGGGCACGAAGCCAGCAAGCATGCGACTGGCACAAGTGGTCGGAACCCCTTTGGTGCAGAGGTTGTCCTTAATTGCAAGAGGAACGCCCGCCAATGGAGGCAGGTCCTCACCGGCACTGCGGGCCTGGTCGATGCGATCGGCATCGGCTCGGGCACGGTCAGCCGTCACCTCGAGATAGGCGTTGAGGCTGGGTTCAACGGCGGCGATACGCGCAAGATGTTGGTCCGTGAGTTCACGGGCCGACATCTCACCGCTCACCAGTTGCTGACGCCACTCGGCGATCGCCATCGTGATGGACTGCTACACAGCTGCGACGCTATCAGCCGTCGTCAGCGCTGATGGTGAACGGCTCACCACGACGACAGCGCAGAAGGGTATGGCTGATATCAGACGGTGACTCAGAGGCCACATCCTCGAGGAAAGCAGGCAGCTGCTTCTGGAGGCTGGCGCGGGTGACGAACGGTCCGAACCAATAAGAGACATCAGGGCCCTGGGTCTCAACCCGAGCCCACCAAGCCAATCCAAGACCGTTGGCAAAACTGCGCAGCGGCCTATTCAGGAGGCCCATCAACGAAGGAAGCAGAACAGTTCCATTCTGCACTGCTTCCTAACGCCTGGCTGCACTTGATCAGGGGAGTCGAGCAGAGGATCAGAGTTCCACGCTGTCCTGGAAGGGAACAACATCCACCTGTGCTGCACTCTGTTCATCTCGCTCGAATTCGAGTTCAACCTCCGAAGGACGCTGCGACACAGCCTCGAGAGCCGGTGCGATGTCGTCAGGATTCAGCGCAACCTCAGGTGATGCAACAGGTGCATCCTCGTAAGGAGGCTGAGGCGAAGCCTCAGCAGCAGCAATCGCCTCAGGCTCTAAAGCGATCTCAGAGACTCCAACAGTCTCAGATCCAACAACTGTCTCAGATCCAGCAGCAGTCTCAAGCGCCTCGTCTGTTCCAGCGGCCTCGTCCGTCTTGAGGGTGGCGATCGGGTCTGAATCCAAACCAGCGCAGCGGGGGCGAATGATCGGAGGAGAAGGTGCCTGGCCCTTGAGATCCTTCATCCAGCCGCGTCTAGCGACTTCATACAGACACATCGCCGTCGCCACAGAGGCATTCAGGCTTGGCGTAATGCCCCGCAGTGGGATGCGGATCAACTGGTCGCAGTGGCGGCGTGTGAGCAACGACAAACCGTTGCCTTCTGAACCGGTGACCACCACAAGCGGCCCCTCCAGATCGGCTTCCGGCAAGGTCACATCACCTTCTTCCGCCAAGCCAACCACGCGATAACCAGCATCTTTAAGGGTTTCCAGAGAGCGGTTGAGATTGACGACTCTGGCCACCGGTAGATGCTCCAAAGCACCGGCGGCAACCTTGGCCACAGAGCCGGTAAGCCCAGCACTGCGCCGCTGAGGCAAAACAACGCCGTGGGCACCGAGGGCTTCAGCGGAACGGACAATGGCGCCGAGATTATGGGGATCGGTGAGGCCATCCAGGGCCAACAGCAGAGGCGGCTCACCAAGGGCAGCGCAACCCTCCACCAAGGTATGCAGATCAAGCGTTTCAGCAGAAGCGGTCTGCAGAGCAATGCCCTGATGCACAGCACCGCCGCTGAGCTGACCGAGTCGGGCCCAAGTGACCTCCTCGACCAACACACCAGAGGCCTTGGCATCCCTGAGCAATTGAAGGAATTTCGGTGAGCTGCGCAGCTCAGCGGTGCACCAAATCCGGTGAATCGGACGCCCGGCCTCAAGGGCTGCCTGGGTGGCATGGCGTCCCCAGAGCATGTCATCAGCCTGGGCATCGGGGGAATGGGCTAGTTCCTCACCCTGCCGCTGGGCCTGATCAAACTGATTCGGTGAGGTGTCTCGAGCCCAGCCACCACGACGGGAGCCACTTCTGAAGCCTTGGCGCCCTCTGAATCGCTCCGAACTCGATGACGATCCACGCTCAGGCCTGGAGGAGAAGCGTTGGTTGGAACGCTCAGAACGATTACTGGGGTAACGGTCGCGGGGACCACGATCGCCGGAAAACCGGTCGCGTGAGGGACGGTCGCTGGACAAGCGGTCAGAGGAAGAGCGCTCACCGGGGCCACGCTCACTGGGGCCACGGTCGCGGCGATCAAAACGCTCCTTGCCTTCAAAGCGATCCTTGCGATCAAAGCGTCCGTTTCGCTCGACGCGACCAGGCCGGCCAGGAGCTGCCTTGCGGTCAAAACGATCAAATCGAGAGCGACCACCGACGTCGGAACTGCGCTCCGAGCGGGCCTCCTGATTGAAGCGGCCATCCCTGTTAAAGCGTCCCTCTCGCTGGGGTCGTTCTCCTTGATCAAAGCGATTACCACGATCAAAGCGATCCCCGCGTGGAGATCGGCCATCACGCTCAGCACCACCATCGCGGTCGACACGACGATCACGATCGGAACGCCCACGAAATGGCCTGCCTCCAGCGGAGGAGCGAGATGCACCCCCTGGACGTCCTGCACCGGAAGGACGACCGCCACTAAAGGGACGGCCATCGCCGGAAGAACGGCGATCAGAACGGAAACTCATGAACGAAACAGAGGGCTATGACAGGTCGTTTTCGGTCTCCTCCAGTCGATCCAACAGCTCGGCAAGCCGGGCCGGATTCTGCAAAAAGAGCCAGCCAACCATTGTCTCAAATCCCGTGGCCCGTCCATACACAGATCCTTCTCCCCGGCGAGGGCCACGACCAGCCCGATTGCGGCCACGACGGACAAGATCCCTTTCCTGATCGGAGAGAAAAGGATCGAGAGTGTCTAAAACCGAAGCCTGGGCGTCTGCTTTCACCTCCGCCACCACGGCCCGGTGCAAATCATCTGAGCGACCGGGATGGCGGCAATGGCGCAGACGTTGATGCAGCTCCCAAACAGCATCTCCTAACCAAGCAAGTTGTAAAGGTCCAAGCTCAGCAGCACCACCGCGGCCCTGCTGTGATCGAATCCAATCGGTCAAGCCGCCAACTTGCTGAGAGCACTATCCAAATCGGGAACGAGATGGAGGAACTCCTCCAGGCGAACCAGCTTGACGGTCTGGGCCACCCGGGCATTGCCCACCACAAGAAAGCTGCGTTTGGCGTCGTTGCACTGCTTGGCCAGTTGCACCATCGCTCCGAGTCCGGAGGAATCAAGAAAATCGATCTTGCTGAGATCGATCACCAATGAAGAGGTATTGGCCTTAAGCACATCACTGACGTAGGTCAGAAATTGCTTCTCGGAATACGCATCCAACTGGCCGGTGAAGTGAAACAACAGGCAGTTGTCACGCTGCTCGAAGCCACCGCGGAGAGAAACGGTGAGTCGCTGCAGTTCAGTAATGGAAACAGTCCCCCTCAGGCGCGTTGTGCCGAAGTGTAGGGAGCTTGCAGCGGGAGGACCACCGTCAGCGACGTTCTGCCATCAGCTCAACAAATCGCGCGAAATGATGGTCCGCATCGTGGGGACCAGGGCTGGCCTCAGGGTGGTACTGCACACCGAACACCGGCTGATGGGCATGGGCCATGGCTGCCACGGTCTGGTCGTTGAGATTGAGGTGGGTCACCACAACGCTGTCGGTAGGTAATGACTGGGCATCAAGGGCAAAACCATGGTTCTGACTCGTGATCTCCACCTGACCCGTGGTGCCGCAGGGGTGATTGAGGCCGCGATGACCAAACGCCAGCTTGAAGGTGGTCCCCCCCAGCGCCAGGCCGAGAATTTGATGACCCAGGCAGATCCCGAATAACGGCAGGTTCTTGTGCTGCAGTAGTCCTTTGGCCAGGGCGATACCTCCGGTCACAGCAGAGGGGTCACCCGGTCCATTGGAGAGAAACACACCCTCGGGCTGATGGCGGATCACCTCATCCAGGGTCGTGGATGCAGGCAGAACGATCACCTCGCAACCGTGGCCCACGAGGCGATCAAGGATGGCGCGTTTAATACCGAAATCAATCGCCACAACGCGAAAAGGACTCTCGGGGCGAGGCTGGAGTCGCTGGTCGAACGCAGCGGCACAGCGACTGGTCCAGGTGTAGGCCTCTGTTGTGCTGACACGATCGGCCAGGTTTAGGCCCTGCATGGATGGGGCCGACCTGAGGTCTTCGAGCAGAGCCTGAGGCGAACGTCCATCCGAACTGATCACCCCATTCATCGCTCCTGCATCGCGCAGGTGACGGACCAAGGCACGGGTGTCGATTCCATGGATACCGATCACCCCGTGATGATCAAGCCAATCGGGCAGGCTCTGACTACAGCGCCAATTGCTAGCGAGCGGAGCCAGCTGACGAGCAATCAGCCCCAGGGCATGGGGCTGGTCAGCCTCCTGATCCTGATCATTCACCCCCGTGTTGCCGAGCTCCGGGTAGGTGAACGTGACCAGCTGACCGGAGTAGCTGGGATCAGTCATCACTTCCTGGTAACCGGTCATGCCGGTGTTGAACACCACCTCACCAACGACGCTGCCGCGCCGACCACACGCCAGCCCCTGGAACACCGTGCCATCCGCCAGCACAAGCACTGCCGGGGCCTTGGAGGTGGCAAAAGTCATGGGCAAGCAGACCCTGGGAACAACAGTTCGTCTTCTTATTGTTCCTCGCCGCCGCGCAACCCCTGGCTGAGGGTCTCAAGCCGCTGCCAAGCACGACCTTCCTCTAGGCAGGCCAGAGCTTGCTGGGCACCAGCACGGAGATCGGTTTGAACACCAGCAACCCAGAGCACCAAAGCAGTGTTGAAGGCCACCACATCCCGCTGCGCTGCAGTGCCACGACCCTGGAGAAGATCACGGAGGATCGTCTTGTTCATCTCAAGATCACCCCCCTTCAGGTCGGATAGCGGCGCCTCCTGCAAGCCCAGATCAGCGGGGGTGATCGACTCGGAACGGAGCTGGCCGGCCTCGATGATGCGCAGATCATTCGGACCCGCCAAGGACGCCTCATCCAGGCCGCCGGCACCATGCACCACAACGGCTCGCTGCTGACCCAGACGCTGCAAAGCTTCCGCCATCGGATCCAGCAGGTCGGGGCGGGCAACGCCCAGAACCTGGCCATCGGGCTGGAGCGGATTCACCAGGGGCCCCAGCAGGTTGAACACTGTGCGCACACCAAGACTGCGCCGAAGGGGAGCCAGATTGACCAGGGCGGGGTGCCAGGCAGGTGCGAACAAAAAGGTGACCCCAGCCTTGGGGAGAACATCCACCACCCGGGCGGCAGCAGCCTTCAGGTCAAGCCCCAACCCCTCAAGCACATCGGCTGATCCCACCTTGCCGCTGGCGCTGCGATTGCCGTGCTTGGCCACCACCGCACCACAGGCCGCCGCGGTCAAAGCCACCGCAGTGGAAATATTGAAGGTGTCTGCGCCATCACCACCGGTGCCGCAGGTATCCACCATCAACAGATTGGGCCTCGCACAGGGCAACGGGCAGGCCTGACGCAAGACCCGGGCCATGGCCGCAAGTTCTGTGCCATTCACAGGCCGTGCTCGGAGCGCCACAAGGAAGGCACCGGTCTGAACCGGTGTGAGCGCTTCCGAGAGCCAGGCCTCCATCAAGGCTGTGGCTTCGTCTTCACGAAGCGAGCCCCCCTGCAGGAGATGTTCCAACAGTTGTGGCCAGGAGACGGATGGATTCGGCATGAGTGGACAGAAAAAAACCCGGGTGCTGAGCACGCCGGGCCGGGTGATGGGGACCCATCCAATATCCCTTAAAAGATGGCGTCTGGCCAGAAGCGCATCAAATCTCGATTCAGGCCCTCTTCAGCGGTTCCGACGCGCAACCTTTAGGCCAACGGCCAAGCCCCACACTTGCCGCAGGGGTCGGTGCCTAGGTTGTTGCCTGCGCTCACCCACGGATGGCAGCCTTCCGTCTCGATCTGATCGGTCGCTACCTTCGCCCGCATCGGCGCACGGTTCTGCTCGGGGCCGTGGCCTTGGTGGTCGTCAACATGCTGAGCGTGACCATCCCCCTTGAGGTGAGGAGGGTGATCGACGACCTACAAGACGGCTTTGCCATTAACGATGTTCTTCGTCAGGCCGGCTGGATTGTCGTGCTGGCGAGCTCGATGGGTGTGGTGCGTCTGATTTCCAGGCAGCTGGTGTTCGGCGTTGGCCGGCAGGTGGAAGTGGAACTTCGCCAGCGGTTGTTCGACCACATGCTTCGGCAGGACCCTGGCTGGGTGCAGGAAACAGGCAGCGGAGAGGTGATCAGCCGAGCCACAAGCGACGTGGAAAACGTGCGTCGACTTCTGGGCTGTGCCGTGCTGAGCCTGACGAACACCGGCCTGGCTTATGCATTCACCCTCCCGGCGATGCTGGCGATCGATCCTGGACTCACCGTGGCGGCGATCGCGCTCTACCCAGTGATGCTTGGCACTGTGCGCCTGTTTGGAGGGCGGATGATGCGCCAGCAGCGCCGCCAGCAGGAACAACTGGCCGGCCTGAGCGAGCTGATCCAAGAAGACCTCTCTGGCATCGCCGCTATCAAGATCTACGGCCAGGAAGCCCAAGAGCAACAAGCCTTCGAAGCTCGAAACGACAACTACCGCGATGCTGCGATTCGGCTGGCCCGTACGCGAAGCACGCTGTTCCCGCTCTTAGAGGGCATCTCGTCTATTTCTCTGCTCTTGCTGCTGGCCCTGGGAAGCGGACAACTGGAAGCGGGCACGCTCAGCATCGGTGGCCTGGTGGCACTGATCCTTTATGTAGAGCGCCTGGTCTTTCCCACGGCTCTGCTCGGCTTCACCCTCAACACCTTCCAAACAGGCCAAGTGAGTCTTGAGCGTGTTGAGGAACTCCTCCAGCGCACACCGGTGATTGCAGACCCAGAAGTACCTCAAACACTGTCGACTCCTGTGCTCGGCAGGATCGAAGCCCGACAACTTTCCATTCGCTACGAGGACAGCGATCGCGACACGCTTTCCAAGCTCTCCTTCGTGATTGAGCCGGGTGAGTTGGTGGCAGTGGTGGGTCCTGTTGGCTGCGGCAAAACAACCCTGGCCCGGGCCCTGGGTCGCATGGTGAACGTGAGCGGGGGTCAGCTGTTCCTCGATGACTGTGATCTAACAACAATGCGACTCAGCGATCTACGCCAGCAGATCGCCCTGGTGCCCCAGGAGGGGTATCTCTTCACCAGCAGCCTTGCGGACAACCTCCGATATGGCGATCCGGAAGCCAACACAGCACGAGTGGAGGCGGCTGCCGAGCAGGCTCGCCTGCTGGATGATGTCCGCGGCTTCCCCGATGGCTTTGACACGCTGGTGGGCGAACGTGGAATCACGTTGAGTGGCGGCCAGCGCCAACGCACCGCCTTAGGAAGAGCCCTGCTGATGACATCGCCAGTGCTGGTCCTCGATGACGCCCTCGCCAGCGTGGACAACAACACTGCCGCAGCGATCTTGGCATCGATCCGCAATCAGCGTGAACGAACGATCGTGATGATCAGCCATCAACTGTCTGCTGCTGCTGCCTGCGATCGGATTCTCGTGATCGAACAAGGAACCCTGGTCCAGCAAGGTCATCACCGCGACTTGGTCCAAGAAGAGGGTCTTTATAAACGTCTCTGGGAACGGGAACAGGCTTCGGAACGTCTCGAAGCGGTGGCCTGATAGCGGATTCCTGGCTTAGCTGAAGAGGCCGTTTCAGGGTTGCATCACCATGTCCACCGCCAACCAATACGCGGTGCGTTGCACCCTCACCTTCGGTGACATCTATGCCCAGGTTCTCGCCTGGATGGCGGTTATTTTCGTCAGCCTGGCGGCGGGGCTGGGCTTGATGGGTTCCAGTCGCCCCATCTTTGCCCTGGTTGGCGTTGGCCTGATTCTGGTGCTCAGCCTTCCTTTTCTGCTCTTCGCCTTTGTCACCACCCTGCTGAATCACATTCAGCTGCAGCCTGCTCAGGATTCCTAACCTGGAGTCAGTTCACGATGCCTCGATGCTGCCTTCTTGGTTGACCGGCGAAGCTTCTCAGCGTCCCAACGCAGAACCGCTGCGACATGCCGTGCTGAGCACGTCGTTGAATGCCCCGCTGATGGACGACCAGGAGGAAGTGGTCTTCGGCTGCGGCTGTTTCTGGGGAGCGGAAAAAGGCTTTTGGCGCCTTCCTGGCGTGGTGACGACCGCTGTTGGATACGCAGGAGGTCACAGCCCCAACCCCAGCTACGACGAGGTGTGCAGCGGCCGTAGCGGCCACACCGAGGTGGTGCGCGTGGTCTGGAGCACGCCTGCTCTCGATTTCAGTGATCTGCTCAAGCTGTTCTGGGAATGCCACGACCCCACCCAAGGGGACCGACAAGGCAACGACCGTGGCAGTCAGTACCGCTCGGCGATCTACACGACAACAGCGCGACAGCTGCAGCTGGCCCTGGCCAGTCAGGCTGCTTACCAAAAGGGGCTGAACGACAGGGGACTCGGAGCAATCACAACGGAGATCAAGGCCGATCAGCCCTTCTTCGCCGCAGAGTCGTATCACCAGCAATACCTAGCCAAACCAGGAAGTCGTCCTTATTGCTCCGCCATGCCGAGCGGCGTGCTTCTGGAGCAGTTCGATGGTTGCGCCTACAAACTGCCTGCCAGCGTCTGGAAGTACTACGACTGGTCGATTAGTCACTGCGTGCTGCGTGGGGACAACAGTCCGATCGCGCTGGCATGAAACCCGCTTGGCCTGACTGGGTGGTGTTGACCGCCATCCTGCTGACCCTTCTGGTGGTGATCGGCCTTGCCTTCAGCCTCCGCCCCAGTCGCTCCGATGCGCCACCACTTCTATGGCGCAGCCCAAGCGTCGAAGGCGGAGACTCCCTTCAGATCTGACCACCACAGCGCCTCAAGCGGCTGTGTTACTGCCATGGTGAAGCACCTGTTTTGCTGTTTACACAGTCCGTGTCGGCTCCACCAGACCCCCGACAGCGACGTCAGCTGCATCCCCTTCCGAAGGGACTGGTTGAGCTGTATGGGCTGATTGCCGTTCTGATGGTGCTGATACCGGAGTGGCTCGCCGAAGGGACTCTGTCGATCGACATCCGCAAAGGCGGGACTGCCATGCCGATGACCACACGAGCCTGGCGAACACTTCCCGAGCTCCAACTCGCTTCGATGAGCCTTCGGGAGCTACGTCAGCTGGCACGACAGCTACGCCTATGGGGTTACAGCAGCGACCCTCGCGACCTTCTTACCCAACGTTTGCTGCGGCGGATTCGCCGAAGGAACAGAGGGCGACATGCCTTGTGATAACTTCGTTCTGCCGGGGCGTAGCGCAGCTTGGTAGCGCACCACTTTGGGGTAGTGGGGGTCGTGGGTTCAAATCCCGCCGCTCCGATTCGGTTCCAATCTCATCTGGCAAGCGCTCCTCGTGTGAGGGGCGTTTTTTTTGAGAATTGCCGCTTCCTGAACCAACAAAAAGGAGCTGAACCGCTGACGGTTGATCAGCGCTGCGGCAGATGGGTGATCACCAGATGCCGCTGCGCATCAAGCGTCAACCAGCCCTGATCACGGAGCTGACCAACAACGCGCGTCACGGTCACTCGTGTCGTACTGAGGGCACTTGCGATCTCCTGATGGGTAAGTCGCAGTCCAACGCGAAGGCCTTGATCGCAAGGCTGCCCGTAGTCCTGGGCCATCAGCTCGAGGAAGGCACGCACGCGATCTTCCACCCGCCTCAAACCGAGGAGAGAAAGCATGAACTCTGTCTGACGCACACGTGCAGCCACCGCATTCACCATCAGCATCGACAGATCTGAAGACTGGGCGATCTCCTCGAGCGTGAGGCAAATCAGATCGCAATCGGTGAGTGTGATGGCCTCATAGGCTTCCACCATGCTCAGCGGCTCACCAAACGGCTCGTTCGGACCAACAAGACCGAGGAGCAACTCATCGCCCTGTTCAGTCACGGCACCAAGTTTGACCATGCCATTGGCAACGATCCAGAGGCTGTTCCTCAACAAAGGAATAGAGCTGCCGGCAGTCAGATGAACCTGATTTTTTTTCGAAACTCCAGATTGCAACATCTGAGGCGTTGTCTTTTGGGAGAGAACGCCGGGTCGTGAAGGTGTTGCAACCACGTCGTTGAATTCAACTTCGACTGAAGTTAATCACCCCTTTGAACCTTTTAGGCAAAGGGAAGGAGAGCATCACCTTAACAGCTGATTAAGGTGATGCCTTCAAAGAAAAAAGGCCTCATCCCCCCAGCGATGAAACATCCAAGGGAGTGAACAATGAGGCCAAACGATCATGGATGCAGGCCCGCCTCGAAAGACGGACCCAGGCCAAGATCACTTGCTGATTTTGTTCACAGCAGCACGGGCCTTGCTGAGGATGGCGCCCTTGAGAGGGACAAAACCGAGGTCGTCAGCCTTCGCTTGCGCTTGGTCGCTCAACATGAAGTTGAAGGCCTTCCTGATCGCGGCGGTATTCGAGCCATTGCCGGTCTTGTAAGCCAGCACCCAAGTCAGAGTGGCGATCGGGTAAGCACCCTTGGCCGTCGGGTTTGGGTTCTTGCCGGCGAGGTTGGCATCAAGCTTGATGCCATTCAATGCCTTGGCTCCGGAAGCAAAACTGGGCTTGACGTATTCACCAGACTTGTTCTGGACAGCCGCAGCAACCACACTGCCTTTGATATACGACTGGTTGACGTAACCGATCGCACCCTTGGTGTTTTTAATCACACCGGCAACGCCCGAGTTGCCCTTGGCACCCACACCCGAGGGCCACTTCACCGACTTACCAGTGCCGAGGGTCCAGGTCTTAGAGAAGGCCTGCATGGAGTTCGTGAAAGCCTTGGTGGTACCGGAGCCATCGGAACGGTGCACCCAAACCATTTTCCCGGGCTTACATCCCACCTGCTTCCAGTTATTGATTTGCCCCATGGCAACTTTGACGGCCTGCTCCTGAGTGAGCTTGAGATTGCAGCCGGGATAGTTGTAACCAAATGCGATCGTGCCGCCAACCATCGGGATCTGAACCACACCGCGCTTGACTTTCGCCATATCGGTGACCTTCATCGGGTCATCAGATGCACCGAAATTGACAGTCTGATCAATGAATGCTTTACGTCCGGAACCGGAACCTACTGCCTGGTAGTTGACCTTAGGGCCACCAGACTTAGCCAGCTCAGCGAACCAGCGCTGATACATTTTGGCGGGAAATGTTGCGCCGGCGCCATTCAGACGGGGAGCCGCCGAAGCAGCCATACCGGCACCCAGAGCAAGCAGGGAAGAAAAAATCAGAGTCTTCTTAGCGAAGCTCATAGCAGGCCTTAAGAGAAATAGGCCACCAATGAATAGCGAAAGTAAAGAACGACAGTCGTTAGGAATAATTTAAGAGCTGGCTATTATTTAGTGCCAGCCATTAACCGTGCCTTTACCCGCCTCGATGCGTTTCAGCCCCTGACGACTCCTCATCACTGCAATGGAGTCGTGTGGATGCGGCATAACCTTTCAACCATCGATTCACGCGCAGGCGTTGCGATGGTGGGATTTCACCGAGGAGCTGAGATAACTCCAAAGCACCAAGACGCTTCAGTTCCCTGACATCAACATGCCAAAGCTGCTCGGCTTCACGGATGAGCCGCGCCCAGGTGCGCACGCGCTGCCATGCCTGCAGGCGCATACGGGGCAGATCAATCTGCACAGCTTGATGCTGGGCAGGCTTGCGGAGCCGATGGATTTTGCGTGGAAGCGCAGCCATACCACCAGCCTGAAGACTGGATGGGCAAGCGCACGAAACCTGCGGGGAGGTTTCCAACTGATAAAGCAAATCCTGTGATCAGGAGGCCATCGGTAGCGTCGTGTCGAGTTTCTGCACCGCAAAGCTCAGAGCCTCAGCTTCCCTGGCACTGAGTCGACGCGTCCAAGCACCCGCCACCGGGTCATTCCAGCGGAAACCAGCGTCTCGGGCGAGATGGCGCTCGTCGTAGCTCACCTGAGCTTTGAACAAACTGCGAGGCTCCAGGCCGTGGACCAAGCGTTGTTCAAGATCGTCACAGCGTCGAAAGACGTCAGCGAGATAGATGCAATCGGTGAGGGCCCGATGGGCTGCCCACACAGGAATGTCATACGCCAGGGCCAGATCGCGCACGGATGGCCGGGGGCGAAGCTGACGGTCTGCAGGCCATCGCATCTCCTCCATGCTGCATAACCAGGGCTTCGAAATCGGCGGCAGGTGGCCGCGACCGAACCACTGACGGTCGAAGGCTGCGTTGTGAGCTACGAGAACATCTGCTGCATCAACCAGGGTCTGGAAATACTGGAGTGCCGCTGCCCAGGGCTGAGCCACGCTGGTGACAAACGCGGGAATGCGGTTGATCGGCTCCGCAGCATTGGCCTGCACCGGCAACAAGAACGAGAGCTGTGCCAACACCTGCCGGCTTGAGACGTCAAAAAGGATGGCGCCAACTTCAACACAGTGATCGCTGTCTGGGTTGAGGCCCGTGGTTTCCGTATCGAGGATCAGCAGAGTGCTGGGCACTGTTGTGGTTTGGCTCTGGCCCTGCGCCGGATCGTGTTCAGTTGCAGGCACCGTCTCGGGTGTTGAATCCTGATCCCGCCCCACGTTCGCCTCTGGCTGCCCTTCAGCCAACGGAGCTGACACCGTCTCGGGCTGCGGATCTGGCAAGGACTGAGCGGATGAGGGATCGCCCGTGAAGGCCAGCAGGTCGAGTTGACCAGGAACCGACTGATTCTCCATGCGCATGCATCGCCCAGCTGCTCCCATTCTCCGCCCTTCGCAACCAATTCCTAGGGTGCGGTCTCGATGTTTAGGCCCAAGAGATGCCTCTCACTGTTGGTGACCGCGCCCCCTCGATCAGCCGTGAGGATCAAGACGGCAACATCTGCAACATCGGGGATCGCAACGGAACCATCCTGGTGCTGTTCTTCTATCCGAAAGACGACACTCCAGGCTGCACCGCAGAAGCTTGCGGCTTCCGGGATTCCCATGGCGAGATGCAGACACTCGGTGCGCAGGTGTGGGGTGTCAGTGGCGACGATGCCATCAGCCATCGTCGTTTCGCCGAGCGCTACAAGCTGCCTTTCCCGCTGCTAAGCGACGCTGATCAGAGCCTGCGCCGCGCCTTCGGAGTGCCCAAGACCCTAGGCCTGCTGCCCTCTCGCGTCACCTATGTCATTGATGGGGACGGCGTGATCCGTCATGTGTTCAACAACCTGCTCGATGGTCCCGCCCATGTGCGCCAGGCCCAGCAGATTGTGCAGTCGCTGCACACCAAGGCATGAGCACTTGGCGCCGGCTGGATGACTGCTGGTGCCTGTGGCCCTCCCGACCCAGCGCCGTGGTGGATTTCATCGGGGGGAGTTATCTGGCCGCCACACCGCAGATCAGTTATCGCCGGTTGCTGGAAGGGCTGGCCTCACGCAATCTGGCCGTCCATGCCTGGAGCTATGTGCCTGGGCTGGACCATCAGCTTCAGGCCAGACAGGCCTGGGACAGCCTGCGTCAATGTCGGCGCCAGTTGCTGAACAGACTTGGCACTCGCCTGGATCCATCGCTTCGGCTTGGTCACAGCCTGGGCTGCAAACTTCACTTGCTCGCCCCTGATGGCGGCCGAAGCAGCAAGGCCATGGTGGCGCTGAGCTTCAACAATTTCACCGCCGATCAGTCCATTCCCCTGCTCGGCGCCGTAGAAACCAGGCTTGGCCTGAAAACGGAATTCAGCCCCAGTCCGCAGGAAACGCTGCGACTGATCGAGCGCCACTATCACCAACCCACCAATTTGGTGGTGCGTTTCAAGGATGACGAACTCGATCAGAGCAGCAGTTTGCTGACAGCGCTGCGGTCACGTCCGCATGATGCGAGCGAAACACTCCAGCTAGCCGGTGATCACCTCACACCGGCTAGCGCAGGGCTGAGGCGACAGCTCCTTGGAGACTGGGCTGAGGGCCAGCAACGGCTACAACAGGTGGAACAGCTTCAGCAGCTGATTGCGTCCTGGGCGCAGATGGGCACCACCGCTTCTGGATAAATCACCGAATTGGCCTTTGCTTCGCCCCAGATCTCTTCCTCGCTCAGGTCCGTTTCAATCAGCTCGATTGGGGCACCATCGTCTTCGATCATGGCCACCTTGAACCCCTCAAATGGCTCATAAGGATCGAGCAGCAAGTGCTCACCTTCAATCGCAGTATCGAGATTGTCGACCTTGAAGGCAACGTGCGGAACGGTCTGAATCAAAGGGTGAAGGCTGCTACCTGGCTCGAAGCGGTGATACTGAATCCGAAATCCAGCCGGATCCTCCCCTCCCGAGCTGTACATCTGAAAGGTGGAACTGTCGTGCTCGCCAAGGCGGCACGCCGTCGTCGGGATGCCCTGGTGGTGATAGCGATCGCTGACGTGAGACTTGCCCTTCATGGTTGAGGACGGCTGATGGAAGCATGATGACGGGCTGACAGGAGAAGGTCTGGTGAAACCAAAAGAAGCCCCGGTGAACCACGCAATCCAACCGATTCACCCCGCATAAGCTGACTGAGAGATCGCAGACATGCCGTGATGGCGAGCACAAGTGATATTGCCCTGCTTCAGATTGCCCAGGTGATTGCCCTGAGCGACGGGGCCATCTCCGACGACGAAGCCAAGATGATTGAGGAGCTTCCCCAACGCCTTGGGCTTCAGGCAGCCACAGAGAGCGGCAATGCCAACCTACCCACACTGGCGCACCTGGCGGACCAGCTCAGCAGCGAGGGAGAACGCTGCCTAGCGGCCCGTATTGCCTGCCTGGTGGCAGGCGTGTCACGCAACCCCGAAGACACACAAGACATCAACGCAGGCGAACGATCGGCTTACCGAGAACTGGTGGCCGCCCTGGGCTTAACGAACGAGGAGCTCAATGAAATTGAGTGGTCTGCGAAAACAGAGCTGAAGCAAGGCAAAAGCCTTCTACAGCTGATTGGCGATGCCCTGCTCGGCGAAGGAGGATGGCCCGACCCGGCCCTGATGGGACCAGAGATTCCCGGCCTCTGATCCCAGACGTTGTTCCTTGCAGGCTTCAGGCCCGGAGACGATCGAGAACCGAGCGATCCTCCAGGGTGCTGGTGTCTCCACTCACTTCTTCTCCGGCGGCGAGAGCCCGAAGAATCCGTCGCATGATCTTTCCGCTGCGAGTTTTGGGGAGAGCATCACTGCAGCGGATCTCATCGGGCCTGGCGATCGGACCGATCTCCTGGCCCACATGGGCCCTCAGCTCAGCCACAAGCGCGTCAGATCCTTCACGCCCCAGCTCAAGGGTGACGAAAGCCACGATGGCCTCGCCCTTGAGATCATCAGGCCTTCCCACCACAGCGGCTTCAGCAACGGCAGGATGGCTGACCAGAGCGGATTCAATCTCCATCGTGCCCAGGCGGTGACCAGAGACATTGATCACGTCATCCACCCGGCCCATGACCCAGAAGTAGCCATCACTGTCGCGACGGGCCCCATCACCGGCGAAATAGATGCGGCTGCCGTCGGCAAGGCTGAGATGCTCCCAGTAGCTCTCACGGAAGCGCTTCGGATTGCCATGCACAGTGCGCATCATCCCTGGCCAGGGCTGACGAACGACCAGGTACCCACCCTGATCAGCACCAACGCTGTTGCCTTCGGCATCCACCACATCGGCCTGAATGCCAGGTAAAGGAAGCGTGGCCGATCCCGGCTTGGTGGGAGTGGCCCCAGGCAGTGGACTAATCATCACGCCGCCGGTTTCGGTCTGCCACCAGGTGTCAACGATTGGACAGCGATGGCCGCCAATCACGTCGCGGTACCACATCCAGGCCTCGGGATTGATCGGCTCGCCGACGGTGCCAAGCAAGCGCAGGCTGCGCATGTCGTACTGATCAGGCACGGATCGGCCACTCTTCATGAAGGCACGGATCGCTGTTGGGGCCGTGTAGAAGATGGTGATGCCGTGCTTCTGAATCAGCTCCCAGAAGGCTCCCGGCTTGGAAGGACGCGGAGCCCCCTCATACATCACGCTGGTGGCGCCATTGGAGAGAGGGCCGTAGACGATGTAACTGTGGCCGGTGATCCAGCCCACATCCGCTGTGCACCAGAAGACGTCGTCGTCTTTGATGTCGAAGATCCACTGGAAGGTGAGGTGAGCCCAGAGGTTGTAGCCGGCAGTGGTGTGCACCACTCCCTTTGGTTTTCCTGTGGAGCCAGAGGTGTAAAGCACAAACAGACGGTCTTCGCTCTCCATCGGTTCGGCCGGGCAATCACTGGCCTGACTAGGTACGACGTCATGCCACCAAACATCACGGCCCTCGGCCATGGTCACTGCATCCTTGGTGCGCTGCACCACAAGCACAGACTGCACGCTTGGACAGGCACCATCGGCCAAGGCCGCATCCACCGCTGGCTTGAGCGCAACAGCTTTGTCTTTGCGGAATCCACCATCTGCAGTGATCACCGCTTTGGCCTCACCATCGATGAGACGATCACGAAGGGCTTCGGCGGAAAAGCCCCCAAACACCACCGAGTGAGGGGCTCCGATCCGGGCGCAGGCCAACATGGCGATGGCAGCCTCGGGGATCATTGGCATATAGAGAGCCACAAGATCACCCTTGCCAAGGCCCATCCCTTTCAGGGCATTGGCGGCACGACACACCTCTGCATGCAGCTCGCGATAGGTAAACCGGCGCACGTCACCAGGCTCCCCCTCCCAGATCAACGCCGTCTTGTCGGCCTTGGGGCCATCGACATGCCGATCGAGACAGTTGTAGGCGAGGTTGGTCTTGCCACCATCGAACCACTTGGCAAACGGGGCATCACTCCAATCGAGCACGGTGTGAAAAGGCTCAAACCAGTGCAGCTCTTTGCGTGCCGCATTTCCCCAGAAGCGATCGGGATCCTGCGCAGCAGCGTCTGCCAGAGCCCGATAGGCCTCCATGCTGCCGATACTGGCCTTGGAGGCAAGATCGGTAGGAGGGGCAAACACGCGCTGTTCATGCAGCACTGATTCGATCGTGGAAGCTTCACTCATCGCCCGTGGCCTGCAAGCACTCACTCGGGAAGGTTATCCAGAGCTCCCAAGGATGGAAGTGCTGTCGTTGCCAAGCGTTGCCAGAGGTGCCTGACTTTGTTGTCTGAACTGGAGGTCACCAACAAACTTGGCGAACACAGGCCTGCGGAGACGGAGCGGCCAGGAAGGAGCTGATCTGATGTCCATCTCAGCCGAGGCCGTGATCGGCGGCTTCTGCGCCACATGCAGCTGGTTGCAACAGCCCACGTGAACAGCACTCAACACAAGCCTGGATTGAAGACGCTGCCCCAGGCCTGCCTGTTTGATCTCGATGGGCTCTTGCTCAACACCGAACCTCTGCATGGCCAAGCGTGGGAAGCCGCTGCCGCCCATTTCGGCACCCAGCTAAGGCAAGCCCAACTGCTGGCGTTGCGCGGACGCCGCCGTCGCGACTGCGCCGACCAGGTGGTGCGTTGGTTGGATGCGTCGATTGGCAGCGACGAACTACTCGCGATTCAGCAGCCCATCGCCCGAAAACTGCTGCCGACAGCGAAGCCAAACGCCGGTGCAGAAGAGCTTGTGAGCTGGTGTGCCAAACACCAAATGCCGATGGCACTCGTGACCAGCAGTGCCCATGAGTCTGTCGCCTACAAGACCGCTGGCCATCCCTGGATCAATCAAATCACCACCCGGGTGCTCGGGGATGATCCCAACCTGGAGGCCGGCAAACCGGCGCCTGATCCTTTTCTACTGGCAGCCCAACGGCTGGACGTCGAGGCCGCGAGCTGCTGGGCTTTCGAGGATTCTGCAGCCGGCACGCATGCAGCTCTAGCCGCTGGGTGCCATGTCTGGGTGCTGAACCCAGATAGCAGCAACCTGGATTGCGGCATCCTTCCGAAGGATGGGGCCTGGCAGACGATCGCAAGCCTGAACGATGTCCTAACGGCGTTGAAGACTCAGTAAAGGCGACTGAGCACAAACTCAGGCAGCTCCAGCAAGGCGCGGCGCGAGGGTGAATCAGGAAGCCATTGCAGCGATTCACGGGCCTCACGGGCGAAGGTTTCGGCGAGGGCACGGCTGCGGGGAATGGCATCAGAAGCGCGCACCAAGTCGAGGGCCTGTTCGAGGTCACCTTCACCGCTGAATTCACGTTCGATCAGTCCAGCCAGGACGGGTTGCTCTTCCAAGGCATAGAGAGCTGGAGCCGTGAGAAGGCCGCTGGCTAAATCACTGGCGGCGGGCTTGCCGAGCTGCTGCTCGCTGCCTGTGAAATCAAGGATGTCGTCAACCACCTGAAAGGCAAGACCGAGCTGGCGGCCGAATCGATAAAGCTGATCGAGTTGCTGGGGGGTCTGGTCACTGAGGACCCCAGCGGCACGTGCACTGTTCGCAATCAGAGAGGCCGTCTTGCAGTAGCTCTTCTCGAGGTAAGTCTCGAAGGATTGGCCAGTGTCGTAGCGGAAGAGGCCCTGCTTCACCTCGCCGTCGGCAAGGTCCATGATCACGCGGCTGAGCAGCTTCACCACCTCGAGATCGTCGAGATTGGCGAGGTGCCAGCTGGCCTGTGCGAACAAGAAGTCGCCTGCGAGGACCGCCACACGATGGTTGAAGCGGCTGTGCACAGTGGCCACACCACGACGCGTCGCCGCTTCGTCCACGACATCATCGTGAACGAGGGAGGCCGTATGGATCATTTCAGTGATCTCGGCCAGCCGACGATGCCGAGCTGTGAGATCCCCTTCCGTCGACAGCGCCCGGGAAATGAGCAGAACAATCCCGGGGCGGATCTTCTTTCCACCAGCACTAAAGAGATGCTCTGCTGCCGCCTGCAGAATCGGGTGACCAGCCCCGATCAGGCTGCGCAGATCACTGAGCAGAGTTTCGAGATCGAGCTCGACCGGCTGCAAAAGCTCAGTGACGGTGGCCATGGATCCCCTCGGTGTGGCGATCCTAGAAGGCGCAGGCCGCTCATCGCAGCGTGACAGCCTCAACCCGAGGGCGCCCCCCCAGCCAAGGGGTGGCACGAAGAGCAAAACCGTCTGGATCGGCTGTCACACAGAGACGCGTTTGGCCCAGTGATAGGGGGAAATCCGGACGACCCGGAGCTGGGGCCCCGAGCAGGGCATCGAGTTGGCGAGCGACAGCCTCCGCCGGATCAATCAGCCGTACATCAGGAGGCAACAGGCTGCGCAACAGCGGCTCCAATAAGGGGTAGTGGGTGCAGCCGAGAATCACAGACTCAACCGAAGCCTCCAGCAGCGGAGCGAGGTAGTTGATCGCCGACTGGCGCAGCTCCGGACTCGATAGATCTCCAGCCTCGATCAGGGGAACAAAGCGTGGGCAGGCCTGTTGCACCACCATTGTTCCTGGGTTGAGAGCCTCGATGCTTTCGCGGTATGCCCCTGAAGCAACGGTGGCGGGGGTCGCCAGCACCCCAACCCGAGACTCGCGAACCATGGCAGCAGCGGCACCGATCAGGCCCACCACCGGCACCCCGGCCTGTCCTTCAGCCACATCACGGGCGAGAGCATTGGTGGTGTTGCAGGCCATCACAACCGTGGACACCTTCTGCACTTTCAACCACGCCACCACTTCGGCGGCGATCGAGCGAATCTCAGAGGGAGAACGACTGCCGTACGGCACACGGGCCGTGTCACCGAGATACACGGTGGGCAAAGGGCCATGGCGGTGAAGGATGCTGCGCAGAACGGTCAGACCGCCCACACCACTGTCAAAAAGGCCAAGACAAACGCTCATCGCAGCCCCCGCAGATACTCAAGAATTCCTGTGGCAATCGCCAGGGACAGACGGCGACGGTGCCCCTGATTGGCAAGCCGGGGAGAATCCAAGCGTCCGGTCACAAAACCTGTTTCAACGAGGATTGAAGGCATGGTGGTGCGACGGATCACAAAAAAGCGACCACGACGCACGCCACGGTTGGGACTGCCAGGAGACACATTCAGCACCTGCTGTTGCACGTGTGCAGCCAGCCGTGCCGAACGGGGATCAGAGAAATAGAAGGTTTCAATCCCGTTCACCTCAGGGCGGGACATGCTGATGGCATTGGCGTGAATACTGACAAACGCTGTAGCGCCAACGCGGTTGGCCAGGGCAACCCTGGGCGGGAGGTCAACATCGACTTCGGCTGTTCGTGTCATCACCACTTGCACACCCTTGGCCTCAAGCAACTGGGCGACCTGCAGCGACACATCCAGCACCACATCGGTCTCTCTCAGCCCCCTGATACCAACGGCACCAGGATCGGGCCCCCCATGACCTGGATCGATCACGACGCGATAACGACCGCGGGGCACATCCGGCAGACCAGAAGGATCCACGGGGGTTTTCGTGGGTTGAATCCTGATGCCAGGACTCCACTGCCCACTGCTACGGGTGAGATCTCCCTCGCCAATCGGACGCAAACCACGCGTGGCCAGCCCCTCAAAGGTCATGGTCCAACGATCCTTCGCCGTGCCGACAAGCTTGAGGCGTCCGGGATCGAGCTCGGTGCCAGGTTGAAATTCGAGCACCAGACGCGTCGCGCCTGGATTGGGCTTGCCCAAGCGGATCTGCCGAACCGGTCCACTACCGCGTAGCTTTCTGGGCCGACTCAGCTCCCCTGGAAAATCAATCCAAACGCGCGGGCCGCGTTGGCGATCTCCCGCTTCAAAGAAAGCCTCTAATCGTGCTCCGGTAGCGGTGCGCAGCTGAAGGACGCCTTCACTGGTCAGCGCCCAAGCCGCCAGGGCGCTGGCCGCTCGAGCCGGCAGGGCTGAGAGCAATGCACCGAGCTGCAGGCACACGGCAGCCAGCAGAGCAAGACGTCGAGACTGCGCCGAAACCATGGGGGTTCAGAACAGGGCGGGCTGGCGATGCTGAAGGCTTGGCATCTGGCCGCGGATGTGCTGCAGATGGCCAGTATCCACAGGCGCGATCGCCGCTCCAGGCACGCCACCGGCATCGGCGAGAACAGTGCCCCAGGGGTCGATCACCATGGCATGGCCGTGGGTCTGGCGACGGCCGTAATGAATGCCTGTCTGGGCGGGTGCCACCACAAAGGCAGTGTTCTCGATCGCCCTGGCCTGGAGCAAAACTTGCCAATGATCCTTGCCGGTATAGGCCGTGAATGCAGCGGGGATCATCAACACCTCAGCTCCTGCACCAATCAGATGGCGATAGAGCTCAGGGAAGCGCACGTCGTAGCAAATGGACACCCCCACCTTGCACAAACCCGGTACATCCACCACAGGAGGGAGCTCCCGTCCAGGGGTGACCGTGGTCGACTCCCGATAGGTGATGCCATCGGGAAGATCAACATCAAAAAGGTGAATCTTGTCGTAGCGGGCCAAAAGCTGGCCGTCACGTCCGACGAGCTCCGCCCGGTTGAGAGTGTGGCTTCCATCGCCAGTGGGAACGGGAAAGCCTCCTCCGAGGATCACCACCTGATAGCGCCTGGCCATGGTGACCAGGAAGCGGCTGCTTTGTTCGGCTAAGGCCGGAGCCAGATCAAGCCGAGCGGCGTCATCGCCCATAAAGGCGAAGTTCTCAGGAAGACCAACCAATTCGGCGCCACGGCGGGCAGCCAGTTCAATCTGCTCCTCGGCAGCGGTGAAATTGCTCTCCGGATCCGAAGTGCTTGTGAGTTGCACGGCGGCTGCCAGAAAGTCACTCACGGGAGGGCTTTAAAAGAACAAACTTTAGGGGGATCAAGTGGCTGAATCAGCAAGATCGATGGCTCGCAACACCCCGCGCTCCACCTGGGTGGGCACCACACTCAGCTGATCCAAACCGGAACAACAGCGAAAGTCGGCGTCATGATTGCCGATGCGAATCAACCGCTGCCCATGGGTGGCCTGGCGCAGACAGGTTTCAGGCTGTGCCTGCCAGCGCTCCCAAAGCACAATGGCAGCCTGCATCTCATCGTTTGCGGCGACGGCGCCTTGCGCGATCAAGGCCGATGCAAGCGCGCCAGCAGCAAGGGAATCCTCAAGCGAATAGGCGCCCTCCCAGCCACTACCCACGATCCAAACCTGATCGAGAGTCTCCTGCTGCAAACGCTCTGCAACAGCACGACGATTGGGCAGGGCTGCCGTAAACACCCTGGCCAGATCACGCACCTTCTGGAGCGAGCGAGTTCCGTTGGTGGTACTCATGAACAGCCGCTTGCCTTGCACAACATCGGGAGTCACCGCAACAGGTGAATTGCCAAGATCGAAGCCTTCCAAGGTCTTGCCTCCCCGTTCACCGACAAGCAGCCGGTGCTGCTCAGGCCAGCGCTGGGCCGTAGACCGAAGTTCATCGAGATCACTAAAGGTCTGAACAGCCTCAGCACCGTTGTGGAGAGCCCAGGCGATCGTGGTGGTAGCCCGGAGCACATCAATCACCACCGCAGCATCAGCCTTGTCGGCGGCTTGCACCGAGGGGTCGCAGTCCGGCACGTCCGCAGCGACATGGAAATAGCTGAGCTTCATGGCCACGTTGGAGGGTCGGCGTGCGTCACAGTAACCAGACCGCCAGTCCAGCAACGATTCGCTCTATGGCCTTGTTTCGCTCCGGTCCGGCGACCCGTGATCTGCGCGGCTTCCTGAAGCTGCTGGAAGCCAAAGGTCAGCTTCGCCGAGTGAGCGCTCCGGTGGATCCCGATCTCGAGCTCGCCGCCATCGCTGATCGCGTGCTGGGGATGGGCGGACCGGCTCTGCTGTTTGAAAACGTGATCGGCTCCTCGATGCCGGTCGCCGTCAACCTGTTGGGCACGGTGGAGCGGGTGGTGTGGAGCATGGGTCTGGAGCGGGCCGAACAGCTGGAGGAGCTAGGAAGCCGTCTCGCCCTGTTACAGCAACCCAAACCTCCAAAGGGGATTGAAGAGACAAAAGCCTTCGCCAAGGTGTTCTGGGATCTGATTAAGGCCGTACCGGATCGCGATCTCACCCCTCCCTGCCGCCAACAGGTCTGGAAAGGAGACGAGGTCAATCTCGATGCATTACCCCTGATTCGTCCGTGGCCTGGCGACGCTGGTGGTGTCGTCACCCTTGGACTGGTGATCACCAAAGATCCAGAAACCGGGGTGCCCAATGTGGGGGTGTACCGGCTGCAAAAGCAGTCCTCCACAACGATGACGGTGCACTGGCTAAGCGTGCGAGGTGGGGCGCGTCACCTGCGCAAAGCCGCGGCGATGGGCAAAAAGCTGGAAGTCGCGGTGGCGATCGGCGTGCATCCACTCTTGGTGATGGCTGCAGCCACACCGATTCCGGTGCAATTGAGCGAATGGCTGTTTGCAGGCCTTTATGCCGGTGAAGGCGTGCTCTTGTCACGCTGCAAAACCCTTGATCTGTCGGTGCCCAGCCACAGCGAAATTGTGCTGGAGGGAACCATCACCCCTGGGGAGGTGATGCCAGATGGACCGTTCGGTGACCACATGGGCTTCTACGGCAATGTCGAAGATTCACCGTTGGTGCGCTTCCACTGCATCACGCAGCGAAGGAATCCGATCATGCTCACCACCTTCAGCGGCCGACCGCCGAAGGAGGAAGCGATGCTGGCCATCGCCCTGAATCGGATTTACACACCGATCTTGCGCCAACAGATACCCGAAATCAAAGACTTCTTCCTGCCGATGGAGGCTCTGAGCTACAAGCTGGCAGTGATCTCCATCGACAAGGCCTATCCCGGACAGGCCAAAAGAGCTGCCATGGCTTTCTGGAGTGCACTGCCCCAATTCACCTACACCAAGTTTGTGGTGGTAGTCGATCGCCAGATCAATGTTCGAGATCCACGCCAAGTGGTTTGGGCCATCGCAGGACAGGTGGATCCGCAGCGTGATCTCTTCGTGCTGGAAAACACACCGTTTGACAGCCTTGATTTCGCTAGCGAGAAGCTCGGCCTAGGTGGACGTATGGCGATCGACGCGACCACCAAGATTGGGCCCGAAAAAAATCATGAATGGGGAGAGCCTCTGCACAGGCCCCAAGATCTTGAGAACCGTGTGAGTGAGAGGCTAGAAGAACTGGGCCTGAGCGACCTTAACGGCCAAGATCCAGACCCAGAACTGTTTGGCTATGTGATGGAAACCTTGATCGAAAAGGCCAACATCAGCGCCTAGGGGCTGAGAATTATTTCCAGCCTGCTTCTGCCATTAAACGGATCGCCATTGGCTGATACTTACTCAATTGGGAGATGGTGACCGAATCAGGCGTGAAAGCACCGAAACGGGTGACATAGCCAGAGGTATTATTGACAGACACTGGATGCTCATACGTTGGCAGAGCTAACAAGGCGCTCCCTTTTGGAGAGGCCAAAAACTCGACCAATCGGATTGCATTTTTCTTGTTTTTCGAGTACTTAGCAACCGCAGCCGCGCTAACATTAACGTGGGCCGGATCGGGGATGAATACTTTAACGCTGTTCGCCAATCCCTGGTCCTTCTTTCCATTAACGCCAGCCAACATGCGGGAGACGTAATAGTGATTGACGATGCCTATTCCACACTGCCCTTGAGCAACAGCACGGACCAAGGAGATATCACCAGGGAAATAGGGCTGGGAAACATTAGAAATCATGCCTTTCAGCCAGGCCTTCGTTGCATTGACACCACGCAGGGCAATCTGATCAGCAACGAGAGACTGGTTATATACATTCTGTCGATTACGCAAACAAACCTTGTTCTTCAGAAAAGGTTTTGACAAATCTGCATAAGTCTTCAACTTGGACATTGGCACGATCTTGGAGTTAACCACCATCACGCGCAGTCGTCTTGAGACGCCAAACCAACGCCCACTGGGGTCGCGATAACGAGCAGGAACGTCACGCCTCAACGCAGCAGAATTAATTGGAGCGAACAAACCAGCTTTGGCGGCGTTATTAATCCGAGCTGCATCAACAAGAAGGATCACATCCGCTTTGGAGTTAGACCCCTCTCGGCGTAAACGCTCGACAAGAGAGGCTCCCTTGCTCTCCAACAGACGAACCTTAATTCCCGTCTGATCAGAAAAAGCCTTGAAGACCTGGCGATCAGTGTTGTAGTGGCGACCGGAATAAACACGCACTTCTTCAGCGGATGCGGAGGGGATTGCGAGCGCGGCCGGCATCAGCAATGCGAAAAAACCCGTCAGGCAGCGATTCATCGAAAAATCGGGGGAGGATGTTACCATCAAAGCCACGATCCGAGCAAAAAACGAATCATTAAGCACATTGCAAGCGTACAAAAAGCACGAACCATAAGTGGACAGTCTACAAATCGAGATCTTCACTGCCAAGGAATGCGAAGGCATTCGCCAAAAGCTTGAACATCTTGAGGATGGCCAATGGGTCGATGGCAAGCAAACCGCGGGAAGTCACGCCAAGACCATCAAGAAAAATCGACAACTGCCGCCATCAGATCCTCTTGCCACCTCGATCATTGCCGAGGTCCACAACAGGCTGAAAAAACAGATGGCGATCAAAAGCTTTTGCTTGCCGAAGAAATTGCATCACACACTGATCAGTAAAACAACCAAAGATGGTGGCTACGGACAGCATGTGGACAATGCCTTTATGACAACTGGCAGGGCAGATATTTCCTATACAGTGAGCCTAAGCAACGAGCAAGCGTACGAGGGGGGAGAACTCGAGATCCTCGACACAACCGAAACGAATACATACAAGTTAAAGGAAGGTCACGTCTTCATTTACCCAAGTTGCTACTTGCACAGTGTTAGACAAGTGAGCGCGGGAACACGCTACGCCTGCGTTGGTTGGATCGAAAGCTACATGGCAAGCCATGAAATGCGAATGAATCTATTTAATCTAGAATCAGGAGCACGCTATCTACTTGCCGAGAGAGGACGATCAGACGCACTAGACAGAATTTTCTTGGCACATGCCAACATTCTCCGAACCCTTGGAGGGTGAGTTAAAAGCAACATTGATAACTCGGCACCAGAGAGAAGATCGATTAGAATTGAATTTGAAACTTTGGTTCTAATGCCAAACAAGACTGCGCTTGGCCTTTTAATTGCAGCATCTGCTCTGATGGCGACTGGCGCCCCCGCTAACGCCGATTTACTCAGCAGCGAACTCGAAGGTGGTTATCAGGAATGGACCACTGATCAAGATCTCGATGCGGAAGCAACGAAAGATGCAAAGCTCAAGAAAACTGAAGCTGCAGCAGAGGATGAAGGAGTTTGCATCCCGATCGGGGAAGGAGAAAACTGCTGGTAAGACAACATTTTTGAGCGAGAAGAGGGGGCGGCAACGTCCCCTTTTTTAATGACAACGAGTAAACACAAAAAAAAGGAGAGGCAATGCCTCTCCCCCCTCTTGAATCAGATCCAAAGATCAGAACTTGAAGGTGGTTTGAACAAGACCACCAAAGGTGCTGAAGGTGTCTGCACCGGTTCCACCATATTCGGGACCTGAACCAGTCTTTTCGCCGAAGGGACGACTGAGGTAGAAGATGGCAGGTGTGATGGAAATGTTATCCGTGACCTTGAAGTCGTAATAGAGTTCAAAGGCCATATTGCCATCATCAGGAGTACCGTCTTCCTGAGCAGTTTTCCACTGAGGCTCGCCAACGGCGAAGCCAAGACGGTTGCCCTGCATGAAGGCATCCTTCCAGTTCAGGCCCACGAGCCAACCCTGCGATTGGGTACGGCGGGTGTCCTTTCTGTCAGCCTTAGCCAAAGCGTCATACTCTGCTTTGGTGTAGATACAACCCCTAGCGTCTTTTGAGTAGTCGCTGTTGCAGACTAAATCTGGGTTGTTGAAGCCAGTGATGCTCCAACCAGCACTGATGCTGGGGATCCAACCACTTTCAGAGGGCTGCCAAAAGGCATTCAGGTTGAACTGATTGGCATCGTCGAAGCCCTTAGACGAGGCGCCCAGAGGTGTGCCAGCACCACCCACAGTCATGCCTGCCTGAGAATAGGCATAAGCGGCAGAGATCTGCCATTGCGCATTGCCATAGGCAATCTGGCTGAGGAACTTACCTTTGCTGGTGTCGGTCATGATGCCGCCACCATCACGAGCATTGCCCTTCATGCCGTTTTTGGCGACATAGTTGGCACTGATCTTCAGCTTGGGATCACTGAAGTTGGAGTTCCGATTGCTGATCCAGTTAATACCAGCACCGGGTGAAGTGCTTGCACCATAAGCGCCGTAATAGCCCCCCAGTTTGAACTGCTTGAGCACATGCCTGTAGACGCTAGGGGTAGCGGCAAGCATGTAGTAGTTTTCGATCAGGGGACCAACGTAAGCCCTGAAATCACTACCGATCGGGAACTCGTACCAGAGTTTGTCGACTTTCAGGTAGTTGTCGCTGCTCTTGGATGCTTCAATCTGGGTTTGCTTCTTGGTGTAGCCCTTACCAGAAAAAGCGTTCTCACCAAAATTACCCGTTCTGAGGCGGGTGTAGAGCAGATCCTTACCCGTGAAGCTGGTATTCAGGTTCAGGGTTGTGCGGTAAGAGAAGCTGAAAGCATTGGTGCCGAGGTAGTCACCCTTGGCAGGCTTGCCGTTCTTGTAGATGACATTGTCATCATCGTCGTAAACATTGGAGTAGAGATAGTCAGTCTCATCACCACCGTAAGCGGTGGCGCCCATGGTCAGTTCAGCCTTACCAGTCAACTTGGTGGTGGTGGAGAACTGAGTGGCTTCCAGTTCGCCCACGCGGGCTTCCAGACCGTCAACGCGGCCCTTGAGGATGGCGAGTTCACGCTCGAACTCCTTCATCAGGCGCTTCAGTTCGTCGGTCACTTCAGTGATCCGGTCGAGGCAAGCATTCAGTAGTGCGGCCGCTTCAAAGCGGGTCATCGCACGGTTGCCGCGGTAGGTGCCGTTCGGGTAGCCGGCGACGCAGCCGTAGCGCTCGATCAGGTTCGACAGAGCCTGGTAGGCCCAGTCAGTCGGATACACATCCGAAAACTGGGTGATGCTGGTGACCTGCTCGCCGGAAGCGACGTAGTCAGACACACCGTTGATGTTCAGGTCGCTGGCGTTTGCAGCCAAAGGAGCCAAAAGGCCCAAGGCAGCAGGAGCAACCAGCAATTGCTGGAAGAGTTTCATGAAGGTCCTCACACAAAAGCGCATTAAGCGCTGCGCAGAAGATAATCATTGAGTTGAACCCTGGTTAGAACAAAAACAACAGGGTGGGTTTCAAGGCTTAACAACACCTCGTTTCAATTGACCGCCTCCAGAGGCGCATTTGATACGAAGCCCGGATTGGGCAACGTTTCGATGGAGCTGGACGCACCACAGCTCCTATGCACCGATTGATCAAAGCCTGCTTGGTGCTCCTGGGAGTGCAGGTCCTGGTAGGCCTGATGCTTGTGAGACAACCCACACAAAGCCCCAGACAGCCAGTCTCTCAGCAAAGTCCCTAGTCGTAGAGGGCTTTGACAGGCCAGCATGTCGCAAAAAACGCAGCAAGGCCGCCAATTGAGCACAAAGGCCGCCGCAACAAGACATTGATATTGAGAATCGCTCGCGAGAGCGGCCCACTTCGTGTATATTGCAATGGATTCTCAATAGCTTTAACGGTTTCTCGACGTGAGCTTCCGATTTTTACCCGATGACCCCAGTTCATCGATCAGGATTCCCTCAGGCCAAACGGTCCTGATCAATAGCGATGACCATTCAGATTGCATGAAACTGAATGTGTTGGAAGGGATCGCACGGGTGTATTGCCCATGCGAGGAAACCGAGGGCATGACCCTGGCCTTCCTGCAAACAGGGGACCAACTCAGAACAGACTGCCTCTGCAGCGAAGGAGTCTGCGTCGAAGCGCTAACGGACCTGCGCTTTGAAACCAAGTCAAACGTTCCATCCAACACGGGTTACGACTCAGTGAATGAATGGACCCTTCAACTCTTGCGGATCAGGCATCTCGGCCAAGCCGAGCATCGCCTGCATGCCTTGTTGAGCTTGCTTGTGAGCAGATTGGGCAAACGCTATGGCGAATGGTGCAATCTGCCTTTCCGTTTAACCCATGAACGAATCGGTGAATTAATCGGCTCAACAAGAGTGACATCGACTCGGCTGATGTCGAAATTACGCAATGGCGACATGATCGTGACCAGTGCGAGCAAACAGGAAATCAAGCTATCGCCTGAGCTGATCGATTCAAGCCCTATTTCCTTCTAAAAGTGCACGATATCTCTCACTAAATACATAGCCATTCAGACTGGTCATTCAGACAATGCACAAAAACAACTATAACCACCTGATTTGGTATCAGGAAAAGCTTGCAACAAGGCATAGTTTGTGCCACAACAACAAACTAAGATCTAGGTTGGCCAACGAGCTGCTTAAAATTAACCAAGAAATCCTTGGCAACTGTCTTGTTGAGGACAGCAGTAAAATCAACCTAGAAAAACTGTTTGAAAACGAAAAGCAAAAACGAAGCAGCCTTAGGCTGTTCTCTGAGTTTGACCAGCGCGAATCTCTCCGTCGATAATCAACAGCCCAGTCGGGTCATTCTTGGCAAAACGAACACGTCCGGAGATATAGGCATATTGGTCTTCAGACTGAGTTTGCTTTTCAACTAGGGGATCGAGGAACACAGTTGTTCGTGTATCGCTTTCCCTTTCTGCAATTTCGTACACATGTTGAATCGAACTTGTGGTATCCGACTCAATTTTAAATGCATTATTCACTAATTCCTCCAGAGAGTCCCAGGCCTGCCTTGGTCTGTCCAGGGAATCAAGGGCAGTAGACTGGCCTCTCGCAATCAAATATTCAGAGAATTGCACTGCATGCAACTTCTCATCAACTGACTCTTCAGCAAAAAACTTGTAAAAGCCTGAAAGCTCATGTTCAGCACACCAAATGGACATGGCGAAATAAGCCATTGACGCTTGGAGCTCAAGATTCAGATGCTGCTGTAGAGCAGAAACAAGGCTCTCACTCATTGGCTCAGCAGCATACCGTCCATTTGGACCCGTGATCAATTGCTGACCAGTGGTGGATGGGAAGGCAATGTCTGTCATAAGCAACTTTCGCGCGAATCATTTGATACCACATCAATAATGATGGCCAATAAGTGAGGCGTCAAGTAACAAAGCGCACTCTTGTGCGATATCGACCATCTATAATGAGAGTCAATAGCAAAGCGAAGCGACTCGTGCCGATTTCTGATGGGCTTGGTATCGCGCAGACAGACCCAACATCGGCAGGCCAGGGGGCAAAAAGAACCAACCTTCAACCGTCAAGCCAGAAGAAAAAGGGCTGCAAACGATCCAAATGTTCCAAATGGAAAGGCAATAAATGCAAATGTGGTCGTGAGTAACTAATTAATCAATCAATTGACTACAGAACCGGCTATGCCGATTCATCAGCTCTTCAGACACAATCAGGCCTTCACCATTCGCAGATACATCCAAACAACGATGCTCTCTCAATGCAAGCATGTAGCGAGTTACGGTAGATCGCGTGCACCCCAACAAATTTGAGATTTTTTCGTGACTTAACAAAAATGGTAAAAAATATTCCTCTTTCCTCCTAAAGCCAAATCGTGATGTAAGAGTACAAATCAAACGCTCAATCCTTAAAGAAGTCGATTTAGATGTCACTATCATATTCATGATCAAAGGCCAATTGCCAAATGAATTAAGGTGGCAATTGCAATTCGGGCCAAGATCACGCTCCTGATCAGAAACACATAAAGCAAGCTCGCAATACGTTAAGGCCTCAACCCTGACGTCAAATTCCTCATAAAAGAGTGGTGATATGCTTAACTTATTTTCTGCATAAAAGCCAACAGTACTCGACTCATCTGAAAATTTATTGTGAAGAGCTAAACGAACAATCCCTTTGTTGATCAAGAGGAAATAGCCCTTATCGGCAACAGCAGGCTCAACTTCCTGGAGCCTTAGCATTTGAGCTCTTTTAACAGTAAGCGATCGTATCAAAAGCCCTAGTTTGCTACATGTATTTCAGCAGATTCAAATCAATGACGAAGAATCATTTGATCATGAATGGTGTGACCGATGATACACATCTAGAGCTTTTCGATTTTCATCCAAAGCACCTGAGAGGCTTGATGCTGCTCGGTCAATAACTCATAGAATTCATCTGTAAGCGCTTGAGCACCTTGATTATTTTCGTCTAGGCTGAGATTGCTAACTCGGTGAATACACCAGTCCGTCAGTCGCGTGATCTGCTCTATTCGTTTTATTTTTGGGCAATCCTTAAAGTCCATACAAGCCCTTTTATCGAATCCGATTCTTGCATTCTTCATCGACAAGCACTCAATCACGGCTACGTTCTCTTGGCATAACAAGCACAAGCGAGCGAGTCATTTCTTACATCATCAAAAGCATACGATATGCCGGGAGCAACCAGTGACCTCTTGTCAAGCAATGTGGTGATCTGGCTGCTCCATCTCTACGCTTTGAAGCATCTCTATCTATCCAGCACAGAGAAATCGGATCATCCCAATACAATACCAGTCAGATAGCGCTGGATTTGATCAAGGAACTTGGTAGTCGAATTGTGATCATCTGATGAATCATCAACTCTCTGCAAAATGCGCTTTTTTGATGCATAGAGATTCACCAGCGATGACTAGCGGAATCGGTCGCTTTCCCGATTCAAAACCAACAGTTCTGCCGATTGACAAGCCACGTGCGATGGCTTCAAGGCCCACATTTATGGTCCACTGAAGCCCTTAAAAAATAATATGACTTTGACTTGAGTAGTGTCCAATATGAGAGGGAGCTAAATGGAGTGCAGTGGGTGTGCAGTCAACAACAATGACAGCGAGTTAATCGCCAACACTGGCCTAAAAGTGATCAAGAGATCTCACCAAACAACTGCAAAACTTATCAAGAACGAGCCAAAAAGAAGAAACGGCTAGAAAATGAGAATTCCCATCTGCATTGCACCAGGGACAGGCCATGGAAGCGATCGGTCTTGTTGTTGCTCTAGTCGGCCTTCTCGGTGCAAAGGAGGTGTTTTTCAGCGTTCTGCTCCTCATCCTCAGCGGCCTGATTTGGCATCAATCCAGACGTCTGACCACTCTCCAGAGGCGTCTTGAGGCCTTAGAGACACCGTTGAAGCAGGCAGACAAGCCGCCAGCAGCACGCGCCAATGCCCTGACCCAGTCCAGTCAACCAGCCAAGCCTGTGACGGCTCCGGCGTCGCGGGCACCAGCTAAGCCAAGCCCATCTGCAACCACACCATCACGAAGAACAACAACTGCCAATCAAGGCGACGAGAGCCGCAAGCGCTGGCAACGCCTTGAGAGAAATCTGCTCAAGAATTGGACAGGGTTGATCGGCGTGCTGGCCATCGTTTCCGGTGTCTCGTTCGTAGGCATCAGCAGCCTGTTAATGCTGCAACCGTTCCAACGCTTTCTGCTGCTGGAACTGGTCTGCGTGGTGATGGCAGCACCCTCGTTTGTCATCCAACGTGGGCAACGCTTCCACCCGCTCGCCGTATGGCTGCGCAGCGGTGCCGGTGGCCTGCAGCTGTTTGCAGCAGCAGCCTCAAGCAGCTGGCCAGCACTGGGTCTGGCCTGGAACGAATCAATCCTGGTGGCGATCGGCCTGATGGGTGCGGCGATCGGCGCCAATCTGCTGCTGGCGGCCATCACTGCCTCGCCCTGGATGGCAGCGTCTCATGTGGTCATCGCCATGGTGCCGAGCATCGTGGCCGCACCCTCCATCACAACCATGGGTCTGGTGGGTGTGATTAGTGCATTCGGCAACTGGAGTCGGGCAGGGCGTCATGGTCCAACCCGTGTGTTGATCGCCGTGAGCTTCATCGCCGGCGAACTATGGCTACAGCGCCAGGTCACTCCCTCCCTGGCTGGTGCGATCGCCCTGTTACTGGCGGGTTTCGAACTGCCTCTGTTGCATCTTGCCCCCCCCGACCACCTCAAGCGTTCTCCAGCTTGGCGAGCTGCCAGTGTGCTGATCACCTGGCTGGGACTGGCGCTCCTCCTCGGCCAAGCACCGATTCCTGGCCTTTGGCCCGGTGTAGGCATGCTGCTCAGCGCCTTCGGAGCCATGGGCTTGGTCGTGCTCTGCGGCAGGAGGGAGGAGGTGGATCTCATGCGCCTGAACTGGTGCGCTGCACTGGTGCTTGCGATCGCAGGTCTTGGTCAGATCTTGGCTCCGCTCAACACCGATCTGTTCCTGATCTGCCTGATCACCATCGTCTGCACTGGCTTTGTCTGGGATGCCTGTCGACGGAAGGATCGGATCTTGATCCGAAACGGAGGCTGTGGCCTGCTGCTGCTCAGCAGCGCACTGGCGTTACTGCTGCCTCTGGAAGCTGATCTTGCGACCGTTGCAGATCTTCCTCTGATCCTGCTACTTGGTCTCTGGCAACAGAGGCTGGTGTACCGGCTCAGTCAATGCAACACGTCGCTCTGGTTGAAGCGAACTGTGGCGGTTGTGGCCGTCGTCATTCCAGCGGTGGCCATCCCTCTTCTGCTACCGACCGAGGTTGGCATCTGGGTGCTGACAGCATTTCTGCTGGCGTCACTCCGCCTTTCCGGACAGCCACAACCACTTCGCGCCCTGCGCGTGAGCGTGGTGAGCGTGGCCGTGCTGGGCTGGATCTACTCAGCCGATGGGCTCCTCTCCGATCCCTGGACGACGACTGCTCTGGGAACGACCGCACTGCCTCTACTGATCTTGAGCAGTGGGATGGCCATGGGAGGGCAGCGCCTGCAAGACAGGCTGATTGCCACGCGCAGCATCGGACTGGTGCTCAGCGGCCTCAGCCTGGTGCTCACAGTGGTGGTGATGCGCGAAGCACTGGCATGGCCTGCCATCGGTCTTGCCTCACTGTGGTGGCTGCTGCTGGCTGTGAGCTGTCTCGCTGCAGCAAAGACTCTGGCCAGCCGCGGCTTTCGCGGTGAAGTCGGAGTGTTTCTAAGTCTGAGCTGGGCCGCTCTGATCTGCTTCGTCTTGTCCCGCTTGGCAGGGCAGCCGTTCAATCCGTGGCTACCGGTCGCGATTGACAGCAGCTTCATTGGTGCACTGATCCTCATCCGCCAAAGCGGACACCGCATCGGCCTGGATGGGTGGCGACTGTGGAGAAGTCTCCGGCAGAGCGCTGGCGATTTGGCCGTACTGGGCACCGTTGTGCTGGTCAGCATCCGCCTGGACGCTGTTGCCCAGGTGTGTGTACTGGCATTGCTGGCCCTCGCCGCCTGGCGCTGCCCCCCTTCACAACACTGGCCCCGCCAGAAAGCGCACGGGGTTGTTCTCTTCCTTGCCGCGCTGATCCCCCTGGCGGGACTGCAACCTGCACTCTCAGTGATGACAGTCGGCGGCCCCTGCCTGATGGTGCTCGCCGCGGCCAGCGTCTCAACAACAGGTTGGACCTCCAGCCAAGGGGACACCACCAGCCAGGAGGTCACCCCCTGGTGCTTCGGCTGGATCGACGCACTGGGCGGGCTCGCCGCCAAGCATCCCCAGAGACTGATCGCCGCTCCACTCAGCATCGCGCTGGTGGTGATGCTGGCTCAGATGCAAACGAGCCTGAACTGGCTCACCTTGCTCTGGTCTGTCGAAGCGTTGATCCTGTATGGACTCAGTCTGCTGTTCCGAGATCGGCCCTTAAGGCTGACGGCGCTTGTGATGTTGGGTCTTTGCCTGGTGCGCTTGGTGGGATGGGATATGCGTCGAGCCGACATGACACTGCGCGGCATCGTGTTCACCGGGGTGGGAGTGGTGCTCGTGACGATGAACATTGTGAGCACCAGGTTTGAGCGCTGAGCTGCAGACCTGACCCATAGGATCGACGGCATTCAAAGGCGACTGATTGAACGTGTCCGGAACGAGTGGCGCTCCGCGGGAACTGAAAGCGGGAGGCGGTCTGAGCGGACAGGTACGCGTGCCTGGTGATAAATCGATCTCCCACCGAGCCCTGCTGTTCGGCGCCATCGCCGAGGGCACCACCACCATCGAGGGTCTGTTGCCGGCGGAGGATCCGATCAGCACAGCAGCCTGTCTGCGCGCTATGGGAGCAGAGATCACCCCGATCGCAAACGGACAAGTGATCACCGTTCAAGGCGTGGGCCTTGATGGCCTGCAAGAGCCTGATTCGGTGCTCGACTGTGGCAACTCCGGTACCACGATGCGACTGATGCTGGGGCTGCTGGCGGGGCGTGACGGACGCCATTTCGTGCTCAGCGGTGATGATTCCCTGCGCAGACGCCCGATGCAGCGGGTTGGCCAACCGCTGGCGCTGATGGGAGCAGAGGTGCGAGGCCGCGATGGTGGCAACCTGGCACCTCTGGCGGTGCAGGGCCGCAAACTTCGCGGCGCCGTTGTGGGCACACCTGTTGCCAGTGCCCAGGTGAAGTCAGCCTTGCTGTTGGCAGCGTTGACAGCCGATGGGCCAACCACCGTGATCGAGCCAGCCCACTCCCGTGACCACAGCGAAAGGATGTTGAAGGCCTTCGGCGCCAACCTCGAGGTGGGTGGCGAAATGGGTCGCCACATCAGCGTCAGACCCGGTGCGTCCCTCAGCGGTCAGCAGGTGGTCGTCCCCGGAGACATCAGCTCGGCGGCGTTCTGGCTGGTGGCAGGAGCGCTCGTACCCGGCGCTGACCTCACGGTTGAAAATGTGGGACTGAATCCAACCCGAACCGGCATCCTTGAAGTACTGGCGCAGATGGGAGCCTGCATCGATGTGCTCAACCGCCGCGATGTTGCTGGCGAACCGGTGGGCGATCTCAGGGTGAGCCATGGTCCGCTGAAGCCGTTCAGCTTCGGGGAAGAGATCATGCCCCGCCTGGTGGATGAAGTGCCAATTCTCAGCGTTGCAGCCTGTTTCTGCGATGGCGAGAGTCGAATCAGCGGCGCCGCGGAACTGCGGGTGAAAGAAACGGACCGGCTGGCGGTGATGGCGCGTCAGCTCAAACTGATGGGTGCCGACATTGAAGAGCACGACGACGGTCTGACCATCCGGGGCGGCAAGAGCCTGCATGGAGCAGAGCTGGACAGCGAGACCGACCACCGCGTGGCGATGAGTCTGGCCATCGCCGCGATGATGGCCGAGGGCGATTCAAGTTTGGCCCGCAGTGAAGCAGCTGCCGTCAGCTACCCCACCTTTTGGGATGAACTTGAGCGGTTACGTCGCTGACCCTGGGGGAAGGCAGCATCCGTTAGGAGCGCTCACCAGCCTCTGCACAAGTGATGGAAGCCTCAGCCTTCACAGCAGCTGCTTTGACGAAGCCTTCCACAGCTCAGCTGGAGCGCTCGCCGAAGCGAAGGCAAAATTTGTGGCCCCTGCGCAGGTCAGGCGATTTCGATCGGGCACACCCCTGCGGGTGCTGGATGTGTGTGTCGGCCTGGGATACAACAGCGCGGCCCTGATGGCAGAACTGCCTTTGCAGGGTGCACCCGATCTGCAGTGGTGGGGACTCGAGCTCGATCCCAGACCCCTGACCCTGGCCCTCCAGCACCAAGGGTTCTCAACACTTTGGCCCGCCCACGTGCTCCAGCGTTTAGAGGCTTTGCGGGATCACGGGCACTGGACTGATGCCAGTTGCGGTGCCGGTGGCCGCATGCTCTGGGGTGATGCCAGAACCCAGCTGAAGCAACTACCGAAGGGGTTAGGGATGGATCTGATTTTGATGGATGCGTTCTCTCCAGGTCGTTGTCCGCAACTCTGGAGTGAAGAGTTTCTGGCGGCACTAGCGGCACAACTGGCGCAGGGAGGGCGATTGCTCACCTATTCCAGAGCCGCCGCTGTGCGAGCCAGCCTGCGCCGAGCCGGACTGGAGCTGCGCTCGCTTCTCCCGGCACCAGGGCAACGCCAGGAGTGGAGCTCCGGCACTTTGGCGGAACGACAGGCAGCGACCAGTCCGCTGGCCAAGCATGGGCCCGGTTGGCAATCACTCAGCCTGATGGAGGAAGAACACCTAAACACTCGTGCTGCCATTGCTTATCGCGATCCCACCGGCCAAGACACCGCCCTGCTGATCCATCAACGACGCCAGGCTGAACAGCAGGCGTGCCATTGGGAAAGCACCAGCAGCTGGCAGAGACGCTGGGCGCCCTTCACCCGACCGCAAGCGGGGACTTAGATCGAGGTCACAGCCTCAACGCACAGCACACTGGAGCTGAAAGGTTTCATGACCCATACCAGGTGAAGGCTGGTTCGCAATGGTGCCCTTGCAGCAACACCACAGCCTTACGACACCCTCAAATCAGTTGATTGACATCGCTGAATGCCTCAGAAAAGCTTGCAATCAAGGGGAATCTCTCTGTTCGCAATGGCAGCGACATTCTCAGCAAGTATCAGCAGTGGTTTCAGCATCAGTCCACCTACAAGTACAACGCCTTCCAAAGAGGCTTCAACCTGGACGTCGCCAACTTCAACAGAACCTTTACTGGCAACAGGTGTGGGTTTGTCCTCTAGCTGATTGCTGTTTCTCCCAACAGCCAGGCAACCACGCCCCATCTTCATCGGAGCACGCATTAAAAAAGCGGGGAGCCTGATCAGCCCCCCGCTCACTGCTTAAGCAACGCGAAGAATCACTCTTCGTCTTCGTCAGCACCGCCGACAGGAACGAGACGAATCTGCTTACGGCCCAGCTTGATTTCAAACTCGTCGCCAACTTGCAGGTCGAGCATGGCCGTGTAGGCCTTGCCGATCAGCAGGTTGCCATTGCCTTGAACGGTTGCTTTGTAAGAGAGCTTGCGGCCACCTTTGCCCACACCAGCCGTGCCACCACCAAGATCAATGCCTTTGGCGTTGAGCAGCGCTTCGTAGAACGCAGTGAAGTTGACTCGCTGACCACCCCCCTTTTTCTCAGAGACGTAACCACAAGCCGTTGCCAAGTCACTCTTGGAGACATCGCCCAGATCTTTCACCTTCGCCAGAAGGTCTGCACCAGTCAGCATGAAATTAAATCCCCAACATTTCTATTAATGCAGCCGCTGTCTGCAAAAGTCAACCAAATCAAAGCAACAACACAACATTGAGAATGATTCTCAATGTGAACAGAGAAGACCATGCCGTCGCTTTGCCCCCATAAGGGTTTGACCGAATAGGCCAAGCCTTGGCTGACGGCATCGACGCGACGAGCCACCGACCAGCCAGGTACAGGAGGTGCACAATTATTATTTCTGCTGCCTGAGCGCCCTGGAGCATCGCAACGTGACGGTCGCTGCATGTCCATTCCCCGAAGCGCCCATCTCCGATCTGTGGATGATGCACTCTCTAGACAGACGCTCAGCCAAGCAAACAACAGCTTGAGTAGCTTGTAACCAAGCGGGGAGATGCACCTTGAAGAGGCTCAATCCATCCCTTGCAGTGGCCCTTCTGGTGTTGACAAGCTGCAGTTCAGAAGAGATGGACAAGACACAATATTCCAACTGGAGACATGCCCAGGAAGCCTGTGAGATGTGGATGAAACAACGAACGGGAAGGGCATGCCGGCAAGACGAAGCGAACAACCTCTGGCGAGGAACAGACAACCAAGAGGACCTGAACAAAACGTTTAGCTACTAGACATTCCGTCATTAAGACTGCAGCGACTCATCCTCCTGAAGCGCAGCAAAGTCGCGTTGGTGATCAAGGCAAATCGACGCCATCCACTCCGTCACAGCAGCGCTGTGTGCAGGATCACATCCAGGCAGGACGTCGATCAAGGAGGCTTGAACAAGCAAAGGCGATGGTGAAACCATCAACCACCCAAGCCTGGCCATGACCTTCACACTCTCCGGCTTCGACTCCTGGACCTTCCAGATTGTGTTTTATGGAAGTTTGCTGGTGCTGGAAGCGCTGCGCGACGACCAACGACTGAGCACTGTGCTCAATCCAATGGACTGCACCCGAACCCGGGCCCATGAACTCATTCGCCGCCCGAGCTGCAGCCTGATCGGCCGCTGAACCACCGAATCGTTTCTTGAGCGGCAATCCCGGTAGATTCCGGCCACCGATTCCCCTGCCCAGCATGCTCGCCGTCGCCGTTCTGGCCGCCGGAAAAGGCACCCGCATGAAGAGCGCCCTGCCCAAAGTGCTCCAACCACTCGCGGGTGCGACGTTGGTGGAGCGGGTCCTGGCCAGTGCTCGCAACCTCAGCCCAGACCGGAAACTGCTCATCGTTGGCCATCAGGCCGAGCGCGTGGAAGAGCAACTGAGCCAACTGGACGGGTTGGAATTCGTTTTGCAGCAACCACAGAATGGAACCGGCCATGCCGTGCAACAGCTGTTGCCGGCTCTCAAGGACTTCAACGGCGAACTGCTGGTGCTCAACGGAGACGTGCCCCTTCTGCGCGCCGAAACGATCGATCAATTGGTCAACACCCATCGCAGTAGTGGCGCCGATGTGACCCTGCTCACTGCCCGCCTGGACGACCCCACTGGCTACGGACGCGTGTTTGCGGATGCCTCGGGGCGTGTCAGTGGAATCATCGAACATCGCGACTGCAGCACAGAGCAGCAAGCCAACAATCTCACCAATGCAGGCATCTACTGCTTCAACTGGACAACCCTGGCTGCGATGCTGCCCAAACTGAGCACCGACAACGATCAAGGAGAGCTCTACCTCACCGACACGGTGGCCATGCTCGACACCGCCATGCACGTGGAAGTGGCGGATCCCGATGAGGTGAACGGCATCAACAACCGCAAGCAGTTGGCCCAGTGCGAAGCCGTGCTGCAAGAGCGGCTACGGGAGTATTGGATGAATGAGGGAGTCACCTTCACCGATCCGAGCAGCTGCACCCTGAGTGAGCACTGCAGCTTCGGAACCGACGTGGTGATCGAACCGCAGACCCACCTGCGCGGACGCTGCACAATCGGTGCGGGCTGCAGGATCGGACCAGGATCCCTCCTAGAAAACACCACCCTCGGAAACCAAGTCAGCGTGCTGATGTCGGTGGTGCGCGACACGCAGGTGGGAGATGACGTGGCCGTCGGCCCCTATTCCCATCTCCGCCCCGGATCGGACATCGGCGACAACTGCCGCATCGGCAATTTCGTTGAAGTGAAGAAGAGCCGCTTGAATTCAGGCAGCAAAGTGAATCATCTCAGCTATATCGGCGATGCCCAACTCGGCAGCGGCGTGAATGTGGGAGCAGGCACCATCACAGCCAACTATGACGGCGTGAATAAACATCAGACCATCCTTGGCGATGGCAGCAAAACCGGAGCCAATTCTGTACTGGTAGCCCCGGTCACCATCGGGTCCAACGTGACGATCGGTGCCGGCTCCACCATTACCAAAAACGTTCCAGACAATTCTTTAGCGTTAGGCCGAGCCAAGCAATTGATCAAGGAGAACTGGAGCTAAATCATCGCTTCCAGAAAGGAGCCAAGATCAACACCAGCAATTATCAGATTGTTTTCACACACGCTTGGATGGCAATGAACCAGGCATGTGTGAGTTTAAGGGCGTCGCTGCCAAGGCCATGACTCCACACAAGCGGTACACGGTGCGCTATCGCGACGCCGACAGCACCCCTCTCGAGCGCTGCTATTACGCCAGTGACGCCTATGAAGCCAGGGTCTTGGCGATGGAATCAGTGCGTCATATCCACGACCATCCCCACGCCATCGACCTGATTCGCTGCGAGAGCTACCCGCTTTATCAACGGGCCGCCTGAAGCAGTGTTTCTGCTGACGCACCTGAACCGAGAGCAGAAAGGTCGAGACTTGACGATCCACCACCAGCGCCGCAGCGGTCGAGACCAGCCTCTGCCAGATCGTCTTGCAGGCTGGATGCGCAACTGAGCAATCGCGACCAACTGGGCAGTTGAATTGTGAGTGGATCCTTCTGAAATTGCTCAACCCCAGGACGAATCAATTTAGCAAAATCCTGAACAGCAAGTTCTTCGTAATGGCGGTTGTATGGGAGGTTATTGACCGCAGAATCGAGAGCAAACTGACGAATTCTGTCTTCTCCAACACGACGGAACAACACCTCAAGGGTGGCCACCTGTTCAGCAGGAATGGTGCGGCCTTGATGCTCCATCAGACCACGGAGAACACTGGTGAGAATTTCCGAGCACATGCGCTGCAGACCTTCGCGCGGTGAACTGCCAAGGCTCTTGTGTTTGTGATCAAACAGGCCGAGATCCACCTGGGCAATGCGACTCAGGGCCACATGGCGGTGCACTTCCGAGAGCAGACCAATTTCCAATCCCCAATCACAGGGAATGCGCAGATTGACAGCAAGATCGCGCGTAAAGGCGAATTCGCCAGCGAGCGGATAACGAAACGCCTGCAGATAGCGAAGAAAAGGGCTGTCTCCAAGCAACTGCGACAGTGCCGATAAAAGAGGGCCCACAAACAGACGCGTGCCACGCCCCTGGAGAGCATGGCTCTCCAGGGAAAGTCGGCTGTAAAAGGCTTTCACGTAAGCCACCCCACTGGAGGGGAACAAGAGCGGCAGCAGCATCCGGCGCGGATAGGCCGGGGTGAAGGTGCGGATGTCGGCGTCAAAGAGGGCCACCACCTCGGCGCTGCGGGTGGCCACACCGAGGCCCTGCCACACCGCCCAACCCTTACCGGGTGTACCGAGCAAATCGAGTCCTTGGTTGGTGAAGCCCTGCAGCAACTCCATAACCGCCGGAGCATTGGTCCAGTGCACATGCACAGGAAAGGGCATCTGTGAGAAAAACGATTCCGCTTCTTTCACCTCCTCCGCCGTACTCGCCGATAGAGCGATCACGAGTTGATGCAAGCCCTCCAGCTCGCGCAGCACCGATCGGATCAAGGCCAGAGCTGGACGCCTGAATTCCTCCATCAGACAGGGAATCAGGATGGTCGTTGGACGCTGGAGTAGGCCCTGTCGCAGCAGGACGGGATCCTCCAGAGCAAGGTTGTAGTCGTGAACGGTGGTGATCAGGCCCTGTTGAAAATCCATTCCGTGATCAGTGCGACAACATGACTGGATCGACACCGCGCACCCTGGCGTTTCATCCGTGGGAGCAGAGGCATTGCAGAAAGAGGGGCAGGAGCGGTTGGCTGCACTGCTCGAGCGGTGGCGACCTGCAGAGAATCGGGAGCAAATCGAATTCCTGGCGTCGCAATTGCTGCAATTTGCGCAGACCGGCACAGACAACAACAGGCACGACTCACGCTGGGATAGCTCCACCTCGGTGCTGATCACCTACGGCGATGCCGTGCGCAAGGGGGACGAACCGGCGCTGGTGAGCCTGACTCACTTGCTGAACGGCCATCTTGGACTGCTCGCCAGGGTGGTGCATGTGCTCCCATTCCTGAAGTCGAGTAGCGACGGCGGTTTTGCCGTCGCCAGCCATGAGCGCATGGCCGACCATCTCGGCGACTGGGACGATCTGCAAGCCCTGGCCCAAGGGCGAACGTTGATGGCTGACCTTGTTCTCAACCATGTGTCAGCAGCGCATCCATGGGTGCAGCAATTCCGGCAACGCCGGGAGCCGGGACTGAGCTGTGTACTGGCACCTGATCCCCAAGCCGGCTGGGAGCAAGTTGTACGGCCCCGCAGTTCTGCTCTATTCACACCCCTGCAAACCGAGGACGGCATGCGGCCGGTTTGGACCACGTTTGGCCCCGACCAAGTGGATGTGGATTGGAACAGCGAGGTGGTGCTGCTGGGGTTCACGGCACTGCTGGCCAAGATGGTGGCCCATGGAGTGGGTTGGCTGCGTTTAGACGCGGTTGGCTACGTGTGGAAGGAAGCGGGCAGCAGCTGCATTCACCACCCCCAAGCCCACCTGCTGGTGAAGCTGCTGCGTGCCCTGCTGGACACCATGCACCCACAGGGTGTGGTGGTGACCGAGACGAATGTGCCCGAGAAGGAGAATCTCTCCTACCTGACCCCCGGCGATGAAGCGCATCTCGCCTACAACTTCCCCCTACCACCACTTCTGCTCGACGCCATCCTGCGGGAGCGCAGCGATCTCCTCAACGTCTGGCTCAATCGCTGGCCGTGCTTACCCCAGCAAACGACGCTGCTGAACTTCAGCGCCAGCCATGACGGCATTGGCCTGCGGCCGCTGGAGGGGTTGATGGATCAGGAACGGCTGGAACGGATGCTGGAACAGTGCGAACGGCGGGGCGGCCTGATCAGTCACCGCAGGCTCAGTGATGGGCGCGAGCAACCCTATGAAGTGAACATCAGCTGGTGGGCCGCCATGGCCGATGCCGGGCGAGATCCGACGCGGCACCAACGCGAACGTTTCCTACTCAGTCAACTGCTGGTGATGGCCCTACCAGGGGTACCGGCTTTTTATCTGCCCACCCTGCTGGCCTCAGGCAACGACGAGGCGAGCTTCCGCAAAAGCGGCCATCGCCGCGACCTCAATCGTGAACGCTTCAACGCCGAGGCTTTGGAACGGCGGTTGAACGATCCCGATAGTGATGCCAACCACAACCTCAACGCCTTGAAACGCTGTATGACGGTTCGGTCGAGGCTGGGGGCCTTCCACCCGGAAGCAGCACTGCAATGCCTCAGTGGCGCATCGCCCGATCGCGTCATCATCCGTCGTGGCACAGGCGATGAGACCCTTTGGGCGGTGCACAATCTCAGCCGCAACCGCATTGACCTCAACCTCCGCACCCTCGCCAAACATGACCAATGGTGCGATCGTCTCCAGGACTCGGCCGCAGTGCCGAACCGCCTCACCATCGCCCCCTTCTCTGTGCACTGGCTCCAACCATGCTGAACAAGGCTGTTGTGAACGACGCCGTGAACGACGCTGTGCATGAAGGGTCGATCTGGGTGGTGACAGATCTAGACGGCACCCTGCTCGATCACCACTATTGCTGGGACGCCGCTAAACCCACCCTTGCCTGGCTGAAGCAAGTGGGCATCGTCGTGATCCCCTGCACCAGTAAAACCGCGGAAGAGGTGGAGCGGTTTCGAATTGACGCGAACTTGGATGGGCCCTTCATCGTCGAAAACGGAGGAGCCATCCATGGAGGAATCGGCGCTGAAGCTTGGGAGCAGGGCCTAGGACGGCCGCATGCTGAACTGCGCCACAAGCTCCATGCCCTTTCCAATCAGGTGGGCCACCCCTTAGCGGCTCTGGAGGATCTGAGCTCAGACCAGGTGACTGAGCTCACAGGACTGCGCGGTGAGGCTGTGCTGCTGGCTCAACGGCGACGCTGGAGTGTTCCCTTTCTCAACCCCCCAGCGCCACTGCGGGAGACGGTCGAACAGGAAGCGATCCAACTCGGACTCACCGTGGTGCAAGGCAACCGGATGAGTCATCTGCTCCAGGCCGGAACCAGCAAGGGAGCGGCGCTGGCAGCACTGAAACAGCGACTCAACCAAGCCGAGGTGCACGTGCTCGCCCTGGGCGACTCCCCCAATGATCTGCCCTTGCTCGAAGCGGGCGACTACAGCGTGGTGGTGCCTGGTGAACAAGGGCCCCATCCTCGACTCCAGTCTTGGGTGAGCGAGGGTCGATTCGTGCTTGCTCCGGCAGCCCATGCCGCCGGCTGGGCCCACAGTGTGCTCACTCACATCAAAGCGCGAGTAACTCCAGAGCTGGCAGCAACCGCTCCAGAGCCACCCCGCGACTGGCCTTGAGCAACAAGCAATCGCCGGAGCGAAGCCAAGTGCCGAGTGGCTCCGCGGCCTGTTCAGGCGCCTCCACAACGGCAAAGTTCTCCATCCCAGCCGCAGCCTCCACCATCGCTGCAGCCTCCGCACCGCTGGCCACCGCCACGAGTCCATCCAATCCAAGCAGCCGAGCACGCTCCACCACAGCACGGTGAAGGCACACACTTTCGCTGCCGAGTTCAAGCATGGTTCCCAGCACGGCAAAACGCCGACCGGGCTGTTCAGCAAGCAAATCGAGAGCGGCGATCACAGCCTCAGGAGAGGCGTTGTAGGTCTCATCCAACACCGTCAGGCCACCAAGGCTGAGACGACGGTTGCGTCCACCGGGCACCTCAACAACCAGATCGGCAAGCTTGGCGGCATCGACTCCAAGAGCATCGGCGACTGCACGGGCAAGCAACCAGTTCCGGGCGTTATGGCGACCCGCCAGAGGCATGCGGTATCGATGCCGATCCAGAGTGAGAAACTCGCTGGTTTCATCCAAAACAGCCAGGTCGTCAACGCCGGTGGCAGATGTTTCTCCTGTCAGGCCAACACGATGCACACGGCCGCTCCAAACAGCGGCCAGTGCGGTGTCGAGCAGAGGGTCTCCTGCGGGAATGACCACCAAGCCATCCGGCTTGAGCGATGCAGTGATCTCGCATTTAGCGGCTGCAATCGCCTCACGACTACCAAGCCGACCGATGTGCGCCGTCCCGATGTTGGTAATCACGGCAATATCAGGTTCGGCGCAACGGGACAGCCGCTCGATTTCACCAGGGCCACGCATGCCCATCTCAACCACAACTGCCGCGTGGCAAGGATCGGTGCCTAACAAGGTGAGCGGCACGCCGATGTCGTTGTTGTTGTTGCTTGCACTGGCCTGGACTGAGCCGAGCGGGGCCAAAGCAGCACGAATGAGTTCGCGGGTTGTGGTTTTTCCCGCAGAACCGGTGACTGCCACCACAGCAGCACTGAGCTGACGTCGATGCAAGGTTGCGAGTTGCTGATAGGCCAGCGTTGTGTCGTCGACACGCCAGTGCAACAGACCTGCTGGCACGGGATAGGAGGCATCGGCCGCCACCAGCGCCGCCTGGGCACCGAGCTCAGCCGCATTGGCCAAAAAAGCATGCCCATCAAACTGCTCCCCCACCAAGGGAACGAACAGTGCACCGGCTTCCAAGCGCCGGCTGTCCGTACAGACAGGCCCCAACGCTTGGGCGAGCACAGCGGCCAAACCTTCCGGGGTCACCCCCACTGGATGCCCCCAGAGCGGCACCAACTGGCCAAGGTTCAACACAACAACAGAGCTGCGGCACTGCCCCGATCATGCCGTTGCCCCTGCACAGCGGATGGGGAGGTTGCCACCAAGGCGACTGGCAATCGGATGGCTGCCCACCAGCAACACCAAGTCCCGACGAGGGCAACCCAGCAATGCATGCCGTTGGACTGATCGCGCCGCCAAAACGGCCTAGGTTCGGCACAGCTTTTTCAGCAACGCTCTCGACCATGCCCCTGCATCGCCCCTTGGTTTGGATCAGCTGCATCGCGCTTCCCTTGCTAACGGCAGGTGCGGCCCAAGCCCAGAAGGAAATCCCCAAGGCCCCTGGCCATGACCAGTGCCCTCTCGGCTATGTGAACACTCTGGGCACGACCTGCGTGTCACCGATCTATTACGAAGTGACGCCCACCCATGGCGAAGCCTGTCCTTCAGGCTGGATGAACATCGGTGCTGGCTACTGCAAGAAGAAGACCCTCGGCATCTTCTGATCCTCCGTTGAGGTCGCACAAGAGAGTCAGCCATTCAAGTCTTCTCAGGTCTTCAGCCAGACGGGGGCGGCCCGAATGGCTGGTTGACCACCATCCCCTGGCCGACTCGGGCGTTGCGGCCAAGCTGAATGCCCTGGCTGGAGACGAGCGTCAATTCGGCATACCCCTCTGATCCGAGCCGTTCCCACCACAGGTCAGCCAGCTGCTGACGGCGTTGCTGGGATAGATCGAGCCAAGCATCACTGATGGTGAGGGCCACAGCATTCCGTGCAGGCAGCGGTAGGGCTGCCGTTAACAGGGCCGCTTCATCCTCTGCCGGGGTGAGCGGATCGGTGGACTCCAACAGCAGCGCGAGCAAAGGATCCGCTGCCGCAACGGCCGCCTCCTCCTGAATGCTGTCAACCGGAGCACTCGTGTCTGAACGGGGATCGAGCTGATCAGGAGTCTCATCCGCACTGAGACGAGGCTGGGGCTCTGGCCATGGCGACTCCGTTGGCAAAGAGGGCAACGCGGGCGCGGGCTCTGGAGTCTGGGCAAACTCAGGCTGCGCCTCCCCCACCGGCGGCGAGGGCAGCCAGCGACCAAGGGCCACCGCACCCCCACTAATCACCACCAGAGCAAGCGCGAGCAGCAACGGCCAAAACAACGGCGCCAGATCTTGCGGCCAGATCTCCGGCCGGTAGAGATCACCCTCACGGTTGCGGCGCCACACTTCCTGGCAGCGAAGCCGCAGATCAGCGATCACCGAGCGCAGGTCCTCACCCAGGGTGGTCCATGGATTGGTGTAAGGAACCGGCAGGGAGGAGTTCTCCCGATTCGGCGCGGGCGCCTGATCAGGCATTCAGCGGCATCGGTGAGGTGGACCCAGTGTGATGCTCTTGGTTAGCGGACGTCGTCACGCCGTCAAGTTGAGGGGTCGATGACTGGCACCGTCTCCTAGGGATCGAGGCATCCCTTGGATGGAACCGCCAACAGCTGAGGACGAATCAGAACATGTGCGCACCTGCCGATATGAGGGCGCTGTCTGCTTCCGATCGCCTGGCATCCCATCGTTGTTAAGACTGACAAACGCAGAGTGCCGAAGGAGATCCTGATTGACTGAAGTCGCCCCTACCTGGACGACTGAATCGTCTACAAGCGTTAGATCGAACTGATCAGGGCAGGCAAAATCAGCGCCTCTTCTCGGCCTGACTTGATCACTTCATGGCTGCCTCAATCTGCTTTTGGCCTTGCCCCTCGTTCACACTGCCGGTCCAATAGTCCAGGCCGGCAGTGGCAGCGATTTAACTACGTTTGGAAATATTTGCAGCGGTTTCAAATTCTTGCTGATCAGACCTTGCTCTCTTCAATCTCACGGCTATTCATACGAGACAAGCCGGTTTCGCTGAGTCGCTGAGCTCGATTGATTGCCTTAACAATCATAAATAGCACCCAACCCACAATCAGTGAATTAAGCAAAACATTCATTGCCTGACCAATGAGCAACTCTCCACCGGCATAGGGCAGAACCCACTTTTCCCAGCCACCATTACGGATCAATGGATTCAACAAAGGCATCAGCAGATCCTTTGTTAAAGCATCAACGATCTGCTGGAATTGCGTGCCAACCACCACAGCAATAGCCAAATTCAACGCATTACCCTTCTGGAAGAAGAACTCTGTAAACTCACGGAACCAACGTCGCAGCAAAAGCATAATCAATATCAAAAGCCTCTGATTATTACATCAATCACGCCGAAAAGCCCTTTGATAAAAAAATCTGATTCGAAAAGCCCCATCCAAAAGTAATCAGCGAATGGATTGACAGGCCTGGAAAGTTGAAGCGATTAACCAATACTGTCGGACCCAGCCAACCGCCCCCAGTCTCGCTATTCAGTCAACGCATCCTGCGTTGAATTCCCATCCCAACAAGCAATCCGATAGCCGCACCGAACGCACCATTTGAGATTGCATTGACTTGACGTTCGCTCATACGACGTGCGGCAGGAACCAATAAACCAATCATCACTAGAGCGGCCAGGCTCACCAGGACGGTTTTATTCAGGCTTCTTATGTAGCTGGCCACCATCATGATCACGAATTGCGATGACGTCCCAGTAAGCGGGAGATCGGATTGCGCGGAGCCGGCTCACTGTCCATGGCCGCATCCTGCGCTGTGGGGGCATTCTCACCCTCACGCCAACGTGAGGGATCGGCATCTTGGCCCTGGGAGAAACGCTCCACTTCCGAGGCATCCGGGCCGGGCTCCTTGATGCCACACACCTCGCGGTACATCCGGTCGTACTCGAGCGCAGACCGGGACCAGCTGTAGTCCTGCTTCATGCCACGCAACTGGAGATCCTTCCAGCTGTCCTTATGGCGATAGGCCTCCCAGGCGCGCACCAAGGCGGTATAAAAATCAACCGGATCAAAGCGATCGAAGCAGAAACCCGTGCCACTGTTTCGGCCTGGATCGTGGGGCGGCACGGTATCAACCAAGCCACCAACCTTGCGCACTACCGGAACGCAGCCATAACGCATGGCCATCAGCTGGCTAATCCCGCAGGGCTCGAAACGGCTGGGCATCAGGAAAGCGTCGCTGCCTGCATAGATCAACCGCGACAAGGCATCGTCGTAGGTCAGGAAGACGGCCACCCGGCCCGGGTAACGCGACGCCAATTGCCACAGGCCCGACTCCAGACCTCGATCACCGGTGCCGAGCACCACGATCTGCGTGTCGGTGTACGCGAGCAAACGGTCGGCCACTTGGAGCAGCAGATCAACGCCCTTCTGATCCACGAGCCGACTGACCATGCCAAGCAGGAAGGTGTCTGGATTGACATCCAGACCCATGCGCTGCTGCAGCTCGCGCTTGTTCGCGGCACGCCCGGAGAGATCGTCAGCACTGAAATTACCGGCCAGGGCCTGATCGGTTGCTGGGTCCCAGGCCTCTAGATCCAGGCCATTGAGGATTCCCCAGAGCTTGCCGGAGATGTAGTTGAGCAAGCCATCCAGCTGCTCGCCATATTCAGCGGTTCGAATCTCCTGGGCATAGGTAGGCGAAACGGCGTTGACCCGATCGGCATACAGCAGCGCCGCCGCCATGGTGTGATCCCCTTGCATGTACCAAGGGCACCAGGTGATGCGGTCGAGCTTCCAGCGCCAAGGCCCCTGGTATTTGAGGTTGTGGATGGTGAACACCGTGCTGATTTCGGGGTCCTGATGCATCCACACCGGAATCATCCCGGTGTGCCAGTCATGGCAATGCAGCACCTGGGGCTTCCACATGTTCCAGGCAAATTCAGCCGTGGCACTGGCAAAGAAGGTGAAGCGCCAATCTTCATCCTCGCCGCCATAAATGCGCTCCGGATCAAACACGGGATGGCCAACCAGATAAATGGTTAGGCCGTTGCTGGGATGGCGGGTTTCATAGACAGCGAACTCCGTGCCCATCGTCTGGGCTCGCCAGATGGGTTCTGCCGGAATCTCGAGCTTGCTCCAGAGGCGGCTGTAGCCGGGCATGATCAAGCGAACGTCATGGCCCAGCTCGCTCAAGGCCGGAGGCAGGGAACCGACCACATCACCCATGCCACCCACCTTGACCATCGGTGCGCACTCGGCGGCAGCAAAAAGCACGCGCATGGTCGTGGGAGCTCAAGAAGGCGCCGCGACTTTAGGTTGTCATCACCACAAAACCCGAAACCGAAATGGCCGGCAGGGTCCGGCTCAGGGCAGCACCGTCACCGGCGTACCGACCCGCACAAGCTCAAACACTTCCTGGACGTTCTCTTCATACAGACGAACGCAACCGTGGGAGACGGCTCGACCGACCGTCCAGCGGTGAGGCGTGCCATGGAAGCCGGCCACGGTGCAGCCATCGATATCAAGGTATTGCTCACCGTCCCAGCCATTTCTGCCCTTGCAGTCGCGATAGAAGCCAATCCAGCGGGAGCCCAAGGGATTCTTCTCCCCTGGAGCGATTTTCTTGCCATTCACAGGATGGGTCCAGACCGGTTGACGCACCTTCTCCAAAACCCGATGCTGACCAGCTGGCGTCTCCCATCCTTCGGTGCCCACAGCCGCTGGATAGCGGCTACGGATTTCACCATCGCGAAGCACCAGCAGCTGACGATGGGTGCGATCGAGCACCAGCTGCAGGCCAAGGCGCTGACGCAGGTCGGTTGGCACCCGCGCCAAGGAGGCCTCCAGGGAAATGGGTTCTGCCATCGGCGGAATCGGATCCGCAGGCCGCTTGGGGCGTGACGTATTGGTGGCGCCGGCCGGACCAGCCAGGAGTGCAACAGCAGCGACGGCGGCAGTGAGGCGTAGGAGCATCACAACGAATCCGAAGGAGGGAACAAGCTGCCCCAGTACTAGCTACGGCAGCCAAGGAGAGTCAGAAAAGTCAGGATCACGCTTCTCCAAAAATGCATTGCGGCCCTCCTGCCCCTCCTCGGTTCGATAGAAGAGGTGGGTGGCTTGTCCGGCCAATTCCTGCAGACCCGCCATGCCATCGGTTTCGGCATTGAACGCCGCCTTGAGGCAACGAATCGCCGTAGGACTGTGCTGCAGCACCTGCCGCGCCCAGCGCACACCTTCTCGCTCCAGCGCCGACAAGGGCACCACTGCGTTCACCAGGCCCATCGACAGCGCTTCCTGGGCACCGTAACGACGGCAAAGAAACCAGATTTCTCGAGCTTTGCGCTGGCCCACCACGCGGGCGAGGTAACCAGCACCAAAACCGCCATCAAAACTGCCGACCCGTGGGCCGGTCTGACCGAACACGGCATTGTCTGCAGCGAGGCTGAGATCACAAAGCAGATGCAACACCTGGCCGCCGCCGATGGCGTAGCCAGCCACCAACGCGATCACCACCTTGGGCAAGCTGCGGATCAGACGCTGCAGATCAAGCACATTGAGGCGCGGCATGCCCGCCTCATCGACATAACCCCCATCCCCGCGCACGCTCTGATCGCCGCCAGCGCAGAAGGCATAGCCCCCATCCTCGGCCGGGCCAACACCGGTGAACAGCACAACACCGATGCTGCTGTCATCGCGAATGCGGGTGAAGGCATCGCACAGTTCCACCACGGTGCGGGGTCGGAAGGCATTGCGGCGGAAGGGTCGATTAATTGCCACGCGGGCAATGCCATCGCCGCTGCGATCCACAAGAATGTCTTGGTAGTCACCCCAGGGCTGCCACAACGTGCCTGAGTCACCGGGCAAAACCTGGCGGGGCTGAGGGGCGCTCATCAAGAGGACTCCAATGCTGGAGCCATTGTGATCTCCAGCACCTCCCGGCGGAGCTCGGTCCGCAAAGCAGCGTCACCCTGCCGATCGGTGCAGACCCTCAGCAGCGCAGGGCCCGATTGGGACAACCCCCATTCCAAGGCCGAGGCGAGGTCATCCAGGCAGGCAATCTGCCTGGTGGCAATGCCGTGGGCGGCGGCGAGAGCAAGGGGATCGGTCTGCTGCGGCATGGCAAACAGCTGCTCAAAGGCTTCAGCCGGTGCAGCTGGCACGGGCAACTGCTGAAAGATGCCACCGCCAGCATTGTCGATCAGCAGGATCAGCAGCGGACCAGAACCGGAAGCCTGACCAGCCTGCAACCAACCATTGCTGTCATGCAGCAAGGCGAGATCACCCGTGATCAAGAGGCTGCGACCGAGCACCGCCGCCAAGCCCAAACCGAGCGAAAGGGTGCCATCAATGCCGGATGCACCCCGGAAACTGAAGCAGGGACGAAGATCTCGATCTGCAACGGCGAAGGCCTGCCAATCCCGCACGGGACTGCTAGCGGCGAGCATCAACGGCAGCCCAGGCGGCAGCAGGCGAGACAACGCAAACATCAGGGCTGGTTCGCTGATGCCGCCGCGGACGGGAAGGCGTTGCTCAAGCCAAGCCGCGATGCGGCGGTCACGTTGCTGCCAAAGGGCAGACCAGGCGTTGTCAGCCTCGGGCTCTGGCTCCACAGGCGGGAACGGCAAACAGGCTTCGTTGGCCTTCAACTGGATCTGCGGCCAACGCGCCAAGCCACCACTCCACTGGCAAGCGCACTGGAGAGGATCAAGGGATCGCTCCTCGCCCTCAGTAATCAACAGGTGGGGGCCGGTGCAGCGTTGCAACCAGGCCTCCAAGCGCCGGCTGGCTGGCATTGGGCCAAGCCGCAACAGCTGCAGCTCATTGACTGCAACCCCAGCGGGGAGTGGCAGTTGATCAGGAAGCAACAGATCCCAGCTGCGCACCTGTCCAGCCAACGTGGCGGGCACCGCCGCCAGCGGATCGACAAGCACGGGCCAACCGCTGCGTTGCTGCCAGCGGTGCAGCGCAGCTTCAAACGCAGGCCGCTGATCCGCGAGTCCGCGCCAAGGGCCGGCCACAACAACACCGGGACGATCCGGGTCCAGCTCAAGCTCAGGAGCGAGGGGCACTGGCAGCGATGCGACGGCCATGGATGCCGAGCCGGCCGGTGGGGACTCCAGGCAATCAATCGACTCCTGCACGGGGGACCAGTCGCTCCAAAACGCAGCCTGCTGCTCGGCGGAGGGATGCAGTGGCTCTTCAAATGGAAGATTGAGATGCACGGGCCCAGGCCAGTGGTGCGCTTGGTGCCAGGCCTGCTTGGCAAGCTGCAGCAACTGCGGAGGGGATGCCGCATCCAGGCCGACGTCTGGGCCACTCGCACACCAACGGCAGACGGGCTGGAGGAACTGCTCCTGATTCACCGTCTGGTTGGCACCGCAGTGCTTCAGGCGGATGGGGCGATCGGCGGTTAAAAGCAGCAGTGGCTGAGAGGAACGATCGGCTTCCACAGCGGCTGGCAAGAGGTTGGCCACCGCCGTTCCTGAGGTGGTGATCACCGCTGTAGCCCGCCCGCTGGCGGTGGCTGAGCCAACAGCCAGAAAAGCAGCAGACCGCTCGTCCAGGGCTGTCGTGAGCTTGAGGAGACCCGCCCGGACGAGGCCACCGGCCGCCAGGGCCAATGGACCGGAACGACTGCCAGGACAGAGCACAACCCGTTCCAGCCCCTGGCGATGCAGGCCTTGCAGCAACACGACGGCGGCCTGCAGATTGGCAAGAGGACGGGTCACAGCAGAAGCAGCGCCTGGGAGCAGGGCAAGAGAACAGCACTGATGCGATCCTCGTTGTACAAGCATGAGGCCATGGCAAGCGAAGGCAAGACCAGCCAGAGGCAGGGTTGGCGGGATGTGCTGCTGTGGGTGCTTCTGGCACTGATGTTGCGTTGGCTGGTGATCGAGCCCCGATGGATCCCCTCCGGTTCGATGCTGCCCACGCTGGAACTGCAGGATCGAATCCTGGTGGAGAAGATCCGGCCCAAACTGGCGCACCAGAGGCATCAGGCGCTGTCCATTGGCCGTGTCGTGGTGTTTGCCGTACCCGACCCGTTGATTGAAGCGGGGTACGACCCCAACTCAGCCCTGATCAAACGGGTCGTGGCTGGCCCTGGCGATCAGGTGGAGGTGCGCGATGGCGTGCTGTTCCGCAATGGGATTGGCGTACATGAGGCCTGGCTGAGTGAACCGATCGGCTATGCAATGCCCGCCCAGACAGTGCCAGACGGTGACCTTTGGGTTCTCGGTGACAACCGCAATGCAAGCCTCGATTCCCACCTCTGGGGACCGCTGCCGCAGGATCGGGTGATCGGCACTGCGGTATGGCGTTATTGGCCCCTGAATCGGTTCGGTCCGATACGGTTCCCCCCCCAAGCGCAGGCGGGGCCTGCGCCGGAAGCTGCGTTAGGGTCAGTGTCTTGACGGCGAGCGGGCGGAATGTTTAATCCAGAGTTCCTAACCACCGACAGCCAAGACGGCCAACCCGTCAACGGACTGATTCAGTACCTGCAGGATCAATCACCAGACGTTCTTCAACGGGTCGCGAAATCAGCAAGTAACGATATTCAGGACATCATTCGCCACAACGTGCAGGGTTTGCTGGGCATGCTCCCTGGTGAGCATTTCGATGTGAAGGTCACGGCCAACCGCGACAACCTCGCCAATCTGTTGGCATCAGCGATGATGACGGGCTATTTCTTGCGCCAGATGGAGCAGCGCAAGGAACTCGAGGAAACCCTGTTTGCTGATGATCAGATGGCAGTCAACCCCGATGACGACTTCAACGCCTGAGTCAGGGCTAAGGGCTTGAACAGGGGTTTTCAGGCACTACGCCAAGCTCAAGTAGGCGTTTGTCGATGCTGCCGAGGAACTGCCAGTTGCCAGCACTGGGAGCCCACTGGCGTTGTTCCAGTTGCTGTTTCAGCTCCGCCACAACGTCCGGACTGAAATGCAGAGGGGCGGAATAGTGAGCAGGAACCAACCAACGCAAACCAACCTGCTGCTCCACTCGGGTTAGCCACTCCATAAGGGTCTGACGAGCCCGAGGCAAGACCAGCCTCTCCAGCACCGGGGCCACCTGCAGCCGGGGGAGCTGGTCACCCATCAGCGCAGCAGCAGCCTCCTCCCATCCCTGTTTCCAAGCAAAGGGATAAATGCCGAAATGACTACGCGGCGAACGACATCCAGGCCGAAGCGCATGGCGAAGCACCTCTAACGTGCCGGGAACCTCCAGCGGTTCAGGCCGCAGATAGGAGGCAAACAGCACAAGCCGAGCCCAGCCTCGACGGCGATTGGCAGGCGTGTCGTCCAGAGCTTGATCGCCCCGCTCACGGGCATGGAACAACAACGGCGCAGGGTCGCTGTTGAACACAAGCGGCGGTTCAGCGGCAATCCCGACAAGGGCATCGGTGACAAGCAAGGCCCCAGACGGCCGATGGAAGCAGCTGATTTCTTGGAAACGACCTACGCCGAGATCGAGGGGGCCAAGTGAAATCCATGCACAAACGTCAGCGTGAGGCACGCCATCGTCGAGCAGGACCCTTGTGCGCCCGGAGGGAATGCCTAGCCAACCAAGGGGAAGCTGCACGGGGAAGCTCCACTGACCTGGGCTCAGCCACACTTCGGCATCAGGAAAAGCGCGTGCCAATGGAGCGAGCGGCAGCTTGTGCTCCAGGCCAGAAGCCGTTGGCAACACGATCGTTTGCACCCGCCCATGCAGCTGCTCGAGTTCAGCAATGGCCGTTCGCAACTCACCCGTAGGTGGCAGGGGATTCACCAGCATCAAACCGCCGGGAACCTTCACCACAGTGAGCCGGATCGGCACCGCCACGTAATACACACCCTGAAGCTGCTCCAGGCTCCAGACCTGCCCGGGGATCAGCTCTTCAAAGTGAGTGGCACGGCGACCGTACGGATACAACGGCAGCAGCGGCCACCAGGGCCAGCGCTGATCAGCAGGTTGAGCGCCGCTTCTCCTCACCAACCACAGAACTCAGTTCCGACAGTCTGCCGAGCCGCTACTCACCAACGCTTGATCGACACGCCTACTCGTATCTCCCGCACCCAAGCCCATCAGCGCTGCACTCTCTCAACTAGGGCAACTCGTCTGCTTTCAGACACTTGCAGCGTTGGCTTGTCCATCCGTGCCAAGCCAGTCAATCCCATCGAACCTGTGAGCAAGAAATTCAGCAAAAAGGCATGGTCAACTCCACCGGCATTGCTCTCAGTGAGCTGGTTGTCGCCGATGGAACTTGCCCCAAGATCCGCGAACTGCTGGCCACGAGCCAAGTGCCGGTCCTGTGGCTTGATAGCCACAAAGACCCCCTAATCGCGCTCAGGGACGCCCTAGCGGAACGCAGAGCCAACGGAACACCAATTCACACCCTGCATTGGGTCAGCCACGGTGCGCCAGGAACTCTTTTTGTTGGCAAGACAACGATCAACACCAAGGCCCTGCTCCAAGCCCAGCAGCAGCTCGGATCCTGGCAACTCAACACAATCGCCCTTTGGAGTTGCTCAACCGGTGCAGACCAAGACTTCATCAGTGTTTTAGAAGAACTCAGCGGTGCAAAAATTTGGGCCAGTGATCAAACCCTTGGCCAACTGAAAGACGGCAGCAGGTCGTGGAAGCTCACAGGCTCAAACCAAAGAAAAGCAACAAAATCAGCTCCAGATTTACCGATCCCTACCAACCAAAAAGCGGCCTGGAATCACCAACTTGGTGGGTTCAGAACTTACACACCAATCGCCCCAAGTGCGAGCAGTACAAGGACAAATAAAGAAACAAAGAATCCATGGGCCTTTGCGGCTCTCAAGGAAGACGGCTCCGTCATTACTTGGGGCAACTCAGACTACGGCGGTGATTCATCCTCCGTCGCCTCCTCACTCTCCTCTGGCGTTAGCCAAATCTTCTCCAATTACTTAAGCTTTGCGGCTCTCAAGGAAGACGGCTCCGTTGTTACTTGGGGAGGCGCTCCCTGGGGCGGTGATTCCTCCTCCGTCTCCTCCTCACTCTCCTCTGGCGTTAGCCAAATCTCCTCCACCTACACAGACTATGCGGCTCTCAAGGAAGACGGTTCTGTCGTCACCTGGGGCACCTCGAGCAGCGGCGGTGATTCCTCCTCCGTCGCCTCCTCACTCTCCTCTGGCGTTAGCCAAATCTTTGCGTCTAATAGTGCCTTCGCGGCTCTCAAGGAAGACGGCTCTGTCATCACATGGGGTGCCTCAGACTACGGCGGTGATTCATCCGGCGTCGACCTCTCATCTGGCGTTAGCCAAATCTTCTCCAATTCCAGAGCCTTTGCAGCACTGAAAGACGACGGCTCCGTCATTACATGGGGAAACTCCAGCCATGGCGGTGATTCCTCCTCCGTTTCCTCCTCAATCTCCTCTGGTGTTAGTCAGATCGTCTCGGCCGGAATGGCCTTTGCGGCTCTCAAAGACGACGGCTCCGTTATTACCTGGGGTGACTCCGATTACGGAGCTGATTTATCCGGCGTCGACCTTTCCTCTGGCGTTAGCCAAATCTTCTCCCACCACACAGCCTTCGCTGCTCTCAAGGAAGACGGCTCTGTCATCACATGGGGATGGTCAGATAGTGGCGGTGATTCCTCCTCCGTCGCCTCCTCGCTCACCTCTGGCGTTAGCCAAATCTTTACAACTATTAGCGCCTTCGCTGCTCTCAAGGAAGACGGCTCTGTCATCACATGGGGTGCCTCAGACTACGGCGGTGATTCCTCCTCCGTTTCCTCCTCACTCTCCTCTGGCGTTAGCCAAATCTTGGGCATTGACGGGGCTTTTGCTGCTCTCAAAGACGACGGCTCCGTCATTACTTGGGGCAACTCAGACTACGGCGGTGATTCATCCTCCGTCGCCTCCTCACTCACCTCCGGCGTCAGCAAAATCTTCGGCAGTAGCCCCGCCTTCGCGGCTCTCAAAGACGACGGCTCCGTTATTACCTGGGGGGCTGCAAGCGCTGGCGGTGATTCATCCTCCGTTTCAGCCTCTCTCTCCTCCGGCGTTGTTGGCTTTGCTAATCCATTCACAAACGACATTTACGACAACACAGCACCAACATTCACCTCGGCTTCTACATCAACAGACGGAACCAAAATCATCCTCACCTACAACGAGGAACTCTCTTCCACAACTGCTGCCACATCCGACTTTGCCGTCACAACCGATGGCACCGCGAATGCTGTCACCTCTGTAGCAATCTACGGTTCCACTGTTGAACTCACACTCGCCAACACCATCTACAAAGAAGAATCAGTCACTGTTGCTTACAGCGACCCAACCGATGGTGACGACGCCAACGCTATCCAAGACGTAGCCGGCAATGATGCCTCCAACTTGAACAGCGCAACAGGTACCAACACCTCCAGCATTCCAGCACCAGAAGATCTCATTCTCTATATCCAGGTCAAGCTCAACAAAATCAAGGCCCTTGCCTCTCTTACACTCAGTGCCAACAATCTCTCCAGTTCGCAACTCACAGCATTAACCAAACAAGACATTTCTGCTGCCAGCAAACTAGTCACACTTGATCAGACACTTGATGAATCCAAGCAACAAACAGAATTCAACATCAACCTCAACCTTGCCACCGTTGCGCCAAACCTCAACCTTGCCGGCAGCAATGGCAAACGCAGTTCAACCAAGAAATTCCTCTACTACAACATCGACGATCAAGGCGCTCTCTCCTCCTTTAACTACAACCCCATCACCAGAACTGGGGCTCGC
>NZ_UCOB01000002.1 GCF_900474295.1 Synechococcus sp. UW140 | reverse complement strand
AGCAGCCTGGCTACGGCTATCAGACGGTGAACTACGCCCCTGCGCCTCAGGCTCCTGTGTATCACCAGCCTGCTTATGGCTATTCGCAGCAGAGCAGCTACCAGCAGCACTCCGGTTACGTGCAGCCGGTCTACCGCTGAGGCTCAAAGCAACGGACGGCTCTGAAGGCAGCCAAGTGCAAGCCCTCGCCCCGTTAGGGGCGGGGGCTAGATCGATGACAAGGAGCCGAAGAAGCCGCGACTGGCTCGGAGCGCCGTTCTTCGTGCCATCACTCGTCTGACGCTCGTGTTGTGTCCTCTGGCAATGGCAGCCGCCAGCCCTTTTGGCCAGTCATCTCCGCAGCGTTGCTCTGCAGCAACAACAGAGGCATCGATCCGCTGAAGTGCATTGCGTTGTTCTGCCATCGCTCTCCTGCCGTTGTCTTCACAGTGCTGCATGGCTGAGCGGCACTGCCGTGCTACCAGCTGCTCCTAGCTCTGATTCTCACGTCCGCCGCCACTCAACCCTCACCCCTGACTGGCGGGATCGATGCCCTGCCTCTGTCCATGCATAGACAGCCCCCAAGGCGCCATCGAATGGGGATGCCAGAGAGGTGGCTGAATAAGGCTTGACAGATGTGTGATACTTACTTCACGCCAAAGTGCCAGATAAAGGCCCACTGCGCGAGAACCGATAACTCGATTCCATGAACCGAAGACAAGTCGCTCCCAGAAGGGAGTGGAGAAAGTGGGGCATCCATCCACCCACCCATCAGCTCACTGGCTACGAATCCCCCCAACGCCGCCGATACCTGCGTGAGCTGGCAGAACAGGAACAATCCGAAGGGATTCATCAAGCTTCTCCTGCTTAATTGCATCCGCCCTGCATCGCTTCCAGCGCAGCGATTGACTCAGCTTTTTGTCGCTGAGTGCTCTTCATTTTTCATTTGATTGCTGGCTTTGCCTCCAGAAGCTTCACGGCTTCAGTGTTGGAACACCTAGGCCTCGAATGAAAGCGATTGGAATCCTGATCCAATCGCTTTCATCCACACCAGGTCGATGGAGTTGCAAACACCGCTCCAGGTCTTGGCCTTTTTGCAGGTTGTCACGAGTTCACTGGATGTGCCTAAGACATGGGCAGGCTTGGAGAGGCCTGTTGCTGCCGTTCCCCTCAACGCATTTGCTCGCGAGCACTACTGAACGGCTTGTCTGAGTGGGACGCTCTCTTTGTTTTGAAGCTCGCAGTCGATCAGAGCGGCTTCTGCAGATCCCTCTGCCGTTCGGAACCATTGCCCACGCGTTAAAGTCGCGGCCGCCCCTACCTCCACCGACTCCACTGCTGATGAAATGGGAATACACGCAACTTCGCTTTGTTCCCCGTGGCAAAAGCTGGACAGGTGAAATCGAGGAGCTTTGGCTCGATGACCGTCAGTTGATCTCTCGAAGTCACCCACAGAGGAACATCACCCTGGTGGGCTTGATGAATGAACTTGGGGAGCAGGGCTGGGAACTGATGACATATGCCCAACCATTTACGGGTTATCACGGTGGTTGCTACACCTTCAAGAGGGCTAAGGAATGATCCTGAGCCGCTAATCATGCTGAATTCTGATGCAGGGCGGCCCTTAATTGATCAGGCTGATTTCTTTTTCATCCAGCCTAAAAGCATTTCCACAACCTCGCCTCGGCTGGTGGCTCCCCATTCCCGCCTGCGCTGATCGAGCACTTTCACGAGTTCGGGGCTGAGATGCACGGTGTTCTCCGTTTCGTCTCTAACGTCCATGCCACGCAACCAGGTTGGTTGCTTTCTAGCTGCTTCACCGGGGTTTGTCGTTGCTGGGGTGCGCAGTTTTTTTTGGCAATCATGCCGATCCCTTGTCGGTGAGTTCATGCAGGCGGTCGATCAGCAGATCGACGTCGGTGTCGATGCCGCCATCGCGCTCCCAGGCATTGGGATCGAAGCGGGCTTGTACCGCTTGATTGAGCTTGGTTCCACTCAGGCGCTGAAGCATCGTTGAAGAGCTTTGCTGTGCAGTGCTGGCGGGCTTGGCTTGTTGCTCCTCTTGCGGCTCACCGACGACATGACAGGCAATGCGCCGTGTCTGGGGGTTGGCACGGTGCTCCCAGAGGTAAACGCCTTGCCACACGCCAAGCAGTAGATGACCTTGGTCAATGCTCAGCGTCATGGTCTGACTGGTCAACGCTGTGCGGATATGGGCTGGCATGTCGTCATCGCCTTCGTCGTCATGCAGGTATCGGGTGCGTTGGCCATCGCCATTGATGGGGCCTTGGCCGTCTTGGGGAACCACGGCATCCATCCAGGCCTGCAGGTCCTTGAGAACACGTGGGTCAGCATTTTCGTTAATCGTCAGGCTGGCGCTGGTGTGCAGGCAGGTGAGATGCAGTACACCCTGCTGAATGCCGGTGCCAGCGATCCAGGCATTGAGGAGTTCATTGAGCCGTGTAAATCCCGGCTCTCTGGTGGGCACCTCCAGTTGATGCAGGCGTTGGGCCAGGGCCATGCTTGCTGCAGTGAGCGGTCCCTACCGATAGCAACGCTCTGGCGATCAAAGCCTCGCGCCAGCCAAACAGGGCGCCATCCTTTCACCTATGCCCAAGAAGGATCATCCCCAGGTTGAACGCTATCCACAGAAGGATCGGGACGGTTGGTTGTGGTCTGAGCAGCAGCAGCTGGTCTGCCGGTTCCGCAATGCGCTGCCTTCAGCACATGCGAAGTGGATTGAGGTTGAGACCCGATCGCTCCATGCTGCTGGCCAGCCTGTGGTGAGGCGCCTGTTGCGCCACAACGCCATCGACGCTTGGACGCACATGCTGCAAGCCGGGTGGGTGCGAAGTGCTCCGAGGTGGTGATCCAGTGATCCTGCAGTCTTTGCCAGGCTGAATGCAGTGAGCCTCGTGCAGACGCGATGTCTTCTCAGGATCGACAGCAGGCCACACGCAGGATTCTGGAATCGAGCGGAACGCTGATCGAAGCTGATCACTTTGTGTATGCCTCGGGCGATCATGGCTCCGGATGGATCGCCAAAGATCTAATCAACTGTCAACCAGACCTTGCGTATCAGCTTGGGCAACTCTTAGGCGCGGAGATAAAGGATCGAGGCTTGAATCCTGACTTGGTCTGTGGACCTGCCATCGGTGGTGTGATTTGCGCTCAATACACCGCGTTGGCTCTCGGATGTGGTTGTGTTTTTGCTGAGCGTCAGCTTGATGCTGAAGGTAAAACTGCAAGCTTTGAGATCAAAAGAGGGTATGACGAGTTGATCAGAAATCAATCTGTTCTGATCGTCGATGATGTTGTTAATACTGGATTTTCAGTGCGCCTGACCTGCGAGGCCGTTGTTCGAGTCGGTGGCCGTCCGATCGGTATCGCCACATATGTGAACCGGGCGAATGTTGGGGTAGAAGACCTTGGGGTGGAGAGGTTTATCTTTCTCGATGAAGTCATCTTGCCTGCCTGGTCTGCAGACGAATGTCCACTGTGCAAGGCCGGTATTCCTGTGAATGTGCGTTATGCCCATGGCGCTGAATTTCTCGAAAGCCAGCAGCCCGGTGTGGTGCCTTAACGGTTCAGTTGTTGTGCATTGTCCCTGGCTGTTTCGTCAGCCTGATGGCGCAAACTCTTGAGCTAAAGGCTTGAATCCCCGCCCCTGCTCGGTTGGGGCTTTGATCGCTTAAGCACCTTCAAGCATGACCGGTTGTCCTGGTACCGGGGTGACAACAGCACTTGTCATCGGCTGCGCGACCGTGGCGCTGCTGCTGGTCTGCAGCCAGCGGCTGATCAAGCCTGAAAAGCGCACATCGCCTCCCGTTGTGCTGGCCAAGATCTGGCGTGGTTGGAAACGCTCCATCAGCTGAGGCAGCACGCTGGCTCCGGTGATGAAGGCCCCCGCTAGCGGCAGGCCTAGATCGCTCACCGGTGAGATCACTGTGTTCACACAACGATTGGGGAGAGCAGGATCAAGCACTCCATGGGGTTCGAGATACAGCGAGCCCTCCGGCCAATCCAGCAGGTATCCGTTCTCCACCATCGGCACACGGGCACCGGCTGAGGCCAGGATGTTCAGGCCATCCATCTGATGCTGTTCACCGGGTTTCAGGCTGGTGACGTGTTCGAAACCCAGACCTTTGACAACGCGCGTTGCTGCAGGTGATGCCACCACGGGCAGGCTGCGGGGTAGGCGTTGGAGGGTCGGCGGGTGGGAATGATCGGCTAACCCCTGGGTGAGCAGCAGTAAATCCAGTTGCTCCGGGATCGGCCATGGGTGCTGGAGTTCACCTTTGAGCAGCCAGTCACCCGGCGGAAACACCAGGGCCTCCACCAGCCAGGGGTCTACCAAAACCCGCAGTCCTGCGATCTCTAGTAGCCAGCTGTTGGATCCGAAATAGGTCGCTGACCCTGCCTTGCTCATGGCTGATTGCCGCTGGATTGGTCTGATGGCAGTGGTTGGGAGCCTGGCGGGGCGGAGAGGGAGTTGTCGATGCCGAGATCGATTTCTCCGATCCAGGCCACCATCGCGATCAGGCCGGCAACGGCCCCAACTAGTACAAACCAGCGGCGGGCAGTCATGGGGTATGGCGAACGCTGATTCAGTCCAACACGGCCATGGCCACACCGGTGACCGCCAGTAGGGAGGCAGCCACACCAGCAGCGCGTGGATGATCGCCCTCTTGGGATGCCACCAGAACTGCCATCACGGGTGCGGTGCTCAGCAGGGTGACAGCCACGGCCAGAGGGAGACGCTGCAACACCTCCTGCTGCAACAGGATGCCTAAGTTCGTGCCCAGCACCGTGGCTGTCATGACCCGAAGCCAGCGGCGTTGCTTCGGCCATGGACCAGCACGCTCCTGCCCATGCCATGGCCAGCCTCGAGACCCGAGCAGCCAGGGCAGCAGGCAGACCAGACCCCCCAGCAGCCTGACGGCGGAACTCTGTATCGGTTGCACCGCAGCGCTTAGCAGCACGCTGCGGGAGAGGGCGGCTCCACCAACACCACAGAGCACCGCCATCAGTGCCAACAGCAGACCGAGGGCCTGGGCCTGGTGGCCTCGATCACGCTCTGCCGTTTGTGTCGGCGGACGCTGTCGGGCCACGATCACGACGGAAAGGCTCACCAGGCTGGCTCCGCTCCAGGTGAGCAGGCCGAGGTCTTCGCCCATCCAGACAAGGCCGCTGATGGCAGCCAGCAGAGGTGCGAGTGCCTCAACGGTGAGGGTGCGACGGGTGCCGAGTCGCCGCAAGGCTCCGATGTAAAAGCTGTCGCCTGCAGCAATGCCGATGGCGCCGCTGAGTAGCAACATCAGCCACGCAGTTGGCTGATGTTGCCAGGGCACGGCGATGAGCACCGGCAGCAGCAAGAGGCAGGCGATGGCATTTTTGAGGCCGTTCAGTTGCAGGGAACTGAGGGATGTGGACAGGCTGCGCCAGAGGCTGCTGGCCACGGTCCATGCCAGGGCGGCGACGAGACCTGCCAGGACTCCCATCCGATCAGCTCCCTTGTCCCTGAAGCAGCGTTAGGCCAAGAACCAAGCCCACCACCAATCGGCCTCCGCCTCGCCGCCTCTCGGTGTGGTTCATTGGTCTGCGCGATCGTTGTAGTCAATCTGGCTGACAGCAAGGGGAATGCCCTGCTCACCTCATCGCTGCCCTGTCTGGTCTGTCCTTTGCTTGGAGAATCATGTTGAGAAGCCTGATGACGAGGGTATGGCTTCTGCCAGCTGTCCTGCTGTTCAGTGGTTGCGCCATCAATCGTCTGGCAGAGCATCAACTGATCTGTGCCCGCTTTGAGGCTGGTTACCTCACCCGATTGGAGGCCATCAAGCAGTTGGGCCTGCCTGAGCCCAAGACTGATGAAGAGCGCCAGGAGCTGGATGGTGGGATCGCCGGTTGGTTGTCCTACTGCCGGGTGCTCAAGCGTTGAGGTGACGTGATCTTGATGCCTTCTCTTTCGGAACGGTTGCTAGTTCGACCGTTTGATCGATTGTGGAGGGATGTATTCACACGTTAGTGATTTGCCAACATACGCTGTCACTGTATTGACATCATTTTGGCTCGGTGCATTGTAGCCGCTGCCTACCTTGCTGAGATCAAGCTTTGCCTTCAGCGTTTCCAGGTTGATCAGTAGTCTGACGAAATTGCTGGGATCGGTTTTGTCAAAAAGCTTGATGGCGAGGTTGCCGTTTTCGATGCTCCCCTGTGGTCCTCCTACTGCTATTAGCCCCGCTTGGATCGCCTCGTCGGGGATGAATTCGTTAAAGGGGATCTCCTTCTCGAGCTTGAAAGGGTCAAGTAAGGATGTGAAGTCATTGTGGGAAAACAGTTCTCCGGTGGTGTTGTCGAAATGCAAGTCGATGCCAATCGATTTGATCGAGCAGTAAATCCGTTTAACCGGAGATTGCCCAGGCAGATTCATTGAGATGGGCAAAGTGCAGCCCGTTAGTAAGGTCGCTCCTGTCAACAAGAGAGCCGTTTTGGTGAGCTTGTTCATTCTTGGATGGTGAAAATCTGGTAGGGCAGAGGTCAGCGGTGGTGATGCGCTTCACCAAAAGGGATCCGTGGCGAATTCGACCTTGAGTTCGCCACGTCTGCTGCTCGGAACCGTGCTGATGCAGGCTCGCACCGTCGTGCCGTTCACCTCGATCTCGCAGGCACCGCAACTGCCACCCATGCAGCCGGTGGGAATGGTTACCCCTGCATCCCGAGCCGCTGTCAGCCAGTCGCTGCCCACCACGTGTTCACCATGGCGCCCATTGGGCCAGTGAATCCGCACGGTTGTCATGGCCCCTCCAGGAGAGGGTCCAGATTCACATGACGCTCAAACGCGTCCGCGAGGCGATCGAGCAAGGCATCGCGCTGTCGGCTGTGATGGGGTTGGTCTTCGCTGAGAAGACTGAGTCCGCGGCGGTCCCGTAGTTGATTGAGCCAGCGCCGGCGCCAGGGTCCGCTTTCGAAAATGCCATGCAGATAGGTGCCCACCACCAGGCCCCCCTGGGTCCCCACGCTGCTGACCCAGCCGAGTGTGTCGTTGTCGCAGAGATTGGAGCAGTCCTCCACAGCCGTGGTGTGACCGCGATGCAGCTCAAATCCTTCCAGGCTCAAGCGTGGGCTCCCCATGGGCCAGTCGGCCACGCTGCTTCGCTGTAGTAGGGCCTTCTGGCTGCTGAACAGTGTGCTCAGTGGCAGCAGGTCGAGTCCGGCAACCTTGTTTGGGTTGCGAGGACCTTCGCGTCCCTCTGGATCGTGCAATTCCCGCCCCAGCATTTGCATGCCGCCGCAGATGCCCATCAGTTGGCCACCCTCATGCACGTACCGCACCAGGCTGGTGTCGAGGCCGCTGTCTCTTAGGGCCTGGAGATCGCGCAGCGTTTGTTTGCTGCCTGGAATGACCACCGCATCTGGTCGGCCGAGCTCTTGGCCTGGGCTGATCCAACGCAGTTGCACCGTGGGCTCGGCTTCGAGTGGGTCGAGGTCCGAGAAATTACTGAGCGAGGGCACTCGTACCACAGCGATCTCCACCTCGGCCCCTTGTTTGCGGCCACGCCGTTCCAGCAGGTCGAGCGAGTCTTCCGGGGGGAACAGCTCATCGAGCCAGGGCATCACTCCCAGCACCGGCACTCCAGTGTGTTCCTCAAGCCAGCGTCGCCCCTCGTCAAATAAGGATTGGCGGCCGCGGAAACGATTGATCAGGATTCCCCTGATCAGGGGGCGTTCCACGGGTCTGAGCAAGTTGAGGGTGCCCACAATCTGGGCGAACACGCCTCCCCGTTCGATGTCCGCCACCAGGAGGCAGCGGGCACGGAGGTACTGCGCCAGTCGCAGGTTGGTGAGATCGCGGCGCTGCAGATTCACCTCCACTGGGCTTCCAGCTCCCTCCAGCACAAGTCGGCCGCCGGGGTGGTGGGTTTGCAGGTTGGTCAGGCCCTTGCGAATGGCTGCCCAGCCTGGGCGAAACCATTCCTCGTAATACGTTTCTGCCCTTGCCCGGCCGACTGCCTGGCCAAGGTGAATCAGTTCGCTGGTGGAGTCGCCCTGGGGCTTGAGCAGCACCGGGTTCATGGCACATTCGGGCTCGAGGCCCGCGGCCCAGGCCTGAAGCGCCTGGGAGTAGGCCATCTCACCGCCGCTTGGATCCACCCAGGCGTTATTGCTCATGTTCTGACCCTTGAAGGGCAGCGGCTGCTCGCCGCGGCGTAGGAGCACGCGGCAGAGAGCTGCATTCATCAATGACTTGCCGGCACCGCTGCTGGTGCCAAGCACCATCAGCGGTGGGCGGGCTGGATGCGTTGTCATCGCCATGGCTGGGCTCACAACCGGGGCCGGCGTCGGCGCAGCCAGTGATGCAGCCGCTGGGCTAGCGAGGCTGGAGGGATGCCAGCGGGCCAGGCGAGTAGTAACTCACGTCCCATTGGCGTGAGGCGTACCCGTTCGGTCAGTCCCTGTCCATCCACCTCACGGCGCAAGACTCCGAGTTGGATTAGCCAGATCAGTTGGTCTTCCGTGCGTGATCGGTTCAGCTGGCTGCGGCAGAGTTCAGACCAGTCGGGACGTGCCGCGAGCTCAGTGCTACTGAGGGCTCCCCTCTCGAGAATGCTGTAGAACTCCAGCGCAAAGGGTAGACAGCGCACAGCCTGCCGGGCCCGTTCCCGGGAGCGGGCGGTCAGCAGGGTCTGGGCTGATGCGTTCACAGTGGCTGGTGGTTCGTGGCCCATTCTCGTGGCTGGAGCGGTCGGCCGTGCAGCCGTTGGCAGACTCTGCACATCCGCGTTGCAGCCGTGCTTTTGCTGGCATCCGCATCACCTGCTCGTCGCCGCTTGCTGGAACAGGCTGCGATTCATCACCGCGTTCAGGTGAGTGGCGTTGATGAGGAGGCGATTTTCGATCCAGATCCAGCTGAGCTGGTTCAGTTGTTGGCTTCAGCCAAGGCCTCTGGGGTGCGTGAGCACTGCGCCGATGAGGCGATCACAGCCGTGTTGGGTTGCGATTCTGTGCTGGTCTTTGAGGGTGAGGTGTTTGGCAAACCCGCCGATGCTGAGGAGGCGATCGCGCGTTGGCAGCGCTTACGTGGAGCATGGGCAGAGCTGCACACCGGCCACTGCTTGCTGCCCGGCCCTGCTGCTGCACCATCCCTTCCGGTACGCCGTTGTTGTGTCACCACTCGCGTGCTGTTCTCCAAGCTGACCGATGAGGAGATTGCGGCCTATGTCTCCACTGGGGAGCCAATGCAGTGTGCCGGTGGCTTTGCCCTTGAAGGACGAGGCGGCTGCTGTGTGGAGCGGCTGGATGGTTGTTACTCCAACGTGATTGGCCTCAGCCTGCCGCTGCTGCGTCGATGGTTGGCTGCTGCTTGAGCGTTGTCATTTTTCTCTGGCCGTAGCTAAGTCGAAGGTACCCCCTTCGTGCTCGGCTTGATGTTTGCTCTGCGCCATGCCTGCTGGCCTCTGTTGGCCACGTTGTCCTTGATCACGCCGGTGTGCGCCATGGAGCCTGTCCATCGCCCCCAGGTCGGGACTCCATCAATCGCATCCACATCAACCTCCTTGGATCTTTCATCCGAGCAGGCTCACTTCAGTGGGTCTTCGCAACGACTCGGTCAGTCAGATTTCGATGTCAACACGCCGGTTGCTCCTGGAGAGAAGGGCCGAGCTCCTAACGGACACTCGCTTCTCGACCTCAGTTTCTGATCGTCAAGCTCACGGTGGCATGCATCACCTCATGCCTGCCATTTGATTGTGGAGACTGGCTTCCCTGGCATGGCCGCCATCCCAGCAGTCTTCTCTGCAGGCTGCTTGGCTCAGATCTTTATCGCGCTCGTTTTGAAGACCGACTTCGTCACCAGACGATTGACTGCGCTCATGATTGAGCCAACACAAAACCCCGCCTTTCGGCGGGGTTGAGTGACGATCGTTGTTGGCTTGATGCCGGAGGGACTGATCGCTGTGATCAGTCGAGATCGGGCATGGCCAAAGTGGGTTCGGCCTGACGGTCGATTCCCTTTTCGAAACCGGCAGCAGCAGCGCGAGCGCGGCCTGCATGCCAGAGGTGACCCACCAGGAAGAAGAAGGCGAGCACAAACTGTGCTGCTCCCAACCACTGGCGAAGGTTCACGAAGTTCACCGAGTTGGGCTCGGTGATGATGCCTCCAACAGAGTTGAGTGAGGCATTAGGGGCGTGGGTCATGTATTCAGCGGCGCGGCGGACCTGCCAAGGCTGAATATCGTTCTGCAGCTTGTCGAGGCTGAGACCGTTGGGGCCACGGAGGGGCTCCAGCCAGGGACCACGGAAGTCCCAAAAACGCATGGTTTCACCACCGAAGATGATCTCGCCAGTGGGTGAGCGCATCAGGTATTTACCCAAACCAGTTGGACCCATGGCGGATCCGATATTGGCGCCAAGGCGCTGGTCACGAACCAGGAAGGTGAAACTCTGAGCCTGGGACGATTCAGCGTTGGTGGGTCCCCAGAATTCTGAGGGATAGGCGGTGTTGTTGAACCAGATGTATGCGGAGCAGATGAAGCTCATGAAGCTCAGAGCTCCAAGGCTGTAGCTCAGGTAGGCCTCACCGTTCCAAATGAAGGCACGACGCACCCAGCCGAATGGCTTGGTGATCACATGCCAAATGCCACCAAAGATCAGGGTCAGACCCAGCCAGATGTGGCCACCGATGATGTCTTCCAGGGAGTTCACACCGATGATCCAGCCCTCGCCACCAAACGGAGCACGGAACAGATAGCCGAAGATCACACCTGGATTCAGGGTGGGGTTGGTGATCAGACGCACATCACCACCACCTGGTGCCCAGGTGTCGTAAACGCCGCCAAAGAACATGGCCTTGAAGACCAAGAGCAGGCAGCCGACGCCAAGCAGAATTAGGTGATAACCAATGATGTTGGTCATCTGGTTCTTATCCCGCCAGTCTTGAGAGAAGAAGGTGGAATAGTTCTCCAGGATTTCAGGACCACGGATGGCGTGATAGAGGCCACCCAGTCCGAGCACTGCGGAGCTGATCAGGTGCAGAACACCGACCACAAAGAATGGGAACAGATTGGTGACTTCACCGCCAGGACCGACGCCGTAGCCAAGGGTGGCAACGTGCGGCATGCAGATGAAGCCCTGTTCGTACATGGGCTTGTCGAAGGTGAAATGACTCACCTCGAACAGCATCATTGCGCCTGCCCAGAACACCATCAGGCCAGCGTGGGCCACATGGGCACCCAGCAGACGGCCGGACAGGTTGATCAGACGAGCATTGCCTGACCACCACGCATAACCGGTTGAGTCAAGGTCTTTGCCGCCCGTGGCGACAAGACCGGAATTAAAGGGCGTTTCCACGGGGCAGAACCTCTTCAGGGAAGACGAAGTTTTCGTGCGGCTGGTCAGCCGGTG
>NZ_UCOB01000026.1 GCF_900474295.1 Synechococcus sp. UW140 | reverse complement strand
TGCCAGCCGGTCGCGCCGGAGCGCTGTTGGATGGTGGTGGTCATGAGAACGGAAAAACGCCGGTGGACCAGGGCCCAATGGCTTGTAAAGAAAGTCGGTTTCCCGACCTGGTCAATGTAAAGGACTTTTGCGCAATGTGAACTTGGTTGATGGCGTGCTCAGCCTCAGCGGCTCTGATGGCTTTGATTAGCTGGACTGATCAGTCGTTGCAGGCGTTGAGCTCTTGCGCTTGGGACGTGCTGATGCGTCCTGTCTCGACCAGCACTGTGCTGATCGTTTCAAGCGTGAGCACCGCGTGCAGCCGCAGTCCTTCGGACTGAAGTCTTTGCTTGGCGCGGGGGGCATGCCGGCCACCATGGTCGAGGAAAACGACCACATCGCTCACCTTCAGCTCGGAGGACGTGAGCTTGGCAATGCCCTCCAGCACGCTGCCTCCTGAGATCAGGATGTCGTCGACCACCACGACTGTCTCCCCTGCGTTGAATTCCCCTTCCACGAGCCGTCTGGTGCCATGGGCTTTCACCTCCTTGCGCGGATAGATCAGGGGCTTGTGCAGTTGGAGAGAAAGGCCGGTGGCGGTGGGTAGGGAGCCGTAGGGAATGCCTGCGATTCGGTCGAAGTTGAGGGTTCGCAGTACCCGGGAATAGCAGTCGAGTACGCGATGAAAGAGGGCTGGGTCCGAGATGATCTGACGCAGATCCACGTAGTAATTGAAGATTGCGCCACTGGCTTGTTTGAATTCACCAAACAACAGGCAGCGAATATCAAACAGGTCGACGATCAGATCCCTTAGTTCTGGATCGGTCCCTGTCTGAGCTGCCCGTTCAGCGTTTGCTGTGTCGCTCTGCGCTGAAGGTTGATCGGCGTGGGGCCAGATCCTGCATTGCACAGATTGCAGCTGGCTCTGTTGCACTCGAGCTTCGAGATGCTCGGAGCGGATGCGATTGATCCGTTGCTTCAGGGCGGTTGTCTGGTCGCTGATGTTGCTGTCGTTCAGAAGACTCTGAGGCAGAGGCAGCAGGAGACCATCCCCGGCCTCATTGAGCCCACTGGCCAGTAGTCGCTCCAGATTGCCTTCTTCTCCCCAGAGAGATCGCAGCATCACGAATCGCTCTGGGGCGGCCTTGCGAACACGTCCGAGGATGGTCGGATCGCTCGTGCCGACTTCGAGAAGAAGTTGATCCGGTGTCCCCCATCGCTGACTTTCGCCTACCACCATCAGATACAGAGGCTGCTCCTCATCGGGGTAGTGCTGCAGGCTTCTGGCCGCCGGATTGGAACTGTGGCAATTGATCACCACAGCCTTGCCTGGATAGAGCAAGAACGGAGCGGCAATGTCTTGTCCTGCAAAGGGATTGAGGGTGACTGCGTCAGCCTGCAGGGTTTGGAATAAATAGGCGGCGATGGCGCTTGAGCTGTTGAGATCGCCGTGTTTGATGTCGATGATCAGGGGCAGATCAGGAGGTAACAGTTCGCGCACCTCCATCAGCAGGTCAACGCCGGCTGATCCCATCGCTTGGTAGAAGCCAAGGCTGGGTTTGTAGGCGCAAACGTGATCTGAGGTGGCCTCAATCACGAATTTGCACCATGCCCGCGCTTGACTGAGTAGTGAGCTCCCGCCCAGGCCTCGGGGGGTTGCCCAGTTGCGCAGCATCTCCGGGTTGGGATCCAGTCCGGTGATTAGTAGGGACTGCCTACTGGTGATCGCCTCGGTGAGTGCCGTGAAGAATCCCATGGCGCTCAGCGGCGGTTGAAACCAGATTGGGCTGTTGGTCCCTTCTGCGTCTCGTTCCATCCAACAAATGAATCAATTGCAGTGTCGGCAGCAGAAACAGAGGTCCGTCGAGGCGTTGCTGAATGCTCTGGCAGCTGGCCAAGGGCACTGGGTCGAGTCGGCACGCTGATTTGGTCGAACGATTGTTAGCGTCAATTCATGTTTGAGCCGCTGCTGAGACGCCGCGACCCTCTGCATGGCTTTCGAACCGTCGTCTTCAGCTGAATCATCCGGAGCGGCTGCCGCTGCGCGGGTCCTCCTCGTGCGTCTGCCCTGCAATCCAATTTTTCCGATCGGTCCGATCTATTTGGCCGATCATTTGCATAAGTGTTTCCCGGGGCTTCCGCAGCGCATCCTCGATCTGGCGGCCCTACCAGTACTCGATGTGGCACGAGTGTTGGCAACGGTTGTGGACCAGTTCCGTCCCACTCTTCTGGTTTTCTCTTGGCGCGATATACAGATTTATGCACCCGTGGATGGCCGCGGAGGCAATCCATTGCAGAACTCCTTTGAGGTGTTTTACGCCCGCAATCCCTTCAAGCGTGTGCGGGGGGCTTTGGGCGGACTTCGCTTGATGACTAGCCATTACGGTGAGCTGTGGCGAAACCAGCGCTTGGTGCGGTTGGGTTTGGACAGGGCCCGCCGTCATCACCCCGCCGCCCGGGCCGTGCTCGGGGGTGGTGCAGTCAGCGTGTTTTATGAGCAGTTGGGACGTTCGTTGCCCAAGGGCACGATCGTGTCACTGGGGGAAGGTGAGCCCCTGCTCGAGAAGCTTCTTGCGGGTGGCGCTCTGGACCACGAGCGTTGCTTCGTGGTTGGCGACCGACCACGGCCTGGCTTGATTCACGAACAGCCCGAAAGTCGTCCGAAAACCGCCTGCGATTACGACTACATCGCTTCGATTTGGCCCCAGCTTGACTGGTATCTGGAGGGGGGTGACTTCTACGTTGGCGTGCAAACCAAGCGTGGTTGTCCGCACAATTGCTGTTACTGCGTTTACACCGTGGTGGAGGGCAAGCAGGTGCGCCTCAATCCGGTGCAAGAAGTCGTGAAAGAGATGCGTCAGCTCTACGACCGAGGCGTGCGCGGGTTTTGGTTTACCGATGCTCAATTTATTCCAGCTCGGCGCTATATCGAGGATGCCAAGCAGTTGCTACGCGCGATCAAGGCGGAGGGATTGACCGGCATTCGCTGGGCGGCCTACATCCGTGCCGACAATCTTGATCCGGAGCTCGCCCAGCTGATGGTGGAGACCGGCATGAGTTATTTCGAGATCGGCATCACCTCTGGTTCTCAGGAGCTCGTGCGCAAGATGCGCATGGGGTACAACCTGCGCACCGTGCTGGAAAGCTGCCAGATGCTCGCTGATGCAGGGTTTCGAGATCACGTTTCGGTGAATTACTCCTTCAATGTGATTGATGAACGTCCGGAAACGATCCGTCAGACGATCGCCTACCACCGGGCGATGGAGAGCATCTTTGGGGCAGAGCGTGTCGAGCCTGCAATCTTTTTCATCGGGCTTCAGCCTCACACCCATCTCGAGCAGTACGGCTTCGATCAGGGACTGATCAAGCCTGGTTACAACCCGATGAGCATGATGCCCTGGACGGCTCGCAAGCTGCTCTGGAATCCCGAGCCAATGGGCAGTGTTTTCGGACGGGTCTGTCTCGAGGCCTTTGATCGCGATCCCAGCAACTTTGGCCGCACTGTGATGGATCTGTTGGAGCGTGATTACGGTCAGGCTCCTTTGGAGCAAGCCCTGCGAGCTCCTGTTCAGGGGCGTGCTGCTTTGGCCAATGCTGTGAGCTGAAAGGCCAGCACCACCATCATGGCCAGAATGCCGACCAGACCTCCCAGGGGATTGGCCTCGGGGCCGGTGAGCCAAAGCGGTGATTGAGGCGACCATTGGATCAGGCCCGCCTGAAGGGCGAACCAGCCTCCAACCAGGCCGCCATGTAAGCCGATGCATCCCCACAGGGATTCCTGATTCAATCGGCGGCTCATCGCCAGGGCCATGCCCAGCAGAAATAATCCCAGCAGGAGCCCCAGCATGGGCCAGAGCCCGAGGTTGAAGCGGGTGTGCGCCAGGCTGAAAATAAGGGCTTGGATCGGCATCGCTCGTCTAGGGCCGATCAGCAGCGTCAGCTCTCCCCAAAGCCAACCGCGGAATAGCAGTTCTTCCACGAATCCCACCCCGAAACCGAGCAATACGGCGTTGATCAGTTCAGGCAGGGTGAGATCGCCAAGCCAGTAGCCCCAGTGACCTCCGAGGCTGATCAGGCTGATCAGAAGCAGCAGGGCCGCAGCCAAGCCCAGGCCATAGAGCAGTGCTCGACTCCGCTGCGGACCTTTTCTGCTGCTGCTCAAACCCAGCTCTCGCCAGGGGTGGCGCGTGCCCCAGCGGATGCGCACCCAGCTCGGCAGCACCAGTAGCAAGAGCGCGAAGCTGACCCCTGTGCCCATCAGGTCCCTGGTCGCTGTTGGCAGCGCCGGAAGCAGTTGGGCGACCGGTTGCATCACCAGCCAGCCAAGCCCATAGAGAATTGGGATCAGGGTGACGGTGGGGATCCAGCTCCAGGGTTGCTTCAGCCATGCCGTCCAACCTGGATGAAACCGTTGTTTGGCTCGTTGCGTTCTGGCGTTGCGTGTGACGTCCCCGCTGGGAGCTTCGCTGCTCTCGAGGCCAGCCTCGCTCTCAGCTCTGAGCTGGCTCAGCTCGTTGTTCTCAGCGTTGTTGGCTGGCTGTTCAGGCATCCCTGGGCGTCTTCCCACTCAGCTTTCCGGCTCCAGGGTGCTGGTGAGACCTTTGGCTTTAAGGGTTTCGCAATAGAACTCTGCGGGTTCGAGGTCACACACGATCACCAAGCCAACTCCGCTGTTGTGGGCTTCGAGCATGACGGCCATGGCATCTTGCTCGCTGAGTTGAGGCACCACCTGCTGCAGGGTGGTGACCACATATTCCATGGTGTTGAGCGGATCGTTATGCAGCAGCACCTTGTAGAGGGGTGATCGCTTGCGCACCCGCTCGGTCTGCTTATCGAGAACGGCAGCTCCGCCGGGGCCTGGGCTTGTGCTATTCACCGCCATGGCCACGATGCTTGGACAGGACCCAATGTAAATGGGGGGTCTCGGGATCGCTTTGAAAAACATCCTTCTGTCGGCCGTCATGGCCGATCACTGACGTGGACTGGTCCTTGGTCTGCAGGTGTCCTTGGTCTGCAGTGGATCACCGCCCACCTCGATAAGGCAGGCGGTGTGTGGTTTGTGCTGATCTTGCTCTTCTTCGCCTTAGACGGGATCAAAGGGCACGGATCCGGCGCATGGCCTCATCCACATTGGCGCGGCTGTTGAAGGCCGAGAGGCGGAAATAGCCTTCGCCGGCTGCACCAAAGCCACTGCCGGGGGTTCCCACCACGTTGGCCTTTTGAAGCAAATGATCGAAGAAACCCCAGGAATCGATTCCTGAGGGAGTCTTCAGCCACACGTAAGGAGCATGTTCACCACCGTGAACCTCGATGCCTGCTGCGCTGAGTTCACGGCGGATGATCGCCGCATTCTCCATGTAGAAATTCACCAGGGCCTTGATCTCCTGCTGTCCCTGGTCGGAGTACACAGCTTCGGCACCGCGCTGGATGATGTAGCTGACACCATTGAATTTGGTGCTCTGGCGTCGGTTCCACAGTCCCCAGAGTTCAACCTCCGAGCCATCGTCTGCTTTGCCCTTCAGCCCCTTGGGAACCACGGTGAAGGCGCAGCGCGTTCCTGTGAAGCCTGCATTCTTGGAGAACGAACGGAATTCGATTGCACAGTCCCGTGCTCCTTCGATCTCATAAATCGAATGCGGCAGACCAGGGTCCTGGATGAAGGCCTCGTAGGCCGCATCAAACAGGATCAGGGAGCCGTTGGAGCGGGCGAAGTCCACCCAAGCTTTGAGCTGCTCCTTGGTGGCGACGGCACCGGTGGGGTTGTTTGGAAAGCAGAGATAGATCAGGTCAACCGGTTCGTTCGGGATCTGGGCTGCGAAGCCGTTGTCGGCGCTGATGGGTAGATAGCTCAGGCCTCCGTAACGCCCGTTGTCACCTGCTTCACCAGTGCGGCCGGCCATCACATTGCTGTCGACATAGACGGGGTACACCGGATCGGTGACGGCGATGCGGTTACCACTGCCAAGGATGTCGAGGATGTTGCTGCTGTCACACTTCGAACCGTCAGAGACAAAGATTTCCTCAGGGCTGATCTGGCAACCGCGAGCCTGAAAATCGTGTTTGGCGATTGCTTCACGCAGCCAGCCGTACCCCTGTTCGGGGCCGTAACCGTGGAAGCCTGCATTGGTGCCCATCTCATCGATGGCGGCCTTCATCGCTTCGCGGCAGGCGAGCGGTAGGGGTTCGGTTACATCGCCGATGCCCAGGCGAATGAGGGCCGAATTGGGATTGGCCTCGCTGAAGCTTTTGACGCGACGGGCGATCTCTGGGAAGAGATAACCAGCCTTGAGTTTGAGGTAGTTGCTGTTGACCTGAACCACGGAATCACTTGGTGTCTTGCCGGGCATCCTGCTATGCGACGTGGCTTGACGTCGGCTTCCCTTGGCTTCTTACGATGGAGTCAATGCCCCGCTGGCCATGACCGTCGCGTCCCCGAGCCTGGAGCCAGTCGATTTCAGCAGTCTGGTTGATTCAGGCATTAATCGTCCTGCCCGCTATGTGGGGCATGAACTCGGAGTGGAGCCCCGCGATTGGCATGCGGCAAGAGTTCGCTGGGCTCTCACCTATCCAGAGATCTATGAGGTGGGCTCTAGCAATCTGGGTCACATCATCCTTTATTCGATCCTCAATGCTGTGCCGGGGCAGCTTTGTGATCGCGCTTATTTGCCGGCAGCTGACCTGGCGGCACGTCTGCGGGAGCGGCAGCAGGCGTTGTTCGCCGTCGAGAGCCGTCGGCCGCTGCCGGCCTTTGACATTCTTGGTTTCAGTCTCAGCTACGAACTCGGCGCCACCAACATCCTGGAGATGCTTGATCTGGCGAGGGTTCCGCAGCGGGCCTGTGATCGTGGAGATCTGCCTCTTGGTGATCCTCAGGCGCCTCCTTTGATCTTTGCGGGTGGTCCCACTGCGACCAGCAACCCTGAGCCCTATGCGGCCTTTTTCGATTTCTTTGCCCTGGGAGATGGTGAAGAGCTTCTGCCTGAGATCGGTCTCGTGGTGGCCGAGGCCAAGGCTGAAAATTGGAAGCGCTCACGCCTGCTCCATGACTTGGCCCAGGTTCCTGGTGTCTATGTGCCGTCTCTGTATGCCCCAGGAAAGGATGGGGTGACGGTCGAGCCATTGCATCCGGATCTCCCTCGTCGTCCGTTGCGGCGGGTGGCCACGCCGATGCCCCATTACGCCATGGGTCTTGTGCCCCATGTGGAGACGGTGCATGACCGGCTCACCGTTGAGATCAGGCGCGGTTGCACCCGGGGCTGCCGCTTTTGTCAGCCCGGCATGTTGACCCGGCCAGCCCGGGATGTGGAGCCGGAGGCCGTGATCGAAGCAGTGGAGACCGGTATGAAGCGCACCGGATACAGCGATTTCTCCCTGCTTTCGCTCAGCTGCAGCGATTATCTGGCTCTCCCAGCCGTTGGTGTGGAGCTGCGCAACCGCTTAGCGGATCAGAACGTCACTCTTCAATTGCCCAGTCAGCGGGTCGATCGTTTCGACGATGACATTGCCCACATCCTTGGAGGAGGGCGTCAGGCTGGCCTGACCTTCGCGCCCGAGGCGGGCACGCAACGTCTGCGCGACATCGTCAACAAGGGACTGACAGACGATGACTTGCGCAACGGCATCCGCACAGCGATGCAGAACGGCTATCGCAAGGTGAAGCTCTACTTCATGATCGGCTTACCAGGCGAGACGGATGACGATGTGCTCGGCATCGTCGACACCTGCGTGATGCTTCAACAGAGCTGTGGTGATTTGGGTCGCCTCTCCCTCAATATCACCATCAGTAATTTCACCCCTAAGCCACACACCCCCTTTCAGTGGCACAGCGTTTCGACGGCGGAGTTTGAACGCCGTCAGAGGCTGTTGCGGGATGCGGCGCGACGCCTCCGTGGCGTGCGCTTCAATTTCACTGATGTGCGCTTGTCGGCGATGGAAGACTTCGTCGGTCGGGGTGATCGACGTCTCGCAGCAGTGATCGAATCCGCCTGGCGGGCGGGAGCCGGCATGGATGCCTGGTTTGAGGCGCTTGATCGCACCTACACCGCTTGGACTGAGGCCATTGCTGCTGCAGGTCTGGAAGGGCGATATCGCGATCTGGAACTTGGAGGGTGGGGAGCTGCCAATGCCTTGAGTGCCGCCGATCTCGAGAGCTTTTGCGCCCAGCCACTGCCCTGGGATCACATCGATTCAGGCATTGACAAGACCTGGCTAGCGGAGGACCTGCAGCGCGCACTGGCAGCTGCAGTGGTGCCGGACTGTTCTTTTGATGGCTGTAGCAGCTGTGGAGTCTGCGGGCCTGACTTGGGTCACAACGTGGTTGTGCCCCCTCCGAGTATTCCAGTCCAGCGGCCCAGTCAGGCACCAGGCAGTGCAAGGGTCTGCCGGATCCGTTTTCAGTTCAGCAAGACAGGCTCCATGGCTCTCCTCAGTCATCTCGATGTGGTGCGCATGCTTGAGCGGTCCCTGCGTCGAACAGGCTTGCCGGTGAGTTTTACCGGAGGCTTCCATCCGCTGCCCCGCCTGCAGCTGGCCCTGGCCCTCCCCCTTGGTGTGGAAGCACAGGGGGAATGGATGGATCTGGAGTTTCTCGACGTGGTGGATCCCGAGCAGGTGCTGACGCTCTGGCAAAGGGCTCTGCCCAACGCGTTCCGATTGCTGTCGGCCCAAGTGGTTCCGGTGTCGGAACCAAGCCTGTCCCAGCGCCTTGAGTCTGCTGTTTGGGGCTTCAGGCTGTCTCGGCTCAGTGGCTCGGCTTCTGCTTCGCAGGTTCGATTCGCGGCGGCGGTTCAGAAGGGGTGTACGGCCTTAATGGCTGGGCAACAGCTGATCTGGAAGGACACCGACAAGAAGGGGAGGCCGCGTGAACGGGACTGCCGACCATTTCTGCTCAATCTTCAGATCCATCCCGATCAGCCTGAGCAACCTGCTCCCACTGGCGTTGATGCTGTCGAGTTGCAGTTGCATGCCGCAATTGATGCAATGGGACGCAGCCTCAAGCCGCTGCAGATTCAGTCTTGGCTGAGTGAGGAGCTGGGGATGGAGCTGCAACTGGAGCAGGTGCAACGAAGCGCTCTGCTGCTGCAGTAACAGGAAGGGCCCGGTGCTAAGTTGACTTCAAGACGAAAGGCTTTGGGCGTTATCGCCATTGCCGCGTCCCGACCTTTCACTTCCCAGATCCTGAGGAACGAGAGGCCCATCGCCTCCGGTACTTCGACCCGTCAGCGTCGAAGCCGAGTGCCAATCAGAGGAGTTTTAGCTCCGCTTCATTCCATGGCTTCGGCCCAAATCTTTCTTTTCACCCAACCCTTGGACCAATTGGTTATGGGCTGGACTTACGCCCTTGTGGGCGATCCCTGAACGTTTCCATGCCTCAGCAGATTGTCATCGCCGAGCAGCTGCGCATCGCAGCGGTGCTCTCTGATGAACGGGTTGATGAACTCATTGTTGCCCAAGGTCGCTATCAGATCGGCGACGTTTATCTCGGCACTGTTGAGAACGTGCTGCCGGGAATTGATGCAGCTTTCGTCAACATTGGTGAGAGTGAGAAAAATGGTTTCATTCATGTCACCGATCTCGGCCCCCTGCGCCTGAAAAAAGGCGCCGCAGGAATCACCGAGTTGCTTGAGCCACGCCAGAAGGTACTGGTGCAGGTGATGAAGGAACCCACCGGTACCAAAGGGCCGCGGTTGACGGGCAACCTTGCTTTGCCAGGCCGTTATCTCGTTTTGCAGCCGAGTGGCCAGGGGGTGAATATCTCCCGCCGCATTGCCGCTGAAGGGGAACGCAACCGTTTGCGGGCCCTTGGGGTGCTGGTGAAGCCGCCAGGGGCCGGCTTGCTGATCCGCACCGAAGCCGAAGGGATCAGTGAAGAACTGCTGATCGATGACCTTGAGGCTCTTCTTCGCCAGTGGGAGGCGATTCAGAAAGCCGCAGAGTCGGCCGTTCCGCCTGTGCTGCTGAATCGTGACGAGGATTTTATTCATCGCATCCTGAGGGACCATGCCTCCCCTGAGCTGATGCGGGTGGTGCTCGATGATTCAGCGGCTGTTGATCGGGTGCAGGAGTTCCTCGGACAGGACGACAGCAATGTGCTGGTGGAAGCCCACAGCGAACCGTCGGAGCTGCTGGAGCACTTCAAGGTCAACGCGGCCATCCGTGATGCCCTCAAGCCCCGTGTCGATCTGCCTTCTGGTGGCTACGTGATCATCGAGCCCACGGAGGCGCTCACGGTGATTGACGTCAACTCCGGTTCGTTCACGCGTTCCGCCAATGCTCGCGAGACGGTGCTCTGGACCAACTGTGAGGCGGCTGTTGAGATCGCTCGTCAGCTCAAACTGCGCAACATCGGTGGCGTGATCATCGTCGATTTCATCGACATGGATTCACGGCGGGATCAGTTGCAGTTGCTGGAGCACTTCACCGCCGCCATCCGGGACGATGCTGCACGCCCTCAGATTGCCCAGCTTTCCGAACTCGGCCTGGTGGAGCTCACCCGCAAGCGCCAAGGGCAGAACATCTATGAACTGTTTGGCCGGGCTTGTCCCAGCTGCGGAGGACTCGGCCATGTCGCCGTTCTGCCAGGCAAAGATCTCCTACAGCCTTTAGCCACCGCCTCCGGAATGGTGCGTTCGGCTGCATCGGCTCGCGCTGAAGTGGTCCCCTCTGGCGAAGGTGGCAGCCGCCGCCGCCGGGGTGGCCGTGGCCGCTCTGCCCCCCAAGTGGCTCCGGTGTCGGAGGGAACGGCTGAACCGTCCAACCCAGCGATCGAGGAGGCGGCTGCTCCCTCTGTCAACCCTGCAGTTGAAGCACCGACGCGTCGCCCGGAACCTGAACTGGTTGCCGTTCCGATGAGTGATGACCAGGAGCAGGTGTTTGGTTGGCTTGGCCTCAGCCCTGCGCTGCTTCTCGAGAATCCGCCGGAAACCGACAACCTGATGGTGCGAGTGGTTCGTCCAGGCGATAGCGAGGAAGCGGTACTGGAACAGGCTCGTCAGCAACTGGCAACCAGCTCCGGCCGCCGCCGCCGCCGGGGTGGTCGTGGAGTGAGTCGTGGCAATGGCCGTTCCAGTGCTGCCTCCGATGCGAATGGCAAGGCTTCGCTGCCTGACGAGTCATCCGCCCCATTGCTGGTTGAGATCACACCTCTAGAAGCGACAATTCCTGCAGTGGATCCGAGCCCTGCTCCTCAATCCACCCTGTCCACTTCCGCTGTTGAATCGGCAGCAGCATCTCCCCCTGAGCCAGAACCGGCGGAAGCCGATAGTGGAGAGCAGGAGCCGCGTCGTCGTCGTCGTCGCTCCTCGGCGGCTGTCGCTGATTAAGGGCGATCCGCTGATGACGGCCTGGGAGGCAGGAGTCGATGAGGTGGGTCGCGGTTGCTGGTTCGGCCCCGTCTTCGCTGGAGCCGTCGTGTTGTCGACCCAGGCAGCGATCGAACTGCGTCAGTTGGGCCTCACCGATAGCAAAGCGCTCACTCCACGAAAGCGGGCGCGGCTCGTGCCTTTGATCGAAAGTGCTGCGACTGCCTGGGCGCTTGGTCAGGCCTCTGCCCTAGAGGTGGATGGCCATGGCATTCGCACAGCCACGGAGCTCGCCATGCTGCGTGCCCTGCAGCGTCTGCCCTTGCAGCCTGCACTCGTGCTGGTCGATGGTGTGTTGCCACTGCGACTCTGGCCCCATCCGCAGCAGACGATCGTTCGGGGTGATAGCAGCAACGCGGCCATTGCGGCCGCAAGCGTGCTGGCGAAGGAGGCCCGGGATGCACTGATCCGACGCTTGGCGGAACGATTTCCCTCGTATGGGCTGGAACGCCATGCCGGATATGGAACGGCCATTCATCGCCAAGCCCTGCTCTCTCAAGGTCCAACAGCGATGCATCGGCGTTCGTTTCTGAAGAAGGTGTTGCCGCCGCTCGCCTGAACCGCGCGTTCAGTTGACGCTGGTGGAGGCGCACCATTGCTTGAAATCACAGACAAGCTGGCGACCAACCCTTCCTTTGATGGTGAGCAGGATTCCATTGAGGATTGATTCCCCAGTACTTTCCAGCACCTTGCGCGGGATCAGGCGCAGCAACGGTGGTTGGCTGACTGCTACTCCGAGGGTGGCAACGCCTTTGAGGCCCGTGCTGCTGGCTTCCAGCACAGATTCCAGGCTGAGTTGAAAATCGTCGACCAAACCGAGCCCTTCAAGCTGGGCATCGACCGCTCGCATGATCAGGGTCTGTCCCTCTCGGAGCACTTCCAGGGACACCACAGGTTTGACCTGCAACTGGAAAACCTGAATGGTCGTCACCGTGTAGCGGTAATGACCCGGTTGGATCAGGGAGAGCTGGCTTGGATCGAGCAGAGCCTTCACCACCCGATCCTCTTCCTGCAGATAGTCCGGCAGGCGATCAATCTCGGCTTGTACCGGCAGATCAAGCTGCTGGCTGGCGCTGAAGGCCAGAGGCATGGGCGTTGGCTGACGCGGCATGATCCTATCGAGTGTTTGCGCGCCTACCGATGCCGAACTCAGTGGCATTCCTTGGCCCCGAGGGCACCTACGGAGAGCGTGCGGCCCGTGCGTTGTTGAGGCTGGAAGGCGTGGAGCATGCCCAGCTTGTGCCCTGTGTTGGTTTGCGTTCCGTTGTGGAGCATGTGGCGGATGGGCGCTGTGATGCGGCTGTCGTGCCGGTTGAGAACTCCGTTGAGGGTGGTGTGACAGCAAGTCTTGATGCGCTCTGGTCCAATCCCGATCTCTGCATCCGTCGTGCCCTGGTGCTTCCAATCCGCCATGCGTTGCTGAGCAGCGGCCGGCTTGAAGAGATCTCAGAGGTGTTGTCCCATCCCCAGGCCCTCGCTCAGTGCAGCGGTTGGCTTGCTAAGCACCTGCCCGATGCCTTGCAGCTAGCGACCACCTCCACGGCTGAGGCGGCCCGGATGGTGCAGGGAAGTCGCTTCCGCGCCGCGATTGCCAGTCATTCGCTCCATCAGCAGGGCGAGCTGTCGGAGCTGGCGTTTCCGATCAATGATGCACCCGGTAACTGCACTCGTTTTCTGTTCTTGCAGAGAGGGGAGCGACGTGAGCATGGAGACGTTGCCAGCCTGGCCTTCTCCCTACATCGCAATGCACCTGGGGCCCTTCTCGAGGCTCTTGCGGCAGTGGCAGACCTGGCCATGAATATGAGTCGGATTGAATCGCGGCCCTCAAAGCGTGAGCTCGGTGAGTACGTGTTCTTTGTGGATGTGGAGCTGCCCGACGGGGGGGGGACATTGCTGCATCAGCTCACGCAAAGACTTCTCCCCCTTTGTGAGCATCTGGCCCACTTCGGTGCCTATCCCAGTAGCGAATTGGAGGACAGCTGACTGGAGCGCTCATGGTGCGTCGCCCGATCCTTCAGGCAGTGGTTGCAGTTGGCTCGGGTGCAAGTGTTCCCATCGTTCGAACGGTTGTACAACCCAGGGATTGCCGGGCAGTTCCATGGCCCAGAAGTCGGGCTTCATCCGGCTGCTCGTTTTGAGCCAAAGCACTGCGGTCTTGATCAACTCTGGTTGCAGCGTCTCCTGAAGCCAGTGTCGGGATGCATGCAGGGTGTCACCACTGTCGACCAGGTCGTCCACCAGCAGCAGCTTCGGGCCGAGGGCCTCGCAGGTGTGGGCTAGCTGGTTCCCAAGCCTGAGTTCTTCCTGCGCACGGCCATCCCCTCCCCCATAGCTGCTGGCGGCCATGATCACCAGGGGCCGCTTGAACAGACGGGAGAGCGCGTCTCCCACCCGTAGCCCCCCTCTAGAGAGGGCGACGACCTGATCAAAGCTGTGTCCGGAGTGCTGCAGCTGCAGGGCAAGATGTTCAATCAGACGGTGGTAATGCTCCCAGCTCACCCGCAGTTCCCCATCACTGGGATCGCAGATGGGCCCTGGTCTGAGAGATTTCTGAACGACAGGTTCAACCACAGCTTTGCGGAGAATCAGGTTTGGGTCCGAGAGCTGCGGAAGACACCGAACTGCATCAGCCCGGTCGCGAAGGCCCAATGCATCAGCAGCAAGGTTGGGGTCTCTCTCAAGCCTTGGAGTAAGGCCGATGGACCCAGCCGCAGCACCACTCCAGGGCGGCGGACCCCTTCGGCGATCGAATCGATCCAGGAGGGGAGGGTGGCCTTGGTCCAATCATCCACCTGAATCGCTCCGCGTTGGTGGATGCTCGCCACCAGGTTGTGGTGAAACCCCTTGATGCTGGCGAACTCGGGATGGGCCCATTGGGTGAGGAGATGGTGCATCACCGAGCGTTCGATTGAATTCATCTCGCCATCGCTTGGGTCTCGCCGGTTCCAGTCCGCGACTGCCAGAGTCCCGCCAGATTTCAAGACCCTCAGCAGCTCATCGGCATAGCGCTGCTTGTCAGGCATGTGAGGCCCTGCTTCAACGCTCCAGACGGCATCGAACTGCTGATCATCCAGTTTCAGATCAAGCGCATCCATCACCGCAAAGCGGCAGGTGCTTGCCTCTGGGGTCAACGCTGTGGCTCTGGCGACCTGTGCTGGGCTGATGCTGATCCCCAGCACGTTAAAGCCGTAATCGCGGGCGAGGATCCGTGCACTGCCGCCGATCCCACACCCCACGTCAAGCACGTTGGAGCCTGCGGGAAGTTGGTCGAGACCACTCCAATGCACCAGGGCATGCACGAAGTCAGCCTTGGCGTCTCGGAAATCGCGTTGGCGTGGCGGGTCACCATAGTGACCGAGGTGCACATGCTCACCCCAAAGGGATTCCAGCAGGCGGTCGTTTGTCCAGGCGTCGTAGGCCGCCGCCACACTGTCGCTCGAGTGGTAGGCGCGATTGCGCTTGGTCCAAACGACCACGCCAGCAACGATCGCAACAGACAGGGCTACGGCCAACCCGAGCACAGCTGAGGTATTCATCAGTCGACGTTGGCCAGGGTGTCGCGCAGCACAGTGCGAGCGGCAAGCTGACGCCGGGTCTCATCGAGCATCTCGAATTCCAGCTTCAGGCGCTCGCTGGTATCAGTGAGTTCGAGTAGCTCTTGCTGTTGTTCAGCGACTGGTCCACCGAGATGGGCCCCAATCCAGAACGACAACTCTCGCGGCAGTTCAGGTAGGTCTTCAGGTAGTGCTGCTGGCGAGTCGGTGAGTTTGCCAGTCAGTTCCACAACATCTCTGAGGGCTTGGCTGACGTTCTGGGCAAGTTCTGTGAGCTGGTCGCGATCCTCGACAGGATCGTCTTCGATCCAACTCACCATTGCCGTCCTGTAGGGGGCCTCACGGACCACGTCAAGCACGCGGAACCTCTGCTGGCCGAGGGTGACAATATTGCTTCTTCCATCTTCTGATGTCTGATGCTGAAGGATTTCAGCGCAGCATCCAATCGATGCCATGGTCTGAGTGTTCGGGTTCCAGCGCACCACACCGAAGCGGCGATCATCCTCCAGAACGGTCTGCAGCATCATTCGATAGCGAGACTCGAAGATGTGCAATGGCAACACGTCCCTAGGGAACAGGACGATATCCGGCAGAGGGAAGAGGGGTAACTCTCTGACGGACAGGTCAGCCACTAGAGATGGATTCCGAGAACGATGATTTTAGGCAGCTGACCTGAAGGACGTGGAGAGCTCAGAGCTTGACTTCGATGTCAACGCCACTGGGTAGATCCAACTTCATCAGGGCGTCGATCGTTTTGGCCGAAGGGCTGTAGATATCGATGATCCTGCGATGGGTACGGGTCTCAAAGTGCTCGCGAGAATCCTTGTCCACGTGGGGAGAACGCAGGACGCAGTAGATCTTGCGCTTTGTCGGCAAGGGGATGGGGCCGATGGCGGTTGCAGCCGTGTTGTCGGCGGTTTCAATGATTTTGTCGCAGGAGAGATCAAGCATGCGGCGGTCAAACGCCTTCAGGCGGATGCGGATCTTCTGCTGAGCAATGGCGGTGGACATAGGAAGCGCAGAGACGGTTCCCGCAGGGAACGGAGAGAGTGAGTTGTCGAGGTTCAGACGCTGCCTTCAACGAGGGCAGCACCGTTGCTGAAAACTGTAAGGGATGGGTGGGTCGCGAACGACGCACCCATCACCTCAATCAAGCGATCGTGATCACTCGATGATTTTGGAGACCACGCCGGCGCCGATGGTGCGACCGCCCTCGCGGATAGCGAAGCGCATGCCGGTTTCCATGGCCACAGGGCAGATCAGCTCACCGGTCATCTTGATGCGATCACCAGGCATCACCATCTCAACAGCACTGCCGTCATCGGCGGTGAATGCAGTGATCTGACCGGTCACGTCAGTGGTACGAATGTAGAACTGCGGCCGGTAGCCAGCAAAGAAGGGGGTGTGGCGGCCACCTTCTTCCTTCTTCAGAACGTAGACCTCACCTTCGAATTTGGTGTGAGGCGTGATCGAACCGGGCTTCACCAGCACCATGCCGCGTTCGATATCTTCTTTCTGGATACCGCGGAGCAGAAGGCCGCAGTTGTCTCCAGCCATTCCTTCTTCGAGGAGCTTCCTGAACATCTCAACACCGGTAACGGTGGTTTTGCGAGGTTCACGGATGCCAACGATTTCGATCTCCTCACCAACTTTGACCTTGCCACGCTCGATACGACCGGTTGCGACTGTTCCGCGACCAGTGATGGAGAACACGTCTTCGACAGCCATCAGGAAGGGCTTGTCGACCTCGCGCTCAGGCTCGGGGATGTTGGCATCCACCGCAGCCATCAGCTCTTCAATCTTGGCTTCCCACTCAGCTTCGCCTTCAATCGCCTTCAGGCCAGAGACCTGGATGACGGGGATGTCGTCACCGGGGAAGTCGTAGCTGGAGAGCAGCTCACGGATTTCCAGTTCGACCAGTTCGATGATCTCTTCGTCATCGACCATGTCGCACTTGTTCAGAGCCACCACCAGAGCAGGCACGCCCACCTGCTTGGCAAGAAGGATGTGCTCCTTGGTCTGTGCCATTGGGCCGTCTGTGGCGGCGCAGACCAGGATGGCGCCGTCCATTTGGGCGGCACCGGTGATCATGTTCTTGACGTAGTCCGCGTGGCCAGGGCAGTCCACGTGGGCATAGTGACGGGTATCGGTTTCGTACTCGACGTGGGCGGTGTTGATGGTGATCCCGCGCTCACGCTCTTCGGGGGCACCGTCGATATCGGCATAGTCTTGAACTTCGGCTTGACCCTTCTTGGCGAGCACGTTGGTGATCGCAGCAGTGAGGGTGGTTTTGCCGTGGTCAACGTGGCCAATGGTGCCAATGTTGACGTGGGGCTTGTTCCTTTCGAACTTCTCGCGAGCCATTTTGTTTAAAGAATCGGGGGTGAATTTAAGGGGGGGTAGAGATCAGGAATTGCCCTGATTCTTGGAGATGATGGCCTCTGCCACATTGCGAGGAACATCCTCATAGTGGCTGAATTCCATCGAGAAAATACCCCGACCCTGGGTCATGGATCGGAGCTCGGTGGCGTAGCCGAACATCTCAGCCAAGGGTACCTTGGCCGAGACCTTTGACGTGCCATCGTCAATCGCCTGACCTTCGACCTGGCCTCGACGGGAGGAGAGGTCGCCAATGACCGAGCCAAGGAAATCCTCGGGGACCTCAACCTCGACCTTCATCATCGGTTCAAGCAGCACAGGATTGCACTTCTTGACCGCATCTTTGAAGGCCATCGAACCGGCGATTTTGAATGCCATTTCCGATGAGTCCACATCGTGATATGAACCATCGACCATGGTGACTTTCACGTCGATCATCGGGAAACCTGCAATCACGCCGGATTCGCATGTTTCCTTCATGCCCATTTCGGAGGGCTTGATGAATTCCTTGGGAACGACGCCGCCAACAATCTTGTTGACAAATTCGAAGCCGGATTCGGGCTCGCCGGGCTCCATTTCGATCACCACGTGGCCGTACTGACCCTTACCGCCGGTCTGGCGGGAGAACTTGCCCTCGCCCCGTGACGCGGCACGGATGGTTTCGCGGTAGGACACCTGAGGAGCGCCGATGTTGGCCTCCACCTTGAATTCACGGAGCATCCGGTCGACAAGGATTTCCAGGTGCAGTTCGCCCATGCCAGCGATCACGGTCTGACCTGTTTCCGAGTCGGTGCGCACGCGGAAGGTTGGATCTTCCTCGGCCAGAGACACCAGGGCTTTGGAGAGTTTCTCCATGTCACCCTTGGTCTTCGGTTCAACCGCAACGGAGATCACCGGTTCGGGAACGAACAGGGTCTCGAGAACGATCGGGTCGTCAACAGCACAGAGTGTGTCGCCGGTGGTGGTGGCCTTCAGGCCGAGCACAGCACCAAGATCTCCGGCTCGCAGTGCATCAACCTCTTCGCGGTCGTCCGCCTTGAGCACCACCAAGCGCGAGATGCGCTCTTTACTGTCTTTGGTGGAGTTCAGGACGTAACTGCCCTTCTCAAGGACACCTGAGTACATCCGCACAAAGGTGAGCTTGCCGTAGGGATCGGCCATCACCTTGAAGGCAAGGGCGCTGAAAGGGGCTTTGTCGTCGGAAGGACGAACGGCTTCTTTGCCGTTGGGAAGCACACCTTGAATCGGTGGAACGTCCACAGGAGCCGGCAGGTAATCAACAACGGCGTCGAGGACGAGCTGAACACCTTTGTTCTTGAAGGCTGAGCCGCAGAGCACAGGCACCAAACCATGCTTCAAGACGCCTTCGCGGATGCCGCGTTTGAGCTCTTCAATACTGAGCTCTCCAGTTTCAAGGAATTTCTCGATCAGAGTCTCATCGTTTTCGGCAACTGTTTCCATCAAGACGTTGCGCCACTCATCAACCTCATCCTTCATGGAGGCAGGCACATCGGTGACTTCGATGTTTTGGCCGAGATCGTCCTTGTAGATATGCGCCTGGTTGGCTACCAGGTCGATGATTCCACTCAGCTCACCTTCAGCGCCGATCGGAAGCTGGATCGGTACGGCGTTGGCCTTGAGGCGATCCTTGATTTGGCCATGGACCTTCAGGAAGTCGGCGCCGGTGCGGTCCATCTTGTTGACGAACACCATGCGGGGCACGGAGTAACGGTCGGCTTGACGCCAGACAGTCTCTGACTGGGGCTGAACACCACCCACTGCACAGAAGACGGCGATCACACCGTCGAGGACCCGCATGGAACGCTCCACCTCAATGGTGAAGTCCACGTGGCCAGGGGTATCAATGATATTGATCCGATGGTCGTTCCAGCTGGTGGAGATCGCAGCGGCGGTGATGGTGATGCCCCGCTCACGCTCTTGGGCCATCCAATCGGTGACAGCTGCACCGTCGTGCACCTCGCCGATCTTGTGCACCACACCGGAATAGAACAGAATCCGTTCGGTCGTGGTGGTTTTGCCCGCGTCAATGTGGGCGGCGATACCAATATTTCTGACGCGTTCCAGGGGAAAGGCGCGAGCCACAGAAAACTCCGGGGTGGGGCGTAAAAAGGCGGTGGAGATCCTACAGGTCCGTCCCGGAACTCAGTGGCTTCCGGGACGACTGGGGATCAGTAGCGGTAGTGGGCGAAGGCCTTGTTGGCTTCGGCCATCTTGTGGGTTTCTTCGCGCTTGCGAACGGCATTGCCAGCCTCATTGGCGGCATCCATCAGTTCGCCGGCCAGCTTCTGAGCCATGCTGCGGCCGTTGCGGGAGCGGGAGAAGCTCACCAGCCAGCGCAGGGCCATGGCCGTGCCGCGCTCTTGGCGAACTTCCATCGGCACCTGGTAGGTCGCACCGCCCACCCGCCGGGCACGGACCTCCACCAAGGGAGTCGCATTCTTGACTGCGGTTTCGAACAGTTCGACCGGATCTCCGCCGGTGCGCTCGGTGATCAGGCCAAAGGCATCAGACAAAATCCGCTGCGCAGTGGACTTCTTCCCGTGCTTCATAAGGCGGGCCACCATCATTGTGGCCAGGCGATTATTGAACTGAGGATCGGGAAGGATCGGGCGCTTGACGGCGGCGTTACGGCGTGACATGAACTGTCAGTGGATGGGAAATGGATACTGCAAATGGATGGATTGGGAGCGCTTGGGGTGCACGCCCTCACGCATCATTCCTTGGGCGCCTTGGCGCCGTACTTGGAGCGAGATTGACGTCGGTCCTTGACGCCGGCGGTGTCGAGTGTGCCGCGAATGATGTGGTACCGAACACCGGGAAGGTCTTTGACCCTGCCACCGCGAATCAGAACCACAGAGTGCTCCTGGAGGTTGTGGCCGATGCCGCCGATATAGGCCGTGACTTCAAAGCCTGAGGTCAGGCGCACACGGGCCACCTTGCGCAGGGCCGAGTTGGGTTTCTTCGGAGTGGAGGTGTACACACGTGTGCACACCCCCCGGCGCTCAGGGCAGGAACGAAGAGCGGGCGATTTGGTCTTCGCCTTGACGCTCTGGCGTTCGTTACGGATCAGCTGTTGGATGGTTGGCATCGACGGTCGGTTTGCGGCCGGAGTCCCGACCTGATTCGACAATCCACCACCATACCGGGTCGCCTGCCCCTTTCCTTACAGGCGGGTGAAGGCGCTGCCGCAGGCGCAGTTGCGGATTCCGCTGCGGGCTGTGATCAGAAAGCCACCACCACTTAGATCGCTGCGGTAGTCGAGGCAGAGGCCTCCCAGCTCGCTCACCTGCGCGGCGGGAGCATGCAGGGTGAGCCCGTCGCCGCGGGCCACAGGCACCCCCCCCAGGGAACCCGGCTGAAGTCGGATCACATGACGTTCGCAGTGCCCAGAAACCAGATCGAGGTGCATCTGTCCGGCCGTGCCAGCAACAGCAGCCTGGCGGCCGAGCTCTGCTGCTGCGGATGGAGTGATCTGCAGAGTGGCGCCCATTGGACTGGGGTCAGACAGACATCCGCGTTATTTTGGCACCAGCCCAAGGCCGTTCTGCACTCTGGGGGCCATACCGCGGCCGGTCATCACCAGACGGTTTGCCACTAACAGGGAAGTGGAGCTGCCGCCATCCAGGTTGAGGGCATCGGTGATGCCCAGCTGGCGCAGAGCCAGGCTGCTCTCCAGCAGGGTTGGATCGCTGCTGCCAGCTCCTTTCAGTGTCATGAGCCAGAGACGCTCTTTGTCCTGAGCAACCACCGTCCGCGGTGCTGACAGGGCGAGGAAGCCGGCGCTGAAGCCTTCCTGGCGACCGTTGAGAACCACACGACCGTTTTGCAGCAAGAGGGGGCCTCCTCCGAGTACCTGAGGCTGATCGCCCACAGGATTTGAGCTGCTGGTGCGGATCGTGACCCGTTGGCCAGGGCGGGCCGGCACCGGTGCGCCCCCACGGGCCACGACCAAGTCTCCTTTGAGAGGGATTGGCACCCCTCTTGTCAGTGCGGCGTTGTTGTGCAGAGAACGAACGTCTCCGTCAATGACGGTGATCGCCTGCTCTCTCCCGCTCAAGGCTCGATAAACAGGGCCCCAGGCGTGGTCATAGCGGCTCAGTCCGCGCTGCACATAGCCACTGTTCAGATGGCCGAGGCCCCAGCGCTGCCCGCCTTCAACAATCAGTTCTTGATTGAGGCGCAGACGGCCAAAGTAAAGACGGTTTGTACCGTTCCAGCCGATCGCTCCGCGGTTGAGAATCGGCCCGGAAAGCCAGTTGCCGTCGATCCTCACCGCTCCAAGGGGTAATTGGCGGATGCGGTTGAAAAATCCTCCGTTGATCGCGAACACGGCGCCTGCAGGTTGGGCGAGTTGGTTGAGGAAGCGGAGCCCCTGTTGACCACTCCTCGGTGCGAGTGGGCGTAGCTCTAGCCCCTGACTGTTGGGATCGGTTCCGACTCGGTAGATGAGTAGGGGCTTGACTCCCACCTTCACCACCCGTTTGTCCAGAACCAGCCCTTGCCGCACGAAGCGCTGAATCGCAGGGTTGAGCAAGGGCGCAGCTAGTGGGTCGCGACCGATCGCAGCACCCCGGTTCCTGCTGCTTAGACCGTCCAGAACGATCCGCCATGGGCTGGCCAGGGTCAGAGTCGACAGTGTCGTGCCCTGGCCGCTCAGGGTCAGGCTGCTACGACTTCGCTTCGGACGTAATCCCATCGCCCGCAGTTGCCCGTCCTGCGTTGGGGTTGAACGGAGTCCAAGGACTAGATCGTTGCCCTCCCTTTGCAGCAAGGCCGGTCCACTGAGATCCATCACCAGCCGGTTTGCGGTGCTGCCTTTGCCTCTGCGTAGGCGGATCACCTTGGGCGCCGGAAGTCTGATGGCGAGGGTGTCGCCGGTTCGCTCGAGCTTCACGCCTACGGCGCTCAGCCAACCACTTACCTCGATGGCGACTTCGTCATCAATCGAGCGCTGGGTCAAGCTCCGAAGCGAGGCCTTGTGCCCATACCATTCGAGCTCCTCACCATCTCTAGCGTTGTTTCTCTGGAAACCGAAACGGGCGACGAGGACATCCAGAGGCAGCCAGATCTGGTCGGGCTTTTGACGATCACTGCCGATCCAAAGCCAGGGCGTTTTGATCTCCGATCCGGCCAGGCGCAAGCTTGAGCCCTGGACGGGGCTAACGGCACGGACTTCGGGGATCGGGGCGGGTGGTGGCGGCGGCGAAACCATGGATCGGACGCTAGCCGGATTTTTGTGCAGCACCACGCGTCCTTAGGATCATCAATCGCGTCAGCGCCGCCGCTGGGTCTTTGCGTCTGCGGCTGACGTCCGATTCGACCGAAGGACATGACCCAACTTTCCGACTCAGCCTGGCCCCATTGCGATACCCCAGCTCCTGAAGCCGTGGCCGGAGAGAAGGATGCCTGCGGTGTGGGTTTTCTGGCCCAGCTGCAGGGAGAGGCCAGCCATTGGCTGCTTCAGCAAGCCCTTCGAGGCCTGGGCTGCATGGAACACCGCGGCGGCTGTGGCGGGGATGGAGATTCTGGTGATGGCGCCGGTGTGCTCTGTGGCATCCCCTGGGACTATCTCAAGGCTGTCTGGCCGGAGGCTGCTGCTTCTGGGGATGGCCGCGGCCTGGGAATGCTGTTCCTTCCATCCGATCCCAGTCGTCGTGAGCAGGCTCAGACGTTTGCCGCTGAGGAGGCTGCAGCCCTTGGTCTCCAATCCAAGGGCTGGCGTGAAGTGCCGGTTGATTCAGCTGTGCTCGGTCCTCTCGCGCGTGAGACGGCTCCCTCGATTCACCAGTGGCTTGTTGAGGGCGAGCAGGCTGGAGATGCCCTTGAGGCCCTGTTGTTTCGCCTGCGGCGCCGTCTGGGCGATCGTGCCCGCAAAGCCTTTGGTGCCGAAGGGGCAAGAGACCTTTATGTCGCTTCGCTGAGCAGTCGCACCGTTGTCTACAAAGGCATGGTGCGCTCTGAGGTGCTGGCGGCTTTCTATGCCGACCTCCGCGACGCTCGCTTCGCGGTGAGCTTTGCGGTGTATCACCGCCGTTTCAGCACCAATACCCTTCCTCGCTGGCCGCTGGCTCAGCCGATGCGACTGCTTGGCCATAACGGAGAGATCAATACCCTTTTGGGCAATCTCAACTGGGCCCGTGCTTCCGAGGCCCAACTCAGCCAAGTGTGGGGCGATGCCGCGGCTGACTTGAACCCTGTGGTGAATCCTGCCTTCAGTGATTCCGCCAACCTCGACGCCAACCTCGAGTTGATGGTGCGCAGTGGGCGTTCGATCACCGACAGCCTGATCACGTTGGTCCCCGAGGCCTTCCGCAATCAGCCCGATCTCGAATCTCGTCCAGACGTGACGGCGATGTACGAGTTCAATGCCGGTATCCAGGAGCCCTGGGACGGTCCGGCCTTGTTGGTGTTTGCAGACGGCAAGCGTGTGGGTGCCACTTTGGACAGGAACGGTCTGCGCCCAGCCCGTTGGTGCACCACCAGCGACGGCTTTGTGATCATGGGGTCGGAAACCGGCGTGGTGGATCTGAGCGACAAGACCGTGGTGAGTCGTGGTCGGCTCGGCCCTGGCCAGATGCTCGCTGTGGACCTTGAGCGGGGTGAACTGCTCGACAATTGGGCCGTGAAGGAAGATGCTGCCGCACGCCATCCTTATGGCAGCTGGCTACAAGAGCATCGCCGCAATCTTGACTCGCAGCCTTGGACGGACGACAGCCAGCTGGCCGATCTCGACCTGCTGCGTTTGCAGACTGCAACCGGTTTCACCGCTGAAGACCTCGAGCTGGTGATCGAAGACATGGCAGCGGCTGCCAAGGAGCCCACCTACTGCATGGGCGACGACATTCCCCTAGCAGTGCTCTCGGACAAGCCACATCTTCTCTACGACTACTTCAAGCAGCGCTTCGCTCAGGTCACCAATCCGCCGATCGACCCTCTGCGCGAAAAGCTAGTGATGAGCTTGGAGATGCATCTGGGTGAACGGCGGCCGGCTCTCTGTCCGCAGCCTGAGGCCGCTGCCTTGGTGCACCTTGATTCACCTGTCCTGAACGAAGCCGAACTGGCCGCTATCGCCAATCAGGGACTGCCCTCGCGCCATCTCTCGACTCAGTTTGATCCGACCCTCTCGGCCGAGGCCTTGCAGGTTGCTCTGGATCAACTCTGTGCTTCCGCTAGCAGTGCTGTGGAGCAAGGGGCTCAGATTCTGGTGCTGAGTGACCGCGTGGCTGCTCAAGGTCAGCCCGCTCCCCTGGCGGCAACAGTGGCAGCCCTTCCGCCTCTGCTGGCTGTTGGTGCCGTACACCATCACCTCTTGCGAGCGGGGCAACGCCTGAAGTGTTCTTTGGTGGTTGACACAGCGCAGTGCTGGAGCACCCATCATTTGGCTTGCCTGATCGGCTATGGCGCCAGCGCCGTCTGCCCTTGGCTCACCTGGGAGACCATCCGCCATTGGCTGGTTCATCCCAAGACCCAGAAGCGGATCGAGCAGGGCAAACTTGAGGCCCTGACTGCGGCCAAGGCTCAGGCCAATGTCCGCCTTGCTCTTGAGAACGGTCTTCGCAAGATTCTCTCCAAGATCGGCATCTCCCTTTTGGCGAGCTATCACGGGGCTCAGATCTTCGAAGCGATCGGTCTTGGTGCCGATGTGATCGCGCGTGCTTTCACAGGCACAACGAGCCGAGTCGCGGGTCTCTCCCTTCAGGAATTGGCTCGCGAGACCCTGCTCCTTCATGCGAAGGCCTTCCCAGAGCTCAACCGCACCAAGCTCGAGTTCATGGGCTTTGTGCAGTACCGAACTGGTGGGGAGTACCACCTCAACAGCCCGGAGATGTCTAAGGCGCTCCATAAAGCTGTCAAGGAGGGCCCTGGCTACGACCACTTCTCGACCTATCGCACCCTGCTGGAGAACCGTCCGGTCACGGCCCTGCGCGACCTGCTTGAGTTCAGGACTGCTGCCACGCCACTGCCCCTGGACCAGGTGGAGAGTGTGCAAAGCATCTGCGAACGGTTTTGCACGGGTGGCATGAGTCTCGGGGCGCTGTCGCGGGAGGCTCACGAGGTCTTAGCCGTGGCCATGAATCGCATCGGCGGTAAAAGCAACAGTGGCGAGGGTGGAGAGGATCCGGCCCGTTTCAAGGTGCTTGCCGATGTGGACAGTGAAGGTCGATCAGCGACCCTGCCTGCCATTCGGGGCCTCAGCAACGGGGATACGGCCTGCTCGGCGATCAAGCAGATCGCTTCAGGGCGGTTTGGTGTGACCGCCGAATATCTGCGCAGTGGTCGACAGCTCGAGATCAAGGTGGCTCAGGGTGCCAAACCCGGTGAGGGCGGCCAGCTGCCTGGACCGAAGGTGGATGAGTACATCGCCTGGCTGCGGAATAGCAAGCCCGGTGTGGCTCTGATTTCTCCGCCTCCCCATCACGACATCTATTCGATTGAGGATCTGGCGCAGTTAATTCACGATCTCCATCAGGTGCACCCCAGTGCCAGGGTGTCGGTCAAGCTCGTGGCTGAGATCGGTATTGGCACCATCGCCGCAGGCGTTGCCAAGGCCAATGCGGACGTGATCCAGATCTCCGGTCACGATGGTGGTACTGGTGCCTCACCGTTGAGTTCCATCAAGCATGCGGGAGGACCATGGGAACTTGGTCTCACCGAGGTGCATCGCAGCCTGATGGAGAACGGTCTGCGTGATCGTGTCCTGCTGCGTGCCGATGGTGGCCTCAAGACCGGCTGGGATGTCGTGATGGCTGCGCTCCTCGGTGCAGAGGAGTTCGGTTTCGGGTCGGTGGCGATGATCGCGGAGGGCTGCATCATGGCCCGCGTTTGTCACACCAATAATTGTCCAGTGGGTGTTGCGACCCAGAAAGAAGCTCTGCGCAAGCGCTTCACAGGACTCCCCGAGCATGTGGTGAATTTCTTCTTGTATGTCGCCGAGGAGGTGCGCCAGCTGATGAGCGTGCTTGGAGTGGCAAGCCTTGAGGAGCTGATCGGTCGCAATGATCTGCTGAAGCCTCGTGCGGTGAGCTTGGCCAAGACCAAGTCAGTGGATCTCACCACCTTGTTGGCGCCAGTTGTTGGTAGCAACAGTCGCAGCTGGCTGACGCATGCGGCTTCGGCTCATGGCAATGGACCGACTCTTGAAGATCAGTTGCTCGCTGATGCCGAGGTGATGGCGGCGATTCAGACCCATGGGTCTCTTTCTCGCACCCTCGAGATCGTCAACACCGATCGCAGCATCGGTGCCCGATTGGCCGGCGAAATTGCGGCCCTTCACGGCAACCGTGGTTTTCAGGGAGAGTTGCAGCTTCATTTCCACGGAGCGGCAGGTCAGAGCTTTGGAGCCTTTCTGGTGCAGGGAATGGATGTTCGCCTTCAGGGCGAAGCCAATGACTACATCGGCAAGGGAATGAATAGTGGTCGCATCGTTCTCGTCCCGAATCCCGGGACAGCATCCCCTGGTGAACAAGTGATTCTCGGCAACACGTGTCTTTATGGCGCCACCGGAGGGGAACTGTTTGTGCATGGGCGAGCCGGTGAACGCTTCGCGGTGCGCAACAGCGGTGCTCGGTGCGTCGTTGAGGGTACGGGCGACCACTGTTGTGAATACATGACTGGCGGGGTGGTGGTTGTGCTGGGCAGCACGGGCCGCAATGTGGGTGCTGGGATGACCGGTGGTGTGGCTTTCATCCTTGATTCCAATGGAGGTCTCACTGACCGGGTGAACCACGAGATCGTTGAGGTTTGCCCTCTAACGACGCGTGAACAGGAGGCCACTCTGAAAGGGTTGCTCGAGGCTTATGTGGCTGCCACGGGCAGTGAGAAAGCCGTGGCTCTGCTGGCCGATTGGTCAGCAGCTAAGGAGCGCTTCAAACTGTTGGTTCCTCCGAGTGAGCGCGCTGCCATGGGTCTGCGTGATCAGGCTGCAGTGGCCGCCTGATCACGCAGACCCATGGCCTGGTTCATCAAGCAGGAGATTTTCACCGATGCACTGACGGCGTTACCGGTTGAGGAGCGACGCGTTCACCTCAGCGATCATCGTCAATGGGTCGAGACCCAGCGCTCCTCTGGTGTGCGTATGGCCAGTGGTTTCCTGGTGGACGGTGAGCACAAACCCGGTGGTGGTGGTCTGTTGTTGTTTGAAGCCCCCAGCTATGCCTCTGCCCTGGAACTGATTCGCCAGGACCCGATGATTTGCCGCGATTTGGTGACCTGGAGCTTGCATGAATGGGTCCCGGTGTCAGGGGAGCTGCAGGCGTGACGTTCGCGATCCCTCGGAGTGGTTGGGTGCGTAGATCGGAGACCGCTCAGCGGGGATGGGCTTGCATGAGGCGTTGGACCTCACCGGCGTGGTAGCTGCTGCGAGTCAGAGGTGTGCTCACCACCTGCAAAAAGCCGAGTTCTTTCTCGCCGTGTTGGCGGTAGTGCTCGAACTGCCCGGGTGTGACGAAGCGGTCCACCGGCAAGTGCTTGGGGCCAGGGGAGAGGTACTGGCCGATAGTGACGATGTCCACTTGGTGGGCACGTAGGTCTTGCAGCACCTCGATGACTTCCGCATCGTCTTCGCCAAGGCCCACCATCAGGCCTGATTTTGTGTAAGCCCGGGGCCAGTTATCTCGCACCTGCTGCAGGAGTTCGAGAGAGCGCTCATAGAGGCCCTGGGGTCTGGCTTTGCGGTAAAGCCTGGGCACGGTTTCGATGTTGTGGTTCAGCACGTGAGGCGCTGCGTTCATCACAGTGGCCAGGGCCTCCCAGTTGCCGCAGAAGTCAGGGATCAGCAGTTCGATCGTGGTCAGCGGTGAGCGCTTCTTCACCTGCTGGATGCATGCCACGAATTGGGATGCGCCGCCGTCGTCGAGGTCATCTCGGTTCACCGAAGTGATGACGACATGCTTGAGGCCAAGGCGTGCCACCGCTTCGCCGAGTCGTTCTGGTTCTGTGGGATCGAGCGTGCGCACGCTCTTGTCGAAATCGATGTCGCAGTACGGGCAGGCCCGGGTGCAGCCGGGCCCCATGATCAGAAAGGTGGCCGTGCCTCCTGCAAAGCACTCGCCGATATTGGGACAACTTGCTTCCTGGCAAACGGTGTTCAGGTTCAGGTCGACAAGCATGTCGGCCACGGCGCCAATGCGCTCCCGTTGTGGTGCTTTGACGCGCAACCAGTCTGGTTTCTGCAGGGAGGTCATCTTCTAAAGTCCCGTCATCGGGATGTAGCGCAGCTTGGTAGCGCACTTCGTTCGGGACGAAGGGGCCGCAGGTTCGAATCCTGTCATCCCGACTCCACTGTCATGAGGATTGCTCAAGTCAGTTCGGCCCCTGGGTAACCACGTGGTGTGACCAGTCGTCCATCTGATTGCCGGCTGGTGCTGTTGCCGATCACCAGCACAGTGAGCATGTCGACGGCGTCGACAGGCAGTGTCCCAAGCGCATGAAGCTCGACGCTTTCTTCGCTGCGCCCGAGTTGACGGGCCAAAGCAACGGGGGTGGTCAGATCCCGGCCGCTGAGCAGGATCTGGCGTGCGCGTTCCAGTTGCCAGTCTCGTCCTTTGGAACGGGGGTTATACAGCGCCACGACAAAATCTCCGTCAGCGGCTGCCTGAAGCCGCTTCTCGATCACCTCCCATGGAGTGAGACGATCACTGAGGCTGATGGTGCAGAAGTCATGCATGAGCGGGGCTCCGACCCTGGCTGCAGCCAGTTGAAGGGCGGAGATCCCCGGATGCACCTCGAAGCGGGGGCGCTCCTGCTCAGGCAGCGATAGCCAAAGTTCTAGAGCCAGGCCTGCCATGCCATAGATGCCGCTGTCGCCTGAAGACACCAAGGCGACTCGGGCACCCTGACGCGCTAGCTCCAGGGCCTGGAGACACCGGTCTCGTTCGCGGGTTAATTGGCCATCCAAACGCACTTGATCGTTGCGCCGCAGGGGCTCCAGCAGGTTGAGGTAGAGGCCGTAGCCAACCCACGACACGCAGCGGCTGAGGGCTTGCTTCGCATCGGCAGTGAGCAGAGTCAGGTCGCCGGGGCCGCTGCCAATCAGATGCAGTTCGCCGCGTTGGGGCGCGAAGGGCTCCATCGCTTCGGCGATGGCCACGGTGGCGGCTCCGCATTCATTGGAGTCCTGAGGCTTTTCGATCAGTTTCGAGAGCCGTAGATGGCCTCTCTCTCCAGCGGCAAGCAACGCTGCTGCTTCTGCCACCGAAGCTGTTCCCATTTCGGCGGCGACCACCGCTGATGGTGTGGGTACGTCAATGGAGGCGAGGGCTTCTGGGCTGTTCAGTCTCAAGGGCCAGCCCTGCTCTGCAGCGAGCTTCAGCAGTGCAGGTTCATCACCCTTACGCTCGATCGTGCTCAGGCCCGCCACGGCTTCCGGCGCCAGGCCTGCTTCCGCTAAGCCTCTGTGAATCGCCCGTTCGACCAGGCTGAAACTGGTGTTGCGCTCACACCCCACCCCAATCCAGAGGACGGGAGGATGCCAACAGCAGACGCCTGAGCTGGAGGAGGAGCGCCGCTCTGCTGTGATTTGCAAACGGATTGTGGCCAAGGCCTCAGCGCTCTCTTCGCTGTCACCATCAGGCGCGTTCTCCACAAGTGCAGCCGCTGCGCTGCAAAGACGCCAGTGTTGGCTGCCGCTTTGCTGCCTGAAGCTGATCGGATGCCCCTGGGCCTGCTCGACCATGAGGGCACGCCAGGCGCCGATCTCGCCTCCAGGACGCCAGCCCCAGTCGCGACCAAAGGCATCGAGGGGAAGTCGTCTCTGGCTGGCGCAGTCGCCTGTGATGACGGCGATGGCGCCAAGAGCCGCTGCCAGTTCGTAGGCGAGGGCTTCCGCTCTGGCCTGATGTCCGCCCAGTAGCGGTACCACCACGCGGGCTTCGGCATCCAAAACAAGCACAGCAGGATCTGTGGACTTGCTTGCAATCAGAGGGGCGATCAGACGGGTGACGGCTCCTAAAGCCCCGATCACGACCACCGTGCCCCGCCAATGCTGCTCCAGTAATGCAGCTCCGCTACCGCGGATCAGATCCGCTGGAGGGGTCTGGATCGCTTCCGCTGCCTTGACTGTTAGGGCGATCTGCTTCACATGACCAGTCTTTTGCAGTCGTTGAAGCAGAGGCAGGGCACTGCACGACAGCCCCAGCGCGAAACCGCTTTGGTGTTGCAGGACAGGGTCAACCTCGGAGAGAGGGGGCGTTGCAGCGTTCAGGACAGCAGGCTCGGAAATCAGCGCTGGGGCTCGTCAGTGTTCAACGGCTCCCGATCTGATCCTCCCAGGCTGATGGTGGGTGACTGTTCCTTTTCAGCAGATTTTGTCGGTGGAGGGCTGGTTGGATCGACGATTCCGCTGGCGGAGATCTTGCGATTCGACCGTTCGCTGATTGGGGGCATGGCCTCTGTCATGACCTCTGCCATGGCCGTTGACTGCTCGTCCAGGCTGTCGTTTGTGCCGGAGTTGTTGTCGTTGTCTTCTTCAACCTGAATGGGAACGTCTGTCTCTTCGACCGACTCTTCGACCGATGGCGCTTTGTTGGTGTCCTCCGTTTTGGGCTCGGGTGAGTCGGCCTGCGGCAGCGCTGCTGCAGGCTCCGGCTCAGGGCTAGGAGCTGGGTCGCCCACGAGGCGGGCAACATCGCTTTCGCTCAGTCTTGACTGGAGCCAAGCCGGTTTCTGCCTGGTTCGCGGTGGAATGAAACGCAGTTGGTTGTTGAAGGTTGGATCAATCGGATCTCCAAGACCATCCAGCAGTTCCATCTGAACGATCTCGCTGGCTTCGTTCTGACGGACCCAGATTGCGTCCTGGCGGTCCACCAGGAAACTGTCTCCATTCAGGGTGAGGCGCAGGCGCCAGCGCCCGTCGCCTTCGCGCAGGTTCTGTAATGGTGCATTCCAAATCAGCCAGTCCAGGAGCAGTGGCTGCCCGTTACCAAGCTCGGCGGGGCTAACCATCACCATCCAGGGAGCGTTCCGATCTGGCTGGGTCCCTTTGAGGGGCTGAAATTGATGCAGGCGCCAGTTCAGGCTGGCGCCTGGCTCCTTCACGGCTTCTCCCCACGGATAGGCGGCATATGCACTCAGGCGATGGCTGCCAGGAGTAAGAGCCGGCAGGGTTGCCTTCACCGTGAGACCTGCTCCGGAGCTTGTTTCGCCACTGCTGAAACGAAGCGGGGGCTCGTTGTCGATCTGGAGAGCGATGTGGGGGCCAAGGCCCAGGTCAGGATCGCTGACCAGTGGCCAGTCCTCGACCTCCACAACCAGTTCCAGTTCCTTGCTGCTCAGAACGGCACCGTCCTGCGGGTTTTTGAGCGTCAGCCTGGGGTGATGACCGTCCAGACGGCTGCGCAGCTGCTGGACGCCACCTGGTGCTGTGACTTCCTGCAGCCCGCCTTTAGGTCCCTCGGGTGTTACGACTCGCCTGGGGCGATTGTTGACGGTGCGATCCCCCCAGGCGATGGCTGGAATATCAAGGGCGGATGCAGGTGCCACACCGATCAAAATGATCAGCGCGGTGAGCAGGATTGCGATGGCATGGCGGCGTGCCAACGTGCCCATGGAGGCTGCAGCAGTTCAGAAGCATTCTGAACAATCCATCCGCTGACCCAGCGCGCCTCAAGTTTTGTGTTAATGGGATTCAAAAAAGCAGTTCTTAATTGTTATTGATTCCTCCAAAATGTCTGCACTGGGCTGTTAGTCGCTCTCTGGCAGACCCCCTGTCCCCACTGGGGCGCTGACGGATTGAACCTTTGTAACTCCCCTGGCCAGAGGGTCGACATTCGCCTCTATGCTTCCGCCAGCGGTCCCCTCTTTGGGGCCCAATGCTCCAGTGAGAGTCGGGAGGCCTTTCTCCCGAAAACCACTGGCGCCCGGATGCTGTGAGGCTTTGCCGAGCTACATCCGGGGCCCCGATGAGCCTTCCGGTTTATCGGAGGGGTGGCCCACCACCTCGATCCCGTCCCTCGAGGAACGACTCGATGACCAAAAGCCCACCAGAGCGTGGGAGCACTCGCAAGAGCAAATTTGTCAAGGTCGACAACCCTGCGACCTTTGAACTGTTCGGTAAGCCCGGACATTTCGACAGATCTCTTGCGAAAGGTCCCAAAACCACCACCTGGGTTTGGAACCTCCACGCCAACGCTCACGATTTCGACTCACACACGAGCGACCTCCAAGAGGTTTCTCGCAGAATCTTCAGTGCACACTTCGGCCATCTGGCCGTGGTGTTCATTTGGCTGAGCGGCGCCTTCTTCCATGGGGCCCGCTTCTCCAACTATTCCGGCTGGCTTGCCGACCCCACTCACGTGAAGCCCAGTGCTCAGGTGGTGTGGCCGGTGTTCGGTCAGGAAATTCTCAACGGTGACATGGGTGCCGGGCATCAAGGCATCCAGATCACCTCAGGCCTCTTCCAGATGTGGCGTGCCTGGGGCATCACGACTGAAACTCAGTTGATGGCCCTGGCAATCGGCGCTCTGGTGATGGCTGGCCTCATGCTGAATGCAGGCGTCTTCCACTACCACAAGGCAGCTCCAAAGCTGGAGTGGTTCCAAGATGCCGAGGCCATGCTGAACCACCACCTGGCGGTTCTGTTCGGTCTGGGTTCCTTGTCATGGGCGGGTCACCTGATCCATGTCTCGGCTCCCACCACCAAGCTGATGGATGCCATTGATGCCGGCCAACCGCTGGTCCTGAATGGCAAGACCATCGCCTCTGTGGCGGACATCCCTCTGCCTCACGAATTTTTCAACCAGGATCTCCTGGCTCAGCTTTATCCAGGAATCGGCTCCGGCATCGGTGCCTTCTTTAGCGGTAACTGGGCTGCCTACGGCGACTTCCTCACCTTCAAGGGTGGTCTCAACCCTGTGACTGGAAGCCTGTGGATGACCGACATCGCGCATCACCATTTGGCGATTGCCGTGATGTTCATCGTTGCTGGTCACATGTACCGCAACAACTACGGCATCGGGCACTCCATTAAGGAGATCCACGAAGCGCATCAGGGAGATCCTCTGCTCTTCCCTGCAAGCAACGGCCATAAAGGTATCTACGAGTTCATGACGAACTCCTGGCATGCCCAGCTGGCTGTGAACCTTGCAATGGGTGGCTCGGTTTGCATCGTTGTTGCCCAGCACATGTACGCGATGCCTCCGTATCCGTACATCGGTATCGATTACCCGACTCAGATCGGTCTGTTCACCCATCACATGTGGATTGGTGGCTTTCTGATCGTTGGTGGTGCAGCTCACGCTGCAATCGCCATGGTTCGTGACTACGACCCCGCACAGCATGTGGACAACGTGCTTGACCGGGTGCTCAAGGCTCGCGATGCCATCATCAGCCACCTCAACTGGGTGTGCATCTGGCTCGGCGCTCACAGCTTCGGCCTGTATGTCCACAACGACACCATGCGTGCTCTGGGTCGCCCCCAGGACATGTTCAGTGACTCCGCAATCCAGCTGAGGCCTGTCTTTGCTCAATGGATCCAGGGCCTTCATGGCGCTGCAGCCGGAAGCACCGCTCCTAACGCTCTTGCTGGCGTCAGTGAAGTGTTCGACGGTTCCGTTGTGGCCATTGGTGGCAAGGTCGCCGCTGCCCCGATTCCTCTGGGCACCGCTGACTTCATGGTCCACCACATCCATGCCTTCACGATTCACGTGACGGTTCTGATCCTGCTGAAGGGTGTCCTGTACGCCCGTAATTCACGTCTGGTTCCCGATAAGGCGAACCTGGGCTTCCGCTTCCCTTGCGATGGTCCTGGTCGTGGCGGCACCTGTCAGGTGTCTGCTTGGGACCACGTGTTCCTGGGTCTGTTCTGGATGTACAACTCCCTCTCCGTCGTGATCTTCCACTTCTCTTGGAAGATGCAAAGCGATGTGTGGGGCACGGTGAATGCTGATGGCTCTGTCCAACACATCACCAACGGCAATTTTGCCAACAGCGCCATCACGATTAATGGCTGGCTGCGTGACTTCCTGTGGGCTCAGGCCGCACAGGTGATCAACAGCTATGGCTCCAACACCAGCGCCTATGGCCTGATGTTCCTTGGAGCTCACTTCGTCTGGGCCTTCAGCCTGATGTTCCTGTTCAGCGGCCGCGGCTACTGGCAAGAGCTTATTGAGTCCATTGTTTGGGCTCACAACAAGCTGAAAGTGGCTCCGGCCATCCAGCCCCGTGCGCTGTCCATCACCCAGGGCCGTGCTGTGGGTGTCGCTCACTATCTTCTGGGCGGCATCGCGACCACGTGGGCCTTCTTCCACGCCCACATCCTTGTGGTCGGCTGACCTCTCCTGACCTTTCCCTCTAATGGCAACGAAATTTCCTTCGTTTAGCCAGGGTCTGGCACAGGACCCGACAACCCGCCGCATTTGGTACGGGATCGCCACGGCTCACGATTTCGAGAGCCATGACGGAATGACGGAGGAGAAGCTTTATCAAAAGCTCTTCTCCACCCATTTCGGGCATCTCGCCATCATTGGCCTCTGGGTTTCGGGAAACCTGTTCCATATCGCCTGGCAGGGCAACTTCGAGCAGTGGGTCGCCGACCCGCTGCACGTGCGCCCCATCGCTCACGCAATTTGGGATCCCCACTTCGGTCAAGGCGCCATTGACGCCTTCACTCAGGCGGGTGCTTCCTCCCCAGTGAACATTGCCTACTCAGGCCTGTATCACTGGTTCTACACAATCGGCATGACCACCAATGCCGAGTTGTATCAGGGATCCATCTTCATGATGATCCTGTCGGCATGGGCACTCTTTGCCGGCTGGTTGCATTTGCAGCCCAAGTTCCGTCCATCCCTGGCTTGGTTCAAGAACGCTGAATCACGCCTCAACCATCACCTCGCCGTTCTCTTCGGCTTCAGCTCGATTGCCTGGACCGGTCACCTGGTTCACGTGGCCATCCCTGAGTCACGCGGTCAGCACGTTGGTTGGGACAACTTCCTGAATGTTCTGCCTCACCCGGCAGGTCTTCAGCCGTTCTTCACCGGCAACTGGGGTGTGTATGCCCAGAACCCTGACTCCACAGGTCAGATTTTCGGCACCGCCGAAGGTTCTGGAACTGCGATTCTCACCTTCCTGGGTGGTTTCCACCCCCAGACGGAAGCCCTCTGGCTCACAGACATCGCGCATCACCATCTGGCCATCGGTTGCATTTTCGTGATCGCAGGTCACATGTACCGCACCAATTTTGGTATCGGTCATTCCATCCGCGAAATCCACGAAGCGCACAACCCACCCAAGGGAACCCCTGGTGACCTGGGCGCTGGCCACAAGGGTCTGTACGACACCCTGAACAACAGCCTGCACTTCCAGCTTGGCCTCGCCTTGGCCTCCCTTGGCGTTGTCACCAGCTTGGTGGCGCAGCACATGTACTCGATGCCCTCGTATGCCTTCATCGCGAAGGACTACACAACCCAGGCAGCGCTGTACACCCACCACCAGTACATCGCCATCTTCCTGATGTGCGGTGCCTTCGCTCACGGCGCGATCTTCTTCATCCGTGACTACGACCCCGAAGCCAACAAGGACAACGTCCTGGCTCGGATGCTCGAGCACAAGGAAGCGATCATCAGCCATCTGAGTTGGGTCACCCTGTTCCTCGGTTTCCACACCCTGGGCCTCTACGTCCATAACGACGTGGTTGTTGCCTTCGGTACTCCTGAGAAGCAGATCCTTGTTGAGCCCGTCTTCGCCCAGTTCGTCCAAGCCGCTTCCGGCAAGATGATCTATGGCTTTGATGTGTTCCTCGCCAATGCCTCCAGCTCTGCAACCCTGGCGTCGCAGAACATCCCTGGAGAGCACTATTGGATGGACGCCATCAATGGCGGTGCGAACGATCTGTTCCTGCAGATCGGTCCTGGTGACTTCCTGGTGCATCATGCGATCGCACTGGGTCTGCACACCACCACCCTCATCCTGGTGAAGGGCGCGCTTGATGCCCGTGGCTCCAAGCTGATGCCCGATAAGAAGGACTTCGGTTACTCCTTCCCTTGCGACGGCCCTGGCCGTGGCGGCACCTGCGACATCTCTGCCTGGGACGCCTTCTACCTGGCCGTCTTCTGGGCCTTGAATACAGCCGGTTGGCTCACCTTCTACTGGCATTGGAAGCACCTCGCCATTTGGCAGGGCAACGTTGCTCAGTTCAATGAGTCCAGCACTTATCTGATGGGCTGGTTCCGCGATTATCTGTGGCTGAACAGCTCACAGCTGATCAACGGTTACAACCCCTTCGGCAGCAACAACCTCGCTGTTTGGTCTTGGATGTTCCTGTTCGGTCACCTTGTGTGGGCGACAGGATTCATGTTCCTGATCTCCTGGCGTGGTTACTGGCAGGAGCTGATTGAGACCATCGTCTGGGCTCATCAGCGCAGCCCCATCGCCAACATGATGGGCTGGCGCGACAAGCCTGTCGCTCTGTCCATCGTTCAGGCCCGTGTTGTGGGACTCTCCCACTTCACTGTTGGCTACGTACTCACGTACGCCGCATTCCTGATCGCCTCAACATCTGGCAAGTTCGGCTGATTCGTTAGCCACCTGCTCGATTCTTCAAGAGTCGTTCCTTGGCCCCGTCCGGTTTTCCGGGCGGGGTTTTTCATTGATGTCTCTATGACCTCTTTGTCTGATTGCTTGGCACTCACCCTGCAAGGGTTGATGAGATAAGGGCGCGCAAGTTTGGCGATCTGATTCCCCTTGCCTGGTGCGTAGGAGGTCGGGCACTGGCGAAGCCTGCGCGATCCGCTGCAGCCTCGATCGCACCCTCAGTTCTGTTTGTGCGTCTGCATCGGCAGTTGAGGGCTGGGCTCCTGCAGTCCGTCTGGGCAGCGTTTCGTTGTCGCTGCCATCGTTCTTCTTTGCTGCGACTCGTGCTGAACTGTTCAATGCCTGCCTTGGACCGGCTCGTTCAACTCGGGGAGGCTTGCTGCTCTGCTCTCAGGCCCTGGGTGCTCAGGGATGAATCCACGCGTTCAAGGCATTCAATAAGGCTGCATCCGACTTGAGCACTTCATTCTGTTGGTTGTTCAGCCCTGAACTGCGATGCATTCACTCAGTCACGCTGGTATGGCTGATGCCAAGAATGTCATCAGCATGCAGTCCTATGGCTGATGATCGAGCCTCGTCGTGTTGACGCTGCCTTTCAGCCGATAGGACTCACCCAAATGGCTCTGGTCAGTGTGTTGGTGAAGTGAGTTCGAGTTGGTTGCGATCCCAAAGGATCAATGAAAAACACGTTCCAATCTCTTCCAGGTACAGGTACCGGACGCTATCCAATAAATGAAGGTTGGCCAGATGGCACTGCTTTAAGCGATAGTTCGGTATCCGCTCAGAGAGGTGGTGAATATGGTGGTAAGCAATGTCAGCGGTGAACCAATTCAACACAGCAGGGAGTTGGAGGAAGGAAGATCCTTCAATTGCGCCCTTGAAATAGCTCCAGTTCTCTTCTCCGCTGGTGTATGAATCAGGGAAATTATGCTGGATGAAGAATACCGCAATCATCAGTGCTGCACTGCATGCCATGACGGGGGCATAGAGGGCCCAGAAGTGCCAATGGCCAATGCTGCTGCCGATCCACCACCAGAGCAACGCTACGCATAATGTATTTGCAATCGTATCGATCACCTCCCCACGTGTATAGAAAAAGCTTGATTGATGATTTCTGATGATCTTCTCAGGAGAGACCCACCTGCCGCTTGTGGCCATCGTATAAATGCTTTTGATTGCATGCAGCACAAACTCGGCAAAGCCGAGCAGAAGTGCCATTCTTGGTTTGATGATCAGATAGAAAAATCCACCAGGAAATAGTAATAGAGGGTGGCGGAGAATTCTGTAGATGAATTTGGCTCGGTTTGATTTCGCTTCGTATTCTTGGCGTGTGATCAGTGCCGATGGGCCGCGGTAGCGATCCCAATTGCCATTGTGTTGGTGGTGAAATGCGTGCCCTCGTGACCAGGGGTGTTGAGGCATGCCGTGGATCAGGCTCAGGCCAAAGGCTGCGATGCGGTTGGCTTGTTTGGAGCGAAATAAGCTCTGATGGCCGCAGTCATGCATGAGCGAAAAGCTTCTGCTCAATAGCAGAACCAGAAGGATCACAAGAACTGGTGTCAGCACCAATGCCTGCATGTTGAAAGACTGGGTGACGGACCCAATTGCCATGGCCACCGCGATGATTGGTGCCACGGTGCTGAAAATTTGCCAGAGAGCAATGCGATCGTCGCTCGCCATATAGGGGGTGAGATCGAAGTCGATCCGCCTTGGAGCTGTCGATATCGAAGGTTGCGAGCTAGTCGTCGTCAAGCGGTTCTCGCCTCAATACTGGTGCCTCTACGGACACGGCCCGTGAATCTATTCGGCTTGGTCGTGATACGTCGAATCTTTTTGGCCCGAGTCCGACTGATGAAAGCTGCTTTTGCTGATCAGCCGGTTGATTGGAGTGGCGATGGATCGCTTGGGTGTGGATGGAGCCTTCCAACCCCAAACCATCACAGTTGGTTTTGGGGTTGTCTCAGACCCCCTGGCCTCGCTGGTTTGTCGTCTTGCTTGTGCAGGCTGAGGGCATGAGTGGATGCCACCTGCGGAGCGCCTCAATGGGCTGGAACATGGGCTGCTCTCCCAGAAGAGATTCCCATCATGTGGTCTCCTTGCCTGCGAAACACTTCGCAGCAGCCTGGGAAGCTGCTGTCGCTGGTGGCTCACTCGATCGGTGATGCCTGCCGATCCTGCTTACTGCTCGTCGTTTCAGCCTGGGATGGTCGGTTGCGTGCAGTTCCAGTCTTCAAGGGCTTTCCCCCGTGCCTCTGATCCAGCCCTGAAGGCCCAATCCATCCCGTTGCTTCAGGAGCAGATACATCGACGGCACCACAAACAGCGATAGCAGCGTGGACACCAACAAGCCACTGAAGACAACCGTACCGATACTGATACGACTGGCGGATCCACTGCCGCTGGCCAGAAGCAGAGGCACAAAGCCAGCAAGAGAGGTGATGGCTGTCAGGAGGATCGGACGCATGCGTTCCTCTGCGGCGTCAGTAATCGCTTCAAGGAGGGGGCGTCCCGCGCGCAGCCTCTGATTGGCAAATTCAATAATCAGGATGCCGTTTTTGGCTGCAAGGCTAATCAGCACGAGCAGCCCCATCTGCGCGAATACATCCAGAGGAAGGCCCCGCACACTGAGGCCGGCTAGGGCCCCCATCAATGCGATCGGCACCGTGAGCAAAATCACCAGTGGATCAAGAAAGCTTTCGTATAGGCCCGCGAGCAGCAGATAGACCACCACAACACTGAGGCCGAAGAAGGCCCATGTCATCCCCTCGGCATTCCGCTCCTCTGCTGCCAGTCCTGTAAAGGCCAGCCCAATGTTGCCGCCGCCGAGCTGTTCGCCTGCTTCTTCGAGCAGGGTGATCGCCTGACCGCTGCTGATCCCGCTGGCTGGAACTGCACTCACAGAGATGGACCGATTCAAGGCGAAGTGATCGATCGATGCAGTCGCTTCGCCCAGTCTCAAGGCTGCGACGTTTGACGCGCTGACCAGCTTGCCGTCATTCGTGCGCAGCATTAGGGATCGGATGTCTTCCGGATTACTGCGGTCTCGGCCTTCCAGTTGCAGCCAAATGCTGCGGATTTCCCCATCGGCGAACGTATCGTCGAGATATCGCCCTCCGATGGCAGTGCCGATCGCATTCAATGTTTCTCTGTAAGGAAGATTGAGCGCCGCCATCTGGTCCCGATCCAGTTCGAGAATCCAGCGCGAGGAGCTCGCATCAAAACGAGTTCCCACGCGCTCAAACTTTCCACTGTCTCGTGCGATGCGGATGAACTGATCAGCGACTTGTTCGAATTGGGGAAGGCTCAGTTGTCCCCCGCTGCGATCCAGCAGTTGAACCGTCAGTGCTGAATCCCCGCTGAATCCTCCCACTGTTGGTGGTGTGAACAGCACCACCCTCGCCGCTTTGATGCTCTGATTGAGGGCTGATTGCAATCGTCTTTTGATGGCCTGATCGCTCTGGCTTTCACCATTCCTCCGATCGAGTGATCGCAGCCTTAGGAAAAAGGAGCCTTTGTCTTCACCGCTTTGGCCAAAGGAACTTCCGGCATAGAAATTACCTGAACGAATCAATGGTTCTTTGCTAATCACTTCTCGAATTTCGTTCATTGTGGAAATACTTCGTTCCAGACTTGCTCCTTCAGGCAGGCTGAAATAACCACGAATCTGGCCTTGATCTTCATTCGGGATGAATGCAGTAGGCATCGTTTTCAAGCTGATCGCTGTGATCACTAGGCAAACGAGCAACACAGCCCCCATTACCTGGGGCCGAGCCAGTACGCGACGAAGACTCTTGGAATATTGCAATTCGGTCTTCTTCATCCAGGTGCGCAGACGATTGCTCACGCTTTGGATTGGCCCTGGGAGCCGTCCGCGTCCAGAACGGAGCACCCTTGCCGAGGCCATCGGCGTGAAGGTCAGAGCGTTCAGGGTTGAGAACAGGATCGCCCCGGTGACGGCAATGGCGATTGGCTGATAGAGACGTCCGATGGAACCAGGTATCAGCCAAATCGGGACAAACACTGCGGCCAGCACAAGCGACGTGGCTACAACCGCCCCGGATAACTCCTCCATCGCTTGTTCCGCTGCCTCGAGCGGTGGATCTCCCTTTTCAATGCGATCGGCGATCTCTTCACTCACCACGATCGCGTCATCGACCACGATCCCTGTGGCTAGCACCAACCCAAACAAGATCAGGCTGTTGATGTTGGACCCGCTCAGTCGAACCAGAAGAATGCTGCCCATCAAGGAGATCGGTACGGTGATCCCTGGGACCATGGCCAGACGCCATCGACCGAGAAACAACACCAGCACGATCAACACCAGGATCACCGCATCGCGAAGGGTCCCAAGCGTGCGGTCAAGATTGGCCTGAATCGTGTCGGCTCGATCCACGATCATCTGCATCGTGATCCCTGGTGGAAAACCCTTTTCCAGGCGTTCGAGGGTCGTCTGTATGGCGCGACTGAGCTGCAAGGCATTGGCACCATCACGTTGCCAGATGCCAACGGCGATAGACCTCTCCCCCTGGAGGTTTATCGCCGCTCGTCCATAACTGCGTTGTCCAAGCGCGACCCGTCCGACATCGCGGAGACGCATCAGCCCCCCATTCGGCAATCTCTGAATCACCATCGCTTCGAGTTCCCACTGGCTGCGCAGTCGCCCATCGGCATCCACGGGAAGAGACAGCAGCTGACCAGCTGGAGCCGGTGCACTGCCGATTGATCCAATGGCCGCCAGAACGTTTTGCTCCGCTAAAGCTCGACTCACGTCGGTCACGGTGAGATGGGCCTGCTCGAGTTTCTGGGGATCAAGCCAGAGGCGATAGGCCAGCTCGCTACTCCCGAACACGCGCACTTCTCCAATGCCAGGAAGCGTGCGCAGCGACTCACGCAGGGATTTCTCAACCCAACCGGGTAGAAATGTGGAGACGTACTGATCGCCTGGATGGCTAAATCCAATGATCATCAGTAGATCATTGGAGGACCTGTTCACGCTCAGCCCTTGGCGTGTCACTGCCTGAGGCAAACGTCGTATCGCCAGATTGACTTCGTTCTGGACTTTGATCGCGTTGAGCTGTGGATCGCCCTCTTTGAAGCGCAAGCTGATCCTTGACTGACCTTGGCTGCTTGTGGACTGGATGCTGTCGAGTCCATCGAGGCCGTTGAGCTGCTGTTCCAGAACGGTGGTAACGCTCTGTTCAACAACTTCTGGAGAGGCAGATGGGAACCTCGCTCTCACGCTCACCTGGGTGGGTGCGAGTTCGGGTAGATCTTCCAGGCCAAGACCGACGAGAGACACCAGACCGGTGAGCAACACAAGCAGCGTGCACACCACTGTCAGGACAGGTCTCTTGAGAAATGGTTGGGATACGGATCTCAAGTGACCGGCAAACGGTAGAAACAAGACCAGATCCTGGCAGAGGAGCTGTGTCGATGGAGTGGGTTTCCGAGCTGCCTTGCCTGGATTTAGTTGGAGATGTCTTGACTTTTTTTATTGATTAGTCTGCTTATATTGGCGAACTTTGTTGATTGGAATGATTGGAGGATTGCAAAGAAAAAGCCTGGGGCAAAAGAGAATGCCCCAGGCTTTTGTTTGTTTGATTGCTCAAATGGTAGGGACGCTCTGCCCCTCTTGTTGGCTGATTCAGCCGACGCTCCAAACGCCAGCTGCAATTTTCACCAAATCTTGGACATGCAGGGTGTCGCACAGCAGCCAAGCGAAGACTGCGCCGCCACATCCGCCAAGCCAGAAGCCACTGGTGAATTCAGCCCAGCCATTTCTGGTGAAAAGGTCGGCAGGAGGATTCTCTACCGTGACATCTGAAGGAGGAATGTTGGGATGCTTGCCTGGCTGGTTGTAGAGAAGAAACAGCAGGGTAAGTAGGTGAACAGCACCAATGGCAGCAAGGAGGCCGGCTGTTTGTGCGTAGTCGGTATTGCGCAGGGGGCCACAAATTGTGTAGGGGCCATACAGCAAATAGCCAAAGGCTGCGCCGGTTTCGATTCCGCGGAAGTTGGGAGTAATCCCTTGGCGATACAGCGGCAGGTTATTGATGAGCCACTTCATGAAGTAGCCGCTGTTGACAGGTGTTGAAAGGTCGCCGACGCAAGGGTCGGCAGCGGGAGTGACGGTCATTGGAGATTGGTGGCTGGTTAAGGAACTTCTGACGAGTTGTCCTTATTCGGCTGCGGTAATAACCCGACCGACGAGGACGATGAAAACAGCTGGGAAAACAATTCCGATGATTGGCACGAACACCACAGGCAGCCACGCTGCTGCAAAGTCTCCAGTCATGATCAGGCCCAAAGCATCGATACGATTTTAGAGTCCTAGAGTCAATGGGCCTCCCTGAGGCTTTCCCGGCGACATAAAAGTTCAATCCCCGTTTCACGTTGGTCGGGGTTGCCCCTTCCCGTTTGGTCTGATGTCTCAGTTCTTCGTCGGTGGCGTTGCCTTCATTCTTGCTTTCGTCCTCTACTCCCTCGGAAGGCGTCCAAGCAAACCGTTTCTGCGTAGTACGGATGTGTCGAGCGTCGCGGCCCTCAACCGTGCTCAGGTGGAGCTTGTTCAGGCGGCAGTGGCAGAGGCAGAGGCAGAGGCTTCATCAGCTGAGTTGGCATGGCAGCTACCCATGACCACAGGCCAGGCCCTCGGCCTTAAGCAGCAACTGCACAAGGCGATGAACGGTGGCCCGGATGAGCGCCTTGAGGCTGTGGTCCTTGCGGGTCGCTGGGGCGATCAGTCGATTCTTCCCTTGCTGCGGCGAGGCCTCAGGGATGCTGACAGTCGTGTGATGGAGGCTGCTGCTGTTGCAATGGCTCATCAGCGTGGTGCCACCCGTGTGGCGCCCTCTCCAGCGATCTCTCTTCCTCCTAACGCTTCAAAGACTCTCTAGGTCCCTTCCTCGCTGATGAGTGCTGCGCATGGGCCCATCAAGCTCCATTGAGGTTGTTCGCTCAGACGTTGCGCTCCTGGACTGAACCTGATGCCAAGTCGACCTGTTAAGTGGTGCCCGAACCACAGAGAGCGTTTTCTCTTTGTGGTTCTTCGTTGTGGGATTTGGTTGATTGGCTTCGGTTATTTGTGGATGGAGGCCCGTGAGGTTGTCGCGACACGACAGATCACTAATTTGGCTGTCTTTGCATTGTTGTTTGCGCTGGCCAGCTATCAGCAGAGCACGAGTCGTTGGTTTTTTGCGATCAGAAGAAAAGATGTTGCATTGACCTGTGCTCATGCGTCCAATTGGATGTTTCTTGCTTCCCTGATGGCGGTTGGTGATGCCGCGCAAGATGTTTTTATCGCTTCTCTGGTGAGTGCTGGCAGCTACGCATCCTTGCTGCCAGTTCTGTTTGCAATCGGCTGGGTCTGCAATCTCTTTGCAGTGCTTCTGGCCCTCTGGTCAATGGAGATTTACTTGCCTGTGGTGTTCACCAACCTGGCGATCAAGCAGATTCCCTCTGATGAGTAGCGGAGTCTGCCTGAGGCGACTCAATCGCCTCGCAATGTTTCGCGGATGCGGTAAATCGGCCGATCCTGACTTTCGTGATAGGTGCGGATCAACAGCTCGGCTAACAGTCCGAAGCAGAACAGTTGAATCCCCGCCAAGCCGAGCACGACTGCCAGGGTCATCAGTGGACGATGGCCAATGTCATCTCCCATCAGCTTGATCACGAGCAGATAGGTGCTGGCGATCAGGCTTGTGGCAATTGCCACGAGACCTGCGAAGCCGAACACGTACATCGGCCGGGTCAGGAATCGCTTCATGAACCAAACGGTGAGGAGGTCCATCAGCACGCGGAATGTGCGGTCGATGCCGTATTTGCTGCTTCCGTACTGACGGGCACGGTGATTGACTTTCACCTCCGTAATCCTGGCGCCTTCGATGAAGGCCAGTGCAGGAAGGAATCGATGAAGCTCGCCATACAGGCGCATGTCGGAGAGCACTTCACGTCGGTAGGCCTTGAGCGAGCAGCCGTAGTCGTGGAGTCGTACACCCGTCACCCGACCAATGAGCCGGTTGGCGATCTTGGATGGAAGCTTCCGCTGCAGGGCTGCATCTTGGCGTTGATGGCGCCAGCCGCTGACGAGGTCGTAGCCCTCTCGCAATGTGGCCAGCAACTTGGGAATGTCGGCGGGGTCGTTCTGCAGATCGCCATCGAGGCTGACGATGATCTCGCCACGGGCGACGTCAAAACCAGCGGCCATGGCGGCTGTTTGTCCATAGTTCTTGCGCAGAAGCACGCCCACGAGCTCGGGCACCTCAGCGCTGAGGCGTTCAAGTACCTCAGCAGTTCGATCGCTGGAGCCATCGTTCACCAGCACCAGTTCAAAGCTTTCGCCGGTTGGGTGCAGAGCCTTCAGAAGCTGTTCCACCAGTTCCGGCAGACTCTCCTCCTCGTTATAGAGAGGCACCACCACGGAGAGATTGAGTGTGGTCGCAGGGGTGGGGGCCATCCCATTGTTGGATCAGTCACAGCAACCTAGGCCCACGGGGCAGAGCTCAAGGATGCATTGGAGCTTCTCACCAAGTGCTGTTGCGCCGGTAGATGGTTTGCGTGCCCAGCATCCTCTTTGTGCCGTTAGGACAGACCCCTTCCCGTTCAACTTTGTAGTACCCGTGGTTGCATTGGCTCAGTGGTGTGCGTGAACTGGAGTATTTCTCCCCTGGGCAATAGGCGTCTTCATTGATCGAACGGAAATCGCGATATCTCACGCGGTCTTCAGTCGTCACGTAGAGCATGGCGGAGCCCTCTTTGGGGAGGGCTGCGTTGGCTGCCCGAGTCACTCTCCAGCGGAACTGGTTCGCTCCGGGTTGCACTGAGAGGAAGCTGCCATGCTGTTTGGAGCCGAGGCTGATCCAGAAGCGCTCTGACTTGCTGCGACCACCGTCGTATTCACGATCGGTGTATCCGCCGGTGCGGCTGTTGCGGATCACGATCCGCTGCTTACTTGCCGGGGGAGTGGATGCCAGGAAGCTGATTCCCTTGACTGGATTCACGCTTTCCCCAGGACAATCTCCCTGAAAGATGGTTCTCACAAGAGTCAGCTGCTGGATCGGCTGACTGTGCTGCAGAAAGTGGCCGCTGGCAGCGTATCCACTGCTGGGAAGGCTCTGAGCTGGATAGCCAGTCGGTGGATAGCCAGCCGGTGGAAGCCCCTGGGCTGGGACGCCACCAGGGATGTACTTTCCTGCTAAATCGATGCTCTGGGCAGATCCGCCTGGTGGGCTAAAGCTCGACTGGGCGAGAAGGCTGCTTGCAAGCAGGGAGAGCGGATCCATGGTGCGTCGGCTTGTCCTGCCAACCATCTTGCTGTGTGTTCGCTAAGGCAGCGTGCTGCCGTCATGGCAGCGTTCCACTCGGCCCGCACCTCTTAGTTCGTTGCGGTAGTGACAGGCCACTGGGTGTTGATCACGGGGGTCGATGCTGTCTCTGCCGATGCCGTTCCTGCCGTGGTCCCGGCCGGAGCTGTGCCAGTAGCGCCCTCCCCCCTGATGGATGGCCACATGGGTGCAGCGCTTGGCTGTGCCAAAGAAGAGCAAATCCCCCGGACGAAGGAGGTGGCTTTGTCCAGGTTGTACGGCAATGGGGGTGCAGAAGCGCTCTTGCTGATAGGCGTCGCGTGGCAACCAGATTCCCTGGCTCGCGAAAGCGCTCTGCACAAGACCCGAACAGTCCAGGTCTGGGCCGAGGGTCCCCCCCCAGAGGTAGCTGTTGTGTCTCCCGGCAGCCATGGCGACCCAGTCCAGAACTGCGGGAAGACGGGCCGCGATGGTGCGACTGTCGAAAAGAATCGGGCGCCAAAAACGGGTGGCTGTGGCCTGCCCCATCAGGTCGACCACTGCCAGCCAGCAGGGATAGCCGTCTTCCAGTAGACGCACTCGCACGCGGCCGTGATCCGGCCAGTTGAGGACCTGGAAGCATCGGCCTGCTGCAGCTTGCGTCGTCAGGTTTGACCCTGCAAAACGGGCATAGCCGTTCACGCCGGAGTCGAGGACCCAGAGACTTCCGGGATGGAGAAGTTCAGGAGCCAGAGGGGTGCCTAGGGTCGGCATTGTCAGATGCCAGTGCCATGGCGTTCTACCGTCCCGACCAGGTTATGCAGGAGTACCTGGCGGCTCAGCTCAAGCGCTTGGCGTCCCATGGTTGTGACGGCCTTCTTGAGCAGCTTGCTCTGACCTGGGTGCGTTACGACCGATCGGATCCGACCACAGGGAGTGGCTACGGGGCGGCGTGGGGAGATCAACGACTGATCTATCCCGCCAGTGTGGTCAAGCTGGTTTACGCCATGGCCGTTGAGGCCTGGCTTCAGCAGGATCTGATACCAGAAGAGCCGGAGTTGCGCCGAGCCATGCGCGACATGATTGCTGACTCAAGCAATGACGCCACAGGGCTGCTTGTGGATCTGCTCACTGGCACGACCAGTGGTCCATCCCTGCATGGGGAGGCCTGGCGTCTCTGGCAACGTCAGCGCCGGTTGGTGAATGATTGGTTGCTGAAGTTCGGCTGGCCGGAACTGGAGCACGTCAATTGTTGTCAGAAAACTTGGGGGGACGGACCCTACGGCCGGGACCGTGATTCTTACGGCCCCAGCCTCGACAATCGCAATGCCCTCAGCACATCAGCCACCGCCAGAATGCTCGAGGCGGTGATGACCGATGGGGTGTTGTCCCCTCCGGCTTGCAAGCGGCTGCGCGATCTGCTGCTGCGCTCTCTCGACTTGCAGGAGCGGTCTCGTGACCCTGAGAATCAGGTGGATGGCTTCCTGGGGGCAGGGTTACCAGAAGGCAGCTGCTTGTGGAGTAAGGCCGGTTGGATGAGTCAGGCCCGCCATGATGCGGCGTGGTGGATCCCTCCCGAAGGCGAGCCCACACTGTTGGTGGTGTTCACCGAAGGTGCTGATTGCGCCCGTGATGAAGATCTGCTCCCGGAGCTGGCCCAACAGCTGGCTGCATTTCGGTGCTGAGCAATCGTTGCTCTCGTTTGGCGTCCAATCCATCCAAACAGGTGCTCTCACTCATGCGGAAGCATCTGCACGCTGCTTAGAACTAAGTGATCCCCAAGGAGGCCGCCACCCTCGGATCGCAAAAAGAGGTCTCAAGGGCAAGGGGTGGTCGCAACCACCCCTTCTTCATTTCAAGGCTTGGGCTTGTGTTTGGGTTCGTCGCTCGGTGGCCCAATCCGGCTCTCAAGAGCTTCCACCCGGTGAATGAGCACCTCAAAGGCATGCACGAATTCCCGGTCGTCGCATTCGAGCCGCTCAATGCGTTCGATCAGCTCGCTTGTGGTTTCCTCTGGCAGAGGAACCGGGGATGGCGGCATCGAGTGTCCGGGCCCATGCAGCACGGCACCTTGGCTGGCCACGTAAAGATCAACGAGCTGGTCGAGAACCTGTTGAGACTGCAACCCCTGCTCGCGGCAGAGAGTCTTGAAACGCTTGCGGGATGGAGACTGGAACAACGATCTGCGGGATTGGGAGAATCCCCGAGAGGGAACAGATGGACAGGGGCACCGCACGTTTGGGCAGTGACGCTGAGCCAGCTCTGAGAGAAAGGCATCAACGGATTTGGAGGTCGGATGACCTCCACAACCCTCAGTGCAACGGAGAGGGAGGGATTCGAACCCTCGACAGAAGTTGCCTCCTGTAACTCCTTAGCAGGGAGCCGCTTTCAACCACTCAGCCACCTCTCCAGCGGCCTGCACACCTTACCAAGCAGTTGCCCATTCTCGGCAGCTGCTTGGGCCAAACAGGGCCTGCGCTCAGACCGTCACCCTAGGTAGGCGATGCTTGAAGCTGCACAGCACTTCCCAGGGGATGGAATCGCTGAGGCTGCTCCAGAGTCTGGGGCTGATGCACTGATCACCATCGCGACCGAGCAGGGTCACCACATCACCGGCCTCCAGATTGGGTTGATCGGTGGCATCAAGGATCAGTTGATCCATGGTGATGGCCCCAACTTGAGGCAAGGGCTTGCCGTTGGAGAGGGCGGTGATCTTCCCAGACAGGCAGCGACTCACCCCATCGGCATAGCCGATGCCCACCACGGCCAATCGGCTCGGTCGTGCCGTGACGAAGCGATGCCCGTAGCTCACCCCAACTCCTGCTTGAACATCCCGGATCAAGGTGACGCGCGCTTTCACTCCCATCGCTGGCTCAAGAGACACGACTGACTCCAAATGGTCGCTGGGACTGTGGCCGTACAGAGCCAGCCCGACACGTACTAGATCGTGATGCAGGCTCGGATCGCGCAGGGTGCCAGCCGAATTGGCGAGATGAAGCAAGGCGCCTGAGGCAGGCAGGGCCCGAAGCACCTGCTCGAAACGTTGCTGCTGTAGGCGGGTGACCCGATCTCCCTCTCCATCGCTGCCACCATCGGCCATGGCCAGGTGGCTATAGATGCCGTTCAATGTCAGTTGGTCTAGCTGGGTGATCGCCTCGGTTAGACGGGGTGCATCCTCCCAGGCACAGCCAAGCCTGCTCATGCCCGTGTCGAGCTTGAGCTGCACGGGGAAGCGACGACCACTGCCATCGGCGAGGTTCTGGCAGAGCAAGGCCTCTCGCATGCTGCTCAGGGTGGGCATCAATTGCCAGTGGAGGCAGGCCCTTAGCTCGTCAGCCTGATGAAGATTGCCCAACACCAGGATGGGTTGATCAAGCCCTGCTCGACGCAGCTCGATGCCCTCCTGAAGTGTGGCCACTCCGAACTGTTCCGCACCTCCCTCCACCGCAGCTCTGGCCACGGTGGAGGCCCCATGGCCGTAGCCGTCCGCCTTCACCACGGCCATCAGCGCGCACTTTGGATCAAGCAGTCGCCGCAGCGCCCGCGCGTTGCTCTCGATTGCAGTCGGGGAGACCTCCAGCCAGGCTCGCTGTCGCGGGTCCAGCTGCCTCTGGTCATCCAGGCCTGATGCCTCCTGACCGCTGCTGATCAGATCACGCATGGAGCCAAGGTCGCGCTGGGCACGGAACAATCCGTGGATTGCCCGTAGCATGCCTTGGAATCAGCGGGCTGGCATGGTCCAGGTTCTCGTTCTCAATGCGTCCTATGAGCCGCTCAATATCACCACCTGGCGCCGTGCCACCGTGATGATGTTGAAGGGAAAGGCAGAGGGGCTCGAGCATGACCCCAACCATTGCCTCCGCGGAGATTTCCATGTGCCAACGGTGATCCGTCTGCGCCAGTACGTGCATGTGCCCTTCCGCCAGCTCGCTCTCACCCGCCGGAACCTCTTCCACCGCGACAATCACTGTTGTCAGTACTGCGGTTGTCGAGGTGGTCAGCTCTCGATTGACCATGTGCTGCCTCGCAGCCGCGGCGGTGGCGACCTCTGGGAAAACGTGACCACTGCCTGCCTTCGCTGCAATGTTCGCAAGGGCAACCGCACTCCACAGGAGGCCAACATGCCGCTGCGGCGTGAGCCGCATCGACCCATGGGGCACCTCAGCTTTGAAGCCAGACGCCAGATTGATTCAGGCCAACGGGCCGACTGGGCCAAATATGTGATTGGGGCATAACCCTGGCTGACTCCGTCGACGGCTGACTCAGTCGACATCGTCGCTGAGCGATTCGAGTTTTGCCCGCTGTTCCTCGGCGATACAGGCTCCAATCACATCGTCCATTTGACCCTCGAGTACGGGGTCAAGGCTGAAGTTGCGGCCGAGTCGGTGATCGGTCACCCGATTGTCCTTGGCGTTGTAAGTGCGGATCTTCTCACTGCGGTCACCAGTGCCGACCTGGGCGCGACGGGCTGAACTCTCCTTGGCGTTGGCTTCCGCCAGCTGCCTTTCATAAAGCTTGGCGCGCAGAATCTCCAAGGCACGCTCGCGGTTTTGCAGTTGAGAGCGCTCCTGGGTACAGAACACGCGGATGCCGCTGGGTTTGTGCAGAAGGTCTACGGCTGTTTCCACCTTGTTGACGTTCTGGCCACCTGCGCCGCCGGATCGGGCGGTGCTGATCTCTAGATCAGTTGGATCGATCTGCACCTCGACAGGATCCGCTTCTGGCATCACTGCCACGGTGGCCGTTGAGGTGTGAACACGGCCCTGGGATTCGGTGGCCGGTACCCTCTGCACGCGGTGTACTCCCGCTTCAAATTTCAATTGGCTGAACACCGCGTCGCCCTTCACGGAGAGAATCAGTTCGCGGTAACCACCGAGATCCGCCGCACTGGCGCTGACAGGCTGCACGTTCCATCCCTGGCGGCTGCCATAGCGTTCATACATGCGCGCCAGATGACCGGCCCAAAGGCAGGCTTCATCACCTCCTGCTCCGGCTCTGATCTCGAGCATGACGCTGCGTTCGTCGCGGGGATCACTAGGGAGCAGTGCCAGTGTCACCTTCCGAACGAGGGCGTCTTGCGTCAGCGTCAGTTCCTGGATCTCCTGTCGGACCAGCTCCTCCATGGCCTCATCCCCTCGGCTTTCTCTCAGCAACGCTTCCGCCTGTTGGAGTTCTTCGTCCACCTGCTGCAGGCTCTGGTAGTCCTGCACGAGGGGTTCCAATCTGGAGCGTTCGCGGGCAATCGCCTGGAGTCTCTTGGGATCGGAGGCCACGTCTGGATCCGCCAGTTGCCGTTCCAGAGTGTGAAAACTCGTCGTGGCTGCTTCCAGCCGGCTGATCAGGGTTGCGATCTCCATCCCCTTCGGCACGCAGTGATCAAAAAACAACCCCAGTCGCAGAGTGGTCTCCGCGACTGGGGGCAAGAGGGTCAGACAAGCGAGTCAGACCGTTGCTTGGAGCAATTTCAGGCTTCGGTCTTTGCGGCGTCACTCTTGGCGGCTTTCTTCTCGCCTGCGGCTTCACCTGCACCGCCCATGCCGTACTTGCGCATGAAACGGTCCACACGTCCCTCGGTGTCGAGGATCTTCTGGGTGCCGGTGAAGAAGGGGTGGTTCCCGCTCCAGACGTCGACATGGATCTCGGGCTGGGTGGAGCCAGTGGTCATCACCACCTCTCCGTTGCAAATGACCTTGGCATCGGGATACCAGGTGGGGTGAATGTCGGGCTTAGGCATGACAGAAGATCAGCGCTTGGAGAACTGAGGAGCTTTGCGGGCTTTCTTGAGGCCGTACTTGCGGCGTTCCTTGGCGCGCGGGTCGCGGCTGAGGTGGCCTTCGGTTTTCAAGGGCTTGCGGTTGTCGGCAGACAGCTCACAAAGCGCACGGGCTGCGCCCTGCTTGATGGCATCCGCCTGGCCGGTGAGACCGCCACCACGCACATTGACCAGGACGTCGTACTCGGTAATCAGGCCCAGAGTCTGAAGAGGAGCTTTGACAGCTGCGATGTAGGCGGGGTTGTAGTTCAGGTAATTGTCACCAGGGCGCCCGTTGATGGTGATCGTGCCATTGCCGGGCACGAGGCGAACACGCGCGACAGAGGTCTTACGGCGACCAGTGCCCCAGTAGACGACGGAATTGTTGGTGCTCATTTGGCGGAAGCGGCGGGATCGAGCTGGAGGGGCTGGGGCTGCTGGGCGGCATGAGGATGCTCGCTGCCCTTGTAGACCTTGAGCTTGCGGAACAGCTGGCGTCCTAGGGCGTTATGAGGAAGCATGCCTTTGATGGCTTTTTCCACGATCCGCTCGGGCAGACGCTCCTGCAGATGCTCGAAGGTTTCAACCTTCATTCCGCCCGGGCGACCGGAATGGCGGCGGTACAGCTTTTGCTGGGGCTTGTTGCCGCTGACGCGAATTTTGTCAGCGTTCACCACGATGACGAAATCGCCGGTGTCGAGGTGGGGGGTGAAGCTGGCCTTGTTCTTGCCACGCAACACAGAAGCGACCTCGGTGGCCAAACGGCCAAGGGTCTGATTCTCAGCGTCCACCAGATACCACTGGCGTTCGATTGAATCGATTGAGGGAACGGATGTCTTGTTCATCGCGCCGGCATGCCGGTTCGGGTATGCCCCACCTGAGCTGGCGGAGCTGGGCAAAAAGGATCGGCCGCAGAGTGCGTCCTGATCAAAGCTCAATGGATGAGCTTACCTCGTCGTGGGTCTCACCCTGGTGGGAAATAAGACTCTGGAGGGAGCGGAACGGGCCGATCTGGCCGGCGCATGACTGCATCCGGCATGGTGTCAGTCTGTTTTCGGCAACGCTGGCGGATCCGGTGGGGGATCCTGCGATGCCAGAAAATACCGCGGCTGGCAATCGTACCACCCGCCTTTCGTAAAGATGGACTCCCCATAACCAGCGCGAAGAAGGCAGAGACCTTGCGCAGGGGCGGCATCCTTCACTTCATTGCGCCGCCGCTCTCGCCAGCGCCTTTCGAAGGTCTCCAAGGTGAGCCGCTGCTCGCCTAAAGCCACGAGTTGCCCCATGAGCAGACGCACCATGCCGTAGAGAAATCCACTGGCCTGGATCTCGACGTTCACGAGGTCTCCTTGGCGCTCCAGGCTCACCTCCTGAATGGTGGTGCGCGCATGGGCTCGTCGGCTGCCGGCGCGCATAAAGGCGCTGAAATCATGGAGTCCCAGCAGGCCCTCAAGCGCCTCGGTCATTAAGCCATCGTTCAGCTTCCTCTGATAGCGATGCCAGCTCCACGGGGCCAGGAACAGATTCGGCCGTCGGCCGTTGTACACGGTGTAGCGGTAGCGCCTATACGTGGCTGAATAACAGGCATGCCAGGAGAGAGGCCGTTCCACTGCCTCGCGTACCCGGATGCTTCCTGGTAGACGACCATTCAGGGCTGGCGCCCAACGCCAGGCTGGAATTGGACCGCAACAATCAAAATGCACCACTTGCCCGGCTGCGTGAACGCCAGCGTCGGTGCGCCCGGCGGCAAACGTCTGCACGGGACGATGGGGGTCTAATTGGCAGATGGCATCTTCCAAAACGGCCTGCACGCTGTTGCCCTGCCGTTGTCGCTGCCAGCCACAAAATGCGGAACCCTCGTACTGCAGGCTGAGGGCAATCCGTCGAAGTGACGGCGCCTCAGCTGCAGACGAGGGCTCCATACTGATCAGGACTCAGGCCCGATTCAGACCAATTCAATAATGGCCATTTCGGCGTTGTCGCCACGACGGGGCACCGTGCGTGTGATGCGGGTGTATCCACCTTTGCGATCGCCGTAGCGGTCTTGAGCCTTGTCAAACAGGGTGTGAACCAGCTGCTTGTCGTAGATGTAGCCGATAGCCCGGCGCCGGGCGGCCAAGCTGCCGTCCTTGGCCAGGGTGATCATCCGCTCGGCTTCGTCACGCAGCGCCTTGGCACGAGCTTTGGTGGTGGTCACACGACCTTCGCGGATCAACTGGGTCGTCAGGCCGCGAAGCATGGCCTTGCGTTGGTCAGCCGGACGGCCTAGCTGAGGAACTCGACATTGGTGACGCATGGTTCTGGCAGACGCGGGGTGTAAAGAACGAAAAATCAGGCGCTCGTGCGGCTCTGGGGAATCGAGATGCCGATGCGCTCGAGGGCTTCGATTACCTCATCGGCTGACTTGGAACCGAAGTTCTTGATCTCCAGCAAGTCCTCATAGCTGAAGCCCATCAGATCGGAGACGGAATTGACCTGTGCACGCTTCAGGCAGTTGTAGGCACGAACGGACAGGTTGAGCTCTTCAAGGGGAATCTGGGCTTCCGCCGAAGGCTCGGGTTCCAGGCCGGGCTCTTCCACCATCGTGACAGTGGCAAGAGGCTGGAAGAGCTCAATCAGCTGATTGGCTGCCTCAGCGATGGCGTCATCGGGTGTGATCGAGCCGTCGGTCACCACCTCCATGCGCAAGCGTTCACGAGCAGAGCCACCCTCGGCAACAGCCGTTTCATCGATGGTGAAATTCACTCGATGCACGGGCATGAACACAGCATCGATCTGAAGAAGATCAATGGCGCTGGTGTCTTCACTGTGTCGATCGACCGGGCGATAACCAATGCCGCGCTCGACATGGACCTCAAGCTCGAGGCTATGGCCGTCGCTCACCGTGGCGATGGTGCGGTCGGGATCAACCACCTGCACTTGAGAGGAGAACTGCAGATCGCGAGCCTTGACCTCAGAGGGACCAGCAACGACCAGGCGTCCGATTTCGAGTTCAGCTGAGCGGCTATTGACGCTCACCTGCTTGCAGTTGAGCAGGATGTCGAGAACGTCTTCACGCACTCCAGGCACAGTGGCGTACTCGTGATTGACGCCGGCGATTCGCACGGCGGTCACGGCACTGCCTTCAAGGCCACCCATGAGCACACGACGTAGGGAGTTCCCCAACGTGGTGGCTTGACCGCGCTCCAGCGGACCGATGAGGAACACGCCGGTTTGGGCGCGATCATCAGCGATCTGATGCTCGATACGGTCGATCTGGTATTGCAGCACGATCTGAAGCGGGGTTAAGGGGGAGAATCCAGTGGGCCGTTGCGAATTAGACGCGACGGCGCTTGGAGCGGCGGCAGCCGTTGTGGGGCAGTGGCGTGACGTCGCGAATCAGGGTGATTTCCAGGCCTGCGACTTGGAGAGCACGGATTGCGGTTTCACGGCCGGAGCCCGGACCACGGACAAGCACTTCAATCTGGCGCATGCCTTGCTCAAGCGCACGGCGGGCGGCTGCTTCTGCAGCTGTTTGAGCAGCAAAGGGGGTGCCTTTGCGAGCACCTTTGAAGCCGCTGGCACCGGCGGACGACCAGGAGATCACTTCTCCAGTGGTATCGGTGATTGAGACGATCGTGTTGTTGAACGTGCTCTGAATGTGGGCAACGCCGTTGGGAACGTTGCGTTTGGCCTTTTTGGGGCCAGATTTTTTAGCGGTCTTGGCCATGAACGGGGGCCTTAAGGCAGTGAAAAGGGGACGATCGAAGCTGACGCTGGCTCGCCTCTAGGGCGATGTGGCACGCCTTACTTCTTCTTGCCGGCCACGGTTTTGCGGGCGCCGCGACGGGTGCGGGCGTTCGTGCGGGTGCGTTGGCCGCGAACTGGAAGGCTCATGCGGTGCCGACGACCACGCAGGCAACCAATGTCCTGCAGACGCTTGAGGGCCATGCCCTCCTGACGACGTAGGTCACCTTCGATGGTGAAGGCTTCAGTGGCTCCGCGCAGCTTTTGCACATCACCATCTTCCAGATCCTTGACTCTGGTGTCTGGGTTGACACCGGTCTTGGACAGGATGGTGCGGGCCCGGGTGGGACCGATTCCGTAGATGTAGGTGAGGGCGACTTCAACCCGCTTATCGCGGGGAATGTCGACACCAGCAATCCTTGCCACTGAGCAAACAATCGAGGGGGGACAGGTACCACCTAACGGTGGCAATTGAGGCGGTGGTCAGCGGTCAGCTGACCGGCAGCTAGGGCTCAACCCTGGCGCTGCTTGTGCTTTGGGTTGGTGCAGATCACCATGACCCGGCCGTGACGACGAATCACGCGGCACTTTTCGCACATTTTCTTGACCGAGGCGCGCACCTTCATGGGGTGTGGCTCTCCAAAATTCCAAACAGCTAACTTACCACAGGGCGGTTGTCACCCCTTTCTCAAGGCTTCTTCGATCCGCTCGGTGATCGATTCGATGCTGCCTTGCGCTTCCACTGAGATCAACAGGTTCTGTTGGCGGTAATGGTGAATCAGAGGTGCTGTTTGTTCGCGATAGACCTCGAGACGATGGCGGATGACCTCTTCGTTGTCGTCATCTCGACCGCGGGCAAGCATGCGTGCCATCAGGACAGCGTCGTCGAGTTCGAGCAGCACAACGGCTTCTAATGGCTGGCTGATCTCCTGCAGAAGCGGTTCCAGGGCTTCAGCTTGAGCAACATTGCGAGGGAAGCCATCCAGAAGCCAGCCCCCGTCTCCCAGTGCCCCGAGCTGCCCCTTCACGATCGCCAGGACCAGGGCATCACTCACCAGTTCTCCGCGGTTCATCACGGCTTCGGCTTCTTTGCCGAGATCGCTTCCTGCTGCCACCTCGGCCCGCAGCAGGTCGCCGGTCGAGAGGTGCTTCATCCCATGCTGACTACACAATCGGGCCGCCTGGGTACCTTTCCCGGCACCTGGTGGGCCGAGAAAGAGGAGACGTTTTTTCATGGCTTCGATGGCAATGGGGTGTGATTGGCACGATTGCGAGCCAATGGAAGGTTGACTGCGCTTTGCTGTTGACCTACTGGCGGACGAGGCCCTCATAGCGCTGAGAGACCACGTAGGTCTGAACCTGCTTGGCGGTGTCGATTGCGACGCCCACCAGAATTAGGAGAGACGTTGAGCCGAGCCCTCCCAGCTTCACCTGGCTGGTGGTTTCGATCAGCGACGGGATGATCACGACGGCCCCTAGGAACAGGCCGCCCAGCAAGGTGAGGCGCGCTTGCACTCCGGAGATGTAGTTGGCTGTGGCCGTTCCCGGGCGCACTCCAGGAATGGCCACGCCCCCTCGCTTGAGGTTGCTGGCAATGTCGGTTGGATTGAGGGTGAGTGACGCGTAGAAGTAGGCAAAGGCCAGGATTAGAGCGAAGTAGAGCAAGTAGTAGGGCCAGTTACCGGGCTGAATCGCACCGACAGCCCTCGATAACCACTCCTGCTTGGCGAACTGGGCCAGCGTGACGGGAAGAAACAGCATGGCCGAAGCGAAGATGATGGGCATCACCCCCCCTGCATTCAGCTTCATCGGGAGGTAGCTCTGGCGATTGGGCAGGGTGCCCGTTCCACCCACCTGGCGTTTCGCACTCACGATCGGCAGGCGTCTGGAGGCTTCCTGGACGAACACGATCCCGACAATCGTGGCCAGAAACACAAGCGTGATCTTGATCAGATCGAGCACGGTGCCCCGATCACCTGTCTGTGCCTGGGTCACAGCGCCACCCACTGTTTGCGGCAGCGTGGCCACGATGTTCAGGAAGATCACCAGGGAGGCACCCTGGCCGATCCCCCGCTCGGTGATCACTTCACTGAGCCACATCACCACCATCGATCCGGTCACCAGTGCCAGCGATGTCTGCACAACGAAGACCAGATCGCTCAAGCCCTCAGTTGCGTATTGACGCAGGATGAGCGAAAACACAACGCTCTGCACGAGACCCCAGCCAAGGGCCACATAGCGCGTGATCTGAGCGATCTTGCGCCGTCCGGCTTCGCCTTCGTTCTTCTGTAGATCCTCGAGCTGCGGCAGGGCTGCAGTGAGCAGCTGCAGGATGATGGAAGCGTTGATAAAGGGAAGGATCCCGAGGGCAAAGATGCCCAGGCTCGACACACCACCACCGGTGAAGATGTCGAGGAATCCGATCAGCTGTCCCCCACCTTCCAGGAACTGCTGGAAGGCCACACGGTCGATCCCCGGCATCGGGATGTAGATGCCAACGCGGACCAGCAGAAGCAGTCCGATGGTGGTCAGAATTCGACCACGCAGTTCGGGATTGCTCACCGCCTGGGTGATCACTTCTCCGGCGCTGGGGTTTCGTCCCCGACTGACGAGCATGAATGAGATGGGGTAAGTGGGGCGTGATGCCAAAAAGCCGTCCGATGACCGAAGTCATGCAGACGGCTCAGACCTTAGAAGTGCCTGCGACAATCGGGGTGACTAGTCGAGCACTTCGCAGCTGCCACCTGCGGCTTCGATCTTGCTGCGGGCAGAGGCGGTGAATGCTGCTGCCTGAACGGTGAGTTTCACCTTCAGTTCACCGTTGCCAAGCACTTTGAGTGGGTGCTTAGGGCTCGTCACCACCCCGTCCTTGACGAGTGAGTCGAGATTGACGGTGCTGCCGGCCTTGAGCTCATTGAGAGCTGACACATTCAAGACGGTGAAGAACTTGGGGTTCACCAGCGGGAAGTGCTTGAGCTTGGGCACCCGGCGGTACAGCGGCATTTGACCACCCTCGAAACCGGGGCGGGTCGGACGGCCTGAGCGGGATTTTTGGCCACGCATACCGAAGCCACAGCTGGCGCCTTGGCCTGCGGCGATGCCGCGGCCCTTACGCAGTTTGCGGCGACGGGCGCCTTTGTTGGGTTTGAGGGAATCGAGACGAAGGGTCATGGGGAATCAGGAGTAGATCTGCTCGAGGGAGATCCCCCGTTCCTTGGCGGTGTCCTTGTGGGTGCGGAGCTCGGCCAGGGCCACCATCGCAGCCCGGGCGTTGTTTAGAGGCGTCTTGCTGCCGAGGCGTTTCGCCAGCACGTTCTTGATGCCAGCTAGTTCCAACACGGTGCGGATGGAACCACCCGCGATCACACCGGTACCCGGTGCGGCAGGACGAATCAGAACGCTGGCGGCACCGTCACGTCCATTGGACAGTGTGGGGATGGAGTTGTGACGCGTCAGCGGCACCTTCACAAGGTGCTTTTTGCCGTCGGCAACCCCTTTACGCACGGCACCGATGACATCGCCCGCTTTGCCGACGCCGACGCCGACCTGGCCGCGCTCGTTACCGACCACGACGATGGCCCGGAAGCTCATCTTTTTGCCTCCCTTGACGGTTTTGGAGACACGGCGGATTTGCACGACGCGTTCCTGCCATTCGGAATCACGCTCCTGGCCGCGGCGATCACCGCGGCGTCCACCACGACGGTCGCCGCGGTCGCGTCCACCACGACGCTGTTCCTGCTGCTGGCCTTCAGCTGCTGCAGGAACATTGGACGCTGCCGGGACGTCGTTGGCGGGGGTCTGAGTGTTTGGTTCGGTCATGTTGAGAGCAGGATCAGAATTGAAGGCCCGCTTCCCGGGCGGCATCGGCGAGGGCTTGCACCCGGCCGTGGTACAGGTTGCCGCCGCGATCGAAGACCACCTGTTGGATGCCCTTGGCGATGGCGCGCTTGGCTAGCAGTGAGCCCACCGCGACGGAGGCATCACAGCTGCTGCCGTCAGCCTTGAGGTTGGTGCGCAGTTCCTTGTCAACGGTTGATGCTGAGCAGAGGGTGCTCTGGGCATCGTCGTCGATGACTTGGGCGTAGATGTGGTTGTTGGAACGGAACACGGCCAGGCGCGGACGCGTGGCGGAACCGTTGAGATGGCGACGCAGGCGCCGGTGGCGCTTCTGGGTCTGCTGTTTGCGGGAAAGGGTCGACATGGTGGGGGAAACGGAGGGTTGCCTGGCAGGGGATTACTTTTTGCCCGACTTGCCTGCCTTGCGCAGGATGCGCTCGCCCGCATATTTGATGCCTTTGCCTTTGTAGGGCTCAGGCGGACGGATGGCGCGGATCTTGGCGGCTTCGTTGCCGACCAGTTCTTTGTCGGTGCCGGAGACGGTGACGTTGGTGTTGTTCTCCACTGCGAAGGTGATGCCTTCTGGGGGAACCACTTCCACGGGGTGGCTGTAGCCGGCGCTGACGATCAGGGTTTTGCCTTTGACCTGAGCGCGGTTACCCACGCCCACGATCTCAAGCTTTTTGCTGAAGCCGTGGCTGACGCCCTCAACCATGTTTGCCACCAGGGTGCGGCAAAGACCATGGCGCTCACGAGAGCGCCGCTTGTCATTGCTAGGGGCCACAACGATGGTGTTATCGACCTGGCTGATGGTGACGCCATCAGGCAGGGTTCGTTTGAGTTCACCCTTGGGGCCCTTCACCGTCACGGCAAGGCCGTCGAGGGTGATGTTGACCTTCTCGGGGATGGGGATTGGAGATTTACCAATACGAGACATAGTTTTGGCTCCTGGTCAGTACACGTAGCAGAGCACTTCACCACCGACGCCCTCTTTTCGGGCATCGCGGTCGCTCATCACACCCTTGGAGGTGGAGATGATTGCCACCCCCAATCCGCCGAGGACTTTGGGTAGGCCACGGGTGTTCTTGTAGATGCGCAAGCCCGGTTTGCTGACCCGCTGCATTGAGCGGATGGTGGGCTGGCGGTGCTTGCCGCTGTACTTCAGTTCCAGGACCAGGCTGGTGTGAATCCCTTCACCTTCTTCGCTGATTTCAGCGATGAAACCCTCCTGCTGCAGCACCTTTGCGATGCTGCGCGACATACGCGAGGCGGGAACTTTTGTGGACTGATGACGTTTCTCACTCGCATTGCGAATGCGGGTGAGCATGTCGGAAATAGGGTCGTGGTTGGCCATAGTGGGTTTCCGAGGGGGGCTCAGTTGCTGCGGAATGGCATTCCCATCTCGCTGAGGAGGGCCCGGCCCTCTTCATCCGTGCGGGCAGTGGTCACGATGGTGATGTCCATGCCCCTAATGGCGTCGATCTGGTCGAACGAGATTTCAGGAAAGATGATCTGTTCCCTCACCCCCAGGGTGTAATTCCCTCGACCGTCGAAGCTCTTAGGGCTGACGCCGCGGAAGTCGCGGATGCGCGGCAGTGCGAGGTTGATCAGACGCTCCAGGAAGGCATACATGCGGTCGCCGCGAAGGGTGACTGCGCAGCCGATCGGCATGCCCTGGCGAATTTTGAAGCCGGCGATGGCCTTCTTGGCGCGGGTAACCAACACCTTCTGGCCGGTGATCTGTGCCAGTTCATTCACCGAGGCCTCTAGGGACTTGGCGTTCTGGGCTGCTTCACCGAGGCCCCGGTTGACGGTGACTTTCACCACCTTGGGGACTTCGTGGACATTGGAGAGACTGAGGTCTTTCAGCAATTTGGGCTGAATGGTCTCCCTGTAGCGCTGTTTGAGTGACATGGCTGGGGAATGGACTTCTGGACTTGGTCAGAAGAGAGGGTCGAGGATCAATCGATCACTTCGCCGGTTTTCTTGAGGCGACGTTTCTTGGTGCCGTCCTGTTCAGTGACGAGCTCAACGCGGCTGGCGACCTTCTTTGAGGTCGAATAGAGCATCACGTTGGAGGCATGCAGTGATGCTTCCTCGGTGACGATCCGACCAGATTCACCTTCCTGGGTGGGCTTGACGTGTCTAGTGCGCAGGTTGATGCCCTGCACGATCACACGGTTCTCATTGGGCAGGGTGCGAAGCACTTCACCGGTCTTGCCCTTGTCCTTACCAGTGATCACCTGAACGGTGTCACCTTTGCGCAGACGCATCTTGATGCGCTGAGTGGTGTTGGATTTCGGAGTTGCAGTTGCCATCTCAGATCACCTCCGGAGCGAGGGAGACGATTTTGGTGAAGTTGCGGTCGCGCAGTTCACGGGCCACAGGACCGAAGACGCGGGTGCCCTTGGGGTTCTTGTCGTCGTTGATGATCACCGCTGCGTTGTCGTCGAAGCGGATTGAGTTGCCGGTGTCGCGACGCAGAGTTGCTCGCGTGCGCACCACAACGGCCTTCACGACATCGGACTTTTTCACGCCCATGTTGGGCATGGCGTCCTTGACGGCGGCCACGATCACATCGCCCACGTGGGCGTAGCGACGATTGCTGCCCAGCACACGGATGCACTGGATCCGCTTGGCGCCGCTGTTGTCAGCGACGGTGAGGAAAGATTCTTGCTGAATCATTTGGCGGCCTCGTCAGCTTTAGGGCTGTGGCTGAGCACTTCGGCGATTGCCCAGCGCTTGTGGCGGCTCATCGGCCGGGTTTCGGTGATGCGAACGCGGTCGCCGACCCGGCAGTTGTTGTCTTCATCGTGAGCCTTGTAACGGGTGGTACGGCTCACCGTCTTTTGATAGATGGGGTGGGGGAAGCGGTTCTCCACCGCGACAACCACCGTTTTGTCCATCTTGTCGCTGACGACGGTGCCGACCCTTTCCTTGAGTGCCATGGTTGGTTCTCCTTAGGGGATCAGGAAGCAGTGGAGCTTTGACGCTCCGATTGCACCGTCAGCAGTTGGGCCAGCTTGATGCGGCTTTCCTTGAAGCGGTGCGTGTTGGCGAGTTGCCGTGTGGCCTGCTGGAAGCGCAGGTCGAACAGCTCGCGGCGGAGACCGTCGATCTGTTCGTTGATCTCTGCGTCAGAGAGCTGACGCATTTCGGAAGCATTGGGGCGTGCCATGGTCAGGCCTCCACAGTTGCGGTGGACGCAGCCTTGGCATCGCTGCCTTGTGCGGCTGTCTCCTGGTCTTCCAGGGTGATGAACTTGGTCTTCACAGGAAGCTTGTACTGCGCAAGGCGCATGGCCTCCCGTGCGATTTCGGGAGTGATTTCCTCACCGCCCATCTCGAACAGAACCCGTCCCGGCTTGATCACCGCCACCCAGAATTCTGGGTTGCCCTTACCGGAACCCATACGGGTTTCAGCAGGACGCATGGTGACCGGTTTGTCCGGGAAGATCCGGATCCAGATTTTGCCGCCCCGCTTGACATAGCGGGTCATGGCACGACGGCTGGCCTCGATCTGACGCGAGGTGATCCAGCCGCACTCCTGGGCTTGCAGTGCGAATTGACCGAAGGCAATGGTGTTGCCACGGGTAGCGACGCCGCGCATGCGGCCGCGCTGCTGCTTACGGAATTTGACGCGTTTTGGACTCAGCATGGTTCAGGCCTCCTGTTCAACCCTCGTTGGAGCGGTCTTCGAACTGTTGGGGCCTGCGACCGGCCCGGCGCCGTGGGGTTGCCCCCACTGGCAGTTGTTGCGGGGCTTCATCACCCAGCACTTCGCCTTTGAACACCCAGACCTTGATGCCCAGCACCCCGTAGGTGGTGCTGGCCACCTTGGTGGCGTAATCGATGTCTGCGCGAAGGGTATGCAATGGAACACGACCTTCACGGGTCCACTCGGTGCGGGCGATTTCAGCACCGTTGAGACGGCCGCTCACCTGGATCTTCAGGCCGAGCACGCCAGCGCGCTGGGCCCGTTGGACGGCCATGCGGATCGTGCGGCGGAACGCCACTCGCTTTTCCAATTGCTGAGCGATGTACTCAGCAAGCAGAAATGCATCGGCGTCAACCCGCTCGACTTCAACGACATTGATCCTGACCTGACGGCTCGAATCTCCGACGGTTTTCTGGATGCCGCTGCGCAGCTCCTCAATGCCGCTGCCCTGGCGACCAACCAGCACGCCGGGACGTGCGGTTTTGAGTTCAACCTCAAGTTGATCAGCTTTGCGGGCGATCAGCACATCGCTGATGCCGGCGGAGCCGTATTTCTTGTGGATGAATTTGCGGATCCGGTCATCTTCTTGAAGAAGAGACGGATAGTTCTTGCTGGAGGCATACCAGCGGGACCGGTGCTCCTGGGTGATCCCCAGGCGTAAGCCGGTTGGATGGATTTTGTGTCCCATCAGTCGGTGTGCTCGGGGGTCAGGAGTCGGTCTGGGCTGCCACAGCGATGCTGATGTGGCAGGTCTGTTTTTTGATCGCGAAGGCGCGACCTTGGGCGCGGGGCCGATACCGCTTCATGGAAGGACCCATGTCCGCTGTGGCGTTCGTGATCACCAGGGAGGACGGATCCATCCCCAGGTTGTGCTCGGCATTGGCGACAGCAGACCGGAGCACTTTGGTGATCGGGCCGGTGGAGCGGTAGGGCATGAACTCGAGCATGATCAAGGCGTCGCGATAGGTGCGACCTCTGATCTGATCGAGAACCCGCCGCACTTTGGACACTGAGCCGCGGATGAAGCGACCGTGGGCCTGGGCGATGGGGGCTGTCGGGGATGACGTGGTCATGGTCTCAGCGGCCTCCTTTCTTGTCTTTGATGTGGCCCTTGAAGGTGCGGGTGGGGGCGAATTCGCCCAGTTTGTGACCCACCATTTGCTCGGTCACAAAGACCGGCACGTGGCTTTTGCCGTTGTGAACGGCAATGGTGTGGCCGATCATCATCGGCAGGATGGTGGAGGCCCTTGACCAGGTCTTGATGACGGATTTGTCATCAGCGGCGTTTTGCTTTTCAACCTTGCGAAGCAGGCTGTCTGCAATAAACGGGCCTTTTTTGAGTGAACGTCCCATGGCGGATTAAGCGAACGGCAGAACGGTGAGTTGCATCAGGAATCGCGTCCGCCACGGCTCCGCTTGGAGGTCTTGCGACGCTTGCGGAGGACGAACTTGTTGCTGGGCTTGTTCCGCTTGCGGGTCTTCAGACCGAGGGCGGGTTTACCCCATGGGGTGACGGGACCTGATCGGCCGATCGGTGCGCGACCCTCACCACCACCGTGGGGGTGATCACAAGGGTTCATCACACTGCCTCGGACCTGAGGACGACGTCCAAGCCAGCGGCGACGGCCGGCTTTACCCAGGCTGGTGTTGCGGATCTCGGAGTTGCCGACTTCACCGAGGGTGGCGTAGCACTCGCGGCGGATGAGACGCACCTCAGTGGAGGGAAGCTTGAGAGCGACATAGTCACCCTCCTTCGCCATCACTTGGGCACTCGCACCAGCGGTACGCACCATCTGGCCACCACGGCCGGCATAGAGCTCAACGCAATGAACGCTCGAGCCCAATGGGATCGAAGACAGAGGCAGAGCATTGCCGGTCTCAATCGGAGACTCTGGGCCGGAGACCACGGTCTGGCCGACGGTGATACCAGCAGGAGCAAGGATGTAGCGCTTTTCGCCGTCTGCATAGAACAGAAGGGCGAGACGGGCGTTGCGGTGGGGGTCGTAGTGGATTGCTGCAACCTTGGCGGTGACGCCGTGTTTGTTGCGGCGGAAATCCACCAGTCGATAGAGGCGCTTGTGGCCACCGCCGCGATGACGGCAGGTGATCACACCGCGGTTGTTACGACCCTTGCGGCGGTGTTTGGCCACCACCAGGGAGCGTTCCGGCTTGCGGCCGGTGACTTCACTGAAGTCGGTGACCACCCGGGTGCGGGTTCCGGGGGTGTAGGGGCGGAATGTACGGATTGCCATGACGTTTCAGACCCCTCAGGACTCAGGGAAGAGTTGGATGGAGCTGCCTTCGGCAAGACGCACCACTGCCTTCTTCACCTGGGCACGCTTGCCGGCGAAGCGACCAACGCGACGGGAGCGTCGGGGCGGGTTCATGGTGCTGATGCCTGTGACCTTGACATCGAACAGCTGCTCAATGGCGGCCTTGATGTCGGGTTTGGCAGCTCGGTGATCGACCTCAAAGGTGTACTGGTTCAGTTCCAGTGCACGGGTGGCTTTCTCAGTGATCAACGGTCTGCGGATCACATCGGCCAGTCGTCCAGTGAAGCGCTCAGTCATCGCTATAGACCTCCTGAATCGTTGCGAGTGCGGTCTCCCCGACCACGAGGCTGTTGGCGTTCAGCAGATCGAAGACGTTGAGTTGATCAGCGGAGATCAGCTTCACCTTCTCGAGATTGCGTACCGAACGGCGCACGACCTCAGAGGGGTTGGTGAGGATGATCAGGATCTTGGTGTCGGCAGCGATGCCGAGGCGCCCCAGAGCATCGGTGATTTCTCGGGTCTTGGGAGCTTCGAGGTTGGTGCCGAAGTCCTTCACCACCACCAGATCTTCCACACGGGCCATGAGGGCTGTGCGAAGGGCGAGACGACGCTCCTTGCGGTTCATCGCCAGGTTGTAGGAGCGGGGCTTCGGTCCGAAGACGATGCCGCCACCAGGACGCAGTGGTGTGCGAATCGAACCCTGACGGGCCCGACCCGTTCCTTTTTGTTTGTAGGGCTTGCGGCCACCACCGCGAACCTCTGCTCGGGTCAGGGTGCTGGCGGTGCCTTGACGGCTGTGGGCCTGCTGGCGCAGGACAGCGCGATGCATCAGGTCGTTTGCCGTGGCTTCCTTCGCCACCTTCAGGTCAAGGCTGGCACTGCCAGCTTCTTTGCCCTGCCAGTCGCGGACTACACAGTTAGCCATCACTTACCTCCTTTGGAAGGCTTGGCACCCACCCGGTTCGCGGGGCGGATGTTGAGTAGGGAGCCCGGCTTTCCGGGAACCGATCCCTTCACCACCAGAAGGTTGCGGTCGCTGTCCACCTTGAGGATGGTGAGACCGCGGGTGGTGATTTTCTTGCCGCCGTAGCGACCAGCCATGCGCTTGCCGGGATAAATACGGCCAGGCGTGGTACCTGCGCCGGTTGAGCCCGGTTCGCGGTGGTTCTTAGAACCGTGGGTCATCGGACCGCGGCTGAAGCCGTGACGCTTCTGGTAGCCAGAGAAGCCGCGACCCATGGTGTCGCCGCTCACGTCGACCTTCTGACCGGCTTCGAAATCACCAACGGTGACTTTGTGGCCCAGTTCGAAACCGCTCAAGTCGTCGACGCGGTATTCGCTGAGGTGGCGTAGAAGCCCCTCGCCAGATTTGGCGAGATGGCCTTTTTCTGGCCTGTTGATCAACTTCTCGCGAGTGTCGCCGAAGCCGATCTGTACGGCGGAATAGCCGTCGGTTTCAGATGATTTGAGTTGGGTGATGCGGCAAGGACCAGCCTCGATCAGGGTGACCGGGACGGATTTACCTTGCTCGTCGAAGAACTGGGACATACCCAGCTTCTTCCCAAGGATGCCGATGGACATGGGGAGGTAAGAACGCCAGCGTGGACGCCCTCCATTCATGAAATGAACGGGGGTTTGGGTGCTGATCGTGATAACGCAGTCATGGCCGGATGCCGTGACACCTCAAGTTGAGGCGAAGAATCCGGAATGGAGCTAGCGAGCGAATCAGCGGGCTGGGACTTGTCCGACGAGGTCGGTCAGTTTCCCGGCAGCTTTGGGTGAAACCCTCCGCTGCTCTGGCCTAGAGATCCAGCGCAATCGCTGAATCTGCTTCGCGATCTGGAGGCCCGGCTAGCGGACGGGCACAGAGTCACGGAGCAAACAAAAACACTACACCACAGCCCACCCCCCTCTCCAATGGGCCCTTCGACTGCCAGACTCCGTTTCAGCCGTGTTCGTTCCATGCCGCTGCTCCTCTCAGGACGGGGTTTCCGCCGTGAGCTGGAGGCTGCAGGATGCATGGCCATTCACGTTCCTTTGGAAGGCGGGGCGGAAACACGGTTGCTTCGCCGTCTTCGAGGGGCTGGATACAACACCTATATGACCTCCGCACGCGGTCTAGGTGATGTTGAAGTCTTCCTGTTTGAGAAGCACGGTATTCGTCCTCCCCACCTCGGCCATCAGAGCGTCGGACGAGGTGCTGCCGTTGGCGAGGTGCAGGAGGTGATGCCGATTCTTGGCGAACGGCTTCTCGGGGCAAAACCTTTGGCTTTGTGGCTTCTCGAGGGGCAGGTGCTCTGCCGATCAGAGTTGCTATCGCTCTGTGAGCTCTGCCGTCGTGAGCCCAGGTTGAAGGTCGTTGTCGAAATGGGTGGGGCCCGCAGCCTGCGTTGGCAGTCCATGGCCAGCTATCTGGAGGCCTGAGCCTTTCCAGTGCACCCCCAGCCGCGCTCTCGCGCTGAAACGGCCTTGATGTCAGGGCATTGGGTGAAGCTCATTTGCGGTGCCAGTAATCAGGATTTGCCTGGTATCGCCGACCTCTGCGCTCTTTATGCCTGTGCAGGGGTGCATTGTGTGGATGTGGCGGCCGATGCAGCTGTTGTACGCGCCGCCCGTTCCGGTCTGGCCTGGGCTCGCGACCATGGCGCTCCACCGGTCTGGTTGATGGTGAGCATCAGTGACGGCAGTGACGCCCATTTCCGCAAGGCTCAATTCGACCCCAAGCTCTGTCCGAGCGACTGCCCTAGACCCTGTGCTCGCGTCTGCCCCGCTGATGCCATCCCTGCTGCGCCACAATGTTTGGAGGCTGGTTGTGGAGGGGTCGAAGCGTCTCGCTGCTATGGCTGTGGTCGCTGCCTTCCGGCCTGTCCACTTGGCTTGATCCAAGCCTCTGAGCATCGTCAGCGTCTTGAGGATCTTGTGCCGCTCTTAAGGGCGCTTCATCCCGATGCCGTCGAGGTGCATACAGCACCTGGTCGAGGCAAGACCTTCTCCGATGCCGTCCAGGCGCTGGTCAATGCCCAGGTCCCTCTACAGCGTCTGGCAGTGAGTTGCGGACTGGAGGGACACGGGCTGACGGCGCCTGATCTTGCGAGGGAGCTCTGGCAGCGTTTTGGAGTGGTGCGTCGCCATGGTCTGCGTCCGCTTTGGCAGCTTGATGGCAGGCCGATGAGCGGTGATGTGGGGAGGGGCACTGCCCGTGCCGCTATTCAGCTTTGGCAGCACATACGTCCGCTTGCGCCTCCCGGCCCTCTTCAGCTGGCTGGTGGAACCAATGCCAGCACGCTGGACCTGTTGCTGGATTCTTCGTCAGCTCAGACCTTTCGTCCCGCTGGCGTTGCGTTCGGAGGCCAAGCCAGGGCCTTGGTTCAGCCTTGGCTTCAGGCGGCGTTGGAGCGGGGCCAGCATCTGGTCGATTGGCCAGAGGGCTGGGCTCAGGCCCTCAGTAAGGCCAAAACACTGGTCAATCCCTGGTTGCAGACCCGTTATGGCCGTTCTCCCTGCTAGAAGGCGGTCAACGCCTCTGGGTCGAAGGGTTGGCAGATGACCACCGAGCACATCACTGACGACCTCGATCGTTTGCTGATGCTGTTGCCAGCAGATGTGCAGCAAGCATTGGCGTCGGCCGAGTGCAGGGATGAGCTGCTGGAAGTGGTCTTGGATCTTGGTCGTGTACCGGAAGCCCGCTACCCAGGCCGTTCGATGCCCCTGGGCGATGCTTGTCTCAGTCGAGATGCGCTTCAGGCCACCGTTGAACGGCTGGGACAGTTCGGTGCCGATAATCGTGCTGGCATTGAACGAACCCTCCATCGCATCAGTGCGATCCGAAGCCGTTGCGGTGATGTGGTGGGCCTCACTTGCCGCGTCGGCCGTGCTGTGTTCGGCACTGTCGCGATGGTGCGCGATCTGCTCGATAGCGGTGAGTCGCTTCTGCTGATGGGTCGCCCGGGGGTGGGCAAGACCACAGCTCTGCGTGAGATCGCCAGGGTTCTTGCTGATGAATTCGGTAAGCGGGTGGTGGTGATCGACACCAGCAATGAGATCGCCGGCGACGGTGACATCCCCCATCCGGCGATTGGCCGGGCTCGGCGCATGCAGGTGGCCCGCCCCGAGCTTCAGCATCAGGTGATGATCGAGGCGGTGGAGAACCACATGCCCGAGGTGATTGTGATCGATGAGATCGGCACGGAACTCGAGGCCCAGGCGGCACGCACGATTGCTGAGCGTGGCGTGATGCTGGTGGCTACGGCGCATGGCAACGCATTGGCCAACCTGATCAAGAACCCCACCCTTTGTGATCTGGTCGGTGGTATTGAGTCGGTCACTCTTGGTGATGATGAGGCACGGCGGCGGCGCAGCCAGAAAACGGTGTTGGAACGTGCCGCTGAGCCAACGTTTCCGCTGGCGGTGGAAATGCATCAGCGTCATCGCTGGGCGGTGCATCCTGATGTGGGCGCCACGGTGGATCTTCTGCTGAGGGGGCATCAACCCAGGGCTCAGCTGCGCGAGCTGGAGCCTGATGGCACTGTTCGGCTTGTTGAGGCAGCGCCTGTCGGCGACGGGCCGCGTCGCCCCCGCGATCCGCAGCGATCGCCCTCGCGGTGGTCAGGGGTGAAGCCACCGCTGGCTGTGGTGCCGCTGCCCGATCCCATCCGTGCGGTAGGCGAGGCTCAGGCCGAGGGGCCTCAGGGTGGGCCGAGTGATGGCTGGGATGGACTGCAGGTGCTCTGTTGCGGGTTGAATCCTCGTCTGATCGAGGAGGCCACGCGACGTCACGACTGGCCTGTTCGGCTGGTGGAGGACCTCGTCGAGGCCGATGTGGTGCTCAGTATTCGCCAGGGGTTAGGGCGGCAACCCGGCTTGCGTCGTCAGGCCCGCGAGGCTCGGGTGCCCATCCTTGTGATTAAGGCCGATACCCTGCCGCAGGTGGAGCGTGCACTGGAGCGTCTGCTGGCACGCCGAACGGAAGAGGCTCTGCCTGCTTCCAGTGATGATCGTGCGGATGCCTTTGCTGCTCTAGAGGAATGCCGTCTCGCTGTCGAGCAGGTGGTGGTGCCGTTGGGTCGACCCGTGGAGCTTCTCCCCCGTACGGAGGAGGTCCGCCGGATGCAGGCGGATTTAGTGGAGCGTTATCGCTTGCGTAGCGACGTCTTCGGTCAGGCGGAACAGAGGCGGCTCCGAGTCTTCCCGCCCTGAGCCACTGTTGACCTCCGGAACAATGGATTGACGAAGGCCACTCCAATGTGGGTAACTATTCAGGCACCAGTCAGCAGACCTTCGGGAACGCAGATTGCGCGCGTTGGGCCGTCGCCAAGTGGTAAGGCAGCGGGTTTTGGTCTCGCCATTCCTAGGTTCGAATCCTAGCGGCCCAGTTTTCAGTTCTTTTCGGTGTCCAACCGTCCTTTGTTGGTCTTCGACTTCGACGGTGTAATCGTCGACGGTATGGAGGAGTACTGGTGGAGTGCTTGTCTGGCCTGCCTGAGCTTGAGCGCTGCTGGCGGCATGCGGCACCAGGTCCCGAATCGGATCCCTGATGGCTTCCGACAGCTTCGCCCCTGGATTCACCATGGTTGGGAGATGGTGCTGATGGCGTCGCTGCTGCAGGAGAACGACGGTCTGCTGCAGCGCCTCGGTGTGGATGCATTTGTTGCTGCCTATTCGGAGCACTGTCGTCAGGCTCTCGAGGCCAGGGACTGGTCGCCTCAGCAATTGCAGGAGGCTCTCGAGCAAGTCAGGCACTCGGCTATGGCGGAGGATCGTTCCACCTGGCTCAATCGTCATCGGCCCTTTGCCGGCGTACCCCAACGCTTGCGATCCCTCGCTGCTGAGGGCGTCGACTGGGCTGTTCTCACCACCAAGGGGCGGGCCTTTACCTCCGAGTTGTTGGATGCATTTGATCTCCAGCCTGCGCTGCTGTTCGGCCATGAAGCCGGTTCAAAGCCTGATGTATTGCTGCGATTGATCGCTGAGCAATCGCTGTGTGGTTTTGTCGAGGATCGCCTGGCCACGCTCGAGACCGTGCTGGCGACTCCGGGGCTGAGGTCTCTTCCCTGTTTCCTTGCCGAGTGGGGCTATTTGCGTCCGTCTGATCGTCACGCCCTGCCCCAAGGCGTGCAGCTGTTGGAACTGACGCAGTTCGCTGCCCCCTTGGCGGACTGGACTTGATTCGTTAACGTACATCTGTACTACATGGGACGATCGACTGCGTCTTGGGCACTGGATGGTCTGTTCAGTGCCTAGTGGTTCAGTCGCAGCGCTTTTTGCGCCGTCCTGGTCTGCGGCCTGTAACGCCCTTCCACCCCTTAGTTTTTTCTGCCATGCCAGTTGACGTGAAAGCCGCCCAGTCCTCCGGATCCGATGCTCGCCCCGGTGAGCGCGATAAAGCCCTGAACCTTGTGCTTGGTCAGATCGAGCGCAATTTTGGCAAGGGATCGATCATGCGCCTTGGGGATGCCTCCCGCATGCGGGTTGAAACCATCTCGACCGGTGCCCTCACCCTCGATCTCGCTTTGGGTGGCGGTTATCCCAAAGGGCGTGTGGTTGAGGTTTACGGCCCGGAGAGTTCTGGTAAGACCACGCTGACGTTGCATGCGATCGCTGAAGTGCAGCGTCGGGGTGGTGTGGCTGCCTTTGTGGATGCCGAGCACGCCCTCGATCCGGTGTATGCCGCGTCGCTAGGCGTCGATATCGAGAATCTTCTCGTCTCCCAGCCCGACACCGGTGAGATGGCGTTGGAGATCGTAGATCAGCTGGTGCGTTCGGCCGCGGTGGATATCGTCGTGGTCGACTCTGTGGCTGCTCTGACGCCCCGCGCTGAGATCGAAGGGGAAATGGGTGATTTGGCGGTGGGGAGTCAGGCTCGTTTAATGAGCCAGGCGATGCGCAAAATCACTGGCAACATTGGCAAGTCTGGTTGCACGGTGATTTTCCTCAATCAGTTGCGCCTGAAGATTGGGGTCACCTATGGCAATCCGGAGACCACGACGGGTGGTAACGCTCTCAAGTTCTATGCGTCAGTGCGGCTTGATATTCGTCGCATTCAGACCCTGAAGCGCGGAACTGAGGAATACGGAATCAGGGCCAAGGTCAAGGTGGCCAAAAACAAGGTGGCCCCCCCGTTCCGGATCGCAGAATTTGACATCCTGTTCGGCCGTGGCATCAGCACCCTTGGCTGCTTGTTGGATCTCGCTGAGGAAACCGGTGTGGTGATCCGCAAAGGGGCCTGGTACAGCTACGAAGGCGACAACATCGGTCAGGGTCGCGACAACACCATCGGCTGGCTCGAGCAGAACCCCGAAGCCAAGGAGACGATTGAGGTGTTGGTGCGTCAGAAGCTCACCGATGGCTCAGAGGTGACCTCCAACTCGATGCGTCCTCTTGCGGCGGCTGCGCGCACTGCGGCGGCCAAGGGCAATGCAGCTGCAGCTAGCGCTGATAAAAAGGCCGACGATCCAAAGGCTGCGTCAGCTGCGGCCTAAGGGATGCTGCGCTGATGTCGCAGCAAGCTGATCGATGTGGGGGTCAGTCAGGGGGCAGAGCTGCTTGTTTGTTGGTCTCGGCTTTGGCAGCAAGTTCATTGCTGCCCTTGCTGAGTCCCTGTAGGAACTGCGATAGACGCTCCAGTTCTTGAATGGCTTCGGCGCCTTCGAGTTTCACGAGTTCGCGCCCATTGCGGGATTCAACCCAGCTGATGCCGTAATCGGATACCAGGAACCTGACCATGTGTTGATCACCCAGATCGGCCACGAATGAGGCGCCATGGTCTTCGCTTCCGTCATCGCAGACGTAGCAGGAGGCGGTCATGCCGCATGTCTTCAGACTGCTGGCAAGAGCCTGAAGGCTCATCACCAGGTCATGCACGACAGAGCGGTACTGCTGGGCCAGACGATGAAACATGCGCTTGAGGCCACGTGACCTCAAGCATTTTAAATGTTTCCTTTAGATTCGCGGCGGATGTGTGGGCCTGCAGACAGGCCTGATGTCTCTGCAGGGGGCGCCGTCGTCGTTGCGGCTTCAATCAACGTGTATCAGCCAGGCTCCACCAACCTGCGGCTGGACCGATGAAACGCACGACGACCCAGAGCACCACCAAAGAGCCGATGCCGATCCAGGCCCCACGGGTTGTGATGGCCATGAACTGACTGGTTTGTTGCTTGGTGAGGGGGAGCCAGGAGACGACCCGTTCCGATGACCCGTTGGCGGGTTTCGGCTTTCGGGGTGGCATCCCCTGGCTGGCGCGACGGCGGGCTTCTCCCATGCGGAGCAGTGCTCTGGATAGGCAGCAGCCTAGGGGTGTGATTGTGGTTTGTTCTCGGATGGGCTCATTGGGGGAGCAGGCGCTGCAGAGGGGTCCAGGGTTGAAGGGTTGTCAGCACCTGTTCCCCCCAGCTCCGGCCCCTCACCCGTCCATCAAGGATGGCCAGGCGGCCACCGTTGCGGCGAAGAGGAGCCACGGCTGGTGCGATTTGCAGGAGGGCTTCTGGCAGTAGAAGTTCGCGGAACCAGTCGCGTCCCTGGCGTTTCAGGGCTTCCACGCGCGCAGCGGTGAGTGGTGACTCCAAGCTGGCCAGGGGGAGTAGGGCCACAATCAGCTGCTCAGGAAGCGGCAGTTGATCCTGGTGCTGCAACCACCAGTCCCAGCGGCAGCAGATCACGCCGTTGCTTTCGGGGCTTGTGGCCTCGTGGATCACCCGACTGCCAAATTCACCCGCCAGTTCGCTGGTCAGCCGCTGGCGCATCCCGTCGTCGTTGAGCAGCACCACGGTCAGTCCGGATCGACCGAGGATTAATCGACGCGCCTGATCCAGCAAGTGCTCTGAGAACACTTCGGTATTGGGCAGCGGTTGGCGACGTGGGGCAAACAGAGGCAATGGGTCCAACAGTGAGGGTTCGCGCAGATGCACGACCACATCAAGATTGAGTCCGGCGGTCGTTAATTCTTGCTCGAGTGGGTCTGCCTGGCCATTTCCACTGATCAACAGCGCTGGTTGGTGCTCAATTAGCTCACGGAGCTCTTGCAACGGTTCGAGCACGTCCAGATGCCAGCGCCACTGCAGCAGGCGATGGTCCAAAGAGGCCCAACTCACCCACTGGTCTTCTCTGGCGCGGATGAGGTCCGTCCAGGGGTCGGGTAAGGGGCCCAGCAGGCCTACAAGATCCCGCAGGGCCAACAGTGCGCTGCCATCGAGGCGCACCTGAGCATCGTTGCGGGTGGCCTGCGCGAACACGCGGCGACTGAGGCGTTCGTGCAGCTCAAGCAGAGCGGCATCCGCGCAAGGGTGGGCCTGGCGTAGCCGTTCCCAGTCACTGGGGCCGATCTCCGTTGCGAGTGCGTTGCGTAGACGCTGGCTGAAGTGTTGTCCTTCTGGCACGACCAGTTGGTGGTCAGGCATCAGCAGTCCTTGCTGGTGGGCGCGCACCAAACCAGCTGTGGAAAGAACCCAGACTTGATCTCCTGGCGGTGGCGTCTCGGCTGTCCAACAGGCGAGTTTGAGGCCAGCCTCCAGCAGGCGTGGCCGTTCTACCTGCAGGAGCCGTCGTTTCTGGGGCTCTTCGAGGACCAACACCGCACGGCGGCTCTGCAGGCATAGAGGTACGAGAACACCGAGCCACCAGTGCTCCTGGCTGCTTGGAGCAAGTTGAAACAAGGCCGAATCCCTGCGTCGCAGTCCCCGTGCCATCAGGCGGCTGAGGGTGAGGTGATGGGGCCAGGAGGAGCGCTCCTGCTGGAGCAGGTGCTTGAGCTGCTGATGGGCACGCGCTTCCAGCATCTGCTGAGCCTAATTGGACCCCTCAAGGGTGTTGGTGTGCGCTTGACCGTCGATCAACATGGGGCGAGTCGATCGGGTGGTAATGCAGCGCGAGAAGGTCGCCCTGACTGGATTGCCCACGACGGTGGGAGTGGTGGGGCTTGGGTTGATCGGTGGCTCGCTTGGCCTAGATCTTCAGGCTCTTGGTTGTCGAGTGAGGGGGATTACCCATCGTCAATGCACCGCTGATCGGGCTCTCGAACGTGGCCTTGTGCACGAGGTCAGTACGGATCCTCAAGCGCTTGCGGGCTCTGAATTGGTGATTCTGGCGATGCCGTTGAACCGGCTTCTCGATCCTGATGCCGCTTTGATCTCGGCTTTGCCCCGGGAGGCGGTGGTGACGGATGTGGGGTCTGTGAAGGGAGCGGTGCTGGCGACTTGGCGCTCGCTGCACCCGCGTTTCGTCGCTAGTCATCCCATGGCTGGTACCGCGGAGGCTGGCGTGGAAGCAGGTCTGCGGGATTTGTTTCGAGGGCGTCCATGGGTGGTCACCCCTGAGGCTGCTACCGATCCCCAAGCACTGGCAATGGTGGAGGCTTTGGCCACGGCGGTGGGTAGTCATTGTTTGGTCACGGAGGCAGACCGCCACGACCAGGCTGTGGCGCTGATCTCCCATGTGCCTGTGCTGGTGAGTGCCGCTCTCTTGCAGGCCGTCGGATCTGAGCGGGATCCAGCGGTGTTGGCGTTAGCTCGCCAGCTGGCCTCCAGCGGTTTTGCCGACACCACCCGGGTCGGTGGTGGTAATCCGCAGTTAGGTACGGCGATGGCGGCCAGCAACACGGCGGCAGTCCTACGGGGACTGGCCGCTTATCGCTGGAGCTTGGAGCAGCTGGAAGAGACGATCCTGGAAGGGAACTGGGATCAGCTTGAGAGTGTGCTCAGGCAGACGCAGAGCCAACGACCCGATTTCCTCTAGCTGTTGGAGAGGCTGGTTGTCGCTGTGGGCTTGTCGATTCTGGTTATTCAACCGTGAGTGAGCTGCCGCGGCGGGCCATCAGTTGCTGGCATGCCATCAGGGCTGAGAGGCTGACGCCGGCGGTCCCTTCCCCGGGATAGATGGAGTCCCCGCAAAGCCATAGACCTGGAACTGGTGTGCGGCTGGCCAGCCCGAACGGGCCGAAATGGTGGGGGTGCTGGCCCAGGCCTCCCACGATGCCCTGAGGCCGTCCGGTCCAGTGGGCAAAGGCTCTTGGCGTCGAGAGCTCGAGGTGATTCCATCCCTGTGTGGGAATGCCGAGCCAGCTCTCCAGGCTGCTGCGCATGGTGTCTAACGTCTTGCGCTTGCGTTTCTGGTGCTCTGGTTCCGTGAGCTCAGCCCACTGGCGTGGATCGGTGAACACGCTGGCGATCAGGGTGGCTTGTCCGCTGGGGGCTCGCCCATCTCCGTCGCGGCTGACAGAGACGAACAAGGAACCAGGATCCTCTCCATCGCGCTGGAGATGGAGAGGGCAATCTTGCGGCAGCAGACTGCGATCCAGGGCTCCGTAAAGCACCAGTGCTCCGCTTGGGGCTTCCAGTCTCTGCAGTCGGTTTCTGTAGTGCGCGGGCAGTGGCGATCTCTGGCCGTCACCTTGGGGGAAGAGCGCGGGCAGGCACTGGGGAGGCAGGCTGCAGATCAGCTCTTGGCAGCGCCACTGGTGACTGGTGCCATTGCGATCTTGTCCGTGCACAATCCATTGATGGGTCTCGGTTCGTTCCAGTCGGGTCACACGACGCTTCAGGCTGACCTCTCCTCCATCGCGGCGAATGGCGCTCGCGAGCAGTTCGCTCAGCACCTGCATCGAGCCATGGAGATGCCAGAGCCCCAGCGGTGCCTGCACCATTTGCAGCACGGTGGCGCCATAGAGAGCGGCCGTTCGCTCGCTGGGCTCCTGGGAGTAAAGCCGCAGCTGTAAATCTAGAAAACGTCGCAGCCGCGGCTGGTCTGCGCAGCCGCAGAGACGGAGCAGGTCTGCGACGCTCATCAGACTGAATGGGCTGCTGGCCAAGGTGCCGAGTCCGATCGCCTTGAGGGTGCGTTGAAAATCCCAGCCGTTGCGCACTGGCAGCACGGGGTCATGCCCGGCAAAGGCCCAGTTCCGTTGATGCAGCCAGGAGCAGAGAGCCCAGAACCTCTCGGAACCTGGGAATTGATGGGCACGTTCTTGATGCCAACGGGTTGGGTCATGCCAGAGGTGGACCGGCTTACTGCCATCGGCCAGATCCACAACACAGCCGGGATCGAGTTGCTCGGCAGCCGGTGGGACAAGTCCGAGGTGCCGAAAGATGCGGGCATGGCTTCCGCCCGGTTCCAAGCCTGCGACCTGGGTGGCGCCAACATCAAACGTATACGGCCCTCGCCGGAATGTGCCAGCGCATCCCCCGAGCTGGTGATGGGCCTCCAGCAGGGTCACGTTGATGTTGTCGTGGGCGAGTAGTGCGGCTGCAGTCAGTCCGGCGATGCCACCGCCAATCACGATGACGTCCTGTTCAGGCTCCATCAGGCCATGCTGGCAGTGCAGGGCCTGGTGCCGTGGATGCGGGCAGAACTGGAACAGATTCTCCGTCAGAACTCCTCTCTCATGGGCGGAGCACGCCTCGAGGATTGCCGTTCACTCGGTGGTGGTTGCAGCCAGTCCGCCTGGCAGCTTCAGTTCTCGGACGGCAGGGTGCTCTTTGCCAAGCAGGGCACAGAGGCCATGTTGGAGGCCGAAAGGCTGGGCCTTCAGGCCTTGAATGCCGCTGCAGATCCTCGCGATTTGATGGTGCCGAAGCCCCTGGCCCTGCTTCGTGCCGAATCCAGTCAGGCGCTGTTGGTGGTGCCTTGGCTGGACCAGACGGGTGGCGATCAGGCAGCCCTTGGTCGGGGGCTGGCCAAGCTGCATCGGCATTCGATGCAGCGGGGTCCTGGCCGTTATGGCTGGTCTAGCGATGGATATATCGGCTTGGGTCCGCAACCAGGAGGCTGGCGCGACAGCTGGGGGGAGGCATACGTGCAGCTGCGATTGTGCCCCCAGCTCCGGCTCGCCCAAGCCTGGGGCCTGGAGCTTCCTTCCAAGGCATGGCTGGAGGTGCTCACGCAGGTGCTGGAAGAGCACAGCCCAGCCCCATCGCTTGTCCATGGCGACCTCTGGGGTGGAAATGCCGGCGTCTTGGCTGATGGCCGAGGTGCCTTGATTGATCCGGCCAGCTGGTGGGCCGATCGTGAGGTGGATCTGGCGATGACCCATCTCTTCGGAGGGTTCAGCCAGGGCTTTTATACGGCTTATGAGGAGGAATGGCCCCTGGCGTTCGGGGCCTCAGACCGGATCGAGGTCTACAACCTGTATCACCTGCTCAATCACGCCAATCTTTTTGGCGGTGGTTATCGGCAGCAGTGCCGCCAATCCATCCGCCTGTTGAAACAGCGATTCGATTGAATCAGCCGAGGTATTCCTGGCGAAGCGTTTGAACACGATTCACCAAAGCGGAACGCTTGTCGCTGGTTGTGAGGTTGTTCCAGCTCCATTGGCCGACGACGACGACACCCAAGAGCTCGAGAAGACCTGGCACCACTGGCAGCAAGTTGATCGTGTCTAAGATTCCTTTGATCAGAATTTGCGCAACAATCACAGCTGCCAAGATGCCGACCACCTTGCCAATTCGGCCGACTTGACTCCAATCCACTTGGTCGAGGGTTTCATTCACCTTGCCCAGCACTTCGCTGTAGCGCTCGGTGAAGTTGATCGTTTCAGTGGTGGGGTTGGAGTCGCTGTCAGGCATGGTTTCGGTTGACGTGGGGTCCTTGACCGCAGTGGTGTCCTCACTCATGAGCCCGGGGCAGCTGCAAAATGTTCGTTGAGCGTATCGGTCATTCTCTCGAAACGCCATGGCTTCTGGCATTCGATTCCGATGTCCTGATCATTCTCCGCCGCACGCTCGTCTCGGCTTTCCCTCGCGAGGGATGTGCCCTGCTGCTAGGAGACCGCAGTCACCAGGCTTGGAACGTCAGAGCGGTGTGGCCCTGCTGCAACGTCTGGCGTTCAGGTTTGGAGGGATTGCCCGAGCTGGCAAATCAGCAGCATGGAGCCACAGAAGACCGCTCAACACAGACTTCACCCAGCCTTCACAACCGTTTCGCAATCGATCCGCGGGAGCAGCTTCATGCCCAGCGCTGGGGGCGCCATTGCGGATGTCAGGTGCTTGGCAGCGCTCACTCCCACCCTGGCGGCGAGGCCATCCCTTCGCTCACGGATCGCCGCTGGCTTTATGAACCTTCGTTGATGGTGATCATGGCCAAAGATCACTCCTTTCGCGCCTGGTGGCTCGAGCCCGAGGCTGGCGCTGTGGCACACACTGACTAAGGGTGTCGTTCACTTTGTTCATCTGTGTCAGGCGATTCCGCGGATCAAACCGCTGACATCAGTCAGGAAGAGCGGGCCCGTTATGCCCGTCATCTCAGCCTGCCTGAGCTTGGGATTGAAGGCCAGAGGCACCTGAAGGCTGCATCGGTGCTGTGTGTCGGCAGCGGTGGCCTCGGATCACCGTTGCTGCTCTACCTGGCGGCTGCAGGGGTTGGGCGTATTGGCATCGTTGATTTCGATGTGGTGGATCACTCCAACCTTCAGCGTCAGGTGATCCATGGCACGTCCAGCGTGGGCGAGGACAAGGTTGTATCCGCGCGTGCCCGGATCAACGATCTCAACCCTTTTTGCAGGGTGGACACCTACAACACGAGGATCACGCCGACCAATGCCCTGGAGCTGTTTCGCCCCTACGACCTGATTTGTGATGGCACCGATAACTTCCCGAGTCGATATCTGATCAATGACGCCTGTGTGTTGTTGGGCAAGCCATGCATCTATGGCTCTGTGCAGGGATTTGAAGGTCAGGTGAGTGTGTTCAACCTCACCGCTTCCAGTCCGGATTACCGCGATTTGGTGCCCGAACCCCCACCGCCGGGTCTTGTGCCCTCATGTGCGCAAGGGGGTGTTCTCGGGGTGATGCCGGGGTTGATCGGTTTACTGCAGGCCACCGAAGCGATCAAGGTGATCACTGGCATCGGTCAACCTCTGGACGGGAGGCTTCTCGTGGTGGATGGGTTGGCGATGCGGTTCCGTGAATTCCGTTTGCAGCCCATTCCTGAGAGGCCGGTGATCGATCGGCTGATTGACTACGAAGCGTTCTGCGGCGCCAGTGGCGTCGGATCGGTCCCGGAGGACATGGAAGGCATGGATAGCGTGAGCGTTCAGGAGCTCAAGCAACGACTTGATGCAGGCGAGGCTTTGGTGTTGGTGGATGTGCGTAATCCGCCGGAGGCGGAGGTGGCCGTGATCCCCGGTGCGGAATTGATTCCTCTGGCAACGATCGAAAGCGGCGAAGCCGTGGAACGAATCCGTGCTCTTTCCGCCGACAAACCGCTCTTCGTGCACTGCAAACTGGGTGGGCGCTCTGCCAAGGCGGTCCAGGCTCTGGCTGGCCATGGCATTAGGGCAATCAACGTTGAAGGTGGGATCGATGCCTGGTCACAGCAGATTGATCCTGGCGTTCCTCGCTATTGAATTCTGTTGTTCGATCTGAGATGGATTGTGATGCTCAGTAGCAATCCCTAATTGGCGGCCGATTCCGTTGTGGCTTGGTCACTCTATTTCGAACGCTGTATTCACTACAATCGAAGTCAATCACAACATCATCAAAAGGGACTGTTGGTGGTTTGTATGCAGAAAGCTATAGACTTGTTGACTCTTTGCTGGTCTATGAAGTGATATACGATCCCTTCTATAGGGTGTTGCTCGCATGCCCCTAACAGATGCCGATTTGAAGTCGCTGTTCTCTGAACAGACGAAGTATCGTGTGTTCAGACAGGTATTGTCTAAACCAGTTACTGCTGCCGCGGTTGAGGATTTTGCTAAGGGCTTCGGTGACCTGTCCCTTCGTGATGGAGGGACAGGTTCCTGGCCAGTACAACCCCGTAAGAGCACGGGAACGTATTCCGAAATTGCTGGTCCCGCAGGCTTTCATACCGATTCGCAATATCATCAATATCCTGAACCTCTGTTCATTCTCGCCTGCAATACCCCTGCAGCCGATGGTGGTGACAACCTTCTGATCAGTATGAAGGATGCCTATCAAGTTGCGCTAGAGGCACTTGGCAGTCAAGCAGTCGAGCGGATGAAACAGAGCGTCTGGAGTTGGGCTGTTCCGGCGGTGTTTAGGTCCAAATCCACTCCGGCTTTTTCGCCCCCATCGCCGATCTTTCTTAAGGATGGAACTATTCGCTGGCGGAGCGATAACATCGTTTGCAAAAATGATTCTGACCTTAGCCTTGCTCAGGCATTTGAAAAGGCAATTCAGGAGTCTTCATTTGTCGAACATGTGAGGTTGGAGTCTGGTGATGTGCTGTTGTGTGATAACTGGCATGCTCTGCATGCACGAACTGATTTCTCGGATATGAGCAGACTCATGTATCGTGCTAGATGTCTTTGAAAGTGAGGAGGTTGTGTGGATTAATGTCGATAACTCCTTGGCTCTTTGACGCTCTTTCCCCTTCTCACAAGTTACCCTCACAATGTGACTGAACATCACCTTAGGGGCTTGTGTCAGTAGGTTGTGACGCCCGATTTGTGTTTCAGGATTTAGCAACTGCAGTTCAGCGAAGTGCCATGAAGTTGACGTCTTGTCGATCTTATTAAGCAAGATCTAGCAGCGTTGAGTTGAAGAGCCCTCGGGGCAATCTAAGGTAATCGACAATAGGGAAAAATCATCCATCCATCCATCCATCCATCCATCCATCCATCCATCCATCCATCCATCCATCCATTTAAGAAGGGCTTTTGATGAATCATTGATGGCTCTAAGTCCTATGTGGGGAAGGTTTAAGCGTCTTTAATTGTATAAACTAATGTTTGATCCGACCTCCCCCTTAAGATGATTCGATCAACCTCTTGCCATTGATAAATGCCGTGAGCTTCATCCTTTGTTGAGCTAGAAATGCACAACATTTGCCCAACACTTTTCCCTAAAGATTCAAGCCTAGCAGCAGTATTAACTGCATCACCGACGATCGTGTAGTTCATACGCTCAGTCGAGCCAATTTCACCTGCAAGGACTAACCCAGTATGCATTCCGATTCTTGTTTCTAAAGGCATCAAACCCTTGGCAGACCTCAGTGCATTAAATCCTCTGACGGCTTCCTGAATCGCTAGTCCAGCTTGAATGGCGCGGTCAGCATGATCAGGTTGATGGTCAGGAGCATTCCAAAAAACCATCAAGGCATCACCAATAAATTTATCCACTGTACCGCCATGTTCAATGACTTTGTCGACAAGTATCTCAAAGTACTCATTCAGAAGAGCAGCGAGCTCGGCAGGAGGCATGCCATCTGAGATTGAGGTGTATCCGACAACATCAGTGAAAAGGATGGTAACTTTTCTTTCCTCAGCAATCACTGAATATCCATTTGCCTGCAGTTGCATTAAACGCCTTACTAAGCTGCTGGGCACATATTTAGCAAACACATCTAAACTTCGAAGCATTGCACGAAATGCCTTCTCCGTTTTTCTCAACTCATCAAAATAACTCAACTCAGATACTGCAAGCTTTAAATCCAACTCCTGGACCGCAGCGGCTGCGGAAGCAAGCTTGCCCAATGGTCGAGCTATAGAACGACCAACTAACTGGCTAATAATAATTGCAGCCACCACAATCACAAGTGAAATAAAGGTGACTAATTTTGCTCTGTCTAACACTGGCCCCAAAACAACTTGGCGGGGGATTACAGACACTGCGAACCAATCAGAATCACCAACATCTTGGTTCCGAGCAATAGAAACAAGCCAGGCTTCCTTGCCTACCTTGATGTCCGTCATATCGAAATTCCCTGTACTTATTTTCTGATAGATGGCCTTGGCGACGGGATCACCTAGATTCCCTATATGAGGGACTTTTCTAAAAGTTTTGTAAGCTTCCATCTTGATGAGGGAGGGATGAGCAATGGCCGATCCATTGGCATCAAAGATAAATATTTTCTCTTGATCAGGACCCGGTATATCAGATAATGACTTGGAAAGTGTCTTTAATCCCAAGTCGAGATATAAAGTGCCGGCAGGTTGATTGCTCTGGTCTGCAAAATGCTTTGTATATGTAATTACTGGTCGACCTTCTGATGGTTCGATGTAAATATCCTCAAACCCTTCACCCCCATCACCTGGTCTCCCTTCAATTGCATAGACATAGGCTTCCTCAGCTAGCTCAGTATTCACTTCATGGACGACTTCTCCTTTCCAACGACCAACCCATACGTTGGTTCTATTCTTGCGAACAATTGTAATACTTGTTAGGGAGCTTTTGTGCTCTGAATAGGCTGATAAAATAGTAATTATCTCTTTGTTGTTTAAGCCAAAAGCAGATTGGCCAATTACTTCCGAAATTGTGGCGGCTTCCTGGCGAAGAGAATTAGTGAATGAGGTTAACTCCTCTGACAACATCATGGTTTGCTTCACTTGTGCCATTCGAGTCAGGCTCATGGCTGAGCTCATTCCGCCCCATATTGAAATTCCGCCTACTAATCCACCAACAAGAACAATACAGAGTGTCACTCCTCCAGTTAGAACGAAACGAATACTGGTCAGAGAAAATCTCATTAATTAGTAAATCCTAGGTGTGCCTTAAACGATGAACAAGCAGTGAATATGAACAGCATAGCTTTGTTCATTGTGATGATTTTATTGATCATGAATGGGCCAATTCTATCTGTCTGGCTGCTCGTAATCCCGACAAATATGCACCATGCACCGTGCCAGGATATAGGCGGTTAGTTGCTTCTCCTGCAAAGAACAAACTTGCGCCAACCGGTTTAGAGAGATCCTCACAATCTTGCAGTGAAGCGCCTGGTGGAATATGTGAATAAGAGCCCATAGCAAATTCATCATTTCCCCAACCGGTAATCATAATGTCTAAGACATCTGAAGGAACAGTCTCACCAAACATATCCCTCAATTGCGAGAGTAAAAGTTGAACAATTTGTTGCTTCGGTAAATCCTCTATCCTCCGAGCAAAGTCTCCATAAACCAGTGCAAGTAGAACTGTACTGTCTGCTAATGGGGGGATCGGAAAGAATTCCACTCGTTCTAATGTTGTGCTGCTCAGTAATCCGAGGCGATGAGCATCTGATGGCCAAAATGGCTCTCTAAAGCGCATTACGATTTTATTTAGTAGCCCCATGCCTAGTCTTTCAATACTATCTAGCTTGCCTCGGGGAAGTTTAGGCGTGAATTGAATGAAGCTTTCTTTTAGCACCCCAAGTGGCACTGTAATAAGGACACTATCTGCTTCCATTGACCCCCATCCTCCAGAGACTTTTGTACCACCTTCAGAATATTGTATTTTATCCACAATGTGTTGGTAGCGAATATCTAGTCCTGTAGCCATTTTTTCGATCAAATTGCCGTACCCCTTCTCTAGCAGTAAGTCACTACCGTCAAATTCTTCATCTTCATCCCAATATTTAAGTGATAAGTCCTTGTAGTTGACTCCCATGACAGCTTCGATCTCGCTTGATAGCCACCATCTCACTCCATCTTTAATAATAGAAGAACCACTGGTGGATTCCAGCAGTAAATTGATTGCATTCCCCATTGATTCGTTGTCTGATGCTGTGCGCTGCAAGTCATGGATGCGGTTGATGATCTGCTGGGCTTTTTCTTCAATTAGCTCGTAATCACTATCATTTTCGATCACGCCCTGCCCTTTTTTGTAAAGCCAAGTCTCATCCCAGTCGGTTGCTCGAGTTCTTAAGCTGTGCTCCCTAGCTAACTTCATTAAAGGGTTGTTTCTAGAGTCACCATGAATCCAGGCTGCTCCTAAATCAACTGGTACACCTAAGCGTTGAGTCGTCCAGATTCGTCCTCCTGGTCGATCTCGAGCCTCGAGCACCGTCACCCTATAACCATTGACCAGTAACTGCTTGGCGGCGCTAATCCCAGCCATTCCTGCACCAATAACAACAACATGCTTCTCGCTATTCTGTGCGTCTCGTGAATTACGAGCACGTAACTGGCTTGGCCCAAACAAAAGCCATGGTGTCGCCAAGTACACAGCTGCGCGCAATGCTGTTCGCCTTGAAACCTTCATCAGCAATGACCAAGTTAAAGTGAAAAACCAGGAGTTTTAATTAAGCATTGAATCAGTGCCGTGGCAGCATCTCCCTGATTTGTGCCTCTGCCTATTGCTTCAATAGGCTCTTGCCAATACTAATCATTCTCGTGCATCGTGCCACCTAAAGACTTCCTGGCTGAATATGTTTTGCTGATAGTGAAAATTATCAATTCAAGGATTTACGCTAACGCCCCCTAGAAACCTCTTTCTGTATTCCTCTCGTCTTGCTAATATGCATCCATCAAGGCTTGTTCTCTAGCTTGCTTTTTTGATTTCTGATCTGTTGCAAAAGCGAGCCGAGATCATATGCTTTTGAGCTGAAAAAGTTGTCTTGGGCTGTGGTGTATTTGTTGCCGCAATGGCTAAACTCAACTAGGATTAAATACATGGGTCCGCGGCATCAGCATCAGCATGCGCAGCGCTGGCGAGTTTAATTTATTCGAGCAAGCCGGCGATGATTTGATCGCCTGGCTGGAAGCATCTGGTCAAATGACAAGAATTGATGCTAGTCAGCCCTTGATCGTCGAGGGAAATCTCAGTAGTTCTGTGTATGTCCTAGTGGATGGTGAGTTATCCGTTCAAACGACCGATCCAAGTGGTAATCAAAAGCAATTGGCGATCTTAGGCCATGGTGCGATTGTAGGAGAAATGAGCTGGCTTGAAAATCGTCCAGCAGTGGCAACTGTGCTTGCGCTGAGCCCATGCAAATTACTTGCACTAAAGCCCTCTGTTTTGGAACGCTTGGCTGAAGATGATCCCAAGCTTTCGGCGGACTTGCATTGGATCATTGCCAGGAAACTTGCCAGCCAGATCAATCGGCAAAATGCTTGGATTCATCGGAATAGTGAAGCTGGTGTCGAGATAGAACCATTGCGAAAGGTCTTTGTTCTTTTTTCTAAGCTCAATGATCGAGATATCAACTTGCTTGCAACACTTGGTTCGCTGCGAAGGATCAAGCCTGGTGATCGGCTTTTAATGCAAGGAGAAAAAGTGTCTTCAATTTATCTAATCTTGTCCGGTGAGGCAGAGATTTTTGTGAGCTTGAATGGTGGCAATAAGCAGGTGGGAAGCTCTCGCCGTGGTGAGCTACTTGGAGAACTTACATTGCTCATTGCAGATTCTCAAGGCGCAACGGCGAGTGTCATCAGTTCCAACGGAATGGAACTTCTTGAGATCAATAAGCAACAGCTGAAGTTGGCATTTCATCAACGACCTGATTTTGCCGCAAGATTTTATCGTAGTTTGAGTTGTATGCTGTCTCAACGTAGTCGGGATCAACTGCTAAGCCGGCAATTGGCAACACGAAGTGGAGCCGCTGAGCAAGGCAATGATGATGATCAGCTCGATCTCAATCAGCTTGGTATCATTAATCGTGCTGGCCAGAGATTTAGCAATCTATGTGAACATTTTCAAGGTTCATCTGGGCGCCCGTGATGAAGGTTTTTGCTGGTGAGTTGATTTCATGGCCTGACCATCCATTCAAGGCAGATGGTCATGGTCTGATGGTCGTGATCAGTGGCTTTACGATTTTGCGAGTACCTGTGGGTATTGTGCTGCCAGGTTTGCCTCGTGAGACGGTCACTGCACTACCGCTTCAACTCAGAACTGCACAAGATGTTACTTTCCTTGGAGAGGAAATTCCAGATGCATCACGTGGAAATGCATGGTTAGAGGACCAGCTATGCACACTTCTGAAGCAGCTAAATCCCAATCTTGTGCACGATCAATCTGGAAATATTTGTGGTCTATTTGAGGCGCTCAGTTTTGAACTAATTCATAGACATGATGAGAGGTTGGCCAGCCATTTGGCGCTTGATCAATCGACGGCAACTGAATTATTTCGCCACCTTGAATCTGATGACACTTTGAATTCCAGCTTGATTGGGGTATCGCATCAGGATGATGCATTAATGCGTTGCATTGCCCTCATCAGGGGGCGAACTGCTCATGCTGCTATCTCAGTAGGGAGTGATAGCTTAAATTCACGTCGATACTTGCAGCATTTACTTGAGAGCAATGGATTGATTGGACGTGATGTCGTGATGAACGAACATCAATTACAACAAAACTGTGGTGATCTCATTGCTTTTTTCGAAGAGGATCGCGATTCCCCTGCTCTGCTTCAATCTAAAAAAAATGGTTATATGCTCTGGGCTCCTGAGAGCATGCCCCATCCAATCCCCGTGGCTGATTGCCGGACGATTCTGAGCAAGCTCAGCCCACGCATGGTGGCCATTAGCCCAGGTTTAATGCGCCAAGATCTCACTACGCCTGGTTTGTTGCGCTTTGCATTTGGAAAGCCCAGAGAGATCACTCAATTCATTGTGATTGGCCTTCTTCTCGGCTTGGCACTTGGTTTTTTGCTCTCTATCGGCCGTGAGGTTGGGGCAGCTCGATGGGTTTTCTGTATGGCGGCATCCGGTGCTGGCTTAGGCACTTGCCTTGGCCTTTTGAGTGGCGGTTTTCGCAGTGGTGTTGCCGTCATGGTGTTGGCAACATTTTTAGCAATGTTGACGCCGGCATTCAACACCGCGATTGCCAATCAAGCGCTCCCAGATCGAGACCTCTCGCTTCTATTGCAGATCAGCATGTTGTTGTTTGTCGGAGGCATCACCAGAGTTGGTTTGGAGTGGGTGCAAAGCAGGGATGTGTTACTAACTCAGCAAAGCGGTGCAGCACGCATCCAATTGGCAGGGATGCAACGGGTTTTAAGTCTTCCAATTGACTTTTTTCGTCAACGTACTGTGGGTGAGTTGCAGTTGCGCTTTGGTGCGCTTGAGGAACTTCGAAAAGAGATCAGAGTGCTCATGGAGGGAGGCTTGGTGAAGTTTCTGCTCACCAGTCTTTATCTCCTCTTCATGCTACGCATCAGCGTCAAGCTAACAGTGTTGGCTGTGGTTCTGTCAGGTCTGATTGTGCTACCTACCGCCATCATGGCAGTACAATCTCGATCTCTTCAACGCCGCCAAGAGACGGCTAAGGCTGCGGCTCAAAGTCGTAATCTTGAGTTAATCAGCTCTGTGAGCAAACTTCGAATAGCGGGTGCTGAAGCAGCTGCAGCCCAATGGTGGGCGGGACGATTTAAGCAAGTGATTGCCCTTGAAAATTCTCTCGATGCCAAGCAGGCAACTGTAAAGCTATTGCAAGCAGTAATGCCCAACCTTGGCACATTACTTGTTTATATAATGATCACTAAGTTGATCTCAGAGGCTTCTAATTCTGCAATTTTGAATGCTCCAAATGTAGGGCAACAGCTTGGTTTCTTGGCAGCATTTGGAACTTTTATTGGTGGCATCGCTGGTTTGGCTGGCTTGCTGTCAGGCGCCTTTGACTTGCCAATCATCTATGAACGTTTCAGGCCAATGCTTGATGCAAATGTTGAATCTGATGATGACCATCAAGAGGCCGGTATCCTGCGTGGTGATATTCAAATTGATCGCGTTAGTTACCGTTATTCTGAAGACCGACCTCTGGTGCTCGATAGCGTCAGCTTTGAGGCTAAGGCTGGTGAATATGTTGCAATTGTCGGTCCTTCAGGCTCAGGTAAATCGACCTTGGTCCGTCTCTTGCTTGGATTTGCTGCTCCAGAAGATGGCGTGATTCGATTGGATGGCCAACCTCTTAGTGGCCTTGAATTGCGTAGTGTTCGCCGCCAAATTGGTACTGTGCTTCAAACCAACTCACTGTTTAGTGGTTCTCTGATCGAGGTTATTGCGGGTGGTGCTGTGATCCAGGAAGAAGAGGCATGGCATGCAGCCGAATTGGCGGGCTTGGCCGATGAGATTCGCGAAATGCCAATGGGGATGCAAACTGTCATTCCTGATGGCGGTGGCACTCTTTCAGGTGGTCAGCGCCAGCGTGTCGGTATTGCCCGTGCACTCGTAAGAAAGCCTCGCTTACTGATTTTTGACGAGGCCACCAGTGCACTCGACAACCATACTCAAGCAATCGTTAGCAATAGCCTTGAGAAACTATCCATCACTCGCTTGGTGATTGCGCACCGTCTGAGCACGATACGTCATGCAGACCGTATCGTCGTTTTAGATCAAGGACAGGTTCAGGAACAAGGTAATTACGACGCCCTGATCAATAGCAAAGGAGTGTTTGCTCGATTGATGGAGCGTCAAATCCAATGAGCCTTTTCCGTAAGACTGCACTGGATGCACTCTCCAGTCCTGAACAACTCGACCAACCTCTACAGCTGCTTCGGCCAAGTCAATGGATCCTATTGGCTTCGCTGAGCTTTTTCAGCATTACTATTTTGGCCTGGTCGATTGTCGGCCGTATCCCTGTTCGCGTCAGCGGACGTGGCGTGTTGATCAAGCCAAACAGCCTCACCGTTGTGCAGAGCGAAATGGCGGGTCGCGTCACAGAGCTTCAGGCAAAAGTTGGTGATTGCCTAGCCAGTGGATCTCTTATGGGTCGTATTGATCCGGTGACTCAGGAGGTAGAGATGAAAGCAGCTCAGTCACGATTAGAGCAAATGTTATTGCAAGACAAGAATCAAGATCTTCTTGGAGCTATGCGTATGGAACAGTTGCAGAAAGATATTCATCGCGTCAGGCACTTGGCAAGTGTTGGAGCCATCTCTACAGACGATCTGAACAAAAGGCAACGTCAGCTCACTGCGTTGAAATATTTAATAGAGTCTGAGAATAGTCAACGTGAGCAACAGATCAAGGCGGAACAAAGCCAAATTCATTCACGTCTAGAAGAAATAGAACGTACGAGTTTAATTCGTGCTCCGATTAGTGGTTGTGTGGTTGACCGGGGAGTGCATCAAGGAGAGGTTGTTCAGTCGGGCACTACTTTATATACTCTTCAGGCTGGAGATGGTCGCGCTGGCCTGGAAAGTCTTGTCTTTTTTCCCGCTAAAGATGGCAAACGCCTGCGAACAGGGCAAAGGGTCCGCATCAGCCCCACTACCACCAAACAACAGCGGCATGGGGGAATCCAGGGTGAAATCATTAACATTCGGCAGTTGCCTGTTCGCGATTCAGCCGTGATCAAACGTCTTGGTGTCAAGTCCCTACTGGAGTCTGTTCGAGCCAAGCCTCATGAGCCACTGATTGAAGTTACCACTACATTGGAGCGTGATTCAGACACACCCAGTGGGTACAACTGGGGCGGTGGAACAGGTCCAACACTAGAGCTTTCGGCAGGAACGCCGACCAAGGTTCGTGTGTTGGTAGAAGAACGACGACCCATCAGTTATGTGATTCCGATCTTGCGAGATCTCACAGGGATTTACTGAAGTCACTGCAATGTCGATGCTCATTCAACTTATTCAACAACGTTTTCGTGAACTTCAAGCTAAGACTCGTGGACGATGGGTTCGAACTCCAACTCGGCTGCAAATGGAATATACCGAATGCGGCGCGGCATCATTAGGAATTATCCTTCAATACTATGGAAAATATGTGCCGCTTACTCAACTGCGTGAGAGTTGCGGAGTCTCCAGGGATGGTAGTGATGCAGCCAATCTTGTTTTGGCTGCTGCTCAATTTGGGCTGAAAGCAAGGGGCTTTAAGAAAGGTATCAGAGCCCTTGAGGCAATGACTCCACCAGCAATTCTTTTCTGGGAATTTAATCACTTTCTGGTCTTTGAGGGATTCATCGGCGACCGTGTTGCCCTCAACGATCCGGCGCTTGGCCCACGTACCGTTAGCCGTGAAGAATTTGAAACGAGTTATACAGGAATCGTTCTCACGCTCACGCCTGATGAAAGCTTTGTGCGTGACGGTAAATCTCCCTCCGTTTGGCCCATTGTTTGGCGACGCTTATTCAGTGAACCATGGGGATCATTGTTTATTTTGATCAGCGGCTTGTTACTGGTTTTGCCTCAGCTCGTCATGCCGATCTATGCGCAGATTTATCTCGATGAAGTGATTGGTAATGGTATGGATCAGTGGCTTAAGCCGATGCTTTGGGCGATGGCTTTAACCATTAGCTTGCAGGCAATCCTTCAATACTTCCAGCTACTCGGTAGTCGTAAGCTTGAAAAACGATTGACCCGTCGTTTTGCTGTTGGCTTTGAACATCAGATGCTTGCGCTCCCAGAGCGTTTCTATAGCCAGCGCTACGCCTCTGATATTGCTAGCCGAATGGAAGCGAATTCCAGTATTGGCGAGTTCATCGGTAGCCGCCTGATCCCAATGGCAACCGGACTGGTGTTGTTGCTCTTTTATCTCGTCTTGACAATGTTGTATAGCCCTTGGCTGGGCTTTTTGGTGATGGCGACGACAGGAGTCAATGCGGTTGTTGTTCAAGCTAATCTGCGCATTCAAAAAGATGCCAATCTGATCCTGCAGAAGGATGGTGCCAAAGCCGATGCTGTGGTGGTTAGCGCTATGCGCGATATTGAAACTGTCAAAGCTGCGGCGATTGAGCAGGATGTGTTTAGGCGCTTTTCAGGTTTTCAAAGTCGTCTACTCAACACTCTGCAGGACTTGCAATTGAGAAATGCTCGGATTCGAGTCATTCCCAATGCCATGACCACACTTAACGAAGTGGTGATCTTCGTGTTGGGTTTCTTCCTTGTTATTAAAGGTCAACTCACTCTGGGCATGCTTCTTGCATCCCAAACAATCGCACTTTCGCTTAAGACCCAGATCGACAACATCATCATATTTGTCCAGCAACTGCCTACTTTTGAAGCCGAGGTGTTGCGTTTGGAGGACGTACTCGAACAGTCGCGCGACCCTTTGCTCAATAGTGCAGACCGTGCTGTTCCCTTCGCTAATGCGAATCGCCGGCTCACTGGTTCCATTCGGCTTGAGAATGTAAGCTTTGGCTTTGTTGCTATTAAGGATCCGTTAATCAATGAACTGTCGCTGACAATCTATCCTGGCCAACGCATTGCTTTGGTTGGGGGGAGCGGAAGTGGTAAAAGTACGCTTGCAAAATTAATTGCTGGCCTCTATCAGTCCACGTCTGGAGAAATTCTGTTCGACGGATTTCCTTTGGTTGCCATACCTCGTGCTGTCGCCACAAACTCCCTAGCCATGGTTCAGCAAGAGATTCAGCTGTATGGATGCTCTGTGAGAGAGAATCTCACGCTCTGGAATCCCTTGATTACACCCCTAGATCTTCAGAAGGCTTGTCGTGATGCTGAAATTGAAGATGTCATTCAGGGATTGCCAGAAGGAATTGAGTCAGTCTTGAGTGAAGGAGCCCATAATCTTTCGGGCGGACAACGTCAGCGCCTTGAGTTGGCACGGGCTTTGGTGCGTGATCCAAGCATCTTGATCATGGATGAAGCAACCTCGGCCCTTGATGCTGAAACTGAGCGCCTTGTGATTGAAAATCTGAGTCGACGTGGTTGTACTCAAATTGTTGTTGCTCATCGGCTTAGCACAATCCGCGATTCTGATTTGATTCTAGTGATGGACAAAGGTCAGGTTGTTCAAAGAGGTCGACATCAAGATATGATTGCTGATCAAGAGAGCCCTTATGCCCAGCTGTTGCGAGAAAGTGCCTGAATTATGTGATCATTAAGACTCGATGTTCGAGTTGCATCCAGCTGTCAGAGACTGGCTTAAATTGCTTCACAACTAAATGGTGAAGTAGCTGATTGGAGGGGTGAGAGATGAAGCAACCCTTGGGTATCGCCGCAGTCTGTTGGTTGAAGTGTGCTGATCTGATTACATCGGCAAGCATGGCCAATGGTGCGCTTGTTTTTTCCCAGCCTGGATTCACCCAAAACCTGGCATATCGCAGGCAATTAGGCGAAACAAAGTGAGTGATCAACCAGCCAATGATTTCGTTTTGATCTGTTAATAATCGGCTGTAATCAGCAGCTGGAGCCCATTGATCATTCTGACGATCTGTCTGCAATGGGCCAGCCCCCTGGCTTGCTTCCGCCAGGCTGATGCGCTGCCGTAGAGAGCTGGTTTGCTGCTCAGGAAATGGTTTCATCTCCCAGCTTGCAGAGCGCGCTTGATGAGCAACGACTTTTTCTAGGCGCTGCAGAAGAGTTTCTACTGGCTCACCTATCGACAGATTGACTATGACTTCTCCGGGCGTGGTTGACCAACCTTGGCTCGGTGGCGTCAACTTATGCAGAGCCGTTGAATGTTTGGATTGAAGCGGAATAGGGAAACGCACCACGGTGAACCCTTCGTTCTGGGCCCGCTGGACAGCATGAGCTAACAAGGCCCGCGCTATACCCTGATGTCGTAACGGCTTCGCCACCACAAGGCTAAGGACGCAGAGTTCTTTGGAGTCGGTTTGATTGTCAGTGGAGACACTGCTTGCCTCAGCTAGCAAGAGAGCCGCTGGTTTCTGAGAGCCCAGTTCAGCATCAATCCATTCAACCCCCAATGCAATTAATGTAGAAGGCTTCGCGTTGTCGGAGCTGATGGCTTTCTTGGCGTAATTGCGCAAAAGAGGCGAACACAGGTGAAGCCAAGCCTCAAGGGAAGGCCTATCTAGTTGGTGATAGTTCAATCTTTGACTGGTTTCTCTGTCTCCCACGTCTCAAGATCTAAATGACCAGGCCAATGGTAGATCCCATTGCAGGAGTGGTCATGCTCTCTAGGGCTATCACAGTCACCAGTATTGAGAAACTGATAGGAGGCAGCTTGAACAGCGATCCTTTGCGGGGTTGATGACTTGGTCTTGCGTTTGTTGCTTGGCGAATAGTTGAGAGGAGCAGACCACCAGCTCTGCACTAGTTTATCTCCTTCTTGATGATTGAAGATGTAGAGGTGTAAGTTATCCCTTCAATAGTGGCCTTTATTGAAGTCACGTTCTAGTCATCTAAGCCTTGTGCTCATATCTGCCCTTCTGTCAATGTTAAGCCGATGCTGATATCAATTTCATCCATCAGTCTCGATGCCCAGGCTTCAAGTTGATAAATTGTCTGGATGTTGTGAGCATCGAGAATGCTGGGAATGTTGGTAGGTAGAACCGCCTTTCCCAAGCCCTGCTGGTTGCAGGCTCTCACAAGGCGGAAGCCTTGAGCCTCTTAATCCAAAAGCCAAGACTCGAATCACTTCTAGTCACACACTCCTTACGCGATCACGTAGGGCTAAAACTCTGGCTCTAAACATCAGAAAAGAAACCAAAGGGGCGATGAAGCCGAACAGAACACCCACCATAATTCCAATCACTCCTGCGGCTTCATCCGTGCCACCAGCCGCACCAATAACAGCCCCAAGAATCCCACCAACAATGCCGGCAGCGACAATAGAGGCGATCGCGGTCAGCGTAGCCACCAAAAATGGCTTCCAGTAATCAAGATAAATCGCGTACCCAAGGGAAGCGAAAAATGCGAAGAAGAAGTGAAGAATCCCCATTAGCACGAGGTTGACACGTGCTGTTTTGGCGTCCTTTTGAGACTTTTCTAATTCAGTCATAACTCCGGCAAGCATCTAAGACCATTCACTGATAACCCAAAAAATCTCGGCAACAGGTAATTTTCACAAAATGCACAACACCTTTGTAGGCGAGTGGCATCCTGGGAAAACGCCTCTGTTTCCACCGCCACGCGCCATAGCAGGCTGCCGTTGTCTTGGCGTTTCACCAACCTCTACCTGGCGCTCATTATTTCTATTCACCTGTCATGCCAGGCCTAGTCATTGTTCAGCAGCGACTATTCCTCATTTTCCTACCAGCAATGGCGACCAGAGCGATGGCATCCAGTTCAACGTCATCAAACTCTTCATCGACGTCAATGGTTTTAATCAGTTCCGAGACCTCAGCTTGATTGAGCTCCAGCCCTTCCTTGGCGGCTAGAGCAATGATGCTGTTGATGCCTGCTTCTGGATTGGAAACAAACTGCTGATAGAGCTCCAGCTTTGTCGCCATCGGCATGGCGTCAGAAAGCTGCTTAAACCGTTCCAGTTTGTCCATCAGGCGTTCCTCCCGAACAACCACTTACGCATCGGCCGCATGCCAGGGCAACGCCCCCAAGGTTCGTCGTGTGCTTCCTCTTGGCAGCCGCAACCGCGACGACCACCGCCACCACCACCAGCAATGGCGACCAGAGCGATGGCATCGAGTTCGATGTCATCAAATTCTTCCTCTTCATCCATTTGCGCCAGGAACCCTTTGACTTCCTCAACGCTGGTGGTCATGCCCTTCTCTGCCGCAAGCTCCACAATCCGCTCAAACATCAACTGAGGGTTTTGGCTCATGAGCGTGATCAGCTCACTTTGAGTTTCAAGCGGCACACCAGCCCGCA
>NZ_UCOB01000034.1 GCF_900474295.1 Synechococcus sp. UW140 | reverse complement strand
AACAATTAATGCCCTCACTACATCACCCAAGAACAGGGATGTGCGGGTGCACGATAAGGCACGCAATCCGTTTACATGTACCGTAACACCTACTGGCTGTAATGAACAGGGTTTTTTAGTTTAGACTACGTAACACCTACTAATTACTAATTGTGCGCTCGGACCGATTGCACCGTAACACCTATTAACTCAAAAACTACCCCGGCCCCTTCAACTTGACCCTAACTCCCAAAGCCCTTGCAATTGCAGGGGCTTTTTATTTCTTAAATCACTTGCTAATCACGCCTAAATGCCATCCAATGCCTGGCACGATTGAGGGCAGTTGAGCTGAAATGGTCATGGCTTGATTAGTAATCAAGCCTGCAATCAACTATCAACTCCGGCCAATACTCCTTCAGCGGGAGCAATCAATAAGCTTAGGTTTATTTGATATGCCTAAATGCTGATCGAGAGGCACTATAGGGGACACTTGAAAGTCCCTACATATACCAAAGAGACTTCAGACAATTACGTTATTTTTTTTGGTATTTTAGGACGGACACTTTCGAGCTTCCGTGTACTCATCATCCCAAGTCCAAGCCATCCATCCCATTCGTCTTGCTTCTTGCATTCGATAGTCTCTGCTAGTCCGTAGACGCTGTATAGGACCATATACGTATGGATTGGCTTTCAGTCCGAACTGTTTCCACCACCCATCGACATAGAAGTGTGGTTGACACGATGAACAAGATCGCTCAAGTGCCTTAGAGACAGTCTTGGTATCGATACTCGCCTTGACTTGTGTTTCCTTACCGCAGTTATCACAAGTGATGATTGTGGTAATTCTGTTGTCTACTTTAATTTGCTTAGCTGTTTTCATTATTATTTGAAGGGTGTAGTTTTAACCACATCACTAAGGACGTGGAAAACTCACCGAATGTGAACTGTCGGAATCGAACCAACACAAAGATCACCAGATGATCACTGTTCCTATCCACTAGGACACCGCCGCTCAAAGAGAGCTAGCTTTTTTAATGACATGATGAGTAGTTAAAACTTGATCCACCCTTCAAGTTCTACCAATGGGTTCATCAATTCCATTGGCAATACAACCAACAGGAATTGCACCTGTATTGAATCACTAAGAGGTTGCTTTAAGTATTGAATATAAATAATTTCAAAGCAGAAGAAGAACGTCGTCTATCACCCAAATAAAGAACGTGACATTGAATATAGCCAATACAAATGTTATACCTAGAGACACTGATTTATTTGAATATTTTTTGGTAAACAAAACCACCAATGAGATCAGAAGAGCAAGAAACAGGAAAATAAATTGCAATAAGCTATATAGCAAACCAGTGAACAAGGTCTCGAAACGTACCACCTCCATATGTAACGGTGAATGATTGACTAGAAGCCAATACACACACATTAAAAGGCTGTAAAGCCCCGATACAGCAAGCAAGGCAAGTGGAATCAGCTGCACGGCAAACACTTGTCTACTTGTAGTGTAGCAAAGAAGTAAACAAAGACACTATGAAGCAAACAATTTATCTACCTAATAATTCAAACATGTTATTCATGTAATGAACGAAGGTAATCTATAGATGATAAGTGACTTCAGTAATTACATTAAAGGGACAGAAGAGATCCAAGGACTATTGACTGTGGCATTGGCTTGCCTCCATCCTCAGCTGAGAATCCACTCCTTGATCATTGCTTCTGCGTCAAGTGGGTGATTGTGGATGATCCGGTCGATTCGTGCTTTAGCACTGACTGCAATAGAACCACGACACCAGAATCTGATACGTGGGTATCTGTTTTTATTTCTTGGACTTGGCATCATTTAGTTAAGGATTGGGGTTACATCAACAATATTTTTCTGACATGCAACATATTCAGCTAGGAGGTTTGCTGCATCCATTAGTTGATGCATAAGGCTGAGCTGCTGGTTCTCGTCTAGGTCTTGAATGTAGTTATCAAACCCTTCTGTTTCAAATAGATCAATGAAGTTGCCGATGATTTGATCAGGGGATTGAAGTTCTTCTTGTGTGTCCTGGTTAGGTGTAAGACTTTCGTACTTGGCTAGATCAGACGACTTAGCTGAGTCATGAGATTGGCTTTTATGACCTCTTCTTTCATCTGGATTGAGGGGATATTGACGTCTTACTTCTTCTAACTCAGCTTGGCTCATGCGCTTCCCAGTCATCGCGTAGTGGCTGTATGCCTTCTTGCGCCCTTGCTTTCTGGTTCTGCTAATGACGTCTAATAATCCAATTGTGAATCCATTGAAGTACTCATCGAGTTTGGCCTGTGCCTGTTGACCATCCAGAAGAGTGTTCCTGCCGAAATAACAGAAAGTCTCTTCTAGCAAGTCGTATGTACCCAGGAATCTTCCATCAGACAACAGCTTGGACACGTTGGAAGGCTTGAAACCCAGTTCTTGTAATGCTGTTCGCAGTGACTTTGTCATTCTTTTCTGTTGATATTCATCTTGGTCAATAGAGAAAGAGGTAACGACTAGTTGAAGAGCGTAACCTCCATATCGTTTTTCTAATTCAAATGACTTGTTGTAGAATTCGAGAAGACCGTTGGCAGCTTGTTTGCCAATTTGATCGACGATTGTTGCAGTGATGGAGCTATACCGTTGATCAATGCTTCCATCTTCGTTTTTAGGTGTCAGTAGTTGTACTAAGTTCATGCAGTGTTGTTTGTTTTTTCCGTACGGAAATAATTCCACCACTTGCTGGTAGCTCATCGTCCTGGCAAATGGCAATATTGTGAAGTAGCTATCTAGCTATTCACTTAGATTCGGTTTGGGAAGTGTTGCCGTAGGCTCCGCCTGTAGCACTTACTCCGCAAACACGAACTACATCATCCAATCCAGAGCAGATTGGTTTCACTTGAGTTCATGGTGGTGCCGCTGTGTTACGCGCGTCACGCTGACGGGATCGGATAACGGGTACTACTACAAGCTGCCTGAAGGCTTGTTCTCCCTGGCGTCCGATGGCGCGAATGACGACCTACTCCCTAAGGCATTCAGAGTCATTCCTTTCTTTTACGTGGATTCCATTCCACGGGTGTTTAAGTCTTTTCCTTGACTCTGGCGCTTCTCTCTTTAAAGACTGCGGCTCGCTTCTCTCTATATACGGTGCGTGTTACCGCTATCTAAAAGCATTACGGAGAGGTGATCCCTCTGTATACGGCAGTGATCACCCTCCTTGTATAAGGGTGGGATCGCTCTATCTGTATACGGGTGGGATCACTCCCTCTGTATACGGTGGCTTTCGCCTTCCCTCTGTATACGGGAGGGATCGCGTGAGAGGCGCCATATGCCACTCTAGTGGGCTTCTGTGATTGTGAAGGGGATCCTCATTACAAGCTTTTGATGCGCCTTGTGGCCGATTCTGGAGTGTCTGAGAGGGTGTTCTTATTTCTTGCTTGCTATGAGCTAGCGGAGATTTCTGAACCTATCGCGAATACGATTGACAGTCGCTTCACCAGTATCTGATGAGTTTGTCAGATATGAGCGTATAAATCCTATGGATAAGATAGTACCTAGAAAGCTGAAGCACACAACAAACGCAATGACTCGCTGCGTGGGTGTAACTTCTGATTTATCCATTAATCCAGTCGCCTGTGCTTTGATAGTAGATGAACGGTTAAGACATCGGTAGTTGATGGGTAGGTGATTTGTCCATGAGCTCATCGATTCAATCAAGCTGCAACACTGCTTTCCCTAGAGGGCTTCTACCTTTGCCTGGCTGTGTTGGTTGGAGTGGACCTTGAATTAATTCATTCTGGTATCTAGTGCCAGCAGTAGGACGTCGCATTGATCTACGACGTGTGTATTTATTTTTAGACATATGGTTATGGTTTGATTTCTAGAAATTGAGCCATTGAAAAAGCCACCCATTGCTCAGTTGGATGGCAAGGACTTATAGTGATAAGAACTCACGTTGCCAGCCTTAAATGAATATCTTTAACTACTTCTTGATCGCGCTAATCAGTCCTGGATTTGCTGGTTCATTCGCCACGCATCCCACTAGCGGCTATAGCTATCACTTTGATGTCGATACTGGAGATTATGTAGTTGTTGATGGTGGAGATAAATATGTAATCAACTGCCGCGAAGGTACGCTGATTCGGGTTGCCAATCCCAAGCAAGTATCTGATGCATTTGAAACGCCACTTGGCAGCAGAGTCTGTACAGACATGGCACAGTGGTGACAAATTGAATTTTCTAAATCTATTCAGTTAATTGATTAGATCGGATTAGGCTTCTAGCAACAATCAACCAATCAATAATACTGACAAGAAAAAATGTCTAAAAAATTTTCTACCTCTCTGTTAGTGTAGCTCAAGTGATTTATCGGATGTAGCCATCATCAAATATCTACTCGCTTTGACTTTGGCGCTAGCTTCTTGCCATTCCGCCGTATCGGATCAATCCAAACAGGACATAAGACACTATCTCTGCAGAGATGAATATATTAGTGACGAATTCCCAACGCTAGGGACACGTCTAAACTATTGATTGGACTAATCGCCGTTTTACCTTCAATAACTATCTCGGCTGGTATGACGGATTTACTGTGAAAGACAATGGAACCGCTATCTATTGGGAAGGCAAAAGGACCCAACACTACAAGCCTGGTCTCTATGAACGTTGGACAATAGATGTGGAGCAAGGATACATTACTCAAAGGAATAATGATTTTGCGAAACAAACTTCAGAAGTGACGTGTGTAAAGACAGAGCCTTTTTGGTTGGACGAGTAGATAGAAAAGCCTCTCAGTTCGTTTCGGACACGTGTCTGAACGCCTAGGTGGCTGCCGTTGGAACCGCCTTGCTATTGACCGTGACGACCTTCATCCCCTCAACCTTCTCTTTCAGCAGTGCACCTATCGCATCCCGACTTGCGCCGCTCATCGTGTCTGTGTTGATGGCTGCTGCCATTGCGCGGATTGTTGCTTCGTTAAAGTTTGCTTCTCGAAGACAAGTTGCAACTCGATGACCAAGCGCATGTGAGGATTGACACCTGTTGCTGATTTACACAGCTTCGATAAGTTTTACCCCCATCGACCATTAGAACCTTTGCGTGACGGCCAAAGACACCCTTCTCGATGACAAGGAGGCTGAACTGCTGGAGGAGCTCAAGTTGCTGAAGAAACTCAGGAAGCTTCGTGAAGCTGGCTTGGACCTCTAAGGGTTCGTTCTACCAACGCACCTAAGGGCGAGCTGTGGGGGTCGTTTGTGGGGGTAGTTGTGAGGGTCTTCTTGGATTACGCCTCAGAAAGAACCCAGTCATAGGAAGCCTTTTGAGTCCATGCTTTTTGAGGCAGTCAACGGGCGCGATAGATCCGCTGCAAGAACCAGAGCGAGAACAGCAGACCAATCAGATGGGCAAACAACACCTGGGTGTTGCTAAGCACCGAGAGCATTTCTAGTGACGTAATCGACTCTTGCCGCCCCAGGACCTGGCCAGGAGTCTGCTGTGAAGCCTGAAAAAACAAGATGCCAGCCAGAGCCTGGTAGCCAAGAACAGCGAAAATCAGACCAATCAGATCGGCCAGCAAACCACGCTTGATTGTGCGACTCGCTTCCCCGCGACTAGGGCGAGCATTGCTTCCCAGAGCACGACCGAGACCCACCACCAACCAGCCTTGCCAGAGGCTGAACAGCAGCACAAGGAACGCCAGAGTGGTGAGAGATAGACCCGGGCTCAGGCCAAGGGCTCGATTGGTCTCACGACTAAGGCGGCCCCCGATGTTATTGAAGGTGAGCAGCCCCATGACCACGATGCCAAGGGCGGTTTGAATCCAGAAGCGAATCCAGGCCATCCGCCGCAATCCGAGGGCAAGCATCTGGAGATCAAGACGGTCAGCCATGCGAGCTGTTCGGCAGTCGTCCAAACTTGCCATCAACCCTTGCCGGATGCACGGCCGTCTTGATCCCCCTCTGCTCACCACAGCAGGCCCGCACCCCCACGGCCCTGGCTCTCGGAAGCTTTGACGGCCTCCATGCCGGTCACCGCCGTGTGATCGATGCCGTATGCAGTCAGCCCTGTGGTGGCGTGCCCACGGTGGTCAGCTTCTGGCCCCATCCCAGGGAAGTGCTCCATGGCGAAGCCCGCCTTCGCCTCGACCTGCCCGGAGAGAAATTAGAGCTGCTGGAACCTCTCGGGATCGACCAGCTGGTCCTGGTGCCATTTGATCGGGCCCTGGCCCAACTCAGCGCCGAAGACTTCGTTCGCACGATGCTGCTCGACACCCTTCAAGCCCGACACATCGCCGTGGGCGCCAATTTCCGCTTTGGACGCGGACGCCAGGGGAGCACGCAAACCCTGCAGCACATCTGCGCTAAGGCCGATGTGCGCGTCACTGTGCTGCCGATCCTGGAAGACTCCAGCGGAAGGATGAGCAGCAGCCGCATCCGCACCGCCCTGGGCGACGGTGAACTAGGCGTGGCGAGCGCACTACTCGGTCGCCCCTATCGCTTCAGCGGCAGCGTGGTGCGGGGCCGGGGACTGGGGCACAAGCTTGGCTGGCCCACCGCCAATCTGCAGGTGGATGGGCGCAAATTTCTACCTGGCCTTGGGGTGTATGCCGCCTGGGCCCGCGTGGGGGATCAGCCAGAGCGCTTGCCTGCGGTCATGAACCTCGGCCCCCAGCCCACCGTGGATCCAGACTCGCCCTCCGCGGTGGAGGTGCACCTACTCGACACCAGCCTTGAACTGGTCGGCACCACGCTCACCATTGAGCCCGTGCAACGCCTACGTGGCCAACAACGCTTTTCAGGCCTGGACGAACTCAGCAACCAGATCGGCCGTGATGCTGAGCAGGCCCGTCTCTGCCTCACTGTCCAACCTGTTCAAATGACGGAACCTGGATAGGCGTTGGTCAAGCCCCAGACAATGAAGACACCAATGCCCCCCAGCAAAAGGATCCCCCACACCAACACGTGCATCGGGCTGTCGGATCCACCGTTGTCCATGGAAACCATCGAACATGTGATCGTTCCAACCCTGCCATGAAATCGATGCCTGTGGCCCCCCGCAGCGAGCAGTGTGTGGCGAGGCTGATTGATGCCAACCTCGACCGTGCCCGCGAGGGCTTACGCGTGGTGGAGGACTGGTGCCGCTTCGGGCTGGATCGTGCCGATCTGGTGCAACCCCTCAAAGACTGGCGCCAGCAGCTGGGGCAACGCCACCGTGAGCACTACAAACAGGCCCGGTCCACCGCCGAAGACACCGCGGCGGGGATGGCTCACCCTGCCCAGCAGCAGCGACCCCAGCCAAAGCAGATTGTGGAGGCCAACTGCGCCCGGGTGCAGGAAGCGCTGAGAGTTCTTGAAGAATTTGGCCGCGACCAAGATGCGGAGCTGGCCCGCACAGCAGCCACCATTCGCTACGGCCTTTACGACCTCGAAGTCACGATCCTCCAAGCCGGCAAACGCGCCGAGCGCCGCCAACGCCTGGACCAATGCCACCTCTGCCTGATTACGGCCCCGGCAGAAGCAATGCTGGAGCGGGTGCAGGCCGCCCTCAGAGCCGGCGTCTCGCTGGTGCAGTACCGCGCAAAAGAGGGGCATGACCGCGACCGACTCGCCGAAGCCCAAGCCATTGCCGGCCTATGCCGTGAGCATGGAGCGTTGTTCATCGTCAATGACCGCATCGATCTGGCCCTGCTGGTCGATGCGGACGGTGTTCACCTTGGCCAAGACGATCTACCCACCGCAGCCGCCCGCAGCCTGATCGGCGACGGACGACTACTCGGGCGCAGCACCCACAACCTGGAGCAACTGCAGCAGGCCCAGCAGGAGGATTGCGATTACCTCGGAGTGGGGCCGATCTACGCCACCGACACCAAACCGGACAGCACCGCCCAGGGGCTCCATTGGGCAGTACAGGCCAGTGAGCAGGCAAGCCTGCCCTGGTTCGCCATTGGTGGCATCCATGCAGATCGCATCCCGGAGCTGCGGCAAGCGGGCGTTCGCAGGGTTGCGGTGGTGGGCGCGATCATGGCCGCTGACGACCCTCAGACCTCCAGCCAAGTGCTTCTGGCCGCGCTGGCCTGATCCACATCCTTCGCTCAGCACAGCTCCGATGGCAACACTCACAATTCAGGTGAACGGCGCGGAGCGCACGGTGGAGGCAAGCCCTTCCACACTGGCTTGCGTGGTGGAGCGCCTGGGGCATCACCCCAAACTGGTGGTGGTGGAATTCAACGGACTGATCCTGACCCCGGAGCGATGGGCCGAACAGATGGTTCAGAACGGCGACAAGCTCGAAATCGTCACCATCGTGGGCGGTGGTTCCTAGAGTCGTCTCATTCGCCTCGCTGTGTTGAAGCGTTCGTCGCTCTCCATCCGCTCCAGCCAGATCAGCCGGATCCTGCGGCGAGCACTGTCGGCATTGTTGGTGCCGGTGTTGGTAGCAGTCCTGCTTGTGCTCCAACCGCAGCCCAGTCACGCAGCCCGTGGAGGGCGAATCGGAGGCGGTAGCTTCCGTGCCCCATCCATGCCAAGGAGCGGCGGTTACGGCCGCAGTTATGGCGGCGGTGGCTACGGGCGCGGCTATGGCGGCGGTGGGATCGGCTTGCCCTTCTTGATCCCCATCGGCTTCGGTGGCATGGGCGGCCTGCTTGGCCTGTTCGCGATCATGGCGATTGCTGGCGTGGTGATGAACGCGTTCCGCGGCAACAGCGGCGGTGCAGCGATGGGTGGGTATGAGCGTCCGGAGTCCTTAAGCAGTGGGCCCGTCACCCTGGTGCAACTCCAGATCGGACTGCTAGCCAATGCCAAGGCACTGCAGCAAGATCTCCGCCAACTGGCCGCAAGCGCCGACACCAGCTCTTCCAGTGGGCTCCAGCGTGTTCTCCAAGAAACCACTCTGGCTCTACTGCGTCAGCCTGATCTATGGGTTTACGCCGCCGTTGATAACGGCAGCGTTCCTTTCAATGCTGCGGAATCGACCTTCAACCACCTGTCGATGACCGAGCGCAGCAAGTTGCGCGAAGAACTCACGTCCAATGTGGGTGGTCGAAGAAACAGTGATAGCGGCGATATTCAAGCCGTTGGTGATGCTGATGCCACGAATGAATACATCGCCGTCACCGTGCTGGTGGCCAGCCGCCGTCCGGTAAAGACCAAACGAATCGACACCAGTGAAGGGCTACGCGAGTCTCTACGCATCCTCGGCTCCACCTCCTCCACCGACCTGATGGCCCTTGAGGTGATCTGGCAACCGGATGGTGCTGGTGACGTGCTCAGCGCCGAAGAGCTGGTCACTGTGTATCCCAATCTCCAGCACCTCTAAACGGCCGCACTCCCCAAAATCCATTTGGAGGTCTGGTTCTGCGATCAGGCCACGCCTGGCAAGGCAAGCACCCGTGACTGACAAGCCTGAATTCTTCTGATCAAGTACAGATTTCAGCGCTTTCAATACGGTGCAAACTCTCTAAGGTCCAATGATTGTCAATTGCTCCTGACCTTGGCTCCCGCCTCCTGCCTCGACCCCCGCTCCATGCAATGGCAGGCGAATGGTGAGCTCGATCGAAACGAGTTGTTTGATCTCGTTCGTCTCCTTGGCGACATCGAAGGCCCTGAGCTCAGAAGTGAACTCCATCGGCTAAGCAGCCAAGTCGAATCAACGGATTGATTCAAGGCTTGCCCCATTGCGCCAGCTTCTGAGCTGCTTCATCCTTCGCCCAACCTGCATCGGGTCATGGCTCGGCGTTCCCCTCAGTGGATTAATTCGTCTGTGCTGATGGAAGCACTGATGCGATATCAGGAAGGCCGTTTGCCTCTCTCGATGAAACTTTGGGTCGAACAGTTGCTCGATCTCAACAGCGACGAGGCATCAACGGCGGCGCTTCTGCCAAGCCCCCATCCCATCTTCAACGACTGAGCCCTGTGCCGCCGTTGGACTGAAGAATGCGCAGGGCCGCCATCGCCGCTCCATAACCGTTGTCGATGTTGACCACAGTTAACCCCGGTGCACAGCTCGCGAGCATGCCCTCCAGGGCTGTGCGCCCGCCTGCACTAACTCCATAGCCAACGGACACCGGCACACCGATCACCGGCTGGGGCACCAAACCGGCCAGCACCGTGGGCAAGGCTCCTTCCATCCCCGCGCAGGCAATCAAAACCTGGCAAGGTTTCAGTCGTGGCAACTGCTCCAGCAGACGATGAAGCCCAGCCACCCCCACATCAAGCATCAAGCCGCATGCAACACCGTGGCACTGCAGAGCCAACTGCGCTTCTGACGCAACCGTGAGATCACTCGTGCCTGCACCAAGCACCATGACCTCTCCCAGCTCTGAACGCCGAACAGGCAACATCCCGAAGCTGAGACAGCGGGCAGACGCGTGCCAATGAAGCACTGCTGCTTCTGATTGGGCCGCAAGCAAGGTTCGCACCGTGCTTGCCTTTTCCTCACTCACACGGGTGACCAGAGCGAACTGATCCCGCTCTGCCACCTGGTTCAGGATCGCAGCAATCTGGTCAGCGCTTTTGTGTTCACCCCATATCGCCTCATGCAAGCCGATACGAGCGGGTCGTCCCCAGTCGAAGCGGACGTCATCGCGCTGCTGCTGATCGGAGGCTGGAGAGTCGCTCACTGTGGCAACAACTCACCTTCAAAGACGAGAGGGAAGGGATTACCACTGGCAAGACCAGTGCCCTCCCGGGCCAGTCGCTCAAACTGATCCTGAACCTTGTTCACATCGCCCTGGGGAATGGCCTTCCACTGCGCCCTGCTCTCCCAGCGAATCAGCAGGGTTCCTTCCTCAGTCGTGGCATCCCAGAGCAGATCACGGCCGAGAAAGCCATCCTGCTGTGCCAACCAAGGCTCCCAGCTGCCCTGCTCCGCCTCCAGCCAGATGGCTCGTGCTTCGACGGGCACTTTGATGCGCAGATGCTCCACAACTGCAGCATCAGAGGGGGCAGAAAGATGGGGAACCATAGCGGCAGAGGCGAACGAGGCAGGCACCCACCACATCAGAGCGGCCGCAAGCCAGCAGACGATACGCAGCAGCAAGGTCATGCGGTTTGCAGTAGGGCAACAGCCTGACAAGAAATGCCCTCCTCCCGCCCTTCGGGTCCAAGCTTTTCGTTGGTCGTTGCTTTCACACCCACCCGTTCGGGCTCAATGCCAATGCAGCTGGCGATCGCATGGCGCATCGCTTCGATATGAGGCTTCAACTTGGGGCGCTCAGCAATCAGCACCGAATCCACATTCACCACCTGCCAGCCCTGATCACGCACCAGCGCTACCACCTGGTTCAGTAACACCAGGCTGTCGGCTCCCTTCCACTGAGGGTCCTCGGGGGGGAAGTACTTACCGATGTCTCCAAGCGAGAGAGCACCGAGCAAGGCATCCATGATCGCGTGAACCAGAACATCGGCATCACTGTGGCCATCAAGCCCCAGGCCAGCCGGATGATCAAGCCGCTGACCCCCAAGGATCAGGGGTCGACCAGGCACAAGCCTGTGGATGTCATAACCATTGCCGATGCGCAGCTGCATGAATGCCTGGCCCAACCCTTGGCATTCTCAACGACCAGCCCAGCAGCTGCAGCCGACTACTGCTGTTTCTCCTGCCACCTTCGATGAAGATCCGGGCGTCGTTCCCTTGTGCGCTGCTCACGCTGAGCCTGGCGCCAGGCATCGATAGCGGCATGATCACCACTGCGCAAGACATCCGGAACCGTCATCCCACGGAACTCCGCCGGCCGGGTGTAGTGGGGATGCTCCAGCAACAGATCACTGTGACTCTCATCCACCAAGGACGCTGCGGTTCCCACCGTGCCGGGCAACAGGCGCACAACCCCATTAATGATGGTCATCGCCGGCAATTCGCCACCGGTGAGCACAAAATCCCCTAACGACACCTCCTCATCAGCCAATCGGCGAATGCGCTCATCAAAGCCTTCGTAGTGGCCGCAGAGAAGCACCAACTGATCAAGGTGTTCTGCCCAGCGCTGAAGATCAGCCTGCTTCAGGGGCTGACCCTGGGGGCTCATCATCAGCACACGCCGCCGCGGCAGAACGGGCAGTGCCTCAAAGGCCGCATAGACAGGCTCCGGTTTCAGCACCATGCCAGCCCCACCGCCATAGGGGATGTCATCGACCTTGTGATGGCGATCGGTGGTGTGATCGCGAGGATTGTGCAGATGCAGCTCAGCGATGCCGGCAGCGAAGGCGCGACCGATCACACCGAGCTCAAGCAGAGGAGCGAAGGCCTGGGGGGCCAGGCTGAGCACATCCAAACGAAAGGGCGCCATCAGGCCTTAGCGAGCGGGAGAGGAGACCCGACGGATCTCGGAGCAGAAGCTCGCCTGCTGAGGTGTCCCCGACCGATCCACCAGCGTGGTCGTACGCAGGCGCAGATTGGCCTTGATGAACCAAACGCGCTCAAGCACCTCGGCGTCATCATCTGCAGGAAAACGAAGCTCGAGGCAACCATCCTTCCGCAATTGCCAGCCCCCCGACTGGATGGCCTGGGCCGCACCACCCGCACGCTGAACTACACCATCAGCACTGAAAACGAGGCGACTGAGCGGCTTGCCCTCGCCGTCGCTCACCGTCAAGGCAGCGCAACCGGTCGGATCGTCGTCAGAGCGGATCTCGACCTCACCGCGCTCACTTTGATGCCACTCTTCCGACCCATCGAGGGCAAAGATGCTTCGCAGGCTCATCCAGCGACCGACACAGAGCTGCGAAAAAGCTTGCAGGGTTTCGGGCGGGAAGGGGAGGTCGGCCACCGGAGACACAGCCGTAGGGGCAGGGGCATCAGTCATCTGGCGATTCTCTCAGCCCTGCCTCACAACCTGGCGACACTGCACCGACCAAAGCAGCAATAACCACAACGAAATTCACCGCTGATCGGAACGAAAAGCGCGAGCAAACCGGCTTCCGCACTGGCCTCGTGACGGATCTCCACCGAACCTGACCAACCTCCATAGGACCTGGAAGCGGGTGTGCCGATGCCCTGAGAGGGGCGACAGCCTCAGTAACAGGAATCACCAGGCTTCAATTTGGCGGCTGCTTCCGGGAACGTTCGTTTCCAGATCCGACAGTTTTCTTCTTCGGTGAACTCGGATCGATCAGGGACCGGTGCAGGCTTGATCTCTGGCGCAGGGACAGGCGGCGTTGTCACCACAGGAGGATCATTGATGGGCTCAGCCGGAGCAGTCCCTGGCAGAACCGGATTCACTCCACCTTCAACCGGAGGCAGCGGCGTCTCGTCCAGGCTGATCGGCGGCGACGCAAAGCGCCCCAGCAGCGACACTCCGGCGATATAGCCCACAACGCCAAAGGCGACGGCCACCAAGACGTAGAAATTGCGGCTGGCCGGCAAGGTCTTCTCAAGCCAGGGGGGGAGCTGCTGAAGCCGATGACGGAGCCTTGCGCGTTTCATCACCCTTCCCCACTGATGGCAACGTAACGCCGGCAGGGCAGTGAAGAGACCACACGCTCAGCCGAAGCGATGGAACAGAGCAGTTCAACAGACTGGTAACGACTGATTTCCCTGCCTGTGTCACCAACCCCTCCCAACAGCTTGGATCAGGCCCTCACGGTGCTGCTGCGCGCCATGGTGAACCCCGCCATGGCGCAGGCCACCAAGTCCATGGAGGGCGACCCCAGGGCACGCATCGCCCATTGCATCGACCAGACGCGAATTGAAGCCTCCGAAGGCGCCTCGCTGGTGGCAGCCTGTGCACCCCATGGCCGCGCCATGCTCACCCAGGCACAACAAACGCTCGAACGACTGGAAAGCCTGCAACTGCTGGCCAATCAAACAACACGTGAGCAAGATCACAGCGATGACTGATGGTCGTCAATTCACGCGGCTACCGGCAGCGAGATGGTGAGGACATCGAACCAGTTCACCCCCATGAAACTCCTTGCTCTCACCCTGGCCGCAGTCCTTCCAGCAGCCATCGTCGCTCCAGCCCAGGCCCAGCACTACGGCATGCATCCTGACTACGGCATGCATCCGGATTACGGCATGCATCCTGACTACGGCATGGATCCTGGCTTCGCGCCGCACCCCGACTACGGAACCGACATGACCGTCGGCAACATCATCGACTCCGTGTTGGGCCCAATCGCCGGCTACCCCGAGATCAGGCCTGGTTATCCCAATGTGAGCCAGCGCCGCTGCCGCGCCTTACATGCCCGTGGTCAGTTCGCAGCCATCAATGGTGCCCGGTTCCAGATCAGCCATGCCTACTCACCGAAGGTCACCAAGACCTGGGTGGACGGCAGTCACTGTCGCTCTGCTGCGGTTGGTTATGTGGGGCAATGGCACACCATTCAGGCGGGCTGGTCTCCCGTGAGCACGCGCTTTGATCTTCGCCACGGCAACCTCGTCGAAACCCGCAACGGTCGCAAGTTGATCTATAGCCCCGTCTACCGGATGTGGTGAGTCGCAAATAGCCGATTCGCGAGCCTCCCATTTTCATGGGGGGCTTGGCTTGTCAGAGGTGCTCTTCGCTGTAGCCAAGTTCGTTTAAGCGGGCTGGGCTTGTTCGCCAATTCGGCACCACCTTCACGAACAATTCCAGGTACACGGAACCATCAATCAGGGTCTGCATCTGAAGACGTGCGCCCTGTCCAATGGTCTTGAGCATGGCGCCACCCTTGCCGATCAAGATCCCTTTCTGGCTTTTTCGCTCCACCAGCACCGTTGCCAGCACAGCGGTGCGGGGCTTGCTGCCCTTGCCTTTTGTCGGCATGTCTTCGACGCGTTCGATCTGCACCGCCACGCTGTGAGGCACTTCCTCCCTGGTGTGAGCCAGCACCTGTTCGCGAATCAGCTCCCCCATCAGGAGGCGCTCGGGTTGATCGCTCACCATGTCGGGGGGGTAGAGCTGCGGCCCTTCAGGCATCCGGGCACTGATCGCGGCGACGAGATCAGGACAGCCTTCGCCACTAAGAGCACTGCAATGCAGCAGAGGCCAGTCAGTTTCGGCCAACAGCTCGCGATACGCGGCATCGGCCTGCGGCCGTTGATCCACTGGGACCTTGTCCCATTTGTTGAGTACCACCTGCACAGGCAAGCGCTGCTGCTGCAGCAGATTGACGATAAAAGCATCGCCGCGGCCTGGCTTCTCACAGCCCTCCAGCAACAACAACACCTGGTCCACTTCGCCAATGGCTGCCCGGGCGCTCTGCACCAAACGCTCTCCCAGAAGGTGGTGGGGTTTATGGATGCCGGGGGTATCCACCAGGATCAATTGGGCCTCCGCAGTTGTGAGGATGGCCCGTAAGCGGTTGCGGGTGGTCTGGGCCACTGGCGAGGTGATCGCCACCTTGTCTCCCACCAGCTGATTCACCAGGGTGGACTTGCCCACATTGGGGCGGCCGATCAGGGCCACAAAGCCGGAACGGAACACTCCTTGCTCTTTGGGTCCCGTGTGATCCATCAAACGCCTAGTTCGCCTGTCCTCCAGCCTCTCAGCTCATCAGCCCATAGGCTGAGGCCATGGTTGGATCCCACAGATGAGCAGGCTTGAGCCCAGTTTCCAGCAGGCGATGGAGATCGCCGCCGGATGGCTGAAGCAATGGGATGACGAGGAAATCAGCGACGAGGTGATCGCCGACAGGGTGGGCGAACTGGTCGCCAGCCGTGACGGAGCGCGCGGTTTTTTCGTGGTGAGCCTGGCCGGTGACAGCGCCCTGATGGACCGCCTGCCGGAAGCCCTGCTGCTCAAACTGCGTGAAGCCGGTGACGGCGTGGTTGACCTCACGGCCCGAAACCTGGCCATGAGTGCGGCCATGGTCCATCACCATCAGGGCAATGGTGATGGCGAACAGGCTGCTGGATCGGACCGCGTGAACCGCCGCTGCATTGAACTTCTGCGCCAACTCGAATCCGCTCGCGTCAAAGTGCGTCTCGACACCCTGCTCGATGCCGCCGCCCACAACCGTGGTGAGGATGTCGGTTTTCTGGAGCGCTGGGGCTACGACGATGCCCAGAAGGCCGCCATCCATGCCGCGATTAACGCCGTTGCGGAGTAAGCCAAAAACCAGCGTCGAGGGGATCAGTTGCCAAAGCGCAGTAGGCCTGAATACAACAAAGCCCCGGCTTACGCCAGGGCCAGGGCTGCTCAAGCAACCAGCTCAGAGATCACACTCAGTCGCGACGTCCACCACCCTGCAGAGCAATGATCAGACGCAACACAAAGACGAACAGGTTGATGTAAGTCAGATACATCCCCAGGGCACCTGAGAGGTACTGATCATCGCGGTACATCCGAGGCATCGTGTAGAAGTCGACGAAAGCCATGCCCACGAACAGCACCGTGCCAAAGCCGGCGATCGCGAGATTGGTGATTTCATAGAGGCCAGGAATAAAGAAGCCGGCAATAAAGATGCCAACCATCGCGATCACAAGGCCAAACAAGCCGAGGCTGACCACCGAGGTGAGCGCCTGACCAACGCTGTCGCTCATGCGACGTCCAAACACGGATGCCACCACAAAGGTGAGGCCGGTGGCCAACGCTGCGATGCCAATCGATGCGGCGCCTGCCACATAGATCGCCTGAACGACAAGCCCAGTGAGCGTGAAGCCAGTGAGAAGACTAAAGGTGGCCATCAATGGCAACGCGGTGCCGTTGTTGGCCTTCTTCGCTGCGTTCTGGGCGACGAAAAAGAGGATGAACCACGGAATGATCGCGACCATCGAAAGGCCGTTGAAGGCCTGGTAACCAATCGAGGCCATGGTGGCCATGCCACCGAGCACACCTCCGGCGGTCAGCACCATGCCACCACCCACGTAGGGCAAGGCTTTATTGACAACGTTGGGGCCAACCAGAGCGCTCGATTGAGCCTCGCGAATGGCCTCCTGGAAATTACTGCTGGCTGGCATGGATCTCCTGATCACTGTCAATACTTTGCCAGTCCTGACAAGGTTTTGGGCAGAAAACAGGTTCGGATCTCCCCATCAATTCCTGTTGCAGTGCATTAGCGCCGCGGCCTCTGTCCGCCGGATCCAGCCGGCCCACCGTTGGCTTTGTCCCGCCGGGCATAGGCCTCCACAACCCGTTGCACCATGGGATGGCGAACCACATCGGCTGCGGTGAGCTTGCAAACGGCGACCCCCTCAACCCCCTCAAGCACCTGAGCCGCTTCGACCAAGCCACTGAGCTGCCCCTGAGGCAAATCAACCTGGGTGATGTCTCCAGTCACCACCATGCGAGAGCGCTCCCCAAGCCGGGTGAGCACCATGCGCATCTGCGCCGGCGTGGTGTTCTGAGCTTCATCGAGAATCACAAACGCTTCCGACAGAGTGCGGCCACGCATGTAGGCCAAGGGGGCCACTTCGATCACACCTTTTTCAAGCAAGGCGCTGGTTTTTTCGGGTCCCAACAGGGCATGCAAGGCGTCATAGAGCGGTCGCAGGTAAGGATCCACCTTCTGCTGCAGATCGCCCGGCAGAAAACCGAGCCGTTCTCCCGCCTCCACCGCCGGACGGGTGAGAATCAATCGCTCCACCTTGCGTTCGGTGAGCATGCGCACGGCCAGCACCGTGGCCAAAAAGGTTTTGCCGGTTCCAGCCGGACCAAGGGCCAACGTGAGGTCGTGGCGCTCCATCGCCTCGACGTAGTTTTTCTGCCGCAAGGTCCGCGGCCTGAGCAGATTGCCCCGCTGGCTACGGGCCAACACCTGCTGACCCATTGCCTCATGATCCTGATGCCGACCGGTGTCGAGCGACTGAAGCGCCGCTTGCAAATCAACCGATGACACGCTCTCCCCCTCCTGCCAGAAGGGGCGCAGCAGCTCGACAACACCAGCAGCCCTCTCCAATTGGCTGGGTCTGCCACGGATCTCAAGCTGAAGACCCCGCATCACCAGGGAAACACCGGTGAGTGCTTCGAGTTGACGCAGAGTCTGTTCGGATGCTCCGGAGAGGGCGAGAGCCGCTTCCGGAGTTGGGAGATCAAAGAGGAAACGGCCGGCAGTCGTGGCCTCGACCATGACCTCAATCAGGCTTCAGCGCCAGCCTCGGAGGCCCCTTCATCGGAAGACTCAGCAGCAGCTTCAGCGGCGGCGGCAGCCTTGGCCTCAGCAGCCTCTTTCGCGGCTTGCTTGGCAGCAGCCTCACGAGCCGCGTTCTGCTTGGCCTTTCCGACAATCTCAGCAGGGCGCACACTCTTCTCGAGCAAACCGCCCTTTTCGAGCAAGGAACGGACAGCGTCGGTTGGCTGAGCTCCCTGGCTCAACCTCGAGCGCAGACCTTCGGCATCAAGACGGGTCTCTTTGGTGCGCGGGTTGTAATAACCGAGTTCCTCAAGGGGGCGACCGTCACGACGAGACGTGCTGTTGCAGGCCACGAGGCGGAAGCTCGCTTCCCGCTTCTTACCGAACCGCTTCAGGCGGAGCTTGATCATCGTGGCGCTACTTGTTGGTGGAACTCGGCACGGATTGAAAACCGCGTGCCAAACAGTAACCATACCTTGCGGGGTGTCACAGGTCTCCAAACCCCTTTTTCTTCTTGACCGGGCGTTGTCGGCGGGGAGGACCGCCACCACGCGTGGGGCGACCACCACCGCCCATACCCGGCATTCCCATGCCTGGCATCCCTGGCATGCCACCACCCATCCCCGGCATTCCCATGCCTGGCATCCCTGGCATGCCACCACCCATCCCCGGCATGCCGCCACCGCGCGTCATCTGCTGCATAAACCCGCGCATCTTCTGGAAGTCAGCCAGCACCTTGTCCACATCCGCAGGCTGGTAACCACAACCAGAGGCAATCCGTCGTCGCCGCGACGGCTGAGCCGCCAAAAGCTCGGGCTGCGTGCGCTCGGCGGCCGTCATCGAACCGATCATCGCCTCGATCTTCTTCAACTGCTGCTCCCCCTGTTTGAGCATGCCGTCATCGAGCTTGTTCATGCCCGGGATCATCTTCATCAATCCCCCGAGCGATCCCATCCGCTTGATCAGACGCATCTGCTTCAAGAAGTCGGAGAAGTCAAACGACGCCTCCTGCAGCTTCTTCTGCATCTGCTCAACATCGGCGAGTTCGACCTCCTTCTGGGCCTTCTCCACCAAGGTGAGCACGTCCCCCATGCCGAGGATTCGGCTCGCCATCCGCTCCGGATGGAAGGGCTGAAGTGCCTCAACCTTTTCGCCGGTGCCGATGAACTTGATCGGCTGACCACTGACCTTCCGAATCGAAAGAGCAGCACCACCGCGTGAATCACCATCGAGCTTGGTGAGCACCGCCCCGGTGATTCCGACCTGTTCGTGGAATGCACGGGTGAGTTCGGCCGCCTCCTGGCCGATCATCGAATCCACCACCAGCAGCACCTCATCGGGCTGCACTGCGGTGCGGATCCGCACCATCTCCTCCATCATCGACGTGTCGATCTGAAGGCGACCAGCGGTATCGACCAGCAAGGTGTCGAAACCCTCTTCTTTGGCCTTGGCCAAACCGGCAGAAGCGATGTCCTCCGGTTTGGCCTCAGCACCAAGACTGAACACCTCAACACCGATCTGCTCGCCAAGAGTCCTGAGCTGCTCGATCGCGGCAGGGCGATACACGTCTGCACCCACCATCAGAGCCTTGCGACCCTGATCTTTGAGATGAAGGCCCAGCTTGGCTGTGGCCGTGGTTTTACCGGCACCCTGCAAACCAGCCATGAGCACGACTGTGGGTGCCTGAGCAGCCTTGGCCAGAGGGGCGTTGTCGCCACCCATCACCTCGACCAACTGTTCGTGCACCACCTGAATGAACTTCTGATCGGGGCTGACGCCACGAACCACATCGGCCCCGACCGCCTTGTCGCGCACCTCAGCCACAAAATCCTTCACCACCGGCAGACTGACGTCGGCCTCGAGCAGGGCCCGACGCACCTCCTTGAGGGCCCCCTCCACATTGGTGTCTGAGATCTTGTCCTGACCCCTCAGCCCCTTAACCGCATCTTCAAAGCGGGCTGACAGCTCATCGAACATGGAAGCGATCCGCAAACGGTGATGTGTTGATGGTAAAAGCCACCTTTCACACCGCTTGCTTCAGCCACTGCTCTGGTTGAAGATCAGCTGCCGAAATAGGCATGCAGGCGCCATTGCTGGCCATCACGGCCAAGGATGTAAGTAATCGGCAAGGATCTGGCTGGCGTGCGTTCCATCACCTGGCCGCTGGCATCGAGGCGCTCATCGCTGTAGGCCACCTTCGCCTTGATCTCAATGCGATTGGCATTGCTACTCACCACCTCCACGGAGGTGATCGTGGCTGCCACTTTCTGGTTCGCGCCGATCGCAGCATCCCGTTGGCGTTGCGACTGCACCTGAGCCAGAAGCCCATCCCGGGCCACATCCGCCAATCGAGCATCCGCCAAGGAGCCCCCGGCCAGCACCTGGGCCTTGCGATCCAACCAGGCTTGCAACAAACCCTCTAACTGGGCGGTGGTGGGCTGATCATCCCTAAGGGCATAACCCTGAGCAGGCTTCAACAGTGCTGGCGGAGCACTCGACGCGATTGGCGCGGTCTGGCTGGCCCTGTTTCGGCTGAGATCCGCCTGATTGAGATCCGTCTGAGAGGACTGGGTCTGAGGCTGAGTTTGGGAAAGGTCTTGGGAGCTGCCTGCTTGATCGGCACTGGGACTGGATTCCTGCCGGAGACCAACCACACTGAAAGCAGCCACAACAGCCACCACACCAGCAAACACCGCTGAACCGATCACCACTGGACGACTGGGAGGATTGAGAGGAGGCAGAGGGAGTGCTGGGCGAGGCAGCGTCAGCTTCGGTATCGACCACTGCGGACGGGACAGGCCGGCCAAGCGATCGCGCCAACCCGTCGAAGCCTCTTTCGTCGGGCTGCTGTGATCAGCCTCCTCAGCCAAAGCGGATGAGGCTTCACCGATAGGCAGAGGCATCAAGCCATCCGGATCGAGAGGGAAAGCAGGGAAGGGGTCTTGCTCCTGGCCCGATGAAGGGGAGGACTCCGTCACACGACTGAGCTGACGACCTTCAATCCGTTCCAGACGTTCAACAAACGCCTGTACATCACGATCCGCAAACCAGGCCTCCAGATCCACCGCTTCGGCGTCCACGTCTCGAAAACCCGGCAGCACATCCCGTCGCAACCAGGCCCTGCAGTAGTCGCAAAGAGCGGCGAGATCATCTCCAGGATGTTTCAGCAACCACTGCTGCAAATCGCTATCTGAAGACGCGAGCACTTGGGTCTGGGCACGATCCACATCACCGAGAAGGAGGTCAAGGCAACCCTGCAGCGGCCGCATGTCCAGACCGTCCAGTTTCAAGCACTGCAGACGCTGACGCGCTTCCTCCAGCCGCTCCGGCTTACGCCGTGAGAACCCAGCTGCGCTGAGGGCCATCACCTCCAGGAAGGCTGCATCGCTGGAGCCCCCCCGCTGCCAGCGCTGATAGAGATCCAACTGTTCCTGAACAGTGAGGAAGCGGCGGATCTGCTGAAAGAACAGCTCAAATTCACCTTGGCTAAGGCTGTGACTGTCGTTGGTGAGTGTTGAGCCTTCAAGCCCACCCCGCTCATTCACCAATTCATCCAGGAGTTGCAAACCCTGCTGACGCGACACCTCCTCAGCCAAATCGCGGCTGAGGAGATCAAGAATCCGATAAGGCGTGAGCTGGAGCAGATCCTGCTCGATCTCCTGACGCTGATCCGGGAGCTTGCCCACCCGTTGGAGCAGCTGCAGGCCATCGGTGAGCAGGCCCGCTGCCGATTCATAACGACGACTTTCCTGATCCTGTCGGGAAGCATCGCGACAAGCTAGAGCGGCCAGCAAGGCGAGATCAGCCTCACGGTTGCTGCCAAGGGCCGGAGCTTGAGGGGGCTGTAGAGCCTGGCGTGCGAGTTGAAAGGCTTCATGCGGTGAACTGGCTTCCCAAAGCAGCATCAGGCCAGCAACTTCTCGGGAGGAAGACAGCTCCAGACCGGCGATTTCGCCGGGATGCTCCCGACCCAGGTCAAGCAGTGCCGCTTCATACTCCGCTCGCCGTTCAGGGTCTGTGAGCAGATCCGACGAGAGGCGCAGCAGCTCCGACCGCTGCTGCAATGCCTCCTGGGTAAATCCCTGGGATGGGGGCCGATCGATACGCAACTGGAGAGTGCGCAACATCGTTTCGGCCTCGGCAGAGGGGCTGACGCCGAGAAGGCGGAAATGATCAATCGGCAGTTCCACCTTTTCTGAGCCCTTTCCATTGGCAGCAGACTGTAGGCAGAACAAGGGTTTTTGCCCATTGATCATCCGCTGACCCTTACAGTCAGACGTCAATGAGTGGCGTGTCATGGGCCAGGACATCGCGATGGAGACCGAGCGGACTGCAGTTGGCACAGGCCTAACTGGTGCCCATGCCGAGCGTCTCTCCGGTCTGGTCACGGCAAGCCGCGCCCAAGTCGACCGCGACACCGGTCTGGCCCTCTATCGCGATATGACCCTGGGTCGGCGCTTTGAAGACAAGTGCGCCGAGATGTACTACCGGGGCAAAATGTTTGGCTTCGTGCATCTCTATAACGGCCAGGAAGCGGTCAGCACCGGTGTCATTGGTGCGATGAAGCGACAGCACGACTGGTTCTGCAGCACCTATCGCGACCACGTGCATGCCCTCAGCGCCGGAGTCCCCGCCCGCGAGGTCATGAGCGAACTCTTTGGCAAGGAAACCGGCTGCAGCAAGGGCCGAGGCGGCTCCATGCACTTGTTCTCAAAAGAGCATCACTTGCTTGGTGGCTACGCCTTCATCGGCGAAGGCATCCCAGTCGCCCTCGGTGCTGCCTTCACCAGCCGATACAAGCGTGAGGCCCTGGGTGAAGCCGATAGCGACTCCGTAACCGCCGCTTTTTTTGGTGACGGAACCTGCAACATTGGTCAGTTTTATGAATGCCTGAACATGGCGCAGCTCTGGAAGCTGCCGATCATCTTCGTGGTGGAAAACAACAAGTGGGCGATCGGGATGGACCACAACCGTGCCACCAGTGATCCTGAGATTTGGCGCAAGGCAGCGTCCTTCGGCATGGCCGGAGAGGAAGTGGATGGCATGGACGTGCTGGCGGTTCGCGCCGCGGCTGAACGAGCTGTTGCCCGAGCCCGAGCAGGCGAAGGCCCCACCCTGCTCGAGTGCCTCACCTACCGCTTCCGTGGCCACTCCCTGGCCGATCCTGATGAGCTTCGGGCCGAAGAGGAGAAACAGTTCTGGGCCCAGCGAGACCCGCTCAAGGCCCTTGAGCGCGATCTCGTCTCAGCCGGCCTGGTCAGCAGCGAGGACCTGCGGGCCATCGAGAAAGAAATCGACGCAGAGGTGCAGGATTGCGTTGATTTTGCGCTCAGCGCTCCTGAACCGGATAGCTCCGAGCTCACTCGCTACATCTGGGCCGAAGACTGAAATCCTCTTGGGATCAAAACCACTACAGATCAGGGCTGAAGAAGCCCTGATCTGAACAAGGATCTAATCGGAAATTTCAGAACTGTGGAGGAACCCTGCGGGTGAGGTTGCGCAATTTGCGCAGAGCCTTCAGCTCAACCTGGCGCACCCTTTCGCGTGACACTTCCAGCAGGCGACCGATCTCAGCCAAAGTGTGCCGCTCATTGCCATTCAGACCAAAGCGAAGGTTGAGCACATGCTGCTCTTGGTCACTGAGATGGCTGAGCCAACGACCGAGCTGCTCGTGATGAATGCTCTGCTCCACTTTGGCCAGAGGCTCATCACAGGAGCTGTCTGCGATCAGATCACCAAGGAAGCTGCGCCCTTCCTCTCCGTTCACAGGAGCATCGAGGCTGCTGGTGGTCAACGCCTGACGAAGAAGGGAATCCAACTCGTCCAAAGGCATATCCATGGCCTCAGCAATTTCGATGCGCGAAGGCATGGCACCAAGCTTGTGTGCCAAATCGAGACTCACCTTGCGGATGGTGGTTAAACGCTCGCTCAGGTGAACAGGAAGACGGATCGTTCGCGACTGGCAGGCAATGGCACGGGTCATGCTCTGGCGAATCCACCAGAAGGCATACGTCGAAAACTTGTAACCACGGGTGGGGTCAAACTTCTCAACCGCTCGCTCCAAGCCAAGGGAACCCTCCTGAATCAGATCAAGAAGTTCCAAACCTTTGCCTTGATATTTCTTGGCAACACTCACCACAAGACGAAGGTTGGCCTTCATCATGCGCTGCTTGGCTCGGCGCCCAACCCGGATCATGCGCCGGTCATGGGAGCTGAACTGATCACTATCGACGGCGATGGAACCGTCTTCAGTGAGCGTCATCATCTGCTGAACTTGATTGCCAAGTTCAATCTCTTCAGCTGGTGTAAGCAGTGGGATACGACCGATCGTGGCGAGATACCAACTGATCGGATCACTACTTCGGCGGCGCTGGGTTTCAGCAAGACCGGCTGCCAGAGAGGCCATGTTGTTCTCCGACTTTGTATTCGATGCGAAGACTTTCCTATGGAAATCCAAAGAGGCGTTGTGTTTTCAGCAACCCTTCAGATTCATGAGGTGAAATCGACACAAAAGTCGCGACATGCTTGTTACAAAAACAAGTTCTGCAAGTGATTGCAGGGCTTCTCAGCCGGTCGCCGAATTGTGATGCAAAACCATTGCCGAGAGCTGGCTGGCCACAGCCCCGGCCGTGCTGGCCTGATCGCAGGAGCGTGCCGCTTCGCCATGGAGCAGCGCCGCTGCTGCAAGCATCTCGTCCAAGCTCTGGTGCGTGGTCTGATCAGAGATGGCCTGCGCACCCCAGCCAGCGGTGAATCCAGCCAGAACGTCGCCCAGGCCAGTCCTTGCGGCCCTGGGGTTCCCGCTGATCAGCTGGTGCACGCTCCCTTGCGGTGACGCCAGAAGGGTGTGCGCTCCTTTCAGCAGCACTGTGGCTCCGGAGCATGCAGCAGCAGCACGAGCGGCCTCCAGAGGCTGATCGAGACTGATCTTGGGGAACAGACGTGCGAACTCGCCGGCATGAGGCGTGATCAACGTTGGACCTAGGCGCCCTTTGAGCCACTGCCAACCACAGGGCGAGGCCGCCATCTGATTCAGACCATCAGCATCCAGCACCAACAAGCCTGGGAATGTCTTTAATGACCCTGCCTGCTGCGCCCAGTCACCACCATTCCCCCCCAGCCCAGGCCCAAGCAGCAGGGCATCGAGCCGCTGAAGATCGTGTCCGGCAAGCCAGCCTCCCCAGTCGAGACCGCATTGATCCGTAGCCGGCAATGCTGCGGCCAGCACAACCTCCGGTATCAGCTGCCAGATCTCTGCCGCAACCGATTGCGGCAGCGCGGCCTGCACGCTGCCGACTCCACTCGCCAGAACTCCCTGAAGCGCCAACAAAGCAGCGCCGCGATAGCACTCGCTACCCGCCACCACCAACACCCGACCACGCTCATATTTCATCGCTGACCGGGGCGGATGGGGCCGAGGCAACGTCTGCAGATCGTCCTCCCCAATCATCAAGACCGGACGATTGGCGAAACGGTTGGCGAAAGGCGGGAACAGTCGACGTGGCACCCCTGCCTCAATCCGATGCAGACGTCCGACATAGGCAAGCGCACAGTCCTGCACCAAACCCCGCTTGATCAGGCCCACCGTGAGCGTGGCGCTTGCCACCGCCGCTCCACCATCGAAAGGGCGACCGCTGTCACCATCCAGTCCCGCCGGCAGATCGAGGCTGACCAATCGTCCAGGTTGTTTTCTTTGACGTTGCTGCAGCAACGTGGCCAGACCCAAAGGCAGGGGGCGGGTCTGCCCCAGGCCGAACAACGCTTCGATCCAGAGGGAGGGGTCGTCTGGATCTGGCTCACCTTCAAGTTCAGGCACACCCAACCAGCGAACATGCTGAGCGTGCTGTTGTGTGAGTGGCTGACGCAGGGGTAAAGGGCAGACAATCCGCACAGCAATCCCCACCTGTGCGAGCTCCCGGGCCACCACCAAGCCATCGCCACCGTTATGGCCTGGACCGACCAGCACCAGCACACCCTGCTCCAGCAGGCCAGGCTGTTGCAGACACCAGGCCGCCATCGCCAGACCGACCTTCTCCATCAGAGCGGGAACCGGCAGACCACTGGCCAGCCACTCCTGTTCCAGCGCCACCATTTCAGCCGTACTCACCAGACAGTGATCGGCATCAATCGGGGGCCAGGACACAGAGGGACAGCCGGGATCTCACTATGGAGAGATCCAGCGGTGCCGCCAATGCCGCCCGAACCCGTCATGTCGATCCGCCAGGCCGAGTCACACACCACGGCCACTGAAGCAGGCGCAAAGGCTCTGGAGCGCCTGCGGCAATGGCCTGGAGAGCATCGCGTGGCCGTTGGACTCTCCGGCGGGGTCGACAGCTCTCTCACTGCCGCCTTGCTGGTGGAAGCCGGCTGGGAAGTCGAAGGACTGACCCTCTGGCTGATGAGTGGCAAAGGCGCCTGCTGCGCTGAAGGGCTCGTGGATGCCGCCGGCATTTGCGAACAGCTGGGTGTTCCCCACCACGTCGTTGATTTCAGAGAGCATTTCAAGGAACAGATTGTTCAGTTCCTGGTGGACGGCTATGCCGAAGGGCTGACGCCGCTGCCCTGTTCCCGCTGCAATCGAGAGGTCAAATTCGGCCCGATGATCTCCTGGGCCGAGGAGAACCGGTCAATCGGGCGAATCGCTACAGGCCATTACGCCCGCGTCCGTCCTGCAGACCAGAGTGACAACGGCCGTCATCAGCTGCTGCGAGGACTGGATCACCGCAAAGACCAGAGTTACTTCCTCTATGACCTGCCGCAGGAAGCCCTGGGCAAGTTGGTCTTTCCGCTTGGCGAACTGACCAAACCCGACACAAGACTGGAAGCGGAACGCTTCGGCTTGCGGACGGCACAGAAACCGGAAAGCCAGGACCTTTGCCTCGCTGACCATCACGGCTCGATGCGTGCCTTCCTCGACACCTATCTGCCTGCACGGGAGGGGGAGATCGTGCTCCTCAATGGCACGGTGGTCGGGAAGCACGACGGCATCGAACATTTCACCATCGGTCAACGCAAGGGGCTGGGGGTGGCCTGGAGCGAGCCGCTGCATGTCGTCCGACTGGAAGCAGCGATGAACCGCGTGGTTGTGGCCACGCGAGAGGAAGCCGGAACCGACAACTGTGTGGTCGGTGCCTTGAACTGGGTCTCCATCGCACAACCGGCCCTCGGCACACGTCAGCGGGTGGAGGTGCAAGTGCGCTATCGCAGTGAGCCTGTAAGCGCTTGGCTGGAGGTAATCAGTCCCACCAGCGACGATGCCGCCGCTGGACGCCCCCACCGCTGCCAGCTGAGCTTCGATCAGTCCCAGTTCTCAATCACACCTGGCCAGGCGGCGGTGTTTTACGACGGGGAGCGGGTCCTTGGCGGCGGCCTGATCCAACGAACCGCTCCCTGATACGGGCCAACGCCACCACCGCAACAACAAGCTGTAAGGGCCGTTCACCCCAGAACACATAGGGCGTCATGCCGATCAGGGGCTCAAGCTTGGTGATCGCAAGCCCAGGCTGCATCGGCTGGAGCAACTGCTCCACATTCGCCGTGGCCGACACCGCAGCCGTTGGGCCAGTGTTGGCGACACTCAGCAACGGACGGTTGGTTTCGATGCTGCGCAGCTGGGCCAGCGCCAGGAACTGCCGCTGCAGCAGCAAGGGGTAGGGGTCGAGATTGGCAATGGCCAACAACCACTCGGCTCCATGACCCACCGCTCTGGCTATCGCCGCCCCATCACTGAGCTCGTAGCAAATCGCCACTGCGGCCGGAGGGCCATCCCAGCGCCATAGGCGGTCTGGAACTCCCGGCGACACGCCGCCAACTGCAGACAGGCCTCCGGCGCTTCCGAGCCAGGTCGGGATCCACTCGCCGAGGGGTACAAGCCGGTGCTTGTCAAGCGCCGCCGATGGTTGCTGCGCCCCTCGTTCCACCAGCAGAAGGGCACTGCGCTGCTGGCCTTGCGTCCAGCGGAAGCCACCGCTGAGCAACGGCAATGGTGCGGGCTCCAGCAATCCTCGCTCCAGTGGCAGGGTTCCCTCCGGTGCCACGAGCCAGTCAGCTCCCTGCAGAGCTGCAGCCTGCAAAGCCCCCTGGAGACGGGCCGGCAAGAGCCGCTGTTGTTCAGAGCTGAATTTCTCGCGGGTGGGCAGCGATGGCTGCCAAAGCCCAACCCGAGCAAGGGAGGGTGAATCAGCAGGGATCGCACCGGAACCAACGCTGTGCAGAAGCCACCAACCGCAGCCATGGGCCAGCAGCAAGGCCATCAGACCAGCGACCAACCAGCGGCGCCAAAGAAGTGGACGCCTAGCCACCAGCTGCCACAACCACCAACCCGCCAGCAACTGACAAGCAGCCAGCCCACCACTGCCCAGCCAGCGAGCCAAACCCGCGAGGAGGGGATCACCAGGCAAAAGACTCGATCCGAGGCCGATCCAGAACAGCGGGCCCGATGCCAACAACACCTCGACCAGTCCCCAGAGAGAGGCCATCAGCAAAGCTGTGCTCCAGCGGCTACGCCGACACCATCGCGCCAGTAACGCCCAACTCGCGACCAAACCCGCTGCGGCTAAGCCACAGAAGCTCCAGATGGCTACAACCACCGGCAAGCTCAGAGCAGCCGGTACACCGATCCACGTGAGTGGATGCAAGGCCAGCAGCCAGCGATGGCTGACCAAGACCGCAACACAGCCCCAAAGCCCGGCAGCCGGTGGGAAGCGAGCAATCGACCAAAGCAGTGCCAAGGCCGGCAGCATCAGCAAAGGCCCTGAGGGGCACCACCCTGGGGCGCTCAGAGCAAGCCCAGCCAGAGCACCACCGGCTAAGCCCTGAAGCCAGGCCAGGGATCGGTCATTGTCCAAAAAACAGATTCACCACTCAGGGTTGGTCAACCTTGACGGGTGAAGACCCAAAACACCAGTTCACGCGCTCGTGATGGTTGGCGGTTTGATAAGCACCATCCCAGTCGTCAGGGGCATAAATGCAGAACAACTGACTGGTGGTCAGGAGAGCGGAGGGGATTTGACAAACGGCGATCACCGCAGCAGCAACAGCAACGGTGAGGCCCATTCCTCTGGTCATGAAACGCAAGTGTCATTGCCACCCCATGGTTGGGGGAGTGACCAAGCTGGTCATCCATGCAGCCAATTTCGTCACAAACGCCTGGCTCGGCGCGCAAACGAACACCCGGCCATGGCCAGGCGCCGCCCACCAGGCCATCCTGAAACCAAAAGTGTTTTGCCTGCCGCCATGGAGAGCGCTAACCCACTGCAGCAGTTGCTTCTGCGGGGCCTTGGCACCACCACCCTTGTGGCCGACCGCTTGCGCTACGTCACCCAGGAATGGGTGAGCAGCGGTCGCCTCGATTCCAGCCATGCCTCGGCCCTAGTGGACGACGTGCTCAAGGCCCTGCGAGGCGACACGCCCGAGCTGGAGCAACAGATGGGGAGGAACCTGGAACGCAACCGCGACAATCTGCTTCAGGATCTTGGACTGGCCAGTCAGCGAGAACTGGATGAATTGCGCGGCCGCATCGACCGACTGGAGCAACAGTTGCGCCAACGAGAACGGCAGGACTGAACCTGCCAGAATTGCTCCGTTTCCAACTGCTGTACGCCGTGCGCGACATCCTGATCAGTTCTGCGGTCTGTGTGGTCTGCCTTGTGGTGGCCCTGGTAAGCCAGATCGTGGCTCCCTCCACAGTTGGGGCAGCGCCACCAATCGGTGAACCCTCCGCAATGGAGGCCGTGGTCAGCAGCAGCTCCGCCCAATCGATCCAGGCCACACCTCTGGAACTCGATCCTGAGGATTCAAACCCCACTCTCTTTGCCATGGCAGCTGATTCCAACCAAGCTGACGCCTCCGCCCTCGGTGGTGCACTGCAAGCGGAAACGTCCCAACTCACAGCAAGCGGCTTGCGCATCACCGACATCGAAGTCGGCAGCGGCCCTGAAGCCAGCTCTGGTCAGACCGTGGTGGTTCACTACCGCGGCACTCTTGAAGACGGCACCCAATTCGACGCCAGCTACGACCGCGGCACGCCTTTCACCTTCCCCCTCGGAGCCGGCCGGGTCATCAAGGGCTGGGACGAAGGCGTGCAGGGCATGAAGGTGGGTGGCAAGAGGAAATTGGTGATCCCCTCAGATCTCGGCTATGGCGCCCGCGGGGCTGGTGGTGTAATTCCACCCAACGCCACTCTGATTTTCGAGGTCGAGCTCCTCGACATCAAGAAGTGAGGCGCGGTTAGTCTTGAACAACAGCAATTACGTTTTTACGCAGATGCTCCGCTCGGCCCTTTCAGCCATCGTTCGCTCGCTACCCGCAGAGGTGGTTGAAGCTCACTGTGATGGCCCCTGTGGTGTCTATGACCCCGCATCCGCTCGTGTTGCAGCTGAAGCGGTGCTGTCCATGACCAAAAAGCTAAAAGCCATGGAAGCCCCTGCTGCTGGAGACACCTCAGCACTGGCCGCTTACAACAACACCTTCTCCCGCTATGTGGCCATCAAGGAGGAAGAGGCTCAGAAGACCAAGGAAGAACTTCTGATCCTTTGGATGGACTATTTCAAGCCCGACCACCTCGCAACCTTCCCTGATCTGCACGATGTCTTCTGGAAAGCCTCCAAGCTTTGCAGCGCCTGCAAAGTGAACATCGACCAAGCCAAGGCTGAGGAGCTGATGGCGGCCGTGGAAAAAATTCACGGCATGTTCTGGACGTCCAAAGGCCGCAATGACGCCTGGGTGACCGCATCCTGAGCCGCCTTCATTAGCGCGATCACATCAGTGCAATCCGATGTTGCAGCAGCAGGTCTCCATGATCTGTTGCTGCTTTTTTGTGGCAAGCGACGCCTGATGCGAGTCGAAGGCTTGTCGATGTGGCCGACTTTGCGACCCAGTGACCGCCTGCTGGTCAAGCCCTTTCAGAGGGGAGGGCCTCTGCCATCACCGGGTCAGATCCTCGTCTGCCATCACCCTCAAAAAACAGGGGTGATCATCACCAAACGCCTGATCAGCATCGATCAAGACAGGATGATCCTTCAAGGAGACAATCCGAAGATGAGCAGCGATAGCCGACAGTTTGGTTCCGTTCCAATCCAGCTTCTCATCGGTGAAGTGATGGCCAAAGTGCCCATGCCTGGCAAGGCTGAAACCTAAAACTCAGAACACGTTCGGCGTTGTCTTTTGCAACCAAAGAGCCCCAGTGAAGATCGATAAGCCACCGGTCAAACCCACGAGCACCGGCAGTGCTCGAACACTGCTGGCTCGCGTCAGTAGAGCAATCACTGTCACCACAGCCACCATGGCAGCAATCGACCCCAACAAATAGGCCATCAGATAGAGAATCGCTCCATGCAGTGGCAAGGCAAGAGCGGGAATCACAGCCAGCAGGTGTCCAGCCCCTGCCAACCCATGCAGCAAGCCAAGACCTGAAACAGCGTGCGCATGGCGCCAGTGATTGCCTTGGCCTCGCACATGCAAATGCAGGTGCCGATGGGACGAGACCCCATCGTGATGATGCTCATGGGTATGCAGCTCGAGACCGAAGGCGGTGCGAATCGCCAGACCACCCACGATCAACAGACTCAGACCAACCAGAAATTCGGCCCAGGCCGACATGGTTTCGGCATGAATCAGATCCTTCAGGAACACACCTGAAAGACCAAGAAGGACAACACCAATCGAATGTCCTGCCCCCCAGACCAAGCCCGCACGCAACGCCTCGACGGGCTTACGCAGCGAAAAGGGAGCCATGGCGACCAAATGGTCGGCTCCACTGACAACATGCATCGCCCCAGCAGCCAGTCCAGTCAGAACACTGATCAGCAAGAGACAGATTCCGAATCATTGATTCTGCAACAGAGGCTGCCTCTGACGCGTGCAAGAGAACGCGCGAAAAGCCAACCCACAGGAACGCTGCGCGAGAGGATCGATTCCGATTTCGGCAGCGATCACGCCTTCAAGCACCAGTGCGGCAGCGGCTGGGTTTGGCTTGTCGATGACAACGGAAGCTTGAACGTCAAGAAGACCCTCCAACGCGGATCTGCCCCTGACCCACGGACAAACGGCATTGCGCACCATGGATGCCTGGGAGCACGCTGACGACCTCGACGATCAGAACCGTCGCCCCGCCCCCATCACCACCAACCTGGACAAGCTAGTGAACTGGGATTGCGTGGCAGCCAACCTGACCGCCTTCGGTTTGAGAGTGCCTAGATCGCTTGAAAAGCCTCTGCACACGCAGCCAGAAGGGGCCTTCCAGTCAGCCTGAAATCAGGTTTTTCAGTGCCGCTTCGACATCCTGCTGGCGCATCAGAGCCTCACCGACCAACACCGCCCCAGCACCTGCAGTCTGAACACGGTCGAGATCAGCGCGCGAGAATAGGCCTGATTCACTCACCAACAGCGCATCCTGCTGCTTCAGTCGGTCACCGAACTGAGCTGAGAGGGTTTCAGTGGTGCTCAGATCGGTCTCGAACGTTGTGAGATCGCGGTTGTTAATGCCAATCAAAGGGAAGCCTCCCAGGCTGAGCACACGGTCCAATTCCTCTGAATTGTGCACCTCAACCAACACCGTGAGGCCAAGTGCAGCTGCCACTTTGGAGAGGTAATGAAGATCCTGGTCCGAAAGGATCGCGGCAATCAAAAGGGCTGCATCAGCGCCGGCGGCTCGAGCCTGATAGAGCTGATAGGGGCTGAGGATGAAGTCCTTGCAGAGCAGTGGCAAGTCAACGGCATCCCTGACATCCACCAACACCTCAAAACCACCCTGGAAGAAGGTCTTGTCGGTCAGCACTGAGAGGCAGCTTGCACCCCCAGCGGCATAGGCCTTAGCGATGGCCAAGGGATCGAAATCTTCCCGGATCACCCCCTTGCTCGGGCTCGCTTTCTTCACCTCAGCGATCACCGCCGGCTTTACGCTGGGCTGTCGCAGTGCAGCCAGGAAATCTCTCGCCGGCGGCAGCTTCACAACCTTGGCCTTGAGCTGGTCGAGCGGCATCCGCTCACGGGCCACTGCCACTTCACGGTCCTTTTCCCAAACGATCTTCTCAAGGATGTGACGAGGCTCAGCGTCCTTGTGGGGAATGCCGTATTCGAGATGCGCCACCTGCACCGAAGGGTTAGGTGGTCTGCGGCGGATGTCCATGAAAGCGTCCTCAGGCTGCGAGAGCGTGAGCAGCCTGCTTGTAGGCCACTTCCACCACTTCGCTCAGTGTTGGGTGTGTGTGCACTTCGGTCGCCAGCTCACGCACGCTCTGACGACGGGCAACAGCGTTCGCCACCTCCTGAATGAGGTCGGCAGCATGCAAACCATAAATATGGGCCCCCAGAACTTCACCGCTGGTTTTATTGAACAGCAGCTTCATCAGGCCATCACTCTCAAGCTCAGCCAGGGCCTTGGAATTGGCTTTGAAGTAGCTGCGCACAGCACCCAACTCAAAGCCCTGATCGGTGGCGAGCTGCTTGGCGTCAGCCTCGCTCAAGCCCACGGAACTGATCTCCGGATGGGTGAAGGTGGCCGCAGGGATGCTGCGGTAATCGATCTGGCGGTGATGCCCAAGGATGTTGTCCACGGCCACCGTGCCCTGGGCGGCAGCGGTATGGGCCAGCATCAACTTGCCGGTGACATCACCGACGGCCCACAAATGGGGGATGGGCTGACCATCCACCAACACGTGCATGCTGTCGTCAATCGGCAGGAAACCACGGTTGGTTTCAATGCCCAGGGCCTCCAGATTGAGATTCTTGCTGCTGGGTACACGCCCCGTGGCCACGAGCACAGCATCCACTTCCAGGGTTTCCACGGGCTCGCGGGTTTGCATATCAACCAGCTCGATTTGAACTGGCGCACCAGGCTTGATCGACTGGGCCAACACACCGGAGCGGGCATCGATATCACGGCCGTCGATCAGTTTGCGGGCGGCCAGCTTGGCGATATCGGGGTCAAAGGTGGGCATCACCCGATCCAAGGCCTCGATCATCGTCACTTCACAGCCCAACGCCGTATAGACATCAGCAAATTCCAGGCCGATGTAACCACTGCCGATGATGGCAATCCAACGGGGCAACCACTCCAAGTTCACCGCCTCATCGCTGGTGAACACGCTGCGGCCATCGATCTCGATACCAGGAGGCACGAAGGGATCGGAACCGGTGGCAATAATCACGTCGCGTGCACTGAGCACGCGATCGACGCCATTGATTTCCCGCACACCGACTTTCTGGGTCCCTTCCAGGCGCCCCGTTCCACGAATGATGGTCACCCCAGCCCGCTGCAAGCTCTTGGTGAGATTGGTGCGGATCGAAGCCACCAGTTGATTGGCATGGTCAGCGATCTTTTGGCGTTCGAAACGCACCGGGGCTGAATGAATGCCGAAACCCTTCAGATGGTCAGCATCGGCGAGCTCCCGCACCCTGCCACTGGCCGCCAGCAAAGCCTTCGAGGGCACGCAGCCGCGATTCACACAGGTGCCGCCCATGTCGCGGGATTCAATGATCGCCACTTTGAGGCCATGCTCTGCCGCATGCTTGGCTGCATCGAAGCCGCCATAGCCGGCACCGATCACGATCACATCGAAGTCGAAACTGGCGTCGCTCACCCGGACTGCTGCGAGGGAGCGGTCATTGTCGCCCTTCGCCGTTCCAGAAGCAGCGGAACAGCCGCAGATGCCACATTCAGCGACTCCACAGCCGTGCTGTGGGGGAGGGTGACGGCGTGGGTGCAGCATCCCTGCAGATCGGGATGGAGACCACTGCCTTCATTGCCGAGCACAAGCGCTGTGGGTCGGGTCCAGTCAAGCTCCCAGTACGGGCAAAGGGGCAGCGCCGGACCTATCCCTGGCACCAAAGTCGCCACCACCTGAAGGCCACGGTCCTGCCCATCCATCAGGGCCTGCTGCAAGCCCTCCACACCCATCGCTTCAGAGGGACCAAAACGCTGATGCGGCAGCCGCAGGATCGCCCCAGCCGAACTACGCACCACCTTGGGGCTGAGCGGATCTGCACCGGACCCCTGCCAGACCATTTGCACATCCGCAGCTAGGGCAGTGCGCAACAGAGTGCCGAGATTGCCTGGATCCTGAACGCGATCCAACGCGAGCACGAACGTGGGTGGCACCGGGCACTGGGGCAAGAGGGCCAAAGGCATTAGGGCAGCCACGCCATCGGGATGCACGGTTGACAAGGCCGCCTGTAGCACCTCTTCGCTCACCAACTGCAGCCGGGGCATTGGTTTGAACAGAGCCAGCAGCGGCTGATGTCCCTCGATCCAGGCGGGCGTGGCCACCAGCTCAAGCTGGAGATCCTTGTGCTCGAGCAAGGGTGCCAGCTCTTGGAGAAGATGGGTCCCTTCCAACAAGACCAATCCTTCCTGCTCCCGGCCTTTGCGCCCTGCCAGGGCGCGGAGACGGCGCACCAAAGGATTACGACGACTGGTGATCAACGGCTGCATCACCCTTCACCCTGCACAGACGTCGGAGACGATCAGAACGACTCGTGCTTTCGCACCTTCATCCCATCGCGAAGACTGAGTTCCTGACCGTCCAGGTCAATCCCCTTGACGGCTGCGATCTCGCCCTTGATCCCTTCGGCCGCAAGATTCTCCACAAGCTTCTTGATCACCTGGTCTTCAACGGTGGTGTGATCAATCGAGTCTGGAGTCAAAAACTCAAGGAACTTGCCAACCTTCGCAGCGACAACCTCCGAGGAATTGGAGATCTTCAACACGATCATGGTGGAGCTCAGGGCTTGATTGACCCCTTCAAAATAGTGCGGACGGGGAGATTTGAACGCTCAGCGATCATCGATTCTCTAATCCAGATCCAGATGCAGATCTAGATGTAAATGCAGATGCGACATTGGGCCCCTTGCTGCAGTCGGTGGCGTGGTGCTGTTGCCTGGGTGCAGGGCGCTGGCCCCACGGGTCCTAGTGCAGCAGAAGGTTCTGGACTTGGTTTGCGCCAACAGCCCAGACAGGAATCGAATGTGTCCTGGGATTGGCAACAGGGCCAAGCGCGGTTCCTCCCACGACGTCGAAGACGGGAACGTCAAGGGAGGATGGGTGGCTGAATGCACTGACGCAGAGTGCAAGTGCACCGACGTAGGACGCAAAGCCTCTACCCCTGAGATGCAGAGCTTTGCTGATCGCAGCTGCGAAGCGGGCTCCCTGAAGGCAATCAATAACAACGCCTGGCACCAAATCTTTGATTCCTGGGCCAGTGGTGGCGAGAACGGCGACGTCAAATCACAGGCGGATTGAGACCTCCATCACCCTCTATCCAGGCAACGAGTGACCAGCCTCCCAACGGAGGCAGATCACCTAGTTCACACGGCCTCAGAGCTGGCCGACCCACTGGCAAAACTTCAGGTAGGCAGGGGTTCCGATAACAACGACTGCGGCGAGTGTGAGAAGGGGCATTTCGTCATCACCTGAACTTCTTTCACCATCGCTCCAGCACCCCGCCTTTTGCATCCCCCAAATGGGTGAGATTCAGCTTAGAGAATACTGAGTCAGCCGAACTTCAGGGGAACACCCCAGGCCTTACCATCGTTTCAAAGCACTCGAAGAAAGCTTTCATCAGCGCCCTCTAATGTGAGATTTCTGAGAATTCCCTAGGATTAAGGTGAAACACCTGGACGCATCAAGAATGCGGTCCGTAGTTTGCATTTAGCCACCAAATCATCAATGCGACTTCTGGCAGTCCTTACCGCAGCCTGCCTGTCGGCTGCGCCAGCAATGGCTCATACCTCTTACTTTCGCTGCCCGAAAGATGGAAAGCTCTACCCCAAGCAGCACACACATCGAGTTGACAGACAGAGTCGGCAGGCCGTTAATCGCAGCAAGCCTGCAGGCCGTTCGTCCTTCCCGCGAAGCACTGCAGATCGTCGATGAATAGGTTGCACAGCCCGATGGCATCCAGTTCAACGTCATCAAACTCTTCATCGACGTCAATGGTTTTAATCAGCTCCGAGACTTCAGCTTGATAGAGCTCAAGCTTTGTCTCCATCGGCATGGCGTCTGAAAGCTGCTTAAACCGTTCCAGCTTGTCCATCAGGCGTTCCTCCCGAACAACCACTTACGCATCGGCCGCATGCCAGGGCAACGGCCCCAAGGTTCGTCATGAGCCTCCTCTTGGCAGCCGCAACCGCGACTACCAGCCCTATAACCACCAGCAATGGCAGTCAGGGCGATGGCATCAAGCTCGATGTCGTCAAATTCTTCCTCTTCATCCATTTGCGCCAGGAACCCTTTGACTTCCTCAACGCTGGTGGTCATGCCCTTCTCTGCCGCAAGCTCCACAATCCGCTCAAACATCAACTGAGGGTTTTGGCTCATGAGCGTGATCAGCTCACTTTGAGTTTCAAGAGGCACACCAGCCCGCAACTGACGGAAGTCCTCAAGCGTTGGCATGGTGTCCTCTTCCCTTCGCTCTAGCTGCAGCGTACCCAGAGAAAAATGACGAAAATGCCTAAAAGGGCATTCGGTATGCCGACAGCGCCTCACCCCCCATGGGCACCCCTCTACCTCATGAAGAGCAAGACCTCTTTTTGCGGGAGTTGCACAGATCCTTTACGAATTCGCGCCTTCTTTGCATGCTCTGCCTGTCTCTCTTTTTCTAGTTGCTAGTGGCTATTTGCACACTTTCACGAGCGATCCCACACTACCAATTCTCAACAACACATCACAAACTCATAGCGCTTAGCGAACACCAAACCCCCTGCATCGATCAGGGTTCTTAATGAATATCGATGCGGATGGGGAGACTTGAACTCCCACGACATTGCTGCCACTAGTACCTGAAACTAGCGCGTCTACCAATTCCGCCACATCCGCTGGCGTGCCGCAAAAGCGACGAGATAGACCATACGCCATCGCCAACCCTGGATCGACGGGGCTGAAACAAGGCTCGATCCAGTTTGAGCGCCGGCCGTCTAGACGGTCTCAACAACCCTTGCCAGGATGGTGCGGAAATTCAATCTTCAATTGCCATGCCGGCTGCGGCGCCAGCGTCTCAAGAGATTCTCAAGCCGCATCTGGACATCACAGGCGGGCATGGGCTGAGTGGAGAGCTGCGCGTCAGTGGTGCCAAGAATTCTGCTCTCGTCTTGATGACAGCGGCTCTGCTCAGCGACGAGCCAGTAACCCTGACCAACGTGCCAGAGCTCACCGACATCCAAGGCATGGCTGAGATCCTCACCGCCCTCGGCGTTGCGGTGACGCGCAGTCATGAGACGGTTCATATCAACGCCAAGGAACTCAGCCATGGCGAGCCCCCCTATGAATTGGTCAATGGGCTCAGGGCCAGCTTTTTCGCCATTGGCCCCCTTCTTGGTCGTCTTGGTCAGGCCAAGGTGCCTCTGCCAGGCGGTTGCAGGATTGGCGCCCGCCCCGTAGTGGAACACATCCGCGGCCTTAAGGCCCTGGGCGCGATCGTCAGCGTTGAGCACGGTGTGGTGAGCGCGTCCTTACCGGGTCGTCGTCGTCGCCTCACCGGTGCGTCGATCGTGCTCGACTGCCCGAGCGTTGGTGCCACCGAAACGATCCTGATGGCAGCAGTGCTGGCCGAAGGGACGAGCGTGATTGAGAACGCTGCCCAGGAGCCAGAAGTGCAGGATCTGGCCAATCTGCTTAACACCATGGGGGCCCAGATCAGAGGCGCTGGGGGGCCAACAATCACGATTGAAGGCGTCGACAAACTGCGCAGTTGTGATTATTCGGTCATTCCAGACCGGATCGAAGCCGGAACATTTCTGCTCGCAGCCGCCATCACCCGGTCACGCATGCGCGTGGCACCAGTCATACCGGAGCACCTCAGCGCTGTTCTGCAGAAACTGCGCGACTGCGGTTGCACTCTCGAGATCGAAGATGGAGGAATCACGATCACCCCTGGCGAGATCAAAGGGGTCGATATCACCACCCAGCCATTTCCAGGCTTTCCCACCGACCTTCAAGCCCCATTCATGGCCCTGCTCGCTACTGCGAGTGGCACGAGTGTGATCACCGAGAAGATTTACGAAAACCGCATGCAGCACGTGGCAGAGCTGCAACGCATGGGGGCATCCATCCGGCTTCAAGGCAATACTGCCGTGGTCGAAGGCGTCTCTCAGCTCAGTGCCGCGCCCGTCACCGGAAGCGACCTACGAGCTGCTGCAGCCATGGTGCTGGCGTCTCTGACTGCCAAGGGCACCAGCAAGGTGGCGGGGCTCAACCACCTCGACCGGGGCTACGACGCCATCGAAGCCAAGCTCACAGCCAGCGGCGCCCAACTGCATCGACGTCAGTCATAAGCGTTTCAAGCCTGCAGGGCAGGGTGTCGCATAACATTTGAGTCCGCGGGAGCCTGGCGGAATTGGTAGACGCAGCTGACTCAAAATCAGCCGGCCACTGGTCTTGGGGGTTCAAGTCCCCCGGCTCCCATCTCTCCGCTGTTATGGGGACCTATGGACGGTTCCCACTCACCCTGACGCGAGGCAACGGCTGTTGGGTGAAAGACGACTGCGGCAACCGCTATCTGGATGCCGTCGCCGGAATTGCAACCTGCACCCTCGGCCATAGCGACCGGGCGATGCGCCATGCCCTCACAAGGCAGCTGCGTCGCCTTCAGCACGTGTCGAACCTCTATGTGATCCCTGAGCAGATCGAACTCGCCAGCTGGCTTGTCCACCACAGCTGCGCCGACAGCGTGTTCTTCTGCAATTCAGGCGCAGAAGCGAATGAGGCCGCCATCAAGCTGGCCCGCAAGCACGGCCACACGGTGCGCAAGATCGAGCGGCCGGTGATCCTCACCGCCAGGGCAAGCTTTCATGGACGGACCCTCGCTGCCGTCAGTGCAACTGGCCAGCCCAATTACCACAAGGGATTCGAGCCAATGGTGGAGGGTTTTGAGACCTTCGCCTACAACGATCTCGCCTCTTTTGAGAGCCTGCTCAACCGCATGGAGGCTTACGGCCCAAGGGTCGCGGCTGTCTTGATCGAACCGCTGCAAGGCGAAGGAGGAGTGCATCCTGGCGACCCAGCGGTCTTTAAGGCCATCCGTGAGCACTGCACCGCCCGCAACATCCTGCTGATCTTCGATGAAGTCCAGGTGGGGATGGGGCGCTGCGGCACCCTCTGGGGCTACGAACGTCTTGGCGTGGAGCCCGACGCCTTCACCCTTGCGAAGGGATTGGGAGGCGGCCATGCCATCGGGGCCTTGCTGGTCAAAAAGGATGCCGACCATTTCGTTCCGGGTGATCACGCCAGCACTTTTGGAGGCAACCCATTCGCTTGCCGCGCCGGACTCACCGTGGCCCGAGAACTCCAACGACGCAATTTGATTCACAACGTTCAACAACGCAGTGAACAACTTGATCGCGGCCTCAACAGCTTGGTGCAGCGCTACCCCAAGCTGTTGCAAGGCGTCCGTGGCTGGGGACTACTGCAGGGCTTAGTGCTTCGTGATGACGTTGATCTCGCCGCAATTGATGTGGTGAAACGCGCGATTGAGCAGCGCCTTTTACTGGTACCGGCGGGGCCCAAGGTGGTCCGGATGGTTCCTGCCCTTGTGATCTCCAAACGCGAGGTCAACACCTTGCTGGCGCGACTTGGAGCAACACTGGCGACGCTGAGCGCGTGACCTTCAGCGATCTGCTGCCCCCGTTTGATCAGCGAGGCATGGATCTTTGCCTGGATCGCATGGTCCGGGCTCTCAAAATTCTGAACCAGCCCTGTGGCTCCATCCCAGCGGTGCAGGTGATCGGAACCAACGGCAAGGGTTCCATTGCCACCTTCGTGCACAGCGGTCTTGTGACCGCAGGGATCCGAACCGGTCTAACCACATCCCCCCATCTGGTGGATTGGACGGAGCGGATCCGAGTCGATCACCAGCAGATCAGCCACAGCCGCCTCAGGGAGGTGTTGGTGGCTCTGCAGCCGCTAGCGAAGGCAGAGGCACTTACCCCTTTTGAACTGCTGATCACCGCAGCACTCATGCACTTCGCGGCCGAGAAAGTGAACTGGCTGGTGCTGGAGGCGGGCTTGGGGGGACGTCTCGATGCCACCACCGCCCATCCGCATCGCCCATTGCTGGCGGTGGCCTCCATCGGCCTCGACCACTGTGAACATCTCGGAGGCACCCTTACGGCGGTCGCGGAGGAGAAAGCCGCTGCAATCCAAACGGGCGCCATCGTGATCAGTGCAGACCAACCTCCAGAGGTCGCCGCCGTCCTCCAACAACGATGCACCCAGATCGGAGCGGAACTGTCCTGGGTAGCCCCCCTCAGCAGTGACTGGCGCCTTGGCCTCAATGGCCACGTACAGCGCAGTAATGCGGCCGTCGCCAAAGCTGTGCTGGAGCAGATCCAGGCCATGGGCTGGAAACTGGATCACGCCAGTATTCGCAGGGGATTCGCCACGGCCCACTGGCCAGGACGACTGCAAGCCATGACCTGGCGCCACCACGCAGTTCTGATCGATGGAGCCCATAACCCCGCTGCGGCGGAAGCGCTCAGCCAAGAACGCCACCACTGGCCCCATGCTCAGGAAGGCATCATTTGGATCCTGGCCATCCAAGCGCATAAGCAGGCGCCGGCCATGCTGAAAGCGTTACTGCATTCCAAGGACGAGGCATGGATTCTGCCGGTACCAGGGCATCGCAGCTGGACCCGGGCAATGCTGATCAAGGCTGCTCCAGCCTGGTCCGGTCAACTACAGGAGCTTCCGGAACAACCAAACAACCCCGACTCGACTGAGGCAGTTGTCAAAGTGCTTGAACGACTGGACCAGAAAGGATGGCCGAAGGCTGATCCCGTCATCGCAGGATCGCTTTATTTGCTGGGTGCGCTGATGAGCGAAGGCCGCCTGGCTCCAGGCTCGACATCAATCAATTGATAACCCGATGTAAAAGCCACACCAAACTTTGGCAAAACGAGCTAGCACTGTGGTGGATCAACTCTCCTCACACGAAGTTGGTCTCCTCACACCACCCAGGGGGCCGTCAGGCCCCTTTTTTGTGGCTTGATCGAACAAAGGATCAAAAGGCAACAAAAAAGCCCCGCCGAAGGCAGGGCTTTTTGTGAACTCAAGTGGGCGTGTTGCCTTGTTTCCACTCCACGGAAGAGCTCAACTCCTCACCTTTTAAGAGTAATCAGCGATGTTGAATCTGCAAGCCACCCCATAGGCCAGTTATCGAGGCGATCCATCCCAGAGACGCCTCGGCACACGCCGCAGAGCAAAGAAGCGATGCAAAGTGATCTCACCAGCACATCCGATGTCATGGCAGCTAATCGCCTGGAAAGCCCTTCCGCGAAGCGCAGATTCACCAGTTTGTTCTGCAGCCTCTTAGTTCTGATCGGAAGCTGGCTTGGTGCCAACCCTGCAGCCGCCTTGGACACCTCAGCAGGCGTTGGCATGCAGGACAAAGCTCTGTTCCAAGAACGAGTTGACTACACACTCACCAATCAGAGCGAGGTGGATTTCCACGGACAGGCATTGACCAACACCTCGTTCGCTGGTGCGACGGCTCGGGGAGCCAACTTCTCCGGCGCAGATCTACACGGGGCGATTTTCACGCAAGGTTCATTCTCAGATGCCGATTTCAGCGATGCTGACCTCTCCGATGTGCTGATGGATCGTGCCGACTTCACCGGCACAAACCTCACCAATGCCCTGCTCAATGGTGTGATCGCCTCCGGCAGCAGTTTTGCAGGAGCAAGCATTGAAGGCGCTGATTTCAGCGATGCTCTGCTCGATCGCGATGATCTGGTGCGCCTTTGCCGAGACGCCGATGGGGTGAACCCCACCACTGGGATGGCCACACGCGACAGCCTGGGATGCTGATGCCCAGGCTCAGCCAATCCATCCCTTGAGCTTGCCAGGGTTGAGCAGGCCGCTGGGATCATGACGACCTTTGGCCGCCACCTGATCACCATCGACAATCCCCAAGCCGCCCTCTTCAACCGTGATCACATGGGGATTGAAGACCACAGCCCCAAGATCCCGGCAGGCGTTGATCAAACGCTCCAAGGCCTCCTCTCCACGCCAACGGACCAGGGGTAGGCCCGCCAACCGAGCCGTACCGGCATGACGAACCCCCTCCAGATGCCAGAGCAGGTCATCGCCCCAACGGGCCGACAAGGCATCCATCGCCACTGATTCTGGCTGGGGCAGCAACATCTGCAGATAGGTCCAATTCGGGTCCTGCTGACGCATGTGCAGGGTGGTGTGGTTCCAACTCAGCTCCCGTAGGCCATTGCCGCGATGGGCGTCCTCCTGACCAAGGCAACAAAAGCGAGCCCCGGAGGCCTGCGCCAGACACTGCAACGTGCTCACCCCATCAGGGCTCACCAGCATCAGCAGACGATGCGCCCCCTGGGGCGCACCACTCCAAGGGGGCAGACCAGCCACAATCGCCTGATCCAGCACCGTGCACAGGTGCAAATCAACAGCCGCCTGCTGACAGCGCTGAGCCAACGCCACAGCGTCACCCCAGTCGTCAACATCAATGCACACCTCCTGCCAAGCCACCCGCGGCGCTGTCGTCAGGGTTAGTGCCGTGATGATGCCATTGGTGCCATAGGCATGGTTGAGCGCCTCAGCATCGGCGGCATTGAGATGGAGGATGCGAGGCTCTGCCTCCATCGTCACCACTTCAAGGCCCAGCAGGTGGCCTGGATCGCGCAGAAATCCCCAGCGCACAGAGCCGATCCCCCCAGAACCGCCGGCGATGAAACCGCCGATGCTGGCACTGCGCCAAGTACTGGGCATCAGCCTCAGTTCACGACCATGGGCTGCTAGTTCACGGTCGAGATCTTTGAGCAAACAACCGCTCTCCACCTCCACCACACCCGAGTGGTCGTCGATCTTGCGCAGCTGCCGCAGCTCAGCCATCAGCATCACAACGCCTCCATCGAGTGGCACGCACTGTCCGTAATTGCCTGTTCCCGATCCGCGCAGAGTCAGCGGCACTTTGGCCTGGAAACAGGCTCCGGCCACAGCCGCGACAGCGGCGACCGTATGGGGGCGAACCACCAGCTGGGCACGGCAACCGCGGAAACGCTTCACCAGCACAGGCGAATAGTCGTGAGCATCACGGGAATAACGCTCTAGATCCGACGGCAAGGTGAGCAGCTCCAGCTCTTCCACCACCGTCAATGCCTCCCGGACCGCCAGCAGCGCCTGAGAGGAGCAATCCATGATCCAAACGTTTAGGGACGTTCAGTGTGGAGGATTTGATCACTGCCGGAGGAAGGCAGCTGCACACCAGCCACGACCAGTTCACGCGCGGGCGGCTGCGCCAGAGCCTCAACCCAGGAAGCCGCCTTGAGCATAAGCAGATCCGCAGGGGCTCCCACACGCAAAGTGCCATCCCAGGGCAACGCAAGCACCCGAGCCGCTTCCGTGGTGAGGGGCATCAACCCCAACCTCTCCCACGGCGCCAGCTGAGCGAGCGGCAACGCCTGCGCCATCAAAGCCAACGGGTCGAAATTGCCGCCTGGAAACCAAGGATCTTGCACATTGTCTGCGCCCACAGCCACCCTCACACCGCCGCGCTGCAGCTGGCGAATCGGCGCTTGTGGACGCACAAGCGGCGACCGCCCCGCATGACGCCCCAACAGCCAGGCATTGGTGATAGGCAGCGCGATCACCTGCAGTCGGTGATCCGCCATCCGTGCGATCAGGCGCTGCAGCCGGCGCTCAGGCAGTAAAGACAGGCTGCTGGCATGGCTGCAGGTGATCGGCACCTGGACGGGGGTCTGATCAAGCGCCCGCAACAACTGAATCAGACCTTCTGCAGGGCCCGTCTGGGATTCGTCGATGTGCAGATCGATTCCACAGCCCAATTGATCGGCCAGCCGCAGCAACTGAACCAACGCCTCACGCATGGCACCACCGGAACAGGGAGGGACGAGCACACCACCCAGCAGCCCCCCGGCAGCAGACACCCGCCGCGCCAGGGCCTGTCCATCCGCTGTGGACCAATGCTCAATCGACCCCAAAGCCACCAGCTGCAAGCTGATCCGCTCTCGCCAACAGCACTGGGCATCCAGCAAGGCCTCCCAGCTGCAAACAGCACCCGGGCCGATACTGTCCACATGGCTACGGATCGCCCGCAGGCCCTGTCGAAAGGCCATGGAGAGGGCACGCTCCGCCCGCTCCCGCACCTGCAACTGAGTGCGTGCGTGATGCTCGTGCAAATTCGCTTCTAGGGCACCGGTGTAGGTACCGCCTGGGTTGGGCGCCTGATTCCAGCTAAAAGCCTTGTCGAGATGGGTGTGGGGCTCAACCAACCTGGGCAGAAGGAGGCGGTGCGGAACAGGGTGGTTCCTCTCCACCGGGCTGATGCGGTGGAGTGCACCATTGCGCCAGCTGAGCGCAACTGCCACGAGACCATCTACACCGGCAGGGGGAAGCGGAGCCTGTCCCTGTGGGAGTTCAATCAACCCACGAGGGGCCCAGCCCAGCACCTGGCCCGCAGCAATAGTGCTCACTTCAAATCAGCCTGGTCCGATCGTGAGTTCACTGTGAGGAAATGGCCCGCCACCCCCACTGTGGTGACCTGGTAACGCGGAAGCCGCAAGGCAGGCAGCAAGCTCTGCCCGCCCACCTCAGTGGTGAACACGCTCAACAAACCGAGGTTAAGGCGCGTGGTGAATTGGCCTGCAAGGGCCGCCAGCGTTGACTGCTGGCCAGCAATCAACCCCGGACAATCCTTCACCCACAACTGCATCAGCATGGGCATGCCGTTCTGGCCGCAGATCTCTTCTGTGGCCAACTCCACCAGCTCCTCGCCGGCATGGACCTGATAGTCGTCCATGGTCGGGTTCGTCACCAACAGAGCAACGCCCGATCCAAGCAAGGCCAAGCCCAGGGTCAAACGACCGGCCAACCATTGGCCTGAGCTGGAGAAGGCCGGACGCAGGGGACTGGAGGCGAGTTGGTAGATTCTGGTCGACGCGGCGGGCGTCGCCAAGTGGTTAAGGCAGCGGCTTGTGGCGCCGCTATTCGGGGGTTCGAATCCCCTCGCTCGCCCTTTTCATTCGAGATCCTTCTTCAAACCTGGATTCTCAATGCGTTCAGCAGTCGTTCTGCACCATCACGAAGCGGATCCACGCAGGGAAGATTCAATTCATTTTCCGTTGCGGTTAACCACCTGTGGGCCTCGTCATCGTCGAGATGCGCGGTGTTCAGAGCCACGGCCCGCACCTTGACGGCAGGGCTCGCTCCAAGGGGCCGTCCGATCGCAGCCAAAGCTTCGTAGAGCTGAACCAGCTCCGAGAGCGGCGGCAACGGCACCTGCGGCAGTCGAGAAATCGTGGCCTGTGCAGCTCGATGCACCAACAGCAATCCGGTGGGCTGACTGCCCCGCAGCAGCGGCAGGGTGGCGGTCGATCCGGGATGACAGAGAGATCCCTGCCCTTCCACCAGCAACATGTCGTTGGAGGTCAGCCCCTCAGCTTCTGCCATCACAGCCGACTCAACCGCACCGGCGGCGTAATCCACCCGCACAGCATCGAGGGCCACACCCCGACCACTGATCAGGATGCCGGCTTGACCGGTGCCGACAAACCGACAACTGACGCCCTGATGCTGGGCCGCATCACGAACGGCGAGGCAAGCGCTCATCTTGCCCACTGCCATGTCGGTGCCTACAGCCAAGATCCTCTGACAGGGCAGAGCCGCAGCCCGAGCCTGGGCCACCGTCAGATCGACAGGTTCCTGACGCAGATCCCAGATCCATCGTCCGCCCTGACAAGCAGCGGTAAAAACAGGATCATCGCCAAGGCGCGTGTGCAGACCACTGGCCAACGAAAGACCAGACTGCAGCGCCGCCAAAGCATCCCGACGTAATGGCTCTGGCAGTTGCCCGCCCGAGGGAGCAAGCCCCACCACGGCAACCTCGGGGCCATAGGCCATAGCCGCGGCAAGATCGGCCACCACAGGCACAACCCTCGCAATGCCCGTGATCGCTTCAAGATCTGCGCCGGCGTGGTCGGGATCGATCACTGCAACGATCGGGCCATGCCGATGGCGCAGCATCGCCAAACCAGTTTTGCCAGTGAGAGAGCCCAGCCCTCCATGCTGAAGCAGCACGACACGATCATCAGGACGCAGCATCAGCCCTCCCCCTGGAGACCGATCCCGAGTCCAGCACCCTCAGGCGCCCATTGCTCGTCACCGTCCATTGGCAATCCCCAGAAGGGGTCATCAACAAGATTGAGGTGACTATCGAGATCAGGCCAGCGGATCAGCGGCAGCAACTGGGCGGCAGCACCATTCAGCAGACAGCTATCGGAATAGCAGCCCACCATCAGATCAAGATCGAGCCGACGAGCCAACTGCGCCATCAACAGTGCTTCACTCAGACCACCGGTCTTCAGCAATTTCAGATTGACCCCATCGACATGGGGGGCCAAACGCAGCAGATCGATCAGAGTCCAGCAGCTCTCATCCGCCACCAGGGGCAAGGGGCAATCGGGCTTGAGGGCCGCGAAAGAAGCTGTATCCAGGTCTGGATCACTCGCCGCGGCCAACGGCTGCTCCAGCAAGACCACCCCCAGCCGCGTCAGCTCTGGGAGCATCTGTCTGGCCTGATCCAGGGTCCAACCTCCATTGGCGTCCACCTGCAGCTCAAGCGAAAGCTGTTGTTGTTGCTCTTGGCTATTGAGAGCCTGGGCCACGGCCTCAAGCAGCTGACGGTCATGGTCGAGCCCATCCGGACTGCCCAGCTTGAGCTTGATACGCCTTGCCGGAAGCTGTCCCCACCAGCGATCAAGGCGGGCAAGCACCTGGTCGACGCTGCCCAGCCCAAGGGTGACGCTGGTGGCCACGCGCCGAGAGCCATCCAAACCCCATAACCGCCACAGCGGTTCGCCCAAGCGCTGACCCCGCCAATCCCAAAGGGCCAGATCAACAGCGCAACGTGCCGGGGGGGACAGACCTGCGAGCAGGCCATCGAACCTCAGCCGATTCAAAGGATCAAGCCCATCAAGAGATGGCAAGAGCTGCTGCAGCTCAGCCTCAATCGCATCCGTTCCGTAGCTGCGATGCCCCGTGTCCAGCCCACCGGCCTCACCCCTGCCGGTGACACCTTCAGCGCTGAGGGACACCTCGAGATGATTCACCACAGAGGTGGTGCCTCGACTGATGGCCAGGGGCACCGCCTTGGTTAAAGGAAACCGCCGCAGGCTCCAGCCCATACCGCTACCGCACCGATTCTCAAACTGACACAGACCCGTCGTGACCGACACTGATCTGAGCTCTCCATCACCGGTCTCCCGCACCGCTGACAGCCTTGGTCGTTTCCGCTTCACCCACCACCGCAACGCCTGCATCTCGCCACGAACGCGGCAGCTACTGGATCACCACCTTTGGCTGCCAGATGAACAAGGCGGATTCCGAGCGGATGGCGGGGATCCTGCAAACCATGGGCTACAGCGAGGCCCAAGCCGAGCTCGATGCCGACCTCGTGCTCTACAACACCTGCACGATCCGCGACAACGCTGAACAAAAGGTCTACAGCTATCTCGGCCGCCAGGCCCAGCGCAAACGAGAGAATCCCAACCTCACATTGATTGTGGCCGGTTGCGTCGCCCAGCAGGAAGGCGAATCCTTGCTGCGCCGAGTACCCGAACTCGACCTGGTAATGGGTCCGCAACATGCCAACCGCTTGGAAACGTTGCTCACCCAGGTGGAAACGGGCCAACAGGTGGTCGCCACCGAAGCGCATCACATCCTCGAAGATCTCACCACCGCCCGTCGCGACAGTGACATCTGTGCCTGGGTGAATGTGATCTACGGCTGCAACGAACGCTGTACGTATTGCGTGGTGCCCTCTGTACGAGGCAAAGAGCAATCCCGGCATCCAGAGGCCATCAAGCTAGAGATGGAAGGTCTTGCAGCGCAGGGCTTTAAAGAGATCACCCTGCTAGGCCAGAACATCGATGCCTATGGGCGGGATCTACCTGGCATCACCGCGGAGGGCCGGCGCCAGCACACGCTCACCGATCTGCTCCATCACGTCCATGACGTCAGGGGGATCGAACGCATCCGCTTCGCCACCAGCCACCCGCGCTACTTCACCGAACGACTGATTGATGCTTGCGCCGATCTTCCCAAGCTTTGCGAGCACTTCCATATCCCCTTCCAGAGCGGCGATAACGATGTCTTGAGAGCCATGGCCCGGGGCTACACGATTGAGCGCTACCGGCGGATCATCGATCGGATCAAGGCGCGCATGCCCGATGCAGCACTGAGCGCCGACGTCATCGTGGCGTTCCCTGGTGAAACCGAGGTTCAGTTTCGCCGCACCCTCCACTTGATTGAAGAGATCGGATTCGACCAGGTGAACACCGCGGCGTATTCCCCGCGGCCAAACACCCCAGCAGCCAACTGGGACAACCAGCTGCCGGAGGAGGTGAAAGTGGAACGACTCAGAGAAATCAATGCCCTGGTCGAGCGATGCGCACGCGAGCGCAACGCTCGGTATGCAGGTCGCTGCGAAGAAGTACTTGCCGAAGGGATCAACCCAAAGGACCCGTCCCAACTGATGGGCCGCACGCGGACCAACCGACTCACCTTCTTCAGCGCCGAAGCCACCAATGGTCACCGCTTCAAGCCCGGTGATCTCGTGACGGTGCGGATCGATGCAGTGCGCTCGTTCTCCCTGAGTGGCATCCCGGTGAACGACTGATACCTTTGGCGCTCATGCCTGGCCGCCGGCCTGCCCTTGATGACCACTCCCCCCGTTCACATCGGCCTTGTGTTCGGCGGTGCGTCCGGAGAGCATGCCGTTTCGATCCGTTCTGCCGCCACGGTGATCGCCGCACTCGAACAGGGGCAGAACAAAGAGCGATTCAGCGTCACAGCCTTCTACATCGACAGGAATGGCCGCTGGTGGCCTGAAGACATTGCCCGTACCGTGCTGGCCAAAGGTCTGCCAGCTGAAGCAGACCAACTGCCCACGCCCCTGCCCGCCCCTGGACTGAACAAGCTTCCGGGAGGAGCCGATGCTGTGGATGTCTGGTACCCGGTGCTGCATGGACCCAATGGTGAAGACGGCACCGTGCAGGGATTGTTCACGCTGATGGGGAAACCATTTGTGGGAGCAGGGGTCCTCGGCTCTGCCGTCGCGATGGACAAACTGGCCATGAAGGCCGCCTTTGCCGCCGCCGGACTCAAGCAAGTGCCCTACGTGGGGCTCAATGCCTCCGATCTTCACCAGAGCGATCGACGCGAGGCCTTGGTGCAACGAATCGAACAGGAGCTCGGCTACCCCTGCTTCGTCAAACCGGCGAATCTTGGCTCCTCCGTTGGCATCAGCAAGGCAAGAGACCGTGACCAACTCCTCAAGGGTCTTGAACAGGCGGCAAAGCTTGATCCCCGCATCGTTGTGGAGCAAGGGGTGAACGCCAGGGAACTGGAATGTGCGGTTTTAGGAAAACGCCAGCTCAAAGCCTCTGTTGTGGGCGAGATCCGTTTCGAAGCCGATTGGTATGACTACACAACCAAATACAGCGATGGGCTCAGCCACACCCTGATCCCGGCTCCGATTGAGCCAACTCTTCAAGAGCAAGTGCAGACGATGGCCCTTGATGCCTGTCGGGCGTTATGCGTTGAGGGGATGGCACGGGTTGATTTCTTCTACGACGACAGCAACGACTGCCTCTGGCTCAACGAGATCAATACTCTGCCTGGATTCACCTCCCTGAGCATGTATCCAATGCTCTGGGAAGCCAGTGGCATCAAGCTGGAGCAACTCGTGGCACAGTTAGTCGACAGCGCGCGACAATGAGGAGCCCAACAGCAGGCTTGCTCCGACACGATTCATGCTTCACGGTCTGCTCTGGTTCCCACTCCTGCTGGTGTTTGTTCTGCTGGCATCTCTGGGATGGCTTGAACGTCGGCGTCAGAACCTCTTCCTGGCCTGGTCAGAAGGATCCGAATTAGCAAAACTGGATGGGTGCTGTGCGGCCTGCGTGAAGGATGGCCAACTCACCTGGAGCCGCTTTTCCGCAGGCAAATTCGAACAGCAGGGGCGGTTCGAGATCAAAAGCCTTGAAGTCGTCGAACTGATGGCGCTTGCATCCGGAGAAGCGCCGCTAGCCAATGAATCCCAAGGACGCTGTCGGCTGCGACTGATCGGCGGAGGAGCCCAGATGGATGTTCCCTTCTCCGATGCCGATCGAGCCCGTCGTTGGATTGACCAGTTGATGAGCACTGCTCGCTGCGATCTGTGAGCGGCGATAGCCCCACAAACTCCCCCCTGCCACCTGGCGTTGAGAGGCGCCGCAGGCTGCGTCAGGAGCGAAGGCGGGAACGATGGATTCAATGCTGGCGTCTCTCGATCCTGGCCTCAACGGCCACCGGTTTGGGCTGGGTCCTGCTCACCCATGGCTGGACCCTCCGTCATCAAGAGCAAGTGCAGGTGAGCGGCAGCCACCGCCTAGGCCGTGAGGCCGTGATCGAAGCGGCCGCCCTGACCTTTCCCTTGCCTCTGCTGAGCCTGCGTCCTGATCAGGTGGAGGCTCAGCTGCTCAAGAAACTGCCGGTCCAGGCCGCTGCGGTGGAACGACGCCTGCTACCACCTGGGTTGACGGTTCAACTCGAGGATCGTCGTCCGCTGGCAGCAGCCACCCGTCAAGGCGAGAAAGGCTTGCTCCGCGGCATGGTCGATCGCCGAGGACAGTGGATGGCGCGCACCACGTCAGACCACGGCGAAGAGCCCGCAACCACCATTGAAGTGAGGGGCTGGACGCCAGCGCAACGAGGCTCGGTGGCCCGATTACTGGAGCAGAGAGATCAGCTCGGCAGCCCCCTGGAAAGCATCGAGATCGGAGCAGACGGCTCCCTCAGCCTGCGCACAGCAGCTCTTGGCCTGGTGCAACTGGGCAACGATCCGCACCTGCTTGAGCAGCAGTTGATCACGCTGAGCCAGCTGAGCCGCAGCCTGCCGCCGGAGCTCCGTCGTCAGGTCGGGAGCACGATCGACTTGAGTGACCCGCGCAAACCAGAACTGCAGCTAGCTGAGCCCGCAAAGCCCGCCCAGGTAAAAACAAGCGAACCCTGACGCTCTGTTGCGGATTGAGCTCGAATCCACAAGGCTGACCAGATTTAAAGGCGGATGTCGTCCGCAACGACATAATGCATCCACAGCTCAACGGCCAAGCCTCAACGATGGAGATGATGCCCCACCACCAATCAGAGGGTCCTGAGACCAGTGGCATCCTTCCCAGTCAATCAGCGCGTATCGAGGTGATCGGCGTCGGAGGGGGTGGTAGCAATGCTGTCAACCGAATGATCCAAAGCGATCTCGAAGGAGTCGGATACAGCGTTCTCAACACCGACGCCCAAGCGTTGCTTCAATCGGCCTCGCAAAACCGCGTCCAACTCGGTCAAACCCTCACCCGCGGCCTTGGCGCCGGTGGCAATCCCAGCATCGGCCAGAAAGCCGCTGAGGAATCACGTGCTGACCTTCAGCAAGCGCTACAGGGAACCGATTTGGTGTTCATCGCCGCCGGCATGGGCGGCGGCACCGGAACCGGTGCCGCACCAGTTGTGGCAGAAGTGGCCAAGGAGAGTGGAGCGCTCACCGTGGGCATCGTCACCAAACCCTTCAGCTTTGAGGGTCGCCGCCGCATGCGTCAGGCCGATGAGGGCATTGCCAGGCTGGCTGAGCATGTCGACACCCTGATTGTGATCCCCAACGATCGACTGCGCGACGCCATCGGCAGTGCCCCGCTTCAGGAAGCCTTCCGCAGCGCCGATGATGTGTTGCGCATGGGCGTGAAGGGCATCAGCGACATCATTACCTGCCCCGGCCTTGTGAATGTGGACTTCGCCGATGTGCGCTCCGTGATGACAGAAGCCGGCACGGCTCTGCTCGGCATCGGTGTGGGATCCGGCCGTTCCCGCGCCATCGAAGCGGCCCAAAGCGCGATCAACAGCCCCCTGCTCGAGGCGGCCCAAATCGATGGAGCCAAGGGCTGTGTGATCAATATCAGCGGCGGCAGGGACATGACCCTCGAGGACATGACCTCTGCGTCCGAAGTCATTTACGACGTTGTGGACCCCGAAGCCAACATCATTGTCGGAGCGGTGGTGGATGAACGTCTCGAGGGCGAAATCCACGTCACAGTGATCGCCACAGGCTTCGAAAACGGCCAGCCCTATCGCAATGAGCGCGCCACAAGTCGGCCAAGCCCCATGTCGTTCGCCGCACCAGACACAACCGAATCCGGTGCCCGCATTCCCGAATTTCTGCGTCAGCGTCAGATGCGTTCCGATTCAGGCGAAGGCTGATCCTTCTACTGAGCAAGCATCAAAAAAGCCCTGTGATTCACAGGGCTTTTTTGATGCCCTGATGAGACAACCGGGTCCAGACAAGATGGTGACCCGGAGTCCACGCCTGCCCAGAGCATCCCGTGTGGCTGCTCCCTTCCGGTCCTGACCAGGTTTGGGCGTCTGGACCGCATGGGTCCGAGTCCTCGTAATGCTAGCAATGGACCTCCGCAGGCCTGGAGAGGCGGATGCGCCCTGGTGATCTCAGCCGCTTCAAGCAGTCCGGTCGTGCCATCACCGTGCTCACCGCCTGGGACAGCCTCTCCGCGTCTCTAGTGCAAGAAGCTGGAGCTGATGTGGTGCTGGTGGGAGATTCGCTTGCCATGGTCGTTCTAGGCCATGCCACCACCCTTCCAGTGACCCTGGAGCAGATGTTGCTGCATAGCCAAGCGGTGTGCCGCGGCTTGATGGGCCCAATCAGTGAACAGCCTCTGGTGGTCGTCGATCTACCGTTCCTCAGCTACCAGTGCGGCGCCGATCGAGCCGTGGCGGCCGCTGGCACGTTGCTGAAACAGTCAGGAGCCGCAGCCGTGAAGCTGGAAGGTGCCGAGCCAGAGGTCCTCACCGTGATCGACCGGCTCGTGCGAATGGGCATTCCCGTGATGGGGCATCTAGGCCTCACTCCACAGGCCGTGCATCGTCTCGGCTATCGCCGCCAGGCCCAGGACCCCAGCAGCCAGGACAAACTCAAACGACAGGCCCTTGCCCTGGAAGCGGCTGGCTGCTGCTCCTTGGTCTTGGAGCACATCCCCACAGACCTTGCCGCTGAACTGCAACAGCTGCTCTCCATTGCCGTGATCGGCATCGGCGCCGGCGACGGCTGTGATGGCCAGGTTCGGGTCACAGCTGATCTTCTGGGTCTCACCGCCAAGCAGCCCCCGTTCAGCCCGGCCCTAATCCCAGGCCGACAGCTGTGCTTAGAGGCTCTCAGGGGCTGGGTGTGCGAACAACGTCAGCAGGCAGCGACTCCCACCAGCACATCAGCTCCACAAGCACCTGGTTGCTGAGGGCCATCCCCTCCGGGTCGCTCAGACGCCAGCGCCCCCCCTCCTGCAACAGCAAGCGCTGCTGCAGGGCCTTGGTCCAGCGACGCTCGAGAGCCGGGAGATGTCGATTGCAACTGCGCTCATCCCAGCCACAGGCTCGGGCCTGATCGAACAGGTGAACCCCCTCATGACGACGGAGACCCACCAGCAGACGGTCATCCAGGGGCAGTGCTGCGGCTGACTGCCGCTGCAGGGAGCGATGCACAGCTTGATGCTGATCCGTCAGCCAAACGCCGTAAGCCTCCCGAGTCCTGGGGCGAGCAAGCCGCTCTCCCCAGGGGGCACTCGTGGCACCGAGACCAAACCCCCACCAACCGGCACCGCTCCAGTAGACGCGGTTGTGCCTGGACGCATGGCCAGGCCTGGCGTAGTTCGAAATTTCGTAGCGACAGAAGCCAGCACGGCGGAGCCGCTGACTGGTGCTGGCCATCAGATCAGCCGCCAGATCGTCATCGGGCAGTGGCAGCTCACCGCGTTGTTGCCGCCAGGCAAACACCGTGCCTGGCTCAACCTGCAGGTCGTAAATCGACAGGTGGGGAGCCTCAACTGCCAGGGCCTGCTCAAGTTGTTCGCACCACCCCTCAAGAGTTTGATTTGGCAAGTTACGGATCAAATCCAAACTCCAGCTGCGCAGCTCACCTTCGTGACAAGCCTGCGCGATCCAGCGACAGCACTGCATCAAGGCATCGGAGCGGTGACGACGGCCGAGGGATTCGAGAACACCATCATCAAAACTCTGGCCACCGAGACTGACCCGATTGATACCGGCAGCGATCAAAGCCTGGAGATCGTGCTGATCAAAGCTGGCTGGATCCATCTCCAGGGTGATCTCCGCTCCGGCCTGAACGCCAAACTGCCGACACAACCGCTTGAGCAAGGCATGGATCTGCTCAGACGTCAGCAGGGACGGAGTGCCCCCGCCGATATAAACCGTGGCCAGCGGAGGTCCTTGTGGGGAAAGGGCGATCTCAGCATGCAACTGTTCCAGGTAGGAATCGATTGAGGCACTGCCGGGACCTCCCCCCCCTCCTGCCTGATCCCCCAGGGGCACCACAGCGAAATCGCAATAAAAACAGCGCCGATGGCAGAAAGGGATATGCACGTAGGCGCTGCGCGGTGCGGACATCTGCCCAGGCCATCCGTCGGAAGATGGTGCATGCTGCCTGCAGCTGGACTGAGCCGCCACTAACCGAACCATGGTTGAACTGCTCATCCTGATTCTGTTCGTGATCTCCGGTGCCGCTACCGGCTGGATGGGAGTTCATCTCCTGCCGCAGGAGCTCTTGGCAGCCGGCACCGATGTGGAGCTGGTGCGATGGGGCCTCACCTCTGGTAGTGCCCTGATCGGTCTGGTCGCCGGACTGGTGTTCCGTCGCTTGCGGCAACAGCTCATGCGCCAGGTGCGCACGATGCCGACCGACCTGCTGGTGAGTCGTGCCGTTGGCCTAATCCTTGGCCTGCTTGTGGCCAACCTGCTGCTGGCACCAGTGCTCTTGCTGCCGTTGGCGGGCAGCTCCGCCCTTGTGAAGCCTTTGGCGGCTGTGGTCAGCAACGTTTTCTTTGGGGTTCTGGGGTACAACCTTGCCGAGGTGCATGGCCGCACGCTGCTGCGCTTGTTCAATCCCACCTCCGCCGAAGCACTCCTAGTGGCCGACGGCGTCCTAACGCCGGCAACCGCCAAAATTCTCGACACGAGCGTGATCATCGACGGCCGCATTCGCGGCATGCTCGCCTGTGGCCTGCTGGAGGGGCAGGTGATTGTGGCGCAGACCGTGATCGATGAAATGCAGAAGCTGGCCGACTCCACGAACCTGGAGAAACGGGCGAAGGGACGCCGCGGCCTCAAGCTGCTTACAGAACTGCGCGAGAGCTATGGCAGACGGCTGGTGATTAACACCACCCGTTACGACGGAGCTGGCACCGACGACCGGTTGCTACAGCTCACCGAAGACACCGGCGGCACTCTTGTGACAGCGGACTTCAACCTGTCCCAGGTGGCCCAGGTGAAGGCCTTGAAGGTGATGAATCTGAGTGAACTGGTGATCGCTCTGCGACCGGAGGTGCAGCCCGGTGATGAGCTGAAGCTCAAAATAGTGCGCGAAGGCAAAGAAGAAAGCCAAGGGGTGGGCTATTTGGAAGACGGAACGATGGTGGTGGTCGACGAGGCTCGAACACTGATTGGCAGCCGCCACCCCGTGGTGGTCACAGGAGCCCTGCAAACCCCGACCGGCCGCATGGTTTTTGCCCGTCTGGATGAGGGCACGTCTGCGAAAACAGCAAAATCGGGCAAATCCTCCCGCAGCGGGAAGGGCAAAGCGTCCAAACCGAACAATCCGAACGAGCGCGACACCGCAGGCCCCCGCTAGGCTCCCACCACGCCAGGGGACGCGCCACGAATGACCACCTCAGCTCCTTACTACGGAGACTCCACGGTGTTGCGGACGCCACCTCCGGACTTGCCGTCGCTGATGCTCAAGGAACGGATCGTCTACCTCGGTCTGCCCCTGTTCTCTGATGACAACACCAAGCGTCAGCTCGGCCTCGATGTCACCGAACTGATCATCGCCCAGCTTCTCTATCTCGAGTTCGACAACGCCGAGAAGCCGATCTACTTCTATATCAACTCCACGGGCACCAGCTGGTACTCCGGCGACGCGATCGGCTTTGAAACCGAAGCCTTCGCCATCTGCGACACCCTCCGCTACGTCAAGCCCCCGGTGCACACCATCTGCATTGGCCAAGCCATGGGCACCGCCGCGGTAATTCTCTCTGCCGGCACCAAAGGCCAACGGGCTGCGCTGCCCCATTCCTCGATCGTGCTGCACCAGCCCAGGAGCGGTGCGCGCGGCCAGGCCACAGACATCCAGATCCGTGCCAAGGAAGTGCTTCAGAACAAGCGTTCCATGCTGGAAATCCTGTCGAACAACACGGGGCGAAGCATTGAACAGCTGGCCCAGGATTCCGATCGGATGAGCTATCTCACTCCCGAACAAGCCGTTGAATTCGGCCTGATCGATCGAGTGCTCAGCAGCCGCAAGGAGTTGCCTAGCCCAACGGTCTGAACCGCCGCCCGCCCCCTCAGCAGCCACAACCTCTCCGCTCCCTTTCATCCCACCCAACGGACCCATGCCGATCGGTACCCCCAGCGTCCCCTACCGCCTTCCCGGCAGCCAGATGGAGCGCTGGGTTGACATCTACACCCGCCTCGGCGTCGAACGCATCCTCTTCCTTGGCCAGGAGGTGAATGACGGCATCGCCAACAGCCTGGTGGCCCAGATGCTCTACCTCGACTCCGAAGACAGCAGCAAGCCGATTTATCTCTACATCAACTCTCCAGGCGGATCGGTGACCGCCGGCCTGGCGATTTACGACACCATGCAATACGTCAAAAGTGACGTGGTGACGATCTGCGTTGGCCTCGCGGCCTCCATGGGCGCATTCCTGCTGGGTGCGGGCACCAAAGGCAAACGTCTGGCGCTGCCCCACAGCCGGATCATGATCCACCAACCCCTGGGAGGAACAGCCCAGCGCCAGGCCAGCGACATCGAGATCGAAGCCCGCGAAATCCTTCGAATGAAGGAAATGCTGAATCGCTCGATGGCCGACATGACGGGCCAGAGCTTCGAGAAGATCGAAAAGGACACCGATCGCGACTACTTCCTCAGCGCGGAAGAAGCGAAAAACTACGGCCTGATCGATCGCGTCATCGCCCATCCCAACGACGCCTGATCCCTAACCACAACAGGCGTCGTTGGAGGCACAATTCGGGCGATTTGTCCAAGTGGTCCACAGCCTTCGCTGCAGAACAACAATCCTGACGAGGCCCCTCCTCACAATGGAGACCGCCCTGATCACAAGTTCAGGCTGAGGCCAGCGCCGCCGTTTGCGTAAGCTCGAGCGTTACCCCGCTCAACGATCCAGCCCGGATGGCCCAGCTCTTCTACGACTCCGACGCCGATCTCGGTCTGCTCAACGGCAAGACCGTGGCGATCATCGGCTATGGCTCCCAGGGCCATGCCCACGCCCTGAACCTGAAAGACAGCGGCGTCAACGTCGTGGTGGGCCTCTACGAAGGCAGCCGCTCAGCCGACAAGGCCAAGGCTGATGGCCTCGAAGTGTTGAGCGTGGCCGATGCCTGCGCCAAAGCCGACTGGATCATGGTGCTGCTGCCCGATGAATTCCAGAAGGACGTCTACGACAAAGAGATCGCCCCACATCTCAGCGCAGGCAAGGTGCTCAGCTTTGCCCACGGCTTCAACATCCGCTTCGAGCTGATCAAGCCTCCTGCTGATGTCGACGTGGTGATGATCGCCCCCAAGGGCCCCGGTCACACCGTGCGTTGGGAATACCAAAATGGCCAGGGTGTGCCCGCCCTGTTTGCGATCGAGCAGGACGCCTCCGGCAACGCCCGTGGTCTTGCCATGGCCTACGCCAAGGGGATCGGCGGCACCCGCGCTGGCATCCTGGAAACCAACTTTAAGGAAGAGACCGAGACCGACCTCTTCGGCGAGCAGGCCGTGCTTTGCGGAGGGCTCTCCGAACTGGTGAAGGCCGGCTTCGAGACCCTGGTGGAAGCCGGTTATCAGCCCGAGCTGGCCTACTTCGAGTGCATGCACGAAGTGAAGCTGATCGTGGACCTGATGGTGAAGGGTGGCCTCACCGCCATGCGCGACTCCATCTCCAACACCGCTGAATACGGTGACTACGTCAGTGGCCCCCGTCTGATCACGGCCGACACCAAAGAGGAGATGAAGCGCGTTCTGGCCGATATCCAGAACGGCACCTTTGCCCGCAACTTCGTTGCCGAGTGCGCTGCAGGCAAGCCTGAGATGAAGAAGATCCGGGATCGCGATGCCCAACATCCGATCGAGAAGGTGGGTAAAGGCCTGCGTTCGATGTTCAGCTGGCTCAAAGCGGACTGATTGAACCAGTGATCTCTCCAGGGGTGGAGCCTGAGGCCCCACCCCTGCATCTGTCGAGGCAGCGCGCGTCCGATCAGATCCTTTGCATCCCAAGCACCAGGGATCGAGAACAGGCAAGGTGAAAGAGCAAGCAATCACACCACACTCCCTGCGGCGATGGCAGATCGATTGCGTCCAACGCCCATGCTGCTCCAGGCCTCAGCCCAGGCCGGAGTCAATCTCACGCTGGCGGCAACGGTCTGGATGGTGAGCGGCCTGACCGCCTCGCCTCTCCTCAACAGCCTGCTGCCTGCCCTCGGAGCCCTGCCTCTGCTGCTGCAGCTCAAGCGTCATTCCCGCGGCTATGGCCTTCAGCTTCTGGCGGTGTTGGCCTTGATCGGGATCAGCCTGGCCATGAAACCAATGGCCAACCAGCCCTCCCTGCTGCTGCTGGGCAGCTATCTAGCAGTGCTGCTGTTTGCTCTTGGCCAAGAAATCTCGATCCTGCCGCTGCAGCGGCACTTAATCAGCCACGCCGGTGGCTCGATGCAACGGTTGCGCAGTGGTCAGGAGATCGGTGCCCTGATCGGCAATGTGCTCGCAGCGATGCTGTTTCCTGCGCTCCGCCAGTTCCTTCCAGCTCTGATCCTGCTGCTACCTCTCGCCGTTGTGGCCGCACGAAGGGACACCTCTGACAGGCCATCACCAAGCAACGCTACGGCTGCAATCACGCTGCCCTGGAGCCGCTCCTGCGCCCTGCAAGGCCTGGTGATGGGTGGTCTGTTTGCCCTTCTGGCTCTCTGGGTGCGTGAGGTGGATGGAGGCAAATGCTTCGATTTCGCCATGGTGCTGGCGGCCTATGGCCTGGGCCGTGCTCTCGTCCGCTGGACGCCGCGCATGCACCGGTCTCTGCCCTATCTCCTGATCTGTGCACTGCTTCTCTTGAGCCAGTGGAGTGTGCCGGCCTGGCTGGCTGTGATGCTGTTCATCCCAATCGGGGCCATGGCCGCTGCAAGTGATGCCGCCCTCGTCGACCAGCTCACACCACTTGGGGATGCCCCCCTGCGCTGGCAGGTGCTGGTGCGCTCCGGTGCCGTGGGCGGCCTGGTCGGCAGTATCGGCCTCGGATTGATCTGCCAGCTGATGTCTCTGGATGTGGCCCTACCTCTGGTCGCAGCGGGCTTCATCCTGCTGGCCCTGACCCAGGCACGGGCAACAGCATCGCCGCAACCATGATGCTGTCATCAGCTGCCTTGGCAGCCGAAGCCATCCTGGTGGCAGCTCTGATCGATCGCTGCATCGGCGATCCGCTCGGATGGCCCCATCCCGTGGTGGTCATGGGTTGGTGGATCTCCCACATGCGCCAGCGCGCCGAAGCCTGGGCCGAAGACAGCCCTGCGAAGCTGAAACGCGCCGGGTTGGTGATCACCGTGTCAATGGTGGGCATGAGCGGGCTGAGCGGCTGGTTCCTGGAACAGCTGTGTTTGGGGCGTTGGCTCGGCCATCACGATTGGGTGGCCCTCGCGGCGATGTCGCTAACGGTGATCGGTTTAGCCAGTGCCCTCGCCGGGCGCAGCCTGGAGCAAGCCGTTCTGGCGGTCCTCACTGCCCTCGAGCACGGTGACCTCGCCAAAGCTCGGGCTCGCCTCCAATGGATCGTTGGCCGAGACACCAGCAACCTGGAAGCCAGCGAAATGCTGCGTGCAGCAGCCGAAACAGCAGCCGAAAATGCCGTCGATGGTCTGTTTGCACCATTGTTCTGGATGGTGATGGGATTGATGGTCTGGCTGATCAACGATGCGTGGCCAGGTCCTTTGGCCCTGGCCTGGGCCTTCAAGGCCGCCAGCACCCTGGATTCCATGCTGGGATACCGCCGAGAACGTCTGCGCTGGCTCGGAAGTGCCGGTGCCCGCCTAGACGACCTGATGGTGTGGCTACCGTGCCGGCTTGTGATGCTGAGCCTGCCCCTCATCACACACCCCTGGAGGCAATGGTGGGGGCTCGTGACAGCCGCCGAACGGGACGGGAAGCCAGACCCGTCTCCTAATGCAGGACGGGCCGAAGCGATCTACGCCCACTGCGCCGGACTGTGCCTTGGTGGACGCAACCGTTACCAAGACCACTGGGTGAACAAACCCTTGCTGGCAGAAGGCTTCCCTGATGCCGATGCTGCTGGGGTGCGGCGCATCCTGCAGTTCAGCTTGCGGCTGGAAGGATTGTGGCTGCTGGTCCCTATTGGCATCGGCCTGATGAGCACTGGACTGTGGCCTCAATAGGCACCGCGATCCATGGGTAACAAAAGCACCCCGAAGGTGCGGAGGATGATGGCGAAATCGAGCAGGAAGGAGCGGCCGCGGGCATAGGCCACATCCAGACGCACCCGCTTGGCATAGCTGAGGTTATTGCGGCCGCTCACCTGCCACAGCCCTGTGAGACCAGGACGGACAGCCAACACTTCCTGCATATAGGGGCCATAACGCTCGATCTCCTTGTCGACGATGGGACGTGGACCGACCACACTCATCTCACCAAGAAGCACATTCAAGAATTGGGGCAGCTCATCCAGACTGGAACGGCGTAAGAAGCGACCGATCCGGGTGATCCGAGGATCTTGGCGCAGCTTGAAATCCCTTTCAAATTCAGCCCGCATCTCCTCCGATTCAGCCAGCACGCTGGCCAGCACGCGATCGGCATCTGAACGCATGGTTCGGAATTTGATACATCCGAAATGGCGATAACCGCGGCCCACCCGGCGCTGCACATAGAACACCGGCCCCGGAGAACTGACCTTCACGAGCAAGGCCAAGACAAGAAAGAGTGGCGAGCCAAGAATGAGCATGCTCAGAGCAAACAGCACATCACCGGTGCGCTTGAGGCTGCGGCCTGTCGTGCTCTGACGACGGACAAGAGCCCTCGCGGTCAGGGTCGAAGGAGGTGCTGCAAGCAGAGCAAGATGACGACGGCTGGCCCTTCGCTTCAGGGACGCACCACGGCCAGGAAACACAATGCGACGCGGAGCATTGGCCATCCTGTCTCCCATGCGTCTCACCCTACTCAATCGCAGTCGCTCAAACCCAGCAGCGCTGCAGGGTCACTCGCGGCAACGGCATAGGCCTGGGAGTGACCCTCCCAGGCCTGTCTTAACAACGTCTCAAATCGCGATGCGAAAGCCTCCGGTCTGAACCGCTCCGCCCATTGCCGCATCTGCTCAGGTGCCAGTTCACGCCAAATTCTGGCCTGTTCAAACCACTCAACGGCGTCCACAACAGACTCAGCAGTCTGGTGTGGGAAAAGCACTCCAGTTGGCTGCTTCACACCGGCAGCGGCACAACGGACACTATCGAGCAGCCCCCCGCGCGCCAGACCAATCACCGGAGCACCAGATGCCATCGCCTCCACTGGAGCGATGCCGAAATCCTCAAGACCTGCGTACACAAAAGCCCGACAGCGCGCCATCAGCGCCTCGACCTGCGCTTGACTCTGCCGACCGAGGATCTGCACTGTGGGGCCGGCAGAACGCTCCAGCTGACTGCGTTCAGGACCGTCGCCCACCACCAGAAGCGGGAGGCGCATCCGATTGAAGGCCTCGACAACCACATCGACACGCTTGTAGGGAACAAGACGGCAAACGCAGAGGTAAACCTCATCCCGGGGCTGATCCCAGCGGAAACGATCGACCTGTACCGGCGGATGAAGCACCTGAGCCTCACGGCGCCAGAACTGACGGATCCGTCTTGCCGTGAAGCGAGAGTTAGCAACAAGAACATCCACCCTGGCAGCACTGAGCTGGTCCCATTGGCGTAGGGCATGCAATTGCCAGCGAATCAACGGGCCGAGGCCACGACGCACCAGGGCGGAACGGCGCAGATAGGCATGCATCTGATCCCAGGCGTAACGCACTGGGGTGTGGACGTAACTGACATGCAACTGATCCGGAGAGGTGAGCACCCCTTTGGCGACGAGGTGGCTGCTACTGATCACAAGGGGGTAGTCAGTGAGATCGATCTGTTCAATCGCCAAGGGGAGCAGAGGCAGGTATTGCTGCACATGACTGACGCCCCAGGGCAAATGTTGAATGGGACTGGTAAGAATGCGGCGACCACTCCATGGACTGTGGGAGCGCCTGCTTTCGCCATCGACGAGTGCCGCCAGGTCAGGCTTTCGGCCTTGGGCAATGAGCAAGCGATCGATCGCATCGACAACCTGCTCTGCGCCACCAACAGAACGGGGGGTGAACCACTCATGCACCAAAGCGATGCGCTGCGGCAAGTCCATGGAGAGCTGGACGGTCATGCCACCGCAAAACATCTACATCACGAAGTCTCTCAGCTGATTGCACAGGCAAGAGCGAATCCCGAAGCTATGGGACATGGCGACCAAACCACTGCCGATCAACGCATTGCTGGAGGATTCTCTCAGCGAACCAGCAATCGGCACAACCGATTGTTTCCGTTGGCATGCCACACCAGTAGGAATTGCAGCGCTCTGGAGCAATGGGAGCACGCCTTCAACTCCACCATTTGATCATGCCGTGAAGGAAGGATTGGAAGTGGGCCTAGATCTAAGCAGGGAGGAAAGAGAATTCCATCAAGTCAACCAGGGGCTGGTTCTTCTCTTCCATTCTTGACGAATACTCAAGACAGATAAAGCGTGTCAAGACGTACACGAAAATGGAGGTAACCATCCGGTCGATCGTCAATCCGAACAATCACATCTTCAGGCACTTTGATGCCATACTCTGCGAGAATCCGAACATGATTCTCGATAAATTCACGGCCTGAAACCCTGAGCACAGGACAGCGATTGATGCGTTCATTGCTCTGGCGCATAGCCAACAATGACCCCTCACCCTCCATCGGAAGCTTGGGGATCGAAGCCTGGAACCACACCTGCCCGCTCTCTCTCTCAACACGCACTGGAATATCTTCCGGCACACCTACAATTTCCTCCATGGCACGTCGAGGATCCGAAAGGAAGAGTTCACGCCGCTCTGGCGTGCTGTTCAACCACGGAGCAAAGAATTCATCCAGTTGAAACGCCATTATTCGCCAACCATGCTTTAAAATGGTCTACCCAAAGGATAGGGATTAATACTACAGTTATACAAACCACATGACAAAGATAGCCAATACTCGGCAGTTCCGACGACGCAAAGCCATCACGAGATGGATGAAAGTGTTGAAGCGAGCCCAAACCTCGACAAGAAAACCAGCAAGCCCACATCCCAAGCAAACCATGCAAAACAAATGTAAATCACAACAGCAATCGGATGCTGACTAAAAACGAATACTTAGAGTGGATCAGATCCATCTACACTCTCGAGATGGCGGAGGCAACATGATGAACCTTGATTCAGGTCGCCTTGCCCTCGTCGCTGGCGCACTAACGGTCGCGCTGACAGCGTGCAGCGACCCAACACGAGAGATGAGTTTCAAAGCATCCATCGAAGAGCGAGGCAGCGGCCAACTGGAGTTGATCACAGAAGTCAGCAATTTTTCAGCTGAACCAAAAACCCTCAATGATCTCGATATCGATCAACGCCTGCACAATGCTCTACAGCTAGAAACAGCCGATGGAGTACGCGGCAGCTTCACCCCGATCGACAACACAATTTCATACACGATTAACAAGGTTATCGCACCACAGGAACGCTTCCAATTCCGTTTATTCGGAATTCAATCTGAGGAATTCGTCTCAGGCGATGTTGATTTCATCATCAACAACGATTACTTCAATTACCGCTCCATTGCCTTGAGCTGCTGCATGGAGAAGAGCAATACAAGGAAGAGTATCAAAAACCATCAATCAACGAGGAAAAGAGAGCAGTTGAAGTAGGTCAAATCCCGAACAAACATCGCTGAGGCCCAAAGCGACGCGAGCAATGAAAGCAGACCATCGAGAGACGGGAGCAGAACATCTCTGCAGTCAACACTGAATCTCCACGTCAATGGTGATAGGTGCAGAAAGCAAACTACAGAATCAGTCAAGCTTTCTACATCAACAATCTATTGGAGCAATTGAGAAGCTGAAGAGCACGAGTGAATGACTTGCAAAACCTATTCACCCAACTACTCTAAAGCAACTTGAAGATAAGAAATGAGCTTGACACTGATTCAAAGACTCAATGCGGCAATCAAGAGAAACAGCTCAAGCTTCAATCCCAACGGAAGCAAGAGCCTGAATGATCAGGTGTACAACCACAGCTCCGGTGACGGACTCATGGCCAGAAACCTGGTCGACGGCATTCAGAACAGGACCAGTAATCAAATATACAATCCAAAAACAAAAAAAGGCGATGTATATCCACCCAGCAAGTTACCACTAGCATCAAACTATGGCGCCTTGCCCGCCACATTACTGCACAACAATTTAGTCGCACCGAACAAGGTATATCCATTTCAGGCTAATATCTCAAAACCCAATTCCAAGACTGCTGGCAAAGATTGGAATGCTCCCACCCTTGTCGCCATCAAGGGTGTGAATACAGTAATACCAGGATTTACAACTGCAAAAACTCAAACATGGAATCGTGGGGTTTTCTATGCTCATGATTCAAACTCTGTTGACCAACGCACATATGCGTATTGGAACACTCAAAAAACTGGAGAGCCAGATGGATTCAAAGCACCACATGCATACTACAAACGTGCTGCGAACAAAAAATCATGGGCCTGGATCAATGATGCACTCGTAGCAGGTAGCGACTACTGGCAAAATGGTGCAGGCAGCAAAAATTCCAGCCTTGTTCTGGGAAATCCCACATACACCAAGGCCCTGCTAGGCAATAGTTTATCAGCAGCGATCAAAGGAGCCTATGGAGCAGGGTTCCATACCAATTCAAATTATTACTCCTTACACGATGGAAGCAAGCAGAGCTGGAGCGCCAACCATGGAGACCTGATTGACGCAATACGCGACAATGCATCCTCAAAGAAAGGAGGGAAAGGCCTATGGTCTAAAAGCGAAAACAAATACTTAGGTCAGATCAATGAATGGTGGAGAACAGGCACAAAATACAGATGGGATAGTTTTTACCAAGTCATGAAAAACTATATAAAGCCAACATTTGGATTGGTGAACGGCGGTATTAACAACCAGGGCTATATCGATTCTTTACTGCCTTGGGTGACAAACCCTCAAGACTTAATCAACATAAGCAACCGTCTATGGCTTGACAAGGGGAAAATGTTTAACCCCAAAATGGGCTTAACCGATGGTTGGTATTGGGGTTGGAATGAAATCCCCACGCACTTCAGCTCATGGAACACAAGGCAAGGCTTATCAGGATTTTCCTTTATCCTTCCCTATCAGATTGGAGGAAAAGTTGGAACTGAATCCTACCTCAACAGCCTAAACAAAAGCAACTCAGCATGGCGTGCAGGCATTGCAAGCCAAATCAACAACTATCTAAAGTTGAGAGACCCAAAAGGGGCCCCATTACTAAAAGTTGGCGACGCCATCACCTTTGCACTCACAACAAAAGACAAGTATGGCTACAGCCTAAAATTCGTAAATCCACAATTATTCTCATTTAAAATCAATGGCCATACCTACTCAATTAGCGGCACAGGAATTCTCGGAAAAAAGAATCATTCTCATGCGAGAACAGAAAACTCAATCAACATAACGTTTTCCGAGAAGAGCAAATACGGAGAACAGTTATTGGGATCTGTCATCTTCGACTTTGATGTCAATCAGAATGTTGGAGAAAACACGATGATCAGCTATGTTGACGAGTCACTCAAAAAGGCTGATGCTGCCTACTCAAATATAGGCGGCCTGTATCGAGTGGTTGATGAGAACGGATCCGTTCAAGACATTTACGATTTAAACAACAATGGAGAAACAGATGATTCGATTGCCCCTGGGCATGCTGGATATTATATAACAGCTTTATCGCAATGGGAACATTTAACCGGCCTAAAGTCAGGCTCTAATAAGACCTATGACACAGTAACTGGTACATCAACAGGAGAGATGGGGTTTTCACCAGACCAATTCTATGCCCCCTTTTTAATTGCCAATGGAGGCAAGCTGCTATCCAATAGTGAGCAACTCTATGATGTTTTTGAGGATGTCATATCTGCCAATCCGTTAAATACAAGAGCCAAAGAGAATTCAGAAGGGATCGTCACTTACTTCGCCTTTAGGGCAGCAAATCCAGATCGCATGGATCATGTGATGCAACAAAGCAACGGCTCAATTGGCTGGGAAGACCAAGATCGCCTAGGCAATACAGATAACGACTTTAATGATTCAATCTTCCACTACGAAGTGATCGGCTAGAGAAGAAACCAGGAAATAATAGAAGCCCTTAAGACGTAAAGATCCGAATCACGACTGAAACTTTAAGCAGAGGGAATATGATTGGCGGCAGCAAAGGCAGTAGGAGAAGGTCAATAAAGAGAACTAGATTGCGGCATGAATTGATCAGCTCTGAGCCGTAGAAAAAACTAGAGAGATATCAAATGAAGAAATCAAATATTCAATAAAATTTCGAGAGGGGTAAGGGAAATGGGTCAAGCATCATCTCGCTTTAGATGCCTTGCTAAGCAACAATCACTTGCACCATAGCCTCAGCCAATCTGGCTCGGGCTATGAGCTCATACTCAAAGCACAATGACCCTAAACGGCGCCTAAAGAGGCTCAGGTGTTCGCAAACAGTGCTGTGACGGAATCACTGAGCATCGACCGTCATGGCAGGAGATTGATTCTCATAATGCCAAGAGAGGCTCTCCAAGCTTTCATGCTGACACAGAAAGTAGCTCCTACTAGTGCAACCAACAACAGCCACCGCAACAATACAAGCGCAGCAAAGCACAAGATAGACACCTCAAAATACTGTGAGCATTACTACTGATTGATAACATTTCCAGTTGAAATTTACAATATATGCAATCAATCGAGTTTAAGGCTCAGAGCCTTATTGGATCAGATAAATGCTAATCAATGTGCTAGGAGAACCTCTAACTCAATGCGGCTGCAAACCAATAACGGGATGGTACTTGGATGGGTACTGCAGAACAGACGCTTCAGACTTAGGCCAGCACACAGTGTGCTGCATTATGACGGAAAACTTTCTTTCCTACACTTATTCTCAGGGCAATAATCTCATTGACCCTATTCCATTCCTCGAATTTCCAGGACTCAAGCCTGGCGATCATTGGTGTTTATGCTCGTCACGTTGGGATCAAGCAAGGAATGATGGCATGGCGCCACCTGTCATTCTCGAATCAACAGACAGCTCTGCGGCTCGGGCAATCCCACTTGCCACACTGAAATTCTTTTCTACACAAAACCACTAATATCGCTGGCCAGATCTGAAATCATTCTCCTCTTCTTTAAGAGTGGATGAACTACACGTAGTTTGCGCATAGTGAATCAGATTTTTATATCCCTTTGGAACTAATCCTGGACATAGTTGGCCGACCTCAATCGCTTGGGGGCAAAAATAAACACCTTTCCATCGATTAATAAATCGACCTTTGATTTCATCCGAGAAATCAAAGCCATTTTGAGCGGCAAAATCGATGATTTGCTGAGGATCTAGCGTGGCAAGCTGAGAACGAAAGTTTTCATCAGCACGTGCCCTGTCAATGAATGCATGCAACTGTTCTTTAGACATGGCATTGGCATCTCTATCTCATTCATACACCGAACCAGCCAGCAATGGGCGAACAAATAGAGATGCTGTTTTTAATAGCGAATCATCAATGTATCTAAGAAGAATGCAATTTAGAAAATATGAGGCACATCAATGCACAATTGCGTCATCGCACCTGCCGTGACTGGATCCCTGGCCACACAACATAACGCAACATAGAGCATGGGCGAGGTCGCCTGGCCGGAAAGCGCAACAGTCAAAGAAGTTTACGCAACTGAAAACAGTCAAAAAAGAGGCTAATATATAAATATCTATACGAATGCTCAGCCAACTCTTTAAGGAAAAGCAAGGATGAAAGCGAGAAAAGCAAAGGAATATATCTTCAGTGATTTGCTTGGGATGGAGTCATATTGCAAAAATCACTACAATGAATACTATTCCAAGTCAAACTTTTCATGCAATATCACGCAACTCAGCAAAGGTGAGTTGCTAACGAGTTCAATCTGCGCGCCAATTAACAACGTGCATCTTGAAATTTTCAAGTCAAATCAAACATTACTCTACGAAGAAGAGGCAAATCAAAACTCTGTTGCATTTTGCTGGATAAACAACCAAGGGGAAAGCCTGGGGAGCAATACAATTATAAGCGGCCATAAAATGAAAGATTTAAGCATTGCTGGCTTCAATCGCATCAACAAAACAGGCGGGAATATATGGGACATTGTTGGAGCCAATACCCTGCTGTGCTGCATGAGCCTAAAGTGGGAAAAGATGAAAGAAAAGATAGACAAATTGAATGCTTACAATGCCTATGCTCGGCTTGAAGAATGTATCGGCATTGACTCAAACAGCAATGCGAGCAAACAACTTAAAATGCTATTCCAATCGCATTTCACAAAGGGAGTGAGAAGATCGGATGATTTTTATGATTTAGCCATAGCAACACTAGAAGAACCTTGTGAAAAGCAAAATCAGTTAACTGAGAGATCAGATACCACTGAACTGATTGAAGACCTAGTCAAGTTATTGCATGAAGACAGGGAAGGCTTGCCACCATTGACAGTGGGTCAAATCAGCAAATACCTAAATTCCGAAAAAGAGTCGCTTGGTCAAGCATGCAGAACTAATTTCAACATGAATATCCTTGATTTAATCAAAAGCATCAGGCTAGAACAAGTCAAAAAATCATATTTAAATCCACACGTGCCTAAAGGCCTAAAGCAATTCACCAAGCAGCATAATGCTTTATACTATGGTTTCAAAAACTGGAACTCATTTCAACGTCTTTATTATAAGACATATCAGGAAAGTCCAGAAGAGACAATTGAGAAAGCGAGTAAAATCAATGTCTTAATTTCTGACCTATTGAGAAGGAGTAGGGCATGAAAATATCACTCGCCTACGAAGATCCACTGCAACTTTCTGAAACTCTTCAGGAACTTGGTCAGCTCACCAGAATTACACAGCTTGAAAATGGAGAGGGTCAATATACGATGGCCCACAAAAGATCATCTGGCATTGTGATCGCAGAGATCAGCGCCACCAAACCGTTGTTATATGAGGGCTGGGGTACGGATTGGTCAGTTGATTTCAATTGGATTACTCCGAAACATAAATCAAGTACACCATTTGGCTACTGTGAAGGCTATGAAATGAGTCCGAATAGTATCGGAGGGTTGAATACTCTGAATACAATGCCAGGTGACTCTTGGGGTAAATACTCAGGGGCGTGCTCTTCTACAGCTTGCATGCTGAATAAGCAAAGATTATTAGAATCTCTCAAAAAGTGTCATGCAAAAACAGCCATAGAAAATCTAAGCAAATCTAGAGGGATCGATGTTAATACGGAAGCATTCTCTCAATTAAGACGCCTAACACGCAGAGACCTTATAAAAGGCATCTCTACCCCATATAAATATTATGATCTGATGATTGCTTGCCTCGAAGAAGGCGGAAGAAGGTTGTACAAGAAGGGAGAGGCTAAAAATCAACGATTACTCGGTGAAATTGTCAACCTTTCACATGATATCAATAAGATGAAAACTCCACTGACATTATCGGATATTTGTCAGCAGTTAAATGCTGGTCAGGCCTCACTATACAGAGTATGTCAGGATCATTTTGGCATGGGAGTCATAGAAATGATGACCCAGGTACGATTGGAGGAGGCTAGAAGAGAAATGTTATATCAAAAGATCAATATGCCTAATAGTACTAGTGCTATACGTGAAATAGCAATCCGTTTTGGCTTCAAGCATCAAGGTAGATTCTCGAGGAGATATTTCACAGCCTTTGGTGAATTACCTAGTCAAACACTTGATGACTAAAGCAATCATCTCTTTGCAGCAAAAGACAGGATGCTGAGAGGGCCTGCTACGACAGACCCGCTCCAACCCCAGGCCGATTGCAACAATTGGTTAAGCTTGGAAAGGGCGTATCCATTTCTTATCAAAAAGAGTAAAATAGTTAAAACATGGCCCTTGCGAGTGCCATTGACACCTGCGTTTATTGCTCAGTCAAGAATGAAAAGAGTAACTTTTGAGCTAAGTGACGAGCTGCACAAAAAGCTAAAGTTACTTTGCTATACAGAATCAGTTTCAATCGGGCATATCTTAAGGCAGTGCGTTTCCGACTTTTGCGTCAAGCATGATGCACATTTAATTGAATTGATTGATAATCGTTCAAAATAATCTTCTAGAGCACTTTCTCAGAAGAACTTAAATCCATTAAAGCCGACAACGATTTAAGCAGGTAGATCGCAATCATTTCAGAGGTGATTATGCTAATCGGCCTTGTGATTAATGCGTTCAGATTCTGCTTGCCACTGGCTCCCTCTTCGCCAGGGTCACACGGCAAAACACATTTGCACATTTGCGTCAAGTAGAAACGATGTGGTTATGCAGGGCATAAAGCCCTCCCTTAGCTTATAGGAATATTGATTTTATGGTTTTCATATACGCATAAAAAAGGGAAGTGTTATATAGGAGATATGAAATGCATGAATTTAAATATTGCAACCTATTCTAGATAGAATTGAAAACAATCAATTAGTTCCGATGGCTGAGAGATTTGATGTTCTTGTTGAGGGCATGAGTGAGAACGATGCGTTATCTCTTTTGCTGGAAAAAACGTCAAACGTTCAAAGGCCCGCCGATCGATATTTTGCAGCAACAAGACTTGGTCTTAGTCAAACAGAAGAGTCACTAGATGTTCTACTTCAAGCCACCAATAACCTTAGTATAGACGAATTGTATGATAGAATAACCCGTCGCAAATCCATTGAAGCACTGGGCAGACGCAAGGACAAACGAGCAATACCTTCCCTCGTAAAAGTATTAACATGTACAGATACAGAGGCTGTTATTAATGCAATTTCTGCCCTTGTTAGGATTAATTGGGAGCCAACACTAGCTGAGCAAGAGATACTTGTATCGTTACTTGATGGTGAGGTAACAAAGATTCGTGCTGTCATTCAAGCCCATACAAGACTGAAGATAAAAAATTCGAAATCCAGTGCTGTGATCAATGACCTTTGTCAGCATGAGAGTGCCTTAGTGGCAGGGGCCGCAAGGGCTTATCAGGCCAAGGTGTATGAAAATACTCACCTTCTGGATCCTTTAATTCCACAACTCACAGACCTGATTGCAGGCAAAAGGCGCTCCGCAGTCATTGATCTCGGTGATGCTGGAGACGAAAGCAGACTTGAAGGATTAGTTCGTGCACCTGTTTCAATGTCTTTAAGAGCAAAAAGTTTTTTTGAGATTGTTGATTACAACGGCTCGAGTTCAAGCGCAAAGAATCAATCGCTACTTGAACAGCTTTTGAGGGATAATCCAGAGCATCTTGCCATTCGGGATGAATGGAAATGTGACCTTGATGCAGAGGAGATCGAGCGAAATCTAAGCCATCGAGATGAGGCGCGTCAGTATGGGGCTGCCTTAAGCCTGATGGCGATTGATCAAGAAAGCTGCTTGAACTTGATCGACAGCATGCAAGAAAGGCTCTGGTCTGATTATGTCACGCATTATTACCTGACATGCATCATAGGATTACGCAAATTCCAGCAAAAAAGTGATTTAGTGCGTTCAGCTCTTTCAGAAACAACGCCACAATATTCAAAGTCAAGAGTCGCGGCTGCCTGGGCTTGCCTCGAACTTGGCCTGGATGACCAGATGGAGATCATCTATGAGCTAGCCAATTCAGCCTATTGGCAACCTCTCCGCTGGACATGCCAACAAGTGTTTGGCCGTCTGGTTGAAAAACAACAATTATCCGCAAGATGTTGATCTAAACTCTCAGGTTTTAAATCATCTCTTCGCAAGAGAGAGTCTGGTTTGATCCACAAAGCTTGCCCCTCTAGGGCCGCCTCCTCGACGTCCCTAGAGGGGCATCTTGATCTTCCAGCAGCAGCATTGTTAGCAACAAGAGCACCAACATTGCCGCCAACCTTTCAATCCACCGAATCCAGGCACAAATTCAAAACGGAGAGGGTGGGATTCGAACCCACGAGGGTGTTACCCCTACACGATTTCGAGTCGTGCGCATTCAACCGGACTCTGCCACCTCTCCATGCGTCGTTCAACGCCTCGTCATAGTAACGGTCAAGGCATGATGCTCGTTACGGCTGCAGTCTCAACTGAGAGCGCTGCAGGCCGACTCGGCGGCGGCCTGCCTGCAGCACAAAACGACGGCCGCTACTCCCCACCGGTTGCAGCACTAAGCCCGCGGAGGCCAAGCGCTGGCCTGGCCGTAAGGGGGACTGCCCCAACTGCTCAGCGTGCAACGTTCTGGCCAGGCTGTGCCAACAGTCCAGCTTTGACGCGACGACGGGGTCGAGCACCGCTATCCAATCGAGACGAGCATGACCATGGCCATGCGCCAACTGCTGAGCCACCCGGCAGCTGAGCCGGTCTCCATGGCTGCTGATCAAGGCTGCCCGTCCCTGATGGCGCAACAAGACCCATTGCCGGCCCCATTGATCAACCCGCACCACAGCATCTGCCAGCAAACCGGCTCCATGCACCAGAAGAGCCATCAAAGCCAGGGGCATCAACACCCAGCGCCAGCGTCGCGAACCAGACAAACAACACGAGGCCACCGCCAACACGATCACCAGCACCATCCACCCCGATGGGCGTCCGATCAACAGCTGTGCATGAGGCCAATCGCTGATGGCGTTGACCAGCCCCTCCAAACAAGCCGCAAGGGCTTGAACAGGAACGGCTATCACCGGGAGAAGCAGGCTCGCCACGGCCTGCGGCAACAACAGAACCAGCGTGGCCAAGAACATCGCAGCCAGGGTGAGTGCCATTAATAAGGGCGAGGCCAGCAGATTCGCCAGCACGCCATAGAGGGGCATGGCACCGAAGTGAAGCCACTGCAACGGCAACGTCCAAACCATGGCTGCCAAGGGAACGGCCAACGCCGGAGCCAGGCTCCTCAGTGCCATCGGCAACCGAGATGTCAACCACGTTTCCATCACCGGTGCGCTCACCACTAAGCCTGCCGTCGCAACCGCACTGAACTGAAATCCGATCGACCGAGCCCAGCCGGGCTGCCACCACAACATCAGCACCAGGGTGGCCAGCAACAAGCCGATGGGTCGACTGCGGCTTCCTCCTTCGCGGATCAACAGAGCCGATGCACCCATCAGCACAGCACGCACCACTGAGGGTTGGGGTCCCGCCAGCAGCAAAAACACAAGCATGAGGCCACAGCCTGCGAGCATCCGCCAGGAGGCCGGCCAACGGCTACTCAGCAGCATCACACTGCCCAACAAGACCGAGAGATGGAAGCCGGATGCGGCCAGGGCATGGGAGAGGCCAGCCACCCTGAAGGCCTGTCTCACACTGTCCGGAAGGTCAACCTGAGCCCCTCCAAGCACCAAGGCTGCCACCATCGCCCCATGGTTAGGGCCTAGGTGAGCAGACAGTTGGGTGATGATTAGCCGCCGGGCCATCGCTAAGGGAGCCCATCCATTCGCGATCCGCTCCAAGCGTGAGACCTTGAATTGTGTCCAGCAGCCCAGCCTTGAGAGCCGTTCGGACGGAGACGGTAGTAAAGGATGAATGGCCTGAGCCGGGCGGCGCAGATGCCCATCCGCCCTGATCCAAGTGCCGGCAAGAACCGGGGTTGAACAAGGCTCGAGCAGCACCTCGGTGACACCGCTGATCCGTTTGCCATCAATCCGCTGCACAGTCACAAGGCCACTGCAGCGACCATCACGAGGATGGGAGTCTTGCTGCCATCGCCCCTCGAGCAGCTACAGCCGGGAGCCAGGTGCCAACGCATGCAAGGGATCGAGCTCCCCGGGGCCATGCTCCAGTCCAAACGTCGCCCGCGACAGGCTCAAAACCAGCAGCAGCAACAACAGCAGCGCCTGACGGCGCGACCACCGCTGACGACGCACCAGCCAGCCGCTGCTCCAAGCCAGCGCGAGCAACATGAGCACCCAATGGACAGCACTGTCAACCAGGGCTGCACCGAAAAGGCTGAAGAGAACAAGAGCCGCAACGGCCACAGCGGCGGGCATCTGTGAACGAACAACGGTTGCCGAAGCATTCCCCCGGCCTTGCCTGTCGCCGCCCTCGGCTGCGGCTGCCTCAGCCAGCCACGGCAGCAGGTTGCTGCTTGAGGAGCGGGAAGCCGAGGGCTTGACGCTCCTCAAGCCAGGCTTCGGCAACCTTGCGCGCCAGATTGCGGATACGGGCGATCGTGGCGGTGCGCTCCGTCACTGAAATCACGCCTCGGGCCTCAAGCAAGTTGAACGTGTGGGAACACTTGAGGACGAAATCGAGCGCTGGGGCGGGCAGCTGCTTCTCAATCAGATCAGCGGCTTCGGCCTCATAGATCGCAAACAACTGCTTGAGCCGATCGGGATCAGAGGCTTCAAAGTTGTAATGGCACTGACCCTTTTCAAAGGGCAACCAGATGTCTCCGTAGTTGCGCTCCGCATTCCAGCTCAGATCCCAGATGCTCTCCACATCTTGGAGATACATCGCCAGGCGCTCCAGGCCATAGGTGATCTCAATCGAGACAGGCCGGCAGTCAATGCCGCCGCACTGCTGGAAATAGGTGAACTGGGTGACTTCCATGCCATCGAGCCACACCTCCCAGCCCACACCCCAGGCGCCGAGGGTGGGCGACTCCCAGTTGTCCTCCACGAAACGGATGTCGTGATCGGCTGCCTTAATACCCAAAGCCTCGAGTGAGGCGAGATAGGTCTCCTGGATCCCATCCGGAGAGGGTTTGATCAGCACCTGGTACTGGAAATAGTGCTGCGCGCGATTGGGGTTGTCGCCGTAACGGCCGTCGGTGGGGCGCCTGCAGGGCTCGGGGTAGGCCACGGCCCAAGGTTCCGGGCCAATGGCACGGAGCACCGTATGGGGACTCATCGTGCCGGCACCCTTTTCCGTGTCGTATGGCTGCAGCAGCAAACAGCCTTGATCCGCCCAGAAACGGTTGAGGGTGCCAATGATGTCCTGGAAATGGATTGGAGCAGGGCTCGTCATCAGCGGCTGAGGGCAAACGGTCGATATGTCTAAGTTTCTAGGCCATCAGCCTGATGAGACTTGCCCTTCCAGTCGCTGCTCAAAAAGCAAGAAACCTAGTCAGTAAGGGCAAAAACCACAAATGAGCCCTGCTTCGCATCCCTATTGATCAGCAGGAACAACTCCGAACAGATCAGTCCAATTCAGTGCAGTGAAACGTTGCGATACGGCACCAATAGAGGGGAAAGGCGATAAGGCCAACAGGTGTGATCCGGCCAGAGGTGCTTGACCTGAACCTTCAGGCATGAGCGACTCCCTCGTATCGGCGACTCGGAGGAAAAACAGTCAGCAAGCATGACAAGAGAGCTCCTCATCAAGACAGCCGCTGAATGACGACTGATGCAGAAAAGGCATCTCGCGGACCACTCTCTTGACAAGGCCAAGCACGATTCCGTCAACAACGAAACTGGGTGCACGTCAACGCGAAGCTCTGAGATTCCCAAAGCAGAGAACATCGAAGCAACAAGCAAAAAAGCATTGGACCATGACATCAGGGTGCATGATCAGCACCTTCATCAAGCCAGCTAAGAAGACAAAACGGAGCGAACAGCTGATCAAAAGGAGGAGATCAGCAGACAGAGAGAAGGCCGGCAATGCAGTTCGCACCTCTTCCAGCCAAGCGATCAATCCGAAGCCACTCTGAGCAGAAAAGATGAAGCAAAGTAACCATTGCAGATCAACAAAAGACGAATACCCTAGTTATTGAACTTGACGACTTCCCATCAACCTATCCATGCTTCAAGAAGTCAGATATCAGTTGCAAGGATGGGCAACCAACGGACACCTGAGCTGGGCAATCAGGCAAACCTTTCATCTCCAAGAGCCCCCAGCAGCCCTGAAACAACTGATCGACGAACTTGCAGCCGGTAATTTCAGCTCCATCCCATTGGTCGAAGTCCTTGACAGGACGACAATGCGCGGACTTAACGGCGGCTATACCAGCTCGAATCCTGATGGAGAAGAGCGCATCTACATCAATCGTGAATGGATAGACACTGCATCTGAGCCACAGCTGAACCGAACCATTCTAGAAGAGTTTGGCCATTACATTGATACCATCATCAACGGAGAAGCCGACACAAAAGGCGACGAAGGTGAACGATTTGCAGCAAAAATTCTCGGCGAAGATGCACCTCATCATTCGGCCACGGAGAATGATCAGCATTCGCTGCTGATCAACAACGAACTTATTACGATCGAAGCCTCCGCACCAGTTGCAAACGGCAATCCATCACTAACGGCAATCACGGAAGACGACACCAATCCATCTGGCGAGACCATAGCGAGCTTATTCAATTCTTCCTTCACAGATGGCGATGATGACGCCCTCTTAGCGATTGCCGTTACTGCCAATGCAGCATCAACTGATGATGGCAACTGGCAATACAGCACGGATTCAGGAGCAAGTTGGACATCGATCGCCACCACAGATCTCAGCGAAACAAATGCATTATATCTTTCCAAATCCACACGAGTACGCTTTCTTGCAGCAAACAACTTTACAGGCACACCAGGTGATCTGACGACACACTTAATTGATAGTTCTCACACACAATTGAGTAGCGGTGAGAGTATTGATGTATCCATTATTGAGCAAGATAGCTTCTCAACGATTCCCCTAGGACTAGAGCAAGGAGGAGACGAGACGCCTGTATATCATTTCTCCGGCGCAGCCACAGTCGACAATAAAATTTATTTTGCTCCTTTTGATGAGGGCGAAATCGGCGTCATTGACAGCACAACCAATTCTTACTCAACGATCAGCACTGGTGCCACCTCTGGCTACCAGTACCGTGGCGCCGTTGCAGTCAACGACAACGTCTATTTCGCACCTTTCAACGCTCAAAATATTGGGCTACTCAATACAACGACAGCCTCATTTTCCACAATCTCCACAGGGATCCCAAGCCTTTACAAGTATTGGGGCGCGATTGAAATCAACAACATCGTTTACTTTTCTCCTTGGGATCAAGATGAAATAGGCGTGATCGATACAGAAACAAACACATTCTCAACCATATCAACTGGGCTCACGCACGACTACAAATACGCCGGCGCTGCCGCTGTAAATGAAAAAATATACTTCTCCCCATTCTACCAGGATAACATCGGATTACTGGATACAACGACAGGCTTATTTTCCACGATCACTACAGGCCTAACGGGAAACAGCAAATACGCTGGTGCGGTCGCTGTTGGCAGCAATGTTTATTTTGCTCCATGCAACCAAGACTCCATTGGTGTGCTCGACACAACAACAAATTCATTCTCCACGATCTCCACTGGACTGACCGGGAACAGTAAATATTTTGGCGCAATTGCGCTTGGTCATCGTATTTTCTTCGCTCCACATGCGCAGAACGATATCGGCGTACTTGATACCACCACAAATACATTCTCAACCATTGAAACGGGTCTCACAGGAAACAATAAGTACTCAAGTGCAGCCGCAGTCGGCAACAAAGTCTATTTTTCTCCTTACGATGCAGATGACGCAAGTTACCTGCAGGTCAAAAACTATTCATTCTCAGACTCGACACTCAGCCTCACAACCTCAATTCTTGCTGGAAACAATGCGCCAACAATAACAGCGATAGCGAGCGGATCTATAACAGACTTTGGCTCTTCATCAAACGCCATAGCATCCAACCTGTCAGGCACTCTCTCTGCTTCTGATGAGGATGATGATGTTCTCACCTATGGCATCAAAGGCGGCTCTATCACCGACTCCAAATCATTACTAAAAGGCAACTTCGGCACACTCACTGTTAGCACCTCAACAGGCAACTACGTCTACACTCCGAACGCTGATGCCATAGGAGCACTCAATCCTGGTGAGTCCGCTTACGACATCTTTACAGTAACGGTCACGGATGGTAGCGCATCAGATACAACCACATACACAGTCAAGATCATAGGCGCCAATGAATCAGACAACTCAGAGGATGTACAAGTATTCAACCTCTACATTCAATCCAAACTCAACAAGATCAAAGCCACAGCGTCTCTTGCCCTCAGTGCTGAAGCCCTCTCCAAAACCACACTCGCAGCATTAGACAAAAAAGAGATCTCCATCTCCAGCAAAGTGCTGGAAATGTCGCAAAGCCTGGAGGACGATCAAACAGAGTCCATCCTGCATTGGAAACTCGATACCGTTGCGCCCAACCTCAACCTTGCCGGCAGCAATGGCAAACGCAGCGCAGCTAAGAAATTCCTCTACCACAACATCGACGATCAAGGCGCTCTCTCCTCCTTTAACTACAACCCCATCACCAGAACTGGGGCTCGCCTTTACGACACCGATGGTGATGGCCTTGGTGATCTCGTCTCCGTCGCACACCGTGATGGCCAAACAGGTGACCTCGATGGCAAAAGCAATGGCTCCCTCAGCCTGAAAACCACCGCTGCAACCATCGACCTCAATCCTGTCTTCTCAGGCCAAGACAACGGCTTGCTTACTCTCGCTGATCCAACTGACAGCACCACGGCTGCTGCTCTCAACCTCCAGGCCTCACTGAGCTCCAGCAGCAATGCCGCCAACGCCATCGGCTACATCATCCTCTCCGCTGAGGAAGCCGCTGATGCAGACACCATCCTCAAAGACCTTGATCAGCTCAAGCAACGTGCCGTCAGTCTCTTCTCCAGCCTCGAGGCCTCCGATGTCACTCTCCACGACGCCTTTCGCTTTAGCCGTTCACTCCAACTGCTCAACGGCCAATCCATTCGCTTCTTCTCAACAGCTGATTCAATTCTCAGTGATCTCACCAGCCTCAGTGATTCACGCTTCTCCTGGCTTGATCACACCATCAACTCTGATGGCAGCCTCGCCGTCTCAGGCAACAACAACATCGCCTTCTCCCTCTCACAGCAAGACACCGATCCAGGTTTAGCTGCACTCATCGCTCAACAGCAGCACATCGCAGCCAGCCTCGATTTCTCCGCCTTTACAGAAGGGCAAACCGTCTCTGGCACTCTCTACACCGCCAGAGAAGCAAGCTTTGATTCACTCACCGGCTTCTATCGCACCGTTGACAGCCAAGGCAGGGTTCTTGCTGCTGATGGCTCCCTCATCGCTCCAGGGGAAGCCGGTTACACCAAAGCTGCCTTACTCGACTCCAATCGCGTCACTGCACTCGACAATCTCTCCGTTGACGACAACAAAACCAAAGACGCCGACGTCTCACTCACTGAATTCTGTTGTCTTGCTCCCTTTGCAAAAGTGAACGACAACACCTTCTTTGCCTTTGATGCGGCCAATGCTGATGGGCTCTCACACTTCCAAGCTTTAGGCGACAACCTCTTTGGCCTAGAAGACACCCTCGGTGGTGGTGATCTCGATTACGACGACTTCATCCTCGGCTTTAATTTCAAAGCCCTCACCACCTGAGCTCGGGTCGTAGGGGGGCAGAGATCAACAGCCAAGGTCGATCTCATCATGGTGAGCGAACAAAAAAGATTAACCGCACAATAGATTCCTCAACCTTGAGAGCGCCGACCCTTTCACCTAACCCATCCAATGGGATCATGGCCGATTCAGGCTTGATTAAAAAACAGGCCCATCACCAACACCATCATCAAACCCCATCCCGTCATCAAAGAGATCATCATCCTCAACAATTTCTGGCTGCTGAGGAATGGGGCCTGAGCTCGGCTGAGATCCATCAAGACAACTCGTGGTGGTCTTGAAGTCAGAAGTGAAGTCTTGGCAGTTGATCAAATCGCCTTGAGCCCAAAGGCCATGAGGAGACATCAGCAACAAGGGAGCCGCGACAAGCAACAGAAGCAGGCGCAAATCAAAACCGAAGCTTTCATCATGATGGCTAAAGACTCTCTGATCCATCTATGGACGAGAGCACAGCGATCAGATCCGACTGGATGACAACCCGAAGAACGCGAATGGGGATCGAAAAAGACATCCCAGCCAATGCTCAAGCAGGGCTTTAGCCCTTTCAGATTTCACAACCATCATCTCGAGAACAACTGAATCAACCGCTCTGAGCCAAGCAGCGATGCAGATGGGCAATGGCGTGATGACGATGCGGATTGCTTCGGCTCGGACTCATCATTCCCAGCCAGAAACTGCCATCGCCCTGAAACACCAAGACAGGCTTGGAGACTGCCTTGCCATGGGATTCCAACAGCGACATGCAGAGCTTCTCCGCCACTTCCATGCCCTTGGGCCTGGCCCTCAGACGGCGCAGCACTGGATCCACCTGGGAAAACGACACGAACGTGGCCCGCTGGGCATCGGTGACCAGGATCATCCCGTCCAACCACTGCACCTCGAGCAACAGATCCTCGATCGAGGCCAGCAGAGAGGGAAGCGGGAAGGCCATCACAATTCTGCGTCTTAAGGTTTTCTTTCTAATCTCCCTGGTGCCCTGATCGCAAGCGGTAGACGGTCCGGCCAGGCTCAGGCTTGCAGTAAAAGCACACCCATCTGGCCGGCCATCAGTGGCCTGTGACGCACCACAGCAAAGCCCGCTTCCCTTGCCATCGCTTCCTGCTCAGCACCGCTCGCAAAACGTTCAAGGCTTGCCTCGAGATACGCATACTGGGGCTCCAGATTGGCCAGGGCCGCCGCTGGTACCACCACGCGGCGCAGGTACTGACGTTGAAAAGCAGCAGACAAGCTGGCCTCAGGCAAACGGTTGAAGTCGAGAACCCCAGCTCGACCACCCGGCTTGAGCAAACGGTGCATTTCCGCCAGGCCTGCTCCGGCATCGGCAAGGTTGCGTAGGCCATAGGCCATCACAACACCATCGAAACTGGCATTAGGAAGGGCCGTGGCCATGGCATCACCTTGCAGCCACTGAACATTCAGCCAGGGCTCAACAGAACGGCGCTCCTCTGCCAGTTCCAATGGCGCCCCGGCCGCATCAAGGCCAATCACTTCGCCACCGGGCCGAACCGTTCTGGCTAACGCCAGTGCCAGATCACCGGTGCCGCAACAGAGATCCAACCAGCGTTCTCCCTGACACGGTCGCAGCCAGGCGATCAGCTGACGCTTCCACTGCCTGTGCAGGCCGAGGCTGAGCAGATCATTGAAGCGGTCGTAGCGAGGGGCCACATCATTGAAAAGCTGCTCAACGGCAGCGGCATCTCCAGGTTTCACATCCATCCGTTCAAACCGGCAGACCGTTGAGGGTCATCACCATCACCAACGCGAGCCCAACAGCGGCCGAACACACCAAAGATCCAGCCAGCATTAACGAAAACTCGCTCTGATCAATCGCGGACTGCATCAATTTCAGAGCCCAAACCACCAAGCCAACCACCACCACCGAACTGAGCAATCCCAGCGGGAGCACCCACTGATGGGCAATCAAAGGCACCCCATCAGGTGGAAAGTCGGTGGATCCATCAACCACAACCGTTTCAGGAACGTGCAGAAACTTTAGAGAAGACGCTCAAGCCTGCGCAGGGCGGATGGTCATGCCCCGCTGCAGCAGGTCTTGCTTGATCTCCTGCACGGTGAGGACGCCGTCATGCAACAGCGAAGCCAACAGGGCCGCCGACGCCTGCCCCCCCTCCGACCCATGATCCAAAGCCGCGGCGATGTGATCCAAACAGCCAGCCCCACCGGAGGCGATCACGGGTACCGGCACCGCCTGGGCCACAGCCCTTGTGAGCGTCAGGTCATAGCCGGCCTGGGTGCCATCACCATCCATCGAGGTGAGCAAGATCTCACCAGCGCCCAACTCCGCCACACGACGGGCCCAAGTCACCACATCAAGACCGGTGTTCTCCCGTCCTCCCTTCACAAACACATCCCAGCCATCAGCACCCTGCTCACGTCGCCTTGCGTCGATCGCCACCACGATGCACTGGCAGCCGAAGCGGTCGGCGCCACGCGCCACAAGCTCTGGATCACGCACCGCCGAGGAATTGAGGCTGACCTTGTCGGCTCCGGCCCGCAACAACTCTGTGATGCCGTCAACCGAAGAGATCCCCCCTCCAACCGTGAAAGGGATCGTCACCTCCTCCGCTGTGCGCCGCACCATGTCCACCAGGGTTGCCCTGCCCTGATGACTGGCAGCGATATCGAGAAACACCAGTTCATCCGCTCCAGCTTGGCTGTAACGGCAAGCCAGCTCCACCGGGTCTCCGGCATCGCGAAGTCCCACAAAATTCACACCTTTCACCACACGGCCGTCGGCCACATCAAGGCAAGGGATCAGGCGAAGGGCGACCATGACGACGAGAGGAGATCACGAGGCGGCTGTTAGGGTGACGCCCACTTTCCAAGCCTTGCAGGCCATGTCCCAGGCGGCGATCAACATCGGCTCCAAGGTTCGGGTCACCCGCGTTCGTGACCGCATCCCAACCACCCTTGTCGAGCTGCTCCAAAAGGATGCGAGCGGCGAAGTCGTCGATTTCCGCACCGTCGATGGCCAGGGCATCGGTGTTGTGGTGGAACTCAGCAATGGCACCACCTGCTGGTTCTTCGACGACGAAATTGCTGCAGCCTGAGGTCTCAGGCTGTGAGTGACGCCCGTCAACTGCTTGGCATGAAAGGTGCCAGTGGCACCTCCAACATCTGGAAGCTGCGACTGCAGCTGATGAAGCCCGTCACCTGGATTCCCCTGATCTGGGGTGTTGTCTGCGGTGCCGCTGCAAGTGGCAACTACCAATGGCGTCTTGACCATCTGGCCGCAGCGATCGCCTGCATGCTGATGAGCGGCCCTCTTCTGGCCGGCTACACCCAAACGATCAACGACTACTACGACCGCGAGATCGACGCGATCAATGAGCCCTACCGGCCCATTCCAAGTGGAGCGATCCCGCTGTTCCAGGTGAAGATTCAAATCTGGCTGCTGCTACTCGCGGGCCTCGGCGTTGCTTATGGCCTCGACCTCTGGGCCGGGCACACCACGCCCGTGGTCTTTCTGCTCGCCCTTGGAGGCTCCTTTGTGAGCTTCATCTACTCAGCTCCACCACTGAAACTGAAGCAAAACGGCTGGCTTGGGAACTACGCCCTTGGAGCCAGTTACATCGCATTGCCCTGGTGGGCAGGCCAGGCTCTGTTCGGTCAACTCACCTGGGCCACCGCCCTGCTCACCCTGGCCTACAGCCTGGCAGGCCTCGGCATCGCCGTCGTGAATGATTTCAAAAGCGTCGAAGGCGATCGGGCCCTTGGCCTCCAGTCTCTTCCTGTGGTGTTCGGCATCAAACGTGCCAGCTGGATCAGCGCCGGGATGATTGATGTCTTCCAGTTGCTGATGGTTGCCGTTCTGATCGCAATCGGACAGCATTTCGCAGCAGTGCTGCTTGTGCTTCTCATCGTTCCCCAGATCACATTTCAGGACATCTGGCTTCTGCGTGATCCGGTCGAGTTCGACGTGAAGTACCAGGCCAGCGCTCAACCCTTCCTGGTGCTCGGAATGCTTGTGACCGCATTGGCCATTGGCCACAGTCCTCTGACCCAGGTGATGTGAAGCGCACCCGCCGTCATTGGGTCCTGCTAGCCGGCTCAGCTGCGGCGATTGGTTGCGGTGTGGCCCTTGGCCAGGGAGCTCTGACCGAGGCACTTGATGCCACGCTGCCGGATGCACGCGCGATTGCCAGTTTCAACCGACCAGGCACCATCACCCTGCTGTCCAGCGATGGACAGGTGATCCAAAAGCTGGGTCCTGCCACCCGGGAAAAAGTCAATCCAGGGGAGATGCCGCTGCTGGTGAAGGAGGCCTTCGTGGCCGCCGAAGATCGGCGTTTCTATGAGCACGACGGCGTTGACCTCTGGGGAATCAGTCGTGCGCTTGTGACCAACCTCAAGCAACGCGCGGTGCGTGAGGGCGCCAGCACGATCACTCAGCAACTGGCCCGCACGGTGTTTCTGAGTCAAGACCGCACCATCACCCGCAAGCTTCGGGAAGCAGCCCTGGCCTACAAGCTGGAACGGCAGCTGAGCAAGGAGCAAATCCTTGAGCAATATCTCAATTACGTGTACCTCGGCTCTGGTGCCTATGGCGTCGCCGATGCCGCTTGGGTGTACTTCTCCAAAACCCCCAATCAGCTCAGCCTGCCGGAAGCGGCACTGATTGCCGGTCTGCCTCCAGCACCTTCGGTGTATTCACCGCTGGTGAATGAATCCGTTGCGCGCGAACGCCGAGCGATCGTGCTGAACCGCATGCACCAAGCCGGCTTCATCACCGCCAGCGCAGCCGAAACGGCCCGCAACACTCCTCTCAATCTCAAACCTGCCACCCCGAAATACTTCAACAGTGCAGCGCCTTACTTCACCAGTTGGGTGGCGCAACAACTGCCTCAGATGCTCACACCTGAGCAACTGGAAGTGGGTGGCCTCAAGATCCGCACCAGCCTCAATCTGAACTGGCAGAAGCGGGCCCAGCAGGTGGTGCGTGAGTTCGCCCCAGGTAACGCTGAGGGTTCGATCGTCTCGATCGAACCCGGCACTGGGCTGGTGCGGGTGATGGTGGGCGGCAAGAACTTCCAGGCGAGTCAGTTCAACCGCGCCACGCAGGCCCTGCGCTCTCCGGGCTCCACCTTCAAGCTCTTCCCCTATGCCGCAGCAATCAATGCGGGTGTGAAACCAGAAGACATCTTTGTGGATGCCCCTCGCTGCTGGAGCGGCTACTGCCCCAAGAACTTCGGCAACAAGTATTTCGGCAAAATTTCACTGGCGGAAGCCCTGAAGAACTCCCTCAACACCGTGGCAGTGCAGCTGCAGGACAAGGTGGGCTTCGACGCAATCATCGCCATGGCCAACAACCTGGGCATCGGCACCACCCGGCCGCTCGGCAAGTACTACCCGATGGCCATCGGCGCCTACGAGCAAACAATCCTCGATATGACCGCTGCCTATGCCGCTGTCACCAATCGCGGCGTCTACGTCAAGCCCACCGCCTTCGAGGACATCCGCGGCCCTGGCGGCCAAATAATCTGGAGCCGCCGTAGCGACGGTGCCAGGGGGCGTCGCGCCGTCGACAGTGACGTGGCGGACACGATGAACTGGATGCTGCAACGGGTGGTGACTGGAGGAACCGGCGTGGCGGCGAAGCTCGATGACCGCCCCGTGGCTGGTAAGACCGGCACCTCGGAGGGAGCGCGCGACCTCTGGTTCATCGGGTCCATTCCCCAGCTCACCACCTCCGTGTGGTTTGGCTACGACAACAATCGCGAAACCAACAGCAACAGTGGCGAGGCCGCTTGGGCCTGGAAGCAGTTCATGAACAGCATCAAGAGCAACTTCCCCGTCCAGAAGTTTCCGCCCAAACCTGTGCTCACAAGACTGTTCCGGGATCCCCGAGGCACGAAGCGTGCCCAGCCCGAACGCAATAACGACCCGACCAAAAAGCCCGACGATCCCAGCAAACCCGACACCAGTTGGGACACGAGCACCCCAGCAGATCCCAATGCCACAGCACCGAAGCGGAATGTGGTGCCTCCAGGCGGCCCGCCGGTGGACGAATTCTTCAGGCCATTGCCGGTGCAGTAACCGGCGCTTCGATCACAGCGGCATAGAAGCCATCTCCTCCGTCAGGATCCGGCCAGCGCTGCTGCTGCTGCGTCAGTGTCAGCTCGGGATGCCCCTCGAGGAAAGCCTTGATCCGATCGCCGTTCTCGGCTGGATGGATCGTGCAGGTGGCATAGACAAGAGTGCCTCCCGGGGCAAGCAGAGGCAACATCGCCTCCAACAACCGCGTCTGCAAGGGCAGCAACTCCGCCACAGTGGCCGCACTGACCCGCCAACGGGCATCCGCATGCCGAGCCAAGGTGCCCAGGCCTGAACAGGGTGCATCCAACAAGATGCGCTGAAAGGAAGAGCGCCACTGGGGTTTGTGCTCCAGAAGCTCGGCGGCATCAGCGGTCATGGCCTGCAGACAGCCAGTGCCGAGCCGAGCGGCATTGGCAGCAACCCGCTGCAGACGCCCGGCCGAACGATCCACAGCCCACACCTCGCCCCGATCACCCATCAGCTCGGCGATGTGGGTGGCCTTGCCCCCTGGGGCAGCGCAGGCATCGAGCACCTTGTCCCCCGGCTGTGGATCCAACAAAGGCGACACCCATTGGGCAGCGCGATCCTGCACGCACCAATGGCCCTCGTCGTAGCCAGGCCAGCGACGCAAATCGCCACCACTGCTCAACACTTGCAGTCCATCGGGACACTCCGGAATCGGCACGACCTCCAACCCCGCCTGCTCCAGAGCAGCGCGGACCTCAGCGGGGCTGCTGCGCAGGCGATTGACCCGCAGATCAAGGGGCGGCACCTGATTGCAGGCCCGAGCCACCCGCTCCGCTTGCTCAGGGCTGCACCATTGCTGCAACTCCTGGCAGAACCAGTCCGGCAGCGACTGCTGCAGGGCCAGGCGCAGGGCCGGATCAAGAGGGAGCTCAAGCTCCTCCCCCAGGTCCCGGGCCCGCAAGGCAGCCCGGAGCAGACCATTGACCACCGGGGCCAGACGGGCCAGCCCGTGCTGTTTGGCCAGCTCCACGCTCGTGTTCACGGCTGCCGCGGCCGGGATCCGCTGCATGAAAAGAAGTTGGTAAAGCCCGAGATGCAGCAGCCAACGCAGCCGCGGCGGCTGTTTCAGGGCAGGAACACGACCGAGCCGATCCAACCAGCCATCCAGCCATCGCCGCTGACGGATGGCGCCATAGGCGAGTTCAGTGACCAAGCCGCGATCGACCGAGGCAAGACTCTTTCCACGCAGGGCACGCTCCAGCGCCACATCGGCATAGGCACCAGCGGCCACCGCTTCCAAGACCTCCCAGGCGATGCGACGTGGAGCCACGCCAGCGGCCGGCGACGCGCTCTGGGCGGATCGATCACTCACGGGCTGCAGGCATCACACCCACATCCTCCAGTGCAGGCAGACCGGGAGGTTGGGCTGGGCGCCAAAGGAAGCGCTGCAGCGGCAGACGACCATCCCCATCCACTGGGATACCTTCCGCAAGCAGCAGGTCTCGCTGCATCCAGTCGGACCCCTCACGGCTGAGGCTCATGGCAATGCAACCGCGGGCATTCACCACCCGATGCCAGGGCAGCTCGGACGGCAACGACAGCCGCCGCAGTGCCCAGCCCACCTGGCGCGCGCAGCCGTAGGCACCGATCCAGTCAGCCACCTGGCCATAGGTGACGAGACGTCCGCGGGGAATCGCAGCCACCACCTCACGCACCCGCTGATCGAAACCACCGCGCTCAGCAACCAGGATTGACGCAGCCAGGGGTGATGCAGCCATGCCCGCATAAGCCTCTACACCCCAGGCTGCCAGGGGTGAGGACCACTGCGGGAACGGCGTGGTGGGATGCTGGTGTGCTCGGACTAACAAAGAACGCAATGACGGCTGACAAGGAGCTGATCAAAGAGGTGGCTCAGGAGCTGTGGGACACCACGAAGAAACTCCGCCCTGGCCTGCCCAAGATCGTGCGCTCCCAATTGGTCCTGAAAGCGCTGATGACCATCGGCGACCTCCAGGATCAACTGCAGGCCGGAATGATTCTCGGGATCATTGCGGACCAGGAGCCCGATGACGAGCCCGCAGGCGAGAGCAAGGAGAGCGGTGTCGATTCAACCGTCAGCGACACAATCGACAACGACAAACCGGCCAGCGTCGATGAATCCCGCAATGCGCCCCGGGTCGTTCGCAAACGCTCCGGCGCCCGCTGAGCACAGCATCAGCGTGCGCCAGCCGTGACACTTCTGCATGACACTGCTTAGAGCCTTGATGTTGTTTGTGGTTGGTCTTGGGCTGACCCTGCTGATGCCTTGGGGCTTGCTCTCGTTGCTGCTGGCAGCATCTACTGGGCTCGTCATCCTTCAAGCGATCGAGGGGTAGCGCCCGATGCCCCTACTCCCCCGTCGATTTGAACGTCTGAAGTCCGTTCTCGATGGCCGCATGCGTGATCTCACGGTGCTGCTTGAGCATGTGGAGAAACCGCACAACCTCTCGGCGATCCTGCGCAGCTGCGATGCCGTTGGGGCCCTTGAAGCCCACGTCGTCAGCCTGAGCGGCCGGTCGCGCACCTTCAACAGCACGGCCCAGGGCAGCCAGAAGTGGGTTCCCCTGATCGATCACCCCAGCATTGAAGACGCTGTCACCAGACTCAAGTCGCAGGGATTCAGGCTCTACGGCACCCATCTAGGTGTCAATGCCCGCGACTACCGCGACTGCGACTTCACCGGCCCCACCGCCTTCGTGCTCGGCGCAGAGAAATGGGGGCTGAGCGATCGGGCTCAGGCACTGATGGATGAAGCGGTGTTGATCCCGATGACAGGCATGGTCCAGTCGCTGAATGTATCTGTCGCGGCGGCGACTTTGCTCTTTGAGGCCGCCAGACAACGGCGGGCGGCAGACGTGCTGCCCACCAAGGGCGAGGGTCTACCCGGAGAGCTGTATGAACAGCGGCTGTTCGAATGGGCCTACCCGGAGGTGGCGGATTGGTGCCGCCAGGAGAAGCGCCCTTACCCCGCCTTGAACGCGGCAGGCGAAATTCTTGAGCAACTGCCGCGCACCCTCAAACTGCGCTGCTAAAGGATGAGTCCCGATCGACTCGCCATCGCTACGGTCGAGAGCACTGATGCGATCACGGTGTGTTGAGCCCCAAAACCACCCTCTCCTCCCTGGGCGAGGTGCATCTGTACCGGATGTCGACCCCCGACCATGAATGCCCCTGGGGCCTGAAGGCGATCAGCCTCCTGCAACAACACGGCATCCCCTTCCAGGACCACAGGCTCATCAACCAGCAGCAAGTGGACAGCTTCAAGCAGAAGCACGGTGTTGCCACCACCCCCCAGCTGTTTGCGGGTGCTCAGCGGCTGGGCGGCTACAGCGAGTTGGCAGCGCGACTGGGCGAGACGGCGGAAGCAGCGGACTACTCCTACACACCTGTACTCGCCGTGTTCGGCACCACTCTGCTGATGGCGCTGGTGCTGGGAGAGCACACCCTGCAGCACTTCATGGGCTTTTCGGTATGCGCTCTGGCGATGCTGAAGCTGATGGATGTGGAGTCGTTCGCTAGCAGCTTTGGCAAATACGATCTGATCACCCAGCGGTTTCGGCTCTGGGCTCGTCTCTATCCCGGAGTGGAACTGCTAATCGGTCTGGGATTTCTGCACCAACCACCCGTCGCGCTCGCCGGTTGGGTGGCGTTGGCCATCGGTGTGCCAGGCATGGCATCCGTGCTCAAAGCCGTTTATGTCGACAAGCTGGCGCTGAACTGCGCCTGCGTGGGAGGCAACAGCAAAACTCCCCTAGGAATTATCAGTTTCAGCGAATACGCAATCCTGACCGTGATGGGTGTTGCAGTGGCCTTCGAACTGGCGTTCTGATCCAGGCACGTGTCTAGATCAAAAAGGAATGAGCACGTCTTTGCGTGCCTTGGATCGCTGCGTGACCGGCTGGTTGCGTCGCGCAGCAGGCAGACGCAGGGCCACTACCAAGACCAAGGTCTCCAGAAGCATGTTCTGACCGACAAACAGCACCACAAGTGCCAAGGCAATGGCCAGCATCTGCTCGAGTAGGCCGATCACATCGTCCGGGTTGGAACGCCCCGACAGCCACAAGTACGTGCCCATCACCAACAGCACCAGAGTGGCCCACAAGGGCATGGGAGCGGAATGCAGAGTGCTTCCAGTGTGGCGCAGGTCGAACGAATGCGGGATTCAGGCCTGACAGTGCCTGTCAGGCAAACGCAACATCTCAGCCACTAGGAGCATCACCACTACTCACCCAAGCCTCCAACCCTTCACCAAGAAAGGAGAGGCCGAGCACCAGCACAAACATCGCCAGTCCTGGATAGAGGGCAGTCCACCAGATGCCGGTGGGCACCGCCGCCAGGGCCAAGTTGAGGTCGCCGCCCCATTCCGGCACGGTTTCTGGCAACCCGAGCCCAAGGAAGCCAAGCCCCCCCAGCACGAGGACCGCATCAGCAGAATTGAGCGTGACGAGCACTGGCACCGAGGTGATCACATTGCGCAGCAGATACTTGCGCAGGATCCACACCGGCCCGGCCCCGAGCGAACGGGCCGCCTCCACGAACAACTCCGCTTTGACTTGAGCGGTCTGGTTACGGACCACTCGGAAGTACTGGGGCACGTAAACCACACACAAAGCAGCGGCAGCATTGGGGATGCCTCGACCAAGCAAGAAGGCCAGCACCACAGAGAGAAGCAGAACCGGAAGGGTGTAGAGGGTGTCCATCAACAGCACCAAGCACCGATCCACTGCGCCGCCGAGATAGCCGCTCACCATGCCCAACGGCACGCCGATCACTAAGGCGAGAGCCACCGCCAAGAGCACCACCTGCAAGGCCACACCACTGCCTTGGAGGGTGCGGACACACACATCGCGACCAAGGCGATCGGTGCCGCACCAATGCTGCAAGGACGGAGAGGCATAGATCGGGTTATCGAGCCCAGCATTGGGATCTGGGAGCCAGCCGGCCCACAGCAGCAAGGGAGTCACCAGAGCAACCAAGGCGTAGATAGCCACGATCACCAAACCCCAACGGGCCATCCGGGCCGAAAGGCTGGGGCGCGAAAGGCCCAGGGGGGAAAAACCAAAGCTCAACGCCGACTCGATCCAATCGCCCTACCAGCATTCTTGCTGCAGATCCCCGCCAGGATGAGGAAGATGGAGAAATGGCCACCACTCCTCACTGGCGCGACCACCTGCTCGGCAGCTTGACCGGCCAGCTCCAACTCGCGACCTACCTGGCGGTGTTCCTCGGGTTCAGCGGAGCCAGCATCGGAGGGCTCTGGCTGACCCAGCGCAACCAGGCCATCTCCCGGGACACTGAGCTGCGCGCCAATGCCCGTTCACTCCAGACACACCTGCTGGCTGATCGACTGCTGGAGAAGCCAGCAACAGAAAGTGCAACGGCCAGACAGCGACGCAAGCAAGCCATCCGTGAAGAGCTGCGCTGGCATTCCACCATGCGTCACACGCTCTGGATCGAAGAGCCCGGCGGCGAACTGCTGCTGCCAGCCGATGCCCGCCTACCTGGGAAGAAGGCCGTGGCAGAGGCCATGAAACACTCGCTGAATAAACCGGGCATCACCCAATCCCTGAGCCTGAATGGGTTGGATTACATCGCCGTCCTCAATCGTGTGTACCCCTCAGGCCAGCGGGTGTGGAGCAGCGCAGAGGTCACCAACATCAATCGCGCCCAGAGCGCCTTTCTGAATTGGATGATCGTGATCTGGGGGAGTTGCTTGCTGCTGTCGCTCTGGATCGTGAACGGACTGGTGCGGCGGATTATCCGCCCCCTGCGCCAGCTCACCGATGCCTCAGCCCAACTCACCGCAGACACCCTCAACACTTCAGCGCTGTCCATTGAAGGGGCGCCGCTGGAAGTGACACAGCTGGCCAACACCTACAACGATCTCAGGGCCCGTCTCGCCAAGTCTTGGGCAGACCAGCGCCGATTTGTGAGTGCAGTCAGCCACGAACTGCGCACACCACTCACGATCGTGCAGGGCTATCTCCATCGCACAATCAAACGTGGCAACAACCTCAGCGAAGGCCAGCGCAAGGGCCTCTGCACCGCCGAAGAGGAGAGCGTGCGCATGCGCCATCTCCTGGATGACCTACTCGACCTCTCCCGCAGCGACAGCGGGCAGCTGCGCGTGAACAGTGAACCCGTCGCGATGGGGATTGCCCTGAACGAAGCCGTGGATCTGGCCCGCAGCAGCCTGGAGCGGGATGTGCTGCTGGAGCTTCCCCAGCCAGCCCAGGATCAACAGGCACTGGTGGCCATGGCCGATCCCGATCGCCTGCGTCAGGTGCTCCTGGATCTAATCGAAAACGCCCACAAATATTCCCCCTCCGGCACACCCGTGACCGTGCGTCTGCGCCAGGCGGATGCCATGGCCGTGGTGGAAGTGGAGGATCAAGGAATCGGCATTCCCGCAGACGATCTGGCCAAAGTGTTTGACCGCTTCCACCGCGCAGCCAATGCCAGCGTCAGCAGCGGCAGTGGCCTGGGGCTCTCGATTGTGCAGCTGCTAGTGGAGGCAATGGGGGGTGCTGTGAGCGTGCGCAGCCAGCTGGAACAGGGCAGCACCTTCACTGTGCAATTGCCCCTCAGCAACGATGGTGAGGCAGTCACCGCGAGGAGCGGCACGGAATGATCCTTTATCTGCTGCTCACCTCCCTGCTGATCCCGGTGAACCTCTGGGCCGCCATCACACCGCACCTGCACAACGAACTGTCGATGCGCGTCCTGCATGCGGTGTCGGTCGGGTTACTGCTGCCCTTGCTGATCTCGCTATGGAGTGATCGACGCTCCATCCGCTCAGAACCGGCCGTGGTCTTAGCGATCTTCCTGTGCGTGATGGTGGTGGTGAATGTGCAGATCGCCGCCCAAGGGATGGGCGTCGAATTCGGCTGGATTGATCACCTCTTCCTAGCCCTGGCGGCCCTGAGCGTGGAGGCCTACTACTTGCTGGAGCCCAACGCCACCACGCCCTTTCAGAGCGAAGTCGTGGAGAAGGCCGACTAACACGATCAAGACACCACGGCTACGCGCACCACTTTGCGCAATACCGACCGGCAATCCCGTCCGGCAATCGCGTCCGGCAACCGATTGCGGCAGCCATTTAGAGAGCAGCGCGACTGGTCAGACGCATGGCATTCGATCCATCAGCGCGCCCCGACGCGGGCAGCTCTTGCTCCAGGGTGATGGCCACCACGGGCAGCTGAGGATGGGGCAGCGCCAGCAGCCCCTTGCCTTCTCCAACGGGTAGGCCATCCAGCAGCACCCGATTCTGAAACCGGCCGTTCAGATCGATCTGGCCATCTAGGCCATAGGCCGGACCGCAGCGCATCAGCACCGCACCGCGCCAGATCGGGGAGGGAGGCTTGCCAACGGTGTATACGATCGCCTGCTGTCGCGCCTCCCGGTCATGGGCAGAGAGCGCCAGCGCCAACACCGGCCGCCGGCCGGCCAGATTGCAGGGCCAGGTTGATGACAGTGGTGGGTCGGTCACCAGCGCATGCCCCAGCTCCCGCTCAGCCCGCATCAAGGCGATGGTGCGTTGCTGGATGCGCCGGGCTCGCAAGCGCTGAGCCATCGCACCCGTGAGGCGAAGATCTCCCAGCAGCAGTTGAACGAACACACCACACAACACCGTGCCGAGAGAGGCGGCCAGCAACAGTTCCACCAGGGTGAATCCCGCAGCAGACCGATTCCGCGGGCATGGCTGCAGGCTGGTCATGAGCGTGGCAGGCAGTGGCTGCTGCTCAACTGCGCCGCAGGATCAATGCCATAGACACCCTGGCGGGTGACGCCCAGGGGCAGGCTCACGACCACACAAGGCCGATGCTGCGACGCCGGATGGCTGAACACCACCAAACCGCCATCCAGTAGCAAACCATTGGCACTGAAGCGAAGCAGGCCGGAAACATTGGTGTGCAGGCTCACTCCAGAGGTGGTGAGTGGGTCCACAAGAACCACCCCACTGCTTGGGCAGGACGGCAGCGCCCCTGCACCATCGGGCTGCAAACCGACATCAGTGAGACGAAGAGCACAGGCCTGTTGGCGACGCAGAGCCGAGAGGCGACCGCGGTCGATCGCCATCTGCAAGCCTTGAGCCGCCGCAGTCAACTGCTGGCGAGCACGGTCGCCACCGGTGTGGACGACAACCACGCTGCTGAGGATCGCCAGCAGCGAGATAGCCAGCAGGCATTCCAGCAATGAGAAACCGCCAGCACAGGAGCGATGGGTCATGACTCGGTCTCGCGGCTGGAACGGCACCAGCCGCTACCAGCCGCCGTGAACAACTGGCGGCGTAGCAAACCAGTGGCGTTGTGCTCCAGCGTTAACCACACCCCCTCGAGGCTGTGATCCATCACCAAGCGGCGGCTGATGCCCGCCTCCAGCGGCAGGGCCTCATCCAGATCCACCTCAAGGGCGAAGGAATCCACCGGACACCGCACCTCAACAGCCGCCAGCCAGCGACGACTGAGCATCCACTGCAACTCCAACAGCTCCCCGGTCTGCACCAGGTCACGGGCGGCCTGGGTGGTCTGGACCGTTTGACTCCACACCTGCAACGAGGCGCAGCAGCTGGAGCTGACGATGACGCCAGCCACGAGCACTTCGGCGAGGGTCATAGGGCCACCTCATCGGGGCTCGTCTTCGCGACATCGACTGCGGGCAAGATCTGCAAACCTTGGCGCAGCTGGAAGCCCGTATCCCTGCGCCGCAGAAGCAACTGAGCGGCACTACCGCTGGAGACCAACACCACTTGCAGCTGCGCCTGCTCACCGTTGGGCTGCCAATCCAGCAGTCGCCATCGGGTCTCGCCCACCTGCCCTGCTCGCAACGCCTTGAGGTCTGCCTTTGGGCAGATACGGTTCAAGCCATCCCAGTGACTGGCTCCCCAAGCCAGGAGACAGTCCTGGCCTGGGGCAGCAGCCTGCGCCGCAAACGCCATCGCGGCAGAGCGGAGCTGATCACGGCGCTGATGTTGCTGGACGTCGATGCGGGCACGCAGACGGCCATGCAGCGCCAGGCTGTGCATCGAGGCACTTCCGAGCAAGAGCACCACCGAGGTACCAAGCGCCAGGGGAAGCACGAAGCCTGTCTTGCGCCGGTGGTGATGGCTGAGATGCCAGCGAGAAGCAGAGACGTGCAAGCAGTTCAGCATGGGCCAAAAACCAAGTGGCGAAAGCATTCCCCCTGCTTTGACTTGCCCCCCGTGCTGATGTGATCAGATGCCATGGCATGGCGAAACAGCGTGGATACGCTGCGGGTAGTGGTGGTGACGGGGGTGAGCGTTTCAACAGCACAGTTGCTGCTGGTGGATGACGACCCTGAACTGCTGCACTTTCTGCAGGAGGAACTGGAAGGGGAAGGCCACCACTGCATTGCCGTGCCCAGCGGCCAGGACGCACTGATGCAGCTGCGAAAAGGCGACTTTGCCCTGGTGGTTCTGGATTGGACCCTGGCGGATTTTGATGGGGTGGAAATCTGCCGGCGCCTGCGCAGCAGCGGTGACACCACTCCGGTGCTGATGCTCACCGCCCACGATGCCCTCGAGGACCGTGTTTCGGCCCTCGATGCCGGCGCCGACGACTACCTCACCAAGCCCTTTGAACTGGAGGAACTGCACGCACGGGTGCGGGCCCAATTACGCCGCGGTGGTTATGCCGCCGATCGAGAGGCCAAAAGCTCATTAGAACTGGGCGATCTCTCGATTGATCTGATCAGCCGCCAGGTGAAGCGAGGCGAGAGCGCCATCAATCTCTCGCAGCGGGAATTCGATCTGCTCGTGTGTTTGGTGGAGGAAGCAGGATCGGTGCTGAGCCGTGAGCAAATCCTGGGCAGGGTGTGGGGAGATCCTTTCGTCGGCGACCCCAACACCCTGGATGTGTACATGGGCTATCTGCGCCGCAAGTTGGAGCAATCGGGGCTCCCGCAGCTCCTGCACACCGTGCGCGGGGTGGGCTTCATGGCCCGGCTGGGTGAGGTCAAACCCTGAAGACCAGCTGCACGTCTGCACCACCCCCGGCACGGTCGGCGATCACCAGCTCAGCCCCCATGGCGGTAATCAGCTCCTGAACCACCGCCAGGCCGATGCCACTGCCGCGAGTTCCGACTGAACTGCTACCCCGCGCGAACCGAGCAAGCACCTGGCTGCGTTCACTCACGGCAATACCGGGGCCCCGATCGAGCACATGCAACACCACCCATTGCTGTTGCTCGCTGCACTCAAGGCTGGCCCTCAGGTGCACGCTGGCCTCGCTGTAGGCCAGGGCGTTATCGACCAAGGCAAGTAGACATTCCTGCAAGCGTTGCGGATCCGCCGCAAGCGCAGGGAGCCCCGAATCCTTGGCTGGCGCCAATTGCAAGCGACCGGCCGCCAACGCAGAGAGGCGTTCAAACGCTTCCAACAGCATCTGCTCGGGATCACAAGGCTGCAGATCAAGCTGCAAACGACCCGAATCACGACGGGCGAGCTCCAACAGTGATCTGATCAGCGCCGCCATGCGTGAGGCCTCCTCGGCAATCTGCTGCAGCGGTTGATGCTGCTCTGGCGCATGGGGCTTGCGCAGTAAGCGCTGCGAGCGGCCGGAAATCAACGTGATCGGTGTGCGCAATTCATGGGCCACGCCATCCGCAAACTGACGCTCCCGCTGCCAGGCAGCTGCCAAGCGCTGCTGGAGGTTGTTGATGGCAATGGCAATGCCTTCCAGTTCCTGTGGCTGACGGGCTGGATCGAGTAGATGCTCACCGAGGTTGTCGGCCTCAAGCAGTTGCAGCTGTTGATCGAGCTCATTCAGGGGCACCACCAAGCCCCGCCGCAGCACAGGGCGGAGCAACACTGAGGTGAACAGGATGGAAACGCCAGCAGCAGCAATCAGGAGCAGTTGGCTGAAGCGCTCCTGCTCCAGGGAACCGGAGACGTTCTGGCGCAGCGCCAGCCAACGGATGTCACCACTGGGCAAACGCAGGCGCTTGCGACTCTCCAGCCACTGTTCACCTGCGGGGCCTGTTGTGAGGCGAGGAGACAGCTCCGGCCCCTTGGCGCGAAGTGTCGCCTCCAAGCCCACAGTGCGAAGCGGCACGGAATCCAGCTGCTCAAGGGTCGACTGCTGCAAAAGAGCAGCCAGCAAGCGTTGGTGGTTCTGGCGGCGCTGCCAATCCGCCAAAGCGCCATTCACAACCAAAAGCACGGTGTAACCAGCAATCACCGTGAGCAGGGCGGTGTTCTGCAACCAAGCCCGCAGTGATGGCAGCAACTGGTGTTTCAAAGCCTGAGAACAAACCTAAGAGGGTTCTTAGAGAGCTTTAGCCGTTTCTTCCTCTACCGGCCAAGCAAACAAGAGATGGTGAATCTGTGAGCACGAAACGTGCCGTTCAACCATTCACCAAACGTCTAGCCATGACCACTCTCAACAGCCGGCTGCAGCTGGCCATGCTCAACCGCAAAAAGAACCGCAACGCTCTCGAAAAAGGCTTCACTCTGGTGGAGCTAATGATTGTGATTGTGATTGTTGGTGTTCTGTCAGCTGTCGCCCTCCCAAACTTTCTCGGCCAACAGAACAAGGCAAAAGCAACGGAAGCGACAAGCAAGCTCACAGCATTGCTCAAAGAGGCGCACGCCGACTATCAGCTGGATGCCAATCAAACTGGCGCATTAGCAACTGCAACCAAAGCAGCGAACGTAGCGAAAGACACAGGTAAGTTCGATTACACATTAGACCCGGAAGGAACAACCCAAATCTACGGAGAAGCGCAAGCCTGGGGAGCAGGAGGCAGAACCAAACCCACAACAGCAGGCACACCGGGGGTAAATGCAGAACCAGACAATGCTCTAGCAAAAGCAACAGAATTAACCAACACAACAGCAGAAGTTATCGCAGGCTGCGTAAATCTAGAAACGGGAGCAATCAAACTCTCAAGGGGTTTTGTCAATCAAGCCACACCTGATTTCCTCAAAACTAGCTGCTCGTAAATACAACCACCCCAAACAAATAGGAAGTCCTCTCAGCACAAAGCCAAGAGGACTTTTAACAAAATTGATACGAGGAAAAAGAGAAAATGAAAGGCATCCCCCATCAAGATCGAGGGCTAACCCTAGTCGAACTACTTGCCACAGTTTCCATCATAGGCATACTTAGCGCGGTAGCAGTGCCAAACTTTATTGGCCAAATCAGCAGAACCAAACGAAGCGAAGCGGCCGCGACGCTAACACAATTCCAGCAAAAGTTGGCAAGCTATGTCGACGAATATAAGACCATTCCATCCAGCTGGAGCAGCTTGAGTGATTACAGCCTGATCATGACCTCAACAGGGCCTGCATCAGTAACAAGCTTTTTAAGCCCATCCCTCATCCAACTACCTGGGGAGAACTACAACGTCATCGCCTTCAGGAATGGAACAGACCTCTATACCTTTCATGCGATTCCGGCCAACACAAAAGCCAATTCGGAGGGATACAACGTGATGGCCTGCATAGACCTTCAGAACGGCGCTACTGATCTCAAAGAAGGCCCGATCACACGAAGCAACGCGACACAGGATCCCTCAGTGAGCACAACTGATCTGGTATGCCGCGCCTGCATGCAAACGAACAGCTGCACTTGAACCATGCGCACACACCCTTATCGCCATCTGAGACGAAAAGCCTCCCAAGAGGATCAGGGCATTGTGATGGTGATCGCCCTGATGGTGGGCCTCATTCTGATTGCTGGGGCCACAGGCTTAGTAATCAGACAACTGATGGCCCGAAAAATCGGCACATTTGATAGCTACCAGCAAATGGCTGAAAATGCAGCCGTCAATGGCTTTAATCGTATCCTTGGAACACTCAACAGCCCAGGCAATGAATTGGGTTATTTATATCTCCTCAACAACTCGAGCATCCCTGATCCAGACACCGGCGCGCTCGTGGAAGACTACCAGTGGGAAATCGTTAACCCCAGCATTGATGAATATTGCACAGACACAAACACGTTTCCCGACCACCCATCAGGCACAAACCTGTTGTGGCCTACTGGCCGTACATCGGGAAATCCAATCAGTCAGACAGCCACGCCAGTCACGCTGAACACGGTGGATAGCCAGGGGAAAGCAACTAGCCTGCTAAGAACAGATGGCGGCCGTGGAATTGAACCATCCTTTAGGCTCCGCTCCTACAAACTGATCAGCTTCGATCAAACAAGTGGTCAAGGCAAAGGGGTCTTTGAAGTTGAAGGAATCATCAAGCGAACCAGCACGAATGGCGATAAAGACCAGGTAGCACGATCCTTAATGACGCGTTATCTCGATATCTACGCATCAGTAGATGCACCAAAGTACTGGGCTGTTCTGGCCGCAGAGCAATTTGATCTGGGCAATACCACGATCCACGGCGATGGGCTGGTTGCATGGCTGAGATCAACGCCGCCATCCACCTGCAGCAACATGCTAAGCACCGTCACGAGGCAAGACACAACGGCAACAGGCTCAGATCCTTTGTTTTGGCCAATGAATCGCGGTCTTCCGACAGCCGTGTTGTTTCAAGGAGACAAAACAGAAGACATGGATCCAGACAACAGCAACGTACGCAGAGTTTGGAGCTTTGATGATCGAAGCCCCGATGCATCAGCGTTCCGCGGTGACTGCACAGCAATCGCCTGCACACGAGAAGACAATGGCTCCACATACCGAACACCGCCTCTCTTGGATGACGGAAGCGCAAATAATATCATCAAGATTAACCACGATGAGATCTGCACAAGCCAGCCAAATTCAAATGTCTGCCATCTCTATGTTGAGCACATGCATCTCAACCAAACCAAAGTATTTATTGAAGCAACTGGAGCGAACAACGGAATCCGAAAAATTGTTCTTCACCTAACTCTTCCTACTAGCAACCCAGAAGCGATAGGGAAAGGCGGAAGCATTGTCCTCACTGGAGAGAGTCAGCTGTGTGTTAGTGCCGATATCAGCGATAGTGGAACACCAACCTGCAGTGAAAACCCTGAAGAGCTAGTCATTGCCAGTAGCGAAATGAACTCCGATTGGTATTCATCTACAGCCTGCTCAGACACCACCAATACAGTCAGTTTCAAGGGAAGCACATTACCAGCGGCCTGGCTGGCGATGGCTCATGGAAGTGTTCAACTGAGCGGCAACACAACACTGAAGGGAATTATTTGGTCTCGCAGCATCTGCACCAATGGCCATTCCTTAGATCTCTACACAAGTAGTGACACCAACATGCTCACATCTTCAAGTTCAACGATCCAAGCAATCAAGTCAGCATCGTACGTCTATGACGCGGCCAAAGCATGGCAGTGGGCAGACTACGGATTCAGAGGGTTTGGCAAATCGACCTTACGAGGACTCCGCGGTGACGGTCTCGATACCTTCCAACGCTTCGGAAACTAAGCCGACTGAGTCATAAGCAAGACAAGACTCAGAAGACTTTCACCCAGCTACCCAGTGACTACAAGCTCAACCCAACCGCATGCAAAGAGAATGAAGTTATGGCCAGATCTTTTCCTCTTGCGCAGCGACAGCTGCCACTCACGAGGACTAGACCTGGCTGGCTGCGCTTCGCAAGCAAAGACGTTGCTCTTCAAAGCAACCGTGGATTCACTCTCATCGAAGTACTGCTCGCAGGCCTGATCACGGTCATGACCATGACAGCGGTGGCACGCTTTTCCGTCTCGGCGATGACAGGTAGCCAGAACAAGGCCATTCGCAGCAATATCGAAGCCGAAATTCTCGACAATATGGAACGCATCCAACAGAAGGATTCCCAGCTGACATGGGAATCAATCAAAGAAGCGAATGAGGAGAATGCAGCCTGCAACGGCCAACTCACAACGGGTGATAGCACAACAAATGTGGGGCCAGTAACCTATCTACGTAGAAAATTCGAAGAGGCGAATGGCCAATATTCTGTTTCAGCACCAAAAACATTTGGCGCCAAGATCAACTTAAGCAGAGAGATCATTGCAGGCCCGAATGCAACAAGCGCGATGACAGCCCTGATTATTTATCGATTCAACACCCCTGAAGCAAAACTCAGACAAGAGCAACGCGTATTGGAACTCAATCCCAACTACGCACCTCACTGTTTCCAACTATGAAAATCCCCTCCGCTTCCACAACACGCAACAAGGGTTTTACCCTACTAGAACTGGTCATTGCTGCAGCAATTGCCACCATGATGCTGGGATGGGCTCTACCCAGCTATCGCAAACTGGCTTGGCAAGGCGAAGTAGACCGTTACACACAGATGGTGGAAAGCGGTCTATTCAACCTCAGAGCAGACCTCGGAGTCGACCGCTCCAACTGTTGCATCAATTTCGCAGCAGACTCAACCACCCATCAAGGCCTTGGCACCAATCAATTTGGAGAGCCACTGCAGCTCCTGGAATTCTTCGACCCGACAACGAAGACAAAACTGACATTCACTGACAACCCCTTAGAAGCATGTTCTGGTCAACGCCTCAAATGCTTACCACACGACGTTTTTACAGACGACTACAGGCTCATTAGCCTCGAGAACAGTACAGAATCGAATGCCATTGAGGTTGCCACACTCACCTCCGGCTATATCCTCTCCCCTCCTGGAACAAGCACCAGTGGAGAGGACCTCACACTACTAATCCGGTCATCACGAGCGAATCATGCTGATGGTTTACGTGTTCGCTGTGTATTACTCACAGGCAATGGAGAGCTCAGCAGTGGCAACTGGAATCAAACCGGTATGAACAGCAACAGAGCATGCCCCCATGATCCAGATAGCGAACCAAACTTTTGGGACTCCACTCACTGCTCATGCACGCTTGACTCCTGAAGTCTCAGAGAATTTTCATCCGTCATGCACCACCAGCTCAGTACATCTAGCAGGCACCTGATCCAAACTTAAGGAATACACCATCATGCAGCGGAGTATGAGGCCATGATTCATAAACCTCAGAACAAGCTGACGATCCATCCCAATCGCAAGCAGAACGCGAAGGGTTTTGGGATGACTGAGATGCTTGTCTCCCTTGCCGCGGGTGGACTGGTGATCATCGGAGCCGGAACCGCCTTGCAATCCATGCAGGGAGTGATGCGCACATCTGGCTCACGTGCCACATTGCGGCAAAACACCATTAACGGACTGAAGTTGCTCCGAAACGAAGCAACAAAGGCAGATCACTTACTGATCTACGAAACAGGTAACCGAGCTGGAACAGACACAGATCTGCAAAACCATGAGGGGAGCGGTGGAGCAATCAATGTCTGCAAAGACTCTACCGCGGGTAGTTTTAAGCCAATCTTTGGGCTTCGCAATTCTCGCCAACTTCCACTCTTACCAATCATCTATGGCATCGGCCTCAATGCAAGTGGACATCGCTATGCCCTTTACCGATGCGGACCAGCCATTCGAGAAGATGGGAGTTATGACGTTAGCAACGTATACGTGGCAACACTTCTCGATGACATTGGGGTCATGCCACAGGAAACCTGTGTAAACGACCAGAACGAACTAACGGAGTGCGAGGAACCTGTAGCAATCACCAAAGAAATGGATGGCAAAACCGTTAACAAATCACTCGAAGAGATCCTGACAGATACGATCAATCGAACGAGCTTCAACCACGAAATCCAAGATGAGTCATCACCCCCACGCAGATACCGAGAACCGGCATTTCGCTTCAGCACAGATGCTGACCGTCGTTTACTGACTTTCATTGGCCCCAATCCGAACTACATCGACGCGAATGAAACTGCGATCCCCAGCTTCCTGCAACTTTCAACAGGATTGCGTAGCCTATCCTTACAACCATTGCAGTTCACTGCCTACGCCAGGGCAGACAAACGTATTGCCAAAGTAATCGATGGAAACATTGTTCTTGATGGACTGTTCTTCCGAGGAGAACTCAGTCAGAACGTTCGCTTCCTTCTGGATGGATCAGGATCAATGCAAACCTGCATCTATCAAAGCCCAACCCCTGTTTACGTCGTCACAAGGCGTGGCCGAAGAGGACGATCAGGGCGAGCCAAGGCGACTTATCCCTGCATCGTCAATCGCATGCAGGCCCTCAAAGGTGAGCTGATCACGCTCCTGCAAGACCTGCATGATTCGGCACCCAATACCGAAGTGGGACTTGAATCATTCAGCATTGCCGGCACCAATAATCACAAAGGCTGGTTGCACAACGGTCAAACCATGAGCCGCATCGGCGACGACAACGTGCTTGAGTCAGCCTTTGCCTTTATCAACTCGATCGACGAATACAAAGGGAGCTATACCGATCCTTGGGGAGGACTCAAAGCAGCCTTAGATGATCACGATGCCGACACACTGTTCTTCCTGTCGGACGGCAAACCCACACAGAATCCTAGTTACATCCAAGGCACAACAAGCAATAATTTCGAGGGCACAGCAGCGGGACTCAGCGAGCTCAATCACCAAAGGCCTTCACCCATCACCATTCACACCATTTCGCTTGGACGGGAATCCGGATGGATGCAGGAACTATCTCAACTCGCAAGCGGTGATTACAACTACGTTGATGTTGAATCAGTGCAAGAATCACAACTGGACAACAACAGCTAAATGTGCAATCGATCTCCCCAGGGATCGTTAAAAAACGATTTCTTCACTCAAGGCGTTTGATTCAGCTTCAGCACCGCCATGAATGCTTCCTGGGGTACATCCACTTTGCCCATTGCCTTCATCCGCTTCTTGCCTTTGGCCTGCTTTTTCAGCAGTTTCTTCTTGCGTGAGATATCACCGCCGTAGCACTTAGCAAGCACATCCTTACGAATGGCGCTGATGCTGGTGGAAGCGATAATCCGGCTGCCGATCGAAGCCTGAATCGGAATCTTGAACTGCTGGCGCGGAATCAGTTCCTTCAATTTCTCCACCAAGGCCTTGCCCACGTTGTAGGCCTTGTCTTGGTGCACAATCGTGGTGAGTGCATCGGCCCGCTCGCCGTTGATCAGCACATCCAGGCGCACCAGCTGGTTTTTGCGGTAGCCGATCAGGTGATATTCCATCGACGCATAGCCCTGGGTGCGCGTCTTCATCTGATCAAAGAAGTCAGTCACCACCTCTGCCAGCGGTAATTCATAAATCAGGGTGACGCGATCCGTGGTGATGTATTTCATATCGAGGTAGTCACCGCGCCGTTCCTGGCACAAACCCATCAGCGCACCATTGAAATCATTGGGGGTATAGATCTCCATGCGCACATAGGGCTCTTCGATCGATTCCCGTTTCTGCGGATCGGGAAGGGTGGCAGGGTTATCCACCATGTTCTCGCTGCCATCGATCATGTTCACCTTGTAGATCACCGATGGTGCGGTGACGATCAGGTCGAGGTCGTACTCCCGCTCCAACCGCTCCTGCACGATCTCCATGTGGAGAAGGCCCAGGAAGCCGCAACGGAAGCCGAAGCCCATGGCGCTGCTGGTTTCAGGTTCGTACTTCAGGGCTGCATCAGAGAGCTGAAGTTTGTCGAGCGCATCGCGCAGATCCGGGTACTGATCGGCCTCGGTGGGGAACAGACCGCAAAACACCATCGGCTTGGCCTCGGTGTACCCCGGCAACGGTGCATCCGCCGGTTCATTCACCAAGGTGATGGTGTCGCCCACTCGGGCATCGGCCACAGCCTTGATGGACGCCGCCAAGTAGCCCACCTCGCCGGCATGGAGCTCGTCCATCTTTTTCTGATCCGGGGCCATGATCCCGATCTCATCGAGCTCGTAAGTCTTCTTGCTGGCCATCAGCAAGACCTTGTCTTTCCGGCTGATGCTGCCGCTCATCACCCGGAAATAAACGATCACACCCCGGTAGGGGTCGTAATAGGAGTCGAAGATCAGCGCCTTGGTGGGCTCCTTCACGGTGTCCGCCGGCGGCGGCACCCGGTCCACCACGGCCTGGAGGATCTCCGGCACGCCCATGCCGGTTTTGGCTGAGCAGGGAATCGCATTGCTGCAGTCCAAGCCGATGATCGCCTCGATCTCTTCCTTAATCCGATCGGGGTCGGCTCCCGGCAAATCGATCTTGTTGAGCACCGGGATGATCTCGAGATCGTTCTCCAGCGCCAGATACACGTTGGCCAGGGTCTGCGCTTCGACGCCCTGGCTGGCATCTACCACCAGCAGTGCACCTTCACAGGCCTGCAGTGAGCGACTCACCTCATAGGAGAAATCAACATGACCAGGGGTATCGATCAGATTGAGCACATACTCCTCACCATCGGCCGCCTTGTAGTTCATGCGAGCGGCCTGGAGCTTGATCGTGATGCCGCGCTCCCGCTCCAGATCCATGTTGTCCAGGAACTGCTCCTGCATGTCGCGGTTGGCGACGGTGCCGGTGTCCTGCAGCAACCGGTCGGCAAGCGTCGACTTGCCGTGGTCGATGTGGGCAATGATGCAGAAATTGCGAATGCGTGAGACGGGGGCGTCGGTCATGCGGTTGGCGGTGTCCCGGCTCGGGCTGTTCGACTCAATCAAGCGATCCTAGGGAGCTGCCACCAGTCGTCTGCTCTTCCCGTTATCCGTCATGCCATCCCTCTCCCCCTGGTTGCTGCTGTTGCTCGCGATCAGCGCAGAAATCGTTGGTACGTCTTGCCTCAAGCTCACCCAAGGCTTCAGCAGGCCTCTGCCAACACTGCTAGTGCTCAGCACCTATGCCATCGCGATGCTGCTTCTGTCTCGAGTGGTGGAGAGCATCCCGCTAGGGATCACCTATGCGCTCTGGAGCGGAATCGGCATCGTGGCCATCGTGATCGTTGGCGTGCTGGCCTACCGCCAGGTGCCCACACCAGTGCAGCTGCTTGGCATGGCACTGATCACCGCTGGTGTGGTGAGCGTCAATCTCGGCGGCCAGAGCGGCTAAATCGGGTTCGACCCAATACCAATGACGTCATCCAACTCCGTCAACCCGACGCCGACAGCCCCAGCACCGCATCCACACGCTCACGTGTACGCCCCAGCAACTCGGTATCGGCGCTCAGATCTTGCCCGTAACTCGGCAACAATTGGCGCAGTCTGAGCTGCCAGGCCTCGCTAGCCAACTTCAGCGGGAAGCAGCGCTCCAGCACCTCGAGCATGATCGTGACCGCCGTGCTGGCACCGGGAGAGGCCCCGAGCAATGCCGCCAGCGAACCATCGGAAGCGGCCACCACCTCGGTACCCAATTGCAACCGGCCGCCCTGCTTCGTGCGCTTGATGATCTGCACCCGCTGACCGGCCACCGACAGGGTCCAATCGTCAGCACGAGCCGTGGGCAAGAAGGCTTGAAGCGCCTCCAGACGGTCCGCCGGACTCTGACGCAACTGATGGATCAGATAGGTGACCAGATCAAAGTTGCTCAGCCCCACCTGAAGCATCGGCAGCACATTGCCCACCCGCACGGAACTGGGCAAATCAAGCAGCGATCCCTGCTTGAGGAACTTGCTGCTAAAGCCTGCATAGGGTCCGAACAACAGCGAGCGCTGACCATCGATCCAGCGGGTATCGAGATGGGGCACCGACATCGGCGGAGCACCCACCTTTGCCTTGCCATAGACCTTGGCATGGTGATGCTGCGCCAGCTGGGGGTCGTTGCACACCAACCACTGCCCACTCACCGGGAAACCTGCGTAATCCGCCGCTTCCGGGATACCGGACGACTGCAACAGGGGCAGGGCACCGCCGCCGGCACCAAGAAACACAAACGGAGCCTCAACCTGCCGACGGCCCGACGGCCCACGGAGCTCCAGACGCCAATCGCCTTCAGCCATCTCTCCATCCCGACAGCGTCTGAGCTTGGAGACCGTGGTGCCGTACAGCACCTCCACAGCCCCGCTGCTCTGCAACGTCGCCAAATAGGCCCTGGTGAGGGTGCCGAAGTCCACATCAGTGCCCCGGCCGATACGCGTAGCAGCGACAGGTTCACGGCCCTGACGACCCGCCATCACCAAGGGCATCCAGGTAGCGAGTTCTCCAGGATCCTCGCTCCACTCCATCGCAGCGAAGGCCGGCAGAGCACTGAGCTGACGGTGACGCTGACGCAGAAAGGCAATGTCGTCGTCGCCCCAAACCGCACTGAGATGCGGCACCTGATGGAGAAAGTCCCCGGGATCCAGGCGCCCCTGCTCAACGAGCGACGCCCAAAGCTCAAGGCTGAGTTCGAACGAGGCATTGATCGCCAAGGCCTTGGCTGTGGCGATCGACCCATCCGCCTGCACTGGTGTGTAATTGAGCTCGCAGTTGGCTGCATGGCCAGTGCCGGCATTGTTGCCTGCGGCGCTGCTTTCCATCGCCGCCCCTTCCAGCCGCTCCACCAGCAGCAGGCGAAGGGTCGGATCGAGCTCTTGGAGCAAGGTCGCCAGGGTGGCGCTCATGATCCCCGCACCCACCAGCACGACGTCGTAGCGGTTCACAGCGGCGGCGTGGCTTTGTTCAGGCTATGGGTCGACCGAAGCGGTGCCTTCCTAGGCTGATTGCACTTCAATCCCTCAGCCCCGGTCATGAGTACTGAAACACTGCCGCTCACAAGCGAAAACGTGGAAAAGGTGCTGGATGAGCTGCGCCCATTCCTGATGGCCGATGGTGGCAACGTTGAGGTCGTGGAGATTGATGGGCCTGTGGTGAAAGTGCGTCTGCAGGGCGCCTGTGGCAGCTGCCCGAGCAGCACCATGACCCTCAAAATGGGAATCGAGCGCAAGATGCGCGAATCGATCCCAGAGGTGAGCGAAGTGGTGCAGGTGCTTTGAGAACCATTTCCTTGAAAGCCGAATAAATTTGGGTAAGTCAATTCTGCTTAATGGTCACCGAGGAACAACTTTCAGCCCTCGATTTGACCCTCTGGCTTGGCTCGACAGATCGAGCAGCTGAAGCTGAGTTTTCCACCCAAAGCACAATTTCTCGGCGCAACCACAAGGTTCTTGGCCGATTCGGAATTGAGCTGAAACGCACCAAGCGTGAGTTGGAGGTATCAGGCGACCTTCAGCTTCTGGATCTAGAACGCCAGGTGCACCAGATGGCTCGACTCAAACGTCGGTTACGCCTTCGTCTCCAGGCTCCCTTCTGGCTTCAGAACAAACAGGGCGTTGTTCCACCCGAGGGCTGGACAATGAACCCGCAGATAGCAGCCCTCAGTTGCACAGATCCAGTGACGCTGTTAAGAGAACACGTCCTGGACGCCTGTCTGGCCACGCCAACGCAGATTCCCGACGATCGCGACGATCTCTTCATCCTTGAGCTGCACAACCGCCCGATCGACCTCACCGTTCTGAACCGGAACAATCAGAGCGAAAGCGACCTTGCGGATCGTTTCCAATGGAGCTTGGAGAACGGCAATCTGGAGCTGAAGCTGATGCCCTTCCTCCCCGCCAGTTGTCGCGAGCGCTCCCAAGAGTGGTTTGAAGCGTTGCTCTCGATCAACCAGCCAGAGCGACACAAAACCTTGGCCCTGCGGCCGTCACGGCATTCGGGAGAAAGCTTCCTGATGGCTTATCTCACCCCAGAGATGCGAATAGCTCAACCACTCCCCTGGCAGGTGGATCAAAACTTCGAGCCCTACACCTACACCGAACACCTGGTGGTTTTGGCGCAACACGCCAATGAGCCGGCCGTGCTGGCCTTGCTTGAGAGCCTTCAGCAGCAAATCGGCCAATAAGACAGTGGAGCGCCAAGCAAAGCTGCTGCCTTGTTGATCGACGATCATCACGCTCTACGGACAGTTCCGTAGAACGAAATCGCACCCATACACCGCTGGTTTTTGCCAGCTCAGCGGAATCTCAAGCAGATCGCGCGTGCCGGTGAGACCTTGGGCCACAAACAGCACCGCCGCCAACACACTTGCAGTGACGTGCAAGCGGCGCAGGCGAAGATCGCGCAGGATCTCTGGCCGGGCACCAAGGGAAAACAGCATCAGCCCTGTGACGCCAACACCGGCCCAGTAATGCGATTGCCAGAAAGCAGTCGTTAGAGGGCTATCGGAGAGGCGCCAGACTTCTGGCTGAGCACCAAGGGTGAGCACCCCAAGCCAGGTGATGAGCGAAAAAGCCAAGCGCAGGCCAGGTGCGCGACTGCGCCAGAGGGCCACCAAGCTCATCAGCGTGCCGAGCAAAACCAGCATGAGCTGAATCAAACGGGACGCACCTCCCTCGAATTCGGCGAGGGGGGCTTTGCTGGCAATCACCACAGAGAGGGCGATTAACACCAGCACCACCACTCCTGCCGCTAACCATTGCCCCAGATCGGAATGGCTACGGCCAACCGTTGGCGGAAGCTTGAGGTTGGTCTTCTGGCGGCGTGCTCTGGTCTGCAGACCGAGGTGCAACACCATGCCGATGAGGGGATAGATCAGAACGACCGCCAGAAAAGGGTGAAGAAGCCAGAGCCAGTCCACTGCCGTCATGGCCAATCCGCGCAAGTTTTCGAACGCTAGCCATCAGCTTTAATTACGCCCCGTGAGCCAACGGTGTGATTACAGAAATGCAAGGAACGGATCGCTAAGCACGACGCAATTCAAGCGTCAAAAAGATCCTTATCCATCAGCTGATTTCCACACATCCTAGCGAGATCCCGTCCAGAGGAGCCAACGAGAACAGCTACGATGGAGATTATCTGACGACCCAGACCATGAACCAGGTAGCGACGAACATCCCTGAAGGCCATTGGGTCAGCAGAGCACACATCGATGCAGCATGAAAGAGCAAAGATGCCAAGAGCCAAACCTGTCTCCGAGACCCATCACCCAAACAGGCCGAAAGACGACAACCCAGGCTGAGTAACAAACAACAGCAGGCCAATCACACTATGTCTCCGAAAACTAATCTTCACTCTTCCAAAGATAATATCCACCCAGAACCCCCGCCTTATTCGAATGGATCTCAACATGCTCAGGCAGATCAGCCTCCTTTAAAAGCTTGGCATTTCCGCCACCTAAATGCATGAGATCCCAATTCCAGATTGGCATTGTTTGCCGTACCACCTTTTGGACCCGTTTAACCCATTTCTGCTTACCAATCAGCTCAAGTGCATGTCGACCGACATAGTCTTCATACGTCATGCCCTTCTTCAAAGGATGATGGGCGAGCTCAAGATTAGGGACCAAAGTCCCATTAATGAACAGCGCAGACCCCATTCCGGTTCCGAGCGTCAACACCATCTCCACTCCTTGACCAGTGATACAGCCATACCCCTGAACATCAGCATCATTAGCAACCTTGACAGGCCTATGAAGCAGCTGCTCGAGCTGCAAACCGAGCTCAGTACCTGGCCAATGCTCGTCGAGATTGACAGCTGTCACAACCACGCCAGAGCGAACGACCCCTGGGAATCCAACTGAAACCCTGGAAAAAGCTGGCACGTCAAGCGTGAGCTCAACAAGAGCCTTCAAAACTGCATCAGGCGTTGCTGGGTGAGGGGTCTCAACACGTTTTCGATCGCAAAGTGGAGCGCCATTGGAGTCAAGAACAATCAGCTTCAGGCCTGTACCGCCGATATCAACAGAAAGCGTATTAAGAGCTGAATCCATTGAACTCTAGTCCCACATCTCACCACATGATAGAAGCCTCAAGGCAAGGATTCAATCGTTGTGAACTTGAAGACAAAGGAAGCAGCGACTACACATCCTGAATGCAACCAAAGACGACACTTATCAAGGAACAACAGGGCGAAATTGAGATGAGCCCCATCTCAGGCGAGATGCATTCTGTCGCACATCTCACCAGAGCAATTCACACTCCTGACCTCAGCAAGCCCTAAACCAGAAGAGTTCGCCTTGCACCCATGCCCACCAACCACGAAGCCAATCGTTCCGAAACCGGTATCGATGTAGCAAGCGCGATGAGCATGCAACCGAAAACTGGTCACTATGTGATTGTCAACGAGCACGGCAACCCCACAATCACAAACGACAAGCGATGGTGGATGGGCCAGGTCACCTGTGGCAGGCCAGAGCCAAAGCACGCCAATGGAGCATCAGGAATCCTCATTGCAAACGTCACAGACGGAAAGATCAGAAAGGTCAGAAGAGATCATGTCATCCACATCCTGCACGACCTAGATCACATAAATACGACAGGATAAAGAAAGAATGAACTGCACAAATAGCCAAACCCTTAACAATCAACAACGAGAGCAATCGAGCGCGTACAGCAGACCTTTAAAGGCGGCCTAAATCAGGCCTACAAATGCACCGTGATGAGCCACGACTCAAAAGTCGATTGGCTGGAGAGGGAGCGCCATAAATGCCATCTATCACAGATTCAGGCTGAACCAGGTCAATCAACAAGCTCTAACACTCCCAGCAAAATGTTAGCTCAGCCCTTGGGAGGAGAACAGAGGAGGGAACAGGTCATCCCTCCTCTGCTAACCGGTCACCGACTGAAAAGCAGTTTGAACTCTCCAGTGGCGGAAGATTCAGGACAGACGCGACCGCCTCCCCTGAACCTTCTACTCAGCTGTTTCGACTCCATCTGAGTTCGATGATTCTCCGCCATCAGCCAAGCAGATCGAGAACACGATGATGCATCGCGAAGTACCCAAAGGTGCGGAGGCCCATGTCCAGCGGCCTCCACAAAACGAGCGCACACAAATCGAGTACAAACTGAACCTCTTGCTTGCGTACGTCTCAATCAAAGTGCCAGCCTGACTTGGTCACAAGCAGATCATCAACATTCTCAGCTGCTCTCCAAAGCCGGGCAGATGCAGCGAATGGATTGGAAAGCAGGGGAGAGGATGCGACAACCAATCCCCCACTAACCAGGTCGGACCAAGGGAAGCCATTAAACCCTTGCCCACATCAAGTTTGAGTCAAAGCCGAAAAACAGACCGCATCAAAGAGTCCCCTTGGAGCAATGAAAGGATCCTGGTGCCTGTCGCCGATGGACTGCGACAGAGAGCGAGTGCAAAACATCACAGCAAAAGCTTGAAAACCCCAGTCGGTGAGGGGCATCCAAAGGGATCTGGAGCCAGAGATCCCAGCAGAGATGGACTCCTGGATCGAGATCACACAGAGGAACATCTCTCCGCAGAGGAGCGAACGGTTTGCAGCAATACAAAACTGACGCGCAATGAGCACAGATACCCAGGCATAAGCTCACAAGAGAGCGGACACTGAAGGGGGGATCCGGCCCCACTCAGAAAGGGGTGTACGAGGGGTACACCCCTTTCTTATGGTCAGGGACGGATCCAGGAATAGGTAAGAGACCTCATGCACATGTTCCTAGGGCTACAGACAATGAATACAAGGGGACGTCGAGCACCCCTAACTGAAACCTGAAGGGTGGCTGTTGTGGGGCCGCCCTTTTTTGTGGCGCTGCCAGGGCTTGCGCATGATCCATCACCAACAAATTGGCTGGCAAAAAGAAAACCGGCAACAAAACCACCCCGGGTGGCGAGCAATCCGATGCCAGACCCATCCCTGTCATGGTCGCCAGCCCCGAAGCAAAGGGTGGATGAAGATGAGCTGCCTGCAGTCGACAATCAGTTGCAATCTTGTTATGGGAGCTTTCACACACAATCAAGAGCTGCTCTGTGGCGAGAGGATCAGAAAAGACCCTTGCTTGATCCCTCACCAACTCTTGAAAAGGGATGCGCAGATCATTGCGGAGCCGTATCGTAGTGCAATGCGGAAAGGCTGCTTCAGCAAATACTCCGAATGTCGACCCAGCCAAAGTCAATACCCGAGCGGCTCTTTGAGCTCATTGACAAGGTCAGGCGACGCATTGCATATGTCCCGGCTGTGAACGACACAATCAATTCAATGAAGGAGCTGGGCATCAACCTCACGAACGAGGCCAAAAAGAATGACTCACCCCGTTCCTGAGGCCTGGAAAGATCGTGGAAACAACACCCACTCACAAACAGTGCTGAAGCAACAGATTCTCAAGCGTGCCAATCGACCAATCGACCCACAAGGCAAGCCTGCATGCTGAAAGGAGGCCAGTTGCTGAACAGGGAATAGACGCTATAAATCGAAAAATGGATGGTCGTCATGTTTATTACAGTCTTTGGCCAAAAAGGGGGCGTTGCCAAGACCTGCACGAGTGTTCACATCGCCGCAGGCCTTGCTAGTTCCTACCCGTCAGTTGTTCTCGTCGATGCAGACCGGAACCGTTCCGCCAGCGCATATGCCGCTCGAGGCCTGCTTCAATTTGAAGTCGTACCCATTGAAGCTGCTGCAAAAGCAAGCCGATATGCAGATGTCATTGTGACGGATGGTCAGGCAAGCAGTAGCAAGGAAGAGATCAAAAACCTTGTTGACGGAGCTGATGTCATCATTCTGCCGACAGCAGCACAAACTCGCTCACTGGAACTCACCCTTGAGATGGCCGAGCATTTGAAGAGTTTCAATGTGCCATTTGCCGCACTTCTAGTCAAAGTCGATGCAAGAAAAAACCAAGTCGCGAAAAAAATCCGTCAACAACTGGAGGCAGCAGATATACCAGTACTCAAAGCGCAGATCCCTCTTCTCAGCGCCTTTGAGAAAGCAGAGAATGCTGGGGTGACCGTCGACAAAGCAACTGCAAATTCAGGCAAGTCAGATCCGAGACGAATGATTGGTTGGCATGCCTACCGTATGGCCTGTGAGGAGATTAAAAAGTTAGTCCCCGAACGAGCAACCATCATTCCGATGCAACCCATTGGCTGGGACACAACGTTGATCGAAGAGAGAATCGCCGCCTAACGCAGGCTTGCAGAAAAGGTGGGGGTGAACATCTTCACCCTTCAAGATGCAACGAAAGCAAAAATCTGATCCACAATTACAGCCCTGAAGCAGGTTTCTCTGCAAACTTCTGGGCCACATCAGATCAGCATCTCTCCTGCCAGCCTTGCCTCAACAAAGAAAAACCAAGAGGAGGCAAGCAGGCTCGCCGTCAAAATCCTTCATCCAGTCCAGGCCCGCAAGAGACGATCAGGGCATCAAGCTCAAACCTAAAACTCCTAAGGCCTGCAACGATCAAAGGCCCTCGTGCTCTTTAAGAGGCGGCACCTAGGGATGGCCTGGGAGGGATCTGCTTTGCCAAACGAATTGGGAGCAGCGCGATTGTGAACAGAAGCAATGGCAGATAAAGCCAATCCGGACCTTGCTTCGCATGCTTGATGTATGTGAAAAGAAAAACCGTCCAAAGCCAATAACTGCCAGTCAAGTGAAGCCTTTTCCAACTTTTCATTCCCATCCAATGCTGGGCACGATCACTTGATGTCAGTGCCATTAGGAAAACGAAACCATATCCAATACCTCCAAACACCCACTGCCCCATAGACTGCCGACTCAAGAAAGGCTCAGGAAAGAACAAGGACATCGAGAGAATCAAAGCGAGGTGAATGAAATGAGACGAAGCAAATCCCAAACCAATCCAACGCCTATTCAGCAATGTCCAAGTTGTTAGAGGCACCCTCCAAAGGCGATGCAGGCTAGACGCAGTGAAGGCAATAGAAAAAAGCAGCAAAGAGCAGCGACCCGTAGCATCAATCCCGCTCGTGATGGTTGGCGCGCTCCAGCCAGACAAGCAGAACAGAATCAACAAGCCAAGAAGAATCAGGCCAGCAATCCAAGCAGTAATCGGCCAACCCTCAAGCTTCATCACGCAAGTAAAAACCCATCTTGATGAGGGAGAAAGACAGAGACCACTCGGCGTAACACATGCTCATAGCAGAGCTTCAGAAGGCTCAGGCCAAGCCAATGCAACTTGAGAGACAAAGGCCAGTGACAATCAACTTCGCCGATTTTTTTCAACGGATGTGATCGCAAACCTCTACGCCGACAAGACAGCATTCAGATTGATCACAACAACAACAATCCAAATCACAGATTCGTTCGGCAAAGCCAGGGCAAGAGCTCTTCGCAGTCCTATGCCTGTTGGACAATGCCCACGCCGATGGGGTGAGTGGATGGACCGCGAGCTCCTTTGCCATCTCAAGAAAAAGCCCTGGTGTTCGACCCAGGGCTCCGTCTCATGACGTGTCTTCGTTCTAACAGGCCGCCTAAGTATTCATACGTACGGCTTGTACGACCGAGTGGTTCGGCCTCTTCAGCCTTTATGGGCGTGATGGGAGGGACCTGGATAGACGGGACGATTCAAAAGCTTCGGTTGCTTCGGCGCTAACTGCGGCTTGGCTTGTTCTGCTCTTTGATTCCCGAAAGGCATAGCACCAGAAGCGGTTGGACTGTGTCTAGCCCTGGTCGTTGGTCGTGAGCAACCGTTCTCTTGCTCAACTTGCGCCGAGGCAGCGGAACGGCGTCTTGTGCGCAGGCAGCACTCCTTGTAAATAGCGGTTGCTGCATGCAGCACACCACCATGGATGCGCGCTTGAGTGGATCGATGATCATGGCGTTCGTCCTGACGTCGTTTCCCAAGAGCTGAGTGATGGCTGAACAACAACCCGTCACGCCAATGACCGCTTTGAGGCTGGATCAAGAGGGACGGCTCACCTACATGGCCGAGGACGGCAGCCGTCGCGTCATTGTTGGAGATGCAGAGCTGTTCGAGCGCCTGCAACAGCTCAATCAAGAAGAAGGTGATGAGCCACCTCAGGACACCCAGCTGCGTTGACAGGCTTGTTGCAAGGTCAACTGACGCCGGACGCTCAAGAACTGATCCGAGCCTGAGGCAGCTCATCAAGCGCTATCAGCCAAGCCGCTAACTGGCGTTTGCGCTGTTGTGAGCAAGCTCACAGCTGGAGGGAATGGAGGTCATCAGCTGGAGAGCTGAAAGCGGAGATGGTGAATGCATCGGAGGGAGAGATCCCGCCCCACGCATCACCCCCATCAGAGCAATGACCACGATCAAAACCATCGCCGCCGCTGCTGCCTCCCTCGCCGCTGGTGCCACCTTGATGAGCGTTGCAGGCCCTGCTGCACAAGCCAATCCCTACAACAGCTTTGGCCGTGCCGGCGGCTGTGATTCTGTCGCTA
>NZ_UCOB01000011.1 GCF_900474295.1 Synechococcus sp. UW140 | reverse complement strand
GGTGATCGCATTGCCGCTGCTGTCTGCCGGTGAGGAAGCGGCACCTGGATTCCAGTTCAGACCAGCAGCGATGTTGTAAGTAGTGCCATCGCTGGAGGAGGTGCCATTGTTATTCAGTAGGCTGGCAAGTTGTAGTTCATCGGTGGCGTTAAGGGTGATGGAGAAGGTGGTGGCTGAGGTGAGTTCAACGTCACCGCTGGTGAGGGTGTAGGTGTTGCTGCCTTCTCCGGTGATGGTGAGTGTGGAAACGTCGATATCGTTGTCAGTGCCTGAATTGGCGACGAGATCGGCGCCGGTGACAGCGAGGGCTCCGGAGGAGGCGTTGTAGGTGGCCGATGTCAGTATCGTTGTTGCTCCTCCCCCCCCGAAGTTGAAAGGGTTGCCCGAAGCATCGGTCCGCGATATGTATTGCTCCTCATCCCAGTCTCCAGAGTTGAAATTTTTCAGCCGGATTGATCCCACTGACGCGACTGTGATCAGCGCATCATCCCCGACCTGGGAGATCAAGTAGTTCTGCCAAACTTCGATGCCGACGGTATCGCCTGATGGTATGGAGAAGTCGGTGACCTGGTCATCGCCGCCACCGAGCTGAAATTGATCGGCGCCGGCACCACCGGTGAGGGTGTCGTTTCCATCGCCGCCGATCAGGAGGTTTGCACCGCTGTTGCCGATGAGCGTGTTATCGAGGGCATTGCCAGTGGCATCGATGTGGTCAGAACCCGTGAGGGTGATTTTGACAACGCCGTCGCTGGCGATGTAACTAACGGAGCTTGTGATTGATGAGGCTTCTATTTTTATTCTCTGCCCTGAAATATTTAGTTCTGAATGATCATTTTGGTTGAGTTCTTGTAGGTCGACTGCTCGGTTTTGAACCAATGCCGAGAAGATGGCACCTTCGTCACCGGTTGTGTCATTGCCCTGATTCAGTCTGTGATCAATGGCATGGCCTAATTCCTCGAGCAGAACGGCTTGGATTGCATCGGCGTTTGCCGTTGCTAACCAGTCTTGATTGATATAAATGCGTTCATTGCCATCTGGTGCAACCGGGGCATAGGCGCCAGATAGGCCAGGCATGGCCTGCCCGTTGAGAATCTCAATCGTGATGCCGCTGAGATCAAGTGGTGCTGAGCGGCCAAAGACTTTCTGCAGCAGTTGGTTCCATTCAGCCGGATTGTTCTGCCATCTCAACAGCAGCTTGTCGGTGGCGTGTTGTGCAGCTATGAACTCTTCTGATAATGCCGCAACAGAAGAAGTGGTCTCATCAAGGCAGAACAGTGCCATCGTGGATGAAAGTTGGATCGACTCAACAACAGAAGGCGTCGGCTTAAGCCAACAGGACTTGATATTTTGTACGCAGTCACGCACTCGATGCGTAGTGATTGATACGTTTTGGTATTAATGCGTTGTTTGGATAGGTTGGTAATTGTATAGTGTTGGTGTGCTTTGCTTGTTGATAGTTTTTCCATCATTTCAGTTGGCTTTAAGTGATTTTCCGGATAACACATTGAGGGCGCTTTCTTGTTTGAGGGTTTTGCGTTGGCTGATCAATGTTTCTGTTCTGTCCCTCGCCTATTTCATTGTTAATTAACTGAAGGCCTCATGGCTTTCCTTGAAAGGTCTTGGCCGGTTACACATGCAGAGATGTGCCGGGCTGGGTATTGGTGTCTCTGATGTAGGGATGCCGTTTGCTGCGTTGTTGTTATCCCTTCTGGCAAGCGGGTGGTCAGGTTTTCGCTGAGTGCAGCCTGGCTGTGGTGGCGTGTGATGCTTTTTTTGCCCGCGGTGCCTGGATCGACCCTGGCGTGAACCATTCCGCTACAGAATCACTGCATTGATGGGGAGCGTGGTGGCTGGAGCTGGTGTGAATCCTGCGGATCAAAGCTGGCCCTGGTGGCCTCTGCTGCCACCCAATTAATTGTGACTGCAATGAGTTTGAGGGGTTCGTTCCTGAGCTGTCCCTGCTTTTTTGTGCAAGTGGAGCGGATGGTGTGCAACTGGGATGGGCCAGAAGGTTGCTGGCGTAGAGGGAAGGACGCGTGAG
>NZ_UCOB01000005.1 GCF_900474295.1 Synechococcus sp. UW140 | reverse complement strand
CTGGTGATGGGGTTGTAGTTAAAGGAGGAGAGAGCGCCTTGATCGTCGATGTTGTAGTAGAGGAACTTTTTATCTTTGCTGCGTTCGCCATTGCTGCCGGCAAGGTTGAGGTTGGGCGCGACGGTGGCGAGTTTCCAATGCAGGTTGGACTCTGTTTGATCGTCCACCAGGTTTTGCGACATTTCCAGCACTTTGCTGGAGATGGAGATCTCTTGTTTGACTAATGCTGCGAGTGTGGATTTGGAGAGGGTGTCAGCACTGAGGACAAGGGACGCTGTGGCTTTGATCTTGTTGAGTTTGGATTGGATATAGACGTTGAGTTTGTCTGATGGATTGGTATCGGTTTTCGTATCGCTATCTGTATCCGTATCCGTATCCGTATCCGTATCGGTATCGGTATCGGTATCGGTATCTATCTCAATGCCAGTTGAATAGCCCCAGAGCTCGATATCATCGTTCCCATTGTTTCCTCTAAACAACAGTGTATTGCCAAGAGCTGCTAAAGTTCTGACGTCGCTCACGTTAGAGGTAATCACGCCGTCGGCTGCTCCGGGGTTGAAGTCGAGAACCATTGAAGTTCCGTCTTCCGTTCCATCTGATCTCCATAATTCAGATCCGTGGTCTTCTGTGGATCCGATGAAGAAAAGATAATCTCCAACTACTGTGAAATTTCTCAGCTCGTCATTAAAATCTTCTTTGAGCAGGTACGTTTCGCTTTCCGTCCCGTCTGACACCCATAATTGCCCATGGCCAAAGTCATCCCTGTATTCAAAGAATAGCTTGTCTCCTACGGCGGTTAGGTTGGCTAGGTTCGAATCCCCAGTTCCTACGGAAATGTCTTTGACAATATTTGTGTTATCAGGTGTGCCATCGGTTGAAAACAACTCTAGGCCATATGATGTTGATGGGTCACTGGCTATAAAAAATAACTTATCCCCAACTGCCGTAAGGTAATTCACATTCTCTAGGCCGAGCTCTTCCTGGGTGCCGGCGTTGTTAGGCTCTTCCCCATTTATCTTCCATAAGGGGTAGCTCTCGTCGCTGTCTTGCGCCACGAAGTAAAGCGTTGTGCCGACGACGGCGAGTTCCATGGCGCGCATATTGCCGCCGTCGTATAACACCGGAGTAGTATCTGTAGTGCGATAGAAGAGGGTATTGGTTGTATCGGCATCAGTTGCAGTGAAAAAAATAGTATCATCGAGTGCAACGAAATTGCGCGAACCTGTGATTGAATTTCCTTCGGATAGCACCTCCTCTGCTTCCGTTTCTCCGCTTTCTACTTTCCATAGTTCATAGAGCCCCCCTTCGGCTTCGGTCTTGAAATAGAAGGTATTGCTTGTTGCTATAGAATAATTCTGATAGGGGAAAGGGTCGCCTGAGCCAGTGATTTGAGTAGCTGAACTTTGGTTGGCGCTTGCTTTGTGAAGCGTGCCGTCGCTAGCCGAGAAAAATGTTTCATTGCCGTCAATTGAAGGGAAGTCAGTCTTGCCGTCGACATCACCGTCGTAGATTAATTCAGTTCCTGCAGTTGTTCCATCCGTTCTCCATGCTTTGGTGTCTGGGTACTCTCCGGCTTCATCGCTGGCCAGAAAATATAGATGGCTACCAGCGACTGAAAAATTACTGGGATTTGATGACCCGGCTGAATAGATATTTTTAACGAGGAATGGGGTTGATGAAGTCATTGTGATTGGCTCAATCGTGTGGTTTGAAAATGTGAATCCTGATTTTTGTTAGGTGCGTTTCGCTGGTGTTGGTGGAGGTATGGCCCAGATGGTTTGGCTGTTGTCGTCTGTTTCGTCTGCTTTAGCGTTGGGGCCAACAGCGATTGGGCTGCGGTATCCAGGGATTGTGGTGACGGCAAACAGCTCTTCCACGCCGGTTTCAAACCAGCAGAACCCTTGCAGCGATCCTGAGCTCAGATCAATGAAGGCAATGCCACAGCGCAATTGATCATGCTTGGTGGTGATTGGGAGTCCGCCAAAGACGGCGGTTTCGCGAATGCGCGATAGGCCGATGATGGCGGTGTTGCCAATCAGGTCAAGGCCGCGGGTGTAGCCAGGCAGTTCGGCGATCACCTCTCGATCACCGTTGTGTCTGTTAATCCGTAGCAGCTGACCTTCGCCTGAATTGAGCACATACAGCTCGCCGCGATGCAGGCGGGGCGAATGCGGCATCGACAGGTTTTGGCAGAGCATGTTGCCGCTGCTCACCTCCATCACTACGCCACCATTGGTTTTGTGTTCACGCCATCCGTTTTCGCGGTTGGTGGCGGCATGCATGGTGACGTAGGCCGGTGCGCTGCCGTCTTCTGTGATGGCTACTCCATTGAGATGGCAGCGATCTCCAGGTGTGGAGTCGTCAATGAACGGTGGCGTCCAAAGTGGCGTGAAGCTCCAGTTGCCTTCAATGGAGGCGAGGCAGTTGCAGAGCGTGTTGACGAACACGAGTCGGTGATTGCACCAGCTGATGTCATGGGCCATCACTGGACCGGTGATATGGCAACTGCGGCTGAGAAAAGCGATGTCGTACTGACCGGCTGGCTTGATCTGCGCTGCAAGCGCAGGCTGGCCAGATAAGGACCAGATTTGATGTTTTGCAGCGAGGGCTAAGCCGGTGGGTGTTCGGGTGATCCCCATCGCCTTCTCGAAACTGCAGAAGTCAAAACAGAGATCACCCTGGTGATGGCCGATGCAAAGCAGCTGGCCGGCTTGATAGGTGCTCACTGCCAGGCTGCAGTTGAGACTTCTCAGCAGTTCAGGAAGATTTGTGCTGTGCAACTCACGGGCGCTCTTCTTCATGCTGCGAAAGGCGGCGCGCCATCTGTGCTTTTTTAAAGGCTGATCCGAGCTTGTGCACGATTTGCTTCACGGCTTGTTGTGTTGGCCTCTGTTGTTGCCATCACTGCATCTGCTGTCGCGGGTTTTCCTGTTTGTGAGTGCTGCTGATGCTCCTTGTTGGTTTGTGTCGGTTGATACGAATGGCTGCAGTGCGTCGCCCTGTTGATCGGGTGAACCGTGTTTTTTGTATTCCCAATCCGTTGCTTCGATAAAGGCTTTGTGTTGAACGTAAGGCTTATTGGTTTGCGCTGATTTGCTGAGCCGACTGCTCACGATGTTGTTGGTTGATTGTTGGCGAACGCAGGGTTCAGCCCGAATCCCTCTAGCCCCGAGGCCGAAAGGCAAAGCTGCCGCCATCGAGGTGAACGTGGATGTCTCCATCGCTGTCTTCGTTCCACTGGCCCTCATAGCGATGTCCATGGAGAAGGACTTCGGCAGTTTGGTTCTCCCAGAGCAACACGGTGCGCTTCAGACCACTGGGCTCCTCGACATCAAACACGGTGTGGCCGTCGGCATTGGTGCGTGAGGTGACCTTGCATTCAAACCCCTGAAGGTTGTCTGCATCTGTCTGCAGCTCGAACCAGCAGCTGGCGATATCGGCTGTCTGTCGGTTGGGGTTGTCTGGATTCAAGCCGATCGGCGGCTTGCTTTCGCTGGCCGTTGCATCCCGTGTCGTTGGATCGGTGAGGAAGACCTGGATCACCGACGATGCCACTGCAAAGTTCAAGCCTTCGCTGTCGGTCAGTTTGAAGGTGGCCACACCCACCACACAGCCGCTGTGATCCAGCACCGGGCCGCCCGAATTGCCGGGGTTGATCGGGGCGTCAATCTGCAGAATCTCACCGGCATCGCGCAGGCTGCTCACCACGCCTCGGCTCAGGCTGAATTCCAGCCCTTTGGGTGCGCCGATGGTGACGATGTCTGCGCCCACTTTGGGGCTGGTTGCTTTGAGGTTGAGGGGTTTTCCGCGTAAACCGGTCAGCTTCAGAAGGGCGAGATCGGTTTGTGGAGACGCACCACCTGCATCACTGATCACAGCAGCCTGGTCTTGGCTTCCATCCGCCCACTTCAACCTGACGGTGTTGGTTCCTTCCACCACGTGTGAGTTGGTCACCAACAGGGTGTTGCCGTCTTGGTGGCGAATCACGAAGGCACTGCCAGACGACGTGTCTGTGGTCACCACCGCCACGCCGCTCTTGGTTTGGCTGAACAGCGCTTCGGTGGAGAGGTCTTGGCTGCTACAGGGAGGAGCTGCCGCTGATTGCAGTCGTGTTTGTTGTTGCGATTGCTGCGGCAGTTGGGGTTGGCAGCCCGTCGCTGCAAGGGCTGCGCAGACCGATAAACCTATCCAGGTTGTTGTCAGCCGTTGCGCCATGGCGGGGCTTGGGTTGTTCTTTAGGGATAGACAGAGGTGGTGCTCCATGCCACCACCATCTTGAGGGGAGCTCCCGTTCAATCTGTCGTCAGCTGCGGCGAAACCGCTGCCTGTTGTTTGGGCTTCAGTTTGCATGCTGTGGCAAGCCACGGCTCGATTGCGGCATCTTTCTAAGTTGAGCTGACCCAGTTCAGCTCCATGACCAAGGCTGTGCCCCCGGTTGACAAGCCATCCCACGCGGTGGTGATTGGAGCCGGTTGGGCTGGGTGGGGAGCGGCCAAGGCACTCTGCGAGGCCGGTGTTCGCGTCACCCTGATCGATGGGTTGGCCGATCCAACCGGTCGCGAGCCAATCACCAGCCAAAGCGGCAAGCCGTTCGAAGCTGGCACCCGGGGTTTCTGGAAGGACTATCCCAACATCAATGCGCTGACCACTGAGCTCGGGCTCGGCTCGATCTTCACCGACTTCACCACCAGTGCGTTTTGGTCACCCGAGGGCCTGGAGGCGACTGCCCCTGTGTTCGGCGATGCGCCGTTGTTGCCGAGTCCACTGGGTCAAGCCTTCGCCACGCTCAACAACTTCAAGCGGCTCCCGGTTCAGGATCGGCTCAGCATCGCGGGGCTTCTCTACGCCATGCTCGACCTCAACCGTAGTGATCGGGTTTACCGCAACTACGACGCGATCGATGCGCTGACGCTGTTTCAGCAGCTGCGGATCAGTGATCGCATGATCGATGAATTTCTGCGGCCGATCCTCTTGGTGGGATTGTTCAAGCCGCCGGAGGAGCTGTCGGCTGCCGTCACGATGGAGCTCCTTTACTACTACGCCCTGGCCCATCAAGACTCCTTTGATGTGCGCTGGATCAAGTCCAAAAGCATCGCTGAACATGTGTTTGCGCCCCTGAGCACACGGCTCTGTTCAGAGCATCAGCTTCAGGTGCTGGGCGGCACCCTCGCTACGCGCCTCAACGTTTCGGATGACATCCCCACGATCCGTTCGGTGGAGACCTGTTCGGTCACACCAGCCAGCGTCGGTTTGATTGAGGATGTGGATGCCGTGGTGCTTGCGGTTGGTGCTAAAGGGATGGGGGCCTTGATGGCTCAATCACCGCAGTGCGGTGCCTTGATGCCAGAACTGGTTCGTGCCGGCAGGCTCGGATCCATCGATGTGGTTTCGATCCGTTTGTGGCTGGATCGCTACGTTCCGGTTGCCGATCCCGCCAATGTGTTCTCTCGCTTCACTGCCCTGAAGGGTGCCGGAGCCACCTTCTTCATGTTGGATCAGTTGCAGCGGGATGCGGAGCAGGCGCTGTGGGCTGATCAGCCACCTCAGGGTTCGGTGGTTGCCAGCGACTTCTACAACGCTTCGGCGATCGCAGATCTCAGCGATGAGGAGATCGTTGCTTGCTTGATGCAGGATCTGCTGCCCATGGCGCAGCCTGGTTTCCGCAGTGCCCAGGTCGTGGATCAAGAGGTGCGGCGTTATCGGGGGTCGGTGTCTTGGTTCTCGCCAGGCAGTTTCAGCAAGCGGCCACCGCTGGAAACGTCTCTGGCTTCTGTGGTCTGCGCTGGAGACTGGGTGCGGATGGGTGAGCAGGAACACGGTGCTAAGGGGCTCTGCCAGGAACGCGCCTATGTCTGCGGTTTAGAAGCAGGCAATTCACTGCTTCGGCGCGGGATTGTTAGGGGCTTTGGCCTGCCTGGTAACCGGCTGCACCCTGTGATTCCCATACGCAGCGATGAACCGCAGGTGCTGCTCGGGCGTGCGCTCAACAAGTTGGTGATGGATCCCCTCGAAGCCTGCGGGATTCGCTGGCCCTGGCTGGCCGTTTAGCGATTGCAGCTTGTGGTGCGCCACAACAGTGCCCAGGGCTGGAGCGCAACGCCGCAACCACCCCAGCCAGCCCAAGTGAAAGCCCCGTCTTGGGGACGGGGCTCTCGGATATGGCAGACGCAGGTCAGAACGGTGGTGACGTTTTTTGGGTTGTCCTTCACCGTGGCTTCACGATCGCCCCGCTGCGCGAACTCAAGGGTGATCAGGCTCACGTTGCCCTGTGCGGTTATCCCATCCCCCTAAGACTCGCTTGTGCTGTTTGTGGATCCATAGGGTTTGATCACTGCTTCAAACGCCATGTCTGACGCCTCCGGCCAACAACAGTCGTGCAAGGGCAACAAGCGGGCGATGCTCACCTACGGCGTGATCCAGATCTCAGCCACGCTGGTCTCCGCTCTTTCCCTCGCGGTGATTGCCTTCGGGTTCTGTGCCGTGAAGCAGGAGAGCAAGCTGTTCAACGGTTGTGTTGAGGCTGAGGTCGCCGATGGCCGCTCCAAGCCGGAAGCGGTTCGTTATTGCAACGGTGGTTGAGCGCAACGTTGGCTGTCGCTGTGGTCTTGTAAACGCGAGACCAGGGCCTGGCAGTCTGTCTGCGTCATCAGGCGTGGCACCGGATAGTCCGGGTGGGCTTCTTTGAGGGCGCTGCGGCTGATCTGGGGGATGTGCTCCTCGCGAAGCTCGGCGACAGTGGCGGGGATCCCCAGATCTTGCTTCAGTGCTTCGATCCAGGCGATGAAGGCCAGTGCCAGACCTTGCTCGCTGCCGTTGCTGCTATTGATGCCTTCGAGTTCGATCGCCCGTGCCATTTCGGCCAGTTGCCGCTCGCAGCAGGGGCTTGACCAGCGCAACACCTCCGGCAGCACGATGGCGTTGGCCAAGCCGTGGGGAAGTCCGTAAAGGCTGCCCAGGGCATGGGCGATGGCATGGGCATACCCCACATTGGTGCGCGTGAAGGCCGCACCGGCTTCATGGGCCGCTAGAGCCATCTGCAGTCGGGCCGTCTCATCTCTGCCATGACGATGGGCCTGCAACAGCCAGGCATGAATTCGTCTCAGCGCCGAGAGGGCCTTGCGCCGGCTCCAGGCGCTGCCGTTGCGGCCGATGTACGACTCGACGGCGTGGGTGAGCGCATCCATTCCGCTGGCGGCGGTGACGGCTGGTGGCAGGCCCAGCATCAGGATCGGATCAATCACCGTGATTCTGGGGAGCAGCTTCAAGTCGGCGATCGCGAACTTGCAGTGTCGTTGCGGGTCGCTGAACACCGCTGCGATTGTGCTTTCCGAGCCGGAGCCCGCGGTGGTGGGGAGGCACGCTAGGGGCGGCGGCGGTCCGATCACCCGGAAGAGGCCCTCCATCCAGCGCAGTGGAAACCAGGGATTGCCCACGCGAGCGGCGATGCCCTTGGCGCAGTCCATCACTGAGCCACCTCCCAGTGCGATCAGGCTGTCGCAACCGTTGCGGCGGTAGCACTGCAGCCCGGCTTCAACACAGGCGATGGTGGGGTTTTCGGGTACCTGGTCAAACACGCTGCATGGCAGCCCAGCGGTGTCCAGGTCCCGGATCAACGCTGCTGGTAGCTGCAGCTGCATCAGCTGGCGGTCGCTCACGAGTAGGGGGCGACGCCAGCGACGCCTGCTCAGCTCTGCTGCCAGTGTCTGGCTGGCACCGGCTCCGATCAGCCTGTGCTGACGGGGGAAGGGCAACACCCGGGCCAGACCTTTGAGTAGGAGCTGGTAGGTGCGGATCAGCAGAACATGCATGTCACCGGATCGAGCAACCAGAATCGACTGAGTCGCGACAAGGGTCGCTGATGGGGAAACTACGCCTCGAGTTGATCAGCCGTCATCGCATTCGTGATCCCGGTATCGGCCTGAATGAACCATCGGGCCTCAGCTTGAACGCCGACGGCACGGCGCTTTACACCGTGAGTGATGACACCAAGGCCATCTTTTGCATGGATCTCGAAGGTCGCGTGTCGATCCACGACTGCTTCTTCGTCCCTACGCAGGGCCTTGAAGGGATTGCCATCAGCACAGACGGCACCCAGCTCCTGGCTGTGCAGGAAGAGACCAACTCGCTCATCACGATTGACATCATCAGTCGCCGGGAACTGCATCAACGTCCACTCTCAGCGATGGCTCACTACAGCAGTCTTGCCGAGCACTTCCCGGATCAACCGGACAACAAGGGCTTGGAAGGCATCACGGTGAACACGACGAATGAGCACGTGTTCGTCGTTAAAGAGGCTGAACCGGGCCTGCTGATCGAACTGGATGCGGCGTGCAGCACGATCCTGTCATCGAGGCAGTTATCGGAGGCGAATGGTTTCTCACACCCGGAGCTGCGGTCGGATCAACTGGACTTTTCTGGCCTCAGTTACGACAGGCATCGAGACACCCTCTGGATCACAAGCGACAAAGGCCAGTGTTTGTTCCATTACGACTGGCATGGCGATGCCGTACTCCAACGCCTTGATCTGGTGTTCACGCCAAACGACAAACCAAACGACAAACCGAAGCGCATCCGCAAAGCGGAGGGCGTCGCTATCGATCCCGACCGTGGCAGGGTCTATGTGGTGAGCGATCGTGATGCTCGGCTCTATGTGTTCAAGCTCCATGACTCGTGCTGAACCAGGCAGGATCTTGCTCACCGGCGGCAGCTCTGGCATCGGTCTTGAGGCGGCCAGGCTCCTGAACGCCCAAGGGCATGCGCTCACCATCCTCTGCCGCAACCAGGCGAGTGCTGATCAAACGTTGGCCCTTGTTGGCGGCGCCGTCCGAACCTTGATTTGCGACCTGGCTGACCTCAGGGCTGTTGCTGACATCACCCATCAGCTTTGCGACAGCGACACGTCGTTTGATGCACTGGTGCTGAATGCAGGCCTCCAATACGCCGGAGACCGCCAACCACGCTGGAGCAGCCAGGGCATCGAACTCACCTTTGCGGTCAACCAGCTGGCCCATCAGTTGATCGCGATGCGCTTGATCCCCTTGCTGCGTCGGTCAGCCAACCCCCGCTTGGTGATCACGGCCTCGGAGGTGCATAACCCTGCCAGCGGTGGCGGCAAGGTGGGCCGGCCGGCGTCCCTGGGAGATCTGGCGGGACTGCGCGCCGGGGCCGGCTTCGGGATGGTGGATGGCAGCGACCGCTTTGATGCCGATAAGGCCTACAAAGACAGCAAGCTCTGCAATCTGCTGATGGCACGGGAGTTGGACCGGCATCTGGATGGGACGATCCCCGTGATTGCCTGGAGTCCCGGTTTGGTGATCCCGCGCAGCGGTGGTGGTTTCTTCCGCGACAACCGCCGGCGCAATCCGCTGGCGATGGCTGCCTTCGCTCTGGTGGCCCGTGATCTGTTTCGGATCACCGAATCGCTTGAACGCGCCGGCAGCCATCTGGCCCATCTGGTGATGGATGACAGCGCCACTCCCGGGTTCACCTACATCACCAACACATTGGTTCGCCCGGGGGTGCATCACTTCGAGGTGGAGGACACCAGCCCCGAAGCTGCCGATCTGCAGAAGGCGGCGGAGCTGTGGAAGCTCTCGGAGTTGTTGATGGATCGCACCACCGTTTGCTGAGGTTGGCGTGCGTGCCAAATGCCAACCTCAGCTTGCTTTTGTGATCTGCCCCCTACGAGCCTGGATCAGGTGGTCGCTTGTGCATTGAAATTAAAGGCGAGGATGAAGTCGTCGTAATCGAGATCACCACCACCGAGGGTGTCTTCTAGGCCAATGAGGTTTTGGCCGAAAGAACGGAAGTGTGAGAGCCCATCGGCATTGGCCGCATCAAAGGCAAAGAAGGTGTTGTCATTGACCTTGGCATAGGGAGCGAGATAGCTGAATTCGCTCAGGCTGAGATCAGTGTCTGCGGTTGTGTCGTCGTCTAGGGCAAGATTGTCGAGTTCTGCGACACGGTTGGCTTTGCGTAAAGCGGCCTTGGTGTAACCGTTATCTCCGGGTGTGAGTAGAGAGCCATCAGCAGCAGTCACGCTGCCAGCGGTGTCGAGGACACGATAGAAGCCGATGAGTGAATCAAAATTTGCTTCTCGACCCATTTGCAGCACACCGGTGACTGTTTCGTCATTGGTGAACGCTGTGAAATCGAGAATTGGTGCTGAGAACTGCTGCTGCTGAGCGATAAGAGCCTCGATGCCAGGATCAGTGTTTTGCTGCGTGAGGACAAGATCGATCGCGTTCCCATCTGTGATGGAGAGCGAACCGTCCGTTGTGATGGCTTGTTCGAGGAAGGAGAAACGTGAATCGCTGAGGGAGGTTAGATCACTGAGTTGTGCATCCTTCACGGAGAAAAATTGAACGCTTTGGCCATTGAGAAGCTGCAATGACCGCTTGAAGATGAATGCTTCATGGAGAGTGACATCGGTATCTTCCAGTGAGCAGAAGAGGCTGACAGCACGGTTCTTGAGTTGATCGAGATCGGCAAGGATGGCATCAGCGTTGGCGAGTTCATCGGCATCAAGAATGACGTAACCGATGGATTCGACTGAGTTGCCGCGTGCGCCGAGAAGCGCCTGAAGGTTCAATACAGCAGGGCTAGTGCTGTCGTCAGAGTCGGCGAGGGTGATCAAGCCATGTTCAGTTTTCGAGAAGACAGGAGTGAGATCAACGGTGGCGAGTGTGGAACCCGCATTGATCACGCCATTGCTCTTTCCATCGTGATCACCGCGTTTGCCATCAATGTGCATATGTATGACACGATCAGCGATGCCGTCGCCATCGATATCAAACGAGCGAGCACCTGTTCCGGTGATGGGGTCGTAGTGGCCGTTGGATGGGGATCCATTGCCATCGATGATGTAATGAATGATTTTCTTGGTGGGATTTCGCTTGCCTTGTGTGTTCGATAGCCCGAGATTGGAGGCGATCAGGTTAAGGTTGAAATTGATGCTCGTATGGGTTAGATCCTCCTCAAGGTTGAGCCCAAAGTTGATCACTTTGTCGGCAAGCGTGATGCCTGAACTCGTGAAACCTGAACGAACTGTTTGAGAGAGGGTGTTGGAGCTAAGGGCCAGAGAGGCGTTGGCTTTGACTTTTTCGAGTTTGGACTGGATGTAGAGGAGCAGACTGTCGGGCGTATCGGTATCGGTGTCAGTGTCAGTGTCAGTGTCAGTGTCGGTGTCGGTGTCAGTGTCGGTGTCAGTGTCGGTATCTGTGCTCTCGACTATTATTTGGACGGTATCACTTGCACTAGAGAATAGCGAAGCCTGTGTTGTGTCAATCGAATGAGCACCATTGGCTATTTCATCAATAACCTTAACGATGTCCAATCCGTCATCTGTGGTCACGAAAGCCGTACTTCCATCCCCTGAAATAGTGATGCCTCTGGCACCGCCCGACGTTTCGTAGTAACCCACGAGTGATGGCGCAACAGTTGTGCTGACATTGCTGATATTAATTACATGCAAGCCAATTTTTACTGAGGAATCTTCATTGATAGTGACCACAAAGGCGGTGTTGCCATCCTCTGAAAGTGTCACGCTTTCTGCATGCCCTTCGAGATCAAGAGAATTGATAAGTGTGGGGCTGTCGAGGTCGGTTACGTCTACGATCACAAGACCATTATGACCGTCAGCTAAATAGACGGTTTGATTGTTTTGTGAGATTGCGATGCCTCGGGCGTTGCCATCGCCTTCATTGTTGTCATTGCCACTATTATTGTCGGGATCGAAATAACTCACCGCTGAAGCCGAAGTTGGATCGGTGATGTCGGCGATGACTAATCCACCATATTGAGCTGCGATGAAGGCAGTGCTGTCATCTGAAGAAAGAACGAGACCTCTGGCTTTCCCTCTGTGAGATAAAGAATCTAGAAAGTTTGGATTCTCTGGATCCGTTACGTCGAAAATTTCAATCCCATTGCCATCGCGAGTCAAGATAAGAGTCTCTTTGTTGGATGAAAGGGTGACCCCGCCAGCTCTTTCATTGTTCCTGTCGGAACTTCCAACTACTGATGCCAGGGGGGGATGGACATCAACGACTTTCAGCCCACTTTTCCATTCAGCAACGTAAACGTAGGCAGCATTGCTATCAACATCGTCAACGGCAACAGCTGAGGCGGTATCGCTGTCTAGAGCGACGGTTTCTGTGATGGATGGGTTTGTATGATCGCTGACATCAATGATTACTAATCCACTAGCTGATGCTGCTACGTATGCTCTGTCGTCATTTGAAGAGAGTCTGACGTTCCAAGCAGTGGAATCAGTCTCGACCGTACTACCAATCTGGGATGGTGAGCTGCTGATCGGTGAGTTGCGATCCCAGGCCTTGAAGGTAATTAGATCGCTAATCGTGCCGCTGTAGTCACCGGCAGGAACATAGGCCAGGCGGGTGTTGCTATCGGCATAGAGTACATGTGCCGAGTCTTCTGACACCGTGCCAACATTGTCCCAATTGCTGCCATTGTCGGTTGAAAAGTAGAGACTTCCATCGGCAAGGTTGGTGGCGATGATGGCAATAGCGGGTGAATCGCCATCGCCATCGCTGAAATTCTGCAGGTCTCCGTCTGAATCAATCAGGGCCGAAACAAGGGTTCCAACTGCACCGGCTGGCATGCCCGTGTTGGCCTCGATCGTCAGCAATTCAGGGCTTGCCGTTGTCGTGAGCACGGGCGCGCTCAGTTGGTGAGCCCACGATTGTTGTTGCAGGGCTGCAACTGGCAAGGCAGGGGCAGTTCCTGTGTGTTGGGAGATCAGCCTCCAGTCACTGCTGCCGTCAGGACGACGTCCGAGCAGGCTGTTACTGCACCAAAGTTTCGCACCGGTTAGCTCTTCCCAGAGGGCGACGAAGTCGCCATCAGCTCCAGTGTGGCAAGACCAAAGGGCAATTTCATTGAGTTGCCATGAGGCGAGCTGATGATGAGCGTTGAGAAGGGCCTTGGCATTGATTTTCGTGTCTCCGAAACGGAGAGCGCCGGTTTCGCCATGACTGACAACATGCAGTGTTTGAACTGGGGTGCCTTTGTGCTCTCTTTGGCTCAGAACATCCGTAATGGCCTTTAAGGGGTCTTGATCGATCTCGATCCAGACGACAGGAAGTGTGCTGTCCGTGAGCAGTTCCCTGATCTTTTGGCAGCTCCCATCTGCGACCAGCAATGAAATATTGGTATCGAGGGATACAACAGACATTTAAACCTGCTCTTCTACGGCTAATCTATTTGGGGTTGGATTGTGCCTGTTGGGTGTAGTGGACGCCTTGTTCTTTGCCTTAATAGGTAAAGTCGTTGATCCAAGCCATTTTGTTTCTGTCGCTGCTTGGCAGCGATCGTTCTGGCCAGGCCTTTTGTCTTGATGGCAGGCGACTCTGAATATCGCTGAGGATAATGTGTATCGTCTGATACTTTGCTTGTTGGCAAGATTCAGTTGTGCATTGCTGCTTTTGCGCCGACGCGGCATTTCATTTTTGTTGATGCTCTTGAGATCGCAGGCATGCCTTTGGATGAGCTTTAAGACCTTGGTCAGCAGGGTGGCTCTACGCGCCGGGTTGAACCTTATTGCTGAGGTGACCGCTGCTGCCATTCAGGAGTGACTGATTGCAGTGGTTTTGAGTTCTTACCCGCGAGTTGTCACTGATTTTTTGTGCCACTTGGCGTGATTGTGGCCAATGCAGGGCCATTGGATGAGAGCCGTTCCCCCAATCATCTTTGCCGTGGCATTCCGCGTTGAGGATGATCAGACTCTTGTGAGATCAGGATTGGCCTGCTGATGTCTCCTTCAGTTGTTGGTTATACCCTCGATCGTCTAGCGGCCCTCGGCATTGAGCATGTCTTCGGCGTTCCAGGCGACTACTCCTTTCCGCTCAACGATGCTGTTGAGGTGCACCCTCGTCTGCAATGGGTGCCATCGTCGAATGAACTGAACGCGGCCTATGCCGCCGATGGCTATGCACGACGCAAAGGAGCTGCGATCGTCTGCACTACCTACGGCGTCGGGGAACTCAGTGCTCTTAATGGCCTGATGGGTTCGATGGCCGAGCGTTTGCCTGTCTTTCACCTGGTCGGCACGCCAAGCATGCGCATTGTGCGTCAGGGTCTTATTTGCCATCACACTCTCGGCGATCGGATTTACGACAGGTTTGAGGCGATGTCCTCTGCGGCGAGTTGTGTCAGCGCGAGGCTGACTCCTGAAAATGCTGTGATTGAGCTGGAGAGAGTCATTGATAAAGCACTCGAGGAATCCAGGCCTGCCTATCTGACAGTCCCGATGGATCTGGCTTTGATGCCAATCACTGGCGACCCGATTGAGGGCTCTCCAATCGGAGCCATCAGCCAGCACGCCAGCGTTGTGACCGAACTCGATGCTGTTCTCGAGCTCGTGGAGTCGCGGATCAGAGCCGCGACCCAGCCCGTTGTGTTGCCAACAGTCACGCTTCGTCGATTTGGCTTGGTTGATGCCTTTGCTCAGTTTCTTGAGGTCACCGGCTTGTCTTACGCCACCACGCCAATGGACAAGGGGCTTCTCAGTGAGGACCACGCCGCGTTTTTGGGGATGTACAACGGAGGTCGATCCACTCCCCCTGCTCTGCAGGGAGTGATTGAAGCGTCTGATCTGCTGATCGATCTTGGTGGATTGGTGATGGATGACCTCAATACAGGCCTTTGGAGTGGACGGCTGGATCTCAGCCGCGTTGTGGCTTTGCACGCAGACTGGGTGCAAGCTGGTGATCAGGTGTTCACCAGTGTCAGCCTGAGTGATGTGCTCGCAGGGCTTATCACGCGTTTTCAAGCTGGATTAAAGCAGCCGTCTCGTTGTGGCGATCAGCGCTTTGTTCAGCCTGAACCCTTTCTGCCAGTGTCCGGTCAAGCCCAGGAGCCAACGAGTTCGTCAGGCTTTTATCCGCGTTTGCAGCGCTTTTTGCGGCCCACAGATGTATTGGTGTCGGATACAGGCACCTGCTTGCTGAAGCTGAATGCGCTTCGCTTGCCTGCTGGAGTGGCGATGGAAAGCCAGACGCTCTGGAGTTCGATTGGTTGGGGCACACCTGCCGCCTTGGGATGCGCTCTTGCCGACCAAGATTGTCGCGTTGTGCTCGTCACAGGTGATGGTGGCCATCAACTGACGGCACAGGAGATCGGTGTGATGGGCTTCACAGGGGTGTCTCCCGTGGTGATTGTTTTGAACAACGGTCTGTATGGGGTAGAAGCTTTGATCAGTGAGACGGGCCACGCCTACAACAACATTCCCATCTGGCGTTATGCCGACATCCCAACAACATTGGGTTGTCAGGGTTGGTGGTGCGGCAAGGCTGCCACGTTGGCAGAGCTTGATCAGGCCTTTGCTGAGATCAACGATCATTCAGGTGCTGCTTACCTTGAGGTTTTGATCCCCCCTGAGGAGAGCCAACCCTTGGCGGAAGATGTGATTGAAATGATGCATCAAACGCAGACACCAAAAATGACAAAATAACATTCATGCGCATTGCTTAAGGCTGCTAGTCCTGATGATTTGTTGGTGTTTTTATTGAGTCAACGTCGATCCAGATTGTTTGATTGATTGCAAGGGTTTTGTCTTCTGTTTTGAGTTGGGGCTTTTATCAAGGCCTCGGTGCTGTTTTGCGCGCGGAAGGAAGACTCGCGCTGGTTTACACCTGCGTGGCTATCACTAAGGGCGTTAGCCGCCATCGTTGCTGCCGAAGGAGGAGCCATGAACGCCGCGATTTCGATAGCCGTTCTTTTGCTGGCATCTGGAGCCGCTCCTGATTCCCTTTCACCTGATGTTCAGCGCACCTATAGGTGTGGTCGTGAGCGTCAGTCGGCGGCTGGCTGTTTTAACGCCTGGACCAGGCTCAGCCATGGAGGGAAGACGGGCGAGTGGGTTCCTGCCTATTGCAGTGATCAACCTGATGAGTACAGCAACGGCAGCTGCTATGGCGGTGGCGTTCCCTGGTGGTGGTGGAACGGCAGCGGCAGGATTGGTGATCCGGTGCTGAAGGACTTCTGGTTCCGTGATTACGCGGGCCCTGAAGTGAATGGTGTGTTCCGCAATAACAATGCCTACGGCGACGCCCATCGTTTGCCCGGTCAGCACCATTGCTACAAGGCCAAGCAGAGCATGTTTTGTATGGAGTTGATGCAGCCTCGTTAGCTGCTGTGTTGAACGTTCGAACGTTTGCGGCTTCGATCAAGGATCGTCGGAGCCAGAATCGGCCGAGCCAGAATCGGCCGAGAGACAGTGATGATTCGTGTTTGGAGTGGTGCTTCAGGAGTGGCTGAGTGCATCAGTGCTAAGGGCATCAGTGCTAGGGGCATCAGTGATAAGGGCAAGCTTCGTGAGTTGTCACTGGTTTTTGTGTGACTTGGCTTGATTGAGGGCCTCTGGCAAGACCTGTTGAAGCCGGTCGTCCAAAGTGGCTCCCTTTCAGTTTCTCCAGCATCTTCTACGTTTTGGCTGGCTTGGCGTGATCCGCTGATTCAGCGCGCAACGGTGTGGCGTTCAGCTTGCGAAGGCGTTCCTGCGGCGAGGATGGACCTGATGACCTCGCCTGATGTCATTACCTGATGTCATCAAATGCTTAGAAAAAAATGCTTCTCCAGCATCCACCAAAAGGCCGTCATTAAACCAGTGAGAACTGGCTCAGAGATTCTTGCTGCGTCGTTCTTTTTTGCGATTGGGCGTGCTGGTCGCTTTCGTTGGCAGCGTCAGCCTGGAGGTGGTCAAGGCAAGTCGAGCCAAAGTTCGGTTGTCTTGGGATCGATTCATCAGTCAGAAGGCGTTTCAGTGGCCCCGCAATTCAGAAACCGTTGTCCTTGAAATCACAACAGCACCCATCACAGTTCTGGGGCGTTCCGTTGTTCGAGGCTGCATTCGTCAGGTGGATGGCCAGAGGGGATACACCACCTCACAAGTCAATGGCGTCAATCTTGAGCTGATCAACCAATTGCCGGTGCCCACGAGCGTGCATTGGCACGGTTTGATTCTTCCCAATGCCATGGATGGCGTGCCGTTTGTCACGCAACCACCGATTCCGCCTGGACAACGCCAACGCATTCACTACCCGCTGGTGCAAAACGGTACCTTTTGGATGCACTCTCACTACGGCTTGCAGACCCAGGCTTATATGGCTGAGCCGTTTGTGATCCTCTCTGAGGAGCAAGAGCGGTGGGCCGATCGAACGATCACGGTGATGCTGAGGGATTTCAGCTTCACGCCCGCGAGTCAAATCCTCGACAACGTCGTTGCTGGCGAGCGCGGCGGTGGGACTGCGATGGCCAAAGGCTTGGCTGATTTCGCTTGGCATGAGCCGCGAATGCTGCTGACCCAGCAATGGGATCAGGCAAATCAACGCTTTTGTTGGAAACAAGAAAAAGGGATGTTAATGATGGCCCCAGACGTTGTTTACGACGCTCTGCTGGCCAATGAACGCAGCCTCGATGCTCCAGAAATCATTGATGTGGAGCCTGGCGAGACCGTGGCGATTCGTTGGATTGCCGGCAGTGCCTTTATGAGCTTTTTTCTGGATCTTGGCGATCTCGAGGGCGAGCTGCTCCGCACCGATGCCAATCCGGTAGAGCCGATCAGCGGCTCGGTGTTTCAACTCGCTACAGCGCAGCGTTTGACGCTGCGCGTCAAGTTGCCTGAAGAACCTGGGGTTTTTCCGTTGTTGGCTTTAGGTGAACGCAGCAATCTGCGTTGTGGCGTCGTGCTGCGCAGTAACAAGAAGCTCAGCATGCCCGATTTGGCACCACAAACCCATCAGTGGACTGGTCGCCTCGATTTCACTCAAGATAAGCATCTGCGGGCACAACAGCCTCTCGCCGTTCGTGATGCAGATAACACAATCCCTATTGCCTTGACAGGCCCGGCTCCAAAATACAAATGGGGCTTGAATCATCGTTTTTACCCCTACAGAGACCCTTACTGGGTTGAAAAAGGCCAACGGGTGGAAATGGTGTTTACTAACCCCACCCCCATGGGCCACCCCATGCATCTGCATGGACATGAATTCCAAATTCTTGAAATTGATGGTGAGCCCTTGTCCGGAGCCATGCGCGACACGGTTTATGTGCCGAAAGGGGGGACTTGCCGGATTGCCTTCGATGCCAATAACCCAGGGATTTGGGCTTTCCACTGCCATATCAGTTATCACCACATTCGCGGTATGTTCAACGTGGTGGCTTATCGCTCCGCTGATTTGAGTTGGTGGGATCCATCGGGCGTCAGTCACGAACTCCTACCTTATTGACGTTCTCTTGTTCAGTGACGGCCCCAGACAATACAAAACCCCTAACAGGTGTAGTGGCGTGATTTAGCGTTGAACAAAGAACGTTGTGACTGCGATGTTGCGGGACCGACTAAGGCTCTTTCGAGGGGGCTGGGCTGGGGCGATTGTCTGCTTTGCTACGGCTTCCCTCGCCATGCCCACGGAGGCGGCATCTCCCTTCACCGACCTGCAGCAGCAGATCGACACCCTGCGACAGAAACACGGGATTCCAGGTGCTTCCATTGCCGTCATTGATGGCGGGACCATTGCTTGGGCAAGGGGATTTGGAGTAGCGGATCTGGCCAGCGGCCGACCGGTGACGGCTGACACCTTGTTCCAGGCCCAATCGATCACCAAAACTCTCACGGCCCTGGCATCAGTCAAGCTCCTGGCAAGCAGAGGGATCGCCCTGGATGAGCCCGTCAATCGTTATTTGAAGGATTGGACGATCCCGGAGAACAGCTACACCGCGAGGGTGCCGGTGAGCTTTCGGATGCTGCTGAACCACACCGCAGCGTTGAGTAATCCTTACCCCGACGGATGCTGTGGTCCGAAGGAAACTCTTCCGAGTTTGCCGCAGGTGTTGCGAGGACTGCCTCCAGCCAACAACGAACCGCTCACGGTGGAGCGAATTCCTGGCAGTCGCTTCGACTACTGCAACGGCTGTTATGCGGTGCTGCAGACGGCGTTGGAATCCATCAGCAACCAATCCTTCAAGGCCTTGATGCAGGAGTTGGTGCTGACACCGTCCGGCATGAGGAGCAGCACATTCAACAACCGATTTTTCCTGAACGACAACAGCGCAATCGCCATCCCCTATGACATCGATGATCAGCCGCACCCTCGGGCACCGATGCGGCATCCCATCCTTTCCACCGGTTTGATGTGGAGTACGGCAAGCGACTTGGCTCGGTTCAATCTGGCCTTTATCAAGGCGCTCAATTCCAGCCATATCCTGATTGAACAACCTTTGGCCCAACAGTTGAGCATCCCTAGTTCCACTGAGAGCCGGAGCCTGGGGTTCTTCATTGGTGACCGCAACGCCGATGCCCAGGCGCAAGGAGGGTATTTGTTTCATTCAGGCTCCGGAAATGGCTATCTCAGCCTTTCAATTATTGGTCTGGATGGAGACAAAGGAGCTGTGATCTTGATTAACAAGGCACCTAACCCCTGGACTACTACCAATATACCGCAATTTGAATTTATCAAAGATAGCCTCAGGTTAATTAATTCTGGCGCGGAGTGGACTCGCTGATCGGCCCACTCGCGTAAGCCTTCATTCTGTTGAAGTGAGTCTTAATTGCACTTTATTGAGGATACCTTTGGCTAGCGCTGTTGCCCTTTGTGCTTTCACTGCAAAGGCAAGTCGATTTTTATTTTGATGATCAAGCTGCGCTTAAAGATTAATGTTATTGATTCGGCTTGAGTGCCACAGGTTGGTAATGGCTCGTGAATTCAGTGCGCCCTGATTTAAGCAACTGGCTATTCATTGCAGTGGTTTTGAGGGGGTGCTTTTTGAGTTGTCCCTGATTTTTTGCAAGCTGAGCGGATTGTGTGCAACTGGGATGCGCCAGAGGAGTGCTGAGAGAAGGACGGGTGAGTTTCCATGCAAGCCGATCGCCTTGCTTGCTATCAGTTACCCGTGATCAGAGATCCGAGCTCAGGTGGTGAGGGGCCAGGACCGCGGCAGGAACCGACGAAGGTGCAGGTCTTGGTGCTGGGCTTGGACCGGGCAACAGCGATGGAGTTGGATCGGTGCTGGGGCCTGGAGCCGCTCTGGGAGTCGCTGTTGGCGTTGGCCGTGGATGTCTGTTTTATTTGCTTTCTTGAGAGACTGGGCATGGTCGTGAGTGAGTCTTTCCATCTAGGGCGACTAACAGGGCATGCCTAGTGACCGATTGCTTACCCGCTCTGGTTGATCAAGGGTTGTTAAGTTGTCCACCCTTGATGAAGAAAGCTCAGTTTTCGTGGTATCCGGTTGTTTGACCTTTTTCTAGCAATTAGGTGTAGTTTCTCCTAAATAGCTGATTGATATGAAGCGCTTTTTATTCGCGTTGATCGGTCTTGGTGCCCTGGTGTCGGCTCCGGCATCGTCCGCAGAGCGACTCAGCTTCCAGCTTGGTGAATTCGAGCGATCCATCCCGATCGATGAACTCGCCGACTATGCGGGCGGTCAATCACCAGGGACCGCACTCGCCGATGTGCTGCGTCTGTTTAAACCCTCCGAAAAGCAGGCATTTCGCAAGGCTCTCAATCAGTCGGCTCCTGTGAATGCCCTCATGGCATCGAACTTTCTCTCCACTCCCCTGGGTAAGCGAACGGTTCAACAGCTGGCGAAGCTGATCAATCAGCCCACGGACGTGGCAGGCAATGCTCTGGCCTCAGCCTTGATTAATGCAGCAGCCAACAGCGACGGTCTGCGTTTGATTGATGTGCTTCAGGCCTACCCGCTACCCACGATCGCGATCAATGTGAGCGCTGTCGGCTCGCTGCTGCGTTCCCTGACCCAGGAGTTCAATCTTCAGAACAAGCTTTATTCGCGTCTGTCTGAACTGGGAGGAACTCCAGAAACCGCTCCGGATCTTCAAGTCGCAGCGCAACCAGGCAACACTGGTTTTGAGCAGGTGTCCTTCACGTTCAAAGGTCGCGTCGTCGACAGCGTCAAGGCCGGTGTCTATCTGCCCGAGACGTCAACGGCCAGTAGCCAGGCTCCTCTGGTGGTGCTAGCGCCGGGCTTGAACACTGACATGAATGCGCTCCTCTACGTCGGGCAGACCCTGGCAAGTCATGGCTATGCGGTTGCGTCTCTCGACTTTCCCTTCACCAGCGCTGACACCATGACAGCCGCGATCAAGGGTACAGGTGCCATGCCTCCCGCCAATGCCTGGTATCGCCAGCCGATCACCGTGACTGAACTGATCGATCAGGTTGAGAAGCGCTGGGGGGACAGGGTCGACACCCAGCGGGTCGGCGTCCTCGGCCAGTCCCTTGGGGGCTATACGGTCACGGCCCTTGCGGGGGCTCAACTGGACTGGCCCCACCTGGTGCGCGGATGTGAGCAGCTGAATGACCCCAGCACCGTGGTTCTCAACCCGGCCATCGTCTGGCAGTGCGTAGCACCCGAACGTGTGGTGAAACGAACCAACTTCCGCGATCCCCGCGTGAAGGTTGCTGTTGCGGTGAATCCAGTGACCAATCCGATTTTCAGCAGTCGATCGATGTCTCGTGTTGCGGTGCCGATGCTCGTGATTGCTGGCATGAATGACGTGTTCGCTCCGCCGGTTTCCCAGCAGCTCACCCCCTTCATCGGTCTTCGCCAGCCAGGCTCGGTGCTGGCGGTTCAGAAGAGCGGCACTCATCTTTCCTTCTTGGATGCCACCTCAAACCTCCCACCAGTGATCACTGGCCCGGCGCAGTCTCTTGCCAGACAGGAACTTCAAGGGATGGCGAAACTGTTTTTCGATAGGCATCTTCTGGGTCAAGCCGGAACACTTCCCCTCGCCCCTGTTGGGAACGGGGCGTTCCAGTCCGGTTCAGCACCACTTCCATTGTTATTCCGCTCCTCGTTGACAATGCAGCAACTCGAGACGGTGGAGCCTGGGCTGAAGGAGGTCCCCTGAGACCACACTGATGCGGCGTTCGCTGGGCAGAATCACTTGTGGGTAGGGAATGACCTGAGTGGCGTCAGTCCTCATCCAACCTGCTGATCAGCAATGGCCTTGGTGGCCACAGTTGCCACCCGTTGATTTGTGTTTGCAGTGGGGTTCGTGGAGTGGTTACTGCGTTGTCTCTGGTTTGTTGTGCAACTGGGCGGAACGATGGGCAATGGATCCCGCTCCCGTCTCATCGGAATCAAGCGAGAACAGCTTGAGGAATGGTTCTTGAGGATCTTGAAGCCTGGGTATTGCTTCGTGATCGAGTCAAGCGGCAGGAGGAGAACTCGGCTGAGTTGTTTAACGCGCTCTCTTTCCCGAGCACATTCGATTCTTTTGCTTAGGGCCTAGTCCACCGTGATGGAGGACTCGCTTGGCTCGGTCGAGAAACGACGGGGACAAAGTGCTAACAAGCGTCATCTTGAACTAGAAACGTCGACCTCCCTGATGCCATCCCTAGAGCTGTACGGATGCTGGCGCTCCAGCGCCTCCCAACGTCTGCAGATCGGTTTGCGGCTGAAAAAGCTGCCATTCAGTTACACCCCTGTCTGCTTGGATCGAGGCGAGCAACATAGCGATTGGTACCTGGCCATCAATCCCCGAGCTGAGCTGCCAACCCTGATGGTTGATGGCGAGCCTTGGGTTCAAACACTTGCAATCCTCGAGACGCTGGAAGAGACCTTCCCCGAACAGGGGCACTCCCTGCTGCCGACCACGCATCGCGAACGACGAATTTGCCGTGCGATTGCTGAACAAATCAACAGTTCAATGCAACCGCTGCTCCTCCCGGCACGTTTGCGCAAACCCATCATCGAGGCGGGCTGTCAAACGGCTGCCACGCCACTGGAGCCTGCCCTCCAGGCGGGCATTCGACAGCATCAGCTCCATGCACTCAACGACCTCAACACCTGGCTGGCGTCGTTTTCTGGGCCCTTTTGCCTCGATTCCTCACCCACAATGGCCGACGCCTGCGTGGTCCCTCAGCTCGACGCGGTGATGCGCCTGGGGCTTGATCTCAGACCGTTTGAGCGGCTTGTGGCCCTGCATAGGCATTGTCAAAGCTTGGAAGCGTTCGCAATGGCAGCACCGGATCAGCAACCTGATGCACCGAACCGTTCGAGCGGTTGAGCCACGGATCTCCAACACTAAAGATCAGCAAGCTCCTCGAAATAGCCTGCCAGCAGAGGATGCGTCTCCATCCCTGCCCACTGCTCCCGAGCGGCCTTTGCCACCAACGCCTCGGCACGAGGCGACAGATGCTGACGCCAATTGTCCGTGGTTCCCGCCCGAAAATACAGCTTGGGATTGAGATGAAAACTGCCTGGATTCGCCGTAATGCCTTGTTTCATGGCCTGAAACTCGGTTCCAGCGGCAATTGCTGCAGCCCGCTCTGGTTCCAAAGTCGCTGAAGGGAAAAGGAACTGCTGAAGCTGCTCAACGGTGTCAGCTTTGCGCTCCACCATGTCTTCATAACGAAGCGCGCAGATCTGGGATGCCTGCAGTCGGGGTTCAGGTGTTAACCAACCGCGGATATGACGGAAATAACTACCGAAGTAGAGATCTCCCTGCACAAACAGCTCAGCGAAACGATCCAGTTCGAGTTCGGGATCGACTTGCAGAAGCGGGTGGCGCACCCAGAAAAAGTACTGGGAAACCAGCGCGGCTCGCGGATCGCGAATGGCCACAACGAAACGCGTTTGAGGATGAATGCGACGGCATGGCAAATCGTCAACGGCGCAGTGTAGATACCAAAGTCGGGGGCAATCCGAGGTGGCTGCCTGGAATCGTTGCCAGTCGCCTGGGGTCTCTTGGGACAACAGAACCTCAGGCCAGGGCATCGCTCCGTGCCCGATATCACCATCCACCATCGGATGTCTGCCGGGCAGGTCAACATTGGCTCGCACCAGTTCCACCAGAAATTTTTTCGCCAGATGGGTACCAACTTTCTGATGGGTGGCTAGCAGCACGTCGTTCGGCTGAGTGTCCCAAGTTTTTGTGAGGTGCTCGGTGGCTCGATAGTCGATGAATGGTGGATAGCAACGGCCATTCCATCGGTGATGCAAGAAGCCTTCGTCATGGGCCAGCCGTGCTGGTTCAAAGGTGCGGAAACTGTGGCCAGGACGAAGCGCCTCGAGGCGGTCACGCAGCACTTCGATGGTGTGATCAAGCTTGAGCGATCGCTGCTGCAGGGCCCGACTTGCGTACATGACCTTCACCGATGGCTGGATTGCGTTGGCCACCGCTTCCAGTTGGGTTTGGTCAGCAGCAGAAAAGGGCTGTCCATCGATGCGGTTCAAGACTTGAAGCGCTCCGACAACCTCCAACGCATCTCCGTGGATTGGCACGGTGATGGCGGTGGACACCATGTAAGAAAGAGCTTCACCCGCTTTTTGGTGTGCTCCCTCCAAAATCTCCAGCCCTGAGCGGTTGACACAGCTACCGGTGCTGACGCACTCACCCACCATCGAACCCTCGAGGTCAGCACAGATCTGTCGTTGCACAACCTTCGTGCCGGCCTCTAGCCACAGCTCATCGGCATCGGGATCGAGCACAAACACTCCGCACCGCTCTGCCCGCAACAGACCTGGCAACGTCACGACCAGCAGTTGGAGCAGATCGTTGTTCCGCAGAGCATCCCATCGCTGTGCCAGTTCCTGACGCCGGACAACAACACGCTGCATACGTTGGTCAAGCGATTGCATGGAACGGAGTCGGCTGAAGCTCATTATTGACAAGCTGCTGATGGCTGCTTAATCGCGAGGCAAAATTATGTGCCCGAGATATGCACGCGTTCGATGGCTCTGGATCTGAATGACCCGGAATTGGAGTGACTGATTGGGTTTACACCTACAAGAGTTGGGTCATGGCCCTAATCAACGATGAGAAGTTCGGTGGCGATGAGACTCTGGTGATCGATGACATTGCCGAGAATGCTCTGAATCCCAGGCGCTTCCTGCATGGTTTGGTTGCAAGGCTTGGCATCGCCTTCCTCCGCCCGCTTGCCAAGAACCTGGAAGACACAGACATTGACTTAATCAAATTCGTTATTCTTACGTTTCCTGGGATGTGAAAGCATTAGAGGTCATGTGAACAATGTCACACGCTGGTCTGACCCAGGTCATTCAGTCGGTCATTAATCCCGGAGATGGTGAGTTCATCGTTTCATTCACACAAGAAACATGTCAAGCCTATTCAGCCTTTTCCTCCGCCAACGACAACAAAATCTGCAGCAAGCCTTTAATGCCACACGTGCATACGAATGGAATGAAAGCCTTAGAAGGCGACGAAATTATGAGACGCGTCAGCAAATCAGCCGGACTTTTGCAGATATCAATCAAGCTTTTTCTGCTTTTTCAATTCATGAGATTGATTATCGAGCAAATCAAGTAACAGTGATTGGCAGTGAGGAGAGAGGTGGGGGTTGGCCTTGGCCATTCGCAAGAGGGCGATGGCAAACTAGAACTGTTGTTGGTATTGATGTTGTGCATGGTGATGGATTTAATACGGTAGGGCGAGTTCGAGTTCCCATTCGTAGCTACGTGATTCATGGCACATATGGTGACGACAGGATAACTCTTACGGGAAGCACGGCTGACACAATTTATTGCAATGATGGAGACGATTTTGTCTCCTCTGGAGAGGGGGACGACACTGTTTTAGGTGGAGATGGCTTCGATACAATTGATGCTGGCGAAGGAGATAACTATGTTCATGCTGGCGATGGAGGTGGAGCCGTCCAATCTGGAAATGGCGATGACCATATCATTGTTGGCCAAGGCAGTCATGCGATCGATGCTGGCGATGGCAATAATCGGATCGAGGCTTACGGGGTCAGGCAGCGACCTTTCCCGAATGACCCTAATTGTGGGGAGGAGGGATTCTTTTTTGACGAATTCCCTTGTGGGCCTGCTTATGTGTGGAACATTTCGTCGAATACAATCCGTACAGGGATTGGAAATGATCGCATTACCGCAACCGGGAATACAAGAATTCATTCTCTAGGTGGTCATAATACTATCCGGTTGAGTCATGGAAGAGATAGCGTCGAAACTGGTGGTGGGCGTGACTCGATATACCTTGGTGGTTTTGATGACTTTGCTTCGTCTGGTGGAGGTGATGACTGGATTTTTGGCCAAGATGGTAATGATATTCTTGCGGGTGATGCAGGTCGCGATCGTCTAAACGGAGGTCGTGACGACGATGTGTTGATCGGCGGCAGTGGGATTAACAGTTACATCGGAGGCTCGGGAGCTGACACCTTCTCGCTTTCTCGAAGGCAAAATCATTGGAGGGGTATCAATGAAGAGACGTTTGATGTTGTTGCCGATTTCAATGATATAGGAGACAGGGCGATCATTTCTGCTGATACAGTTGTAGAGATTGTTGGGAGGAGGGTTGAGTTCTCCAGAGAGGGAGAGCTTGTCGGCGTTTTGCACAGTTTAGGGGGTATTGCAATCAGTCAAGAACGCGCTGGTCTTGATGTAGAGGTTGGGATTGTTGCTCATACGGGAGGTGTCGGCATTGATCTTGTATAAAAGATTCCTTTTTGTGTTGATTATGCTTTTGGACTTAGAAACTAAGGGCTTTGTGTCCTTGATCGATTCTCTTCATAGCAGCTACCGAACTTAAGTCTCAAGTCCCTACGACGAGCTCACTGAAGCACAACGGGATCTCGTCGTAGGGCGCATGTCCCTGAGCTGGTGGGACCAGACGAAGGTACGCCGTTGCATTCAGCAGGATCTGGGCTTGTTTCGCTTTCAAGCCTCTGGGTGATGCCACTGGCTGCTAGGCGGTTTCAAGCTGACCGCTGCACGGATCGCCTCTAGGCAGAATCATGGGCAGGAAACCTCAGCTGAGTGGCTGCAAACGGCATCCAACATGAAGATCAGAACTGGCCTTGGTGGCCGTTACTGCCTCTTTTCATCTTCTGTGGCCTTCGGCCTGTTTGAGGCTTTCCTCTTGCTGCATCTTCCGCAGGAATGCCTTGAGTTGATTAGGGCCACGGGGTGCTCGGCAGTGGGGGGACATCGCTGATGGCAGCGGTGCGCCAGCATCAGCGCATTGATCAAAGGCGCATTGATGGGGCTGCAACTGCAATCCGCTGAGTTTCTCCATGACGACGGCATGACCTATTGCATCCGCCGCGAGACCTTCGAGCAGGACTTCACCATCTACGAAAAGCGCGGTGAGGAATGGATTGATTGCGGCCTGGATCAAGCCGTTAAAGATTTGAATTTTGCTGAGTTCAAGCGCCTGGGTCTTTTGATCAAAAAGATCATGGATGCCGATCAGTGGCTCGCCTGAATCGCTGCCACTGAGCTCACTTGTGGCACTTGGCGCGAAATCGATTCGATGGGTTTGTGGTGCCGTGTTTGGTCTTGCGCCCGCTCACGCGCTTGCGCCACAGCTTGAACGAGGAGGCCTTCATCGATTGGCGCATCACCTCCATCACCTCCTGCTCAGAGAGGCCGAACTGGTATTCGATCGCTTCAAAGGTGGTGCGGTCTTCCCAGGCCATTTCGATGATGCGATCGAGCTCTTCTGGTTCAAAGTTGCGCATGGCTCTATCGGGCTGTTGCGGTGACCATCAGCCCGCTGCGCGGGGTGGGACTGGGCACCAACTGCAGCGCTAGATCCTGATCGGGTACCAATTGCAGCTCCACCTTTTGCAGCAAGCCCACGACCATCAGCCGGATCTCCAGTTCGGCGAGCGCCTTGCCGAGGCAGATGCGTTCGCCGCCGCCAAAGGGCAGCAGAGTTTGATCAAACGTGCCATCCAGATGGCGCTGCGGGCGGAATTCGCTCAAATCAGTTCCGCTGGTTGCTGCTGTTGGCGTAAGTGCTACCTGGATCACGCTGTTTCCTGGCACCGCTACATCAGCCAGCTCAATGGCTTGCAAGCTTCGGCGGAAGAAGCCGCCCACCGGCGGAGTTTGCCGCATCACCTCCAGCACCGTGGCATCGAGTTTGTCGGATTGCGGTGATGTAGTCGCTGGCCAAGGCGAGGCCATCACATCGCTGCGCAGCCACTCCATTACCTCTGGATGCAGCAGCAAGGCGCGGAACAGGCAGCTCAGCGATGAGGCGGTGGTTTCGTAGCCGGCAAACAGCAGCAGCAGCAGTTGCTCGGCCAGGTCGTCGTCATCCAGTGGGATGCCGGCTTCATCGAGGCCGCCGCTGATTAGATCCAGGCCGCCTTGGTTGCTGCCTTCTTTGAGTACTTCCTTGATGCGGTTCAGCAGCCTTTGGCGGGCACCCATGGCTTTGGCAAAGGGGGTGCCGGGAATTGCCAGCGGAATGGAGAACAGGGCCTTGGTCCAGATCTCAAAATCTGCAAACAGTGCCTCCCTGCTGCCTGTATCCAGCCCCAGCACCGTGGTGGCAATCACGGCAAATGCAAAGCGGCGCATCCGTCCGGCCAAGGGCACCGGGCCATCCGCACTGATCAGCTCATTAGCGAGTTCATCCACCAGGCAAATGATCGATGGGGTGTAGCGGGCCAAGGCCGTGCTGGAGAACAGCTGGCCCACCACGCGCCTGCGGGCTTTATGGCCCGCTCCGCTGCGGTTGGCCAATGAGCGGCTGCCCAGCAGCTTTTTCACGCTCTCGGGCCACCAGCCTTCTAGCGAGTCGCTTTGGCTGAAGAGATCATTGATCGCCCGTTCACCGCGGATGAACACGATCGGCTGGGCCAGCAGCTTGGTGGCAAAGACATCGCCATAGGTTTCAAAGCGCCTTTGGGCAAAGCCCGGATCGCCAAAGAAATCGAGGGTTTCCTTTAGGCCGCTCACCGCACCGGTGTTGGGCAGAGGCTTGGCAGGCATGGATCCAGAGGCGCGTAGGCGATCAAGTTATCGATTCCGCTTGCTCTGCTGATGCTGACATCAGCCCGCTGGCTGGCTGTTGTGATGGAGATAAGCAGGCTCATGGAAGCGAAGTTGCCGGGTACAAGCAGCAGCAGCAGGAACTGGCTCTGGGCGGGTTGATCTTTGCTCCACTGTGTTTGATCGCTGCGGTGGGTTTCGCGGACCGCCATCAGATCGTGTAACTGCACCATTTGGCTGAAACCAAGGTCTGCACGTGTTGTTGGCAGCCCGATCACTCTGCTGGGATTGCATCTGCTACCGAGGCTTAGGCAGATTTAGAAACACTTACGACTGAGACGTTCAGGTCTTAATCGCCCACCAAACCGTGTAATTCGGCGAAGGGGTCCCAATCGGCCTCGCGGTGCCAAACGTATTCAGCGACGTTGGCTGCCTGCTCGGCGGCCTGGTGGCTGACCAGCTTGGCAATCACCGCCAGCGCCATATCAATCCCAGCAGACACGCCTGATGAGGTGAAGAACTTGCCGTCTTCCACCCAGCGCGCTTGCTGTTGCCACTGCACCTTGGCGCTTTTGGAGGCCGCCCAGGCAAAGGCCAACTTGTTGGAGGTGGCGCGCACTCCATCGAGCACCCCCGCTTTGGCCAGCAGCGCGCTGCCGGTGCAGACCGAAGTGACGAGTTCGGCTTGCTGCGCACGCTGCTGCAACCAATCGAGAAGCACAGGATTGTCGATTTCCCTCCTGGTGCCGATGCCGCCTGGAACGAGAAGCACGTCGATGGCTGGCGCCGATTCGAACGAATCGTCGCAGACGCTTTTAGGGCCCTGGCGGCTGGCCACCACGCCGCCATGTTCTGAGATCAAGCGGATCTCGAAATGATCAGCCGCCAAGCCGAACATCTCCAGCGGCCCAAAGACATCCAGTAGCTCGAAGTCCTCAAAGAGGACAACGCCAATCGTTTGTTTGGATCGCATTGGTGATTTGGCCGCTCAGTTGCCTGGCGTGACAGCTGTTGTCGTCGATGCTGAGTGCAGGCGTTAGACGCGTCAAGATGGTTGCCACTGGCTCGATGGGAGCGCAAGAATCAATACTTGCGGGGCTCCCACACACCCTTCACGATCCAGTTTTCGGCATGCAGCTGTCGACGTCGTTGGTCTTTCCAGAGTTGATGCCAGGCAATCTGAGTGCAACGGAGGGCATCTCGTCAAAGGCCCAAAGCTGCCCCTGGTGGCAGCTGCCGCCACCCATTGATTTGTGACTGCCATGGGTTTGAGTGGATGGTCCCTGAGCTGTCCCTGTTTTTTTGTGCAACTGGACGTGATTGTGGGCTAGTGCGGATTCGCAGCCTGAGCTGTGCTTTGGCAAACGTCGCCTTCACCTCGTCGTCAGGCCCTGGAATGGTGACGCTGTCACCGAGACCATCGTGCTGGACGGTTCCGAATGAATGACCCCTCATCCATGACTACGTTCATCGAAGGAGCCTCTTTTCATGCCTGAAGTCAATGATGCTCAATCCCGTCTGAATCCCACCCATCTGAAGTCCATTCTCTCGCCAGGTTCGGAGGAGGAGGTCCGGAAGGTGATCCTGACCGCGGCCGAGGCGGGCGATTCGGTCTCCATGGCCGGAGGCCGGCATTCGATGGGGGGGCAACAGTTCGGGACCGGAACCGTGCATCTCGATCTTCGTGGGATGGATCGGATCGTTGAATTCGATCGTCGGAATGGTCTGATCGAAGTCGAGGGTGGAATCATGTGGCCGGAATTGATCGGTTACCTCCACGCCGATCAGGACGGGAGTGAAACGATCTGGGCGGTGCGGCAGAAGCAGACCGGAATCGATCAGGTCTCCATCGCGGGCTCGCTCTCGTCCAACATCCACGGTCGAGGACTTCGATTTCCGCCTTTCGTTTCGGACATCGAGTCCTTCCGGATCATCGACGCCGATGGGCGCTTGAAGGTGTGTAGTCGAACCGAAAATCGTGAGCTCTTCGCCCTCGCGATCGGCGGCTACGGACTCTTTGGCGTGGTGACCCGGGTCACGATTCGACTGGTGCCTCGGTTCAAGGTGAAGAGGATGGTGGAGGTTATCGCGGTCAGGACTCTCATGCCCCGGATCGATGTGGCGATCGAGGATGGTTTCATCTTCGGCGACTGTCAGTACTCGATCGACCTGCATGGCGGCGAGGAGTTCCATCCCGGAGTCTTCTCTTGCTACAAGCCGGTTCCCGACGACACTCCCGTTCCCGAAGAGATCCGCCACATGGCGGCGTCCGACTGGGCCGATCTCTATCGACTCGCGCGAACCAACAAGGGAAAGGCCTTTGCGGCGTACAAGCAGTTCTATCTGGGTACTTCGGGTCAGGTCTACTGGTCGGATGCCCACCAGCTTTCGAACGTGTTCGATGGGTATGACGCCGTGGTCTCCACTGATCAGGGGACCGAGATGATCACGGAGGTTTACGTCGACGGGGACTCACTGATCCCGTTTCTGATCGAGGTGCGTGAGGACTTCATTCGCCATGGAGTCGACATGACCTATGGCACCATCCGGTTCATCGAGCCCGACGAGGAAAGCTTTCTCCCTTGGGCTACTCGGAGAAGCGTCTGCATCGTCTGCAATCTGCATGTCATGCACACGCCCGAAGGCATCCAGAAGGCCCAGGCCGATTTTCGCCGGATCATCGACCGGGTGATCGAGCATGGGGGGCGGTTCTATCTCACCTATCACCCGTGGGCGACGAGGGAACAGGTCGAGACTTGCTATCCGCGATTCCCGGAGTTCCTCGACGCGAAACTGATGCACGACCCCGAATGTCGGTTTCAGAGCGACTGGTATCGGCACTACGCGACGCTGTTCGGCCGGGCCTGACTCGCGGCGAACTCAGCCGTTCCTGGCGGCCTTGTCTGAACCCGTCTGGCAAATGGGAATTCGGGGCAGTGCTGATCCGCCTTGAGGGGTGTTGTTGTGAGTGCCTGAGCGGATGGAATTCAGGTGATGATTTGAAATTTGGTGGTGAGGTCGTTGAAGTCGTAGTCGGAGGTTGAGATGCGGCTGTCGTCCTCAAAGGCAAAGAGGTTGCAACCGAGATTTTTGACGTGAGAGGAGCCGACGGTGTGGAGATCACCCAAGGCGCTGATCATCACGGGTGCATAGAAGCCAGCGTCTGTGGAAGAGAGAGACCATTCAATGATCTTTTCCTGAACGCCAGTTGCGGTGGTGATGCTGCCGCCAGGATTGATGAGGCTGTCGCGAACGGCTTGTTCAAAGGGATCAGTTGCTGTGTTGCTGAACCCGCCAACGGTGAACTCACCTGAGGATGTCTGGTTGAGCTTGACGAGCGCAAAGCGATTGATGAAAGAGCAGTCGCTGTTGAGCGTGATCTGGAGTGTCTGACCGTCTGTAGGGATGGAGGAGAGATCAAGGATGGCGTCGTGGATCTCTTGTTGCTCGGCGGCCATGGATGTGGCGTTGGGATTGGGCGAGGTGGCGGAATAGCTGATGTCGATGATCAGATCGTCGTGATCGCTATCGCGTGTGTTGTCGTTGAGTTGCAGCTTGTAGGTGCCATCGCTTTGCTGGTTGATGGTGTGTTGTGGAGAGCTGTTGATGGGCTGGTTGTTGCTGGATTGCTGGAAGGAAATGGTCGATCCGTCTGGAATGAAGATGGCGTGAGACCCGCAGTTTGTGGAGAACTGAGTGGCGCCGATTGAGCCAAGGACGTTGTTGTTCTGATCAATGAGGATGAGGCTGTTCTGCAGGCTTGTGCTTGCAGAGAGGACCTTGAGATTGAGCCAAAGTCCTTGATTGGCGCCAGCTGTGACAGAGAAGGAGTTGTTGTCGTTGAGAAGAAGAGTGCTGCCGGAGTCTGAATCGCGACTTGCGTTGTGATTGGATGTTGAGTCGTCAGAGGACGAGTCAGCTGCAACGGTTGAGTTGTTGGTGACGGATTGAGCGCTCAGGGTTGCGGCGTCATTGCCGACTGAGTCTTGAACCGCGTTGGTGTCGTTGGAGCTTGTTGGATCGCTGTAGGCAACAGTGATGGTCTCCGTTTTTTTGATGGTGTTGGTGAGTGTGAGTTCAGCGGTGGAGCCAGCGATGGCAACGTCGGTGACGGGGTTGTCTTTGGACGCAGTAGTGACCGAGAAGGTGCCAATGGCAGCGGTTGTGGAGGAGAGTGTTTCGCTGTAGGTGAGGATGACTTTGGTGCCGCCAGTGTTGGTGGCAGCGGATTGGAAAGTGGGCCTGACGGTGTCGACGGTGAGGCTGACGGAATTATTGGCATCAGAGCCGTCGGCGTTGGTATTGCCAGCTGAATCAGAGAACTTGGCTGAGGCAACGGAGATGACAGCGTCAGTGGTGCTGTTGGCAGAGGGAGTGAAGGTGGCGGAATAGGAAGTGCCTGAACCGGAGAAGCCAGAGATTGCACCGCCAGAGACGGTGACGTCGGACTCGATGAAGTTGGAGGAGTCTTCTGAGAGTGTGAAAGTGAGGGTTGCCGTTTCTCCTGCTTTGAGAGAGGCGACATCAGAGCTGATGGTGATGGTGGGAGGTGTGTTGTCGAGGCTGAACACCCGCACGGAGCCTGTATCACGTTGTCCGGCATCGCCATCGCTTGAATGGCTTCCGATGGCCACTGTGCTGCCATCGCTTGAAAGTGAAACTGCGGTGCCGCTGACATCACCTGCTTGCCCATCGATATCAGTGCCGATTTGCACCCAGGAAGTTCCACTCCACTGGTAGATACGTGTGTGGCCGGAATAAGCGCCGTTGTCGTCGTTGTTCATGGCCCCAATGGCAACGATGGAGCCGTCATCTGAAAGTGATACGGCGAATCCGCTTCGGTCACCCGCGGCTTCTCCATCGATATCGCTGCCGTGTTGAACCCACTCGTTGCCATCCCACTGGTAGATGCGCGTATGGCCGTAATCGCTGCCGCTGCCGCTGCCATCGTTCCAAGGGGCCCCAATGGCAACGGTGGTGCCATCACCCGAGATCGCCACAGAGTCGTTGGGTTCGCCACTCGCCCCATCGCCCCCGTTCATATCACCCAGCCCCTCGCCTTCGATATCAGAACCGAGTTGCTCCCAGGCGGAATTGTCTGAATTCCACTGGTAAATGCGTGTGATGCCTTTAAGCGTGCCAGTGGGTCCGGGGTGTCTTCCACGAACGGCGATGATGTTGCCGTCATCCGATAGTGAGACGGAAAGGCCTATGTATTCCGAAGTATTTCCCTCGATGTCAACTCCGCGTTGAACCCACTCGTTCGCCTCCCACCTAAAGATGCGTGCATGTCCCTTCCCTAAATGATCGTTGTTACGAGGTGCACCAATAGCAAGTGTGTTGCCGTTACCGGAGAGAGAGACGGACATACCGCTTTCGTCAGGTACCGCTTCTCCATCGATATCTTCACCCTTTTGAACCCAGGCGTTGGTGTTTGAATTCCACTGGAGTACGCGCGTACGGCCCCTTCCACTATGTGCACCAATGGCTACATTGCTTCCATCATTAGAGAGCGAAACGGACACACCGCTGTATTGATTGCCATCAATGAGATCTCCCTCGATTAATTCTCCGAGTTGGTCCCAGGTATTACTGCCTGAATTCCACTGGTAAATGCCTGTATAGCCGGCGTTATATCCATACTTATTGGCATAGTGGGTGTAAGCGTCGTCACGGTCATGGCCCGGTGCACCAATGGCAAGGATGCTTCCGTCGGCTGAGAGTGATACTGAGCAGCCGCTTAGACCATCACGGCTTCCTCCGACAATGTTGTTGCCAAGTTGAGTGAACTGAGACATCGCTACACCTCCGGCGGGTGAGCCTGCTGATCTCCCCAATTGAGCTGATAACCAGACTCGACGGAAGTTGCCGCGACGCCAGCATGCCACTCCCTTCTCCAAGGGAGATCCCCTATCAGTGCGCGCGAGGGAATAACCAAGTGCAGTCTTGATCTTTCAGCGATTTTCGACGAACTGCCCCTATATCGCCAACGGCCATTGGTCCGATTCGTGCACGATTTGATCAGGCCATCACTCGGTTTCGTTGAGAGGCTTCAAGAGGGAGCTGAGTCTTGGTTCCGGCTTTCGAGGTCTGTTCGATGCCACTGGCTGCTGGGCAGTTTCAAATCGACCGCTGAACGGACCGCCTCTAGGCAGAATCGTGGGTACGGAACCTGAATTGCGTGGCGGCAAACGGCACCCAACCTGCTGATCAGCGCTGGCCCTGGTGGCCTCTGCTGCCACCCAATTGTTTGTGACTGCAATGGGTTTGAGTGGGTGTTCCCTAAGTTGTCCCTGCTTTTTTGTGCAAGTGGAGCGGATGGTGTGCAACTGGGATAGGCCAGAAGGGCGCAGAGGGACTGACGCGCGAGTTTCGATGCCAAGCCGATCGCATTGCTTGGTATCAGTTCGGTGTGATCAGAGAGTCGAACTCAGTGCCCATGCCTCAACGATCCGCGCTCAGGTGGTGAGGGTTTTGAAATGAAAGCCGAGGATGAAGTCGTCGTAGTCGAGATCACCACCACCGAGGGTGTCTTCTAGGCCAAAGAGGTTGTCGCCTAAAG
>NZ_UCOB01000032.1 GCF_900474295.1 Synechococcus sp. UW140 | reverse complement strand
TGCCAGCCGGTCGCGCCGGAGCGCTGTTGGATGGTGGTGGTCATGAGAACGGAAAGAATGTCTCCGAAGAGACGGTTACGGAAGGGCAGGAATGCCCTGCCTCAAGCAATGTAACGCAAGATTGCGCTTTGTAAAGAGACCTTTGTGTCAATCGCCTCTCCCTTGGGCGGAGCGCCATGGGCGTCTTTTCGCCCAACGGCTCCCAATGGCGAAGGAAAAGCCGGAATCGGTGAAGAGTTCTTGAGCAAATCCAAACCAGAGGCCCAGCCCCGAGCAAAGGGAAGTCAACAAAGACTTAAGATTCTCGGATTGAGATTCGGTGACCTCGTGGTTCTGATCCGCTGGCTCCATGCCGGACGACGCCTGGAGGAGACCGTCCCCTTCCACCAGGCTCGCCACCGCCGTCTTGAACTGGAAGCACAAGGCGCTGTTGTCTATTGGAGCGAACGCCTGGTCTATCCCTGCTGAAGCAGCAAACTGGGCACTACCGCAGCCACCCATGAACCCTGCGACCCCGTCTCGTCCCGGAGCCGAGACCATCAAATGTCTGGCGTTGATTGGCATCGTCGGGCTCATCTCGGTGGGCTGCAGTGCAAAGCAGTCATCCTCCGAGGCGATCAACCAGACAGAGGCCATCCAGCGGCTTGACTATCGCCTTCAGCAGCTGGAAAGGCGTCTGGACCAAGACCCTTCTCCAGGCCCGGATCCAGGCGACAAAACACCGGCTGGCCCTGTGAAATCCCTGACGTTGCGGCTGGGCACCGTCGATGACCGGCTGCGTATTTATTGGGGCGATGGCTCCACCAGCAATCTCCCCTGCACGGAGGAACAGAACACTTGGGTATGCGGCTGAAAGAGCACTCCGCCCTTGCTGCAGTCACATCCGGTCAGACCTCAAGGCCCATCCAGACCTATCTGTGCAAGCTGCCAACGCCAAGATCGGAGCGATGACTCCCTTTCTCCGACCCATCCTCAAACCTGCCAAAGCGGCCCGTCTGGCGAGCCTGGTGCTCCTTGGCGCAACACTCTCCGCCGCATTACCCAGCAACGGCGAGCCCGGTGCGCTGCCGCTCTCCCAGACCAAAGCCGCCAATCTGGCGCGCATGCGTGCCGAATCCCTCAATGGGGGAGTGTCCGGCTACAGAGCCGATCGCTGCATGTACAGCACTGGCGCGCCCGAGTGTTTAGTCCGTCAAACACCAGACGGCTACATCTTCAGCTTCCGCGGTGGACCACCAGGCTGGCAACAGCGCAATCCCGTCACTCCCACGGTGACCACAACCGTGACGGTGTCTGCGGATGGTCAGACGATTCGCAGTGTCACCAACACGCCGATTCCCTAACAGCCCCACCGAAAGCCGCCCCAAGTTGACATCAAGGCCTAACGGATTCACCACTAAGGGTGCCTTTCTCCTCTTGGCATGATCCGCCTTCGTTCACTCTCCGCGGTGGTGGTCTTGGCAGGCACTGCAGCGCTGGGGGCGACCATCCCCTCACTGGTGCATGCCCAAGTACCGGCCGCTCAGATTCGGGCCCTCAACCTGGCGCGCAATACAGCCGTCACCGACAACGGTGGGCTCACTGTTTACCGGCCTGCACCCTGCATGTTCCAAACCAATACTGGAGGTGGCGACTGCCTCATCCAAAACAACGCCGACGGTTACACCTTCCAATTCCTGGGCGGACAGCCCGGCTGGCCTGAAGACAACAGCCAGCCCACCACGGAAACAGAGATCAAGATTGCCCCTGATGGCTACACGGTTGACAGCGTCATTTACAACGGCGCGCCTCGTTAATCGTCAGCTAACAGCATCTGGAGCGCCTCAGGAACGGCCCCTTCCACGGGCCAGACCTCACGCTCCGTGATGCTGAGTGCGATCCCTTTCTCCCCATAGGCGGCCTCGTTGATGAACACCGGGACCCTGCCATCCGGGCCCTCGTAAGGAATCACGCTGCCATCAGCCTTCAGGAACAGTGGATCGCCGCTCAACAGCGGTTGCCAGTCCTGCCCCTGACGCGCCGGATGCACACAAGCATCAGGCCGCCCCTCGGGATCACGGGGAAGATCGAGGCTGCCGAGATGGCGATGCACGATCAGGGCCGGTGGGCACACCAACTGCTGCCGCCGCGCATCTGCCATCACAGCCAGACAGGCTTCCAGCGTGAGGCGCGTGTGTTCCACGATGGTTGCCTGAAGCAGCATCTGCGGCACCGGGCCGATCTCAATCACGAGACCACAGGGCCAGCGCTCCACCAAGAACCCTTGCTGGTCCTGATCGGCCTCGTGCAGATAAACGGGCAGACCAAGACGCTGCTGAACCGCAGCCGCAAGGGCCAAATCGGCTGGCCTGCGGCCGTAGACCACCAGCGAACTGCCCATGGCCGCGGTGGTGCTGTGCAGATCGAGGGCGACAACACAGCCCTCCGGCCCCTCAGGTCCGAAGCGACTGACCAATTCATGGGCTCGAACGATCTCTCGATCGAGTCGCGATGACTCGCAGCTAGCCATGGCTGGATCGTCCGCCCGCGCCAGAAGCTCAAGCGTGAAGCTGCGATTGAGATCACGATCGAGATAACGCCGACCCTGCGCACGAGCCGCAGGGTTGCCGATCACGGGGACTGGGGTGACGTCTGCGCAAGCAATCAGAGCCGGATTGCGCTGCCATTGATCAAGCAACCATGGGGCGTTGATCTCGTTGCCATGGGTGCCGGCCACCACCAAAACACGAGGACGTGCCATTCACCACATGCCAACACCTCCAGACTGACACTGTTGAACACCGCGACCCATGGCAGTCCCCCCTTTGGTTGTTGCCACTGCCCGTGAGGGCTGGCGTTGGCAATGGCGTCAATTAATGCAGGGGCTGGGGCCAGCTGATGCGGAAGGGCGCTACGTCCGCCCGCCCAGCGATCGACTGGAAGTCACGGTTCCTCGATCAGAGGAGCTGCTGGGTCGATCCCTCCAGCAACGGCCACGATTGGTGATCGGGCGCAGCTGCCCCTGGGCCCACCGCACCTGGCTGATGCACCGCTTGCGGCGACTGGAGGGAACACTCACGCTGCTCATGGCCCAGGCGGATCACCGCGCCGGTCGCTGGAGTCTTGCTCCCTCCTGGTTGGGATGCGATTCCCTCCTAGCCCTCTACCGACACTGCGGCACACCGCCGCATCACCGTGCCACCGTTCCAGCCCTCGTGGATCCAGGCAACGACGCCGACATCACACCCCGTCTGCTGGGCAATGACAGTGCGGCCCTCAGCGAAGCCCTCAATCGCTGGCCTGGCGGGGATGGAGCCCCAGACCTGGCCCCTCAAGGCACCCAAGAGGCCATCGAGCGTTGGCAAACCCTGCTGCAACCAGCAGTGAATGATGGGGTTTATCGCTGCGGCTTTGCTCGAACGCAGAAGGCCTATGACGAGGCCAGCGACGCACTGTTCGCCGCCCTGGACCAAGTGGAGGCAGCCCTGCAGCGAAAAGGGCCGTGGTTGTGCGGTGCACAGCTGACCATCGCCGATGTGCGCTTGTTTCCCACCTTGATCCGCTGGGAGCTTGTGTATGCCCCCCTGTTTGGCTGCAGCGCCAGGCCGTTGTGGATGTTCCCTGCCCTATGGCGCTGGCGCCAGCGCTTTTACGCGCTGCCCGGAGTCGCAGGCACCTGCGATGGCGAGGCCTGGCGGCGGGATTACTTCGGCGCTCTCTTCCCGCTCAATCCTGGCGGACTGGTTCCTGCGGGGCCGGACCTGAACACATTGATCAGCGGAGCACCCCATTAGCGAATTGGGAGCAATCGAGTCACCTGATTTTCACCCGATCTGATCCGAGCCCCCACCAGCAAGCGAACGCAAGCCTCACCAAGAGCGCAGAGACCTTGTGGATGTCAAAGAGGCAACGCCTCACCACAACATCCCAGGTACTCAGCAATGACGACAGCAACCACAGAACGCTTCGTGATCAAGGTCACGAACAACAACGACGATGGCGAAGGATCCCTGCGGGAAGCCATTCGTCAAGGTAATCAAGCTGTACAAGAAGGCAAAGAGGTTGAAATTTCCTTCACATCGAGTTTTCACATCAAAGTGAAAACTGGCTACCACCTTGAGAAAGGAGACTGGACATTCAATAAAGATCTCACCAAAAACATCATTATTGACGGCAAAAATGCATCCGGACCGCTATTTCAAATCGGCAACCAGAACAACATCGATTCCTCTGTCAATGTCGGCGGGGTCGAGGACCTGAAGGTCGACATCACCCGCATGCATCTGATCAATAGCCACGTCAAAGGAGGCGACGGGCAGAAGGGAGGCGGCGGTGGACTTGGAGCAGGCTCAGCCGTGCTGCATTTCAACGGACACGTAACCTGGCGCGAAAGCAGCTTTCAAGGCAACACGGTCGAAGGAGGGACGGGAGCCGAAGGAGCCAAAGGAGGTAAGTCTTTCTATGCCAAGGGCTGGCACAAATTTGTAGAGCCAACCACCGGAGAGAGTGGAGAGAGTGGAGGAGGATTCAATGAGAGCTCCACAGGAAACAAGGGCGGCAAAGGTGGCCGCAAAGGCTGGAGCGACTATTTGCACCCTGGTTACATGACAGGCTGGGTCAAGCCTAAAGATTACGCGCGAACGCAAATTGGCGAGAATGGAAGCAAGGGAAGCAATGGAAGCAAGTTCGGCGAAGCTGGCGCTGGCGGCGGCGCTGGCGGTGGCGGCAATTACCAGACAAGGCCGAGAACTGATTCCGACGCCCGTCCAATCATTAGTGGGTATACAAAAGGTTCTGGGAGCGATTGGGGGAATGGAGGCTATGGCGGCCGCGGTGGAGACGGCAACTTCGGCGCAGGCGGCGGGGTCGGCGGCAGCGCCGGCGCCAATGCCGGAGCTGATAGGTACTGGAGTCACGACGTTTGGCCTTTCGGGTCTTGGAAGAAACGCACTCCAAGCTGGACGTACAAAAACAAACAGGGTGCCAATGGCCGAAGCGGCGAATGGGCATCGTCAGCAACGAAAGCCGGTGATCCCACACGAACTGAGGGTGGAAAACCTGGGCGTGGAGGAGACGGAGCAGCCCTTGGAATCATCAGCAGCTTCGCAAGAGACAACGAAAAATCCTCATTGACCTTCGACGACGTCGACTTTCGGAAAAATACTGCCAAGGGAGGGACACAAACTGGTCGGTTCTCTAATATCTTCTCTCGAAATATCAAAATCCAATACAACAACACCACCAATTCCAGCGGCGACTCCTTCCGCGGAGGAAAGATCGGTGATGGGAGCTTTGAGCGCAATATCAATAGCGCCACAACTGACAAGTCCAGAAGTTATGCCAATTCCGGTCGATTCGCTGAGCTGGAACCAACAAACAACACAGCTCCCAAAGACATCTGGTCACTTTCATACGAAAACAAATCTTCCATTGTTCAGACATTTGGGAAAGTCCATAAACTCGGCAATGAAAGCGGGCACGTCATTGTTCTTCACGCAGACCACAACGATGAAAGCATCCAAAAAATAGAGATCGAGGGGGCCGAGGCCCTTCTCCAGTCCGTCCGAGACATCAACGACCTTGCCAATAGAACAAAAAGCGAAGCAGAGATCCGAGGAAGCCACAAAGGGATTCTCGGAAGCCTGACAACAGCAAAGACTTTCAGTCCAGCAGCAAAGACAGTCGCAGGCACAATCGAGAAAAAAATAGACAAATATGCATCAAAACTCCACTTAAGAACATTCAAGAAATACACAAAATATACCCTCGGAGTAGGAGCGCTAATCGGCGAAACAATCTTCAACCAAATGGCAGAAGATGCCCGCATCGAAGAAGAGCTTCAAGAGAAGCGCTTGATCGACAAGCGCAGAGGAGAAATCAACAAACTGATACCCGGAGACCTTACGGTCACCCCGTTCGACCTGGGGAGCAACCGCACGTATGACACGTTCAAAGACTTCAAAATCGGCCGGGACCAAATTAACTTTACCGCAAGAATTACACCCACAATTACTTACCGCACGGACCCAGTACAAGGAGGAATTATTGAAATCAACTCATCACGGACAGACGGAGCAAGCGACAACAGTGCTCGACTTATTGGGCAAATACATCTCACCACCAGCCAAACCGCAGAAGCCAAAAGACTCGGAAACACAAAAAGTTACTTTGAGCAATTTCTTCACTTAAGAAAAACAAACGGAACAGCACACTATGTCTTCGCGAAAGACTCGCAATGGCAATATGTCTCTCGACCAACGGATCGAAGACCCGGCGGCATCGGAAACGACAGGATCATCATCAAGCGCAAAAGCAATGTCGAGAAGACGACAGTGCTAAAAGCCAACGGATTCGAAGGCCACGACCGCATAATGGGCGACAACGGCGACAGCGAGTTAAAAGGGGAATCAGGCAATGACTTCTTTGACCCCGGCGAAGGCTCTGACACCGTCTATGGAGGATCAGGCACTGACACCGCCAGCTACACGTCCCTAAAGTCAGCCGTCTCGATCAGCACCGGGACGAATAAAAAAGAAATCACAGTCACTAATACTGCACAATTATGGACAGACAAATTGTCTGGCGTCGAGGTACTTCGCACCTGGGGTGGCAGTAATCACACGCTAGACGATGCCCAACCATCTTCCAACCAAGGCCGCGGATACACGCTACAGACAGGGGCTACTGGGACCACAAATGGATCCCAATATGACGACAAACTGTTCATCAGCTATGCCACCAATTTCAACACTGATCCCGCCAACACAACACTGAAAAAAACTACAGTTGTCAATGGCAACAAGGGGGACGACTCTCTTGCAATTGATGGACTTGCTGCCCACATCGAAGCCGGAAACACATTCAAGCTCACTTACAGCGACACCAGTAAAAGCAGTGGCTTTATCACAAAAACGACCAACAATAACAACACAAAAATCCTTGAGTTTTCTAATATCAACAAGGGAGTTGTCCTTACTGATACCGAACGCAACAGCCAAGGTCTGTTGAAAGTCAAGCCTCTGACGGGAGAGCAGCGCAGTCAAGCCAATGCCGACTGGGCCGATATCGACACCGATGAGCTTATTGGCGCTTCGATCGGCAACCAAGTTGATGGGAGCTTTCAAAACGATGCTTTGACTGGCGCTGCTGGCCTCTCCAATGACAACATCGGCGCCCCCTTACAACCCGGGACACGTTCTCAGAGCACAGAAATCGACTCACTCCACTCAGTTGAACAAGCCAGCACCACGCTGCCTGAGGAGACCGTGCAAAGCACCCTGGCCTCCACGGTTTCTATGGAGCACACGGCATGGGAACCAGGTCAAGAGCGTCAGCAGCAACCCGTCTGGGCACAGAGGGAATTCTTCATCGACCCTCTCGCCTGATCGACTCACCTCATGCACCCTGCGCCTGCCCCCTGGGGGCAGGCTTTTTTTCTTTTTCGGAGAAAGCTGAGCACACTGGTGAACAGTTCAGCTGAGCTGCCATGACCACGGCCGATCCCCAGTTTGAAGGCGTTTATGGCCCCTACACCATCACGGAGCAAGACCGCCGGGATGTGCAGCGCTATCGCTTCGCCCTACTGGTGAGTGGCATCGCCTTCAGCGCCGGGCTCCTGCAATGGTGGCAATTGGGAGGTCAGCTGGCCTGGCTCTGGATCCTGCCCCTCGCCGCGGCCATGGGCCTCGCCCTGCGCTGGATCCACATCTATTTAAAACCGTTGCACCAAACCCTGCAGCTGTTCTGGCTGCTGGGTTGCCTCGGTTGGGCCGCACTGCTGGTGCTCGCCGGCCCGACAAACGCGCTCAGCACTCTGCAGAGCCAACCTCTCTGGATCCTGGCGGTGGGCCCCCTCTTTGCCGCCCTGGCCGGTATCGGCTTCAAGGAGTTCTTTTGCTTCCAGCGGCCTGAGGCAATCGGGCTCACCCTGCTATTGCCCATCGCCTTGCTGGGACAGCTCAGCGGATTGCTACCACCGGCCCTAAGCCTGGTGCTGCTAGGAGCAGCGGCGATCCTGTTGATCGTGCTGGCCTTACGTAAATTCGGCGGTCCGGCCGCTGCAGATGTCGGCGATAAGAGCGTGTTTGCTTATCTGGAGCAACAGCGCACGGCTGGAGCCCAGTGAGTCTGATCAGCCTGGTGGATGCGGAAAAAGATTTCGGCATCCGCACCCTTTTCGCCGCCCTAACCCTTCACATCGACAGCAATGACAGGCTCGGTTTGATCGGCCCGAATGGCGCTGGCAAATCAACGCTGCTGAAGGTGCTGGCAGGAGACGAGCCGCTTGGCGGAGGAGAGCGGCGCTGTTCGCCACGGCTGCGCGTGGAGCTGGTGGGCCAAGACAGTGTGGTGCAGCCCGGGCTCACAGTGCTTGAGCAGGTTCTGGCCGGCTGTGGAGAGAAACGGGAACTGCTGCTGCGCTTCAGCGCCCTAACCGAAGCCGTGGCCCAGGAACCCGAAAACAGCAGCCTGCTCACCGAGCTTGGCCACCTCAGCCAACGCATGGATGAAGCCGAGGCCTGGGGGCTGGAACAACAGTGCCAGGAGGTGTTGCAACGCTTGGGGATCAGCGATCTGCACAAACCGGTGGAGGAGCTCTCCGGCGGGTATCGCAAACGGGTAGGCCTGGCATCAGCCCTGGTGGCTTGCCCTGATGTGCTGTTGCTGGATGAACCCACCAACCACCTCGATGCGGCCGCCGTGGAATGGCTGCAAAGCTGGCTGGATCGCTATCCAGGAGCGGTGGTGCTCGTCACCCATGACCGCTACGTGCTTGACCGAGTCACCCGTCGGATTGTGGAGGTAGCCGACGGCGAAGCCCGCAGTTACGACGGCAACTACAGCACGTATCTGCAACGCAAGGCAGAGCAGGATGCGGCCGATGCCGCCTCTGCGGCCAAGTTCAAAAGCGTGCTGCGCCGCGAGCTCGCCTGGCTTCGCCAGGGGCCGAAAGCCCGCAGCACCAAGCAGAAAGCTCGGCTGCAACGAATCGAAGCGATGCGCGCAGCCCCACCCAAGCGCGCCAAAAACCAGCTGGAGATGGCAAGCGTGAGCCGCCGGATCGGCAAGGTGGCCATTGAAGCGGAGAACCTGCGGGTCACCAACGACGGCACATCCAGTGGGACTGTGCTGCTCGACGACTTCACCTACAGCTTCAGCCCAGAGGATCGAATCGGCATCATCGGTCCGAACGGCAGCGGCAAATCGACTCTGCTGGATCTGATTGCCGAACGCCGACAGCCTTGCGGAGGGGAACTTCGCCTTGGCGACACGGTGCACCTGGGCTATCTCGATCAGCACACCGATCTGCTCACCAGTGGCCGAGGGCTGGAGCGCAAGGTGATCGAATTCGTGGAAGAAGCAGCCTCCCGAATCGATCTGGGGGGCGAGCAACTCAGTGCTTCGCAGTTGCTGGAACGCTTTCTCTTCCCTCCGGCCCAGCAACACAGCCCTCTGAGCAAACTCTCCGGTGGCGAACGACGCCGGCTCACGCTCTGCCGCCTGCTGATCCAGGCCCCGAATGTGCTGCTGCTCGACGAACCCACGAATGATCTGGATGTGCACACCCTGAGCGTGCTGGAGGATCTTCTCGAGGATTTTCGAGGCTGCGTGATCGTGGTTTCCCACGATCGCTACTTTCTCGATCGCACCGTTGACCGTCTCTTCTGCTTTGAAGAGGGCAAGCTCAAACGATTTGAAGGCAACTACAGCGAATTTCTCGACCACCGCCGGGAGCTGGAACGGGCCGAAGAACTCAGCCGCAACACCACCAGCCGCGCATCATCAACATCAAGCGCAGGGCCACGTGAGAAGGCAGCCACACCAACCAGCAACAAGCCCCGCCGGCGCAGCTTCAAGGAAGCGCGGGAGCTGGAACAACTCGACAAACAGCTGCCAGAGATGGAAACGCGCAAGGCTGCACTAGAGACAGCAATCGGCAGCGGCAGCGACGATCTCACCAGCCTCAGCCAAGAGCTGGCCACACTGCTGGAAACACTGGCCGAGGCAGAAGAACGCTGGCTTGAACTCAGCGAACTGGCACCTTGAGCCCGGAGCGTCTGCGACGACGCGGGTGAAGCAGGGCCTCCCCAGACGACGGGGCCGGCCATTCACAGCTGGGAGGGCACTGCACCGTGCCCTCCCAGGGCTGGGGCTCCACCCGCTGACCCGCCTCCTCTGCCTTCTTCATCGCGGTTGGGCGGTAATCCTGAGCAGAGCGGTGCAACTGCATCTGATCTCCCATCCGCCGCAGGTAAAGGTCATGAGACCAAATCACCTGGTTGTGTTCGAACGCCTCACAGGCAGCCAACATCGAACTGAACCGCTGGCTCACCAGGCCGGACGGCGCACATTGTTTCCACTCCAAAACCTGCTGGAAGGAAAGACCTTCACGCCACTGGCGTTGTTCGGAGAGATAGCAGAACTCCTCCGGGCCGTTGATCCAAAACATCCGCCCTTCGTCATCCATGAAATGCCGGCCCTGGCGCTGCCTGATCCGAACCATGGGATGACTGCCCACTTCCTATTCAGCTGTTAGCGCCGGTCATGGCCTGCTGACAATGACGTTGTTACGGAAACGGAGTGGCACCCCATGGCTGTGGCGTCCGTGGAAATGAGCCGTAAGGTAATGAGCGTTGCAAGAAGGCGGTGCTGGCCGCAGCTCTCATGAAATCAATCGACGAGCACATTCAGAAGGACCAGACCGACCTTCAGGAAGCCCAGGCTGAAGGGAATGAGGCGAAGGTCCGCCACATCACTGAGGAGCTGGAGTCCCTTCAGGAGTACAAGAAGGAACATCCTGAAGACTCCCACGACCCCACACCCCTGGAGCTCTACTGCGAGGCCAACCCTGATGCAGACGAGTGTCGGGTCTACGACGACTGACCCAGCGCCAGAGAAGAACAAAAAAAGCCTGCAGCCACAGAGCTGCAGGCTTTTTTGATGGTTCAGTGCAGTCGCACAACACTGAGCGGGGAACTTTCAGAGCTCCTCGTCATATTCCGCCGGACTGCTGGTCAGACCGCAGACCACAGCCTCCTGAGGTTTCATCGGCTGCACCGATGCGATAGGACGACCACGGCGTCGCAGGGCTTCCACTTCGGCTTGGGTCTGGCAGCGGGCGATCAGCCCACCACGATCATCAAAACAGGTGAAAAAAGTCACAGCAGAGGATCAGCTCTGCTCCCTTTATTGCCATGGAGGTGACAAAGCACAACAGAGTGCAGCACCTTTTTTCAGACTCCGAGTTCCGCCCAAACGCTCTGAAGAAGACGATCCAGGCCTTGCCCCATCGCCGCGGAGGTCAACATCACCGGTCTGCCACTGGCCTCCTCGAGACGCTGCCGCTGCTCCTCACGTTCGTCCGCATCGATCAACTCCAACTTGTTCAGCACTAGTAACCGCGGACGATCCACAAGACCGTGGCCATAGGCCTCCAACTCCTGTTCCACAACGCGGAGGTCTCCCACAGGGTCCTCTGAGCCACCGTCCACCATGTGAACCAGCAACCGCGTGCGTTCAATGTGGCGTAAGAAGTCATGGCCGAGGCCGGCGCCTTGGGCAGCACCAGCGATCAAACCGGGAATATCGGCAAACACAGTGCCATCTCCTGTCGGACGACGCACCACACCAAGGTTGGGCACCAGGGTGGTGAAGGGATAGTCGGCGATCTTGGGTCGCGCTGCTGAAAGCACGCTGATCAGCGTGCTTTTCCCGGCATTCGGCAGGCCAATAATCCCCACTTCAGCAAGCAGTTTGAGCTCAAGCTGCAAGGGCCATTCCTCACCCTCTCGGCCTTCCGTGCATTTCTCCGGTGCTCGATTGCGATTGCTGAGGTAGTGGGCATTGCCAAGACCACCGCGACCACCAAAAGCCACCACTAATTGCTCACCGCTGTCTGTGAGATCTCCCAGCAGGATGTCGGTTTTGAGATGCCTGACCTCCGTTCCGCATGGCACCTTGATCACCAGATCTGGGCCTGAGGCACCCGTGCAGCGATTCGGCCCACCCCGGCGCCCATCCACAGCCGGGAAGAGGCGTTTGTATTTGAAATCCAGGAGTGTTTGAAGGTTCGCATCCGCTTCAAACACCACGTTGCCCCCATGCCCCCCATCGCCTCCGGATGGACCACCAGCAGGCACATATTTCTCGCGCCGAAACGCAACAATGCCATCGCCTCCACGGCCTCCGCGCACGGTGACTCGGGCTTGGTCAATGAATTGCACGTCAAGCGTCGGGCAGGGCCAACCATCAACCCTAAGATCGCGGCATCCTGGATCTCAGCAGTGGCAGGCGTTCGCTTTGAGGGGCTGAGCAAAACCTATCCCGGCCGTGGTGAAAACCAACCCGTGGAAGTCATCCGGCAGTTGGATCTCACCATTGAGGATGGAGAGTTCCTGGTCTTGGTGGGGCCTTCAGGCTGCGGCAAAAGCACCCTGTTGAGACTGCTTGCTGGCCTTGACTCTCCGACAGACGGAGAGATCCGTATTGGAGATCGTCCGATCACCGGCCTCAGGCCGGCCCAGAGGGATGTGGCGATGGTGTTTCAGAGCTACGCGCTCTATCCCCACCTCAGCGTGCGCGACAACCTCAGTTTCGGCCTGAGGCGCAGCAGAGCTCGCACCAATCTTCAGCAGCTGCAGGATCAGCTGCATCGCCGCACCCGTGGCCTACCCCAGCCATTGCGCATCCCCTCGCAGCGCGAGAGCAAAATCGAAAGGCGCGTCAACGACGTGGCAACAGCCCTTGAGCTGGACCATCTCTTAGACCGCCGACCGAAGGAGCTGTCCGGTGGCCAAAAACAACGTGTTGCTCTCGGACGAGCAATGGCACGCCAACCGGCGGTGTTTCTGATGGATGAACCACTCAGCAACCTGGATGCCAAATTGCGTGCCAGCACGCGGGCCCGGATCGTTGGCCTGCAACGGCAGCTGGGAACGACCACGCTTTATGTCACCCACGATCAGGTGGAGGCCATGACGATGGGACATCGCATCGCCGTTCTGAATCAGGGCCGATTGCAACAACTCGGCACGCCCATGGAGCTCTACCGCTGGCCCTCCAACCTCTTTGTGGCTCAATTCATCGGCAGTCCCCCGATGAATGTTCTGCCGGTGCAAGTGGGAGCAGGCTCCACACTGATTCTTGGCGACAAACGTCTCACACCTGAAGGGCCGATCGCGGCAGCCCTCCCCAGCCTCGAAGGCAAAACCCTGACCGCCGGCATCCGCCCCGAGCATCTGCAAGTGGCACCTGCCACCAACCGCAACCTGCCGGCAGAGGTCAGCCACAGTGAAGTGCTGGGCAACGAGCAACTCGTCACCTGCCGTCTACTCGATGGCGATCATCTCGTTCAGGTTCGCGCCGAACCAAGCCTGAGCCTGAACCCCGGCTGCCGCATACACCTCGCGGCAGACCCACAGGGATGGCGTCTGTTCGATGCGGATGGCGAAGCGATCTCCTTGCCGGAACCACCTCCCAGCCGCGGACCAGAACCAGCACTCCCACCCCTCTAGCGAGGCCAGATCACACTGCAGCCAGGGCCACCATCACCCTTCTCTGCATCGATGACTCGCTCCACATAGGGCACCGTGTCGAGCCATTGGCGCAAACCGCGCTTGAGTTTGCCGGTGCCAATGCCATGGATCACCCAGAGAGGTCCATTGGCACCGCGGAGCAACTCCTCGACAGCCGCTTCAGCTTCATGCACCCGCATCCCTCGCACATCCAAGGTGTTGCGTGAGGTGCGCACCTCTGCACCCCGCGTTCCTATCCCTCTGGCTTTGACCTGCACAGTGGCCGGTGGCGGTGTGGGTTGACGGCCATCCAAGCTCTCCACCGCCGCCAACTCCACAGTGCTGCGCATCACACCGCAACGCACAGTCAGCTGCAGACCATCATCAGAAATCGCCAACACCTCAGCCGCTTTGCCGAGAGCCAACAAACGAATGCGATCCCCCACCTTTGGGCTCCAGTCTGGGTGATGCCTGCGTTGGGGCGCAGGCCGATGATCCGATTCGAGCCGTCGTAAGCGCTGGCCTGCCTGACGCGCCGTTTCACCATCAGCATTCTGATCGCGAAGCCGACGGATCAGTCGACGCACCTCCTTCTGGCCATCTCGAATCGAGGTTTCAAGGCGCTGGCGCCCTTGCTCTTGCTGTTGCGTCGACTGCTGACGCTGACGCTCCCAACGGCCGAGCAACTCTTCATGCAGCAGCTCCGTACGAGCCAAGAGCACCGCGGCATCTTCAGCCGCTGCTTGCTGACGCTGACGCTGCTCCTCAAGGCCACGGATCACAACATTCACATCGCCGTCGGCTTGGGGGCTGAGCAAACTGCGCGCCTGATCGATGACCTGGTGATCGAGTCCGAGACGGGAGGCAATGGCGAGAGCGTTGCTGCGACCAGGAATCCCCCAGAGCAATTGATAGGTCGGGGACAGGGTTTCGGCATCGAAGGCAACGGAGGCGTTCTCGAACCGATCGTCGCTGTACTTGAGGGCCTTCAGCTCACCGAAGTGCGTGGTGGCGATTGTGAGCCTGGCCCGATCGGCAAGCGCTCTCAGCAAGGCCGTCGCCAAGGCTGTCCCTTCACTGGGATCCGTTCCGGCCCCAACCTCATCGAGCAACACCAGGGCAGGTGCCGGGCCGTTGTCCAGCGCCTCCAGGATGCAGCCAATCCGCTTCACATGACCACTGAAGGTGGAAAGGCTCTGCTGCAGCGATTGCTCATCGCCGATATCGGCCAGCACCTGAGCACACCAGGGCAATGATGGACTGCCGCTGCACGGCAGCCAAAGCCCTGCCCGCGCCATCAGAGCCGCCAAGCCGACACTTTTCAGCGTCACGGTCTTACCACCAGTGTTAGGCCCCGTGATCGCCACCACCCGCAGCTCAGGGGAGACCGAGATGCTGATCGGAACAACCGGTGCTCCCTGTTCGCGCTTCTCCAACCACACCAGCAGTGGATGACGGAGCTGATCGAAGACGAAGGGAGTCTGGGGGTCGGCCTCAAGGCGTGGTGGGACCCCTCCGATCCACTGGCCGTAGAGAGCCCTAGCCAAGCTGAGATCCAAAACCAGCAACACCTCCCCGAGCCGGATCAGCGGCTCATGCTGAGCCGCAACCGCCGCACTCAGCTCCGCAAGCAAGCGCTGCTCCTCCTCCCGAATGCGCCCCTCCTGGTCCGCCAAACGGTTGCCGAGCTCGATCACCGCCTGAGGCTCCACAAACACGGTGTTCCCAGAAGCAGAGCTGTCATGCACCATGCCTTTGCAGTGAGCGATGGCACCGGCCTTCACCGCCAGAACAGGTCGACCATGACGCTCCGACACCACAGTGTCCTGAAGCTGGGCCGACCAACGCCGGAGCGTCTCCTGCAGCCGATCACGTCGCTGTTGTCTCAGGAGCTGCCATTGCTGACGCAGCCCAGCCAACACAGGGCTGGCTCGATCAGCCACACGGCCGCCCTCCTCCAAAGAGAATTTGAGCCGTTGTTCCAGCTCAGGCATGGTGGCCACAGCACTAAACAATGCCGTGCAGAGCGGGCGCAGCTCGGGGTCATCAACCTGACGCCGAAGGCGGCGAGCCGCGGCCAGGGTGTCGGCGACCGCCAACAGCTCCTCACCATGGGCGGTACCACCCTTGCTACAGCGCAGCAGCACAGCCTCCAGATCGTGCACCCCCTGAAAACTGAGCCCCCCTTCGGTGACTCCATTCAGTCCGGCGAGCTCAATCGAGCGGGCCAGCCACTGGCGACTGATCTCGAGGTGCTCCGGCAGGGCGGTAACTTCCGCAGCCCTACGTCCAGGCAGGGTGCTAGTGAAGGAGGCCAGATGGGAACACAACCTGGGCCACTCCAGCAACTCCAGCGTTTGCTGAAGCACGGGACTGTGATGCGACGAGGCAACGTGATGAAGGGGCGGCATTAGGGCTGAAGAACCGCCGCCTCCAGCTGATTGGAGGGAATCCCTCCGGGTGGCTCGTAAAGCATTTCCAGCCAGTTTCCCTCGGGATCGCGCAAATAAAACGAGGCAGTGCCATCGCGGTGATCATGCACAGCGCCCACCTTGACGCCATGCTCTCGCAGCTGCTGATGAACCCGATCCACATCGGCTCGATCGTGGAAATGGAAGGCGAAATGGGGGCCAGCCGCCTTGTAGTTCGGTCCCAGCAAGGCCAGACCATCGCGGCCATCACCGGCTTCGAGATAGCACCAGTCGTTGGCCTTCCACACCATTCGCATGCCGAGACCTGTGTAGAAGCCGACGGCACGGTCCATGTCTTCAACGCGAATGGCGACATGACCAAGACGATGGACGGGAACCATGTTGGAGAGACCGACTGGAAGCGGAGAAAACAACGTTGTTTGAACCTACTGGCGAGGCTCAAGGGCTGCGGGAGCAGGAACGGGATCGTGAGCGAAGGAGATCCCCCAGGATGTGCGGCAGACACATCCGATCGAGAAACAGATCAGGCCGCTACCGATCAAGTTGAGAGCAGAAGGCCGATCGCGACGATCACCCTCCAGCAACAGGTGAGCTGCGATCACGAAGGCAATCGCCGAGGCCACAAAGGGCAGAGGGCTCCAAAAGCGGAGGGGGCGAGCGGCGGCCATGGAGGCAGGGTGGTGCCTCCTTTCGTTAGCCGCAAATCATCAGGACTGCCGCAACCAACCCGCAGCATCACAGGCGTGATAAGTGAGTATCAAATCTGCACCGGCCCGCTTGAAGCTGAGCAAGGTCTCCAGAACAACGGCACGTTCATCGATCCAACCACGCTCTGCGGCAGCCTTCACCATGGAGTATTCACCACTGACGTTGTAAGCGGCAATCGGCAATTCAGACTCCTCACGCAAACGGTGAATGATGTCGAGATAGGCCAATCCTGGCTTCACCATCATGATGTCAGCCCCTTCCTGTTCATCTAACTGGGCCTCGGTAATGGCCTCACGGGCATTGGCCGGATCCATCTGATAGGTGTCCTTGTTTGTGGGGATCGGCTTGCTGCCAGCAGCTCGTGGAGCGGAGTCGAGGGCCTCACGGAAAGGGCCGTAATAGGCAGAGGAATATTTAGCGGTGTAGCTGATGATCCCCACATGCTCAAATCCAGCGTCATCGAGGGCTTCTCGAATGGCACCAACGCGTCCGTCCATCATGTCGCTCGGGCCAATCAAATCGGCACCAGCCTCCGCCTGCATCACCGCCTGACGACAGAGCAACTCAATGGTCTCGTCATTGAGCACCACCCCGTCCTCGCTGACGATGCCGTCATGGCCATCACAGGAATAGGGGTCAAGGGCCACATCGGTCATGATCGCCATATCGGGCAGATCTCTTTTGAGCTGACGAATGGCGGTTGGGATGAGGCCGTTTTCGTTAAAACACTCAGCGCCATCCTCCGTCTTGAGACTCTCCGACACCTTGGGGAACAGCACCACACAGCGGATGCCGAGATCCCAGGCCCGCTTCACCTCGCCGGTGAGCTGATCCAGACTCCATCGGAAGGCACCAGGCATGGCTCCGATCGGCTCGATCTCCGTACCCTCATGCACGAATAGCGGGTAGATGAAGTCGGATGGCTGCAGGAGCCTTTCGCGCACCATGGCCCTCAGAGCAGGGGTCCGACGCAGGCGACGAGGGCGGTAGGTGAGCTCCATCCAGGGCAGGGAATTGTGATTGCGATCGTAGGCCTTGCGTTAGAGGCGGGCGGACTTGAGCCAGCTGCGCCGCGGATCCGTGGAGCGCGCCTGCTGCAACTGGCGCAGCAGCTCCTGCTCACGTTCGCTCCAAGCGTCTGGCCACTGCAGGCTGAGAGTCAACAGCAAATCACCACGACCGGTGCGCCCTGGCCAGCCTTTTCCCTTCAAGCGAAGGCTGCGGCCTGGCGGCGTACCAGCCGGAATGGTCACATCGGCTTCGCCATCGGGGGTCATCACGGTCACGGTGCCGCCCAGAACGAGTTCATCGATCGCAACCGGCAAATCGGCGCGCAGCTGATCAGCATCGAGCCGCCAGACCCCATGAGACTGCACCTCAAGATTCAGATAGAGATCGCCACGGCGTCCGGTACCTGGCTGAAGATTTCCCTTGCCCTTCAGCCGTAGGCGAGAGCCGTTCTTGACTCCTGCAGGAATCCGCACCTGAACGCGTTCATCATTCACAGAGAGGGTGCGTTCACCGCCGCGAAACGCCTCAGAGAACGAGACCTTGACCGTGGCTTCCGCATCAAGGTTGGCGGGTTGCCGAGATGCTGCACGCCCCCCACCGCCGTAACCGCCACCGGCAAAACCGCCGCCCGGGAAACCTGAAGCACCAGCAAACCCTCCCGGAAAGCCGCCACTGAAACCGCTAGGACCGCCGCCCTGACCACCGAAGCGACCGAGCAAATCATTGATGAAATCGTCGAAATTGCCGTAGCGGCCAAAATCGACATCCACTCCAGCGCCCCCACTGCCTGCGCCCCCATTCCCTGCGCCAGCCTGATTCCAGTACTGACCAAACTGCTCGTAACGCTGACGTTTGTCAGGGTCGGAGAGCACCTCATAGGCCTCGCTCACCTCCTTGAATTTGGCTTCAGCAGAAGCATTCCCTGGATTCACGTCCGGGTGATATTGACGGGCGAGCTTGCGAAAAGCCCGTTTAATCGTGTCGGCATCGGCGCCACGATCGACACCAAGCACCTTGAAATAGTCGCGGTAACCCGTGCCAGCCATGGCCTCCCCCCGGCCCGCAGGCCCTGCTTCTAGCCAGTGTCCCAGTTTCTTCTCAGCGATGGAATCACCGCAATGGAGGGAAGCCCGAACGTTGGATCCAGCAGGCCAGCTCTGGCTTCGACAGAATTAGAGCTATCCATCATCCCGCCTGAGCCGAAGCGATCGTGATGACCATTGCAAAAAAGGCACGGATGGGTCACTGGGCATCCGCCAGCCTTGCCACAGCATTGATGCTGGCAGGCTCGTCCGCCAGCCCTGGCAGCAGCGCAACGCCCTCCCCACCAAAGCCAACCGCGTCAACTCCGGCTCAAGTCCATTTAGCCGACCAACTCAAGGACGCGGGGGTGAAGTATTACGGATCCTGGCGTTGTCCAGCCTGTCAATACCAGAGCAATCTGTTCGGCCAGAGAGGGCAGGAACGACTTCCCTACGTTGAATGCGCCAAACCGGACACCCTCCCCGAACAAGCCAAAGCCTGCATTGCTGCTGAGATCCGCGCCTATCCCACCTGGATCCATCCTTCTGGAGAACGCCGAGTGGGTGTGCAGTCGCTGAACGAACTCCAAGGGTGGATCGAACAGCCTTGAACACGCTGGCCCTTATCGAGGAATGACGGTGAGCAGCCAGATTGCGAAAGACCGAGAAGAATGAATCTTTGCTCAGCAATGCATGGGCATCGGACGACAACAGCTGATCTATGGATGGGATCTGCGTCAATGGCGCGGTGACCTACTCGGGGGATTGACCGCAGCCGTTGTTGCACTGCCGCTGGCCCTGGCTTTCGGCAATGCAGCGCTAGGCCCTGGTGGTGCAATTTATGGGCTCTATGGGGCCATCGTCACAGGTTTTCTGGCCGCCTTGTTCGGGGGCACTCCAGCCCAGGTGAGCGGGCCCACGGGTCCGATGAGCGTGACTGTGGCTGGTGTGGTGAGCAGCCTGCTGGCCGTTGGTGTTGCAGGCGAACTGACCGGCGGCAAGCTGCTGCCACTGGTCATGGCCGCGGTGGTCTTAGGGGGGCTCTTCCAGATCCTGTTCGGCCTGCTCAAGCTGGGCCGTTACATCACGATGGTGCCCTATTCGGTGGTGTCCGGCTTCATGTCGGGGATCGGCATCATCATTCTGTTAATTCAGATCGGGCCCTTACTGGGAGTGCCCTCGTCAGGTGGGGTGATCAGCTCGCTGACGATGGTCATTCAAGATTTCCGGCCCAACCCGGCAGCCCTGGCGGTGGGCTTGATGACCCTGGCAGTGGTCTTTCTCACTCCCAAACGGATCAGTCGTGTCCTGCCTGCACCTTTGCTGGCTTTGATCCTGATTACGCCGCTGTCATTTTTGCTCTTCAACGATCAACGACTAGAGAACTTGGGATGGGAGACCCTGCCGCGTATCGGCAACATCCCGGAAGGTGGGTTGCAGTTCGTGATCCCCAACTGGGGGATGCATCTTCCCTTGTTGATCCGTGCCGGCATGGTGCTGGCACTGCTGGGGTCAATCGATTCGCTGCTCACCTCACTGGTCGCCGACAACATCGGCCAGAGCCGCCACCGCTCTAACCGTGAGCTGGTGGGTCAAGGGCTTGCCAACGCCATCGCAGGCCTGATGGGAGGCTTACCAGGGGCTGGCGCCACGATGCGCACCGTGATCAATATCAAGTCGGGGGGCAAAACGCCATTAGCAGGCATGACCCATTCGGTCGTGCTGCTGGTTCTGTTGCTGGGAGCAGGGCCACTGGCAGAGGGCATCCCAACTGCGCTGCTCTCAGGCATCCTGATCAAGGTCGGCCTGGACATCATCGACTGGGGGTTCCTGCGCAGAGCCCATCGACTCTCGATCAAAACAGCCCTGGTGATGTGGGGCGTGCTGCTTCTCACCGTGTTCTGGGACCTGATCGGAGCCGTGCTGATCGGGATGTTCGTTGCCAATCTGCTCACGATCGAATCGCTGACCACGCACCAGCTGGCTGGCATGGGCAACACCGATCGCCAAGCTCTGCCAGCTGATGAACAGCACCTACTGGATCAGTGCGGTGATGCTGTGATGCTGTTTGCCCTTCAGGGACCACTCAGCTTTGGCGCAGCCAAAGGAATCAGCGAACGGATGACGCTCGTGCGGCAGTACCAAGTGCTGATTCTCGATATCACGGATGTGCCCCATTTAGGCGTCACGGCCACCCTTGCGATCGAACGCATCGTGGAGGAAGCCCACAGTCACCAGCGCCGGGTGCTGGTGGCAGGAGCCCGAGGGAAAGTGCGCGATCGGCTTGAACAGTTCGATATCGGCGGACTCTGTTCGAGCCGGCAAGAGGCCCTCACCATCGCGGACGGATGGCTGAACCCCTCTGACTGAACTGCATGGAGTGCTCAACCGTCATCACCAAGGGGGTCAATCAGCTCCACATCTGCCAGCCAAGGTGATTTGCAGTACAGCGATCCTGATCAAAACAGGCTGAAATCAATTTGCCATGCGTCTCGACAATGACGTGCCTTCTCTGGCAGCAGCGAATGGACGTCGCCATCTGCTTGCTGCTGCAGACATCGCTGATTGGAACATTGCAACTGATGACCGGTCCTGATCGCCTCATGCCGAAGCCAATCTCATCAGTGACAAGCCAGTTCATTCCCCACCAGAACGCACGAACTCGCCAGCGCTCTATTGATCCACCGCGACAAACAGCAGATCTGAACGAACTAAAGTGACATCAGTGCAGGGGCAGTGATGAATCCAAATCTGGCGGGCGCCCTGAGGCGGGCGGGCATTTATTTCGTGGTCGGTTACGCGGGGCTGACCATCATCAACAACAGCGGCATGGGCCCAGACAATCTGTGGATGGCGTATGTCCCACTGTTCATCACCGTTTATTTCTTTGCTCGCTGGGCTGACGCAAAGATTGCGGCCTTCAGCCTTGGGAAAGACAACAACAACTCCGCAGACTGACTGTTGCAGTGCTAGCAATCATTCAGGCGCTAGTTCGGCATGAATGGAAGTCTTGTCATCGTCGAGATGCTGCGCTGGCCTCTCGCTTTTGTGATCGGTTCCATTGCGATCAGCAGAGCGATTGTGGCCATCTCGCGGGCTGGTATCAAAGTGGAAATCACGACCAAGCGACCAATTTTGATCAGCACCGGAACGAGGCCGCTCCAAGCAGCGGTTGAAAAAGTTCGGATCTGAGCTGGGAAGCAAGGGTGCCTTCAAGGTCTGAAACCCGTTCAGCCGGCAAATCAAAGGAAGTCAAATTCATCATCTGATTCAGAGGACAGGGCTTGCATCACAAGGGTTGAGAGGGGAACGGCAATGGCAGCAAGCACGAGAAGTTCCACAGATTTCCACTGATTTGATGCTGTTATCACACCAGACATGAACGATGACGACTGTGCCAAACACTACGGATCCCCGATCAGGCCAGTGATCGCGCTGATCGAGCACAGATACACAAGAGCTGGAGAAGCTGTTATGGCCAGCTTTTCGGGAAGCCTTTCGGTGCCTCAAAGCGGGAGAGACAACGCAGTGCGCTGGCACTGCTCTGATAGATGCAGACCAGAACAGTGGAGAGATTAAAGACGAAGCCTGGAATCATCGGCCAGACTGATCACATGCCTCTCCTGCGCCCTGACCCCAAACGACAGCCGGAGCAGCACGGTGGGGAAGGCTGGCTGGTGCATGAAGCGCAGCAACTGCTGATTCAGTTCAAACCCGACACCCCAACGGTCCAGTCCCGCTGGGTGTCACTGAGAACGTTTAAGTGGGCACCACCACAACTTCCAGTTCCCCACAGCCAGCGACGCATGCTCAGGAACAATGCGATTGAGGCTTGGAACACCATGCTCCAAAGCGGATGGCGTCGCTGTCACCCCCCTGTGCGTTGAACCAACCCAGCCGAAGAGGAGAGGAGGGGGAAGGCCTAGAGAGATCTGCTAATCAGGAGAGTGAAACCGCAGAGGCTTCCTGGGCGTCAACTTGGATGCGACGCTGATCATGAAGCTTCTCCAACTGCTGATGCACTTGGCGCAGCTGGAGAAGAATCGACTCCGCGCCCTCTAAACGGCTCAAATTGAGCAACATCGTTTCAATTGATTCCTTGCTGTTGATCAGCACACGGCACTCTGTCGTGCCTGGTTCGTAAGACATCTCAACTGAAAAACTGTTGTCTATCAAAAGTCCATCCTGGCGACAGGCAATAGAGCAAGACAGAATCTGAACCAGATGCAACACGATGACAAGGGCAAATGCCGCGACAACGATCAGCGGAAAGCCAGCATGACAATGCCGGGGCGCATTCAGCCAGCCTGCGGGAAGAGGGTTTTCATCGCAACCGCAACAAAGCTACCGGCGGTCCAACCTGGGGAAGCACAATGCGATCTCAAATCATAATGAAAGAAACAATCGGTCACGAAAGTAGCTGCATCGGCGAATCAGAAACCAGGCCATCAAACCGGGGCCAATGACTGGCAATAAACAAAAAATCCTTGAAAACCCGGTCAATACAAAATAAAAGGAATGAAGAATAGAAGAGAGGAGCCAAAAAATCCCTGCAACAGAACAAAAAAACACAAATCCAAGGCCTTATGTAATTTTCCTTGAAGGACTTTTACAAAAAACCTACAAGTGAGTCTTAGACCAACTCAAGACAAAAGACTCGGAATAGGTTGTCGTAACAACCATTCTTTGCGACCGTCAAATCAAATGCTGTCATCGAATTCAATTATCACGACGTTTGGCGGCGAACGTGCAACTGAGCAACCAATAACGTACGACAATACAAAAGCGGCAGGAGCATCACTCACACAAGCTGAGTACCGCAGCACACTATGCACCAATCTAAAGCTACCGACAGGGCCTCGGAGCCATGAAGAGTGCGGAAGAAAAGTCACCAGTGACCAGCTCAAAGACTCAAGCCAAAACGCATGCACCAATGCGATCAATGCCGCATACAAACAGGTCTTTGGCAATGCACACGTGATGGACTATGAGAGAGAGAGTTCTCTCGAAGCTCAGCTTCTCGATGGAAGAATAAGCATCCAGGACTTCGTACGTGGACTAGCAAAGAGTGAGTTTTATACCAAGAATTTCTATGAGGGTCGCGACCCCATGAGAACGATTGAACTGGATTTCAAGCATCTATTAGGCCGAACACCACGTAACCAAGCAGAAATTGCACACTATATAAGCCTGCAAGCAGAATCAGGCCATGGTGCAGTCATTGATGCCATGGTTGATTCAGCCGAATACTTAGAAACATTCGGAAAGCATACGGTTCCATACATGCATTCATGGAGATCATATGCAGGCTCCTATCAGTCATCATTCAATAGAACAGCCGCGATGGTGCTCGGATTTGCCTACTCAGACAAAGCGATCGGTAACGACAGCAAACTGAAGAACTCCTTCTCAAGCACCTCCAACTACGCCATCAAATCACCGGCCTCGGCAAGCTATAAGTTTATTGGCACTTCAGCCGCATGGGCTGGTGGTCGTCCTCCAAAATTCCTTTCTAAAGTTGGTACAGTCCTCACCATTGCTGGTGTGATGGAGATCGTAAGAATCACATTAACCGTGGCCTACTCTGCAATCACTTCATAGAGAAGCGAAAGGGTCGAGAAACATACACCTGCAACAAATAACGAAGGGGCTGGTCTTTCACTAGCCCCTTTTTCTTGCTTACACGAATTGACGAAGACCCGATCAACAGCAGCCGACATGGGATGAGCAGTGAGGAGCAGATCATCAAGACAAGACACCCGAATCAAATCAAACCCTGAGCGATCACAAGCAGAGCAATGGGAAGTGAACTGTTTAATCAACGGCGAATCGTCGTTGTCGACAAGAGCGACTGTTGAGCATCACGAGGCTTGGGGCCTGAGTGACAGGCGTCACAGTCATGGGCAAGATCAGGGGGAAAGCGTCAAAGTGGTGAGATAATCCACAAAACCAAGCCAATCATGGTGCAGAAATTTCTGGCTGCTCTGAGCACGACGACCGTGATCGTCATGGGGGTGGCGGGGTGTACGTCAAACAAGACGCAAGACACCACAACATCCAGCAAGCCTGTTATCCAAAAAGTCTTTAGCGACACGAAAACGATTGATGGAGTTGCTTTGAAGTACCCAGAAGGAACACCAGAACTGCGCCTATTCCGAGTTGAGTTACCTGTAGGCAGCAAAATCCCTCTTCATACCCATCCAGCACCGATGATGGTTTATGTCCAAGGCGAAAACTCCGGAGACCTGATGGTGACCCAGGTAATGCCAGATGGTACAGAGGTGCAACGAGAATTCAAAGCTGGCAAGGCCTTTATCGAGGGTGGCGACACACCACACTTTGTGCAAAATCAAAGCGATGAAACAACGATTATTTGGGTAACAGTTGCTGGAGTCAAAGGAATGCCTACAACCAACTTCGTCAAATAGAGCAGCTCATGGCGAGGCCAATTGGATTCATTTAGAGACCCACTGGGAGTCGCGAAGAACACCATTTGGCTGAGCCATGGAGATGTTGACGAGGAAGGAATAGAACGATCCGGAAAGGCATGGGAGGTGAATAGAAAATCAAGATCAACAAGAACAGTTGAGGCAATTCAATGATCATAGAGTCTCGGTGTGAATTGCTTTGATAATCCGCTAATCCATGCAATAATAAATCGTTCTCTCACTCAAAAAATGGCTAAAGGTTATTGGAGCGTTGCTGGCAATATCACCAATCCAGCAGGGATGACAGACTTTCTTACCGCATTCGCACCTTTTCTGGAAGCTCACAAGGGACAAATTTTATGCAGAGAACTGAATACTGATGTACGCGAAGGAGATCCAGGCCATTTCACGTTGATTATCGAGTTTGAGAATGTGGCTCAAGCACAAGCTGCTTATGAATCAAATCAATACCAGGAGATGATCAAACTGCGCCAGGGTCATTGCGACATCTCTCTGTCGATCCTTGAGGAAGGCGACCATGCCATCCATTAAAATCAGTACTAAAGATTGAATGCAGTCGCATCGATAAGAACATCTCAAGAGATGCAGCTTTTGAGGTGAGCCAATGGGGAGTAGAGAGAAGGAGAGGCCTGCTCCTTCTCTCTGGTTTCTTTTTCTACTTTCCAGCCTACGCTTAGCCTCTGATTCGAAGGAGGGTGTAATGCACTGCTGTCAATACTTGAACATTACTAAGCCAATTTGCTTCGCTCAGACAGCTTCTCAGTGAGTATCCTGATCAAGCGCTAAAGCCTCGACGTTACAATCACGGCTCGGTACTAGATTCCTGGCACGGGCATTGGCAACTTCTGCTTTTGCGGCTGCAAAGTCGGCACGAAACTCAGCATTGTTATGCAGAACAGTTACCGTCGCTGCTCCCATCACTCGACCATTGATTACATCACTGTACCAATGAACATTGCAGAGATGGCGACTCTCACCATAGGCCAATCCTCGGGCCAGAATTTGATTGCTACGGTCGGGTACCATTTCACTCAAAATCAATGCCCAAGCCCATCCAACAGCAGTATGTCCAGAGGGATAGGAGGGATCTGAAGTGAGCTCGATCGTATCTTCTGGGGAACAAATCGGCTTCTGATTCACAAGGAATGGTCTACGCCGATTGTAATTATTTTTGGCCTTGTAAGTCGACAAACCAGCATCGGTGAGACTGCGCCTGAGGAGTTGGTAAAGCCTAGGAGTGTCAGACTCGCTAATGGGAACACCGATTGCACAGGAAAAGGTGCCAGCCGCATCGGGGAACCTTAGGTTGGCATCACTGGCTGCAAGAGTCCAGCGCGGCGTTCCAGGCAGACTGAAGCTTCTTCGCGAGATAGATGTATCCAGAGCATGATCAGCCTGTCCAAGGCTCGGAGGTTGTGGCAACAACTCCAGACTGTCAGGGAAATCGGACTGCACAAGATACCCCTCGATCAATCCATGTTGAAGTTCAGGTACCTGGGCGGATGCGGTCAGACATTCACTGCTCTTCTGATCACCAGCAAAGACGGTGGAGGGATAACTGATGGCAATTATGGACAGCCCAAGGCCAAGGAATTTTGCTGTGCTGAATGGCATGAGAAAAGAGAGTCTCCCTCCTTAGGAATAAAGACAAGAGAGACGCTTGAAAAGCATACCGATCACATTTGAATCTTTTCACCAGATTTCGAGAACAGAGCAATGAAGCTTTGAAGCCATACCGCAACAGAGAAGAATGCAACAAAGGCTCGGTGGCTCAAGAGCAATCAAGCCAGCCTCTGTAGACCCCAGACACGACAAATGCCCCACCAGCGAAAGGATTACGTTGCACACTGACCCGAGCAAGTCAACGGCACGGGGCAAGAGAGCCAACGACGCCAAGCCAAGGACAAGTATTAATACTTAGAGGCTCCTGCGCGAGCGGCCTCTCAGGCAAGAAGCTCATCTGGTCAGGAGAAGGGAATCATTCGTAACGCATGTGAGGAAGGTTGCGCACTGAGGCCTTAGAGATGGCAAATAATAATTCAAAAGTCATCCTTTGGACGGGATCGACAGCCCCACGTCGCCTGTTCCTTTGGTGCTATGAAAGCGCCAAGGGGACCAGGGGGTTCAAATAAAGCGATAGCAAAAGAGTTTCGGTGCTCGAATCATTGCAGACAACAACACGGAACAATGAAGAGGAAGGAAGTGCATGGATTGGAGCTAAATCGTCTTCCAGAACCATTGCAGCGCTGAAACAGGTCCAACACGACTAGAGAGCTGAAGGAGGAAAGACCAACAGGGCAAAATAGGCAGCACAAATCAAACAAACTGCATGGGCAAGGGTGCAGGGGTTAGAACAAGATGCCGAAATGAAGCGACAGCAACAAGAATTTTTAGATGGCGCAAGAATAGCTGTGCTTTGCGTTGAGATAGGAGCAGGGGGCTACCTCGATCATCTCGTTAGAGATCTTGTAACGCCTCACCTAACGACAATCGATTAAGGACACAAACCAAGCATGACAAGCCAACGAACATGCCCCTCCAGCTAACCAGACTAGTTACCAGTGTTTTTCTTGTATTGACGCAGCGCTAACTGAAACTGACCGAGCGCTGCACGGCCAATATTGTAACCAGCCCAAGAGAGCGCCAGAACAATTGGAGCAAAAACAAGAACGACCCGTAAATCCACAGTCAATTAAATGCTGTGCCAATTATCCACAGTCGTCAGAGGAAGAGGGCACAAAAAGCTACAGGCCAAGGGGCAATAAGCTCAAACAATGCTTTCATTCATTTTACCAACAACCCTGTCAAATGCTACCAATTCAATGTACTCAAACAAACAACAAATCCAGACGTCATAGCCATCATATAATTTGCTAAAGAGAGCGTTGCGGGGTTAAATATAGAAAATACTCTGATCAAAATGATTGAGCCAAATTGGGACTACTTCATCAATGCACCGCTAGATAGCGGCACAATTCGTTTTGAGACGAAAACAGAGCGAGCTTTACACGCTAGGCTGATCGCTGCAGAAAGCAACTGGCTCCAAGGGCAAAGCATCGAAAAATTAATCAGATGGAACAACGCCAAGATGGATCTTGATGCATTCCGTGAGGGGCGAAAAAAAGCAAAAGACAAAATTGAGAAGAATACAATGAATGATCACCAATAGAGGTCATCGTCAATAATCAAAGAGCTTAATATCCCAACAATAAAGCCAAAACACACAACAGCAGTAGATAAATCAACCCAAAGGAGAAATGACTCAGCCATCAATCTCTACATGCATTGCTTTCGCAAGCTAACGCGCCAACTGAACCTGACACATTAAATTGGCACAAAAGGGATCAACAAAAGGCCAGCTGTGAACACAACTTCGAAAGCAAGCAAGAATCATCTAACCCGCAACAGGCAATCAATCAATACACGACCAGTAACACACATAATACTAGAATTCTAAAAACATGAGCCATGCATCCAAGCAATACATCCCTATACATACTTATATTTACTGCGATACCATTGGCAGCAGCCGGGTTGACGATATTTCTCTACAGGAGAAAGAATAGAAAAATAAAGCTATAGCACGTAGATCTTCTAAGGGCCTTGGGAAAATCTTGCCAAACCGATCGAGAACGATCAATTGATTGATGAGAAAAGCATATTAACTCTAAACAGCAAGAAAAGGCCAGATCTGTATTGACATCTGAATCTAACTGAGAGAACTAGACAAGTAAATCACTGAAGCGAAGAAAGGATCAAGATCACGTCGATAATCACCGAGAAACATCAAGCAGCCTGATAATGACCAAGGCTGCATGATTCACGAATGCTCAAGCAGGCCATTGATGCGTGCATCTATTCGTAACCACAGCAGACTGTCCAGGCAAGAGAGATCTTAATTCACTAAAGTCAACCCAATGGATGCAATCGACAGGACATGTATCGATGGCTTCTTGAATCAGCATCAACGAATCTCCATCTTGGCGAAGGGCTCTACATCGCCCAGAATGAGAAAGCATCATGAATGTATTTGAAGCAACATTGGTGCAGTATCCACATCCAATACAAGCCAGTTCATCAACCCAGACAGCCTTGGCATGAAGGCTACCACCTAATATTGGCTCATTCCCTGAACGTAATTGTGCCAATTCAACAAGGCTTGAATTAAACGCAGCTCTGACAATGTCGTGACTTCTATGAACTTCTTGCATTATTTTTCAAGGCTTGCTAGTTACCTTTGCTTGGAAAAGCTTGCGGTCATTGATGAGCTGATTTGAAGTATTCATCGCACCGTAAAAGTGGCATTAAAGATTGACAGCACAATGATGAGGGCACCAATCGATCCAATAGAGAGAAGAAGGGTCCAGATAGTCAAGGCTCGCCCTTCGGGCTTGTCATAGATAAGACTTGCAACAGACGCTCTTCTTAGGCTGTAGGTATTAAATTGATCAATCGACATCATCATTTTGCTAGAAATCAGTTTATCTCTCCAATACTCAGAATATCTTGGCAATTTTTGATAGATGGGGACCTCACCAATGGCTTGGCCAGGGATCAGACGGTTGATCTGCACCGGCATACTGTCGTAACCAAATCGATCCATATATTCAGTACCATCTAAAATTAGATCGATAAACTTAGCAAATCCTTGCCCAGCAATCACGATAGACCAAGACAAAACTTCCTCTGAGTTGTAAACGGATCTGCCAAGCACTCTTCCTATCACTTGCTCAACGATTCGTTCATTGCTATTACAAAGAATATAGCCTCTGTAGAATCGCTCTGAAAGAAGAAGACCCCTGATAAAATCTCTGACCGTAATACTGCCAGAGCGTAGTTGTGACTCCAGAGAAACATCTCGATCAGCAGTCATAGCATGAAAGAATATCTGTCGGTAACATTGCTCTATAAGCTGATCACAAGACTGTATTAACTCATCTCGCTTTTGAGATGATTTTTTATTGGCATCAAAAGAATCCACACGGGATCGTTGAGATGAGCATGGATATTGCAAACGAGTGTCGCAAAAAATTGATGGCATGGCCAGGACAAGCTCGTATCCGCACCAGACAATTATCCAGAGGACTGAGGCAAATTGATTATAATTTTTACCGCCAATATCGCCAATATGACGTAGGCCTTCGCTTTTTATGATTAAAAACTGTGTTACAAAGGTCACATCATCTGTTGATGAAGGTAGGAGTAAAGATGTTAGCTGAACAATTGATTGATTCAGTTTGGCTCATTCGAGCAGCATTCAAGCGACAATGAGGCATGAATAAAACCAGCACATCAGGCATGAAGCACAGCCACTTCGGCTAACGCTAGTGATCAATCAATCGATGGAGAAGCCATTGATGGCGGATCTCTGGCCGTCGTACCCACACCAATCCATCCCTTGTTGATCGTGAAGCAGCACACTCCCATGCGTCACCGACATGTTGTTACCGGGATGCTGAGAAAGCCTTGATTGCTGCAACGAAAGGGTGCTTTGACGACAGACTATTCAATCAAATACGACAACAAAAACAGCAATGGGAACTTAGAACGAAGAAAAACAAGCCAAACCATGAGCACATACATCCTGATCGCCTTATTTTGTGTATGGATTCCATGTGGCCTACTGAGTACTGCTATTGCAGATTCAAAAAATCATCCAAGCTGGCTATGGCTGCTCGCAGGGTCAATTTTTGGACCCATTGGATTAGCCGGAGCAGTCTCTTTGAAAGAGAAGATCGCAACTAACGCAACCATGGAGTTAAATCCAGCTAAAAACAATTGATAACCATTGAAACAATCAGAACTCAGCTCGAGGTCATCATCCAGCCCTAAGCACCCTATCAGAAATCTTCTAGCCTATTGATCAATAGATTCAAAGGATGACATGTGCCTTTTGAATCTAATCATGAAATCTGGCGAGGTTGAATGCATGAAAATTCATAACGCTATAACAAGCAAAAAGCTCATGCACCTATGCCAAAAGGTATGGCTTTTGCAGGGCTTTGAAATGGTCGCTTCGCAATGGTCGGATTGATCAGTGCTATCCCCACCGAACGAGTCAAAGGCCATCCCCTCTAACGAAACGCTGGTGAACCATGCCTGAACAATTGGGCTTGCCCCTCTGCAAACTGGTCTTGAGCGTCGTCTCTTAGCTTGTGAACCAGTTGTAAGAAGGCATCACAGAGGCAATCATGGTGATGACAACCCAGTGCTCTCCATGATCAAAGCCGTGGCGCTGATGGCAGCCCTCTCGGCCAGCTTTGCTTCACTGCATACAGTTCCGAGCGATGCCAGTGCGTTGAATGCCAAATGTCTCCTGGTGATGGATGGTGTGACTCGATTGGACGATCGGTGCTCATTCACATCCAAGGGAGAAACAGACTCATTCAGTGATGAAAGGCTGTTAGTCGTGTGCCCTGATGGTCGGCCTGTCCAAACATCAGACTGTTTTGGATATCAAATGCGCATCGCGCGGAATGGGGTATACGGCTTCCTGCAGCGCGAAGGTTCAGCAGCACGCCTGTGCTGGAATACAGGCAACATGCGCAATGCCCAAGCCTGCTTTGATGGGCTGATCCAAAAGGGTGATTGTTGGCAATCAATCGCCTCAAGAAGCCTTGGCCGCGGAACAATGCACAAGCTGAAATTCTGTGCTTGGAAGGATTGATTAGGCGCTGCTCGGTAGAGAGAAGCTCGAAGAGGCTTTAGGGATGAAAGCGGCGATAAACGGCCAAGCTCAGATCAGATCGGTATGGACAATTACTCCCGATGATCTACTGAAATTGGTTATCAGATGGAACGATAGACAGATCGCCGTCTAACAAGGCCCTGAAAAGAGTGAGTGCCGAGCGGGAACAGTTGACGGTTAAAGATCGTGAGCATCTATATCTGAGGATTCACTGCAGATGAGCCCGTCTTGAAACTGACCGAGATGGAGACTGATAGGAGAGAAAAGAGGCCATGCTCTTCTCAGTGGCTCCTGACACTTGCTTCAACGCCTCTCTATCGGTCTGCTGGCTTCTGCCTTGGCCTTGAACCCACTTCCTGGTCGAAGCCAAGACGGCAGTGCAGATGACCTCGGCGTAATGAGCATCAGCCTGAAGGAAGAGATCAAACCAACGATTGGCTTTCAAGCCGCACTACAAGCTGCGGGCACCCCGAACCAGGCGGGTCTCGGTGGCTTCTTGCCAGTGGCTGTAAACGACAACAGCGTTATTTTCCTCGATGCGCTCGCCAACATCAACTTTGCTGATCGAAGCAATTACTCAAGCATCGTTGATACAACAGTAAAAGGTACCACGATCAGCACATCAACACGTCTGGGTTATCGCTGGCAGAATGAAGAAGACTCTTGGATGTATGGATTGAATGCTGGTTACGACTCAAGACCAATGAATAGCGGCTATGCAGACTCAGGGATATCAGTTGAAGATGGGTCTGCTTTTTATCAACAAATTGGCTTCAACCTAGAGGCTATCTCTAGCGAGTGGAAATTCAATGCATATGGATTAATCCCAGTCGGCGAGACAACCCAGGTATTGAACTGGAATTACAATGGCGGGGCGCTACTAACCTATGGCTTAGATACTGGCTATTGGATAACTTCCAACCTTCAAGCAAACATTGGTGCTTACTACCAAAAGGGCGACTACAACAAGTGCAAAGGTCGAGACGAAGTGAATAATGTAGGCCTTCGCTCTAGCCTCTCATACCGCATTACTGATGGCTTAGATGCCAGAATCAACGGCTCCTATGATGACTCCTACGATTGGAGACTTTCTGCCGCTCTTCAATATCGCTTTGGGGCAGACTCAGCAAAGCTTCCCAAAAAACAGGCCTTGATCTCCACCCCTGAGAACAGAGATATCAGGGTGCATGATCGTGCCTTCACCTTTAGCCCGATTGGCAGGTGCCGACTCTGAGACCAGCCTTGACCAACACCTGATCGGGAAGCACAAAGTACCAATCAGGTCTCGGACGGTGAGAGCGGCAAAGCTCTATGCCCACAAAAGTAGTCGACAAACGTCGCAACCAGACAAAACTCCAAGCCATCGCTCCGCACGTACCATCGCTAGCGGAATGGAAGCAACGATGATGCATGCTTAATGGACTCGAGTCCGACTAATGCTTGATCGCATCCATTTCAGACTGCTGGCCTCATTAACCCTACTTACATTCGGTCTAACAGTTGCATCAGCAAAAGCCGCACCAAAGCGCCTAATCTTAATTCGCCATGGGGACAAAAATTTGTCCAACACATCTCAAAACTTGAACCCAAAAGGATTCACACGTTCTATCAATTTGGCCTATATGCTGATTGGCTGTTTTGGCAAGCCTAGTGCAATCTACGTGCATCCTATTGACATCAATAAGCCCAGATCTCATCAGCGTGAGTACCAAACAGCAGTTCCTCTTGCTATAGCAACACGGAAAGATATACAATTCCTCTGGCAAGCCAAGGAAGGAGCAATCCAAGCTGGTAAGCACTTAAGGAGCTTGCCAGCTTCGCAAGACCCTCTCGTCGTCGTCATCTGGCACTACTGGGACATGCCAGAGCTGGCGAAAGGTTTGGGCTGGTCAGAGATGGAGCAAATAGACCGATCAGATTTCAATCATTTATTTGAATTTAATTACAAAGAGGGTTCCTCAACTCCCATCGTCAGACAACGCACAGAAAGCGAAATGTTTAAACAGGATTGTGCAGGCCGCCCCAACGGGCTTGAGGTTGTCCCCCTGCATTGAGGCCTCTGCTTTTAGAGGCAAGTCACATCCAAAGAAGGTAGAGAGCGTCGGCACGGCATCAATGATTGGAGATAGAAATCGCACCAGATGACGCATGGCTGATGGCCACCGATTCATGAGGGCTCACTGCAATCATCAGGTCGAACGTACAGATACCAACCAAGGATGGTGGTCACAACGACCCCTCCGCATAACACGCGGGAAGACACGACTCGTGCGGCATTGCTAGTCAGGCCAAAGGGAAAGTCCTGGAGGAGTGGCAGCATGAGGTCGACCTGGGCTAGTGCAAGAAGACGCACCTGGCCTTATGACCTCCAGCACGGAACACTCCAACGCCCTCTTAGAGGACCTCGTTGCGGATGAGATCTCCATTCAGATCGATCAGATCGCCGAGAATCTTCAGCGCGAAGGGTGGCCCATGCCGTTCGTGAAGCGATTCATGCATCGCGCCATTGAGAACTTGCCCGAATAGCAAGGGAGGGAAGCGGGGCCCCGTGCCGACATGATGCGGAGATGGACAACAAACCCTGGTTCACCGACAACAGTCCCCCTCCCGGAACCTGGCTTGCACTGCTAGTGATCGCAGTTGGATTGGTGGTTTAGACACTTCCACAAGCCATCCGCAACCTGGCACCGTTCGAGTTCAGGAGGGGATCCAGAAAGAATCCGCTCCTGCAACGGAGGCTGATCCCAGCATCGAACAGTGGGCCCTGATGCCACAGACCCGGAAAAGCAGGACTAAGTCGAGGCCATAGACAGACCATTTGGAATAGCAATTTCGCCAAATCAGCACGATCAGTGCATCTAACTCCGCATCCATCACACACTTAAAAACTGGAGGCATCACCCTCGAAACGATGAATGGTCTCCACAAGCCTCTCTGACAACCTTGCGAACGAAAGTGAATCGTGTTCTGTACCGTCAATGACACAGTGACCGTCATAAGGACGAACACCCATGCGCCGTCGCGATCCCGATCAAAACCCAGCGAAATGAAGCATGACCTCAATTGCGGCCAAACCCAGCAAAAAGGTAAATCCAAGCAAGCTTGCTTCTTTAAGAGTCTTAGACACAAGCAAAACCCCCAACAACACTAAAGCCTCTAACGGGAACCTTAACCACAGGATGTGCTCAAATTGGCTCAAAACACAAAAGTATTTTTCACTCAAGAGCAATAAGGAGGCAGCCAGCACAAAGGGCAAAGACAAGACAGTTACAACACAATTATTTGTGATGTTTCATTGAGCGATCACATCAAAAGCGCCCGTTGACCCAACCGCAAAAAATGACTGTTGCGAGGGTTAAAAGCAACGTGATGGCCTGTCGTCCTGGTTGAGCCGTCGCCGAGGAGCGGCTGGAGCGTGAATGCATCGACACCTCTCTGAAGACCATCGCATAGATAAGAGTGTCTTAGGTGCTGAGGGAGACGATGCAATCGGCATTTATGCCCCTCCCGAAGCACGACAGAACCACTGACTGTGCGTCGTATCCATGGCCAAAGCAGCAACGCCTGACTATCCAGCACGCTGCCCACGCCGGAACACATCTCTGCCTCAGGCACGTCTCTTCAGTGCAAATGCCGCCGATCACGGCGAGCCACACGCCTGTTGTTTAACGCAGCGAGCACGCCACCGAGCCCAAAAGCAGCAGCCACTCCAAGGAGGTAGGCAATATCCATGAGGAGGACCGTACTGGAAGCCTAGACAAGTCTGATGTGACATCTGATCGTTCCCAGGGCAGGGAGTGATGCCATAGCAAACAAGGCAGAGACGGTTGACCAAAGGCTCACGAAGGCCCACGACCTAGGCCTGACCTTTGATGACGGAAGCTTTCTTGGGCTGCGTGCTGGAGACTGACTTAGCCGCCAATGAAGCCTCAAGCCGCTGAAGTGCTGCTTCACGGAGTGCTGTTGTTGTCTGGAGTGTCGTCATGAATTGGCGTTCCCAATGGCAAACCTCTGGCTGCGCTTTCGGAAGAGGGCCTACAGATCAATACCCCAAAAAGTTATCGCCATTCATCAATCTCAGAAGCCTCTGTCAGGAATGCAAATCAAAAGGCAGGACACCCCCATGCTTTGCATCGAGAGCGAGGGCCTACCCATAACAGCTGTGCTGATGCAAAGACAAAGCTCATAGCGACGAACACGTCGAGCACGATGCGGTGTTGACATCTCACGATTCAACATTGATCTCACCAGGCGAAGCACTTGATGCACATCGGCTCTGCATGAACATGGCCGGCCAGTGAAACGAATCAAGTCAACCTCCGCGGCCGTTGCCCCTTCTCAAGGTCAAACAGACGCAGAGGGCACAAATGCAGTGCATCACTGGGCACGCGACAACTGATCATTCACGGTCTGGCACCGGCAGGTCTCGGCTGACAGTAAGAACGATTCAGGGGCCTCGGAACCCTTGAGTCGCATGCCGGTGAGCAGAGAGGTTTCCTTCGGCCCCTCTGCTTTCCACCGGATCAGCTGATATCAGCACAGTCGATCTGCCGCATGGTCGACTCGGCAATCACGGGCCTGCTGTCCCACGCGTTGGTGTTGACTTGCTTTCAGCCCGCAGGCATCAGGCTCCCCGGCGCTGTGATCAATAGCCATAGCGGGACTGTTGCTGCATCTGCAGCTGCATCTTGAGCAGCTCGATCTCTTGTTGCTGTGAGCTTGCCCACAACAGCGCAAACGCCAGTTAGCGGCTGGGTTTAAGGATGAGCCTGATTGGCAGCCAAGCTAGGAAGGGCAGCTCGATTCAGCGACTGGAATGAGTGGGTTGCATCAGGTTGGTCCATGGTGGGATCAAGCTGACGATCAAGAGCAAGACGAGCCGTCTTGACGCGAACACCACATAGCCAACTTTCCAGACGTAGAAGCTTCAAGCCGCAACAGATTCCTGCATGAGCTGAAAATCAAGGGAGACGACGGGATTCCCCTCAGCAGGGATGCTTAAGACACGAGTCTTGTAAGTAGCGCCCCGATAGGTCAGCTCGCGGCTTTCAGTCGCGAAGCTCTTGCGGTCGAGAGAATGCTTGGCAAAGCGATATTGGAGGCTGGCCATACAAAAACTCGTGTGTTGCGACTGTCTCATAGGCGACATAGACGCTTACCAGGAGCTCGCCAGAACACACTATTTAAGTCTTTTTGGCTATTGGTCATTCGCATCAGCAGTTCAAATAACTCCATTGACCAAGCATGGAGCTGCGATAGGCCATCAGTGAATCGTCCGCCAAAGCGCGCTTGGGCTCCTAGCGCATGCCCAGCTGGTCTCCAATAGCAATCGAGAGGACGAGCGTCAGCGCTATCTGCAAGACACGGCGATTGAGGATTCAGAACGGAGGATGGCGGCGCCCATGCCACGCCTAATGAATCATCAAACAAACCGCAAGAAAGGAGCAGACAAATGCACACTGATGAGCTGCGATCTCAAACCGACTTCACTTGATCAGAGCGAGTACCTGATCAAGCACTACAACTCATCGACAATTGGGTACGAGGCAAAGCAGGCATAGCCGTTCGTGGCAGCCTTCCCAAGGCGAATCAGTCGTGACGAGGACCCAAAACTTCAGCGCCGACGAGCCAAGAGCCGCTGAGGCGAGAGCTTGGCATTGACCAATTCAGATCCAGCTTCAATTGTTGTCTTCTTTTAGCAGATTCAGCGGATCGGCGAAGTGCAGGGTTCGCTGGGGAAAAGGGATCTCTATTTGATGCTGTTTCAATACCTCCCAGATGATTAGGTTCACCTCACTGGTGACCCGTATCCCTCCCATAACATCTTTAATAAAGAATTTCACATAAAAGTTGAGACTGGACTCGCCATACTCAATAAACCTTGTAGATGGCGCGGGGCTACTGAGCACCTCAGAGTGTGATGCAACGGCGCTGGTAATCAACTCAACGACCTCAGCAGGATCACTTCCATAGCCGACTCCGAAGTAAGATTTACGCGCGATAATCTTATGATTCTTGGTATATGTAGTAATTTGATTAGTAAAGAACAAATTGTTTGGGATAATACGCTCAGAATGATCACTAACGTTGGTCACGGTGACTGCCCTTAAGCCACAGTCTGTGATCTTCGCGATCTGGAATGGATCCGCTGAGCTGTCAAGTAGATTTAAATTAATAACGTCCCCAGGCTTAGTGGAGCCTTCCAGTAGAAGCCATATTCCACTTACAAAATTGCTTATAATCTCTTTCAAACCTAGGCCTATCCCCACCGAAAGGCCCCCAGTAATAAGTCCAAAAACTGTTGGGTTCACGCCAATGATCCCAACGATCACAAACAGCCCAAAACCTATCAAGCCATAGCGAATCAGAGTGTAAACCGCCTTAGAGGCTTCCCGATCAAAAAATTTATTAAATCCACAAATCCATTCTACAGTCTGAGTGAGAAGAGAAGACAAATTAACCCATAAAAACAGTCCAAAGGTAACTAGTATTACGTCACCAAAGCTAAATGGGGTTTGGAACAATTGGATGACTGGCGTGCCAAGGAGGGATCCGGGATCACCAAAGGTTTGGACAATCGTGAATAGGCAATATGCACTAAAAACAGGGAGAGCAACCCTATCCCTATACCCTTCAACCAGACCTTTACGACTACCATTAACGACTTTTACGGCAATCTGAAACAAGAGTGACAGGGACGCAAAAAGCAGCACGAGAACACCTACCTGCTTGATGAGTCCGTAAGGGTGCTGAAAAATAGCCATTCCAAGACAAGATATAGCAACAGGAACAACAATGAAGAGAGCAAATCTTGCCCTACGATTTAGATTCATCCCAAACACGGGAATCGACAAATCACTCTTTCCTGACAGAAAAAGCCCGAAGAACAAGCATGCCATGATCAAAAGTATCTGTGCACTCACGGCTGGACGCCCAAGGGCGTGCCAGAACTCATTCAAAAAAACAGTGATGGGCTCAAGGTTGACTTGACTGGTGGTAGTCATTGCTTAATCTCAAGTTGATCAATGATTTCAGTACTCGCTTTCGCAGGGTCAATCAGCCCGGAAGTTGCATCCTCAAAGAGTTCTTGAATGCTATCAAAGTTAATCGCCAAAATTTCAAGTTCATCCTTCGTGAGCTGAAAAGACCTTCTAAATGAATCTTCTGAAATCTTCAACACAGGGAGGAGCTCTTTGTTAAAATCACTATTCTCATTGACTGGCAAAAGGGAGTTCCAGTTGATTGCAATTTGCTGTTGCTGATCAGTACTAATCGCAAAGTTAGTAAATCGAAAGGCAAGATCCTTCTGCTTATTACTCATGTAGGGATTGGCGGCGAAGGAGGCACCTGTAAGCCTTGGCTGCGCTGGCTGGCCATTAATACTTGGCAATGTAGAGATTCCGAGGTTGTCCGCTCCAACTCGAGCCCTCAGAAATGGCAAGTCAATTGAGGCACAATTCATCAGACTAATCTTCCCCTCTGAGAAGTATTTTGTCATGACCCTTGAATTCTCAAAAAGAGCCAGGTTCGGCTCTGAGTCGATCGCCTGAAGGGTTTTCATCCACTCAGTCAGACCGGCTTTTAGCGTTGCAGCAGGAGGCTTTTTCTCGCCAAACAATGATGGACTGAAACCCGGCAATCCCCACATCTTCTCAAGGAAATTACCTCCAATTGCTGTTGAAATTCCTGATTTAGACAATGCAACCATCTGCTGAAGAGTGGCTGGCGGAGTCGACATTTTTCGCTTATCATAACAAAGCAATTGCACATCCAGAATAAAAGGAACGGCATAAAGTTCTCCATTTATTCTTGCCCCCCGAAGAAGCTTCGGGCGTATGGAATGCAGCCTAGAAAGATCGGCTGGGATTGGAGATATTTCTTTTTTATCACTAAGCTGAGGAATCATAAAATTGTGAGTCAGTATCAAATCTGGGCCCAGTCCATTTTTAATTTTGTCCGAGTACTCCTTATAAATTATTGAATCCGAATGCTTTTTCCAGATGACAGTTACGAGATCATACCTGGACTCAAATCGATCAATAAGGTCTGTCAATGTTGCATCAATTTTCTTCTGAGTTAAAGGGTTCATCCCTTGATAATCTGGCGTCCAGATCATCAAGGTTCCCGATGGAGGATTGCGATCTCTATTCCCCCTAGCTTCCAGCTCAAAGCGCGCTCCACCTTGAAGCTGGCTTCCGTAATCAGAGAGGTTGGGAGTAATTGTTGATTGTTTGCGCCCGCAGGATTGAAGAAGTATCCCTGCAGACAGCATCATCGCCGTGACCAAGGTTGGGATTCGGGGCAACACAGTTCAGGACTCCACCTCAAGCCTGCTCTGTTGACGCTCTCCTGGTTCCAATCACTTAATTATCTTCCGTTGTGAGGTCGAGATGGGTCTGCTTAGGTCGGTCCTGATTGAGTTCTGAAGGTCTACCTTTTCGAACTGTTCCCCATCTCTGCAGACACCCCCACTAACCAAATCACCAAGATGGAAGACCACCATGACCTCCTACCAGGGTGTGCTAGCTGAGTGAGGCCACCACAAACCCCGCTCCTGGCGAGGCGGGGTCTTGCACTTGGCTGCCTTCAGAGCCGTCCGTTGCTTTGAGCCTCAGCGGTAGACCGGCTGCACGTAACCGGAGTGCTGCTGGTAGCTGCTCTGCTGCGAATAGCCATAAGCAGGCTGGTGATACACAGG
>NZ_UCOB01000001.1 GCF_900474295.1 Synechococcus sp. UW140 | reverse complement strand
GTGACCTCATGGCCGTTGTTGAAGACGCCGCTGGTGACCTCCAGCGCAGGGGCAGCTACCTCGTCTGAAGCCTCAAAGCGGACAGTCAGTGACAAAGACCCCGCCAGGAGCGGGGTTTTTGTCTGCGAGTCAGCAGGAAAACGGCATGAGGAGAAATACCCAACTGGAACGCCAACAAGATGCTCTCAGGAATCACTCAGGCAACACACCAAGAACCCTCACACCCAGCAGAGGCAGCAACAGCGATCCTGAACGAGGGACAACCGATGGTTCTGGCCTCAGACCATTGGCCGCTATCCCAAGAGAGAGCAGTGCTGGACGGGGATCATGCCGAAAACCAGAGGAATTGGAATGATCGTCCTGATCACCACCCCAGACAGTCTTACAATCAGATCAGTGGAAACAAATAAGGTCTCACAAGACCTAGCTGTTGAGTCACGACAGAAGGCAAATATTGCGACTTCCATTGGCCTCTGAGACAACCATGGACAACCTTCTTGAGCTTCTCAGTCGTCGATGGCCGCATCAGAAAAGCCGCCATGTTCTTGAAGACAGGCCTGCAGCCTCACGGTCGATCCAGGTCAGTCAGGCCAACAGTCATTCAGAAGCAGAGCAGCACTACGTCTTCTTTGACGGCATCAATGCAGAGAGCAGCCTGAGCAATCGGTCTTCGGCGGCGCTGAAAGCCGCCGGAATCCAGACGGCGCCAACACAGATCTATGGCGCCATCAATGGCTTCAGCATTGAGCTCACTCCGTTCCAGGCCGATCAACTGCGCCAAAATCCAGGGATCACAAGTGTTGAGGTGGACCGACCGATGCCGCTCAGCCCTCCGATGGAGGTGCAACCGGTTGGTGCAGACCCCGATCACTCCACTGGAGCACTGCCCTTATTCAATCCGATCCGGTCTTCCTCGCAGAATGCACTGGATCAAATCGTGGGGCTGGATCGCTTCTGGATCAACAGCCAACCTGGCCAAAACCTGAGAGCACTCAAGTCGATCGAACTCAGTGCGTTGCCTGCCTATGGCAATGGCACAGCTAGCACCGGTGAAATTCTCCCCTACGGGGTCAAAGCCGTCTGGGGGGGTGCAGACATCTCCACACAGGGCAACGCCGGCAACGGCTCCTATGCCTTCGTAATTGATTCCGGCGTTCTCAAGACCACGGGTGATCTCAACATCAATACCAACTGGTCGAAAAGCTGGATCAGCGGCGAGAGCGCCTTCACCGATGGCAACGGCCATGGAACCCACGTAGCCGGCACAATCGCCGCTCTTGCGAACGGCAAAGGCGTGGTTGGCGTGGCCCCAGGTGCAGAAGTGATCTCCCTCAAGGTGTTCGACAGCAGTGGCGGAGGCGCTAGCTACACCACGATTATCGATGCGGTGAACTACGCCACCCAGGTTATTAACAACAACAACCTGGATAAGTCGAAGGTTGTGATCAACATGAGCCTGGGCGGTGGCTATAGCGCCGGCCTGGATCAGGCTGTCAAAAATGCCGCAAATCAGGGAATCAAATTTTCAATCGCCGCCGGTAATAGTGGCGATGACGCCGATTACTATTCACCAGCTAGCGCTGGTGACCATAAAAACGTTTACACGGTTTCTGCCGTTGATAACACCTACCAAATGCCCTGGTGGTCCAACTGGGATAACAGCAGTGGTGGTGATGACGTTGACGTCGCCGCGCCAGGCGTCGGTGTCTACTCGTACTACCAAGGTGGACAACTCGCCTCACTGAGCGGCACATCGATGGCCGCCCCCCATGTAGCCGGCCTGCTTCTGATGGGAGGCGTGCAACAAGGCGACATGGTGAAAGCCTCTACAGGCGGCGTGGCCGACCCCTTCGCCCTGATCAAGAGTACCGAACCAGAACCAGAACCAGAACCAGAACCAGAACCAGATGAACCACCCGTCAAAGACGGCTACCTCTACTTCGGTGAAGCATCAGGAACCAACGTAATCAATATCTCCAATTCCACTGGATCACTTTCTCAAAGTAGCCTCGAATCACAACTGGGACTGAGCTCAGGTGTTCTCGATAGCAATCTCACAAGTACAAAAAAAGCCGTAAACGCTAATGAAGGCTCAGCCTTCCAAACCAGTGGCACTGGCAAAGTTGGCGACACAATCACATTCTCATTTGATTTCAGCTCGATCGACACCTTCCCCTGGGCAGATTACGCCTTCTACGCCATCAACAAGAACGTCTACAGCCTGGCTGCACTGGGAGAAGACACAACAGACGAAGGCAATAAAAAAGGTACATTTACATACATTCTTAGCCAAAAAGATTTAGGAGGCAAAACTTCTGGGTCATTCACCTTTTCCTTAGGCGTAGTTGATGCCATCGATGGGTACTATGACTCCCAACTAACGGTCAACGACTTCTCCATCAACGCCGCTGCTGATGGCATATCCGGCCAGCGCATGAATGATGTCAACCTCAATGAGATCGTCACAGCAGACGGTGACAACTTGTTCAAAGGCGACGACTTGTTCACAGGCGGAGAACACAACGACATCATCGATGCCAGGCTCGGCAATGACTGGATCTACGGCTATCTCGGCAATGACACCATCAATGGTGGTTCAGGACGCGATACCGC
>NZ_UCOB01000021.1 GCF_900474295.1 Synechococcus sp. UW140 | reverse complement strand
GGAACAGGCCACGCGATGGATGGCCTCGCAGCCGTCACGCATCGACGCGATGCGCAGTTTGCCTCAGTTCGACAGTTGTAGCTGTGAAAGCACTTCGCTGAGTGACCGAATCACGCAGTGCTGACCTGGATTCTGATCGGGGTTGTTGTCTCGAAGGCTAAATAGTGTTCTTAGGCCTGCCTCCTCTGCTGCATCACACTCCGCCTTGTTGTCGCTGATAAACGTGATCTGCTTGGAGCGAATGCCGAGCTGCTTTGCGATGTTGATGTAAGAGCCACTTGCCTTCTTGGGGCCGGTATGGGTGTCAAACCAAGCGCAGAATAGATCTCTGATGTCTCCCTCTGGCGTGTATTGGTAGAGCAGTTTCTGGGCATTGATGCTGCCAGATGAATACACAGCAAGCTTTAAGTCTGTCCTTCTCCAGCTGCGAAGTGCTTGCAGGGCTTCGGGGAAAAGTTCGGTTTGAAGCGCTCTATCTCGATATCCCTGTTCCCATATGCGTCCCTGGAGATCCTTCAGGCTGGTCGATTTCCTGTCGATGCTGATGAGGTGCTGAAAATAGTTGCTGATGGCTTGATGGGCCGTGTCTTCCTCTTCCGCTGGGGATTGCTGTAAGAGCTTTTGGCTTGTTTCGTCTTGATCAATGCGCCATTCTTGCCAGGCTTCTGTGATGACAGTCTGCACTTCTTTGTTGTGTCCATGCAAGATCAGGTAGGGATCTAGTTGCTTTTTTGCATAGGGGAATAGCACAGACGACACAAAGCTGATTGGGCATGTTGTGCCTTCGATATCGAGTAGTAGATGCGTGGTTTGAGTCATCTCATCCTCAGCAATTGCTCTTTCCAGTGCAGCTTTAGTAGGAACTCGAGGATTTCCACATGACGCCTTGCTTCGAGCAATGTTTCGCCCCAAGCGTAAAGGCCATGGCCAGCCACAAGCAAGCCATAGGGTGCATCGGCGAGCAAAGGTTGAGCATGCTTGCACATCATCTTGAGGTCTTGATGATTGGCGATCACCGGTATCTCAATGCAGGTGTTGTGGGTGGTGATGCCACGGAGGCCCTTCAGCATTTCCCATCCCTCGAGAGTGATGAATCCCTTGCTGACTGCGTGTTTGGACACAACCGTTGCGTTTGCCGAATGGGTATGCAGCACAGCACCACTGCCACATGTTTCGACAATGGTTAGGTGCATCAACGTTTCCGCACTCGCCTTCCCCAGGCCGCTGAGCACCTCTCCGTTGTGATTCACTTCGATCAGCATGTTTGCTTCGACTCTGCCCTTGTCGACTCCACTTGGTGCCATCAGCAGGGTTGTTGGCTGCTTGCGCAGGACAACGCTGAAATTTCCGCCTGTGCCGTCGCACCATCCACGCCGGTGCAAATCCTGAATGGCTTTAATCAGATCCTGATGGGGCGTCACCACCGGCTGCGTCTCGCTTGCGATAGCCCTGATTGATCTCAGTGCTGACAGTTGGGGCACCAGTGGGTGCTTCTGCCCACCAGTTTCTCACGCTGGATCGGTGTGCCACAGACGTGGCAGGGCTTGCCTGTTCGCCTGTAGACAGCTGCCTGGCCTCCGTAGTTGCCATTCACGCCTTCTAAGTCTCGAAAATCGCTGAACGTGGTGCCGCCTGCACCGATGCTTTGTTGGAGTACGGCGATCAAGCAGTCGCACAGCCGATCGAGCTGCTCTCGGTTGAGTGAGCCGGCGGTGGTGTGAGGATCGATTCCTGCTGCAAAAAGGCTTTCATCGGCGTAGATATTGCCGGCTCCTGCCACAAGGCTCTGATCCAGTAACGCCGCTTTGATCGAACGGCTGCTGCCTTTTAGTCGTTGCTTTAAATAGCGTCCATTGAAGGAGTCGCTGAAGGGTTCCGGCCCTAGCTTCTTCAGCCCGGTGATGATTGCTTCAGCGGGCAACTCGGGGGGAACCCACCACATCTCGCCGAAGCTGCGCATGTCAATAAAGCGCAGTTCGTCACCGCTCGGGTCCCAGAAGCGCACTCGTGTATGGCGGCAGGGCTCCTGCTGCTGTTCGCTATCCAGCCATAAAAACTGGCCTGTCATGCGCAGGTGCACGCCCCAAAGGCCTCGACTGGCGGTCTGGTCGCCATCGCTGTGGTCGTGCAGTTCGGCATAGAGGTATTTGCCGCGTCGGTGCCACCGACCGACCCATGCTCCTCGGAGACCTTCTGCGAACACAGAAGATCCTCCGGGACTGGCAATGGCCCTGTCCCGGAGGATTTCAACATCGTGAATCTGAAATGAACTGAGACGGTCTGCCAATCCGCGGCGAACCGTCTCAACTTCAGGCAGTTCTGGCAATGGCCTCAGGCCTTTTCCAGTTCAGCTTCAGCGAAGTTGTTGGTGTTGATGCCACCTTCTGAGCCGGAGATGCCGTTGTAGTTCACCTTTTCAAAGCGAACCACAACTGGGTAACGGATTCCGGATTTGTCGATTGAGGCCACAGTGCCCACATCGTTGAACCAGTAGGACTCAGGGCGCTTGATGCGCACCTTGTCACCTCGGGAGATCGCCATCGCTGCGCAGGAACGGGATGCAATGGGACGATATCTCCGGGCGGGTGCTCCCACGCCGTGAGCGTCACACAATGTCGTTCGCCGTGGCAGCATCCAGCTCCATCTCTGATGCCGCTGTGAGTTCCAGTCTCAGTCCTGAGCCCCCCATGCTGCAGATGGATCTCCCTGATCCTGAGCGGGATGACATCAGCACGCTGGAGTTCCTTGAGCAGCTGGACCAGGCCTGGGCAGTCTGTGATCGTTTCGACCTCCAGACCGAGATCCTCAGGGGGCGCATCCTCAAGGCAGTTCGCGATCGTGAGAAACGCGGTGGCGAAGGGCGTGGTGCTGGCTTTCTGCAGTGGTTACGCGAGCGTGAAATCAGCAAGACCCGGGCCTACAGCCTGATCCAGCTCGCTGAATCCGCCGAAGATCTGGTCGGGGGCGGCATGCTCGAGCAAGAGAGTGTGAACCATTTCTCCAAGCGGGCCTTCCTTGAAACGGCGCAGGCGGCCCCGGAAGTGCAGCTGATGATTTCAGAAGCTGCCAATGAGGGCCAGGAGATCACGCGCAAGCAGGTGCGGAGGCTGACCGATGAATTCACGGCGGCGACCAGTCCCCTGCTGCCCGAGGAGATTCGCGAGCGTACCCAGCAAAATCTGTTGCCACCCAGAGTGGTGGCTCCGCTCGTGAAGGAGCTCGCAAAGCTGCCAGAACTGCAGCAGGAGGATCTGCGCAAGGTGCTGCGCGATGAGCCTGAACTCGACCGGATCAAGGATGTCACCAGTACAGCTCGTTGGATCACGAAGGCCACCGAGAGTGGTGTGGCCGTGCGTGCCTTCCAGCAGGGGGAGCTGGACCTTGAGAAGGCCATGCAGGAGGCGCAGCGCCTGGATGCCCTTGGATTGCTGGCCGATGCCGTTGGCCAGGCCCAAGCGCTTGAGTCGGCGGTTCTCAAGTTGCATACCTCCTGGCGTCGGTTGGGGGGGCTGCAGGAGCGCCTGTGGGTCGAAAGCGGCAGCAGCACTCCTTACCTGCGCGATGTGCTCTCGGCGCTGCAGAGCCTGAGTGGCGCGACCATGCGGGTCTCGTTAGGTGAACTGGCCGGTGGCAAGCGGGTGCGATTGCAATTGGTTGAGGAGTCGCCAGAGCAGCTGGAATCGCCGTTGGTCCCCTAGATGTAGTGGCCGTTAAGCTGAGGGCCCTATCGCTGGTGTGGTTTGGATCCGCTGCTGGCGACGCTGCATGACCACTACGGCTGGGATGATTTTCGGCCCGGCCAGCGGCCGGTGATCGAAGCCCTCTTGGCTGGCAGGGATGCGCTGGCTGTACTGCCCACCGGTGGTGGTAAATCGCTTTGCTATCAGCTGCCGGCACTCGTCAAGCAGGGGTTGGTGCTGGTGATTTCACCACTGGTCGCCTTGATGGAGGATCAGGTTCGACAACTCCGCAGCCGTGACATTCCTGCCGCCTGTCTGCATGCGGGGTTACTGCCGGAGCATCGCCAACAGGTCTGTCGTGCTTTGGTGGAAGGCGAGCTCCGCTTGCTCTATCTCGCCCCAGAACGGCTTCAGTCGGCGCAGATCCGGGAGCTGATCGCCAAGACGCATGCCCAAGGTCGGCTTGTGGCGCTGGCTGTGGATGAAGCCCATTGCATCAGTGCCTGGGGGCATGATTTCCGCCCCGACTATCGACGTCTGGGCGACGTTCGTGCCCTTTGTGAGGGTGTGCCAGTGGTGGCGCTCAGCGCGACCGCCGCGCCGCGGGTGCGAGCCGACATCCTTCGCCTGCTCGATCTCCAGCGTCCTCTGGTGCAGGTGGCTTCTGCCCAGCGGGACAATCTCCATTACGTGATGCGCCGACGCCCCAAGGATCCGTTGGATCAAGTGCTGAAAGCGCTGGACAACTCCCGTGGTGCCTCGTTGATCTACGCACGCACCAGGCGATCGGTGGAGCGCTGGGCCGTTCGCCTGGAGGCCAATGGGGTTGAGGCGATCCCCTATCACGCCGGTTTGGAGCCCGGGCGGCGTCAGCAAGCGCTCTGCCACTTCCTGGAGGCCGAGAGGCCTGTACTGGTGGCCACGGTGGCCTTCGGTATGGGCGTTGATCGAGGTGATGTGGGGCTTGTGCTCCATCTCGATCTGCCCGCAACCCCCGAGGGGTACCTCCAGGAATCTGGCCGGGCCGGCCGTGATGGCCACCCTGCTCAGTGCATCGTGCTGTTCTCTCCGGGTGATCGCACCAGCCTCGGTTGGGCGATGCAGGCTTCATTGCGCCACGCGTCGGCCGATCAGCAGGCGGACCGCAGTCGCGTGGAACTGGCGCAGCAGCAGTTGCGACGGATGGAAGCCGTGGCGGAAGGTGAGATGTGCCGCCAGCAGGCGTTATTGCTAGCGGTCGGCGAACTGGCTGCGCCCTGCGGTCGTTGCGACCGTTGTCAGGAGACTCTCCCTCGTGATGATTGGTCGGAAGCGGCTCTTGCTGTGCTGCAGGCCTTGGAGAAAGACCATGGCACTGATCTCCGCAGTCTCAGTGACACTCTTGCCGAGGTTGAACCTCTGCGCTGGGGATGGTTGACCAGGCGGATGGTCCAGGAAGAGTTGATCAGCGAGAGCAATGACGGGGCCCAGAGGCTGTTCTTAAGGGACAGCGGTCGACGATTTCTGCGCCAGCCTTGGCCGCTGCACTACGTCGCCTGAGCGCAGGCTGTCTCAGGAGCCGCTTCCCTGGCGGCATCGGTCCTTGACAAGATCCTGCTCGTAGTTGTTTTGGGGTGCATTCCAGGTTTTCCAGGCGCCATTGGCTCCGGTGACGTTGATCTTGCGCGCTCCGCAGTTCACAGCGATGTACAAGGGCTTGCCGTCAGCATTGAGGGTTGGGGCTACATCACTGCCCGCCATGGTCTGCCAGTTGCTCCAGTCCACTTTCAGTGGGCCATAGCTGCGCCAGTCGGCCTGATTGGGGGCTACCGATGCAGTTGGCTTGGTGGAGGCCTTGGCGATCAGGTCGGATTTGCTGGCTGTGGTGGCCGGCTGCACAGCAGCGTTGGCGCTGGCGCTGGTGACGGAGGCCTCTTCAACTGAAGAGGAGCTCGCTGTTTCTCTTGCAGAGGTGACCTCATCCCGCGCTGGAGCTACGCCGGTGCTGATGGCTTGGTTGCTGGTGGCGTTGCTGTTGCTGGGGCTGGGTTCGATCACCGACTGGGTGCTGAGGCTGGCGGCAGACTCAGAGGGTGCCTGTCTCAGCAGCAGCTTGGTGCCCACCTTCACCTTGTTGGGATCAGTGAGGCCATTGATGTCCACCAGGGAGGCAACCGGGACTTCGTAAGCCTTGGCGATTTGGGTCAGGGTTTGGCCGCGCGCAATGGTGTGGCTGCTGGCGTTCGGAACCGGATTGACCGGCACAGGTTTGGTTTTGGCTGCTTTGGGTTGGGGCAGTACTGCATTGCTGGGCAGCCGGAGCCGTTGGCCCACCTCAACATGGTTGGCATCGCGGAGATGGTTGAGGGTGATCAGATCTCTTTCGGTGACGCGATAACGGCTGGCAATTGTGCTCAGACTTTCGCCACGGGCCACCGTGTGACGGCCGGCCCCAGCTGTGACTGTTGGGCCCGGCACCCTGAGGCGTTGCCCGGCTTCAACATGATTGGAGTTGCGCAATCCGTTCAAACGCATCAGCGATCCCACCGACACCCCGTAACGGTCGGCAATGTCGGAAAGGGTGTCTCCACGTCGCACCGTGACAGTGCCGCTGAGGGCCTGAAGCGGCATCAAGGCCGTCAGGGCCAGGGCTGCAAACAGGGCTCGGCGCATGTTCTTATTTCCTCTTGGCAAACCATAAGGTGCTTCAGCAAGGGCGCCAGTCCCGATTCAGCCAAGGATGCGTCGCATCAGATCCCGGCCCAGCCGGTAGGGGGGGTAGCGCAGGCGCAGATCGAGGAAAAATGGCCGTCTCAGCACGGAGCGTTCGTGGGAGAAGGTGCGGAAGCCTGCTTCGCCGTGGTAGCTGCCCATCCCGCTGGGCCCCACGCCACCAAAGGGCAGGTCTGGAATACCCACCTGCATCACCACGTCGTTAAAGCACACACCGCCTGAGCTGGTGCCCATCAGCAGCTCGTGCTGCTGATGCTGCTTCCCGCCAAAGAGATAGAGGGCCAAGGGTTTGGGCAGGCGGCGGATCCGTTCCATCGCCATGGCCAGATCGCGAACAGCGATCAGCGGTAGCAGCGGTCCGAACAGTTCTTCTTGCATCAACGGATCTTCAAGCGTGTTCACCGTCAGCACGGTTGGGGCGATTCGCCGGCTGTTGGCATCGCTTTCGCCGCCGATCAGGACCTGGCCATTGGCACGGGCTCCATTGAGAAGAGCCTCTAGCCGTTGATACTGACGGTCGTTGATGATCCGGCCGAGGTCGCTTGATTCCACTGGGTCAGTCCCATAGAGATCGACTCGGGCCGCTGCAAGGGCTTTCACCAGGGGATCCCGCAGGCTGTCTTCAACCAGTAGGTAGTCGGGGGCGATGCAGGTCTGGCCTGCATTCAGCCCTTTCCCCCAGATCAGTCGTCGTGCTGTGACGGCGAGATCAGCACCTGTCAGCACGATCGCGGGGCTTTTGCCGCCCAGCTCCAGGGTGACCGGTGTGAGATGCCTTGCTGCTCCAGCCATCACCTTGGCACCAATGCTGCCTCCGCCAGTGAAGAAGATGTGGTCATAGCCCTGATCCACCAGGGCAGCTGCTGTGGACCCGTCGCCTTGCACCACCCGCACCACCTCAGGGTCAAAGGCGCTGCCAAGCAGCCGTTCGATGAGGGCAGCTGTGGCTGGAGCCTGCTCTGAGGGCTTGACCACGGCGGTGTTGCCTGCTGCAAGGGCGCTGATCAGTGGTTGCAGGGTGAGATGGAAGGGATAGTTCCAGGGGCCAATGATCAGGACGCAGCCGAGGGGTTCGCGGATGACTTCGGCCCTGCCCGGTTGCAGCGGTAGCGGGACCGGGACCCGGCGTGGGCGCATCCAGCGGCGCAGTTGCGTGTCACAGAGCCGCAGCTCTTGCCGAAGGGCGAGCACCTCCACCATCCCTTCCGTTGTGGGTTTGCCCAGATCTGCCCGCAGGGCCTCGAGGATCTCGCCCTCGTGTTGATCGAGCAGGGCGCGCATCGTCTGCAGTTGCTTGCGACGCCAGGCTTCCCCGCGGGTTGCACCATGGACGACCAGCCCTCGAAGCGAAGGCAAGTCCGGCAAATTCTGGGGTGCAGGCGGTGAACTGAGCGTCATGGGCCAACCGTTACGGCGCCATGCTGGCAATTCATCCGGGCGAAAGGGCTGACGTCGGTCTGATCCGGGTCTAGCTATGGGATTGGCTAACGCAGAACGGAATGCAGCAGCCCTGGTGGAACGGCGCCGTGATCTACGAGCTGATCGTGCGCAGTTATGCCGACGGCAATGGCGACGGCATCGGTGATCTTCAAGGATTGGCTGGGCGCCTCCCCTATTTGCGCTGGCTTGGGGTGGATGCTCTGTGGTTGACGCCGATCTATCCCTCGCCCCTTCAGGACGGTGGATACGACATCACCGATTTCACCGAGATTCATCCCGACCTGGGGGACCTTTCAGCCTTCCATCGTTTTCTCACTGCTGCTCACAAGCACGGCATCAAGGTGGTGCTCGATCTGGTGCTGAATCACACCAGTACCTTGCACCCTTGGTTCCAGCGGGCCCGCTGGGCGGCTAAGGGCAGTCCTGAAAGGGATGTCTACGTCTGGAGCGATGACCCCCAGCGTTATGCCGATGCACCTGTCCTCTTTCGCCATTTCGAATCTTCGAATTGGGAATGGGATGAAGTGGCTCAGCAGTATTACCTGCATCGTTTTCTCAGTCATCAGCCCGACCTGAATTACGAGAACCCTCTGGTGCAGGAGGCGATGCTCGAGGTGGTCGACTTTTGGATCGACCGCGGTGTGGATGGCTTTCGCCTTGATGCCATTCCCTTTCTCTTTGAAGAGGAGGGATCGCGCTGTGAGGGCTTGCCGGCCACGCATACGTTTTTGAAACGACTGCGGAAACGGGTGGATGCCCACAGCCGGGAGGTGCTGCTGCTGGCCGAAGCGATCCAGCCGGTTGATGAGGCGGCTCCGTATCTGCAGGACGACGAGCTGCACGGGGCGTTCAATTTCGCGCTCACCGCCCATCTGTTCGCGGCCATTGCCAGTGGTCGTACTGAGGCTCTGCGCGTTTGCCTGGATCAAGCACAGGAGGCTGTGCAGGGTTGTCGCTGGGCTCTGCCCTTGCGAAACCACGACGAGCTTTGGCTAGGGGATGGTCACCTGGTCAGTGATGACGTGGTGCAGACCATCAGAGCTGGCTTGCATCAGGGCCAGGGGCATTGGCTCAACTGGGGCATCAATCGCCGGTTGGCTCCGCTCCTGAACGGTGATCCCGGTTCCAATCGGGTGCTGCATGCGCTGATCTACAGCCTGCCTGGAATGCCTTGCCTCTATTACGGCGATGAGCTGGGGATGGGCGATTGGCCTGGCTTACGGGATCGGGATCCCAATCGCACGCCGATGGCCTGGACCCCAGCTCGCAACGGCGGCTTCTCAACCGCACCTGACCCCTTACTGGTGCTGCCCTCGATCACGGCTCCTGGTTATCACCACCGGGTTGTGAACGTGGAGGTTCAGAAGCAATTGCAGGGGTCACTGCTCAATTGGCATCGCCGCATGCTCACTTGTCGGAGATTGCTTCCGGCCTTGCGGCACGGAGGTTTTGAGTTGCTGGATTGCAGTCATCCGGCAGTCATTGTTTACGTGCGAACCAGTGAGTCGATGACCGTGTTGGTGGCTGCCAATCTCTCGGCTGCCGGCGCCTCGCTTCGCTTGGATTTGAGCCGCTGGCAGGGCCAGCGCACACGGGAGGTGCTCTGGGGCAGTGAATTCCCTGAGGCGGATCGGAATTGGTTTGTTTATCTGCCTGCCCATGGCTTCAGCTGGTGGCTGATCGGGGAAGTGGATGAGGAAGCCGATCAGGAATCGGTCCAGCAGGACCAATCGGTCAGTGCGCAAGGTTGAGGCTCGGCCCGCAGGCTGCATGCCCCTGGTTCTCCAATAGCTCATTCACGAGAGGCACGAGCCGCTCGGCTTCGCTCTGATCCACCATCGCCAACCGGCAGCGTCGGGCCAGTACATCGGTCGCGTTGCGAGCGTGTTCGGAGTGGATGGCGTGCTGGAGTTCGCCTCGGCAGATGGGGATGACCTCGCTGAGAGGTTGGCGATCGCTCTCGCTCCAGCCACCCACCAAGGCTGGGGCCCGCAAGCCGAAGTTGCTGTGCAGATGGTTGGCTTGAGCGGTGCGCAAGACCGTGTTCGGAAGCAGTGCCTCCAGCTCCTGCCGTTGCTGGCTCAACAGGGCACTGGTCTGCCCGGGCACCGTGGCGGAGCCCAGCAGAGGCAGCGCTTGCCGGGGCGGCAACGGTCTTTCAAGTTGCGCGGCCACGGCCTCGAGGGTGTCGATTGCCATGGGTCTGCAGGTCGTCCACTTCCCCCCCATCACGCTCACCAGCCCGCTTGGCAGGGTTTCAACCTCGTGTTCACGCACGACCCGACTGCTGCTGCGGTCGTCGCCCGAAGGCCGCAGCAGGGGGCGGCCACCAGCCCAGCAGCTGCCGACGCTGAGATCGCTGAGCTGGGGAAACCAGCGACGCACATAAGCGAGCAGATACTCCTGCTCCTCGGCGGAGGGAGCTGAGGCGGTCGCGATGTCACAAGCCGTGTCGGTGGTGCCGACAAGGGTTCGGCCAAAGAACGGCAGCATGAACAGCACCCGACCGTCATCGGTGGCGGGCAGCAGCAGGCCGACTCCCTCCGGGCAGAGGTTGGCCTTCAGCACCAGGTGCACGCCTCTGCTCGTGAGCATGCGCTCTGCTAAGTCGGGATCGGCCATGCGCCGGATTGCGTCGGATTGCATGCCTGTGGCATTGACCACCACCCGCGCGCTCCAACGTTGTTCGCGGCCATCAGCCGTGATGCTGATGGCACCGCAAATGCGTCCTTCAGGGGTCTTCTCCAGCTTGGTCACACGGCAACCTGTGTGGAGCTGTGCACCGGCTTGTTCGGCGCTGAGCGCCAGCAGAAGGTTGAGACGGGCATCGTCGAATTGCCCATCGCTGTAGGCGACCCCACCATTGAGCCCAGGCTTCAGCAAGGGAAGAGCCTGGTGAAGTTGCGCTTTGGAAAGGCAGCGACTGGCGCCGATACCTGTTCGCCCTGCCAGGGCGTCATAAAGGCCCAGGCCAATCCGGTAATAACCCTGTCCCACCAAGTTGGTGGTTGGTAGGGCTAGCTCGAGTCTGTGGGCAAGAAACGGAGCCTGTTCTAACCAGTGGCCGCGTTCCAAGAGGGCTTCACGCACCAGGCGAAACTGGGCCGGGTCGGCGGTTTTGAAGGCCAGTTCTAGATAGCGCACCCCGCCGTGCAGCAGCTTGGTGCTGCGGCAACTCGTGCCAGCGCCGATGTCGGCTCCGTCTAGGAGGGCGACCCGAAGGCCGCGGCAAACGGCTTCATAGGCCACGCTGGCGCCACTGGCACCCCCACCGATGATCAAAAGGTCGAGGGGGTCGCTCATCCCTGCCCTCCTTCGCTCCAGTGCAGGCTGCGGCGCACGGCCTCATCCCAGCGTTCGCACCAGCGCTGACGCTGGTTGCTGTCGAGGCCGGGCTTGAACAGGTCTCCTCCTTCCATCTTGGCGGGTACCAGGTCGCGCAGATCTGCGATCACCCCGGCCTCTGCACCTGCCAGAAGGGCGACGCCCCGTGCTGTGCTCTCGAGGCTGGCAGGACGTCTCACCCGCAGGCCGGTGCTGTCGGCTTGGGCCTGCAGTAGGGGATCGGAAGCGGCAGCACCGCCATCCACAGCCAGTTCCCCCAGGCCATGGCCAATCGATTGTTCGGCGAGCTGCACGAGGCTGGCTACTGACAGAGCAATCCCTTCCAGGGCCGCGCGGGCGATGTGACCAGGTTGGCTGTCGCGGGTCAGGCCGATGAGGAGGCCACGTGCGCTGGGGTCCCAGTGGGGCGTTCCCCAACCTGTGAATGCCGGCACCAACATCACCCCTGCCGCAGAGTCGACACTGGCGGCTAGCGCATTGATCTCAGCGGCTTCACGAATCAGTCCCAAGCCATCCCGCAGCCACTGCACCACGGTGCCCGCATTGAACAGGCTGCCCTCCAGGCAGTACGTGGGGGTGCCGTCGGCATCGGTCCAGGCCAGCGTGGTGAGCAATCCAGCATTGGATCGGCGTAGCTCTGAGCCGGTATTCACCACCAGGAAAGCCCCAGTGCCATAGGTGCATTTCGCTTCCCCCGCTTCGAGGCAGAGCTGGCCGAGGGTGGCGGCCTGCTGATCTCCCAGCAGGGCTCTGATCGGAACGCCGGCAAAGGGCAGGCCCTCGCTGATGGCGCCGAAGTTACCGCGGCACGGCACCAGCTCGGGTAGGGCTGAACTCGGCAAGGTCACTGCATCACAGAACGGCTCCATCCATTGGCGCTGTTCCAAATCCATCAGGAGGGTCCGACTGGCATTGCTCATGTCTGAGTAGTGCAGCCGTCTGCCACTGAGATGCCAGAGAAGCCAGCTTTCGACGGTGCCAAAGCAGAGGTCGTGGCGCTCTGCGGCAGCGCGGGCTGTTGGTTCATGCAGCAGCAGCCAGCGAATCTTGCTGGCGCTGAAATAGGGGTCAAGTAACAGGCCTGTGCGGTGGCACCAGTTGGCTTCGAGGCCTTGATCTTTCCACTGACGACAGATGTCGACGGTTCGTCCGTCTTGCCAGACCAGGGCTGGGCCGCACGGGGCTCCGTTACTGCGTTGCCACAGCACCGTGGTTTCCCTCTGGTTGGTGATGCCACAGCAGGTCACGGACCGACGCTGCTCGTCAGTCAGCATTGACTCCAGCTGCGCCATGGCCTGGCGCTGGCTCTCCCAGATCGCCAAGGGATCCTGTTCCACCCAGCCATCGGCGGGATAGCGGATCGCGAGGGGGGCAGAAGCGCTTGCCACCAGCGTTCCACTGCTGTCAAACAGGGCTGCACGTGAACTGCTGGTGCCCTGGTCTAGCGCCAGGAGGAGAGGCGTTGCTGCCATGGCCGACTCGTTTTTCAAGTGCTAGCGGTGGGGCACGCTCCTGCAAAGGTGGTTGGCTTTGAGTGATGCGTTTGCACTACCACCTGCTTGGGTCCCGGATGCCGTGGTCTATCAGGTCTTCCCCGATCGTTTTCGGCGCGCTGGGGTGACGCCAATCGCGTCTCAGCAGCGACAGGTGGCTGGGCTGCAGTGGCAGCCCTGGGGAAGCGACCCCATGCTCCAGGGCTTTCAAGGTGGTGATCTCTGGGGCGTGATCGAAAGCCTTGATCACCTGCAGGGACTGGGAGTGACCTGTCTGTACCTCACACCGATCTTCGCCTCGGCCGCCAATCACCGCTACCACGCCTACGACTACCTCAAGGTGGATCCGCTGCTTGGGGGTGATCAGGCCTTCGATGCATTGCTTGCGGAGCTGCATCGCCGCGGGATGCGCTTGATCCTGGATGGCGTGTTCAACCATTGCGGCCGGGGCTTTTGGGCGTTTCACCATTTACTGGAAAACGGCATCACGTCTCCTTATCGGGATTGGTTTCACATCCACCATTGGCCCCTGCATCCCTATCCCCGCACCGGAGAGTCGTGCGGATACAGCTGTTGGTGGAATGATCCGGCCCTGCCCAAGTTCAATCACGCGCATCCTCCGGTGCAGGATTTTCTCTTGCAAGTGGGACGCCATTGGCTCGAGCGAGGCATTGATGGCTGGCGACTGGATGTGCCTGATGAGGTTCCTTCTGGGTTTTGGATTTCATTTCGGCGCATGGCGCGATCGGTCAATCCGGAGGCCTGGATTGTTGGGGAGATCTGGGGTGATGCGGTTCCTTGGTTGCAAGGGGATCAGTTCGACGGTGTGATGAACTATCGCCTCGGTTGGAGCAGTCTTTGCTGGGCCGCGGCAGGACGATTATCAGAGGCCTACAACAACCCTCAATATCCGCTGGAGCCGCTTGACGCTGACGCGCTGCTCGCGATTTGGACGGCCACCCAGGACAGCTGCCGGCCTGAGGTCAACGCTGCCCAGCTGAACCTGCTTGATAGTCATGATGTCCCCAGGGCATTGCACACGCTTAAGGGAGATGCAGCCGCGTTGCGCCTCGCCTTGTTGTTGTTGATCCTCCAGCCTGGAGCGCCCTGCATCTATTACGGCACTGAAGCAGGATTGCGGGGTGGTGAGGAGCCTGAGTGCCGCGAAGCCATGCCTTGGGGGCAGCCCTGGCCGCATGACTTGTGCTCTGCGATCCAGGCGTTTTTGCAGTTGCGTCGTCGCTTCCCGATCCTCAGGAAGGGCGGATTGTGTTGGCATCCTCAGGGCCGCGATGGGCTGATCGGTCTCGCCCCCGGCTTGGCGGTTGGCCTCAACCGCAGTCGGCAGCGGGTCCTGACTCTGGATCCTCAGCTTGTTAGTCAGGCATCAGACGCAACGCTCGACTGCGAGTTGCTGAGCGGGGCCGCTGGGCCTTCACCCTTGACACTGTCTCCGCAATCGGCGGTGCTGTTGAGCCAAGGCACAGGAGGCTCAGGCTGTTCGGACTGACGACATCCAGGCGATGGCTCAGATCTTTGGTGTCGGCATGGACGCCATCAATCGGAACCTTGCGTTGCCACTGACGGGTGTCAAGGCGCAAACGCTTCAACGGCCATGCCCCACGCAATCGATTTGAATCAATCAACAAGATCCACCCCCGGTGCCAGGGGGTGGAGAAGAAGCCCTTGTCGAGACTTGAACTCGAGACCTCTCCCTTACCAAGGGAGTGCTCTACCGCTGAGCTACAAGGGCATGTGGAGGATGGGCCGGGTTGGATTTGAACCAACGTAGGCAGAGCCAGCGGATTTACAGTCCGCCCCCATTAACCACTCGGGCACCGACCCGAACCACACCCAGAGAATTTACCAGCCGGTCTGCCATTTTCTTCGTTGATCAGGGCAAGAACCAGAAGCTCGATACGATCAGATTCAATTCAGTCCGCGTGAGGGCCATGCGCCTGCTCTTGCTTAATGGCCCCAATCTCAACCTGCTGGGGAAGCGCGAACCAGGGTTGTATGGATCTGCGACTCTTCCAGCGATTGAAGCTGCGCTGGCGCTCCAAGCCAGTGATCTCGGCGTGGAGCTGGACTGCTTCCAGAGCAATTTTGAGGGAGCTCTGGTGGATCGCATCCACGAGGCGATGGGCCAGGTGGATGGGATCATGATCAATGCCGGCGCTTACACCCACACCTCGATCGCTCTAAGGGATGCCTTGTTGGGAGTGGCGATTCCCTATCTGGAACTGCATCTGAGCAACATCCATGCACGGGAGCCCTTTCGCCATCAGTCGTATCTGGCCGATCAGGCTGTGGGTGTGATCTGTGGCTTCGGCGCCGACAGCTATCGCCTGGCTCTCGATGGACTGGTTGGCCATCTGCGGGCTCGTGTGAAAGAGGCGGTTTGATGGTGCTCTTGTCTCCTGCTCAGGCTGGTGATCAGAGCCTTCAAAAAACTGTCGCAAGTATCCGCTGGCTCGCCGCTCCCACCAGTGCTTCATGGCTGGATCAAGCCAATGCCAGGCCGATCGAAGTGCTCATCGATCATGCCCATTGCGAGCGAAAGGCTGCGGGTGCGGCCGTGCAGCTGATGTTTCGATACCTGTGTGAGCCTGGCCTTGGGGAAGCCCTGAGCCCACTTGCTCGCGAGGAGCTCCAGCATTTTGAGCAGGTGCTAGCGGTGCTTAAGGGACGAGGGCGTTACCTCGAGCCTCTGCCTTCACCGGGTTACGGCGCGAAGCTGGCGAAACAGGTGCGCCGGCCCGAGCCGGACCGCATGCTGGATTCCTTTCTCGTCGCCGGTCTGATCGAGGCGCGCAGCCATGAGCGCATGGCATTGCTTGCAGAGCACAGTCCTGATCAGGAGTTACGGCAGCTCTATGGAGCGTTACTGGCTAGCGAGGCCCGCCACTTCGGTCTCTACTGGATGCTGTGCGAAGAGCGTTGGGATCGGTCCGTCGTGATACCTCGTTTGGAGCAGTTGGCCGCGCATGAAGCCCAGATCCTGACTGGAGAGTTGGAGAATCCGGTGGATGTTCGCATGCATTCCGTTGGGGTGGTTAGCCCCTAATGCAGCTGCCTTCGCTCTTGGCATGTTGTTTGGAGGAACCCTCTAGACCGTGCTTTTGGCGACTTTTTGTATCGGGATGGCACAGCAAAATTACTTAGCCGGCCTGTTGGTGGTCGGTGCGTCGAGTCTGGGAGTCTTCTGGGGGGAGGGCTCCTTTTTATTGAAGGCAGGAAGGCCGGTTGATCGGCGAGTCCAGCCTGTGCTGGAGAGTGTTAGCGCTGCTGACCCGTCTTCATGCTCATTGCCTTCCAGCGGTGATGCGTCTCACAGTGGAGGCCTGATGCTTGTTGTGGCTGGGCGTTGATGATCAAGATCCTCTGGCTAGCCCTGACGGTCTACTTCTTGAGCCGTCTTGTTAAAGGGCTTCTGCGTGGAGTGAAGGAGATCAAGAGTGAGGCCAATGAGGATGGGCAAGTAGTGGATGTTGATGTTGTCGAGAATGAGCACGACGACTGATGGTTGTCGCTGGCTCCAGATCCAACGTCATCTCCTGCTGCCTTGCAATCCAGAAGGGGGGTGGAGTGAGGCTCTGACGTGGCGCCGCACATGCTGAGGTCAAGCCTGTCGAATGGATAGATCTTTGGCATTGCAAAAGATTTCGACCCTCGGGTGTTTTGCGGTCTTTGCGAGCATCTGTGTATGAGCGATGAGTTGAAAACCGTTTCTGCATTTCTGGCTCTGAATGCTGGAATCATCGCCTTTGTGATTCTCTTGTGTTTCAGAGGAGGAATTGACGTTCTGGGAATGTTTGAATTCCTGACTGGTTAGAGCTCAGCTTTTGAGCTCTTGGCCGAATTGAGTTTGTGCCGCCGCGGTTTTGCTTGGCGTGGTTTCTGACGGCTACTCGTCTTCGGCGACGTAGAAAGGTTCGTTTGCCCCGGGTTGGTCGTTATCGAGTACGAGAGCGCGGAGAGCATCATCGCTTTCAAACACGATTAAGCCTTGATCTGGATCGACACTATTCATCTCGGGATGGTCGTTAACCAGGCGCTTGTAATGACGCCAGTTGTTGATGTATTGACGAACTTTCTCGCTTAGATGAATGACTAGGGCGATGTTAAAAAGCGCAAGCGCAAGAAAGAGCAATGCTTGCATCAAGTACCAGTCTGTCTTGGTTCACTTTAGCTCCGGTTCAAGCTTTTGTGGAGTAGCAGGTTTTACATGCTGCCCCGTCTTGGTGCTGGATGTTGTGGCTTAATTGCCCTTCCGGTCCGTTCGATTCCTGGTGGGGCAAGGATCGCCCCAGGGCCTGGATTCGGGTTGGCTGAGGCAACGATGCTGGTCAAAAAAAACACCCCGAGCCGAAGCTCGAGGCGTTTCGATCTAGTGGGCTGATAGCGAGGTGCTCAAGCAGCGGAGATGCTTAAGGGTGCCGCTGGGAAGCTGGTCGGCATCGGGTCGGACTGGCCTTCTGCAAGCGCTTTGGCGCGGCGATACATCTCGCTGTGGGTGGCTCCTTGGGCTTCCATCGCTGCCGCAACAACGGCCCAATTGCGAATTTCGGTGGTCATGTCAAAGCGAATGAACGAACCCAGAAACTGTGGCCAACACTGGCTGCTGGCCGTGACGGAGATACCCACACCTTGGCTGGATCGCGGTGCGCGCGGCCTGCGGTTATCGTCCATCGTCCGAATCGAGGAGAGTCGCCCTTGATACGTCAAGGAGATGAAGTGTCTTGTAATAATTTGGCCATTCTTTTTTCGATGCCATGGATGAGACCGTTGCTTCTTTCTCCTACGACCTCAATGCCTTGCGACTCGAATACAAGACGACCTGCGATGCGCTTAAAAGTTGGGGCGGAGGTGACCCAAGCGAGCAGGAGTTTCTGCTTCAAAAGAAGCAAGAAGTGTTTCGATGCCTCGCTGAGTACTCGTTCCAGAGTGCCGCGATCTAAATCAGGGTTGTTGCGGCCCTGATGCACTGTTGAGGCAGCTCGGCTTGGTGCACTGTGAAGGCCTCGTTCTGTTGCATCTGGAAAGGCGCCTTATTGCGTTGGCCGGTCCCTCTGATGTGAAGGGTTGCTCGTTCAGCCGCGTGAAGCACGAGATCCAGAAGGACTGGCTTGTGAGCAGGAGCAGTTTGGCGAACTGCCGTGGTCGGGCGAACCAAGTGCCCATGCTTGGTGAGCACTTGGTTCGCCGCTGAGTGCACTGGATTAGGCGGAAGGGTGAGACGTTCCGCGTGTCCCTGGGTAAATCGGTCGAGCCAGGAGTGTGTTCTGCTTGGCAGCCCCTGTTTTTCCGGCCTCGGATTTCTTCTGCTGAGCCGTGTTTGAGTCGTGGAATGACATGGACACCAGAGGAGATTGGGTCAGTCATAACCCTGGTGCAAACTGCTGCGCACGTCCGTGCCTTTGGCGACTTTTCCGATCGTCTCGCGACTGCAGGTTCCATACCGCACCATTCTTGATGTCATGGCTGGAGAGGTTGGTGGGTGCATTGCGAAGGCGCACGGATGCCTGGGCTCAGAGTGGGCTTCGTTTCATCTGTATGAACTGACGGCAGCTGAGTTGCCGTTCTGATCCCGATCGTGCTGGTTCAGATCTGATCTGTGGTCGCTTCTGGCTTCTCTGTCTAGATCTGAGGTCTGTTGGATCTCATTCGAAGGTCAGCACAATGGGTTTGCGGAAGACGGCCACATGCGGATTGCTCGCTCTCTCGGCCATGGCAGTGGTGGCCTGTCAGAAGCCCGCCGCCGAGTCGGATGGCGGGTCTAAGGCAGCACAGGCCACAGCTAACGCGTTTGAAACCGGAAGCTTGCGGGCCGTGGTGATCGGTGATGCCTTGCCGATGGTTCAGAAGAATGGCGACAACTATGACGGCCTGTCTTTTGTTGTGCTGGAGGCGATCCGTGATCAGATGAAAACGGCGCCCCATGCCAAGGCCGACAGCTTCGCGATCGAACCGGTTGCGGTGACATCAGCCCGAGAAGGGCTCGACAAAATTCGCTCCGGTGCTGCAGATATCGCCTGTGGTGTGGCATTCAGTTGGGAGCGTCAGCGCACGCTTGATTTCACCATCCCCTTCGCCAATGGTGGTGTGCGGGTGTTAGCCCCCGAGGGCAACGATGGCACTCCAGGCAGTCTCCAGGGCAAGACCATTGGTGTTGTCCAGAACACGGTTGCTGCCGATGTGTTGGCACGGTCGCTTGACGACGCTCAGTTTCAGTTCTTCGATACTCCTGAGCAGGCTCTAGCAGGCCTCAAGAATGGTGATGTGTCCTTCCTTGGTGGTGACAGTCTCTGGTTGAAGGCCAATCGACAGGCGACCGCTCCCGATGATGCGTTGGTTCCTGACCGGGCCTACAGCCGCTCAGGCGTGGGCTGTGTCGTGGGTGATTCCACGCCCCATTTACTCAACGTCAGCAATCTGGCGATCGGTCGTCTGCTCTCTGCCTACATCGACAACGATCCTGCGGTGCGTTCGGAAATCAATCGCTGGATCGGAAGCGACAGCGCCATTGACCTGAGCGATCAGAAGATCAGCACTTTCTTCCGGATGGTTCTGTCGACCACTGCACAGTTCAGCAACAAGTAGCGCCACGCGCGCTCTTCTCCAGTTACGTCGTGTTTCTTTGACCTTCACCATGAACAAGACCACACTTCTCAGCCTTGCTGCTGCACTGGCTGCCAGCTCTGTGCTCTGTGAGTCCAGTCGTGCTGCTGTGCACAGTCAGCCTGATGCAAGCAATGCCTTGGAACAACGGATTCAAAAGATTGATCATCAGGTCTGGAGCGACCTGGATCATCAGCCCCCCCAAACGCCACCCTTGGTGGCGCGGGCCTGGGGGAATGGTCGTGGACGTGCCTGGGGCAATGGCCGTGGTCGCGGATTTGCCAATGGTGGCGGAGGAGGCTTTGGTAATGCTTACCGGGGAGGATTCGCAAACTGGTGAACAGCGCTGACTACGGTCCTATTGGCCTGGTGGTGATCCAGGCCACATCTCTCTGCAATCTTGATTGCAGCTATTGCTACCTGCCCGACCGTCAGAAGCGTCACCAGTTTGATCTCAGTCAGCTGCCGCTGTTGTTGCAGAGGATTTACGAGAGTCCCTTCTGGGGTCCTCATCTTTCGATTCTCTGGCATGCCGGTGAGCCTCTCACCTTGCCCTGTAGCTATTACGATGAGGCCACGAAATGCCTTGAAAAAGCGACTGCCGAGCTGCAGCAGCAGGGCGTGGTGATTGATCAGCACATTCAGACGAATGCCACCCTGATCAATGATCAATGGGCAGCGTGTATTAAGAGAAATAAGATTGAGGTTGGCGTCAGTATTGATGGTCCTGAGTGCATTCATGACTCCCATCGACGCTTCCGTAACGGCAACGGATCCCATCGGCACACGATGCGTGGAATTCGCACCCTTCAAGATCATGGTATTCCCTTTCACGCTATTGCAGTGCTTACCCATGAAGCACTAGATCAGCCTGATGAGATGTATGAATTTCTGCGGGATGAAGGCATTCATCACGTCGGATTTAATGTTGAGGAGCAGGAAGGTGTTCATGTCCACTCCTCCATGCAGGGGTTGAGGCGTGAGAAGCAGTACCGAGAGTTTTTGCGGCGTTTCTGGCGCCGTAATCAACGGGATGGCTTCCCTATCAAGCTGCGGGAGTTTGATCAGGTGTTGGAGATGATCAGCTTTGGTCAACGCCTTCGCCAAAACGAGATGAATCGCCCTTATTCGATTCTTAGTGTGGATGCGGCGGGCAATTTCTCAACCTTTGATCCGGAGCTGCTCTCGGTTGAAACCGAACGCTATGGCCTGTTCAATCTTGGCAACCTTCGCGATCTTTCGCTTGAGGATGCGACGCAAACGCAAGCGTTTCGCCAATTGCAGCACGATATGAATGCCGGCATGGCTGAGTGCAGGAGCCAATGCGATTACTACGGTTTCTGTGGTGGTGGTACCGGGAGTAATAAGTATTGGGAGCACGGCACGCTCAATGCCAGTGAGACCTGTGCCTGTCGCTTTTCCACCAAGATTCCTGTGGACGTGCTGCTTGAGCAGCTAGAGGAGCAGTCGGCTACGGCCAGCTGACTGGGGATTGGAGCTGCGCAATCCAGCCGGCCTGACGCCTGCCTGCGGTGGTTCTGTACTGCCCAGAGCTCTGCCTGTTGGTCTTCTTGCTGGGGTTCGGTGTCGCCAGGGTTGCAATCGCTACGCAATCGCAATCAAAGTCCAAAAGAAGTCCAAAGAGATTGACCAGTGCCCTGTGGGCAGTTTTAGTATTGGTCCTGTCGTTGCTTGTCTGGCGATGGTTGAACCTGTTGTGGCGGTTGCCGATTCCCTCCAGGCTCTTCGGAATGGCACCACAGATGATCAGTGGGATGTCCTGAAGGCCAACCCTTTGGTCAAAGACCTGTTGCGCAAGTGCTCTGATCTTGAGGCGGCGTTGCTGGTGGGCGAGTCCGTTCCGCAGCAGTCTCCCAGCAGCAACCGAATTGCGTTGAAGTCCGTTGTGGATGCTCATCTGCTGCTCGCTGCCTGAGAGCCTTCATCCCAGTCCATTCCCTGATCATTCCAATCGATCGAAGTGTTCGGCCAGGGTGTCGCCGGTGAACTCTGCGACCCAGCCCTCGGCCTGATTGAAGAAACGGATGGCGCAGAAGTTTGGTTCGCTTCCCATGTCAAACCAGTGTTTGGTGCCTGCCGGAACGGCAATCCAGTCGTCAGCTTCACAGAGCAGTTGGAGCACTTCCTCGCCGATGTGAAGGGTGAATAGCCCCCTTCCTTCCACGAACAACCGCACCTCGTCTTCGCTGTGGGTGTGTTCCCGCAGAAACTTCTCACGCAGGCTTGTTTTGTCGGTGTGATCCGGTGTGATCCGGATGGCGTCAACGGTGGGATAAGCACCTGACGCCTGCACTCTGGCCACCTCATTGGCGTAGGCCTGGAGGATGACCTCCTGGTTGGCTCCGGTTGGCAGAGCTTGGCTTGTTGGCCAGCGTTGGAAGTCAATCCCCCTCTCAGCCAGCTCCTGCTGAATCTGGTCTGGATCAGAGGCTTCGAGTAAGGGCGGTGCGGATGGCTTGGCGGCTTGATGGATGCGAAGTGTGCTCATTGCCGCTTCGAGGTCGTTGAGCATTCTGGGGGCAGGGCTGGCGTGACCTAGAACAAGCCCAGTTGCACCCAGGGGTCTGAGCATTACTGCATCCCCCGTTGTTCCCTCAACGTCTCCGCTGGTCCTGATCGGAGTCGGTCCCGGTGCTCCTGATCTGCTCACGCTTCGGGCCCATCGCTGTCTCTGCGCAGCTGAGGTGGTGGCCTATCCAGTGGCACGGCCGGAGGCCGTGGGGATGGCCGCTTCGATTGTGGCTTCGTATCTGCAGCCGAATCAGCGACATCTACCCCTGGTCTTCCCCATGGTCACAGAGCCTGACGCGCTGCAAGAGGCCTGGCGAGCGGCCGCTTCCACCCTTGCCAAGGAAGTGAGCCAGGGGCATCGGGTGGTGTTTCTTTGTGAGGGGGATATCTCGTTGTTCGCCACTGGCAGTTACGTGCTGCTGGCGCTTCAGCGCCATCATCCTGACGTGAGCTTGCAACTGATCCCTGGGATTTCCTCGGTATCCGCCGCCGCCGCCGCCGGCGCCTGGCCACTGGCCTTGCAACAGGAGGGCTTGTTGATCCGTCCTTGCCCTGAAACACCTGCAGCCATGGAGGCATTGCTTGATCAGGCTGAGGAGAGTGGCACCGTTCTCGCTCTGATCAAGTTGGGGGTGCGTTGGCAGTGGATCCAGCCGCTGCTTCGGGCTCGGGGGCTACTCGATCAGACTCTGTTCGCTGAGCGGATCGGTTGGGGTGATCAGCAGGTGGTGCCTGCGGCCGCCGTGCAAGCTGGGTCGCGGCCCTATTTCTCATTGCTGCTGGTCCGTCAAAGCAGCAGTGTCGTCTTGCCATAGGAGGAGATTTTGACCCTGCTTTCCGTGCCCTCGCTGTCTGCCATGCAGTGGCTTGGACTGGTGCATCCAGTGTTGATCATTCTGTTTGTCTACCCCGTGGTGGGAGCCACAATCAGGCTGGGAATCCTGGCGCGGGAGCGGCGTCTCGATATCAATCCGATTGCTCCAACCGTCCCGGTGGAGCACGCTGATCACGGTCGCTGGGTGACGGCTGTTGTGATCCTCGCGTCCCTGATTGCCATTGCCCATGACGTTGCCGAGGCCTGGATTGGGCGTCCGGTTGCTGATCTTGCTGCCGTGTCGCCTTCCTTGCCCCGCCTGATTGCGTTTTTGGCTGCTGAAGCCGGCGTGATTGCAGCTTTTGTGGCGTTGTTGCGTTGCCGTCGCACTGCTCTGCGCTTGGGATGGGCGATCAGCACGTGGATCATGTTGTTGCTGCTGGGGTCGCAGCCTGAAGTGCAGCGCGGTGCCGATTGGCCCTGGCAGGCGGCCTTCTGGCAATCGCACTATTGGGGAGGCGTGGTTCTTGCAGGTTTGTTGTTGTTGTCGATGGGTTTGCAAGCGGAGATCGACCGCTGGCCCTCCATTCGTCGCCTGCATGTCGCTCTGAATCTGGTGGTGGCCTTGCTGCTGGCCACCCAGGCAATCAGCGGAACCCGCAATCTGCTCCTTTGAGCTGTTGGGGCATCTTGCTGCGCTGCAGTGGTCCAGGTGTGGCAGCGGGTCGGATCACCCTGCTGATCAGGATGAGTAGAGCTCTCCATTCCTGTTTGGCCTTTCGGTCTGGCCAGCAATCGGGCCGTCCGTAGAGCCAGTGGATCAGCGCCATGTGTTGGTGCTGCGTCAGCCCTGCCCAGGCCAGGGCCAGCTGCGGTCCCCTGCGGCGGACCAGGGTCACGGGGAGGGCTGCAACGTTGTCGCACCAGATGAGGCGGCTATTGATGACGAACTCCGGTGCCAAACCGGTGAAGCTCACTTCCACTCCGGTTTCACTGATGGCGTTGATCCGGCAGGGATGGCGGGGTCCGCCGTTGTTTTCGAGCCATGCCTCACTGCTGAGTTGTTGCCAGGGTGCTGGATTGCTTGCTGGCGGGTCCCAGCAGGCTCGCAGGGCGATCAAGAGGCTGACCAGATTGAGGCTGGCCCAGACCAAGCCGATCGGGCGTCCGCTCAGGGCGATCGGGTCAAGGGATGCAGCCGGCAGGAGCAGTCCGCGCAGATTGATCAACGTGAGCAGGGTGAGCAGCAGCAGCGGCAGCACCAGCTGGGCACTGCAGCTCCCACGGTCCCGTCGCTGGTGCTTTGGGGTGACGAGGAATTCATGGCTGGTTCGCCCGCGTAGCAGGCGGGTGCCATGCCTGATCAAGGTGAGACTGAGGGGCACTGTGAGCACCCAGCCAGTCAGTTCGCTGATCAGTGCTCCACGGGAACCGCGGTTCAGCCAACCCACGCTGAGCAGGAGTGTCCCCCACAGCGGCAGCAGATAGTCGCGCGCGTTCTGCCAGCTGAGCAGGATCGGCACCACGCCAAGTAGCCCGTAGCTCAGGGGCATCAGCAGAAGCAGCAGGCGCGGCAGGCTGTTGAACCAATGGAGGGCCCCCTCTAGGTAGGCCAGTCGTTGGCCTGGGCTGAGATTTGGGCTGCGTAGTGGGCCCTGGGGCAGGGTGAGGCTCTGCAGAGTGCCTTCCGCCCAGCGTTGCCGCTGGCGCACGAAATCGGCCATGGTTTCTGCGGCTAGGCCTGCACTCAATTTCTTTGGGAGATAGAGCAACTGCCAGCCCTTCGCTCGCAGGGCGATGCCGGTGACGAAATCCTCGGAGATGGCACCCTCCACAAAACCGCCAATGCTTTGAAGGGCTGATCGACGTGCCAGGAACGCGGTGCCGGAACAGACGACAGCACCCCATCCGTCGCGTACCGGTTGAATCCAGCGATAGAAGCTCTCTTCATCCGACAGCAGCCAAGACTCCATGCCCAGGTTGCGCATCACCGGGTCGGCATTCAGAAAGCACTGCGGCGTTTGCAGTAGGCCAACGTCTGGTTGCGCCAGAAAGCCGATGCAACTGCTGAGAAAGTCACTCTGGGGAATGAAATCGGCATCCATCACCGCCACCAGCTCACCCTGGCCATGACTGAGGCCATGGTTGAGGTTTCCGGCTTTGGCATGCACCCGGTCTGGGCGGTGCAGATAGCGGCATCCCAGTCGGGAGGCCAGCTGCTTCACCTCCAAGCGGCCGCTGTCATCCAGCACCCAGACGGTGGTGTTGGGATAGCTCTGCTGGGTGCAGCCGATCAGGCTGCGTTCGAGCACCGCGATCGGTTCTCCGCATGTGGGCACATAGAGATCAATCGCAGGCCTCCATTCGCTCAATTGCCAGTGCTGATGCAGTGCCTGGATTTGGCCGCGGCGATCAGGAACGCGTTTCCAGGCAAGGCTGATCGCGATCAGGCCGCTGAGCAGTAGCCAGCCTTCCGTGATCAAGAGCACCAGGCTCAGGTTGATGGAGGTCACGCTGGTCAGATTGAGGCTGGCACTCACTCGCCAGCTCAGGTAACGGAGGGTGAGGGCGCCAATCAGCACGATCAGGCTGCGACGGCCCCAGAGAGGCGTGAGGGTTTCTGGGCGACGGCTAAGCCAGAGCGGCCAGAGCAGCGTCAGCAGTGCCCACCAACTCATGCCAGCTGGTTGATCTGGGCGTCGAGCAAGGCAAGGGCGTGATCAAGGCTGGGTGCTCGCATCAGGGCATGGCGCAGTTGGGGTGCCCCCGGGAAGCCGTTGCAGGTCCAGCTCATGTGTTTGCGGGCGATCAGCAAGCCGTGGTGGCCTCGATCAGCGACCAGGGCCACGAGTTGTTCACGGGCCAGGTGGAGCCGTGCCTCGGCGCTGGGTGTGGCGGGTACCGATCGTCCAGACAGGACGGCATCGATCTGCCCGACCAACCAGGGAGCTCCCATCGTTCCCCGCCCCACCATCACCCCATCGGCACCCGTGACCTTCAGGCAAAGCAGGGCATCGTCCGGGCTGTTCACATCACCGTTGGCAATCACAGGAATCGTGAGTGCATTTTTGACGGCTGCAATCGCCTCCCAGTCGGCCTTGCCGCTGAAGCGTTGTTCACGGGTGCGGCCGTGAAGGGTGAGCAGTCGGGCTCCGGCTGCTTCCAATTGCTGGCTCCACTGCACAGCAGCTGAGGCCGTGCCATCGCTGCCACACCAGCCCAGGCGGGTTTTCACAGTGACGGGGATGCTCACGGCCCTTGCCACTGAATCAACGATCCTCGCCGCTAGGTCTGGCTCACGAATCAGGCCACTGCCGCCGCCCTTGCGGGCGATTTTGCGCACGGGGCAGCCCATGTTGATATCAATCAGAAAGGCCCCGGCGGCCTCAGCGCGACGGGCGGCCTCCGCCATGGCTTGGGGGCGATGGTCGAACAGTTGCACTCCGATCGGCCCGGCTTCCTGGGCTAATTCTTCGACTTTGTGCCGTCCGTGACCCAGCTCCAGGCTGGTGGCATTCACCATTTCGGTGAACAGGAGGGCATCTGGAGCCCAGCGACGCACGAGTTGGCGGAAGATGCGATCGCTCACCCCAGCCAGGGGTGATTGCAAGACCCGGCAGCGCAGTTGTCGCACGCTGGCACCCCCTTTTAAGGCAAGGGGGGTGGCGAAGCGCTCAACCGTTTGTGCCGACATGGCTTCCAGCAGAGGTGGACATTCTCCTTGGCGGTGTTCAGGCGGCTGGACGGTTCGTGCCGATCCTGCCCTGTTCTCGACTGACCTGGGATTCGATGGCGTTCCGCAACCAGGCAGACACGGACCAGCCATCGGCTTCTGCAAGCCGTTCCACCTCCTGAAGCAGATCCACGGGGAGGGGCATCTTGACCGTTTGGATGCTGTGAGGACTCGCAGGTTTGCCTTTGCCGGCGGGGGCATCGACCAGCGGCAGCTGCACTTTCAACACTTCCAGACGGGTGCTCCCGACTGTCCCGAGACGGGGTTTGCCGAGACGGGGGACTTGTCGGAGCGACAGGCGCACCCTCTGGCCGACCCGCAGCTGATCTCGGCTGCGGCGGGGCAGGGGCTCATCCCGACGGTCGCAGATCAGCGGTTGGCTTCGTCGGGAGGTTCGGAGGAAGCTGTAGGTCACCAGGCCGTGTTCGTCCCAGGGCAGAGGGGCTTGCTTGGCCGCGTCCTTGCCCAGCAGCTTGCGCTGGTCTTTGCGCACCTTGGCCTGGATGGCGGCTGGTAGAGCAAAGACGAGGCGCTGCAGGGTTGAGTCCGGGCTGATGCGGCTGCCTGGAGCCAGGGTTGTGTCGATCACATACATATCCGGACGCTATCGGAGGCGCTGGCGGCCTGTCTGTGTCGTGGGGGCATGAAACGATGGTGGGTCACGCATGGGTCATCGTGGAGACCTTCTGGCCTCTCAGTCGCTCCCTGCTGCTGCAGATTCTCGAGGATCGCACCACGGATCGTTTCGTGGCCGAACGGGTCTGGGAGCGACTTGGTTATCTCTGCTTGCCTGGGCAGGATGGTGAGTCTTGTTGGCAGGCTGGTCCGACGACGCCAGAGCCGTGGCGTGAGGCCTTTCCGAAGGCTCCAGAAGTGATCGCCACCCGACCGGCCTCTGTCGCCCTCACCCGGTCGGTCCCCAAGCCGCTCAAGCAGTTGCTCAAGCAGCAGCTTGGCTTTGAGGGTTACAAAATCGGCGAGCTTTATCCACGTCGCACCCGCAGGGCCACGGTGGTGAACTGGCTATTGGCTTGGCTGGCGGAACGGCAGGAACCCCTCGCTGAGGAGGGGCTTCTGCCGGAGCGTTTGGAGCCTCCATTGGATCCCGTTTGTGGCCACCCTGGTGATTTGCCAGTGCGTTGAGCCTGAGAACCACGCTGGAACGGCCCCGGTTCAGACCTGAATCAGCACTTCGGTGCCCTTGCGAGTGTTCTCGAACAGCCACCGTGCCTGATGGGTTGGCATGCGAACGCATCCATTGCTTCTGGGAACCCCGAAGGCCTGACCAGCGTCTTCCTGCCAGGGGGCGCCATGCAGGCAAATCATTTCGTTGGCCGTGATGCACATGGCGTAGGGCACACCAGGGGCGACGTAGTTGCGGCCGCGCATCGTCACCGAACGGTATTTCGTCCGCACGGATCCGATGCCAGTGGGGGTTGGGGTGCTGGCTTTGCCGGTGCTGACGGGGATGACCCGCACGATCTGATCCTGGTGGTCATACACCGTCAGTTTTTGCTCGGAGAGATCCACCACCATGGAGGCGATCAGTTCGATCATGGAAAGATCCGCTTTCGGGGCGGAGGCAACTGTCCGATCCATAGCTGTCTCACTCGCGTCTCGTGCGTCGCAAACGGAAAGGTTTTGCCTTTCGCGCCTCTGTAGGGTCAAAGAATCTCTTTTCGTTGCATGTCGTGGCGCGTCCGGTCGTTGCCATCATCGGTCGCCCAAACGTTGGCAAGTCAACGCTGGTGAATCGTCTCTGCCGCAGCAGGGAAGCCATCGTTCATGACGAGCCGGGGGTGACGCGGGACCGGACCTACCAAGATGGGTATTGGGGTGATCGTGAATTCAAAGTTGTCGACACCGGCGGTTTGGTGTTCGACGACGACAGCGAGTTTTTGCCTGAGATCCGTGAGCAGGCGAACTTGGCCATGGCGGAGGCTTCCGTCGCTCTGGTGATCGTGGATGGTCAGCAAGGGGTGACGGCAGCGGATGAAGCGATTGCCGAATGGCTGCGCACTCAGAAGTGCCCCACGCTGCTGGCGGTGAACAAGTGTGAGTCGCCAGATCAGGGACTGGCGATGGCAGCGGATTTTTGGGGGCTTGGCTTGGGTGAACCCCACCCGATTTCCGCGATCCATGGTGCAGGAACTGGTGATTTGCTTGATCTGGTGCTCACCTTTCTTCCTCCAAAGGATGAGGAAGGCACGGATGATGAGCCGATTCAGATGGCCATTGTTGGCCGTCCCAACGTGGGTAAGTCGAGCTTGCTCAATGCTATTTGCGGTGAGCAGAGGGCGATCGTCAGTCCGATCCGTGGCACGACTCGCGACACGATCGACACAAGTATTGAGCGCCAAGGATTCCCTTGGAAGTTGGTGGACACCGCCGGCATCCGCCGCCGTCGCAGTGTGAGCTACGGCCCTGAGTTTTTTGGGATCAACCGCAGTTTCAAAGCTATCGAGCGCAGTGACGTCTGCGTTCTGGTGATTGATGCTCTTGATGGTGTCACCGAGCAGGATCAGCGCCTAGCAGGTCGGATCGAAGATGAGGGCCGTGCCTGTGTGGTGGTCGTCAATAAATGGGACGCTGTTGAGAAGGACAGCCACACCATGCCCGCGATGGAGAAGGAGCTCCGCTCCAAGCTTTATTTCCTCGATTGGGCTCCAATGTTGTTCACATCGGCCCTCACTGGTCAGAGGGTCGACAGCATCTTTGCCTTGGCGGCCCTGGCGGTGGAGCAGCACCGTCGTCGGGTTACTACATCCGTGGTCAATGAAGTTCTCAAGGAAGCGCTCAGCTGGCGCAGTCCACCCACCACCCGCGGCGGCCGTCAGGGTCGGTTGTATTACGGCACCCAGGTGGCCAGTCGACCTCCGAGCTTCACCTTGTTCGTGAATGAGCCCAAGCTGTTTGGTGACACGTATCGGCGCTATGTGGAGCGTCAGATCCGTGAAGGCCTTGGTTTTGAGGGAACGCCATTGAAGCTGTTTTGGCGTGGGAAGCAGCAACGGGATGCCGAGCGCGATTTGGCACGGCAGCAGAGCCGCTCCAGCTGACCGATGGATTGGTTGCGTCAGATTCCCATCGGTCAGTACGTCGATGCCAACTCGGGCTGGCTGCGCCGTTTGGATCCACGCCTGAAGCTGGGCTGGGTGTTGATGTTCCTGCTTACGCCAGTCCTGGCCGGGCCGCTTTGGCGTGTGTCGTTGCTGCTGTTGCTGTTGCTGATCACCTTCTGCAGTGGTCTGTCGGTGCGGGTCTGGTGGCGCTCGCTTGCCTTGGTGACCTTGTTGGCCCTGTTGGCTGGGGTGCTGGCCACCTTGCTCCCCACCGGAGATGCCCCTGCCCTGCTGCCATACCGTCCCCAGCAAGAGCTGGATGTCACGCTGCCCTCCACGCCCGCCTGGGAACTGCTGCGTCTCGGGCCACTGAACTTTGCAGGTTTCAGTCTCGGCCCCCTGGTGGTGAATCGTCGTTCTGCCGAGCTTGGCCTCAACAGTGCCACCCTGATCCTCACCGTGGTGCACAGTGTCAACTTGATGCTGCTCACCACGCCCAGTGAGGATTTGGTGTGGGCTCTGAGTTGGCTGCTGTCGCCGTTGGCGGCGTTGGGCTTGCCGGTGGATCGGCTCAGCTTTCAGCTGTTGCTTGCCCTGCGCTTTCTTCCGCTTGTTCAGGAGGAGCTGCAGAATCTGCTGCGCGCGTTGGCCAGTCGGGCGGTGAATCTCAAGCGCCTCGGTTTGAAAGCCTCGTTTGGGCTGGTGTTAGCGGTCGGAGAACGTTTGCTTGCCAACATCCTGCTGCGTGCTGAACAGGGTGCTGAGGCCCTGATCGCTCGCGGTGGGCAATGGTTGCCATCCGAGCACTTCCGCCCTGAAAGCCTTGCTGCATCAGGGGTTAGGCCATTGAACTGGCTGGGGGGCATCCTGCTGATCGTGGTGGTTGGCTTGCGTGGGAGGTACGGTTCCCTCTGAAAATGTTTGCGTTTGCGATCTGTGGGAGCCGAGCGTTATCTCAATCACCCCACTTTCGGCATGCTTTATCGCGTGGCTCCAGCCGGTGAGGGAAGAGATGTCTATGCAACCCTTTATGCCCAGCGCATGTTCTTTCTGGTCACTCTCCAGCCTCGTGGGGCCCAGTTCGAGGTGATTCCATTTCAGGATGCTCGCCATCACGCTGAAATCAATCTCGCTCGCAGCCGTCGCGATGGTCAGGCAGAGCATCAGCGTTGGAAAGAGCTGTTTGACCAGACCTTTATTTGATCGGTCGGGGTGGGCCACACGGTGATGGCAGAGCAGGAGAAGGCTGAGCGTTGGCAGGCTCTACAAGACCTGCTGCCGAAGGGGGTCAATCTGCTCGCGGTGAGCAAGGGCCATCCGGCCTCTGCGGTGCGTCAAATCGCAGAACTAGGCCAGCTTGACTTCGGGGAAAGTCGCGTCCAGGAGGCGTTGCCAAAACAGCTTGAACTGGATGACCTTCAACAGCTGCGCTGGCATTTCATCGGTCGTCTCCAGGCCAACAAGGTGAGGCCAGTGGTCCGTGCCTTTGCTGTGATCCATTCCATCGATTCCCTCGCCTTGGCTCGGCGCGTGGCGCGCATTGCCTCTGAGGAGGGGGTGGAGCCGGAGGCGTTCTTGCAGGTGAAGCTGCGGCCTGATCCCGCCAAAGCGGGTTGGGATCCTGTCGAGCTGGAGGAGGCTTTGCCCGAGCTGAAGACATTGCCAAATCTGCACTTCAGCGGGCTGATGACCATGGCGCCGTTGGATCTGGCCGTTGCTGAGCGGCCTGCTCTCTTTCGCGACTGTCGCTCGCTGGCGGATCGTCTGGGCTTGCAGGAGTGCTCGATGGGGATGAGTGGTGACTGGCAGGCGGCGGCTGAGGCCGGGGCCACCTGGGTGCGCGTGGGTTCCGGCCTGTTCGGTGCCCGTCAATCCACGCCTAACGCCATCATTTCCCGGCATGAGTTCGATGAATTGAAATAATTGAAATCTGCTGCAGAGCTTGCTCAGGCCTGGTCGGAGCGCTATCCAGGGTCAAGGTTTTTGCAGTCTCCCGGTGTCGTTGATTTCCCGCCTTCGTGCTGTTGTTGCTGGCGATGATTATCTCGACGGTGACTATGACGATCTCGATTACGACACTGGCGAAGAGCTTGAAGCGGATCATGGTGCCAGCCATGCCGTCGGTGGGGCGTTGGCTCCTCTCGATGCAGGCAACCCTTTCGCCGATGCTGAGCCCTTCTCCAGTGGTAGTTCCAACGTGATTGGCATGCCCGGCATCAGCACCAATGCCGCTGAGGTGACGCTGATGGAGCCGCGCAGTTTTGATGAGATGCCACGGGCGATTCAGGCGCTGCGCGAGCGCAAGACCGTCATCCTCAATCTCACGATGATGGAGCCTGACCAGGCACAGCGAGCCGTTGACTTTGTGGCCGGTGGCACCTTCGCCATCGATGGTCATCAAGAGCGTGTGGGCGAAAGTATCTTCTTGTTCGCTCCCAGCTGTGTCACCGTTACGAATGCCAGTCAGGACGAGGCTTCTGCTCCAACGGTGGTGACCAAGGACGTGGAACAAAGTTCTGCCGAAGCCAGTGTTGCTCCGGCACCGGCTTGGGGTGAAGCCAGCGCTGCGGCACTCTGAGGACATTGATCGACTGATCACTGTGACCTTTTCCCTTGGCGTGATTGGCCTGGGCCGGATGGCCCAGGCTTTGTTGTTACCTCTCTTGGAGCAGGGCCAGCCGAGCGTTGAGGAGGTGATTGCTGTCGTTGGGCAGGCTGCAACAGTGACGCGACTGGCCTCAGAGCTGCCTGCTGAGCTCACCCTGCTGCCTGCCTCTGACCCGCAAGCGCTCTCGGCTTGGAGAGCACCGATGCAATTGCTGGCGATTAAGCCCTATCAGTTGGATCAGGTGGCGGCTGCAGCGCCTCCGGTGCAGGAGGGATCGTCGCCGCTGCTGATCTCAGTGCTGGCGGGCATCACGCTGGAGCGACTTCAGAGCTGCTTCCCTGGGAGGGTTTGTGTGAGGGCTGTGCCCAACACGCCGTCGCTGGTTCGGGCTGGGCTGACGGGATTGGCTTGGGGGCAGGGAGTGACCGACGCGCAAAAGCTTCAGGTTCAGGCCTTGTTCTCGCCGGTCAGTGAAGTGTTGGAGTTGCCTGAAGAGCGTTTGGATGCATTCCTTGCGCTCACCTCCTCAGGTCCGGCGTATGTGGCCATGATTGCCGAAGCGATGGCGGATGGTGCAGTGGCGGTGGGTCTGCCCCGCGATCAGGCCCAGCATTTGGCCCACCGCACCCTCGCAGGCACCGCAGCATTACTGCATGAGCAGCAGCTTCATCCTGGCCAGCTGAAGGACATGGTGGCTTCCCCAGGAGGCACGACCATGGCCGCAATCCGCAGGTTGGAGGCGGCGGGTCTGCGCTCGGCTCTGATCGAAGCTGTGGTGGCTGCTGCTGAGCACGGTCGCAGCTTGCGCTGATTAAGCGGCCACTGGTGTGACCAGAAGACCTCGGTAGAGCTGTTCAAGAGCATCAATATTGCGGTTCAGTGTGTAACGCTCCATCACCCGCTGACGTGCCCGTTGGCCCAATTCAGCGGTGAGTACCGGCTGGTCCCGAAGCACAGGCAGCAAGGTGCGCAGCTGGGTGGTAACTCCCTGAGTGCTGAGCACAATGCCGGCGCCGTCGGCAAGCACCTCGCCATCGGCTCCAGCATCGGTCGCCACACAGGCGCATCCGCTCGCCATCGCTTCCAGCAGGGCAAGAGAGAGTCCTTCAACCAGGCTGGGTAAGACAAAGACCTCCGCGGCCTGCATCAGGGCCACCCGAGTTTCCAGGTCGGACTCGTAGCCCCACCAGACCACACTGTTGTTGGCATGAGCGTTCTGCAGAGTGGTGCGCAGAGGTCCATCGCCCACGATCACCAGCCTGCAACCGGGGGGATTGACCAGCTTCCAGGCCTTGAGCAGGGCTTCAACGTTTTTTTCAGTGGAGACTCTGCCCATATAGAGAAAGATCCGCTCCTTGCCCAGCCTCTCTTCGACTTGGCAGCGGATTGCATCGGTTCTGGCTGCGGCAGGCATGGAACAGGGAGGTGCCCAGAGTTGCTGATCCACGCCGTTGGGGATCACCGCCAGTCGGTCTTCACTCACCCCGAGCCGCGCCAGCACATCCGCCTGGAGCTCGGAGAACACGATCACGCGGTCGTAACGCGCTAGGGCAGGGGCATAGAGCTGATAGGTGAGTTGCTGGGTGCCGGCGGTGAGGTTGCGCAGGCCAGCATCAAAGGCCGGGTGGAAGGTTGCAACCAGGGGCACACCCAGCTGCTGGCAGAGCTCCGGTAGGCGGAAATCCAGCGGTGAGAGGGTGAGGCTGGCGTGCACCAGATCGGGCCGCAGTCGTTCGAGCGATTCACGCAGTTCCCGCTGGGCGCGCGGGGATGGAATTGTGTAAACCTGCGATTTGACTAGATACGGCAGGCTCACGTCTGGGTCGTTGGCCAGCAAAGACGTGGTGCTGCTGGCAGGGGAGCCAGGGTTATCGAAATGAATGAAGCTGGTTTGATGTCCGCGTTTTCTGAGCGCTTCGGTCGTACTCAGCCCGTAGGTGACATTGCCGCAGAACGGTGATTTTTTTCCCAGCCAGGCGATGTGGGCCACCCGCTCTGCCTTTCCCGCTTCTGAACAAGCAAGTTAGCAGCGCTCCCAAGGACGCTCCATGAGCGCGGCGAACATCGCTAACAGGGCCAAGAGCCACAGCACCGGACTGAGACCGACGCTGCTCACCAGCGTTCCCGCCAGTACCAGGGGCAGGCTCAGGGCAATGTTGATCAGGTTGTTCTGAAGGCCAAACACGCGGCCTCGCTGGGTCTCTGGGGTCTCCTCCTGGATGGTGGTCTGAGCCGGAATAGCGACCAGGGCTGCTCCGACTCCGAGGACTCCGCACAGGGTGAGGGTGCTGCTCAGAGAGCCCTTGAACTGGCTCAGCAGCACCAGTGAGAAGGTGATGGCTCCGAGGCCGGCGGCAGTGAGGCGGCGGCGGTTGAAGTGATGGCCAAGCTGGGCGATCACCACGGCGCCGACGGCCATGCCCAGGCCGCTCATGGCCAGCAGGGTGCCGAAACCGGAGGGACCCAGGCTCTGAATCAACCCTGCCAGCTGGAGCGCCAGCACGTAGAGGGCGGCCAGCAGGCTGTAAAGAAGCACGAGATGCACCATGGCATTGCGCACGGTGGGGATCCGTTTAAGCACCTGAAGGCCCTCGCCGATCTCATGCCAGACCGAACGGCCATCGCTGCGGATCGCCTGCTCCCGGTGCCGGATGGCCAGCAGACTGAGGGCTGCCATGCCGTAGCAGAACGGCAGCAGGATGAATTCACCGCCGTGAATGCCAATCGTGCTGAACACATGGTTGAGGCCGCGAAGGATCGGCTCACCGAGGGCGAAGCCAACAATCGTGGCGCCCATGCTGGTGGTCTGATAGAGGGAGTTGGCCGCGAGAAGATGCTCGCTGGGCACGAGCAGCGTGATGGCGGCCTGTTCTGCCGGGGCGAAGAACTGGGTGAGGATCGACTCCACGAAGGTCATCAACACCAGTCCCCAGTAGCCCCAAGGCAGCCCAAGGATCAGCGGACCCGGGATCAGGAAAAGAGGTGTGAACAGCACCATCAGGGCGCGCAGACCGTTGGAGGCCACCATCACCCGCCGTTTTGGCCAGCGGTCAACCCAAACCCCTGCCACGCTGCCGAGCACCATGGCAGGGAGCGTGTTGGCCACGAAGATGCCGGTGGCCAGGAGTGTGATGACCTGCGTGCGCGTACTGATATCGAGGCCGACCTCCGACGCCACATCGGCAAGCACACCGTTCTGCTGGGATGTCAGCAATAGGTGCTGATCGATCAGAAAGACCATCAGCACGATGTAGAACTTGTCAGCCAGCTGGGAGAAGATCTGGCCGATCCAGAGCTTGCGGAAGTCGTTCAGGCGCAGGACTGCTTGAAGTCCGCGCCCTCCTTGGGGGTTGCCGCCAGTGGGGAGTGCTGGCTCCGGGCTGTTGATGGAGGGACCGCTCAAGATGCCAGAGAAGACCGGCTCATGATCGCCCAGCGCCGTCACTGCTGGAGACAATCACTGACTCCCGCAGCATGGCAAGGGATCGCACCGGCCTGGGCAGATGGCAGCGGATCCAGCACTCCACGACGGTCAGGAGGCGCAACCACACATCTTCAGGGCCCATCAGGCTGCCATCGCGGCGGCGAGGCAGTTCTGCGCGAGGCAGTCGCTGGAGTAGGGCCAGCTCCGAGGGATTGAGCTGAACGGCCGCACCAGGTTGGCGACCGATGGCCAGGCCCTCATCGACGATCAGGCTGCAGCGCCAGTCCCATTGACCAATGGGGGGGATCAGGGCGTCGCCGCATCGGCAGCAGTTTTGCAGCGGTAGGCCGTAGCCGCCAAGGGCGAGCAGATGAATACAGGCTTGAACGCTGCTGGCAAGGGCTGTGCAGCCGCTGCTCTGATCACGGCTGATGGTTTCCAGTCGCTCTAGGTGGATCACCACGGTGTCAAGGAGGCCTGCCAAAGGGTCGTCGTCTTGCACCAGAGCCATGCAAAGTTCGGCCAGAGCCTGCGCCCCGGCCAAGGTTTCCAGTCGTTGCCCGACGGCGCCGAAGTTGTGCTGCACCCTGAGCTGACGCACCCGAGGCAAACCGCGACGCCCCACCACCTGCAGCTCCATCTGGGTGAGGGGCACGGCGGCGGCCAGGCTGCTGCGTGGTCTGCGGGCACCGGGCACTGCCAGACGGATCACCCCCGCTTCTGCGCTGAGCAGGGTCAACAGCCGGTCATGTTCGCCCAGGGGGCCCACCTTTAAGGCCAGCCCTTCCAGCCGGCGGTCAGCCATCGATGTTTCCGTTGCCGCTGGCGATCGGGGTGCGCAGAGCCTGCATCAACTGCGGTCCACTGCTCGTGCCTAGAGCAGTGGCGCCCGCTTCGATCAGCTGCTGACACTGTTCCAGGCTATGCACGCCGCCGGCAGCCTTGATGCCACATCGTCCGCGGCTGAGACTTCGCAGCTGCTGGACTTGCCTGGCTGTGGTGGCGGCTCCGAAGCCGTTACTTGTCTGTACGGCTTCAGCGCCTGCATCAATGGCGGCCTCAACCGCCAGCTTCAGCTGTGCTTCTTCCAGCCTCGCCATGTCGAGGATCACGGTGACCGGTAACCCAACGTTGATCAGGATGGCGAGCTCCTCAGCAAAGGCGTTGGGGCGGTCTTCAGCCAGTGCCGTCAGGTCAGGCACAACGTCGAGTGCTTCAGCGCCGTGCTCAGCGGCCCACTCCGCTTGCGCTTGTTTGAGGGTTGTGGGGATGGCGCCGAAGGGGAAGGCGATCACTGCGATCAGGCCCGTGGGTCCCGGAGCGCCGAGACGCTCCCGCACGGCCGTCAGCTGGCTGAGGTTGGTGCATAGCTTTCCAAGCCCAAGCTGGCGGGCTGCATCGCAGCCCTCGTTCAGGCGATCACGGCTGAGTAGAGGATCCAGCAGGGCCTGATGGATCAAGGGGGCTAGATCCGGCAGCTCCTGCTGCCGGGGCAAGCGGGTCATGGGCTTGGGTGGGAAGCGTCAGTCTCGCGCCTGGATGACGCCATAGCCCCCATGATTGCGGCGGTAAATCACCTGCAACTCCTTGGTCTCTGCATCGCGAAATAAATAGAAGTCGTGGTCGATGAGATCGAGCTGATGCCGCGCTTCTTCAACGCCCATCAGGGGCATCGTGAAATACTTGCGACGCACACCAGGATCAGGCAGGTGGGCCTCCTTGCCATCGAGCAGTGAGCCATCCACCGATGATTCGTCGATCACCGCTTCGGTGGTCGGGGTGGTGCTGGCCCGATGGCCATGGCTGTGGTGGTGGTCACTGTGGCGTTCCTTGTAACGACGCAGCTGACGGCTCAGTTTGTTGGCCACCAGGTCGATGCTGGCGTAAAGGTTTTCGCTGCGTTCCTGGGCACGAATCACCGTGCCGTTGGCGAACACCGTCACCTCAGCTGTCTGTTGGGGAACGCGGGGGTTGCGGGCGACTGACAGGTGCACATCCGCTTCCATCACCATGTCGTTGTAGTGCTGAACGGCCCGCTCGAGCTTCGATTCGGTGTAGTCGCGCAGAGCCGAGGTCACTTCCAGGTTGCGACCATGGATCAGAAGCTTCATGGCATCTCTCCGGTGCCGATTGATATCTGCACGCTAGAGACGCCAAACCAGGGCGCACAGAGGCCTTCGGCATTTCTTTTTGAGCCGCAGCAGCTGGTGCCGTTCTCCGTCGCCTGGAGCTGGCAGCAGCACTGGCAGGAGAGATTGTTGGCCTTCTCCACTCGTTCGGTTCAAAACGATCATGAAGTGGTGCAGCCTCCGGAAGCGGTATGGCTGCTGCAGCATCCCTCTTGCTACACCCTTGGCCGCGGCGCCTCCGACCAGCATTTGCTCTTCGATCCTGCTGAGCCGCCAGCACCATTGCACCGCATCGATCGTGGCGGGGAAGTCACCCATCACATGCCCGGCCAGTTGGTCGCTTACCCCGTGCTGGATCTGCACCGGCACCAGTGTGATCTGCACTGGTATCTGCGGCAGCTGGAACAGGTGGTGATCGATGTACTGGTCCAGCTGGATCTCGAGGGCGAACGGATTGAGGGGATGACTGGGGTGTGGCTGGATGGCCGCAAACTGGCGGCGATCGGCGTGGGTTGCCGCCGATGGATTACCCAGCACGGCCTGGCGCTCAATGTGAGTGGCAACCTCAGCGGTTTTGACGCAGTTGTGCCTTGCGGGTTGAAAGGGAAGGCCGTGGGGCGACTGAGTGAGTGGATCCCGGGGCTGAGAGTGGAGGATGTGCAGCCGCTGCTGCGGGATGCCCTGGGGCAACGCTTTGGGCTCCGCTGGCAGGGGCCTGGTGCCGCATTCAGCCACTTGATGATTGCCGATGAGCCGAGGGGGTGATAGCCCTGGGCGGTCTGCCCTCGATCCCCGTGCCCATCGCCGCCCGCTCCAGCTGGACCCCCACCCCTCGTGAGCAGGCAGCGCTCAAGGCTCATTCCCATGTGGAGGATCTGGGCAGAGTGGATCAAATCTGGCCTTGGTTGGCGAGTCACCATGGGGATGTGATGGCGGTCGATGCGCCCCATGCGACCCATCCCGAATGCTTTAGCTACCGGCAGCTGGCGGACCGGATCACCGCCGCCGCTGCCGCCTTCCGTTCCCTTGGGGTCGGCTCAGGCGATGTGGTGGGGTTGTTTGCCGAGAACAGTCCTCGCTGGCTCGTGGTTGATCAGGGCTTGATGCGTTCGGGTGCTGTCAGCGCTGTGCGGGGTGCCGCTGCTCCTGTGCAGGAGCTTGATTACATCCTTCAGGACAGCAAAGCCGTGGCCCTTGTGGTGCAGAACGCTGAGCTGCTGCAACGGCTGGACCTTGCGGAGCCCCTGCGGGAAAGTCTGCGCTGCATCATCCAGCTGGAAGGTGAGCCGGTCTTCGAGGGGGTGATCGGGTGGGAGGCCTTTTTGGCCATGGGCGCTTTGGGCACAGCACCGGATCCGATCGTTAGCCGAGGCCTGGATACGGCTGGCTCCACGACGGCCACGATTCTCTACACCTCTGGGACGACCGGTCAGCCAAAGGGGGTGCCGCTCACCCACGCCAACTTGTTGCATCAGATCCGCAGCCTCGCCTGTGTGGCCCATCCAGCCCCAGGAGCACCTGTGCTGAGCGTGCTGCCGATCTGGCATTCCTATGAGCGCAGCGCGGAGTACTACTTCTTTTCCTGCGCCTGCTCACAGAGCTACACAACGATCAAGCAGCTCAAGCGTGATCTGCCCAGGGTGAAGCCGGTGGTGATGGCCACCGTGCCGCGTCTTTGGGAGGCAGTGCAGGCTGGTTTTGAGGATGTGCTCAAGACCTTTCCAGCCTCACGCCAGCGTCTCCTGCGCGCCGCTCTGGCCAATAGCAGCGCCTACTGCCTGGCCCGCCGTCGTAATCGCAATCTCATGCTCGAGTCCCTGGGGCGACGTCAGCGCCTGAAGGCTGCCGCTGAGATGACGCGGCGCTGGCCCGCCCATGCCCTCGCCTCGACGCTGATCTGGCCCAAGTTGCGTCTGCAGCTCAGTGGTGGCCAGTTGCAGTTCCCGATCAATGGCGGTGGTGCCATTGCCCCCCATGTGGATGCCTTCTTTGAAGCGGTAGGGATCGAGCTTTTGGTGGGTTACGGACTGACTGAGACCAGTCCGGTGGTGAGTTGCCGGCGACCTTGGCGCAATATCCGTGGAAGTTCGGGGCTGCCCATGCCAGAAACCGAATTTCGCATCGTTGATGCCGACACTCGCGCACCGCTCGGCTTCCGGGAGCGCGGCGTGGTGTTGGTTCGCGGTCCCCAGGTGATGGCTGGCTACCTCGGCAAGCCAGACGCCACTGCCAAGGTGCTTGATGGCGACGGCTGGTTCGATACGGGTGATTTGGGCATGCTGCTGCCCGATGGCTCCGTGGTGCTGACTGGCCGCGCCAAAGACACGATCGTGCTCAGCAGCGGTGAAAACATTGAACCGGGGCCGCTGGAGGAGCTACTGGTGTCGAGCCCATTGGTAGAGCAAGTCATGCTCGTGGGTCAGGACGAGCGTCAACTTGGTGCCCTTGTGGTCCCTCGAACTGACGCCATTCAGGCTTGGGCTGCGGAGCAGGGGGTGAGTGTGGCGGCCGATCTGGGTGGATCCCCTGGGCAGGCTGAGATTTGTCGTCTTCTGCGTGGTGAGTTCAATCGGTTGTTGACAGCACGCGTTGGCTCCAGGGGGGATGAGCGTCTGGCCGGGGTGGGACTGGTGGAGCCATTCACGATTGAAAATGGTTTGCTCACACAAACGCTTAAGCAACGTCGCGATCGCATCACTGACCGCGATCGGGCTGTGATCCAGGGCTTCTACGGGCGCTGAGCCTCCTGGATCGGGAACCCGCCATCGGGGTGGCTTGACCCCCGAGGCTGGGACTGAGACGCTTGGCGCTCTTTCCTTTCTTCCATGTCTGACGGCACCACCCTGTCGATTAAGCGCACAATCGCGATCCGTGCTGTTGTGACGCCGGCTTGGAAGGAAGAAGCGGAGCGGGAGCTCAGCACCGCGATCGCGACCACCGATCAGCAGTTAGGCCAGCTGGAGCAGGAGGGGCAGCAGGTGGTTGAGGAGGTGCGTCGTCAGAGCGCCAATCCTCTGGATCCCAGGGTGCAGGATCAGGTGGCACAGGTGCAGCAGCAGGTCGCTGCCAAGCGCTCTGAACTGGAAGAGCAGAAGCGCAATCTTCTCCAGCAGCAGTCGCAGGTGCGCGATGTCGCGATGGAGGAGATCGTTGATCAGGGTCAGATCGAGAGTTTCTGTGAACTGGCCGTCGGCGACAACCTCGTCAGCAAGATGCAGGTCGCCGTTGTGGTCCGTGATGGTGTGGTCGAGTCGATCGAGCAGGGCTGATCCTGCTCCTGCTCGGCCTGCCGGCCCGTAAAATTCCGCTACTCAGCCCCACTGGAGAAGGTTTTGGCGACCCACGACATCTTCATGCCTGCCCTCAGCTCCACGATGACGGAGGGGAAGATTGTCGAGTGGCTTAAAAAGCCAGGAGACAAGGTGGGCCGAGGTGAGTCGGTGCTTGTGGTCGAGTCCGACAAGGCCGACATGGATGTGGAGTCGTTTAACGAGGGTTATTTGGCTGCTGTGCTCATGCCGGCCGGCAGCACCGCTCCAGTGGGAGAAACCATTGGTCTGATCGTGGAGACCGAAGCTGAGATCGCTGAGGCTCAGGCCAAGGGCGGTGGCGCTGGTGGAGCCTCCCCAGCTCCCTCTTCAGAAGCTCCGTCATCGCCTCCTGCGGCCGCCGCCCCGGCTCCTGCCCCAGCAGTTGCTGCACCTGTGGTGGCTCCACCGGCCCCTGTGCCTGCAGCGGCTCCGGCGCCTGTCGTTAGTGATGGTCGTCTTGTTGCTAGCCCCCGGGCCAAGAAGCTCGCCTCTCAGATGGGGGTGAATCTCGCCAGCGTTCGCGGCAGTGGCCCGAATGGTCGTATTCAGGCAGAAGATGTCGAACGGGCCGCTGGCCGCCCTGTCAGTGTTCCGCGGGTTGGGGAAGGTACCTCTGCAGCGATCGTGGCTGGTGCTGGTGCCCCAGCAGTGCCGACTGCCCAGGCAGGCAATAGCTTCGGTGCTCCTGGTGAGACCGTGGCCTTCAACACTCTCCAGGCCGCGGTGAACCGCAACATGGAAGCCAGCCTGGCTGTTCCTTGCTTCCGCGTTGGATACACGATCACCACGGACAAGTTGGATGTTTTTTATAAGCAGGTGAAGCCCAAGGGCGTGACGATGACGGCGCTGCTGGCTAAGGCGGTGGCCGTCACCTTGGCTCGTCATCCCCAGGTGAATGCAGCCACCACTGCGGCTGGGATGGCGTATCCCGCCGATGTGAACGTGGCGGTGGCCGTCGCCATGGAGGACGGAGGTTTGATCACACCAGTCCTGCGACAGGCCGACCGCACTGATCTGTATGAGATGTCTCGCCAGTGGGCAGACCTGGTGAAGCGCTCTCGCAGCAAGCAACTGCAGCCCGAGGAGTACAGCACCGGTACCTTCACGTTGTCCAACCTGGGCATGTTTGGGGTGGATCGTTTTGATGCGATCCTTCCGCCTGGCACCGGTGCGATCCTGGCTGTCGCCGCTTCTCGTCCCACGGTGGTAGCCGGGAAGGACGGTTCGATCTCTGTGAAGCGCCAGATGCAGGTGAACCTCACCGCTGATCACCGTGTGATTTATGGCGCAGACGGTGCCGCCTTCCTGAAGGATTTGGCTGAGTTAATCGAGACCCGTCCAGACAGCCTGGCGATCTGAGGTTTTCAAGCACCCCCCCCTCCAATGTTGGGGGATTTCTTCTTGTTGCTGCCAAGCCAAGAGTTTCAAACCTTGCCCCTAGTAGGGATGGAGGATCAAACGTTGAGTCCACAAAAGCTTTTGAGCTTCAGGAGCAAGGCAACCAACATCAACTTGCTGAGTACTAAAGGGATTTTAAAACTTGATGATTTACTTGGGCTTTGCTAAGACCCAAATAAATCATCAATGGCTACAATTTATTTTAGACGATTGGCGTGAGTTGGAAGACAGCGTCGTTGAAGTCGAAGTCACTCTGATTTATGCCAATCATATCTTCAAAAGCAACTGTGTATTCACCAACAATTCTGGTGTGAGTCGTGGAATCAAGAGTATGATTCAGTGCAAAAAGCCTGTCCTTTTCTGTAATCATCGCGGGAGCGTAGTAGCCATCTTGACTCGCAGTCCACTGGACCTTTTTGTCCGTGACTCCGGGATTGAGCACTTGTGTCGTAAAGCCAGCTGAATTGCTGGCTAGTGCTGCTCTTACGGCTTGATCAAACTCATTGCTATCGGTTGCAAATCCATTGAATGTAGCGTTTCCGGTGATGGGATCCACGTCGACTTGAATCAAGCCGATAGTGTTGCGCATGGCAGCAATGGCATCAAGGGAGATTGAGAATTTTTCACCAGCATTGATTTTGAAATAAGTATCATCAGAGCTCGTGCGTTGTGTTGGATCTAATGCCAGAGAGTCAGCTTTCGAATTGAATGGGACAAATGTTGTCAGCAGGCTGGCAATTTGCTGATTTTTTGCTTCGTCCATAATCTTAATTTCGTATCGATTTGCATCATATTCTTCAATGATTAGACGATCATTGGATTCGGTTTCATTGGATTTGTTTTTGTAGACAAAGTCAAGTGACTCCCCATGCTCGAGATAAAATAAGTTGGGATTGACATCATTTTCAAAACTAAAGCCGTTTTCGGTTTCACTGCCGCCAACGGTTCCTAGGTAATCTCTCTTTCCAGACAAGTCGGTTAAATAGAATTCGATTACGTTCATATAGTCGCCGCCAAATTTTGCAGAGTTACTATCTAAGAAGTTAACCTCGAACTTGTGCACGACTCCCTCTTCGGCTTTGAACTTGAGCGTGTTCTCTGTATTTTCTACAAGGTTTTGAACATTGAGTGCTCCCAATAGGTGGACATAGCCCCCTTGATTGAGAATTCCTTCGCGAGTTGCTTTATATAGGTCTTCGTAAATGTCAAAAAAATCATTGTTTTTTGGTGCTGCAAATGAATCACCTTTCCAGCTCATGAAAATGTTGGCCTCGCCTCTTTGTCCTTTCTTGATATTCCAGTATGGATTGTCTACGGTTTGAATATCTAATTTGTAATAGGCTAAATAAGTTGCTTCCTTCTCGAGCTGAGCTTTCTTTTTATTGAAATCGCTCGTTTGCTGCTTTGAAGGGTTGATGATTTTATTGTATTCATCAAGAAATGGTTTTAATAAGATTTCGTAATTGTCCCATTCCCAGTCTGCATTATGCTTTCCTTTCCATGCATTTTTACTAAAAATATATGGGAACGCTATGTCGATGTCCCCTGCGGCATTGTAGCCATCAAGATCGATTTTGTTGCGAACCTGAGATTCATCTCTCCACTTGTCCAGTTCACTAATTCCAAATAAGTGGGCTGCGTCACCGGCGATATATTGATTGGTATCGGCACCAGTCAGGTTTTTCGAAATACCAATAGTATTGTAATTATTAACAAAAAAAGTGAGATCTAGCTCATTGTCTAAACCTTTTGTGTTTTGAATGTTGCTTACAACGCCAGCGATGCCAGTATTGTCTGAATAACCACCATCGTAGAATCTGTAACTTCCATTTTGCTGAAGTGTGTTAAGGGATCCATTCTCAATGGGCTGCAAATAATCAACTGTATTGGAATTAGTATTGTGACTCAGAGGAATTGCTAAGCCTAAAACGTTCGATTGGAGAGTATAGACAATCTCTTCGATGAAGCCATCAACACCAGTGACGGCTTTCGAGCTTTTTGAAGTGGGAATAAATATATCTACAAAATTACTGGCCCCTATCTTAAGAGCTTTTCTTTTTGGATTGTACCAGCTGTATTGAGAATCAAGTTTTTCGTGCAGGGTATTCTTCAAGTATCTATTCAGGGAATTGTCGGTAAGTATCCAGCCATCTTTATTTAAGTCTTTTCGGATGTAGTCTTGGAGGTTGTCTTTTAAAAGGTTTTGTAGTGTGGATGTGGATGCCAGTATGCCTGCGGCAGCGGAGGAAACGGCGGTCGATTCAATGATGTCTAGATTTGAGCTGTAATAAGCTTTAAAAGCTGAAGTCTTGCTTGAGCCTGAGTTAACTGAAAATTGAAGTGAAGATGCCGCTAGTTCGTTGAAAGGATTTAGCGAGTAATTTGCACCCTTTGCGCTAGAAACGAATTGAGATGGCAAAATGATGTTGGCATTGCTGGCTCCCGTTAGGAAGTTGTTGTAGGTTCTATTCTTCCCTGACCCGGAATAGGTTGAGTAGTTGAGAGCGCCAGAAGCGTCATAGGTTGTAGTCAATATAATATCTTTGTCTTTCGACCAATCATTACGATTACCGCTTAAGGATTGACCCTCGAAGGAAGTTCTCATTCCGTAGGCGGAGTATACGGTATTTTTGGTGAACTCAAGCCAGTCAAAAATGTACTCTCCGTTTATATTTTTAAATGCATTAAATGCTCCTGTTGGAACTAGCTCTGTTGGATCGACACCATTGATTAAAGATTGAATGGCATCTTTGATCTCCTTGTCAAGATCCACAAACCAGCTGGCGGCCCAACCAGTCCATGAACTTTTAGCCTCTTCAATTTTGCCGGCTATACGGCCAGTGCCGAATAAAAGATTTTCGAACTTATCTTCAATAGACTTTTTTGCTTTGGCAACATCTTTACTTGAAACCTGCTCTGTAAATATTTTTTTTTGTATTCCCATGTATCCTCCGGCTGCGAACCAGTCATCGGGTCGAGTCGCGAGAAAGTCTGCAAAACCTTTAGAGTTTGAAAGCATGGATGTAAACCAGCTTCCTCCTGATATTGATCCGATGCCGTCAATATTCTTAAATAATAAGTCAAAGTTATAGCTTGCAGATCCTCGTTTGGCTGCTTGCAGGCCTGCACCAATAAAGGCAGAGCTTGCAGTATGAGTATTCCAGCCGCCACCAGAAAAACTTAGAAAAGTGCTGGTTTTAGGCATGACTAATCTTTTTTTGTTAATTTATGCATTTCTTGGTTTTTGTCTGTTAACTCGTACCAGTTTTTTGGCTGTCTCTGTCTGTGGTAAAGGGCTGAGATTTGAGGTTGGCAATGATCAAAGTCTAATATTTGCATTGTGAATCTCGCTTTTGCTTGCCGTCTTGGCCTCGAATGTGAAATAGTTTCTTCCCGTTATTTGGCTCCGCTGATTCATGAGTGGTGTTAGAAATATGTGTATGGAATTGATTGTTGTTTGATTTTAGTGATAGTGGTCGAGGTGCCTTTGTCGTTGGATTTAGGTTTTCTTTTGGGATAATTTCTAAAGTGAGTCTTGGTTTTGGTGTTTCGGTGGCAGGTTGAATTAGTTGCTAATGCTATTTCTGCTTGCGCTGCTGTGTTCTGGTTGAGTGAAGTAAAGATGCGAGGTTCTTGTTTCCTTTGCTGAGTCACTCTTCTCCTTGTTTTGGGTGGTCTTTGAGTGTTTTTCTCGGCGTCAGTGAGGCCTGCTGTGGCGACTGTCTGAATTGCTGTTTCAATGCTTCAGCTGTTGATTGGTTGGTCTTGATGGATGTGTTGTTAGGTGATCGAGTTTGAGCCTCTGCCGATCTAGGGCTGCCGAAGTCCGGCTCAGCCTGCATGGTGGGGAGGCGGTGATCGCATTCCCGCCGGATGAGCTTGTATTCCGTCCTGATCGGGCGACCCCTCCCTAAAAGCAGTGCTGGCCAGGAGCGCCTCCCCAGGCTGGAAGCGCTGCCGATTCTCTCCTCCGATGCGCTGTCGTCGGTGGCCTATGCCACCGAGGCAGCCCTTGGAGTCCTGATCCTGGCGGGCAGTCGGGCCCTGAGCCTCTCACTGCCGATCACGCTGGCGATCATCGCTTTGATCACCGTGGTGGTGTTGTCTTACCGCCAGGTGATCGCTGCCTATCCCCAGGGGGGAGGCTCGTATGTGGTGGCTCGTGACAACCTCGGCCGCAATGTTGGCCTGGTGGCGGCGGCGGCGCTGCTGATCGACTACACCCTCACCGCTGCGGTGAGCTTGATGGCGGCCGGTCAGGCGATCAGCTCCTTGATCCCATCTCTGCTTCACCATGAGGTGGCGCTCACGCTGCTGCTGCTGGCGCTGGTGGGCTGGGCGAATCTGAGGGGCTTGCGGGAAGCGGGGCGCATCTTTGCCCTACCGACTTATGCGTTTGTGGTGATGATCGCGCTGCTCACTCTGGTGGGATTGCACGATCTTGTGGCGCATCACGGCTTTCGCCCCGATCCACCGCCTCTGGTCACGAGCATGGAACCCTTGGGGCTGTTCTTGATCCTGCGTGCTTTCAGCTCCGGCTGTTCAGCCATGACCGGTATCGAGGCCATCGCCAATGGCGTGCAAGTGTTCCGCGAACCCGCTCCCGTTAATGCCAGGCAGACCTTGCTGGTGATGGGAGGACTGTTGGCGTTGATGTTCTTCTCCGTCAGTGGCATGGGGTTCCTCTACGGAATCGCCCCGGACCCCAACGTCACGGTGCTGGCCCAGATCGGCACCAAGGTGTTTGGGCCTGGAACTCCACTGCTTTGGGGCCTGCAGATCTCCACCCTTTTGATTCTCGTGCTGGCGGCAAATACAGCGTTTTCAGGCTTTCCGCTCTTGGCGGCAATGTTGGCTGATGATCGTTGCTTGCCCCGTCAGATGGCGTGGCTCGGCGATCGGCTGGTCTATCAGAACGGCATCGGTGTGTTGTTGGCTGGCACGGCTCTGATCATTTGGGTGTGCCAAGGAGACACAACCGTGGCTGTGAATTTGTATGCCCTGGGTGTGTTCACAGCCTTCACCCTCTCTCAGCTGGGATTGCTCTTGCGTTGGTGGCGTCAGCGCGGTGAGGGCTGGCAGGGCCGGATGCTGATGAATGCCCTTGGTGCTAGCGCCACATTCGTGGTGTTGGTGGTGATCATCATCAGCAAGTTCTGGGAAGGGGCCTGGACGGTCGTGATCGCGATTCCTCTATTGGTCTGGGCCCTCGCGGCGATTCGGCGGCGTCACCGGGAAGTGGCTGCAGCCATGGTTCCGGATCCGCTGATTGAGCCTCTTTATCTAGCGCCTGTGGAAGCGCCTGTGCAGCATCAGGCGATTGTTTGGATGGGGGGACTGACGCGCGCAACCCTTGAGGCGGTGCTTTATGCCTGCACGATCGCTGAACAGGTCACGGCAGTGATGGTGGTTGGGGACCGCGACGATCCCGGCCAGATCAGCCTCGATTGGGATCGCTTGGTGGGAGCGGATAGCGGTGATCTGCAGCTCAAGCTTTTGGTCAGCCCCTACAGCTCGGTGATTCAGCCGTTTTGTGCCTTTGTTCGCGAACAGGAGACCACCCATCCCGAGCGAAGAACCACCGTCGTGATGCCGGTGGCCGTGTCCGACAATCTGCTTGATCGCTTCTTGCTCAACCAGAGGGCGCTTTATCTGTATCGAGCGCTCTCGGCCCAGGGCACGCACGTGTTCTCTGTGGTGCGTACCTCACTGGAGCCTGTGCAGCCGGTGGATTGACGCCACCGGCATCTGCGCGTCCTTGCTATTCGGCAGCATGGTGAATGACCGTGCAACAGGCATCTGTGCCCGATTCCAGGGATCGTCAGCTCCGCTCTTACGACTACTCCTTGCCGCAGGAGCGCATTGCCCAGGTGCCTGCGGAGCCTCGCCATGCGGCTCGGCTGCTCATGGTGCCGCCAATGGACGCCACCCTGGAGGAGGCCAGCCATCAACAGGTCTGGGACTGGCAGCAGGCGTTGCAGCCTGGTGATCTCCTGGTTGTCAATGACACGCGGGTGCTCAAAGCTCGCCTGCGGGTGCGCCGCTCCGGCGGTGGCTTGGCGGAACTGTTGGTGCTGGAGCCCCGGGGGGATGGGCAGTGGCTGTGTCTGGCAAGACCGGCAAAGAAGCTGCGACCAGGTGATCAGCTCTGGCTTGAAGGGTTGGACCAGGAACCGTTGCCGTTGCAGGTGCTTTCCAGTGATGCCGCGACGGGTGGAAGGCTGATTCAGTTCCCACCAGGTTGTGATGATGCCTTGGAGATTGAGGGGCTGCTGGAGCGTTTTGGCGAAGTGCCTCTTCCTCCCTATATCTCTCGACACGATGCCGATGACCAGACGCGCTATCAGACGCGTTATGCCTCCCGTCCGGGAGCGGTCGCTGCACCAACGGCGGGTTTGCATCTCAGCGATGAACTGTTGGCGGCCCTGCAGGCACGTGGTGTGGAGATTGCGCGAGTCACCCTGCATGTGGGCCTGGGGACGTTTCGCCCAGTTGAAACCGAGGATCTCACGCAGCTGACGCTCCACAGCGAATGGGTGGAGGTGAAAGCGGAGGTGGTGAAGGCCGTGGCCGCCTGCCGTCAACGCGGCGGCAGGGTGATCGCAGTTGGGACGACCAGTGTGCGTGCCCTTGAAGGTGCTGCTCAGGCTGGGGGCGGTCGCTTGCAGCCGTTGAAGGGTCCAGTGGATCTGGTGATTCAGCCCGGCTATCGCTTCGCTGTGGTGCAGGGTCTGCTCACCAACTTCCATTTGCCCAAAAGCTCGTTGCTGCTTTTGGTGAGTGCTCTGATCGGTCGTGAGCGTTTGTTAGGGCTTTATGCCTGCGCGATTGAACACAACTACCGCTTTTATTCCTACGGGGATGCCATGTGGATCCCCCCGGAGGCGGTGCTTGAGGTCGCACGGCCTCACCGCTGACTTGTAGACAACAAAAAACCCCGTACGACTGCACGGGGTTGTTCGAAAGGTCGCCTCAATCAGGCCGGGACCGGTTGCTCGATGATGCCTGCTGGGACGTCAGCGAACATCACTGAGGACAGGTAACGCTCAGCCAGGTCGGGAAGCACCACAACGATGGTTTTGCCGGCATAGGCATCCTGCTGGGCGAGGCGAATGGCGGCTGCGGCTGCGGCACCGCAAGAGATGCCCACCAGAAGCCCTTCTTCCTTGGCCAGGCGTAGGGCCATCTCCACCGATTCATCGTTGGTCACCTGCTCCACCTTGTCGACAACGGAGAGGTCGAGATTTTTGGGGATGAAGCCAGCGCCGATGCCCTGGATCTTGTGCGGACCGGGCTTGACGTCTTCCCCATTCATCGTCTGGGTGATCACGGGGCTGTGGCTTGGTTCAACAGCGACGGATTCAATCGCCTTACCCGCTTCGTTCTTGATGTAGCGAGAGACGCCGGTGATCGTGCCGCCCGTGCCGACGCCAGCCACAAGCACATCGATGGCGCCGTCGCAGTCGTTCCAGATCTCAGGCCCAGTCGTTTTCTCGTGGATCTCGGGGTTGGCCGGATTCTCGAACTGACCAGGCATGAAGTATTTGGCCGGATCGCTCTCGGCGATTTCCTTGGCCTTGGCAATGGCGCCCGGCATGCCCTTGGCAGCTTCGGTGAGAATGATCTCGGCCCCGAGCACGGCCATCACACGGCGACGCTCGATCGACATCGACTCGGGCATGGTCAGGATCAGCTTGTACCCACGCGCTGCTGCGGTGTAAGCCAGGGCGATGCCGGTGTTGCCAGATGTCGGCTCGACGATGGTCTTGTCTGCCGTGAGAGCGCCGCTTTTTTCAGCCTCCCAGATCATGTTGGCGCCGATCCGGCATTTGACGCTGTAAGCGGGATTGCGGCCTTCGATCTTGGCCAGCACGGTGGCCTTGCAGCCCTTGGTCACATTGTTGAGACGAACCAGAGGGGTGTTGCCGATGGCTTGGCTGTTATCGGCGTAAACGCGAGACATGGAGGGGTACGCAGGATGCCCAGGTCCGTCAACTTAGTGAGATCAACCCGTTAGGGCTCTGGCTTTAAGGCCTTGTTCAGACTTTGACAAGGCGATGGCTTCACCACGCAACGGCGAGGGTACGTTCAAACGGTTCTGCTCCAATCCAATCCAAGCCAGGGTTGATCCGTGAGCGTTGTCGTGCTTACGCCGCCAAAGCGCGTTCAAACCGCTGCCAAAGCTGATCCGGATCTTCCAGGCCGACAGAGACCCGCAGCAGGTGAGAGGGAACGCCACAGGACGCGGCCCAATCAAGTTCTTCGTAGTGGGCTAGCAGAACGTAGGGGCAGCACAGCGTGAAATGGGTGCCCAGGCTCGGCCCCTTGGAGACAGCCAAGGCGTCATAGACGCGTTGGGCTTTCGGGGTTCCGCCATGGAGTTCAAACGAGAGCAGGCATCCATGGCCTGCACCGCTGCGCATCAGCGCCTGAAAGGTGGGGCAGCGGTCAGGATGCAACACCTGCTTGACGGCGGGGTGTCGCCTTAGCCGTGCCACGAGGGCACTGCAGTGTGCATTGAGCCGTGGGATCCGGGCGTGGACGTCACGGCTTGCTTCCTCCAGGCAAATGGCATCGGCATCGCCGAGGCCGGATGGGGCGACGCTTGATCCGGTGCAAAACGTGCCTCGCCAGGGTGAGCTAGGGCTCACCACCAGAGTGCCGGCAAGCACATCTCCCCTGCCGGCAAAGCTTTTGGTCAGGGAGCTGAAGACCAGATCAGAGAAGGGGAGAGCGTCGATGTTGAGCCCGGAGCCGATCGTGTCGTCCGCAATCACAGGGATACCGCGCTGATGGGCCAGTTCAGCCACGGTGATCAGATCAACGCACTGCAGCAGGGGGTTGCTGGGTAACTCCACCACGACTGCTGCAGGGTTGAGGCGGTCGAGACTGGCGGCAACTGCCTCAGGGGAGCTGTCGGTGAGCAGCTCGGCGCCAGCAAACACCACCTGGGGCAGCTTGAGCACATCCACATAGGGAAATCCCACCTGGAGGGTGGGACGGCCTGGATGCAGCGCGCTGACCAGATTCAGGGCACTGTGAAGCGCGGCCATGCCAGAAGGATGCAGGCTGATCTGACCCTGAGGGCAGCCATAGATCGCAGCAAGTCGTTCCTGAATGCGGCCACGGGCCTGATCGCCAGCGCTTTGGGCTGGCGACGCTTCATGGCCCAGGGCTATCGCTGCCTGACGGGAGCTAGCCCCGAGGCCAGCGTGCTGCCAGAAGGCCTTCGCTGAAGGGCTGGCGGTGGAATCGGTGATCAGGCAGTGCAGGCCGTTGACGACCTCGATGGATGCCTGAGCGTTTGGCTGGCAGCGCAGGCAGTGCTCGCGAGCGGCCTTGGCTGCCGCGCCTGTGGGATACGGCCAGGCTTTGCTGTCTGCTGGAGCATTCACGTGTCGCAGGGCTTTGAGGGCCAGCTCCGCCACCAGAGGGTGAAACCCGAAGCGGGGATAGACCGCTCTGAGTTGGTTGCGACAGGCGGGGTCGTTCTCCTCGTAGGCGATGACGTCGCTCCACCGGGGTAGGGCCACCGAGACGGCATGCGTGCTGTCGGGTAGGGGCTGTCCCAGATCATGCCCCTGCCAACAGGGGTCGATGAGCAGATCGCGGGTGCTCACGGCAGCAGAGCAAGGGCTTGGTCGAGGTCGGCGATGAGATCCGCTTCGTCTTCACAACCCAGCGAGAGCCGAACCAGTCCGTCGCTAATTCCTAGTTTCTCTTTGACCGTGGTCGCCACGGCTGCGTGGGTCATGGTGGCTGGATGACAGATCAGGCTTTCCACTCCTCCCAGGCTTTCGGCCATCGTGAACCAATGCAGGGCCTTGCAGACGGCATAGGCCTGGTCGCGGCTGGCGTTCAAGCCGATGGTCACGATCGCGCCACCACCGCTCATCTGACGACTGGCCACAGCGTGTTGGGGATGGTCCGCCCGCAGCGGATAGCGCACCCAGGCCACCGCAGGGTGATGGGCGAGATGGTTCGCCACGGCGGCAGCATTGTTCATCTGTTGGCGTAAGCGCAGAGGCAGGGTCTTGAGCCCGCGCGTGATCAGCCAGCAGTCAAAGGGAGAGGGCATCAGCCCCAGCGCTTTTTGGGCGAACAGCATCTTCTGCTGCCATTCAGCGTCGTCGCAGCAAACGACTCCACCGAGGGCGTCGGAATGCCCATTGATGTATTTCGTGGTGCTCGTGAGGGAGAGGGTGGCTCCCAGTTGCAGGGGGCGCTGCACCAGGGGAGTGGCAAAGGTGTTGTCGACCACCACTGGCACAGCTGCGGCACGGGCGGCTGCGCAGACCGCCTCCAGGTCGATCACTTTGAGCAGGGGGTTGGTTGGGCTTTCCAGCCAGACCATCGCTGGTTTGCGGGTGGCGATCGTGGTTAGCGCAGCAGAATTGGTGAAATCGATCCATTCAGTCTGTACACCGAATTTGGCGAAGACCTGCTCGAACAAGCGCACGGTGCAGCCATAGAGGTTCTCCTCGCAGAGCACCAGGTCGCCCTGGCTGAGAGAGGAGGCGATTGCGGTGATGGCGCTCACCCCGGAGCCGAACACGGTGGCGTGGTTGCATTCCTCAATGGAGGCCAGCACCCCTTCCAAGATCCTGAAATTGGGATTGCCTGAGCGTGTGTAGTCGAATCCGCCTGGGTTGCCGTGGGCAAACGTGGATGAGGTGTAAATCGGCGGCATCACCGTGCCGGTTTCGCTGGCAAAGCTCTCACCGTGGTGAATGGCACGGGTCGCTGCCGCGGGTTGCGGTCTGGAAGAGAAGTCGTTTGCCACGGGTCAGTTGGGGATGACGCGTTCTGCCACGCCTCTGAGGCTGAAGGCTAAGAAACGGTCAGACCGTCATCCCTTGCGGTGCAACCATCACCATGGCCCTTTCCTGCCCCGGCCTTGGTTGAGGGGCTTCCCTGCGAAGCGTGGGGTCACGATTTTTGAGGTGCTTTGACTCATTGCATCCACAACGCCGCCAGGGCTAGAACGTAAGTACTAATACGGATAGGCCAATGAGTGCGCATCGTGCAGGAGGGATTCCCCCTTCAAATGTCGTTAACGCTGCTCCGCTTTTCTTGCGTGTAAAGCCGGGACAGTTCGTCATTGTTAACGAGAACCACAACCACTCGATTCCGACCGATACGGGTTGGTGGATGGGGCAAGTGTTGTTTTGCGAGGGAGGTTTAACGGGTTCAAAAGTGAATCGATTATTGCAGGTTGCAGATGTGGATGATGGAGCGATCCGTTGGGTGGATCCTGATCAGGTTTCGCATGTTTTGCATGGACTCGATGGCATTGGTCAAGAGGGTTGGGAGGGATTTGAATAGCGTTCTGATTCTCCGCTTTTCTCGATAGCTTGCGTGCATTGGGGACGGGCTGGCCTCGTAGTTCGCTGCTGCTACGGCCTTCATTTGAGTTCGTGCTGCTCGGGGGTAAGTCTGTGTCGAGAAGGCTGCTCATCTCTTGCTGTGCAATGCATGTCAAGAGTTGAAGGCCCATTGTGGTCGGGGCTTTTGATCGTCCTTGAATGGTTCGAGTTGTGAGTTCTGGGGTTTCTCGGTCATGCACATAAAAAAACTCTTGCAAGCCGTTGAGAGCAACGGTTCGCAAGAGTTGGCTTCAAGCTTGAGCGGGGACTCGGAAAATCTCCACTCCCTTGGCTGTAGGGGAAACTTACACTTTGCGTGAGTAGTATTCCACCACCAGCAATTCGTTGATCTCAAGTGCGACCCACTCACGCTCGCAGCGACCAACGATCTTGGCGCTGAGCTTGCTCTTGTCGAGTTCGAGATGGGGAGGCACGTTGGCAAGACCAGGAAATTCCAGGTTTGCCTCGGCCAGTTTCTTGCTGCACTTGCGCTCACGGACGGTGATTACATCACCGGGTTTGCACTGGTAGCTGGCGATGTCGGTGACGCGACCGTTCACGGTCACGTGGCCGTGGTTCACCAGTTGACGGGCACCTGGCACGGTGGGGCCGAAGCCGAGACGGAAACAAACGTTGTCGAGGCGGTTCTCGAGCAGCTTGAGCAGGTTGGTTCCGGTGGAACCGTCCTGGGCGCGCGCTTTCTTCACGTAACGCACGAGCTGACGTTCGGAGACGCCGTAGTTGAAGCGAAGCTTCTGCTTCTCTTCGAGACGGATTGCGTATTCAGAGCGCTTGCGACGGGCTTGGCCGTGCTGACCAGGGGGATAGGACCGCTTTGCGGCCTTCCGGGTGAGACCGGGAAGGTCTCCCAAGCGCCGCGTGATCCTCAGGCGAGGGCCGCGGTAGCGAGACATAGGGAAATCGTTGATTGATCTGGATTTCGCGCCGAAGCACGAATCCACCACCTTAAAGCCTCGGTAGGCTGCTCCCAGCTCTTTCAGGGCCCAGGCGAGTGGACAGCCAGCCATCCCGATCCATAGCCACCGATTTCCTGCTCCGCTTTGTGGGCATTCAGTTCGCGGCTCTGGTGGTGGCTGTGGTGCTGGTGATTACGGGTTATTCCCTTGTTGCTCATCAGTACGTCAGCTCGCAGGCCCACCAGTTCATGGACGTGATGCTGGCAGTGCGTCAGTACACCTCCCGCAAGGTGAACCCAATCATCGCTCCAATCAATGCAGTCTCTGATGAAGCGTTTCTTGCGGCGGCCGTCCCCAGTTATTCGGCAACGAAAGTCTTCGAGTACTTGCGCTTGAACAATGCTTACGCGGATTTCCACTATCGCGAGGCATCACTCAATCCCACCAGTTCGGCTGACCTTGCTGATGAGCAGGAGGCTCAGTTGATTCGCCGCTTCATGGCCAACCCATCACTGCGGGAAGTGAGTGGAACCCAGGCCGGTCGTAGTGATCATCGTCAGTACTTCGTGGCTAAGCCGATTCGTCTCACGAATGAGAGTTGTCTCAGTTGCCATTCCACCCCTGATCGTGCCCCTCGCAGTCAGATCAGGGCTTATGGATCCAAGAATGGATTTGGGTGGAAACTTGGCGAGGTGGTAGGGGCTCAGATTGTCACCCTTCCTGAAGATGCCGGTCTCCCCACTCCAGGCCGTTTTGCGCTTCTGTTGGTGTTGGCGGTCGGCTCCATGTCGATCTTGGTAGTGCTGGCGGTCAATCGGGTCTTCTCCCGGCTGGTGCTACGACCGCTCTCTCAATTGCTGCGCTTGCTTCGTGGTGAGCAGGAGGACCAAGACCTTGACGGTCGTCGCGATGAATTCGGCGCGATTGCGAAGGGAATTGCTTCTATCCGTGCCTACTTAACCCGAGGCGATGAATCCGATCGGGCTTGAATTCAACTCATTGCTAGCCAAGAAAATAGAACCTGTGAAGCGATGAAGATTGTTGGCAAAAAGATCTCCATGACACGTTCAATTGCGGGCACTCGTTCGGCTCCGTTTTTGAGAACATTTTGCGAAATATGATAGGCAATGAAGACTTCCGATATCATGAAGATGAATAGGAAGATCGTATATGTATCTCCCAGGGTGAGGTACGGGACCCTCGGAACTGAGCTTGCAATAATAATCTGATAAGCCAGCGTTGTGAACAGCAGGCCGGAAATAAAGGCCATTCGATCGGCGAATGCCTCGATCGGAATGGCTAGAAAGAAAATGCTGGTGAAGGTGAGGATTCCAAGGGGTAGGAAAATCTTGTAGATGTAATATCCCGATCGGCGTGCGATGGTGATCCTGGAGGAGAGGCGAGAAAATTCCTTGCTCCCTTTTTCCGGGTCGTCATGATTGCGAATGGAATACTTTAGGCCTTTGATTTGCCATTCTGGAAGTTTTGATGTACGGCTCAGGCTTACAACGTCGCCCAGGTCGATCAGGCGAACGATGCTTTGGTCCCAAGTGAACGACTGCACATACAGCCGCAACAGTTGCTGATCGAACGGAAATTTCTCGAGTTTGAATTCTGACCCCAGTCCTTCCTCAAAGCGAGCTGTTCTTTCGACTGAACCATTGCGTCGAAGCGTGATGGTTTGGGTCTGGTAAAAAGCCTCTCTTATGCGGTTTGTGAATTCCAGTTGTGGAGACCAGTGTTCTCCAATCCAGTTCTCTGCGGCGCTGTTGTAGAGCACCAGTTCCTTCTCTCCCTTCGGGAGTTCATCAATTATTCGGCTGTCGCACCACGTTGAGGTGAGTAGGCCATCCACTTGAAATTGGTTGTGGGTGTCGGAAATCGAGGGTATTTCGTTGATGTGGATGTTCAAGCCCACTGGGATCGGTCCGGGTTGATCCGATCGTTGAGGTGGGATAAACGGATGGCTTGGCAGTGTCTCTGCTGCGGGACATGGCTGCCGTGTTGTGTTCAGTTTCCAGAGATCCCCAACCCTGTTGGCTTGTCCGGGAATGCTTTCTTGAGCCCCTACCTGAGGGAGGCTGAACAGCAAGGTCAATGCGCACGCAACGCCAATCAGGAGCAGCCTGATGCGACGTCGTCGGGTCACGGCAGCTTCACACTCGATTCCTAAGCTAGAGGCAACAGTCAGGCACGGGACAGGATTGCGATGGCACTGTTAAAGACCACGATCACCCGGGCATTCGCAGCTGTGCTGCTTGCTTTGATCGGCTTTTACAGGCGCTTCATCTCACCTTTGATCGGCCCTCGCTGCCGCTTCATTCCCTCCTGCAGCGCCTATGGGATAGAGGCGATTGAGCGCCATGGCCCCTGGCGCGGTGGCTGGCTAACCCTGCGTCGGTTGTTGCGTTGCCATCCCTTCACCCCTTGTGGCTGTGACCCCGTTCCTGACTAAAGCCCAGCAGCCGCTGCTTCTCTACAGCCGCCAGGGTTGCTGTTTGTGCGAGGGCCTCGAACAACGCCTGAGAAGGTTGGATCTCAGCGCTATCGCTCCGCCTCTCGTGCTTGAAGTGATCGATATCGATGCACCGGGCACCGATCCCGCTCTGAAGGCCCGCTATGACCTCGAAGTGCCTGTGCTGGCGTTGGCCTCCATGCCCCTGCCACGAGTGTCACCACGACTTGATGGTGATGGTTTGTACGCCTGGTTACAACGGGCCTGCTCCAGCGCGCTTGGATCGGATTAGAACTGCACCACTGATGGTGGTCGGCTAATGGCTCAGACACTCCATTCGCTGCTCAATGCAGTCGGTTTGCCTCTGGCAGAAGGCTTGCCTAATGCGCCGATCACGGTTCTGACCTGTGATTCACGCTGTGCCGGTGCAGGCAGCCTTTTTCTCGGTCTCCCTGGCGAGAGGGTGGATGGTGGCTCCTTCTGGCGTCAGACATTGGCGGCAGGAGCCGTCGCTGCGGTGATCGGTCCGGCTGCGGCAGCTGCCGATCCACCGGGGAGGATGGATCCAGTGGTGGTGGTGCCCGATCCAGTGGCGGTCTGGGCCGGGGCATTAGCGGCAGCGTTTTGGCAGCACCCCTCGGGGCGGATGACCCTGATCGGTGTCACCGGAACCAATGGCAAAACCACCACCACCCATCTGATCGAGCATCTCTGCAAGCAGATCAGCCTCCCTGTTGCCCTGTTCGGCACGTTGGTGAACCGCTGGCCTGGGCACAGCATCACCTCGACCCACACCACAGCCTTTGCAGATCGGCTCCAGGCTCAGCTGGCAGAAGCGGTGTCTGGTGGCACCCAGTTGGCGGCCATGGAGGTGAGTTCCCACGCTCTCGAGCAAGGCAGGGTTGCTGGTTGTCAGTTCTCCGCGGCGGTGTTCACAAACCTCACCCAGGACCATCTCGATTACCACCCGACGATGGAGGCCTATTTCGACGCCAAAGCCAGGTTGTTCACCGAGCCGTTGCTCGTGGGCGATGGTGCATGCGCCGTGGTCAACATCGATGACCGCTGGGGGCAAAGGTTGGCGCAGCAGCTTGGTGATCGCTGCTGGCGCTGCTCGCTCAAGCCTGATCGCCAGCCTGAGCCCGTTGAGCTGACGATGACGGATCTCAACCTCACGGCCTCGGGCGTCTCTGGCACGATCGTCACACCGGTGGGCAGCGCCGACTTCCTGTCGCCACTTGTGGGTGATTTCAATCTGATGAACCTGCTCCAGGCCGTGGGGGTGCTGGTGCAGAACGGGTTGCCCTTGCCCCTGCTGCTGAAGGCGGCGAGCTGCTTTAAGGGGGTGCCTGGGCGGATGGAACGGGTGATGGTGCCGTCTGATCAGGCCATGAGCCTGCTGCCGTCGGTGGTGGTGGACTATGCCCATACGCCTGATGGCCTGCGTAATGCCCTGGCGGCCTGCCGGCCGTTTGTGACCGGCGCTCTGGTGTGCGTGTTTGGCTGCGGAGGTGATCGCGATCGAGGCAAGCGTCCCCAGATGGCGGCCGTTGCCGCTGCGCTGGCCAATCGCGTGGTGGTGACCTCCGACAATCCGCGCACGGAAGACCCTCAACGGATCCTGGACGACGTGGTGGCGGGGATTCCGGCGGGAACATCGCTGACAGTGGAGTGCGATCGGGCTGCAGCCATCGCCGCAGCCATTGAGGGGGCTGGTCCCGATGACCTCGTGTTGATTGCCGGCAAAGGCCATGAGGACTATCAAATCCTCGGCACCAGCAAGGTGCACTTTGATGACCGTGAACAGGCAGAGATGGCTTTGCGCCGTCGGCTTGGAGGTTGATGGGTTGGAATCTCTTCTGATCGGATGACTGGTTCAATGATGGATCGCTGTGCCGTGGCCTGTCGCAATCAGCAATAGGCCCCCCATGCTGAACAGTCCGAGTGAAAACCAGATCAGACGTGATTGACGGGCGTCGGGAAGTTCCTCGCGGAACACACTGATCAGCAACCCGCCGCCGACAAAGGCTGTGGCGATTGCCAAGGTGAGATCGGAGACGGGATGGAGGACTGCGGCATGCAGGCTGCCAAGCACTAGTGCGGCGCTACCAATCCAGCGGAAGCGGCGTCGGAATGTCACCGGGTGCTCAGCTGCCAAGGTGCGATCGGCGAGCAGCACATGGGCACTGATGGCAATGGTGAAGAGCAGTCCGTAGCTGATGCCTGTGCTGAGCAGCGACGGCAGTGAATAGGCGTAGAGATAACTGATCAGCGCAAAGGTGAGTAGGCGTGCTGCCCCGGTCCATTGCTTGCTCGTGGGGTGTTGTTTGCTGATCACATTGAGCGTGTATGGGATCAACACCCCAACCAGAGCGATAAGAAACAACAGGCTTTCAGTCATCGCGCTGGGTACAAAGCTCTTGATGCCTGCTGCGTCACTGATGGTTTGTCCTCCACTGGCGAGTTCCGGAAGCAGGTGGATGAACACATAGGCCAGACCTGCACCTCCACCCACAGAGGCCCATCGGATCTGGATTGGGGTGGGCTGTTTCGAGATCAGGGCCGCCAGCCAGTGGCAGCTTCCGATGGTCAGCACACAGAGGACGACGAGGATCCAGAGCATGGGTGGTGTGATGCGTAGGGCTCAGTCTGATGGGACTGTTCGGTCTGTTCGAGCCGCTTCAGGCGCTGATGATTGCGTGGTTTCGGTGATGGACTGATCGAGGGCCTCAACCAGGTTTTGCAGCTCGCTGGCCAGGGTGCAGACGTGGGTGCAGGCCCGTAGGCAGGAGGGATCGGCCAGATCGCGGATCCAGATCCCCTTATTCCCGAGGCGTTGCACGAGTTCGGCCGGTGTGCTCGTTGCCGAGTCACCGTTCAAGCTAAAGCTCACCAGTCCTGCTGGTGGGGCCCCCTCGAGCAAAGGGGTCACTGTGGGCATGGCCATGAGCTCTTGCCAAAGCTGACCACTCAGCGCTTGGATCCGCTCCAGGCGTTGCTGAGCGCTGCCCTCTCGTTCCAGGACTTCAAGCGATGTCCGCAGTCCTGCCAGAAGAGGGACGCAGCTGGTGGCCACTTCAAAGCGGCGGCTGTCGTGGTGGAAGGGGTCCGGATCATCCAGGACGGCTTTGCTTTCATCTTGCAGGCTGCGCCAACCGATCAGAGTCGGGCTGGCTTCGCTTAGCACCCGTTCGGACAGGGCGACGCCGCCCAGCCCTTCCGGGCCACACGCCCATTTATGGCCTGTAAAGGCATAGATGTCGGCGGCCTTGGCGGCAGCCTTGACGGGAATCTGCCCCATTGACTGGGCTGCATCTACCAGCAGATAAGGAGGCTGAGATTCGTTGTGCAGTTGTGCTGCCACCGCTTCGATCGGCATCAGCTGGCCTGTGTTCCAGAGAAGATGGGAGAGCACCACGAGGCGGGTGTTCGGATGCATGCTCTGTTCCAGAGCCTTCAGCACAGCCGTTTCGGTTTCGGACTGGTGATCTCGGCCCCCACGGATCTGTTTTACCGGCAGGGTGTCGATCTGCAGCTGTTGGCGCCGGGCGAGCTCATGGCAGGCCGCCACCACGCCCGGATGTTCGCAGTCACTGATGAGCAGACGATCGCCTGGATCGAAGGGCAGCCCCCAAAGCGGAAGCACACAACCAGTTGTGACGTTTTCACTGAGGGCAAGGCGATGGGGTGCAACCCCGCAAAGCTGAGCCAGCAACGCACGGGTGCTATTCACCTCGCGGCTAATAAAAGGCCACACCTCTGTGGTGAAGGGGCCAAGCTGTTGGATCCGCTGCCAGCTGAGGCTGATTGCCTCTAACGAGGGAGTGGGAAGTGGCCCTTGTCCTCCGTAGTTGAAGTAGGTCTTGTTCGCCAGTGCGGGGCAGAGATCTCGCAGTGTGCCTATTGAACCGTTGGTATAGCTCATGCCTTTGACCGGATGCCTCGCGCAATCGTCCAGGGTTGGTCTAGCTACCACCTGCAGCGATGAGTGCCTAAAGGCTTTCGCGAGGCATTGGGTCGTTCCACGTGGGCAGAGCCGGGTGGAATCGTCAGTTATGCACGGGCCAAAGTTCCCGCCTTGCTTGGGTGAACTGACAGAGAGATACGAGAGGCACGGGCTGAGCCGCTATCGCCTGGGGAGCATCCATCCGTTATCTCTTGCCTCGTTGATTCTGTAATTTCTTGAGGTTCTTCGATGCGGTCTTGGACCCTAGGCATACGGATTCCTCTTCAGACGGAATTCAAGGCACTAGCTTCTGTTGTTGAGAAGGATTTTTAGAGGATCTGCTCGCAGCATTGGTGCTTACTTTTGTTGACAGCTCTTGCCAAAAGTGGAAAACGGATACATTGTGAAAATGGCCTTTCTAAGTCTTTGATGCTCGACTTTTATCCTCAGTTCTGGACGAAAGCCTTCGATTTTGAAGGGCGTACAAAGCGGATTGATTATTGGAAGATTTTTCTTGTAAATCTTGTCATAGGACTAGTCCTTTCAAAATTCACCCCTGATCCTCTTTATTACCTGTTTGCGATTGCATCAATTTGCCCTGGCATCGCAATGAATGTTCGGCGCATTCGCGACACTGGTCGTCAATGGCAATGGATTCTCTTATTGCTTGTCCCAATTATTGGTCCTCTTTGGCTTCTCTGGATTGAATGTCAGCCGTCTTCGGTTCCGGAATGAAATCCACGCTGGCCGCTCAAGCGTTCAGGGGATGACGTTTTTGCCAAAACAAAGCCCCGCCATTGGCGGGGCTTTGTGGTGTTGTGCCGGGGGATGGATCAGTCCTCACCTCCAATGACTGCCCTGCTTTCCCACGCCTTGGTGTTGTATTGCTTTCAGCCCGCAGGCATCAGGCTCCCCGGCGGTGTGATCAGTAGCCGTAACGGGGCTGCTGGTAGCTGCTCTGCTGCGAATAGCCATAAGCAGGCTGGTGATACACAGG
>NZ_UCOB01000007.1 GCF_900474295.1 Synechococcus sp. UW140 | reverse complement strand
AAAACCTGGCAAACACCCGTGATTCAAGCTCTCACTGAATCAGTGAAACATCGTGATGTGAGAGTTCATGATGGTGGAAAGTTAGATGGTCAACACTGCAGCCGACCTCAAGCAGACAAAACAAACAATGGAAATAGATATCGATGTATTTATTCCCCAGGTGGAAAATCATACTGGCAAGAAGAATTCAAAGGGTGGTCACTCTAAAACATGCAAACTACACAAACAATTTCAGCCAAATGCTAATAAATTTTTCGCATGCGACCTCAACAAACGCCTTTGATATTACCTAATAAGCCATCCGATGCCTGACACGATTGATCGCAGTTGAGCAAAGATAGATAAAAACGACTTTTTAGAATGGGGTGTTGATTGGGACATTTCAGCCCGCATGAAATTCACACCAAAGCAGATTCAATTGCTGAATCGTGCTTGCAAGAAGGCAATGTGCTGACCACGGTTCCGTGCCATTATTGACTCAATACCAATAGTGATTTTGCAGCCAGATGGCAAGTACCATCAAGCGCTTTAAGCAGCACCGCCAAACTGTCTGCACGGAACTCGATGGCGAAGTCGCTTTATTTCAGAGTCATACTTGCGACTATCTGGTTCTCCATGAGACAGGTTCAGCTATTGGAATGCACTGAAATCTCAACCAACGCTTCCTGAACTCTGCAGGCATCAGCTCATGAACTGGCGTTGAGACGTCAATGTTCCCAGCTCTGCACGGTCCAATCCAGCCATCAGAGCCAGCAACAACAGCACTCGCGCTTTCTGGGGACTGAGCCGCCCGGCGGGCAAAAGACCAAGACGGGCAAATTGCTCATCACGATGCACCGGCCCGGAACCACAGCGATTCGCCCTGAGCATGAGCGGCAGTGGACCTGGCCAGTCTTCAAGAGCGCAGCGTTCAAGCGCCGACAGCTGGCCAGCTCCAGTGCCCGTGAACACCAGACCCCGGACGCCGGCCGAAAGCAGGGCAGGAATCAGGGCCGATGGAGGCTCGACGCAACCATGCAGGATCGCCACCTGAGGCCAGGGCTCGGCAAGCTGAAGGTCTGAGAAAGGTACAGGACGTGCTGGCTGCGCTGGAGGCAAGTGCACCCCCGCATCATCCACCCAACCCAAGGGGCCGACACCAGGGCTTTCAAAGGCACCAACCCCCTGAGTCGCAACCTTGGTGACCTCGCGAGCTGCATGGATCCAGCCATCCATCACCACAAGCACCCCATGCCCGCGGGACTCCGGCGCTCTGGCCACCTGCATGGCCTGAAACAGATTGAGCGGACCATCAGCACTCAGCGCCGTTGCCGGCCGCATCGCCCCAACCAGCACCACTGGCCGCGGGTCATCGATCAGCAACTGCAGCAACCAGGCGGTTTCCTCCAGCGTGTTGGTGCCATGGGTGATCACCACCCCCTCCAGGTCGGGGTCGACAGCCAACACCTCGCGGATGCGCGCCACCAATCGGCGCCAGTGATGGAACTGCAGATCAGCGCTGTCGACATTAGCGATCTGTTCCACCGTGATCACCGCCAGCTCCTCCAGCTGGGGCACGCTCTGCATGAGCTCATCGCCGACCAGCACACCCGCTTCATAGCGGTTCAGCGATGTGGCCTCATCCGCACGGCCGGCGATGGTGCCCCCGGTGGCAAGCAGCAGCAACCGGGGCAAGCCGGATCCGCTCACATCCGCTCCAGGGTGGCGATGCCAAGCAGACCGAGGCCAGCCTTGAGCGTATCGGCAGTCAGACGGCACAGGGCCAGGCGCGAAGGCAGCGCATCAACGTCGGCCTTGAGGACCGGCACCTGGTCGTAGAAGCGGTTGAACACCTGACTGAGCTCGAACAGATAACTGCAGAGCCGATTAGGGAGCAGCTCCTCCTCCACCTCAGCGATCACTGCATCGAACTTGAGCAGCTCCCGTACCAGAGCCCACTCCTGAGGCTCACTGAACTGCAGCTGATCGGCCGCCACATCCAAATCTCCACCTTTGCGGGCGATGCCGGCGATCCGCACCAGCGCATACAGCAGATAGGGAGCCGTATTGCCCTGGAGGGCCAGCATGCGGTCGAAGGAAAACTGGTAGTTGGTGATCCGGTTCTGGCTGAGATCGGCGTATTTCACCGCCGCAAGGCCAACGGTGCCGGCCACATGGTGAATGAAGTCTTCCGGCTCGCTGCGCTCTTCTTCCTGGAGGCGTGAGCGCAGGTCCGCTTCAGCACGTTCCACCGCCTCATCGAGTAGATCGCGCAGACGCACCGTGTCGCCGGCGCGGGTCTTGAGCTTCTTGCCGTCTTCCCCTTGCACCAACCCGAAGGGCACGTGCTCCAGGCGAGCACCACCTGGGATCCAGCCGGCCCGCTCGGCCACCTGAAACACCCCCGCAAAGTGGTTGGCCTGGCCGGAATCGGTCACGTAGATCACCCGGCGGGCCGCATCTCCCTCGGGAGCTTCAGCGAAGCGGTAACGAATCGCTGCCAGGTCGGTGGTGGCGTAATTGAAGCCACCATCACTCTTCTGCACGATCACCGGCAGCGGTTTGCCGTCCTTGCCGCTGACCCCCTCCAGGAACACACACTCCGCACCATCGTCGGTGACCAGCAGGCCCGTCTGCTTCAGCCCATCAATCACCGCCGGCAGGAAGGGGTTATAAAACGACTCGCCCCTTTCGCTCAGGCGGATGTCGAGCCGGTCGTAGATCTTCTGGAATTCGCGCCGCGACTGGTCGCACAGCAGGCCCCAGGCCTTCAGCGACAACGAATCACCGCTCTGCAGCTTCACCACCTCCTCGCGGGATGTGGTCTGAAACGCCTCATCATCATCAAAGCGCTTCTTCGCTTCCCGGTAGAAGGCCACCAGGTCACCGAGGTCGATGGCATCGGCGGTGTCGAGCGCCTTGGGTGCCACCTGCTTGAGATGGGTGATCAGCATCCCGAACTGGGTACCCCAGTCGCCCACATGGTTCAGCCGCAGCACCGGATGCCCACGAAACTCCAGCACCCGCGCCAGAGAATCGCCAATGATCGTGGAGCGCAGATGCCCCACGTGCATCTCCTTGGCGATGTTGGGGCTAGAGAAATCAACCACCACCGGAGACGGGTTCTTCGCAGACGGAACCCCGAGCCGTTCATCCCCGAGGCGGGCCGCTACCTCCGCCGCCAGCCGCTCGGGGCGAATCGTGAGATTGATGAAGCCTGGGCCGGCGATCTGAGGTTCCAGGCAGAGGGCAGTGAAGCCTGTATCGCTTTGCAGCTGCTCCACAATTGCCGTAGCGATCTGCCGCGGAGACTGCTTGAGGGGCTTGGCCAAGGGCAGAGCAGCATTGGCCTGAAAGTCACCAAATTCCGGCTTACTCGCAGGCGCTAGCTGGGGGTCCAGCCCTCCACCTTGTGTCGCGTCCCAAGCTGCCGGAAAGGCCCGCTGCATCGCTTTGCGCAACTGGGTTTCGAGGGCCTGGGCGATGCGCAGCATGGAGAGCAGCGGAGACGGAGTCAGCCCACGATCATCCCCCGGCGAGGGACTAAGCCTCCATGCGCAGCGCGAAGCCCACACCCCGCACGGTCTGGATTACCCGTTCTGCACCGGTGGCCTCCAGCTTCTTGCGCAGATAACGCACATACACATCCACCACATTTTCATCGCCGAAATAATCGTCTCCCCACACATGCTGGATCAACTGAGCACGCGAGAGGGCCTGACGGGGATGGCGCATGAAGCACTCGAGCAGATCAAACTCACGAACGGTGAGCACCAAGGGATGGCTATTGATCGCGCTGGTTCGTTCAGCACCATTCAGCACCAGATCACCCACCTGCAGCACGTCAGAGCTAAATCCCTTGGAGCGGCGCATCAAGGCCTTCACGCGAGCCAGTACTTCACGGACGTTGAAGGGTTTGGCGATGAAGTCGTCTGCACCGGCCTCGAGCGCGGCGACCCGATCATCCATTTCATCGCGGGCCGTGATCATGATCACGGGCAGGAACACCCCGGTCTCCCGCAACCGCCGACAGATATCCAAACCGGTCATCCCGGGCATGTTCCAGTCGAGCAGCGCCAAATCAGGCGGCGTCTCTCGCAACGCCTTGATGGCCGTGATGCCATCAGCAGCGGTAACCACCGTGAAACCTTCTGCCTCGAGCTCCATCTCCAGCAACATCACGATGTTGGCCTCATCGTCGGCCAGAAACACCGTCGGCGTTGATCCAGGCATCAGCTCGGCGGAACTGCAAAAACGCTAGGAACGGCCAGGACTTCCATCAACCGTTCCAGGCGAAGCACAGCCGTTCAAACCAGCGGCTGACCTCGAAAGCGCATGCTCAGGTCAAGCCAGCTGCTACGGGTGACTGGAGCACTGGTGGAGATCAAATCAATCCCAGTGGCGGCATAAGCACCGAGGTCTGATGGCTGGATACCGGAGGCTTCCAGCAGCACCGCGCCAGCAGCCGATCGCGCAAGAGCCTGATGACGCAGCTGAGGGACCAAGGCAATCAGCGCCTCCGGTGTGAACTCATCCAACAACACACCATCGGCCCCTGCCGCAACGGCGGCATGGGCTTGATCTGACGTTTCAGCCTCCACGATCACACGAACGGGCCAAGGGGCCTGAGCCCGCACCAGGGCCACCGCAGCCTCCACACTGCCGGCCCAGGCCAGATGGTTCTCCTTCAGCATCGCCGCATCATCCAAACCCATGCGGTGGTTGATCCCACCACCACAACGCACGGCATATTTCTCCAGCTCCCGCAGGCCTGGAGTGGTCTTGCGCGTATCAGCCAGGGCAACACCTGTGCCTTCAAGCCTCGCCACAAGGGCTGCCGTTGCCGAGGCGATCCCGGAGAGTCGCATGGCCAGGTTGAGGGCCGTGCGCTCCAGGGCAACCAGGAGCGGGGCTGGCCCCTCCAACTCCAGCAAGCAATCACCGGCCTTCACCAGCGCCCCATCGGCCACGAGCAGGTGAAGATTGCATCCACCATTCGGAGGCTGCAGCTCACGCAGCAACGGTTCCACGAGTACACCGCCGCAGAAGATGCCATCGGCCTTTGCGACCCAGTGCGCTTGGCCCTGGCGACCCTGCAGTGCTGGGGCACTGAGGTCGCCGCGGCCGAGATCCTCCTGGAGCCAATCACCCAGCTGACGGCGCAACCGGGGCGTGATGGTGAGATGCGCTCGAGCCAAAACCAGGGATTGCGAGAACATCTCACATGATGATCTGCGGCTCCCAGCAGCCATGAACGTGACGACACCAACCGGACGATGGCCCTGGCAGCCGGGCGACCTGGATGGCCTGCTGGCCCTCGGGCTCAACAACCTGATTCAGATCCTTCTGATCGTCGGACTCTGTCGCACAGTTCTGGGGTTTCCCGATGGCCTGATTTTCGGGCAAATCCTTCCGGCCGCAGGGCTGAGCATCCTCGTGGGGAACGTGGCCTATGCCCGCATGGCCCACCAACTGGCAAGAGGAGAAGGGCGGCATGACTGCACAGCACTGCCCTATGGCATCAACACCGTCAGCCTGTTTGCCTACATCTTCCTGGTGATGCTGCCGGTCAAACTGGCAGCTCTCAACGGAGGACTTCCGGAAGCAGAGGCAATCAGCCGCTCATGGCATGCCGGGATGGTGGCCTGTCTGGGCTCAGGCCTGATCGAAACCGCTGGGGCCACCTGTGCCGATCGACTGAGGCGATGGCTGCCGCGAGCCGCTTTGCTGTCCACCCTGGCAGGAATCGCCCTCGGCTACATCGCCCTGGGATTCCTGCTGCGCACCTTCGCTCACCCCCTGGTGGGCCTGAGCACGCTGGCCATCATCTTGCTGGGTTACGTCGCACGGGTGCGATGGCCCTTGCCCACCGGTTTGATGGCGCTGCTGGTCGGCATCGTGCTCGCCTGGGGGAGTGGCTTAACCGCGCCGACAGCAACAGCCTGGTCCGAGTCGATGGCAGCGGTGGGTGTCCACATCCCAGCCCTTCAATTAGGGGCGCTCTGGGAGAGCCGAAACGAACTTCTCCCCTGGTTGGGCGTCATCCTGCCCATGGGCCTGTTCAACGTGGTGGGGTCGCTACAGAACCTGGAAAGTGCGGAAGCCGCCGGGGATGTCTACCCCACGCGCCCATGTCTGCTGATTGATGGACTCGGCACACTCGTGGCGGCCGGCCTTGGCTCCTGCTTCCCCACCACGATCTACATCGGCCATCCGGGATTCAAAACGCTGGGAGCTCGCTCGGCCTATTCGTGGCTGAACGGAGTCTTCATGGCCGGGGCATGCCTGTTCGGCCTGTTCGGCCTGCTGGCACTGGTGATTCCGATCGACGCCGGCATGGCCATCGTGCTTTATATCGGCTTGGCCATGACCGCCCAGGCATTTGAAGCCACGCAGCGACGCCATACACCAGCAGTGGTGCTTGGCCTACTGCCAGGACTGGCCGGGTGGGGGGCCCAGTTGCTCAAAGCGGGCCTGCGCACAGGAGGCCTGGGCCGTGGGGATCAACCCTTCAGCGAGGCCATTTTGCCAACACTGACCTCGATGGACGTTTGGGCCGATGGCCTCTTTGCTCTGGAACAGGGGCAGATCATCACCGCGATGTTGCTCGCGGCATGGCTTGTCTACGCCATTGAGCAACGCTTCCTGGCGGCAACCCTGTGCAGTGGCATCTCCGCGGTACTGGCCTGGTTCGGCGTGATTCATGCCTGGCAGTTCACCAGCAGCGACACAACGCTGGACCTGGGCTGGGGCACCGGTCAGCCCTGGGCGCTGGCCTATGCCGCAGTCACCGTGATCACTTTCCTATGCAGAAACGCGAAAAAATCCGATCCAACACGGCCTCGGTCAGCTCCTCCCCAGTGATTTCGCCAAGGCTTTGAATCGCCTGGCGCAGATCAATCGTCCAGAAATCCCATGGAAGGCCTTCGGCCGCCACCTCTTCGCTGCGCTGCAAGGCCCCCGCCGCACGCGCCGCCAGGTCGGCCTGACGCTGATTGAGAGCGATCAGGAGCGGCTGCTCACTGAGGGATCCGCACTGGGCGAGTAGGGCCTGCACCAACGCTGATTCACCGTCACCGGTTTGGGCACTGAGGCGCACATCCAACGCAGGGGACGTCGGTGCATCCTCAGCGGCGCTGGTTGTCAGATCAAGCTTGTTGCCAACCAGAAGACGGGGCACAGCACCTGGAATCTGTTCATACAGGGCCTGATCTTCCACCGTCCAGCCTGCTGCAAGATCAAACAGCAGCAGCACCACATCGGCACTGGCCAGGGCGTCATGGCTGCGGGCAATCCCCAACTGCTCCACTTCATCCGTGGTAGTTCGGATCCCAGCAGTGTCGAGGAGAGTCATCGGCACACCCTCCAGCACGATCTCACTCTCGAGCAAATCACGCGTGGTGCCGGGCAGATCGGTGACAATCGCCCGCTCACGGCGGCTGAGGCGGTTCAACAACGAGCTCTTACCGACATTGGGACGCCCCACCAAGGCCACGCGCAGACCCGTGCGCAAAGCTGCTCCCCGCGCACCATCTGCCACCAGCTCCAAGAGGGTGGCGCGCACCGCCTGCAGCTCTTCGAGCAGAGCCCGACTATCAAGCGGCGGGAGATCATCTTCGAAATCAACACGGGCCTCCAACTCGCTGAGCTGATCTAGCAACCGCTCCCGCAGCGCGACGATCCGGCGCTGAATCCCCCCATCAAGACCAGCCATCGCCAACTGAGCCGCACGCTGGCTTCGGGCTGCCACCAGGTCGGTGATGGCCTCAGCACGGGTGAGATCCAGACGTCCGTTCAGAACAGCACGCTGGCTGAATTCACCCGGTAGGGCCCTTCTGACACCGGGCTGCTCCAGAACCCTTGCCATAACCCTCTGAACGGCGATCACACCGCCATGGCAATGGATCTCCACCACATCTTCGGCCGTGAAACTACGCGGAGCGAGCATCACCAGCACGAGCACTTCATCAAGCCGCTCATGGCCGTCAGCCGCCAACACGTGGCCATACAGCACCCGGTGGCTCCGCCATTCCTGACGGCCGGGGAAGACAGTGATGGTCCGCACCACCCCCTGGGCCATCGGTCCGGACAGACGAATCACGGCGATGCCTCCCTGACCAGGCGCCACAGCGGTAGCCACCGCCGCGATCGTGTCCGGCAGGACAGGGACTCCGCTCGCAGATGAAGACATCACAACATCAGAGACAATGCGAGGCCGCGCATGGCGACGACGAAGAGAGCTCCTTCCTACGATCTCCGCCGTCTGTCATTCGCCCCCGAAGCGCCCCTAGCCCATGGTCCGGTGGCAGCACAGCCTGATCAAACGCTGTCGCCGCTGGCTTCGGTGGCTCTGGGAACAGGAAGGCAGTCCTGGGCAGCGCGCCCGCGGTCTGGCCGCTGGTGTCTTCTGCGGCTGCTTCCCCTTCTTTGGACTGCAGACCCTGCTCGGTATTGGCTTAGCCAGCGTGGTTCGGGGCAACCACCTGCTGGCCGCTGCCGGCACCTGGATCAGCAATCCATTCACCTACCTGCCGCTCTACTGGTTCAACTACCGCGTGGGAGATGCGCTGATGGGCAGGGCAGCCACAGCCCCACTCACCGGCATCAACAAAGCCACGCTCTGGCACCAGAGCTGGAGTTTCACCAGCCGTCTTCTACTCGGATCGAGCCTCGTTGGTCTCGTCTTTGCGTTGTCTCTCGGCTCACTCGCTTGGTGGCTGTTCCGCCTGAAGCCCTCCCGACGGCCTGGTGCTCAAGTGGGGAGGCGCACCTCGGCTAACCAGGCCAACAAAGGCTCCCAGTCATCCCGCTGATCAATCTCCTCCCACAGGGTTTCGATCAGAGAACGCGTTGGCGTACGGACCAGATTGAATCGATCGAGCCGCTGCACCACAGCACGGTGTCCGTCGTTGACCTTGAGCTGAATCTGCAGGGCATGCCACCAGGCATCACGCCAGGCCAGCCAAGCCTGCCGTGGCGGTGCGTCAACTCCCGGAACACACGGCCCCAAACCATCCGGTTCTTGTGGCAATCCCTGTCGACGTACCCACGTTTGCAAGCCAGTGAATAGATCGCCATAACCCACCGGCCAGGACGCCAGCAGATCGAGGGTGGCAGCCACCAGGTCCAAGCAGTCATCTGCATGCGCTGTCTGAGACAGCACATCCGAATCAAGACCTAAACGCCGCAGCAGACAATGCCTGTAATGCGTTTGATAGATCTGCGGAAAGGCTTCGAGAGCCTGCTCCATCCGCTCCCGAGGCAACAGCATGGCCAATGGATCCTGAAGCAGTCGCAAGTTGTGATGGCAGATCGCCGGCTGGCGACCGTAGGCATAGAGCCCCGTGTGATCGAAATAGGCCGCCGTGAAGCCTGGATCCCAGGCCTCTAGAAAAGCGAAGGGTCCGTAATCGAAACTTTCACCGACAAGCGACATGTTGTCGGTGTTGAGCACACCGTGGACGAAGCCAGCCGCCATCCATTCAGCCGCCAACCTGGCCACCCGCTTCACCAGCTCGCCATAGAAGGCCAACAACTGCCGTTCCAGTGCTGCCTGATCACCAGCAGCGGCTGGCAAGGTTGCAGAAAGCATGGGGTAATACACAGCAACCACATGGCGAAGAAGACGCTCGAGCCCCTTGCGATCCCGGAAGTAGAGGAGACGCTCACAGGTGCCGAAACGAAGATGAGTGCGGGCCATGCGCACCATCACCGCACTACGCGTAGGCGATGGTTCGTCACCACGCCAAAGTTCTTCGCCAGTTTCAATCAGTGAGAGTGTTCGGCTGGTCGTCACACCCAAACGATGCAGTGCTTCAGAGGCAATCACCTCTCGCACGCCTCCCTTCAAGGTGAGACGTCCATCACCACCACGACTCCATGGAGTGGTGCCACTGCCCTTGGTCCCTAAATCCTGCAGATCACCATGGATGTCTCGCAGCTGGCCATAGAGGAAGCCTCGCCCATCCCCCAACTGGGGGTTGTAAGTACCGAACTGATAACCGTGATAACGGAGGGCCAGCAGCGGCTGACGACACTGAAACCCTCCAAAAGCTTGCTCGAAATCGTGATCAGCAATGGTTTTGGGTGCCACTCCAAGCTGCTGCAGAAGGGCATCGTTGCGAAATCGCAAGCGCGTCTGCGGAAAATCAACCGCCTGAACTGGGTCCCAGAACGCCTCACCCAGGGACTCAATAGAAGCTTCAAAGGGTAGCGATAGCAATCCATTGAACCCCATGGCGCCAAGGCTTCGCCGCAGAAGCGTAGCGATCACCCCAACAGCAACTGTCCAGTCGGCCTTGGATTCCTAGGCTGCTCTTATGGGCTCCACCATGATTCAGTCATCAAGACAACTCACTCTGATCACCAGCATCTGCATGGGGCTGCTGATCACGAGCTGCAAAGAGAACAACAACCAAACCACCCTTAAGCGTGCACCGGCAGATCTACGCCTTGCCGAAGAGCCTTACCAAAGCCAAGAAGTCATCAACCAAAGAATGGCAATCGTCATTCCTTACCTAGAGAAAGCCACAGGCCTACGCATTGATTATGTACCCGCAATTAACTATGAACACAGCCATCAGATGCTTCGCGATGGCGACGTTGACCTGATCAATATTGGCTTATACGGCGGTTTCAAACTCCTGCACAACAATCCCAAGGTGACCCCCCTTGTCATTCAGAAACGTTCATTCCGCAGCGTCCTGATTCGCAACAGCGCCAGTCTCGAGAACAGCCAAGAACGAAGTGATGGGGCATCGCCTCTCTCCATCGTGCACAACCAAAGCATCGGCTTCGGCAGCCGCGCCTCAGGGTCGACATTTTTACAGCCGCTGTTGCATCTACATCAGCAGGAGGTGCCGTTTCTCAGCATCAGCGAATGTTTCCACGAACCCAACACCAACCATCTGCCCTTACTGGTCGCCGATGGCAGCATTGACCTGGCCTTCATTCCCAGCCTCAGCGGCGATCCGCTCCAGGCCATTGCCCCTGAGGTCCGAGACAAGGTCAGCGTGGTTTGGCAGAGCGAACTCAGTCGTAATGACTTCGTGGTCACGGCGGTGCACCCTGCTCAGAGCCTGAAACATGAGCAGCTGCAGAAAGTAGCCACAGCCCTGCTGGCCCTCAATCCAGAGCGGCCAGAACACCAACGCGTGCTCGCAACATGGGGGTATCAGGGATTTGAGAAGCCCAATCCATCCTTCCCCCACCAGACGCTGCAGAAGGTGGCCGATGTGCATGCCTCCACCGGTGGATTCCCGACCTGTCAGAACCTGTGAGCATGCCCAACCCTCACCCAGTACAACGCTGGTCGTTGGCCCGTCGTTTTCTCTTGATCAGCCTGACGGTTGTGCTCACACAATCGGTTGCGAGCCTACTGATCACCCGTGAACTGCGACAAATTTTCCTTCAAGGATTCCTGGAGAAAAAGCTTGAGCGGCAGGCAATCGCACCGCTCAAAGATGTCAATGATCAAGTCGATCAACTCACGGCAGAGCAAGCCAAACGCTGTTGCACGATGCAGGACTACCAACGCTTCCTGAAACCACTGCGTCTCTACGACGGCAAGGTGGGCATGATCGTGGGCAATGGCGGACTGGCAAGTACCCGCGGCAGTCACGTCCTGTTCAGCCAGACGCACTTGCATGCCTTGGCAGACCGAGCTGTGGCGGCACCACGGGGGTTTGCCATTGTCGAGAACGACGAACATGAAGCAGTCGCACTGAAAGCGATCAAGCTTCCAGGCGGTGCCGCCACAGGCCATTTCGTTTATCTGAGGCCGCTCTACAGCATGCCGCTGATCCACGCCCAAATGATGATCAAGCTGGCCTCTGAATTAACCCTTATCCTCCTCACGACCACCATTCTGATCATCGCGGCCCGCCGCATTTTCAAGCCCATCCGCAGCATCAGTCAGGAGCTTTCAGAAATTGAGCTCAACACCCTGCAGGCCGCGACTCTCTCCACCGCGGGAGCCCCAGTTGAACTCCTACCGATTCTGCAAGAGTTCAACCAGATGGTGGAGCGCCTTCAACTCGCGGCCAGCAATCAGAAACAGTTCGCTTCCACCATCAGCCACGAATTCCGCACGCCCTTAACGGTGATCTCGGGCTTTATCCAATCGGTGCTGCACCGGGGGGAATCGCTAGCTGAGCAACAGCGCCATGCGCTCGGGATTGCCAATCAAGAGGTGTTGAGGCTGAACCGCATGCTCAGCGATCTGCTCGACCTCAGCCGTGCCGACAACCACCAGCTCTCGATCCGACGCGAACCTTTCGAGCTGATGCCGAGCCTGGAACATGCCCTGAGGCTGGCGAGAGCCGCCCATACCAATCCAATCCGCGACAACCTCATGGAGCTGCCTGCACTGGAAGTGATCGGTGATCCCGACCGCCTCGTGCAGTGCATCAGCAACCTGATCGGCAATGCCGTCAAATACTCCTCTGCTGATAGTCCAATCTCCCTTGAGGTCAGGCCTGAAGCCAAGACCGTCCGTCTCATTGTTGAAGATCAGGGCCAGGGCATCCCGACCGATCAGCTCGAACGCATCTTCGAACGCTTCACCCGCGCCGAAGGCGTCTCCATTCCGAAGGGAGAGAGCAGCTCAGGCCTGGGCCTGTCGATTGTGAAGATGCTGATGGAGGGAATGGGCGGCACTGTCACGGTGCTTTCCACGGTGGGAGAAGGCAGCCAGTTCAGCCTGGACCTGCCATTGATCGATCAACCCTGACCGGTTCGGGCGATGTCGAGAACATCCGCCATTGAACGGATCTGATGCATCGTGCGCTGCAGCAGATCGGCACTGCCTAGCTCAACCAACAGCTCGATGCGTGCCGGCTTGCCGTAAGCCGTTTTCACACGCGCATCACTGACGTTGATCGATCCATCCGAGAGTCGCATCAGGATGTCTTTCAGGATCCCAACACGATCGATCACATCAATACGGAGATGCACAGGGAAGCGCTGACCATTGCGGCTGGCATCAGGATTCCAGCGCACCGGTAGTCGCCGTTCAGTTGGAATGGCCTCGATGTTGGCGCACTCCTGGCGATGGATGGTGATGCCATGGTTGCCGAGAGCCACGGTGCCGACGATCGCTTCCCCAGGCAGGGGACTACAGCAACCTCCAAGTCGGTAGTCGAGCCCCTCTAGTCCGAGGATCGGCTGAAGTTCGCCTTGCCGTTCCCGCGGCGGACCATCCGTCTGATGCTCCACCAACTTGCGAGCCACGTCCTCATTGCTGAGGGGCTGGGCTTCAGCCTCGGTCTGCAGACGAATCTCCTCTCGCAGGCGATTTAGTACCTGATGCAAGGTGACAGCCCCAAAGCCAAGGGCAGCCAACAAATCTTCGGTGCTGTGAAGATTGCAACGCTCGGAAACGCGTGTCATTGCCTCACTGCAGAGCAGAGAATCGAAGCCGCTACGCCCCAGCTCACGCTCCAGCAGTTCCTTGCCACGCTGGATCGTTTCTTGACGATGGCTGCGTTTGTACCACTGACGGATGCGATTACGTGCCGTTGGCGTTGCAACGAAGTTCAGCCAGTCGAGGCTGGGGTGGGCCGTCTTACTAGTGAGGATGTTAACGAAATCACCATTTTGCAGTGATGCGGACAATGTCGATAGGCGGTCATTAATGCGTACGCCATGGCAATGATCCCCGACCTCTGAATGAATGCGATAAGCAAAATCAACAGCGGTTGAACCTTTACGTAACCCCACCACTTCGCCCTTGGGGGTGAACACAAAGACCTCTTCATCGAAGAGATCTTCCTTGATTGAGGCCAAGTAGTCATTGTGATCGTCGTTACCTCCCTCCTGCTGCCAGTCCACCAGTTGACGCAGCCAGTTGAAGCGTTCGGTATCCCCACCAGCGGCTGGTGAACCACCCTCCTTGTATTTCCAATGGGCCGCGATCCCGAACTCCGACACTTGGTGCATCTCCGCCGTTCGGATCTGCACTTCAATCGGCCGATGTCGGCCGATCACCGCTGTATGCAGGGATTGATAACCATTGGGCTTAGGCAGACCGATGTAGTCCTTAAAGCGGCCTGGGATCGGCCGAAACGTGTCATGCACCACCGCCAGGGCCCGATAACACGTTTCAAGATTGGGGGTGATGATCCGAACCGCCGCAACGTCGTAGATCTCGTGAAACGCCTTCTGCTGGCGCTGCATCTTGCTCCAGATGCCATAGAGATGCTTCGGGCGACCTGTCACCTCGCAGCTCTCGAGTCCCACCGCCGACAGCCGATCGGCCAGAAGCTTCAAGGTCACCGCCAGCCGCTCTTCCCGTTCACTGCGCTTGGTCGCCACCTCCTGCTGGATTTCGCGAAAAGCCTCGGGCTCCAACAGTTTGAAGGCGAGGTCTTCTAATTCCCACTTCAAACGGCCAATGCCAAGACGGTTGGCCAGAGGGGCGTAGATCTCACGGGTTTCACGCGCAATACGCTCCTGCTTCTCCGGCTTGAGCGCTCCCAGCGTGCGCATGTTGTGCAGGCGATCCGCGAGTTTCACCAAAACCACACGAATATCACTGGCCATGGCCAGGAACATCTTGCGCAGGTTCTCAGCCTGAGCCTCGGTGCGATTGGTGAAATGCAGCCCGCCAAGCTTGGTCACCCCCTCCACCAGGGAACGCACTTCAGCCCCGAAATGGGCCTCCAGCTGCTCTGGGGTGAGGTCGGTGTCTTCCACGACATCGTGGAGGAAACCGGCGGCGATCACCGGAGCACTGGCTCCGATATCGCGCAGCAAATCTGCGACCGCAACAGGATGAATGATGTAGGGATCACCACTGGCGCGGAACTGGCCTTCATGCAGCTGGAAAGCGAAATCAAAGGCTGCAGCGAGCAACGCCTCCGCATCGGTGGGGCAGCTATAGCCCGCCCCGGGGGGCACATGCTTCAGGCACTCCTGCAGCCACTCCGGCAGGGGGATGCCGTAATCCTCAATACTGCGGATCGGATGGGCGCGAACAGTGGGTAGACCGGCGGGCGGTTGAGCACAGACCGCATCGGTCTGTGTCGGTTCTGACGCAGAGGTGCCCTTCAGCATCCGACCCGGCAGGGTTGAACCATGGTATTGGAGTCATGTGCCCTGCAGCGCCATCCATGAGCCAACGCCCAGGCCAAGCAAGCCCGCGGAAGGCGGTGCTGGAACTGGAGCACCTGCATCTGCGCTATCCAGGCGCCGAGCAGTGGACCCTGAATGGCCTTGATCTACGCATCACAGCAGGGGAACACCTGGCACTAGTCGGCCCCTCCGGCTGCGGCAAAAGCACCGTTGCGAAAGCTGCACTGCAGTTGCTGCCCACGGGAAGTGTCTGCGAGGGCACGCTGAAGCTGAACGGCCATGACCCCCGCCGTCTCAGTAGACGGAATCTGCAGCAGCTGCGGGGTGAAGCGGTGGGACTGGTGTTCCAGGACCCGATGACACGGCTCAACCCCCTCATGACGGTGGGAGGGCACTTGCTCGACACCTTGCGTGCCCACGGTCCTGAGCTGCCTCTAAAAGCCCAGCGCGAGCGAGCCGAAGAGTTGCTGGAACGGGTGAGCATCGGTGCCGACCGCTTCAACGCCTACCCCCATGAATTCAGTGGTGGCATGCGCCAGCGCCTGGCCATCGCGCTGGCCATCTGCCTCCATCCCCCGCTCGTGATCGCCGATGAACCCACCACAAGCCTGGATGCGGCCGTGGCGGGACAGGTCATGGCGGAACTGCGCCAGCTCTGCGACGGCCTCGGCAGTGCCCTGCTTCTGATCAGCCACGACCTGGCCATGGCCCATCGTTGGTGCGATCGCATGGCCGTGCTGGATGGAGGGCAAGTCGTGGAGACCTCCAGCAGCACGACAGTCCTCACCCAACCCAGCTCAATGGTGGGGCAGAGGCTGGTGCAGGCGGCACGCCAACGCGAGGGAGGGACCACCCCATCAGCACCGACTGCCACAACAGTGCTCCAAGTGGAGGAACTGCGCTGCTGGCACAACCTTGGTGAAACACCATGGTTTCCGCGGTGGCTGAAGGCCGTCGATGGCGTGAGCTTCCAACTTCAGGCAGGCGAATCCCTGGGCGTGGTGGGAGGATCCGGCTGCGGCAAGAGCACGCTTTGCCGAGCCCTGATGGGACTGAGTCCGATCCGGGGAGGCCAAGTTTGGCTTGAGGGGGTCAATCTGCTGCAGCAGCGAGGGGGCCGAGAGCGTCTGCTCAGACGCTCAATCCAAATGGTGTTCCAGGACCCACTCGCCTGCCTCAATCCGGCGATGTGCGTAAGCGATGCCATCGCTGATCCCCTGTTGATTCATGGCCTGCGGAGCAAAACAGCAGCCCGGGAACGAGCCAGGGAATTGCTGGAACTCGTGGGACTCTCACCCGCAGAACAATTCCAGAACAGGCGACCCCGGCAGCTCTCAGGGGGACAGCAGCAGCGTGTGGCGATCGCCCGCGCTCTGGCTCTAGAGCCAAAAGTGCTGATCTGTGATGAGAGCGTGAGCATGCTGGATGCAGAGATTCAGGCAGACGTCCTCAACCTGCTGCGCACACTGCAACACCGCCTTGGCCTAGCCATGGTGTTCGTCACCCACGATCTATCCGTGGCCAGTGGCTTCTGTCACCAGCTGATCGTGCTCGATCACGGCCGGATCGTGGAACAAGGCCCGGGCGATCAACTGCTGGCCCGTCCCAAAGCTGCAATCACAAAGAAGCTGGTGGATGCATGCCCACGCTTGCCAACTTGACACCTTTAGTCGCATCTCATCGAGGGTGAGTCACCAAACAAGGATCTGGAATCGCTGAGGTTGAGATGTCATCGATAAGGCAGCACTGTGCCAACTTCTGGACTTCTGGACATCACCATCGGAGGAACAATCTGGTGGGGTGGATTCACAGCCGAGCTGACGATCACTAACAGCTCCGGTAGAGATCTGAATCACTGGAGCTACAGCTTCGAGAGCCCCCATCAATTGAACACCGCGCCCTGGGGGGCCGAACTGGAAGCTTTAGTGCTTGACAATGGCCTGACCCGTTACACCCTCACAGGAAGCGGCTGGGGACAATCCATTCCCGCCGGAGGCACGATCACCGTGGGGTTCAATGCCGAGCAGGGAACAGACCTGGGAACAGCTGGCGAACTCACGGCAGAGCTTCTTCTGGCTCAGTCAGGATCAGCAAGCCTGCAGAACAACACCAACACGACAACCCCTCCGCCTTCAGCAGCACCAGAAACAGAAGCCTCCTTGCACGACATGCACAGCCATGAGGCCCATTCCATGCATGGTGCCGCCTCGGGAGGGGAGTTCACAGACATCACGACCTGGGGCACCTTTCACGGCTCTAACCACAACTCGGAACACAACGAACTGGTGGGTGGGAGAACTGCCATCACCACAGAAGCTCTGCTGGCTTACAACGGCCTACGGCGCTTTGCCGGCCTGGATGCTGTTGATCTAGACGCTGTCGGTGAGTGGGCGTTTGCACAAGGCCTCACGAACAACAGTCAACCCGGCGGCAATGACGTGAAGGGCGTCGGCCTTTGGTATGCGATGCAGGGCGCCAAGGTGGGCTGGATCGCAGACGAGTTGTATGACCCGCAGATCGTGGCGGACATTCAGCGCACTGCCCGCTTGGGATCAGCGACGGATGTGATGGCAATGACTCGTGCCTATGGCCATGAGGGATTTGCTGATTACATCGAAACCTCAGGCTTAACAGAGGCGTTTATTAACACGCTCAAAATGGAGCCGCATTACGGCGGCTGGATGCATGGCCGAACGCATGGCTTCCTTGATATTGAAGGTGTGGCGATTGCCCACGACATCAATCACCTCACAGTGTTGGGTTGGGATCAACGCCAACCCTTCATGAATGACACATTTGATTGGCCGCAGTGGCCGGCTCTCGAGGTGTCAGACGCAACAGTGATCAATTACTACCAAGGCATTGTTTCTCTTGGTAATCCACTCGATCAGAATCTAGAGGCATTACCTGGCCGCATCGCATCAATCCCCTCACCCGTTCCTTTCCCAGGAGCACTCCTGCCTGATCCTGAACCGGTCGAGGCGGAGCCAGGCCCTGTTGAGGGTGCCGACATCGAGGCTGCCAAACCCGGCGAGGGCTCAGATCCTGATCTGGATGCAGCAGAGTTAACGCAGCCAGCCAGCCAGACCAGATCGCCACTTGATGTCCAGGTGGGCGGAAGTATTTGGTGGGGAGGCTTCACCGCTGAGCTAGCAGTCACCAACACCAGTGCGGATGATCTAGAGAATTGGAGCTTCAGTTTTGATAGTCAACATGGCATTCAGGGACAACCCTGGGGCGCAACAGCCAGCTCAATCGAATTAGACAGTGGCTTGATTCGGCACACGATTTCTGGCGCAGAGTGGGGGCGATCGATTGGTGCAGGCGAAACGGTAGTCGTTGGCTTCAACGGCAGTCAAGACAACTCAATCGGCACCAACGGGGTGCTGAGCGAAGCGTTGTTATTTTCAGCAACCTCTTTAGAGAGTTCACCACCCTTCACGCAGCAGGAACAGCCAAAAAACCCAGCGGTTCCCAATGAACAAATCCCAGGCAGCCCAAACCAAGAATCTAATCGTGCATCCATCGGGATCGACGACACATCGTCTTATCAAAAGGCCTTAGAACTATCGCTGCTCTTTTATGAGGCCAATCGCAGCGGCGATCTAGATGAAGCAAGCAATCGAATTGCATGGCGTGGTGATTCGGGCCTAAACGATGGGCGTGATGGCATTTACTTTGGCGATCTTTCTCCATCCAATCTGCAGACAGACCTGAACCTCGACCTAACTGGTGGATACCATGATGCCGGCGATCATGTGAAATTTGGACTTCCTCTTGCATCCACCTTAAGCACCCTGGCCTGGGGAGGGATTGCCTTCGCCAAGGGATATCAAATAGCAGAACAGACGGATCAGCTTTTAAGCACGGTCCGCTGGGGAACAGACTATCTATTAAAAGCACATCAACTCGACAGCAATGGAGAAACTGAGTTTTTCATTGCTCAGGTTGGTGATGGCCAGGCAGACCACGCCCTGTGGAGCTCTCCCGAAAACCAATCCATTGATCGCCCAGCCCTAGCCATCACAGCAGAGAAGCCTGGCTCGGATGTCGCTGCTGCCAGTGCTGCAGCGATGGCCTCAGCCTCCATTCTCTTCCGAAACAATGGGGACACACTTTATGCAGACACGCTACTGAATGAGGCAACAGCCTTGTTCGATTTTGCACTTGAGTATCAAGGGAAGTATTCCGATTCGATTGCATCTGTCCAACCCTTTTACAACTCCTGGAGTGGCTATCAGGATGAACTCGTCTACGGAGCTTTATGGCTGGCACGCGGCCTCGAAGCAGCTGGGCAGGATGGTTCTCAGTATCAGTCCGATGCGCAGAACCGCTATCACACTGCAATCGGAGGATTGAATCAGTCCTGGGCACCCAATTGGGATGATGCGTCTTATGGAGCAGCAGTTCTCCTCGGACAAGACCTGAATGACCAAAAAGCCCTTAGCGATGTCACAGCCTGGCTTGACAGCTGGGTCACAGGAGATCAGGGACCGCAGATCACAGAAGGCGGCTTGCGTTTTGTTGATCAGTGGGGCTCACTTCGCTATTCCGCCAACACCGCCATGCTCGCGGGTGTTGTGGCTGATTCGATTGTCAACCCTGAGGGCGCATACAGCCAACTTGCGGTGAACTCTATGGATTACATTCTTGGCAACAATCCAAGGGAATCCAGTTACATCGTTGGCTTTGGAGACAACTGGCCTGAGCAGCCACACCACAGAGCCGCTTCTGGTGTTGGCTGGAAGGATTTCAATTCCCTCGAAGCCAACGAACATATTTTATACGGCGCTTTGGTTGGAGGACCAAGCCGTGCTGACGATTTTTCCTACACGGATCGTAGGTCCGATTACATTTCAAATGAGGTGGCCATTGACTACAATGCCGGCTTGACAGGTGCATTGGCTTTCGCAACACAACTTGGCTGAGACTTGAGCTGGCTAAGTTTCCCAAACCATGCCAACAACTTATTGATCATTGCTGGCCATCAATGATTCAACAGCATCCGATCAGGCCGGATCGGATGCTCGGCCTTTCTTGCGCAAGCGACAACACTTGGCAGCGACCATCTCCTTCATAACGATGGTTCATGCAGCGCCAATCCACACGGATCTGATGGGTGTGATCAAGTCGAGCCTGCAACGTGGAGAGACGACCGGTGCAATAGCCCACTGTCACTCTCCTTTCAACAATCGCCCATCAGAGTCGCCGCCGAAGCAGCGTCAGCAACTTGTCCAACACAGGAGGTAGCGGTGCCTCAAACACCATCCGTTGCCGGGTAATCGGATGATCGAGGCCCAGCTGGAACGCATGCAGCGCCTGACCAGGCAGATCCATCGGCAACTTGCGACAACGGCTGTAAGTGGGGTCACCCACCACCGGATGGTTCATATGGGCGCAGTGCACACGAATCTGGTGCGTACGACCGGTATCCAACTTGAAACGGAGCAAGGAATAATCGCCGAGCCGCTCCTGCAGGCTCCAGTGCGTGCAGGCGTAACGACCGCTCTCACCGCTCACCACCGCATATTTTTTGCGGTCTGCGGGGTGGCGACCGATGGCACCCACGATGGACCCGGAATCACCCTGGGGCAGACCATGCACGACGGCCAGATACTCGCGTGAGGCGATCCGCTTCTGGATTTGAACCTGAAGCTTCACAAGCGCCTCCTGGCTCTTGGCAATGACGATGCAACCGGTGGTGTCTTTATCCAGCCTGTGGACAATCCCTGGCCGCAGCTTGCCGCTGATTCCTGGCAGGTCAGGGCAGTGATGCAACAGGCCGTTCACGAGCGTGCCGTCCTTGTTGCCGGGTGCCGGATGCACCGTGAGCCCAGCTGGTTTGTTGATCACGATCAAGTGCTCGTCCTCAAAGAGCACATCGAGCTCCATCGGCTCCGGCTTGAGATACGGCAAAGGCTCCGGCGGCGGCATCCACAGCTGCACCTCATCCCCTTGTCGCAGTGGTGTTTTGGCCTTGCCGGTCTTCCCATTCACGCGCACGAAACCGGCATCAATAAATTTCTGAATCCGCGCACGGCTCTGCTCAGTGCGCTGACTCACCAACCAGCGATCGAGGCGCATCGGCAAAGGCTTGGGGTAGGTGAGGCTGACCAGTTCCCCCTCGCCTTCCCCGAAGGCCTGGCTGAACGACTCCTCAGGTAGAGGAGGACGCTCACGGCGTTGCCTTTGCCCGCTCACGCTGCCGGCTCCGCCGGAAGCTCCAACGAGATGCTGCCGAGAGCCGACTTGCGGAAATCGTCCATCAGACGCTGGGCCATCCGCGCCGTGTCTGATGACGTGTGTTTCTCTGCCGCGGCCTGCATCCAGTAGGCAGGGTCGGCAGTCTCAGCACTGAGGGGAACGCCGTAACGCCCCTCCACCCGTGTTAGCGAGGCCCCGGAAGCCTGGCGCCGATCCAAATCAGCCAGTAGGCGGAGAAAGGCCTGGGCTACGAGCTCCCCGTCGTAGGCCGCCTGGCCAATGTCATCGCAAAGGGCGAGGAACAGGGCCGCTCGCTGATCATCCAGTCGCGGTGGCAGCACCCCTGGCGCATCGAGCAGATCCAGATCCTGCCCCACACGCACCCAGCGCAGCGTGCGCGTCACGCCCGCCCGGCGAGCACTGGCCACCACTTTCTGCTTCACCAAGCGGTTGATCAAGGCCGATTTGCCGACGTTCGGGAAGCCAAGCGTGAGCGCCCGCACCGGCCTCGGGCGCATGCCGCGGTTGCGGCGCCGTTCATTGAGTTGATTGCCAGCGCGGATGGCCGCTTGCTGCAACTGCTTCACCCCCGTTCCTGCCTTGGCATCACACCAGACCGTGGCTTGGCCCTGGTTCTTGAACCACTGCTGCCAGGCCTCCCGCGCCTCGGCAGTGATCATGTCGCGACGGTTGATCACCAGGAGGTGCTGCTTGCCCTTCACCCAGCGGCTGAGATGGGGGTGACCCGTGGCCAAAGGGATGCGGGCATCACGCACCTCAATCACCAGATCCACCTTGTCCAGATTGCGCTTGAGTTGCTGCTCCGCCTTGGCGATATGGCCTGGATACCACTGAATCGGGGGGGTGCTCACGGCACCACCAGCACGGGACAGGGCGCCAGCTGAATCACCCGCACAGCCGTGCTTTCCGTATCGTCTTCCAGATTCACTCCGCGGGTGCCCATCACGATCAGATCCACATTCAACTCGTCGGCCACATTGCAGATCTCAAAGGCCGGCTTCCCTTCTCGCTCCACCAGCTCACAGGACACCCCAGCCTGCTCGAAACGACTGCGGGCCTGCTCCAGCAACGGCGCAACCGTGGCATGGTCATGCATTTCAGGCCGCTCAGGCTGCACCACCGACAGCAAGACCATGCTGCTGCCGTGACGACGGGCCAACTCCAAAGCCTTGCCTGCGATCTCAATCGCCTCACGGCTCTGATCGATCGGGAACAGAACGGTTTTGAACATGCGTTCCTCCACATCATCCACACCGATAACGCCGGTCTAGCGCCAGATCCGCACGACTCGGGTTAATGTCACCGCGTTTTCTTACCGCACGACACAACCCCATGGCGAAGCGTTCCCTGGCCAGCCTCACCGGCGCCGATCTCGACGGCCAACGCGTTCTCGTGCGGGTTGACTTCAACGTGCCCCTGAACGATTCAGGCGCCATCACCGATGACACCCGCATCCGCGCCGCCCTCCCCACGATCAAGGATCTGATTGGCAAAGGCGCCAAGGTGATCCTTTCCGCCCACTTCGGCCGTCCCAAGGGCCAAGTGAATGAGGGCATGCGCCTCACCCCCGTGGCAGCCCGCCTCAGCGAGCTGCTGGGCAAGCCCGTGACCAAAACCGACAGCTGCATCGGCCCGGATGCGGAAGCCAAGGTGGGCGCCATGGCCAAAGGTGATGTGGTGCTGCTCGAGAACGTTCGCTTCTTCGCTGAGGAAGAAAAGAACGATCCAGCTTTCGCCGAGAAGCTCGCCGGCCTCGCCGATGTGTATGTCAACGATGCCTTCGGTGCAGCCCACCGTGCTCACGCCTCCACAGAGGGCGTGACCAAGTTCCTGAAGCCCAGTGTCGGCGGCTTCCTGATGGAGAAAGAGCTTCAGTATCTGCAGGGGGCGATCGACGCTCCCAAGCGTCCTCTGGCCGCGATCGTGGGTGGCTCCAAGGTGAGCTCCAAGATCGGCGTGCTCGAGGCTCTGCTCGACAAGTGCGACAAGATCCTTGTCGGCGGCGGCATGATCTTCACCTTCTACAAGGCCCGTGGCCTCTCGGTGGGCAAGAGCCTGGTGGAAGAAGACAAGCTGGAACTGGCCAAGGAGCTGGAAGCCAAGGCAAAAGCCAAAGGCGTGCAGTTCCTGCTGCCCACGGATGTGATCCTGGCTGACAACTTCGCCCCAGATGCCAACAGCCAGACCGTGAAGGTGGATGCCATCCCCGACGGCTGGATGGGGCTGGACATCGGCCCTGACTCTGTGCAGGTGTTCCAGGACGCCCTGGCTGATTGCCAGACCGTGATCTGGAACGGCCCCATGGGCGTGTTCGAGTTCGACAAATTCGCTGGTGGTACCAACGCCATTGCCACCACCCTGGCCGACCTCAGTGGCAAGGGCTGCTGCACGATCATCGGCGGTGGTGACTCTGTGGCTGCCGTGGAAAAGGCTGGCCTCGCCGAGAAGATGTCGCACATCTCCACTGGCGGTGGCGCCAGCCTCGAGCTGCTGGAAGGCAAAGTTCTGCCTGGTGTGTCCGCTCTCGACGCAGCCTGATCAGTTCGTTGCCGGGCCGTTCCACCAGGAACGGCCTTTTGGCTGGTTCGACTCAACGGACCCACGGCGGCGATGGCGCACAGAACGCTCGGGCATCGGCACCAGCCCCAAGCGCTCGCGTTCGCGATTGATCTGCTCCCGCCTCTGCTTGAGCAACGCCTTACGGGCCTGATGCTGCCGATGTTTGCAGCTGCGGTAGGCCTCCAGGCTGGAAGCATCTTTGACGCAACGCTGCTGATTCTTGAGCAGGGCCAAGCGCTGGGGATAGCTGCTCAGCTCCCAGTCCCGACGGGCCTGGAACAGCGCCTGCTTCTGGGCCTGCGTGAGCGTCAGGCGCTCACTGCGGACATCACGGGCCTCCACCTGGCCGCTCCAGGCCTGCAGGGACGAAGCAGTCAAAGCTGCACAAGAGATCAACCAGAAACGCTGCCAACCCGTGGATGCGGTCATGACATGGAAAGTCGAATCACCGTTCCATGCTGTGGGGAACGACCCGCGAGGATCTAACCAGAACATCCGCCAGTGATGACAGGATCTGACCTGCTCCCCGCTGCCCCCTTGGCCTGCGTGGGCCTCGGCGCCCTAGGGCTTCCGATGGCGATCAATCTGCAACAGGCCGGCTACAGCCTCCGGGTGCATACGCGAAGCCGAACGGCTGAAACCGACCCCGCCCTAGACGGCGCCCTTGCCTGTGCCAGCCCAGCCGCGGCCGTGGCTGGATGCCAGGCGCTGGTGCTCTGCGTCAGTGATGACGCCGCCGTGGAGACGGTGCTCTGGGGAGCAGACGGAGCAGGCCCCGCGCTGGCAGAAGGGAGTCTGGTGATCGACTGCTCAACAATCGCACCGGCAACCTCCCAGGCCATGGCCAAGCGGTTGAGCGCAAGGGGCGTGCAGTATCTGGATGCCCCCGTCACAGGCGGAACGGAAGGTGCCAAAGCCGGCACGCTCACCGTGCTCTGTGGCGGAGAGGCCGTGAACTTGGATCGAGCCCGACCTGTCCTGGAAACCATCGGCGGATCCATCCACCACTTCGGGCCTATAGGGGCTGGCCAGCAGGTGAAAGCGATCAATCAGGTGCTAGTGGCAGGCAGCTACGCCGCCGTGGCCGAGGCGATCGCCTTGGGGCAGCATCTACAACTGCCGATGGAGCAGGTGGTGCAGGCACTGAAACATGGGGCGGCGGGGTCGTGGGCGCTTCAGCACCGCTCAGCCGCGATGCTCACCGATCACTATCCCCTCGGCTTCAAGCTGGCGCTTCACCACAAAGATCTCGGCATCGCCCTCGACGCCGCCGCAGCGACAGGTCTCAACCTGCCGATCACCGCAGCGGTGCGAGCGCAGGAAGAGGCCTTAATGCAGCAGGGATTCGGGACTTCTGATGTGTCGGTGCTGCGCAGAGGGGTGCGAAAAGCAGGGGCCGAAGTGCCCAAGGCCAACACGATGAGCTGAAGAGACGGTTACCTGCGCCCCCCGGAATGCTCTAGTCACATGCTGCTTTCGACCGACGACACTCCATCACGGCCCTGGTCCATCGTCAGCAGTGTGTCTGGCGTGACCGCACTACTGACAGGCCTTCTGCTGTTGACGGCACCTATTCAGCCTGGCCTGCTCAAGCATGACGCCTACCGCAGCGTGAGCCTGATCTGCTTCACCCTGTTGATGGCTGGTTATTACCTCAAGCGGGCGCCATCCATTCGAGTGTCGAAGCGCTACGCGCTGAGTGCAGCTTTGCTGAGTGTTTGGGGGATGGTCTGCGCCCTGTGGTCGAACTCACCAGATCAAGCACTGCTCTTTGCACTGCTACCACCACTCTTCTTTCTGGCGATCCCCATTCTTGCTGACAGTTGGCATCACCACCCCTGGGCTAGCGGGTTCAGCCTGGCTGCTGCAGCACTCTGCCTTTTCAGCCTCGACAGTCTTCACATCATCAGCAGTTGGTTGACGAGTGAGATCCCTTACCGGATGCCAACGGTCAATCCCATACGCCCCTATCTCTTCTACAACTCACGCGACGCCAATCAGTTCCAAATCCTATTGATCTGGAGCAGTCTTCCTTGCCTCATCAAAGGGCTGCAAACTCCTAACGGGTGGATCAAGCGAGCACTTTTGTCGGTAGGGCTGTTGATTCCGGCAGAGGGGATGTTCCTGATCCTGGCTAGCAAAGGGGACGGTGCCCTACTGGCCGTGCTGGCTGGAAGCATCACCAGCTGGCTCCTGCTGCGCCATAAGCACTCTCAAGCACTGGCGTGGTTTGGCTTAGCTCTTGGGCTCGGCACAGCCGCCTTCCTCATTCTCAACCTCAGCATCGGCAGCGGTGATCTGTTTGGAGATCTGTCCGCTCGGAGCGCCCAAGAGCTCGACCCCAGCCGCGGACGCCTGCGCTCCTGGCTTGCCCATGCCAACTCAATGGTGACCTACCAGCTTTGGCTCGGAGCCGGATATCGGGCCATTCCCACGGGGTCAGGCCTCTGCGGCCCGCACAATATTTTGGTCTCGCTGACCTATTCCCTCGGTTTGCCCGGCCTTGGCCTCAGCGCCCTTTGGGCGAGTTCCATGCGTTGGTCAACACCTAAGGCAGCGCTACCGATTCGCGTGTTGGCGCCAGGGCTTTTTAGCGCTCTTTTGATTTACCAACTCATTGATGAAATCTGGGGTTTCGCACCTTCATTGGTGTTACTCAGCATCGTGATCGCCATCGCTTGTCCGCTTGCGACAGAGTCCGTCGCCCAAAAAGCAACAACTATCGAATTATCTCGATCGATAGCCCTGATCGGCCTGGGCTTGGTGACTGCATTCTTCGTTGCCGCAAAGATGGATCCTTTCATTCAGGGGCAGCCCGCTCGTCAGAGCTGCATGATGGGATTCATTAGCCCTCATCTAAAGGAAAAAATCCCGAAAGGGATTAAGCGCTATCAGCTTCTTCCAGATGAGACGACCTCATTCAAACCGGTCGGTCGATGAAATCCGCGACTCAAGCTCAGAGCTGACTGCGATCGTTCACCACCCGTACCTGCTTAGTGACAGTGATCACCCCATCCGGGTGAACAAGCATCGCGGCCCAGGTCTGCACACCTGGTTGAAACGGAGCCTGGACCGACTTGAACAAACCACCACCGCCCATGGGCTCCAGCTGAATATCCGGGCTGCGTTGTTCGTGCACCTGATCCGAGGTCAGGGAGGTGAGTCCACCGGCCACCATCGCCTGGCCGAGGGGTTCATCCAGCACCACATCGACGTCATAGCGGCTGCCGGTGAGTACCGCATCCGGAATCAACAGGGTCACCGGCAGAGAACCACGTGCATTCACCAGTAACGACTGATCCTGCAGGAGTTCCTGACCGCTAATCAGACCAGCCTCTGTGCTTATTGCCAGTTGCTGGCTCGCCTCCAAGCTGAACAGCAGGCCATCTTTTTCAGTGGTGCCGCTGACACTCACAGCCACTGGCAAGCGGCCATCCGGGAGCCGATCTCCAACACTGAGCCTCCAACGGGCATTGGCAAAGCGTTGCGCAAACCGGCGCAAGCGTGGTGCCAACTGCTCACGCTGCGCCGGCGCCAAAAGGGCCTCCAAGCCAGCGTGATCGGGAGCATTGAGGGCCTGCTCTAGACGGGCCACCAGACCCTGGGACGCACTGGCAGCCCTACTCGGCAAGGGGGCCAAAGAGGGCACAGACAATGAAACAAGCGCCCCAATCAACAGACCCCTCAGCGGCGGGGAACAAAGTGGGCGGGCAGACCGCAGGGTGATCACTGAAAAGAGATGGCGCACGCCAACAGACCCGGGCTACGCCTTTAAGTTAGAGCGCTTGTTTGTGCCACGCTCGCCGCTATGCCTCGGCTTCTCATCGCTGCGAGCGGCACCGGCGGCCACCTGTTCCCCGCCCTGGCCGTCGCCGAAGCTCTGCCAACCCATTGGCAGACACGCTGGCTCGGGGTCCCCGATCGGTTGGAAACCACCTTGGTACCCGAGCGCTACGGGCTGGTGACCGTCAAAGCCGGTGGTCTCCAGGGCAGGGGTCTGCGCAAACTGATCCAACTGATCCAACTGATTGCCGCCAGCCGTGACGTGCGACGGCTGATCCGGCGCGAAGGCAGCCAAGTGGTGTTCACCACCGGCGGCTACATCGCCGCCCCGGCGATCCTGGCGGCCCGCTGGTGCCGCATCCCCGTGGTGCTGCATGAATCCAATGCAATCCCTGGCCGGGTCACCCGCCTGCTGGGACGCTTCTGCAGCCAGGTGGCCGTGGGCCTCCCCGCCGCCGTCGAGCGCATCCCCGGCTGCACGGCCGTGGTCACCGGCACGCCGGTGCGCGAGAGCTTTCTCACGCCCCAACCCCTACCGGCCTGGGTGCCAGCTGGCGCAGGGCCTCTGGTGCTGGTGATGGGAGGCAGTCAGGGGGCCGTGGGGCTCAACCGCATGGTGCGTGCGGTGCTGCCCGATCTGCTCAGCGCCGGTTGCCGGGTAGTGCACCTCAGCGGCAGCAACGACCCCGAAGCCGGCACGCTCCATCACCCCAACCTGGTGGAACGCCCCTTCAGCGATGAGGTGCCAGGGCTGTTGCAACACGCTGATCTGGCGATCAGCCGCGCCGGCGCCGGCAGCCTCAGCGAACTGGCGGTGACCACTACCCCCAGCGTGCTGGTGCCGTTCCCACAGGCGGCCGACCAACATCAGGAGGCCAATGCCGCCTGCGCCGCGGCCCTCGGGGCCGCCGTGATCGTGCATCAGCATGACCCTGAACACAGGGCCCTGCACAACTGCCTTTGGCGCCTTCTGGGCCCACGCCTGCGCGGCTGCGATGACGCCGCCGATCCTCTGGTGACCCTGGCTGATGGCATGGAACGCTTAGCGGTGCGCGATGCCGATAAGCGATTGGCGCAAGTGCTGGGGGCGTTGACGCGCTGAAGGCCTGCAATCCGGCCTGCAGCAGGTGGGCCTGTACGGCCATTCAATCTGCACAATCATCACGACAAAAGCTCCAGACGGGGGTCAACCCAGAGGCGCGCGGACGAGCTCCTGACGCAACGCCCGGATGATGCGGCGATTGCCGCGCCAACTCTGCAAACCAATCCGCAACCAGTTCTCCCCCAGGCCTTCAAACGAACGGCAGTCGCGCAGCAGGATGAAATGACGTTGCTCCAAAGCCTTCCGTAGGGGCACCAGGCTGTGTTCAGCCCGGATCAACACGAAATTCACCGCCGAGGGCATCGGTGTGATGCCAGGCAACTGCGCCAGCTGCTGCTGCATCCAAGCCCCTTCCCGCGCCACCCAGGCCTGGGCCTTCTGGCACCAGCACTGATAGCGACGGGGCGACGACAGCAACTGTTCCGCCATCGCCGCAGCGATGCCATTCACCGGCCAGGGATCCCGCCACTCGGCCCAGCGCTGCAAACGTTCCGCCTGCGCAACGGCATAACCAAGCCGCAGACCGGCAATGCCATACAGCTTGGTGAGGCTACGGATCACCACCAGATTGGCGTGATCGGCAACAAGGGGGATCAGCGATTGCTGTTCGCCATCGGGCACCAAGGAGAGAAACGCTTCGTCGCAGATCACCAAGCGATAGCGATGCAGCAAAGATTCGAGCGATTTACGGCTCCAGAGCTGGCCGGTGGGGTTGTGGGGGTTGCAGATCCACAGCACCTCGCCGCGGTCACCAACCGGATAGGCCTGGGGCATCGTCGCTGACCAGTTCGTAGCCAGGGGAATCGAGCGGGATGAACCAGCCCAGCAGGCCAAGGCACGGGAGTAATCGTCGAACCGCGGCGCAGGCAGCATGCTGACGCCAGCCTCAGAGGCATCACGGGCCGCCCAAGTGAACAGTTCGGCGGCGCCGTTCCCAGGCAGCAGCGAAGAGGAAGCAATGCCGTGCACCGCCGCCAAACGACCACGCAAGCTGCTGTGACTGCGATCTGGATAGTCGCGAAGCACCGCTTGACCCAACAACAGCGGCAGCCGAGGCGTCCAAGGCACGAGAGATGCACTGGCATCCAAGAGCCGAGCCTCGCGAATTCCCAAGCGCCTGGCTGCGGCTTCCACCTCGCCGCCATGGGCAGAAGGCATAGACATCAATGCACGTTTTGCAAGTGTGCCGGTACGGCTTGCTTGACAAAGCTTGGAGAGCTCAGAATGATTCAGGAAGCTTTTTAATTCCCATGAGCCTTCTCCAGGCCTATTTGCAGAATCCACGCACCCGCAAGGCGCTCTCGCGCAAGCCAGGCCAGAAGGGCTTCTCCTTGATCGAACTGGTCGTGGTGATTGCCGTGCTGGCGGTGCTCACGGCGATTGCACTGCCTAATTTCCTTGGAGTGAGTGACGACGCATCAGCACGTACAGCTCAACAAGCGGCAATTACAGCTTTCAAGGAATGCCAAGTTTTTAAAGCCCGAGGCCAGGCAACCAATGATGCCTCTGACTTTGAAAGGCCCTCACTAAACGACTACGTAGTTGTTGCCGTGGATTCGGACAGCGGCTTCAGCGGACCTACTGGAGATTACTCAAGTGGGTCGTTTGAAGCGCAAAGCGATGTTTCCGTCGATTGCTTCGAGGACAATGGAGCGATGAGAGACATTTTCGCCGCACCAAAAGTCGAAGAAAAGTTCCCAATTTTCAAAGTCTCATCAAGCGGCAAAAGATCGTGTCTAAGCGGAGATCTCGACGAGGGATCGAACGATAGCACCTACAATATTGGTTGCGATTCAGCAGGAGCATCAAGCGCTGGCGACTGGCAGTAATCAATTACGCCAACAGTGCAATCTCTTAGCGCGAAAAATCACGGCTTCTCACTTTTAGAACTAATAGTCGTTTTAGCTGGGCTCGGCATTTTGTCGAGCCTGGCCATTCCCAATTTCATGCGACTTCTCGATTTCAACAATATTGACGAAGCCAAAGCACTTTTGAACACAGCAGCCGCTGACTGCCTGCAAAAAAGTCGTCTCAACGATCTCGACGAAAAGGACACGATCGACGAAGAAATCCTTTCAGACAAACGTCTCAACACCATTGGCTATCAAATTGACCCAGATGCTGATAAGTGCTCATATCTTCAGCTCACTCCAACCAACGACAACGACGAAATTCGCTACCCCATTGGCTTTTCAGTTTCCGACGGAAAACTGAGTAAATTCGCTGAGCCCACCTCGAGTGATGGGGGAAGCATCAGCTCATGTGAGAACTGGGCAGGCGTGAACTGCAGACAAGACGAAAGCCTGAAGGAACTGATCGCCCACAAGCAAACAATCGCCGCCGCAGAACGCACCTGCAGAGATGCCTACAGCACATGGCTGACCAACGGCACAAAACCCACCGTCTTCCAAAACTGGAATTCCAACGCTGACAGGGGCTGTCCGACAAGGCCACCCAAGGATGGCTCCACCGACTACAAAACCAGCAACACCTGCACGACCAACGGCTGCAATCAAACCGTCTATGGCCTCGACGGCGAATTTGTGGGCACAACACAAGCCCAATACGACAAGGCGCTAGACGATAAATACGGACAGCAGTGCAAAGAATGGAGAGCCCAAAAAGCCGAAACTAATTACACCAACCCCTCCGAACAAGCGATTACCAAATCCCCCGAGTGCGGCGACCAGGAGTTTTGGTTTGTTAATGGATTGGACACCGGAAGCAAACTCGCGTACCAAGAAGCGAAATGCAAGTCTACCCACGAAGAATGGCGAACCCAAGGCGTGAACAAGAGGTATTCACCAGTAGGAGGGCCTGGAGATTGCGGGAAAGAGATACATGTGTGCAACAAGAGTATTGTCAGTGAATCTGTTTACTATCAAACCCCTGGGTGTGGGAAGGCGCCACAATTCTGCAGCTGCTACTTGCCCCAAGACGAACCGAATGAACAATGTTCCATACATGAAACATCTGAATATATGATGCAAAAATGTGGCCCCCGTCCTGATCAAGGTTATGAAACAACGCAATGCAGAAAACCAGGAGGAGGCAAACCCCCAAACAAATTAGGCGGATGGCTCAACAGCCCAAAATGCAGTGAATGGGCTCAATGCATGGGATACCTCTACCAAGGCCTGCAATGCCAAGCCCCTCCATTTTGATTCGTCAGCTAATTGACACACATTTTTCCCTTCAATGGTGCAGGGAAAATATTGTCGTGCCGATTGGGATCGAAAACAACCAGTCAACAGGCAGCCAACGCCTCACTGTTGCTATTGGCAACTTCAGCTACCTCGCCACGATTGGTGATTTCATCAAGCAACGTGCTGCCAATGCTGGCCTGGAATGCCAATTCATTGAAAAGCCTGCACACGAAATTCAGGCGCTGCTCGATCAAGCAAGCCAAGAGAGGCTCATCAGTGGTGACAGCAACAATCTTGACGGCTTTGAATTCAGTGATGATGCAGTCCTCGAGGCCCTTCAAGGCGCAGAGAACGAAGGGAGCGCTCAAGGGTTTGATTTTGACTTTGACGACAGTGATGAGCAAATCATCGAGGAGGAAGCGCTTGATCTCTCCACAGAAATGATGGGGACGAAAATCCAACAGGCTGCAGCCAAAATTCTGATCAACTCTGCTCGGTCAGGGGTTTCTGATATTCACGTCGAACCCAGACAAGACGAATACAAAGTGCGGGTTCGCCGCGATGGTGTGATGCAGAACTATGTGAGCATGCCGCGTTCAGCTGGGATCAAACTCACCGCCTGCCTCAAAAACATGGCGCAGATGGATATTGCCGAACGCCGTGCTTCTCAAGACGGAAAAATCCGTAGACGGTTTGAAGGTCAAATCATGGAATTCCGCTGCGCCACGGCACCCGGAAAGTTCGGCGAAAAGATGGTGATGCGCTTTCTCAATAGCAATGCCGATATGCTCAGCCTTGACGTCTTAATTTCCAACGAGGAAGTACGTGAAGAGTTCCGCTCCATCATCAACGAAGCCAATGGAATCATCATCGTTTCTGGGCCAACAGGATCGGGAAAATCGACAACGCTAGCCTCGGCACTTCGCGAGAAAGACAGCGGAGAACTGAATATCGTCACGGCAGAAGATCCAATCGAATACGACCTCGGCGGCAATATTCAGCAATTTCCTGTCATCCGAGCCAAGGGACAAACCTTCTCCAATCTGCTACGAACCTTCTTGCGTCAGGATCCCGACGTCATCCTGATTGGAGAAACCCGCGACCCGGAAACGGCTGAATCCTCGATGGATGCTGCTGAAACTGGCCACCTTGTATTCACCACCCTTCACGCCAACAGTGCATCCAGCTCCCTAACACGACTGATGGATATGGAGGTGCCGAGTTACAAGCTGAATGCGTCCTTGCGAGGCGTCCTGGCCCAACGGTTACTCAGAAAAGTCTGCCCAGAATGTAGCGTCGAGCGACCGATTAATGATGCGGAAAGCCGCTTTACCGGTCTCCGACGTGGCACCACCGTTCGTTTTGCAAGCGCCCTCAATGCTGAAGAAAAACAGCAAAGAAAACTAGAAGGCACACTCTGCACTCGCTGCAATGGTACCGGCTACCAAGGTCGGATTGGCACCTATGAACTGATGAAGGTCAACCGCAAGATCCGTGACGCCATCAAGCAGCAGAAGTCCACTCACGACATTGAATCAGTCGCGGTACAGACAGGTATGCTGACACTCAAAACCTATGCTGTTGATCTGATCGCAAAGCAGCTCACCACCATTTCGGAACTACAAAAAATCTGCAATACTGAGGATTAATTCCTCTCTGTCGTCTGGAGCAACCCCATGAGCATTGCACGTCAGATTGTTGATTTTGCGATTAAGGCGGGGTCCTCCGATATCCATCTAGAGGAAGGCTCCCCGATTGCCATCCGAGTCAACTCAGATATTCGCATACTGGAGAACATTCTTCGTAGAGACGACATGACGAAACTGTTGGTGGAAATCGTCGGCGAGCAGAAGCTAAATCAATATCAAGCCACAGGAGACCTCGATACATCGGTCGGCCTTGATGGACTGTCCAGAATCAGGATTAATGCCTACATGGCCAATGAAAAGCGGTGTCTCACGCTCCGGATCCTGCCCGACAACTTGCCGAAATGGCAGGACCTCGGCCTCCCCCAACCCTTCATTGATCTCACCCACAAGCACCGGGGCTTGGTGCTTTGCACGGGACCAACCGGCTCTGGCAAGTCGACCACTTTGGCGGCCTTTATTAACTGCATTCTTGAGACGCAAAAGCGCCACATCCTCACGATTGAAGATCCGATCGAATTTGAGTTCAATCATTCGCAAACATCGATCATTCATCAACGGGAAGTCAAACGCGACACCCAAACCTTTGCCTCTGCCCTCAGGGCTGCCCTGCGGGAAGATCCTGACGTGATCTACATCGGTGAGATGCGCGATCTTGAAACCATTCAACTCGCGATTACAGCCGCCGAAACAGGTCACCTCGTGCTCGGCACTCTGCACACCTCGTCGGCGGCAAAAACGGTGGAGCGCATCGTGGATGTGTTCCCAGGTGATCAACAGGAACAAGCACGCCTGCAGGTGTCGACATCCCTACTCGGGGTGATGACCCAAACCCTGTGCAAAAACACGAAAGGAAAACGATCACTGGCCTATGAATTAATGATCAATACCCCAGCCATTGCCAACCTGATCCGCGAACGCAAGATCAGCCAGATCTATTCTCAGCTGCAAACAGGAAGCAAAGAAGGGATGAACACCCTGGAGCAGTGCCTGCTGAAACTGGTGGACAGTGGAGAGATCAGTCAACAGGAAGCACTTGGCAAGGCCTCTAACCCCAAAGCGCTTCTGCACGTTGAGTCCTGATGGCAACCTACGGCGGTCAAACCCTCTCGGCCCGACCTGGCACTGAGGCAAGCACACCGACTGCGTCGGGAGGGCTCTTCGCTGAACTGATGGGAGGCCAACCTTCCCCAGCACGGCTGAAGATTCCCCAAAAAGATCTGCTGATGTTTTTCCGCCAATTGGCGGTGATTCTTCAGAGCGGTGTACCACTGGCCCAGGGAATGGTGCTGATCGCAGAGAACATGACCAATGAAAAACTCAGCCATTGCGTCAAACGCATCTCCGCCCGCCTCAGCGCTGGGGAAGAACTCTCGGTCAGCTTGCGTCAATATCCCAAAGTGTTCGAATCCCTCACCATTGGTCTGATTGAAGCAGGTGAAGCAGGCGGCATTCTTGAAGACGTGCTCGACCGCATCGCACTTCTTTTAGAAGAACGCGCCAAAATCCGTGGTCAGATTATCGGAGCGATGATCTACCCAGTGATTGTGTTGCTGCTGGCAGTTGGTGTCAGCCTCGGGCTGCTCATTTTCATCGTGCCGCGGTTCAAAACGATGTTCGATGGCATGGGCGCCTCCCTACCAGCTCTCACCAACTTCCTGCTCGAGCTCTCGAAAATCGTCACCTCGCCCTACTTTGCTGCTGGGGCTCCATTGGCGATTCTGCTGGTGATGTACCTCTTCCGTGGTTACTACAGCAGCGCCAGCGGTCGCCTCAATGTAGATAAAAACATTATCAAAGTGCCTCTCTTTGGTGATCTCTTGTTGAAGTCGGAAATGGCCAGCATGTGCGACACCCTGGCCACCCTCGTGAACTCGGGAATCCCCATCGTGGATGGCCTAGAGCGCTGTATTTCCTCCAGCTCAAACGAACTGATCCGGCGCACATTGCGACAATCCATCCTGATGGTGCGTCAGGGCCAAGAACTCAACTACGCCATGGGACGCCCGGGGGTGTTACCCAAACTCGTGATCTCGATGACCAAGATCGGCGAAGAAACCGGACAACTCAGTTTCATGTTGGAAAAATTGGCTCTATTCTACAAGCGTGAAGTGGAATCGGCAGTGTCGGCACTCACCAAAGCGATGGAGCCAGCCGTTGTGTTTGTGGTTGCAGGCATCGTCGGAACGATCGTAATCGCTCTGTATCTACCCATGTTCAGCTTGATCACAGAGATGGGTAAATAACTCACTCAGGATCAGCAAAGCGCAAGTCCCCGAGCGAGTCCAATTCGGCCTCACCCTTCTCTTCCATCACAGGTGCCTTACTTGTGGGGATCTGATCATCTGCCGCCTCAGAACCAAGCTCCAAACCTGGAATCACCAACAGAACATCTTCATCAGCGGAATCAATAACCGGCTCTTGCTGCAACGGCACGTGCTGATTCCTTGCTACTGACGAGGAGGTCATTGGGCCTTCAGAGGGCACCGCAGCGATCGTTGGCCATGGCACCTCCTCCTCACTCACATCGTCCTGCCATTCCTCGGCATCAACCGCACCCGTACTGCCCGTGTTAATCGACGGCCATTCCTCAACCTGTGTGCTCAAGCCATCCTTCGTCTCCTCTTCAACAGCCTTCTCCACCGCACCAGCAATGGACGGCCATTCCTCATCAGCAGAGCTCAATCGCTCCTGCTCCTCTTGATCAACTACGACCTCAGCGACACCTCCAATAGTTGGCCATTGCTCCTCTGCTTCACTCTCCTCTTCCGTTAACTCCTCGACCGGCTCGGAAACAACACCAACACCAATCGGCGGCCACTCCTCAACAGCAAAACCAATCGTGGAATGATCAGGCTCATCCAGTCGATCCAAGCTCCCCGCACCCACAGGCTGATCATCATCATCTGGAGGCGATGTGGTGGGTTCCTCGTCGGACTCAAGCGTGATCGAAGACCCCACATCAGGTGATGCGATCGGCATCGTTGAAGCATCCAGTACCGATGCGGCTACAGGCACCACAGCGGCGTCCTCCAGCACTTATCCCTGCACCCTTACAGACACTGACTGATCAGCCACCACAGGCAGCTGATCAAGGCTCGAACTCTGCACATCCAGATCCAGCAACTCTTCAATCGCCACCCCTGGGCGATGGGGGCGGGACACACCATCGTCCAAACTATCGACTGGAAACGTGACCAGCTGATCTCGATTCAGCAGACCAAGGGCCAGGCCCACCAACCGGCCCAATCCCTTCTGTACCAACACCTCATCCGCTGCAAATCCTGCGACACCCGGTGCCAACAGAGGCCGGTGAGCCAACACGTTGAGCCCCAAAGCCTGCTGCAGCAAATCCACCAGCATGGGGTGGGCACTGTTGAGACCTGTGAGTTGCAAGCAACGGATCTCAGCACCCGGAAACATGCCGTTAAAGCGCGCCAAGGCTGCTTTGAGATCGGCGATCAACACGCGCAGATCAAGATCAGAGATGGGCAGATAGCTCTCGTCTTGCACCGTGAACGACTCCGCCGACAGGCCTGCCTCGAGAGCTGCCCTCGTTTGCTCCTCATCCAAGTCAGGCTCCGGGAAATCCCTGATCGCCGCCAAGCGCTCTGAGCCCAACAATCCAGAGCACGTCACCAACATCAAATTGCTGCAGTCGGGGTGTAGTTCCAACACCAGTTCCACTTGGTGTGGCGCCAACATCACCAAATCCAGTGCCAACGAGCGCAGCTGACTGAGGCTGCCGAGTTCGAGTAACTGCAGCTCCAGATCAGCGGCCTGCAACATCTCAATCACCCGATCCACCAGCACCTGGGGAACCGCCGACAACATATACAACCGCATCCCAGGCGCCCGCTGCGCGATCGACGGCGTTGACATCGGCACCAGGTCGAAATCGGTCTGAGCCAAGGGGAACGGAAGCTGCACACCCTTAGCGGGATCGAGCACATACTCGCGGGCCTCCTCCGTGGTCAGCTCACCGGGAAGATCCACCAGGCGCTGAAACGCCACTTCCGGAGGCAGAACGACCGCCACCCGGTGAGCTGGGATCTTCTTCTCGGTGCAAATCTGCTGGATCAGGCTGGCCATCTTGGCCGGCTCCGCAGGAACACCCCGATCCAGTGCTTCAGGCGGGAGCGCCACACTGCTGATGTGATTGAGCTGCACCCCCTGCTGCGTCAAACACGCCTCGGCCAGATGAAGGAGATCCGTGCCGAATTCCAACACCAACACCCGTTTGGAGACGCGCCGCCGCATCGAGCTCAGCTGCTCGCCGAGCTGACTGATGTCGATGCCGAAAAAGGTGGAGCCAACGAGGGGGGTGGCAGTCATGGGCTCAGCAGAACGGGCGCGGACGACAGAACAGGCGCCTCGTGGGAAGCGTGGAAGCACTCAGGCGTTCGGGCAAGGCCTGAAGCAAATAAATCCCGGGCTTGGCACCCTCGGCATCAGCCAACAGCGATGCCATTAGTGACTCGCGCGCCGTGGTTGTCCACAGACAGAGCCTGTAGCCAGGCGGCAACGTGATCGTTGGCATCGGCAATCCCCACTGAGCAACTGGATCCGCTATTGGACAAGCCACCTGAGGATCGGTCGAATCAGGATCAAAGGCAATCTGCGGATGATCAGCCCCCTGGCCATCCAGTCGTTCTTTGCTCAAACCAGGCTGGGCGAGCACCTCCACCAACTGATCCATCGCCAGCTGAATCTCCTGGTGATCAATCAACACACCATTCGAAACTTCAAATTCATTGCGTTCTCCGGATTCAGCGGCACCAAGAAAGCGAAACGTGAACTCCATCACCATCGCCACCACACCGGTGAACACCACCAACATCAACACAGCCACCAGCATCTCCACCAGGGTCATGCCACGCTGATCCTGCAGACGCCGCAGGCGTAAAGGACCGCACTGTGATAACCACCTACTCAACGGTGCCCACCTCTCGGGGTGCCTTGAGCACATTCTGTTGCCAAAAGTTCTCCGCGTCGTCTGCGGACAGGCCAGCCTGCTCCAACACGGTTCGCTCCTCGTCATTGAGGGGGTAACGGCCGGTCTGGTCAAACGCCTGTTCTGCCACCTCGATAGCGAACAACAACGACGTGGTCGCCACCACCATGATCACTGCACCAACAACGGCATCGACCATCAGCTGCGCTTACTCCTGCTCGAACGAGCAACGCTCATCACCGCTTGGAAGCACACAGGAATACAGCTGATAAGGAGTTGTTGCATTGCCTAAATCAGGAAGCACCACCACATGATGGGCACCATCATTGAGCAGACAACTTCCGGCCCAACGGCCACTATTGACGGGCATATCGGGATCTTCCATCAAGGGATTCACTCCACCAATGGGCACATCATTGCTCTCGTAGGCCGTCGACAAAGCAGTACAGAGAGACGTCCCTGATAGCCCCGCTGGCACAGCACTGCGATCAGCCAACAAGGTGAGCAGTTTCTGATCCATCATCTTCACCCCCTCATCAGAGAGATAGGCATCAGGCGGTGATGGCAACAGCGAACGCCCACTGAGCGCCAGGCCCATTTCAAAGATCGCCATGATCCCGGCCAGCATTGCCACCCCAAGACCGGCGTAGAGGTACACCATCAGGAGTCCTCCTTGGGAACGTCCGGTGCAGGCTGTTGGCCATAGGCCGTGAGTTTGAGCGCCATGGTCACCTCCGGCTCAGGCGATTGATCCGCGGCCTGCCCGCTAGAGGCCACTGCCTTCACATCCATCTCACTGATCACCACAAACACCTGTAGGCGCTCCAGCGCCTGAAGGAACACCAACACCTGAGGGAATGCACCTTGCACAGTGAGACCAGCCGAGCGTTTTTCCAGCCCCCTGTTCAGCAAGGCATCCCCCGATGCAGCGGCCGGCTGGCCACCGCCTGCGGCTGGCGGCGCTTCCTGCCCAGTGGGCGCCGCCGGCGCCGTGAAACGCTGCACCTCGCCGGGCTCCGTGGTGGTGATGGCAACGCGGTGGGTATTGCCGAGATCATTGAGCTCCGCCAGAAACGTGTTGAGCTCTGAGCTGCCAGCCACGAGGGCCAGCAAACGATCGAGTTGCCGTTCCCGCTGAGCTTGTTTCAGCCTCAACTCACTGAGCTCCTGCTCCAGCAACGGCAGCATCTCGCTCTTGAAGCTGAGGTCGTCAACCAGCTTCTGCTGCTCATCGACCCGCAGTTTCAACGGGGTAATCCCAGCGCTGAACACCAACACCGACAAACCAAGCCCTGCAATCACCGGCAGCACCAACACCGCCCGCTCTGGGGAAAGCCAACTCCACAGGCCCGTGCGGCCAGCCCCTGAGAAGTTCGTCATGGCAGCAGATCCTCCTCCTGCTGTAGGCGTTGCAGGCGCTGCTCCAGCCCCACGGCTCCGAGGGACGCCAGTTGCGAGCGAATCGCCTGGGGTGCATCGGGCGCAAACGAGGCAGTGAGGGCATAGGTCAGCCGTTGCGCTGAGGCCTGATCACCGCCCCCCGCCTGCTGCACCTGCGCTTTCTTCAGCACGACGGCATCCTGTTGAAACAGACCCGATTCGCCCAACGACAACATCAAGGCATTGACGATGCGCAAGCCATTGGGCTGCAGAGCATCTCCATCCAGCTCCAAAACATTGCCATTGATCTTGGCCTGACCAATGCTCACGGCCGATGGCACCAAACGCCGCAACTCCGCCAGCAGGGCTGAACTGGAACGCACATCGGCCATCGCCTTCGCCATGGCCTTGTTGGTGTTCACCAAACCCTGCAATGCGGCCTTCTCCGTTGCAATCTCCCCCTGCAAACGGTCGTGCTTTTGAGCCCGCGGGGTGAGCTCTTCTTCCATCTGGATCAGACGCCGTTCACTGAACCAAAACCAACCACACATCAACAGCAACCCCAGCGGCAGCGCTGCTCCCAGCAAGGCTCCCCGCAGCAACAGGGTGCGCACCGGCACCACCTGCGGACGCTGATGGCCGAACTGCTCACGCCGTTGGCGCAACAGATCAATGTCAAGCCAGGCGCCCGAACTCACGATTCACTGCGTACGTCTTGCCTATTCAATCGATTCAAGCCGAGTGGCGCCATGATCATGCACAACACGCGTTAAATCGTTGGCGATGTTGCGTCCTAAGCGCACCACATTGCTCTACTCAGCAGCCCTGTTACTGCTGGGGCTGGGGATTGGCTGCAGCGGCACGCTGCTGGTGCAGAAATGGACCACACCCCCGCCGGCCCCGGTGCGACCCAAGCCTGAGCCCCCACCGGCACCAAAGCTGACGACCGACCTGTTGCTGGAGGGGGAGCCAGCCATGGGCGCCGCCAATGCCCCACTGACAATCGTGGAATTCAGCGATTTCGAATGCGTCTACTGCCAGCGCTTCCATGAACAGGTGCTGCCCCAACTGAAGCAGCAGTACGTCGATAGGGGGCTGGTGCGCTTTGTGCACAAAGACCTGCCCCTGCCTTTTCATCAGCACGCCAGGCCAACGGCAACTGCGGCCCGCTGCGCTGGAGAACAGAACCGCTACTGGGAGATGTACGAGGCGATCTTCGACCAACAAAGCTGTCTGGAATGCAAAGGGGTCACTGGCATCGCCAAAGAACAGAAACTGGATACCGACGCACTGGAGGCGTGCATGAAGCGGGAAGCCACCCAGGCCCTTGTGAACGCCAACCTCTCGGAAGCCGAACTGCACAACATCCGCGCCACACCCACCTTTGTGATCGGCCCGACCCAAGCGGGCAACAAACACAGCGGCGAAATCATCGAAGGGGCCATGCCCTGGCCACAATTCAAGGCGTTAGTCGATGCACAGCTGAAAGCAGTGAACAAGCCTTGATTGGCGAAACCAGACTTGCAGGCAGCGGCATAATCCATCCAGCAACGTCTCGTCATGCATCACGTCGTTCGCGAAGACCGCCTCTGGTTCCAGCGACATCCAACGGCGATCGTGCGCTTCCGCAAATCTGCTTCGGGCGAATTCGCACCGCTTCAGAAGCAAGGGGACGAGCCACCCGCCTTCCGCCCCAGCTTCAGCAAAGCCAGCGCTCCCCTTAGCTGGGTAGCGGTTGTCGACCTGATGCAACTGCTCGGCTCCAGTGCGGGCCAGGCTGAATCAGCTCCTTGTGCTCGGCTACGACTACGCACACCGGCCCTGCGCAGTAAAGATCATCGGCAGGCCGCGAAGCAAGAACTGATGGAAGCGGTGGCGGCCGAACTGCTAGGCCAAAGCGAACCGAACCAATCGGACAGCCCTGGAGACGAAACCAACAAAGACGTCAACACACCATCCGAATCAGAGGACGAAATCGCAGCCTGAAGAGGGTTCGACAGGCACGAGCAAGGTCGCTAGAACGGACCATTACGGCAATGCAAGCCATGGCTCAGCGCCTTGCCTTCCTAACAGCTCTGGCGCTGACAACATCGATTGCAGCCGCTGAAGCAGCGCCACAAGCTGACGCAGCATTGATTCAGCTACTCCAAACCCAAACCTGCAAGAACTGCCGGCTGGCGGATGTGGATCTCGTCCATGCTCAGCTGCGTGATGCTGATCTGGAAGGTGCCAGGTTGCAACGGTCGAACCTGAGCAAGGCTCAGCTCGATGGTGCCAATTTGCGCAATGCCGACCTCAGCTTCACAAGCCTCCAGGGCGCCTCCCTGCGCGGTGCCGACCTACGTGGAAGCCGATTGGTGGGGACGGATCTGCGTGATGTGGATCTCAGCGGAGCCCTCCTCGATCCCAATGCCCTGGAAGAAGCCCATTGGAGCGGCGCCACTGGACTCCCACCCCAGGCACAGAGCCATGCGGCGCTGCACAATGCCGGGGTAGGTGCGACTGAAACCAATCGATGGACACAGGCTGAAGAACTATTTGGCCTAGCGATCCAAAAACAACCTCACATTGCAGAAAGCTGGGTCGCAAGGGCGATCACCCGAGAGAAACTTGGCAAGCGGCAGCTGGCCATTCAGGATTTGAGATATGCCGGCCACCTCTATGCAGCCAATGGGGCTAGTGATCAGGCGACGCAGCTCGAAGGCGCTGCCAACTCACTACAAGACAAGGTGCAAAAACAGCAGACGGGGAATGGTGTTGGCTCAGCCCTACTAGGGGGCCTACTTTCAACCTCAAAAGCTCTCTTTCCGCTGGCCATGAAGCTATTTGCACCAGCCATCGGCCTCTAAAGAGAAGCCATAAGACTGTTCAACGGGGGCTCATCAGCTGACGTGCCTCACGAGTCGATGGGCGGTAGCCATAGCCATAAGAGCCACCAGCTTCATCATCAACAATTGCTGGGGTGACCAAAATCACAAGCTCACTTTTTTGGCGATTCGAAACACTACTTCTAAACAGTTGACCAAGGAAGGGCAAATCACCCAGCACCGGCCACTTCCGCACTTCCTCCTTATCCTGATCCTGAATCACTCCTGTCAACACCAGTGTTTGACGGTCGCGAAGCCGAATCTTTCCAGAGCTCAACTTGCGTCCACTAATATTGAAGATTGCAACACCCTGATTTCTGCCAGCAGGTACGGGCACAGAGACCTCTGGGGTCAGATCCAAAGTCACAAAGCCATTGTCATCAATCTTGTCCACTTCCACTTCCAAAGTAAGGCCCGCGTTGGAGCGCTGATAGGTGAACTGCGACGATCCATTGGATGTATCTGTGGTCGTCACACTCGTAATCACACTGGTACCCGTCTCAACGGAAGCCGTCTCACCCTCTTGCACTAAAAGGGTGGGCTGAGCCAACGTCTTGGCACTCGAGCTCACAATCGCAGCCTCTAAATAGCCATAGACAGAGTTTTGAGGGTAAGCAAACTGATCCGGATCTTTGCCCGGAACATAAATAGGACGGCCCTGACCATCCACTTTTGGTACAAGCGTGGGATTGGCAGCCGGATCAGTCGACTCAACCCATTTAGGCCGACCAAATTTGTCCAACAAAGGAACCAGCTCCGTCGTTCTAACCGTACCCCCAGAGTTCGTTGTCGTGGTCGTCACTTCTTTTTGAGCTTCCACATATGGAGGATCAAAGACCTGCTGGCCCTGCACTTTCGGGATACCAGCATCGTAAACACCAGGACGCGTATAGGGAGTGCCATCGCCTAGCAAACCAACCCCATCACTACTTCCAGGCAGATGATCTCCAAAATTCATAAATGCCTTACCACTCTCACTAACGATGAAAGTATTGCCAAGCCGTGCGGAGAAACTTGAGTCGATACCACGATCATTATTAAGATCAACATTTAAGATCTGCACTCGAACGGCAACCTGGCGCTTGCGCAGATCGATTTGGCGCAAATAACCCTCAGCGATGGAAATCAATTCAGATTCGCCAATCAATGTGATTGTATTCAAGCGTGCATCTGTTGTACCTCGAAGCCCAACCAATGGCCCTACATCAGCCCCAAAAGCCATTGACTCTTCAGCCATTGAGGTCGTCATCTGCCCAGAAGAAGATTCTCCACCACCTCCATCCTGATCGTTTTCTGACGAGGTTGTTGTCGATGTACTTGCGACCTGAATCTTAGCCCCCAGGTTACCCAAATAAGTCTTAGCGGACGCTGCATCAACTTGATTCAGCCGAAAGACCTTCGACATCGTTGGCCCCATATTCAGGCCCATAACGCTGGGCCCAACGATCAAGGTTCTGCCTTGAAGCCGAGCCTGATATCCAGATGCAAGTAGAACCGTATTAAAGGCAACAGCGAATGGAACCTCATTTAAATAAACACTGATCTTATTTTCACCAGCAGCAAACTCACCCTCCGAGGCCGCTGATGAACTTCCACCATTGGAAAAAACGAATCCATATCCACCTTGTTTCGCCAACTCTTTCAATGCGAGCTTTGCATCCGCATCGACAAAGTTCAGGCCGGGAACAATGGGCCCACTCAGTTTTAAATAACTGCGGTTCTGAAGCACCATCGTTCCCACAGCCATGTCGCCTAACGGCGGCGCTACAGCCCGAGGCCTCAGGGGGGGGGCATAGCGAGACTGTGGCACCCGGCCAGGCGTCGTCAGATCAAGCTGGCCGGCCTGCAACTTGGGGGTGCCCAGGCCAGTGAATGTGAGGATCAGATTGCGGCCATCGGCACTCACAATCGGATCTTTGAGGCTCTGGCCCAAGGCCTGCCGAACCGTAATGCGATAAGAGTCGCCACCACCGCTTAGGGAAACAGCCTCAATGCCCAACTCAGGCAGACTCAAGGTCTGCGGACCACGCATCAGTCCTGGGCTTCCCTGGGTGCGCAGTTGCCCTTCCCAAATGCCATTCGCAAGGCGCTGCTGCAGCAATGGTTTGGCACCCACACCTGCCAACACCACCTCCAACGCCTTGGGTTTGCGGCGAAGCTTGAGCTGCAAACTGCCTTGGCGCTGAGTTTGCGCCTCAGCAACGCCACCGCCCACAAAACCAAGAGCGACGACGTCCAAGCAGGTCGCTCCCAGGGCCAACGCCAATAACACAGGCGTCAGTCGCCGGGAAGAAGACATGGGCAGCCGCCAGCATCAACAGATGGGCGGATCGTATCGATTGCATCCGACCTGGGCCAGCCGAACGTTCGCCGAATGACAATCAATCAGGACTGACCAGCATGTGCAGCTGGAAGCTTCGACTCCTCTGAGCTGTGATCAAAGAAACTGAGCCGCAACTTCAACTGGGTTAGGGCAAGCACCGTTGCCGCCTCAGCATTGGCATCCGTAGGAGTATCGAGCGCCTGAAGCGACAGATCACTGGGATGCACAAGCAACGTCATAGCCTCCATGCGGCGCAGAAACGCCTGGAGGGAGCCGTATGCACCCTTGACCTTGAGCAACACACTCGTTTTTCTATAGCCGAGAGAGGTGAGTGGGTCGTCAGAGGCCGCCACCTGGTTCGCTCCACTGGAGCGAGTTCGAGGCGTGCGATTGCCAGACCCCGACGACGGAGTCGCCAATGTGGGTTCGTATAGCTCGATCACCACTCCCGTGGAAGACGCCTCCCGGCTGAGCTGGGCCAAGAAGGTCTGAATCCGTTCCCGCCCAGCGATCAGGTCCACGAGCAGGGCCTGTTGCTCCTCCTCCTCCCGGGTATGGGTCTGAGCCTTCACAAGTTGCCGCTGCAAGCCGGGCAAGGCTCCCTGCTTCCGGCGCAGCTCCTCAAGTCGCTGCTGCTGCTGCTGCAGGCGTCCGAAGCGAGGCCAACCATCCACGCCCACCAGCACCAGGATCACCACCAGCACAACCAGTAACGGGGATCCCACCAGCACGCGCTCACGGGTGAAACGCCGCTGCCAAGCCGGCCGTTCGGGGCTGAGGTTGGTCACAGTGCTACTCCTTCCAGCTCCAGCAACCGCAAACGCGCGGCCATCCCCTTCGCACCAAGCGCCTCTAACTCGGCCAAGGTTGGCTGAACAGTGAGATCAAGCCCCCATCTGAGGCTGAAGCTCACATCCGAGCCATCCCCGTTGTCAGCCCGTGTGATCTTCACCACCTTCACTCCGTCATCCTTCGTGGCAGGCAGGGCGGCCATGGCCAATATCAGGGAGTTCACCCGCTCCAGCGGGCCGGGTTCCCCCCCTGCCTGCACGACACCACTGACACTGATCGCATCACCGTTCACGCTCAGATCCTGAAGCTGGATCCCCTGAGGGGTGATCCGGCGCAACTGCTCCAGCAGCGCTGACCCGGAACGCACCGCCACCAGTTGCTGGGCAATCTGCCTGTTGTCCTTCGCAAGGCTGGTCGACCGTGCCTTCAGCCGGCGCAGCTTTGCCTCGGTGGCCATCACCGTCTGCTCCACAGGCAGCAAGGCTTCCAGCTGTTGGCCCTGATAGCTCTCCCACCAACCCATCAACCCCAGTCCGAGGAATGCGAGCAGCAGCACGCCACCACCCCACGAAGCACCCTGGAGAAGCAAACTGCGGCTTTCCCGGACCAGCGGAGTGGCCGGTGGCAAACCCAACTCAGGCCGTCGCTCCGCCAGCAGATCCAGCCTGTCTCTCCCCTCTAGAGCCAGAGCCATCAGCGGGTTTTCTGTAGGAACAACACCAGCATTCACTCCCTGGGGGAAGCCCAACACCGGCCCTGCCGCCATCGCCTCCAGCCAAGCCAACCACTGCTCCCGGTCCTGGGGGAGAGCCGTAATCCACCAGGTGCGCTCCGACTGCGCCTGAGCTTGCGCAGGGCGATGATCACCATCCCAGGCCAAAAGCATGGCCTTCAGTTCAGCCTCAAGCGCCTCAGCCTTGGGCAAGTCTGGCGCAAGCGCAACGTCGCCAAGCCAGCGGTCCAACTCCGGGACCCCATGGCGCAGCAGCAACACCCTCCAGCCACCACGGCTGCGGATCAGCCAAATCAGTTCGTCAGGCAGCTGATCACAGGAGTCGACCAGGCCACTCCAGGCGGAGGCCAGCAACCAGTCGACCCGATGCAGGCGCAGATCGGCTGCTTCGGCCACATCCACCCAGGCCTGCAGCATCAAGCGCTGGGTTCCCACCAGCAATCGCATCGCTGGCGCGCCAACAGGCGTCAACAGCGCCAAATAGGCATCATCCAAACTGAAGGGCCAATCCAGCCTGGGCTGCAAACGGCGCAGTGTGGATGCATCCAGCAGCGTCAGATCTGCATCACCATCACCCTGCAGCAAACGCCACTGACAGGCCTGAAGCGGCAGCAGCAATTCCAGATCCACCCCAGGCATGGACAGGCCACTATCCAGCAGTAAATCGGCACACAGTTCGCCTAAGGCCTGACGCTGCATCGGCAGGCCATCACGGCAGAGATCTGCCGGCAACTGCTCACAACGCCATTGACGCTGGCCATCTTTCACCCACGAGAGGGTGAGACTGTCGCCCTCCACCGCCATCACCACCCTTTGGCGTGGCGTCAAAGCATGGGAAAGCACATCCACACGCCTGAGCGCTGGTACACGATCCAGAAGGTCAGCCAGCTCCAAGCACGGGATTCAGCCCTACGTGAAGGGTATCGATCATTGCCAGGGCACGCCGCTGCCCACCGCATCACTGAGATTGCGGAAGCCATGGCGATCCAACTGAAGGCTCAAGCCCTCCAAAATCCGCGAGACCAGATCAGGCCCCTGAAAAATCCAGCCTGTATAAAGCTGAATCAGAGAGGCGCCAGCTGTGATTCGTTCCCAGGCCACCTCGGGCGAATCAATGCCACCCACTCCGATCAACGGCAGCGAAGGACCGGCACTGGCCCTGAGGCGACGCATCACCTCCAGAGCGCGATAGCGCAGAGGCGCCCCACTCAAACCACCGGCCTCTGCGGCCAAAGTTTGTCCGGTCTGGGGCATGATCCGATCCTCCAGGCCAAGGCGGTCAAGGCTGGTATTCACGGCAATGATCCCCGCCAGCCCTTCCTCATAGGCCAGTCGCGCAATGGCATCGATGGCGTCATCCTCCAGGTCTGGCGCAATCTTCACCAACAGGGGCGGGCAAGCCTGAAGACGCCGTAACCGCTCCACCAGCCGTCGCAACTGAGCAGAGTCCTGCAGGTCTCGGAGCCCGGGAGTATTCGGGGAGCTGACGTTGATTACGGCGTAATCAGCCATCGGCGCCAGCAACTCGAGAGAGGAGGCGTAGTCGTCGGGAGCGAGCTCAAGGCTGGTGATCTTCGACTTGCCCAGATTGATTCCCAACACTGCGGGACGCTGCCCCGGAGGCGGCAGAGCTTGGCGTTCCAGGGTCCGCAGCATCGCTGCAGCACCATCGTTGTTGAAGCCCATGCGATTCAGGGCTGCCTGTTCCTGCGCCAACCGGAACAAGCGAGGGCGGGGATTTCCAGGCTGGGCATGCCAGGTCACGGTGCCCACCTCGGCAAAACCGAAGCCAAAACGATCCCAGATTCCTGCTGCGACTCCGTTCTTATCGAATCCAGCTGCCAGACCGACTGGATTGCAGAAACGACAGCCAAACAACACCTGCTCCAGGCGTAGATCCCGACGTTGCAGCTCGGAGGAGACGCCATCAAGCAGCGTGGAGATGCCGGGCCAGTTCCGGCGCAGGCTGGCCTGACCCAAAGCGGTCAGCGCCGTTCGGCTGAGCTGCTCAGCATCCAAGCCCTCATCGTTGGCCAACACTGGGCCCAACCAACGTTGATAAAAGCCTCCGGCCGACATCGGGGCTGCTACTCCGCTGGCCATTGGCGACGGTTGAACCATCCCGTCCTCATCCCGACTGCTTTGATCCTGCCGCGCCACGGTGCAGCCGCCATCGCATTCCCTCCTCGACTGGCTGCAGCTCCCAATCACGCCAACGCCAAGCCTCCTTCTTCTGTTCGAGCCTGGCCAGCGGCTGTTCCACAAGCTGGGCCAGTTCAATCGGCGTGAGCGAATAGCCACCGGCCGCTAAACGGTCGGCCAGTTCCATCCGGCTCAGAAGCCTGACAAGGGCTGGGGGGGCAGGGTCCTGCTCATTGACATCGGCTGGAGACACAGCGGTCTCAGCCGCTGGCTTCACCACTCCAGCCTTCGTGGACACCGGCGACTGACCGCGCGAAAAAGCAACCGCAATCTGGTCAACCCTCTCATTGTCGGGATCACCGCTATGCCCCTTCACATAAGCCAGAGGCACATCATCCAGGCGGGCTGCATCGAGAGCCTTCCAGAGGTCCTGATTGAGCACGGGCTTACCCGCTGCAGTTTTCCATCCCTTCCGTTTCCAGCCCTTCATCCAGGAGCTCAGTCCATCAATCAAATACTTACTGTCCGTGCGCAGTCTGAGGTCGGGATGGCGGGGCAGCTCCTGCAGACGCTCCAGCACAGCTAACGCCGCCTGTAGCTCCATCCTGTTGTTGGTGGTCGCCGGAGCAAAGCCACCAAACTCTTCAACGCTGCCGTCTTCAAAGCGCAGCAGTGCGCCCCAGCCTCCAGGCCCAGGGTTGCCACTGCAAGCCCCATCGGTGGCTGCCGCAATCACCCGTCCGCGGCCCTCAACCATTGGTTTCTCCGCGCCAAATTCGGTAGAACACAGATTCCTTCCCCCGCGGGCCCAACGCAATGCCGCGAACCTACCCCGACAAGCGGAGCCGGCAGCCCCTTGGAGCAGGGAGAGCTGCAGCTGTTGTGGCCGCCGTCGGCCTGACGTCGGCTGGCATCCCGCTTGCAGCCGCCAGCTTGTTTGACAGCCAACCGCTCGATGAACAACGGTTCGCGGTCTTGGCCAGGGCTGTGGGTCAGGACCGCTGGAAACTGCTGGTTCTGGAGCAAATTAAAACCCGGCCGCTGTGTTGGGAAAAACGCAGCGATGGACTGGTGAACCCTGCGCTCAACGGATTTGATTTCACCGGCATCTGCAGCCGATACCTCGATAGCAACGGCTATTCGCTGCGCACGGGCGGCAGCGACATGGATTCAGGCTTCCGCCTACGGGTCGAAACTAACCGGCGGGGGCTTGTGCTCACCGCCTTCGATCCCAATCGCGCGGTGCCGATCGTGGTGGCCCGCTCCGAACAAGGGCAACGGAAGCGGGATGCCTTCGTCGAGCTGAAGCTCGAACCGGGCTGGAGCCTGGAACGCCGGGCCTACAAAGGGCGCACCCTCAGCCATGTGTATTTCGCCCACGCCGAACCGACTGCCACGCTGCTGGCCAAGGCTGGACAACGGCCATCCAGCAGCCGAGCCAACACCATGGGGATTAGGGCACCACTCCCGCCACAGCTGGCCTCTCACAACACCAACCGGCTCGGGAAGGGGCCGATCCGATTACAGGTGATTCCCTTCAGCCCCTGAGTCCAGAACAGGACCAACTGGACAGTTGCAAGAGCGCCACCCCAGGCGACGCAGATCAGGGCCCAGCATCTACAAAACAGATGTGTGAGGAGTGTTGAGCGCCTCTGCAGGGTCGAAACAAGGCCAGACGCCTGCCATGCGCCTCCCTGATGGACTCCGCCTTCGGCGGAGTTTTTTATGCGCCGTCGCGGAGCAAACATCAAAAAACCGGCTCCCCCCTGAGGGAGAACCGGTTCAGACAGCAAATGGTGCAGCCGGAGCGAACTCCGACCGAATGATCACTTGAGGGTGACCTTGCCACCTGCTTCTTCGATGGCCTTCTTGACGGCTTCGGCGTCGTCCTTGGACACGCCTTCCTTGATGGCCTTTGGAGCAGCCTCGACCATGGCCTTGGCATCGCCCAGGCCCAGTCCGGTGGCTTCGCGCACAGCCTTGAGGACCTTGATCTTGGCCGAAGCATCAAAGCTTTCCAGCACAACATCAAATTCGGTCTTCTCTTCGGCGGCTTCGCCACCAGCACCACCAGCGGCGCCAGGGGCTGCCATCACCACACCGGCAGATGCGGCAGCGGAAACACCAAAGGCCTCTTCAATCTGCTTGACCAGCTCGGAAGCTTCAAGCAGAGAAAGAGACTTCAGTGATTCGAGGATTTCGTCGGTTTTTGCAGACATGGTTGGGAATCAGCAACAGATCAAAAAAACAGTCGGGTCGAAGACGATCAGCTGTCGCCGGATTCGGCGTGCTGCTTGAGCGCCCGAGCGAGACCGGAGGGAACCTCGTTGATACCAACAGCCACCTTGGTGGCCACTGCGTTGACGGCACCGGCAATCTGGGCCATAAGCACTTCCTTGGAAGGAAGATCGCCAATGGCTTTGATCTCGTCCTGAGAAAGGAGTTTGCCTTCGAAAAGGCCGCCTTTCGTCTCGGATTTCTTGGTGTCTTTCTGGAAGGACTGAACAGCCTTCACGGCACCACCAACATCGCCCTTAACGAGAATGAAGGCGTTGGTGCCCGACAGCAGGGACGTGAGATCCGACCAAGCACTGTCACCATCAATAGCCCGGCGCATCAAGGTGTTTTTGGTCACCTTGCAAACACCATTGCTGGCCTGCAGACGGGTCCGCAGATCAGACATCTCTTTGATGGAAAGACCCTGGTAATCCAGGACCAGTGCCATTTCGGCCTCGCCAAGGAGCTGCTTGAGCTCTTCGACGATCTGTTGCTTGCTCTCCAGCGTGCGGCCCATAGGAATTGGATCGGATCGGGGGAACAAGCTGGGCACGCAGCCGATGCAATTCACGAAGGAATCGAGGCCGCGTGCCGATCCAATCCCAGAGGGAGAAAAATCGTTGCGTTGTCCTCGGCAGGGCTTATATCAATCGATTGAAGACAGGTCTTCAATCAAAACAATTACCTGCTGTCTTTGGCCGGGCGCGTGCCCGTCTGGCTTTCGCCAGTTCCCTAACCTACAACAAAGCCCCCACCAAGGTGGAGGCTTTGCCTTCTGAACGACGCGACGCAGGGATCACTCGTCCTGAGCGATGTCCTGCAAGGCCGTGACATCCACTTCCACAGAGGGACCCATGGTCGAGGTCACGTAAAGGCTCTTCCAGTAACGACCTTTGGCGCCCGAGGGCTTGTTGCGGTCGATCGTTTCCTGCAGGGTCTTGAGATTATTCAGCAGGGCTTCGGCAGAGAAGCTTGCCTTGCCGAAACGCACGTGAACAATGCCAGTGCGATCGGCACGGAATTCAAGTTTGCCGGCCTTGAATTCCTTGATCGCCGAAGCCAGATCAGTCGTGACGGTGCCAGCCTTGGGGTTCGGCATCAGGCCACGGGGACCAAGCACACGACCCAACTTGGCCACCTTGGGCATCATGTCGGGGGTGGCAATCAGCAGGTCGAAATCCATCTCGCCCTTGGCGATGGTCTCCACCAGATCATCATCGCCGGCGAGCTCGGCACCAGCGGCCTTGGCCTCGGCCACCTTCTCACCACGAGAAATCACCGCAATGCGCACGGTCTGACCCGTGCCTTCAGGCAAAGCAACGGTGGTGCGGAGCTGCTGATCGGTGTACTTGGGATCAATGCCAAGGCGCGCATGCGCTTCGATCGTTTCGTCGAATTTGGCGTTGGCGTTGTCCTTGACGATCTTGATCGCGTCAAGAGGTTCATAGGCACGGTCCTCGATCTTGCCGACGAGGCTGGCCAGACGCTTAGAGAGTTTGGGCATGACAGGTACGGGGTGCAGGCGACCGGAAAGGTCTCCCCCAATGAGGTGAACGGAATGCGGAAAACGCTGAAACGCTGAAACGCTGAACGCGTTAGTCACTGATGGCGACGCCCATGTTGCGGGCGGTGCCTTCAATGATGCGCATGGCCGACTCAACGCTGGTGCAGTTGAGATCGGGCAGCTTGGTCTTGGCGATTTCCTCGAGCTGGGCGCGGTTGATGGAACCAACACTTCCCTTGGCGGACTCACCGGAACCTTTGGGGATTCCAGCGGCTTTGGTGATCAGCACCGACGCCGGAGGCGTCTTGGTGATGAAGGTGAAGCTGCGGTCTTCAAAGACCGAGATCTCCACCGGAATCACGAACCCGGCCTTGTCCTGCGTGCGGGCGTTGTATTCCTTGCAGAACGCCATGATGTTGACCCCGTGCTGACCGAGGGCAGGGCCCACGGGTGGTGCAGGGTTGGCTTTGCCGGCCTGAAGGGCCAGCTTGATCACAGCTACGACTTTCTTGGCCATCGGCTAGCGGGGTTGGACATCTGCGGATCACCTGACCCTCGGGGCAGGTGCGGCGAGGTGGTGAACCACCTCAGAGGCCGCCCTCCGCAGGGAGACGGCCGCCGCTGGATCAGCCTTGTTTGCTGACCTGGGAAAACTCGAGTTCGACCGGGGTTTCCCGGCCAAAAATTGAAAGCAAGGCCTTGAGCTTGCTGCGCTCGCCAGAGACCTCGATCACTTCGCCTTGGAAATCCTTAAAGGGCCCGGCTGTCACGAGGATTTGGTCACCTTCGGTGAGATCAACCTTGACCACAGTCTTCTTCTCAGCCGCCCGCTTGAAGATGCGATCCACCTCCGAACGACTGAGAGGTCTGGGCTTGATATGGCCACGGGCCTTACCGGTGGCACGACGATCCTCCGCCCCGACGAAATTGATCACGTTGGGGGTGCTTCGTACCGCCATCATCGTGTCCTCATCCAGAACCATGCGGACCAGCACGTAACCGGGGAACACCTTCTCCTCGGTGGACTGACGGCTGCCGTCTTTCTTGATCTTGACCGCGGGCGTTTCGGGAATCTCGATCTCAAGGATGCGGTTGCTGACGCCGAGAGTGACAGCCCGCTGCTCCAGGGTGGCCTTCACCTTCTTCTCACAACTGGACGCCACTTGCACCGCATACCAGCGGGCAATCGCTGTGCGAGCAACCGAAGCCGTACCGACTTCACCCTCGTTGGGGGCTGGTAGTTCGAGCACATCAGCGCTCTGATCAGTGAGGTCGACGTCAGACACGGGCGAAGGAGAAGTAAAAACTGAAAGACGAGAACAACAGATCACGACCGGAATTGCCGCTGATCAACGAAAGACCTGAGAGGCCGACCAATCGAAGAAACGACTCACTGATGCAATCGCAGCAGCCGACAGACTCACCATCAAGATCACAGCGACCGATTCGCTGAACAGCTGCTGACGGGTGGGCCAGACCACGAGTTTGAGCTCTTCCAAAGTGGCGGCAACAAACCCTCCCTTCCGGCTATCGCCAGAGGGAGCCTGAGGCTTGGTCGCTGCTGTGTCCTCGGAGGTGGGGGTGGTCACGGATCCTCGGCCGGTGCTGACGCCGGTACCAAAGGCACCTGCCGGCAAACAGACACCATACCGGATGCCTTTCTCGTCAAGAGTCCGCAGCGAATCGGAAGGGATCTGCCGACGTCTCCCCTGCACTGACACGCACCGTCTTGGCTCCAGTGAAACGCTCCTCCAGCAGTTCAGTGGCCAGAGGGTTCTCCAGATGGCGCCTCAGCACGCGACGCAGGGGACGCGCTCCGTATTCGGGCTCATGTCCAAGTTCCGCCAGAGCCCTCACCACCGGAGGATCAACCTGCAGGGCCAGCCCCTGCTCCGCCATCAGCAGCGAGAGGTCTTCCAACTGGAGGCGCACGATCCGCTCCAGATCATCGACCCCCAAAGGTCGGAAGCGGATCACTTCATCAATACGGTTGAGAAACTCCGGCCGGAACTGACGGCCGATAGCGTCATCCACCTGCCCAGCAAGGGCCCGCTCCAGGGCTTCCACATCCGAGCCCTCCTGCTGCACCTGGCGGGCCGTATCGAGAATGGCGCGGCTGGCCAGGTTGCTGGTCATCACCACAACGGTGTGGCGGAAATCAACCGTTCGGCCCTGGGAATCGGTGAGGCGACCATCATCCAGCACCTGCAGCAACACATTGAACACATCCGGATGGGCCTTCTCCACCTCATCCAGCAATAAAAGGGCATAGGGCCGGCGACGCACCGCCTCCGTGAGCTGCCCACCCTCCTCGTAGCCCACATAGCCAGGGGGAGCACCTAGCAGGCGCGCCACAGCATTGCGCTCCATGAATTCGCTCATGTCCAAACGAACCAGAGCCTCGTCCTCGTCAAACAAGAGAGCACCCAACGCCTTGGCCAACTCCGTCTTGCCCACACCTGTGGGGCCCAGGAACAGAAAAGAACCCACGGGTCGACGCGGATCCTTCATCCCAGCCCGGGCACGGCGGATGGCAGCGGCGACCGCCTGCACAGCTTCTGGCTGACCAATCACCCGTTCTCCGAGGTGAACATCAAGATCGAGCAGCTTCTGGCGCTCACCCGCCATCAACCTTTGCACCGGGATGCCGGTCCAGCGGGCAACCACGTCGGCGATATCGCCAGCCTCAACCTGCTCACGCAGCAGAGCCGTACCGGCCGCCTGGGCCTCGGCCAGAGCCTGCTCGAGATCGTGGCGCCGCTGCTGCACGCGATGCAACTGGTCATATTCCAGTCGAGCAGCCTCCTCGAAGTCACTGATGCGTTCGGCTTCCGCCATCGCATGCCGCAAGTCTTCATCGTCCTGCAACAACTGCCGCAGTTCCGCAAGCTGGTCCCGTTCAGCCTGCCAACGATCCCGCAGGTTCTCCAAGTGGCTGGATGCTTCAAGCCTGGACCGCTGCAGCTGCACCCTTTCCGATTCCGGCGCCTGCTCCGCGGCAAGTAACGACAACTCCACGCGTCGCAACTCCGCTTCCGCATCCTCCACAACCTGGGGCTTGGAGGTCACATCCATTTTCAACTGAGCAGCCGCTTCATCAATGAGGTCGATGGCTTTATCAGGAAGGCAACGGTCGCTGATGTAGCGATCAGCCAAGCGGATGGATGCCACCACCGCCTCGTCGGTAATGGTGACCCCGTGGTGCAGCTCATAGCGTTCCTTAAGACCGCGGAGGATCTCCACGCTCAGCTCGAGGGAGGGTTCCAGGATTGGAACCTGCTGAAAGCGACGATGCAGAGCGGGATCCTTCTCAACCGTGCGGCGGTAGTCCTCTGGTGTTGTGGCGGCGATGCAACGCAAATCCCCCCGCGCCAGAGCCGGCTTGAGCAAGCTGCCGGCATCAGCACTGGTTCGGTCGCTACTCACCACTGTGTGCAGCTCATCGATGAAGAGCACCACCCCAGCATCGGGATCACTCACCTCGGCCAGCACAGCGCGGAGGCGTTCCTCGAACTGACCGCGAAACTTGGCTCCGGCGATCAAAGCGCCCACATCAAGAGCAACCAGCCGAAGACCCTGTAAAGACTCCGGCACCTCGCCGGCAATCATCCGCTGGGCCAGCAACTCAGCGATGGCTGTTTTGCCGACACCAGGGGCACCGATCAGCACCGGATTGTTCTTGCCGCGACGGGAGAGGACCTTGATCAGGCGACGGATCTCGGTGTCACGACCGATCACCGGATCGAGCTTGCCTTCAGACGCGGCAGCGGTGAGATCTCGGCCGTAAAGGGCAAGCGCCGTGGCGTCTGCCTCAGACGTCTGATCGGCCAAAAGTGGATCGGCGGGCGGTGTTGAGTCCAGCGGCGCCACAGAGCTCACAGGGGCGCTGCGACTGCTGCGCCGACGGGGCATGGCAGGGGCGGCTGCTGACGGGCTAGTGGACTGGGACCCTGAGGAGGGGGCAGGAGAACGGCGCACAGAGCTCTCTGCAGCAGTGGACTGCATGGGAGGAGGTGACGGGAAAGGTGTCAGTGCCTCGTCTTTCGCTGCAACAGCGGTGCGCTGTGCCGGACGCCATTGACGCACCTCGGCCTCAAGACGGTCTGCCGGCAGACCCTGTCGTTCGAGCAGATCAGCACCAACACGAGGATCACGCCCCATCGCGATCAACAGATGGGACACCTCAATCAGGCGGGAGCCCCAGAGACCACGACAGCGATCGGCCTCTTCCAACAACTCCTCGAGATCCTCACCGATGAACAATTCATCGCCGCGGGCCATCGGCTGCTCAGCCAGAAAGCCCTCCAACCGATCAAGCAGTTCTTCGCAATCGAGGCTGAGGCCATCCACCAGCTCGCTGTACTGGCGATCGCTGAACAACACCTGGAGCAAATGCTCCACATCAAGCTCACCGTGACGCCAACGGCGGGCGAGATCCTGCCCGGCCAGAAGAAGCTCCCAGGCGTCATCACTGAAGCGATCAGGCTCAGCCGTGAGACTGGCGGGAGGTTCAACGCTGGAGCGGGCCGAAGAGGTCATGGCGGGCTGAACCTGGTTTATGCAGCGTCCGAACGGGACGAAAGCTGAATCAATTCCACTTTGTAGCCATCGGGGTCTTCCACAAAGGCGATCACAGTGCTGCCATGCTTCATCGGGCCTGGTTCCCGCACCACACGGCCGCCTCGATCAGCAATCATCCGGCACGTTCCATAAATGTCCTCCACACCGAGAGCGATATGGCCGTAGCCCTCGCCAAGGGCGTACTGATCGGTGTCCCAGTTGTGGGTCAGCTCCAGCACCGTGTTGTCGCTTTCTGGCCCATAGCCCACAAAAGCCAGGGTGAAACGGCCAGATGGGTAGTCCTTACGGCGCAGCAACTGCATCCCCAAAACATCGGTGTAGAAGCTCAGGGATCGCTCCAGATCTCCCACTCGGAGCATGGTGTGAAGCATGCGCATGCGCTGTGGTTCCGCCCGTTCTCACCGCATGGTGCCAAAGCGCACAGGGATGCGGCAGGGGGCATTCCATAGGATCTCTTCATCTTTGACCGGCTGCACGTGCTCGATTCCCTCGATCTCGTCATCGACACCATCGTGGCCAGGGAGGTGCTGGATTCCCGCGGCAACCCCACGGTGGAGGCCGAGGTGCTACTTGAAGGCGGAGCCAGCGGCCGGGCGATTGTGCCTAGCGGTGCCAGCACCGGCGCCCATGAAGCCCATGAACTGCGGGACGGCGGCAACCGCTACATGGGTAAGGGTGTCACCAAAGCCGTCGACCACATCGAAGACCGGATTGCCCCGGCTCTGTGTGGACTGTCGGCCTTGGATCAAGCGGCCGTCGACACCACCATGCAAGAGCTCGACGGCAGCGAGAACAAATCCAATCTCGGCGCCAACGCCATCCTGGCCGTGAGCATGGCGTCAGCGCGTGCTGCCGCGAACGGTGTCGGGCTTCCGCTCTATCGCTACCTGGGCGGCCCCATGGCTTCTCTGCTACCGGTCCCCCTGATGAATGTGATCAATGGCGGGGCCCACGCCGCCAACAGCCTGGACTTTCAAGAGTTCATGCTTGTCCCTCACGGCGCTCCCACATTCCGGGAAGCTCTGCGCATGGGCACCGAGGTGTTCCACACCCTCAAGGGTCTGCTCCACGACCGCGGCCTGAGCACCTCCGTGGGTGACGAAGGTGGCTTCGCTCCCAATCTGGGCAACATCGAAGCTGGTGACATCCTCGTTCAAGCGATCGAACAAGCCGGCTACAAACCAGGTGATGAGATCGCCCTGGCCTTGGACGTGGCCAGTACCGAATTCTTCAACAACGGCCGTTACGCCTTTGATGGTGGCAGCTATGACAGCGCCGAGATGGTCGGCCAACTGGAGCAACTGGTCAACCGCTTCCCCATCGTGTCGATCGAGGACGGGCTGGCCGAAGACGACTGGGATGGCTGGAAGCTGCTCACAGAGCGGCTTGGCGGCAAGGTGCAGCTGGTGGGCGACGACCTGTTCGTCACCAACAGCAAGCGCCTGCAGCGGGGCATTGATCAAGGCATTGCCAACTCGATCCTGATCAAGGTGAATCAGATTGGTTCCCTCACCGAAACCTTGCAGGCCATCGACTTAGCTGGCCGCTCCGGCTACACCAGCGTGATTAGCCACCGCAGCGGCGAAACCGAAGACACCACCATTGCCGATCTGTCCGTCGCCACCCGCGCCGGCCAGATCAAGACCGGCTCCCTCAGCCGCAGTGAGCGCGTCGCCAAATACAACCAGCTGCTGCGCATCGAAGACGAACTGGGCAGTCAGGCCGTCTACGCCGGCGCCGCCGGCCAGGGCCCCCGTGGCAACGGCTGATCACGGCCCCTAGTCCTGGCACAGACCACAAAGCAGCAGGGCACTGGCTGGTGCCCCAGCTGCTGGATTGTCAATGGCTGGCGACGATCAACCAGACCCTCAAAACCCGCGCCGTCGACCAGGGCCAACAAGCTGGCCGGGAAGCATTACTGGGCATTCAGGCCGACGGCAGCCACATCACAGCAGACCGCTTCCACCAGGAGCTTTTCGCCCTCCTAACCACGCCAGACCTCGTGGCCGCGGTGAAACAGGTGAGTGGGCTAGCCGCCATTCGGCCGCTGCAGTTTGATCTGCTGACCAAGGCCCCAGGGGGGCCAGGGACCCCATGGCACCGAGATCGCGACTTCCTCCCCATCGATCGTCAGTCCTACACCTGCTGGATCCCCCTCGATCCAATCCCTGAGCACTGCACCTTGGTCTATGCAGAGGGAACAGCCAAGCTGCCGCCAGAGCAGAGCGATGTGCCGGACCAAGCCAGCCTGCGCCGGCTGTTGGTGCGGCATGGAGCACCGATGCGCCAACTGCCGGCGATGCAACCTGGGGATGTGGACATCCATGAAGGGCAGGTCTGGCATTACGGGCCGGCCAACAACACTCCCCACTGGCGCCGCGCCCTAGGGGTGGCCTTCGTGGCGGAAGGGACCCGTCTCTGTGCCAATCCGCCAGGGTTTGCTGGGCCGGCTGGCGCTCGTATGCGCAGCACCACTCTGTGCACCTTGTTCGGCGCGGAGGCTGAGGGTGCACTGGTGCGAGGGAGCCGACATCCAGTGCTCTGAAATGATCCGATTCAGCGACTTCTCTGCTGCCATTGCAACCGGCCGCCACCAAGGCCGCCATGTGTTCGTTCAGTGCCTGCCCAAGATGGGCTCGACAGCGCTGAGTTGCAGCCTCCCCGATGCCGTACACGAATTCGGCATGGATACAGCACCACGACTGATCCAGCAGCACAGGCATCCAGGCTTTGATGACCTGCGCTGGCAATGGCTCCAGCAACGTCGCCAGCAACTGGCACCCACTGTGGACATCTGCACCAGCCTCTTTCTCTTAACGGCTGAGCTCAGCGATCAGGCACTGGATCGCCACGGGCATCAACGATTCCTGCTCAATCGCTCGCTGCGGCCCTGGTTACGCAGCATCAGCAATTGGAGCTATCAGAACGCCAGCAACCCACTGCGTCATGCCTGGGAAAACAGCTATCGCCTGTTTGTCAATCAAAGCGACCCGGAACTGCACGCGGTGATGCCCGAGTCACTCAACACTCTCAGGAGCATGGTGAGGTTCTGGATGCCGGTTTGGCTGGTGTATCAGCGCTGGATTGAGATCCACCTGAACCTTGCCATGGCCCACAGCCCATCAATCCTGATGACTGACGACAACGGAGTGATCCCCACCAAAGCCAACCGCAGCCACTTTTCAAAAGGATTCGAGCACAGCTTTAACAGGCTGATTCCTGCCATGCCCAGTCTTGGGATCTCACCAGAACGGAATCGTGCTTTTCAGCAGGATCTGCGCAGCAAACTATTAGCCATGCCTGCGTCAGCGCCCTGAGCCTGAGAGCCCCTCGACGCGGGCGTCACGGCGCAATTTGAGCTGCAACTTCAACCATCCCATCGCCACAGGCACCCCAGCCGCGAGCGGCAGTAGGGCCCACAGAGGGCGCGGGCTCGCTCCTAATAAAGCCGCCGAGAGCGCCAGGGCGCCGAGCAGCAGGGACTGGCCAATCGCATGCTGCGCCGTCACCATCCGGCGGAACTGACGATCGGATTCGCCCATACGAATCTGCAACTGCAGATCCCCTTGTTCAAGCCGCTCAAGACTTTCATCGAGCCGCCTGGGGAAGGCAACAGCCTTGCTACTGATGGCGCCCACCTGGCGGCCTAACTCATTGAACAGGTCATTGGAGCCGGATCCACTGGCAGTCATGAGGGGCAGCAGGTAGGGCTTGGCGATCGCCACAAGGCTAAAGCTGGGATCGAGGCTGCGCCCCACTCCCTCAAACGTTGACAGCGCACGCATCACAAAAATCAGCTCAACCGGCAGACGGAACGGCTGGCCATACACCAACTCGTAGAGATCTCCAGACAACTGGTCGATCACGTTGGCACTGAAGGGGGGAGTTAAGGCCTCCTTGAGCATCACTCGCACCAGGCGGCGCACTGGACCGACGTCAATGTCAGCAGCGATCACTCCAGCAGCCTGCATCTCCTCGACGAGCGCAGAAGCATCCCTGGAGGCCGCTGCCCGCACCATCGACCCCAAACGACGGCGTAATGCTTCAGAGAGCAGCCCCATCATCCCGAAGTCGTAGTAGATCAAGGCGCCATCACTGGCGACAGCAAGATTGCCGGGATGGGGATCGGCGTGGAAAAAACCGAAGCGCACCAGCTGTTGCAAATAGCTTGCGGCGCCGATCTCCGCCACGGCAGACGGATCAATCCCTGCCGCGAGCAAGGCCGGACGGTCATTCACCTTGATGCCAGGTAGATAGTCGAGACAAAGCACCCTGCGAGTACTGAGTTCCCAGATCACACCCGGAACGCGAATCCGAGGTTCATCCAAAAACTGCTGACGGAAGCGGGCGGCGTATTGGGCTTCCATGCGGAAATCCAGTTCGCGCAGGAGCACCCGGCGACATTCTTGGGCGATCGCCACCCAGTCACGCCCTCGCCCCCAGCTCGGATGGCGCTGCATAACGGCAGCCACCTGCTGCATCACCTCCAGATCGAGGCGGAACAGAGTCTCGAGGCCAGGGCGCTGAATCTTGAGCACCACCTGCCGACCACTGCGCAGGCTGGCACGATGCACCTGGGCGAGCGAGGCCGCCCCTAGGGGCATTTGATCCAGGTCAATGATCTCGGCGCAGCGCTGGCCAAGCTCTGCCTCCAACACCGACTGAGCCCGATCAAAAGAGAAGGGAGGCACCTTGTCCTGCAGGTCGGCGAGTTCGGCAACCCAACCGGCTGGCAACACATCGGGCCTAGCCGACAACAACTGTCCAAGCTTGATAAACGCAGAACCCAAAGCCAGCAGTTCAGCCGTTAACCAGCGGGCGCGGGTCTGCTGACGTCTGGCTCGACGCTCGGGAGTGCAACCGCCCGAATAGGTCCACTCACGAGCATCCCACCAGAGGTAGGCGATCAGGGTGAGAACGGAGCGCCAGATGCGCAGGGCCCGGAAAGCACCACGCAGAGGCGATCGCAACCGTTTCCAACCCATCAGAGGCTGCCTTCCATGCGGGTGTTGAGGTCGGCCACTTTGGCGCGCAAACGGTCGATCTGATCCTGCGGATTGCCAGGCTCGGCCGGGGGTGGCGTTACAGACTCCTGAGGGCCTTGGCCATCACGCTCCAACCGCTCAGCCTCAGCCTGAACCTCCTCCTGAAAAAGATCCCACTCGCGTCGAATCCGCTCTGGAGCATCCTGCGCCAAAACAGCCACTTCAGCAGCAGCTTCAGCCAGACCATGCCCCAACCGCGCCGCCAGACGACTCACAGTGGCCTTCATGAGGGCATCGGGAGAAGGCATGGGCTAATCACCACTATGAGCAGACTGTGGCAAATTTATAGAGATGATTGCCGCAATCTCCCAAGCTCCGCTTAGGGATCTGGGGGAGACACAGGTACGGGCATCTCCAGAACTGGCTGCAGCAGTGGGGTCGATAAGGAGGGAACGACGGGCGCCGCGGTCGGGGCTGCAGGTGCTCCCACAGGGATCACAGCGGGCTCCACGGCCAAAGGAGCCGAGGGCTCCGGATTCGGCAACTCGAGCACATCAACTCCGACAGGCTCCGGTCTCAATCCATCAACGGCCTTCAACTCAGACTCGGGCTGAGCATCAGGTTCAGCCGGGAGCTCCGGCGCAGGGATCAGCTCCATTCCATCCTCGACCGTCACCAGGGCTGCAGGCAGAACAGGAGCTGGTGTGGCCGCAGCCTGCTGCTGACGCAGACGGGCTTCAGCTGCGATGCGCTCAGCAACCAATAAGGCTTTGTCGTCCTTTTTCGGTTTTGGCGGTCGCGTTTTCGCGAGCTCAGCCTCGCGAGCCGCTACATCGGCACTGAGGGGCCTGGAATCTCCCTCATTACGGCCCCGTAGTGACGCGAGGCTTTCGCCAGGAAAACGTTGCGCTGTAAAGGTCTGATGCTTGACGTTGGAGTTGCCTGCCTGCAGGAGCCCAACACGCTGGGTGATGCCATAACCCAAGGCAAAACAGGCACCTGCCACCAGTGGTCCAACCCAGAAACGTGGGCGACGCCGTGGCTTCTTCTCCTGCTTTGGCTGATTCTCCGCAGACACAATTTGGGCATCGAACAGCGCTGCCATCCTGCCAGCCCTTTTTGCTCCTGTCTGCGGAGGAATGCCTAGGTGGTGTAATCGGCGTTGATGCGCACGTACTGATCAGACAGGTCGCAACCCCAGGACCTTGCCTCACTCACACCATCTCCAAGACCAAGCCGAATCTGCACACAGTCATCCTGGAGATAAGCACCCTGCACACGCGCCTGAAGGTAATCAGACGCTGCCCGTCGATCAAAGCCAATCGGAGCCCCATCCCGCATCAATTGATGTGGCCCCAGCCATAGGGCGACAGCCCCTGGATCGAAGGACACCCCGGAACGGCCAGCGGCCGCAATAATCCGACCCCAGTTCGGATCACGACCATGCACCGCTGTTTTCACGAGGGAAGACGAGCACACCGTGCGTGCCATCCGTAGTGCATCTGCCTCGCTGGTGGCACCTTCGACGTGAACCTCGATGAGGCAGGTGGCACCCTCCCCATCCCGAGCGATGGCCTTAGCCAGATGCTGAGCCACCAACGTCACTCCTTCCTCCAAGGCCTCGAACTGGTCCACTCCAAGCGGTTGACCAGCCGCAAAGGCGAGCAAGGTGTCATTGGTGCTGGTGTCACCATCCACGGTGATCGCATTGAAGGAGCGCTCCACGGCACGACGCACCATCGCCTGCCACAGATCCGCCGGAACACCGGCATCACAGCTGAGATAGCCAAGCATCGTGGCCATATCGGGATGAATCATTCCCGAGCCTTTGGCCATCCCGCCGATACGGACCCTGCGCCCACCCAACTCCGCCTCAAGGGCGATCTGCTTGTCCACCAAATCCGTGGTGAGGATGGCTTCCGCGGCGGCGGCTCCACCATCATCGGTAAGAGCGGCGACCAAGGGATCCAAGGCCGTCAGCAAAGAGTCCATCGCGATCGGCACACCGATCACACCGGTTGAGCAGATCAGCACCTGATCAGCCGTTAGACCCAGACGATCAGCCACGGCCTGGGTGACTCGCAAGCTGTCGATCAGCCCACGATCACCCGTACAGGCATTGGCCTGGCCCGAATTCGTGACCACTGCACGAGCCCTGGAAGCGCCGTCCTGGAGGCGTGCAGAACAGAGATCGACGCAGGCAGCCCTGACAACGGAAGTCGTGAAAGTACCGGCACAGACTGCATCCTCGGGCGCCAGTAAAAGCGAAAGGTCGCGTTTGCCGGAGGCTTTCAACCCCGCCCGGATCCCTGCAGCCTGAAACCCATCGGGTGCTGTGATCCCTCCTGGGATGGGAGACCAGCGGACAGATTGCGCCATCGAAACCAACGGCAAGGCGAACCACGTTGGTCTTTCTAAGCGGCCAGACGCCCAGCCCAGAGGAACCCAGAACGACAAACTGGTGTCGAAGGCTTCTCCCCAACTCTTGAGCTCAGCTCACCGCTGGCAAGGTCTGCAACGTCGTATCGGCCTGACGGGAGGAATCGCCAGCGGCAAAAGCAGCGTGGGCCATTACCTAGAGCAGCAGGGTCTGCCTGTACTGGATGCCGACGCCTACGCCCACGAGGCTCTGGCCCCAGGCAGCCCAGGAGCTGCAGCCGTGATCCAGCGCTATGGCCCCCAAGTCGAAGCAGCTCTGCATACCAGTGATGGGGCCACCAGCCAGATGCATCGGATTGACCGACGAGCACTCGGCCAGCTCGTGTTCAGCAACCCCGCCGAACGTCAGTGGCTGGAGCAACTGATTCACCCCGTGGTGCGGGCTCGCTTCAGCCAAGAGATCGCCCGAGAGTCTCAGGCATCAGCCATTGTGCTGATGATTCCTTTGCTGTTCGAGGCGGGGCTCGAAGCGCTGTGTTCGGAAATCTGGGTGGTGCGGTGCACGCCTACACAACAACTGACGCGTCTGCGGCAGAGAGATGGATTGGATCACGAGGCTGCCCTGGCCAGGGTCAGGGCGCAATGGCCAATCAGCGAGAAGTGCCAGCACGCTGACCTGGTGCTCGACAACAGCGGAGCGCCAGAGCACTGGAAAGCACAGATCGCCGAGCAACTACACCGGAACAACTGAGCCCTCAGCACTCAGACGATTGCGATCACTTCGATGTCAAGCCGCTCGACATCAGCGGTGATCAAGCTCACAACGCACGCCAACACAGGTCATCAGCTGCGGCAGTGATTGCGGCGATCTTGAGTTCATCCACAACCGGGAGCACGCCTCCCTTCCAACGATGACCACGATCAAAACCATCACCGCCGCCGCTGCCTCCCTCGCCGCTGGTGCCACCTTGATGTCTGTTGCCGGCCCTGCTGCACAAGCCAATCCTTACAACAGCTTTGGCGATGCCGGCGGCTGTGATTCAGTCGCCATTGGTGGTCGCGGCCCGAACGGAGGTGGCTTCCTCGCCAGCCGTGATTGCGAGGACCACCGCAACTGGGCCTCACGGGAAGCACGCCGCAATCGCCAGCACGACACCCAAAGCCAACTGATTGGTCTTGGTGGTGGACTGCTGGGCCAAATCATCAACGGCAGCCAGCAGCGTCAGCAAGCTGCGTCTGTCTCGTCCTCTGAACTAGCTCTGCTCAGGCAGCAGCAAGAGATCGAGCTGCTCAAGATGCAGCTGCAAATGCAGCAGCAGCCTGGCTACGGCTATCAGACGGTGAACTACGCCCCTGCGCCTCAGGCTCCGGTGTATCACCAGCCTGCTTATGGCTATCAGCAGCAGAGCAGCTACCAGCAGCACTCCGGTTACGTGCAGCAGCCCCGTTACGTCTATTGATCACCGAGGCTCTGAACCACGACTCCAACGCAACAAACGGCTAACCCTGCCATTGGCAGGGTTTTGTCTTGGCTTCTGCGCCCGGTGATCAAGCTCACCATTGGCAGTTATCAGCATCATGAGGTGGCCTGCCGATTCACGCGATCTTGTGATCAAACCCGACAGGGATCCCTCTGCTCCCATGACCTCACTCAAAGGCCTAACCGGCACCACCACCACACTTGCCCTTGGCATCACCCTGATCAGCGCTGGCGGACCTGCAGCGCAGGCGCAGAGCGCTGCGGAACTTCAGATGCAACAAAACCAGCAGGAGATCAACCGCCTCAAGCAGCAGATGCAAATGCAGCAGGGCGGAGGTCCTGGACCGCAGGGAATTCAACCAGGACGACCTCAGCCTGGTGCGGCAATGATCGATGCCCGTTCGATCCAACGCAGCGTCAACTTGGCACGCAATGCGGCAGTGAAGATGAACGGAGGTCTTAGCAAATACCGTCCAGCCCGCTGCATGTTCAAAGGCAGCGAACGCAACCCATGCATCGTGCAGCTGAACGCACAAGGGATCGTTTTCCAGATCCCCGGTGGCCCTCCAGGCTGGGAGGAAGCCGGCCAGGCCCCCAGCCTGATGACCGTGCTGCTGGTCTCAGCCGATGGACGCTCTTTGCTGCAGACAATCTCCAATGGTCCGCTGCAGACACAACCGCAGCAGCAGCCCGGCATGTACCCACCTCAGCAGCAGCCAGGCATGTACCCACCCCAGCAGCAGCCCGGCATGTACCCACCTCAGCAGCAGCCAGGCATGTACCCACCCCAGCAGCAGCCAGGCATGTACCCACCCCAGCAGCAGCCAGCGATCTGAGCCCCTTGAAGCAAAAGCCCCCGATCCTCAGCCCTTGAGTTTCTGGCTGAGGATCTGGTTAGCAAGCTTGGGATCAGCCTTTCCACCGGTCTTCTTCATCAGCTGACCGACAAAGAACCCCTGGAGCTTCTTCTTCCCGCCGCGGAAGGCTTCCACCTCGGCGGGATGGGCTTCCAGCAGCTCATCAACGATTGCTGTGATCGCCGCGGGATCGCTAATCATCCCAAGACCACGCTCATCCACGATCGCCTGAGGGGATCCGCCCTTCTCGAGCAGTTCCGGCAGGATCTCTTTCGCGATCTTGCCGCTGATCTTGCCGCCATCGATCAGCTGCACCATCTCCGCCAACTGCTCAGGACGGAACGGCAATTCCGAATAATTCAGCCGATTGCTGTTCACATGAGCAGCGATGTCACCGGAGATCCAGTTGGCAGCAAGTTTGGCGTCAGCACCGGCACCCACGACCGCCTCGTAGTAGTCCGCCATCGGCCGCTCATCGGTGAGCACGCGAGCGTCGTACTGGGACAAGCCCAGATCGTCGGAGTAGCGATGTCTCTTGGCAGCAGGCAGTTCTGGCAATTCAGCGCGCCATGCTTCCCGCTGATCAACGCTCACCTCAATGGGCCCCAAATCCGGATCAGGGAAATAGCGGTAATCACTCGCTCCTTCCTTGCTCCGCATGCTCTTGGTGAGCTGCTTGCCTTCATCCCAAAGACGGGTCTCCTGAATGATGGCTTCACCGCTCTCATACGCCTTGATCTGGCGCTGAATCTCGTAGTCGCACGCCTTCTGAATGGCCGAGAAGGAGTTCATGTTCTTGATCTCAACCTTCGTGCCAAAGGGAGCATCAGGGCCCCGTCGAACGGAGATATTCACATCGCAACGAAGAGAACCCTCTTGCATATTTCCGTCGCTAACGCCGAGATAACGCATAATCCTGCGGATCTCTGAGGCATATTCCGCCGCTTCACGACCGGTACGCAGGTCCGGTTTGCTCACAATCTCTGCCAGAGCCACACCGGCGCGGTTGTAGTCCACCAGGGAGTGGGTGGATCCAGCCAAACGGTCACTGCCGGCATGCACAAGTTTGCCGGCGTCCTCCTCCATATGCAGACGCTCGATGCCGATCGTTTTCAAATAGCTGTCCTTGCCCTTTTCGGCCACTTCCACTTCGATCCATCCCTCTTCAGCGATCGGCTCGTCGTACTGAGAGATCTGGTAGTTCTTGGGCAGATCCGGATAGAAGTACTGCTTACGGTCAAATTTGCTGTGTTCGGCGATGTTCAGATTCAGCGCCATCGCTGCCTTCACGGCGTACTCGAGCACCTTCTGATTCAGTACCGGCAGGGTGCCAGGCAAACCGCATACCACTGGATCGATATGGGTGTTGGGTTCATCACCAAAGGTGGTGGAGGCAGCCGTGAAGATCTTGCTGTCGGTTCCCAGCTGCACGTGGGTCTCCAGACCGATCACGGCTTCCCAGGCTTGGTCTTTTGCTGCAGGTGCCGGCATCCGCTGTGAGGGTCTGTCAGAGCACCGCAATCTTATGGAAGAGGACTAAACGGCAAGCTGAGAGGCTGCCAAGACGCATCCACCGGCCTTGATCCCGCCATGACCGCCGCTTGCAGCTCTTCTTCTGAACCGGTGCTGGTGCTCGGCGGTGGCCTCATGGGCCTGGCGATCGCCCATCAGCTAGCGCGCAAAGGGATTGCGGTCACCGTGCTCAGCCGACGACGCAGTGAAGCCGCAGGGTTTGTTGCTGCAGGCATGCTCGCCCCCCATGCCGAAGGTCTCAGCGGCCCTCTGCTGCAACTGGGGCAAGTCAGCCTGGGACGGGTGCCCAGCTGGGTGGCCCAGATCGAGGCTGACAGTGGCCTGCCTTGCGGTCTGCGCTCGACGGGCATCGTCGTGCCGTTCCGCAGCGACAAGGAACGAGACCTTTACCCCACAGCCGCTTTTGGCGAACCACTGGATCGCAAACAGCTGGAACAGGAACTGCCTGGGCTGGCCCCTGAGTGGTCCGCTGGGCTTCTCTTCTCCCAAGACGGACAAATCGACAACCGACGCCAGCTGATGCGAGCTCTGGAGAGCGCCTGTGTCGACCGAGGTGTGCAGTTCCAAGAAGGAGTGGAGGTGCAGGAGCTACTGCAAGAGCACGGCCAACTGAAAGGTGTCCGCACGAGGGACTCGGAAGGAACCTTGTCCACCCTCTCTTGCAGCCAAGCCATGCTTTGTAGCGGCGCCTGGAGTGCCCAACTGCTACCGGAACTTCAGGTGTTTCCGGTGAAGGGGCAGATGTTGTCGTTGCAGACTCCTCGCGGTGCTCTGCGGCGCGTGATCTTCGGTCCGGGGACCTATTTCGTGCCGCGAGAAGATGGCCTGGTGGTGGTGGGAGCCACATCGGAACGGAATGCAGGCTTCAACGAAGGACTCACACCCCAGGGCCAAACCACCCTCCAACAGGGCATTGCCGCGTTGCTGCCAGAGGCCATCAACTGGCCGCCGATGGAACGCTGGTGGGGCTTTCGTCCCTGCACACCCGACGAAGGCCCCTTACTGGGTCAGAGTCCGATCGCTGGACTGTGGCTGGCCTGCGGCCACCACCGCAATGGTGTGCTGATGGCAGGAGCAACCGCGGAGCTGATCGCTGATCTGGCCAGTGGTAGTGCACCCCGCAAGGATCTCGCGGCTCTGTTGCCCAGTTTCCGCTGGGATCGCTGGCTCTCTGACCCCTAAGAAGCATTGCTGGAGTTTTCTTTCCACCGCTAGGGCTGCATCAATGCCAGCCCAAAGCCATCCTGAAAAGAACCTGGCACTGAACCGTCCAAGGCAGCCATCACTCCAAGCCATGTCGCCCTTCAGCGTCTTAGAACGCAGCAGTCCGGAACTTCTGAACTGGCTGAAGTCCACAGGAGTGACGCGCACAATCACAGCTTCCACGCAACTGATTCAGGAAGGAGAGCAGCCGCAAAGGCTCTTATTGCTCCTGGAGGGAAGCCTCAGAGCGACCATCACGGGTCCCCAACAGAGGCAGGAGCAACTGGCAACTCTGCCCCCTGGAAGCTTGGTCGGCGAGATGCGCTGGCTAGAGCAGCGCTCTTGAAATGTCCGTCACAGACCTAGAGACACTGCAAAGGCACGACCTGCGCTTGGCGTCGGAGCTGATCGAGATCGATCGCCTCACATCCTTGCCATGGTTTACCGGGTCGAAATCGAAAACAAATTCACTCCCGCCGCTTCAAACCGACACCGTGTGGACCCAGGTGCGAAACCAGCCGCCTCCGCCAGCCGCACCATGTCGCCTTCATCCCGATGGATGAGTCGCCAATCGAGCAGATGATCCATTAATCCGCGCGTGGGATTGCTGGTGTGGAAATTGCCCAGGATCGAGCGCCCTCCTGGGGCCAGGCAGCCACGCATCCAGGTCTGCAAACGCGTGACAATTCGATCATCGAAGTAATCAATCAAGCCGATGGAATAGATCAGGTGCTGGGGTTCCAGCTCCAGCTGCTGACGGCCAATACAGAGATACAGCAGGTTGCGGCGTTCCAAGCGCACCACCGACTCCAGCCCCTCACGCCTCAGCCGCTCATGGACGTACTCCAGGGCCTGCTGATCCACATCCACCAGGGTGAAACGCACTTGGGCAGCCAAATCAGGATCTTGCAAGAGGATGTCGAACACCTCAGCTGCCGGTCCACAGGCCAGGCTTGTCACCCGTAGGGGCCTCTGATCGGTGAGAGTCAGAGCGCGCTGCAACTCCTCACGCAACAACCCGCGCCGGTTGCGCACAGCCCGCGCTGCAGGCTGATTGAGAAAGCATCGGTCCAGCAGGGTGCCCAGTTCCCCTGCTCCACCCGGCTCATCGGCATACATCCAGGCAATCGTGAGGAAATCCCCCGCATACCCCCTCGGCTTGCGGTACATCCGTTCTGCAGAGCGAGTCAGCAGCAGATAGGGCAGCAGTTCAAGGCGCAACGCCTGAAGAGCAGGACTATCAGGAGCCGGAGACTCTCCCGAGACTGGCGGGAACAGGCTGCCGGTCAGGCGCACCAAGGTGTCGAAGGCCGTCATCAAATCCCTTCTCATCAATGGATCGGGACTACTGCGGCGTAGATCCACCTCCACCGCGGCTGCACTTTGCTTGAAGCGCTGCACGGCCGCCACCAAAGGTTCAGACATCAACGAGGCAGCCCCGTGGCCCGCCACCCCATCGCGCATTTGAGAGTGGGTCTGAAGCAACAAACGCTGGGCATTGATGGCCGCCAGAGCTCGAAAGAGCCTCTGCCCCTGGGCAGAATCTTTCTCCATCAAGGTGTCGAGACCCTGGCAGGACAAGCGCAGAGCATCGACAGGCTCCAGGGCAATCACACTGGCCCGCGCCACACCGCCGAGCAGATAGGAGATGTCACCGAGCACGCTGCCTGGGCCCAATAGCGGCCCCTGGAAATCCACCAGATCGGCCCATTGGGCCTGCACCACACCGGACGAAATCAGCAGCAAGCCATCAACTGCCTCGCCTTCCTGTACCAGGCATTCTCCGGGAGCAAAGGTACAGGGCTGGACATCCACAAATGCCTGATCTACCGCTCCGTCGAGGGCCTGCAACAACAGCAGCGATTCAGCATTCAAAACAAAACCCCCGGGACTGCGTCCCGAGGGTATGCAGGGCAGAACGAACTGTCAGGCGATCAGCCTTCGACGCGCCAGCCCTGATCGGAGGGAGTCCATTCGTTCAACTCAGAAGGCTGGAACCAGAGGCCGATTTCGAACTGAGCGGTTTCGGCAGCATCAGAACCATGGATCACGTTGCGACCAATGTTCACGGCTAGATCACCACGAATGGTGCCGGGTTCAGCCTCTAGGGGCTTGGTAGCACCGATCAGCTTGCGGGCGCTGGCGATCACACCGTCGCCTTCCCACACCATGGCCACCACAGGGCCGGACGTGATGAAGTCGACCAGACCGGCAAAGAAAGGCCGCTCCTTGTGAACGCCGTAGTGCTGCTCAGCCAGTGCCCGGCTGGGAGTGATCTGCTTCAGGCCCACCAGCTTGAAACCCTTGCGCTCAAAGCGGCCAAGGATCTCGCCCACCAGCCCGCGCTGGACACCATCGGGCTTGATGGCGATGAACGTGCGTTCGGTGGCCATGAAGAAACCAGTCAGACAGAACCGCCCATGTTCCGTTCTGAAGCTGCCCCTTGGCAAGCAACTGCTGCACCGACGCATTTCTGCCTGACGGAATCACCCTCCTTAGATTTGCCTCAATATCCCCAGTGCTTTCCAATCGCATGGTGCTCGCCGACCCCAACCCACCGGGCAGTGAGTCGAGCTCCAACGTCGAGCCAATGACCACAGCCTGGACCGTGCAGGACAGTGCGGAGCTCTATGGCCTGGAGCGCTGGGGAGATCCCTACTTTTCGATCAATCTGCGCGGCCATGTGAGTGTGCAGCCTCGAGGCGAACGGGGCGGCAGCCTCGACTTGATCGAGTTGGTACAGGGTCTGCAAGGACGCAACCTAAACCTGCCGTTGCTGATTCGTTTCGACGACATCCTGGAAGACCGAATTGAAAGCCTGCATGCCGCTTTCGAACGGGCGATCACCCGTTACGGCTACTGCGGCCGTTATCAAGGTGTATTCCCAGTGAAATGCAACCAGCAACGCCACGTGGTGGAAGAGCTGGTGAGCTGTGGCAAACGCTGGCACTTCGGCCTTGAGGCCGGCAGCAAGGCAGAGCTGCTGATTGCTCTCTCCCTGATCGACGATCCAGAAGCCCTGCTGATCTGCAATGGCTACAAGGATCAGCGATATATCGAAACGGCCATCCTGGCCAGGCGCCTTGGCAGGCGACCGGTGGTGGTGATCGAGCAGGCCGATGAGGTGCAACGGATCATCGATGCCAGCCGAGAGCTTGGGGCCGCACCCCTGATCGGCATCCGCGCCCGGCTCTCCAGCCGCAGCACGGGTCGCTGGGGCAGCTCCGTGGGAGAAAAGGCGAAGTTTGGGCTGCCCGTGCCAGAGATCCTTTCCACCGTGGAAGCACTACGGGAGGCAGGCCTGCTGAATGAACTGCGTCTGCTGCACTTCCACGTGGGCAGTCAGATCAACGATATTGCCGTCGTCAAAGATGCCCTGCAGGAGGCGTCGCGTATCTATGTGGAGCTGCACAAGCTCGGGGCACCGATGGGCTACCTCGACGTAGGCGGAGGCCTGGGCATCGACTACGACGGCAGCCGCACAGCCACTGCGGCCTCAACCAATTACTCACTCCAGAACTACGCGAACGATGTGGTGGCCACGGTGCAAGAGGGTTGCGAGCCCCATGGAGTGGTCGTACCGACCCTGGTAAGCGAAAGCGGCCGAGCAATCGCCAGTCATTTTTCAGTGCTCGTCTTCAACGTGCTCGGCACCGGTGGACTGCCTCAGGAGACCCCTGCTGAGAGGGAGGAGGAACCACTCATCGTGCGCAATCTGCGCGACACACTCGATGGCATCAACGGCCTCGCCAACGACGGCAGCGCTGATGTCTCGCGCCTCCAGGAAGCCTGGAATGACGCACGCAAATTCAAGGATGATGCCCTTGCCGCCTTCCGGCTCGGCTACCTCAGCCTCACTGACCGCAGCCTCGCCGAACAACTCACCTGGGCCTGTGCCAGGGCTCTTCTGGACCGGTTGCCATCGATCAACACCCTGCCGGAGGAATTGCAGTCGCTGCCGGCTGTACTCGCCCAGACCTACTACGCCAATCTGTCCATCTTCCGCTCCGCCCCAGACACCTGGGCGATCCAGCAGCTCTTCCCCCTGATGCCACTCCACCGGCTCGGGGAAAAGCCCACTGAACTCGGCCATTTCGCCGATCTCACCTGCGACTCGGACGGTCGCCTCAACCGCTTTATCGGCGATGGCCGCAGCAAACCACTGCTGGAACTCCACCCTCTGCAACCGGAGCAGCCGTACCTGATTGGAATGTTTCTGGCAGGGGCCTATCAGGAAGTGATGGGAAACCTGCACAACCTCTTCGGCACCACCGATGCCGTACACATCCGCCTAGCCCCCGGCGGGAACTACCAAGTCGACCACGTCGTGCGCGGCGACACGAATGCGGAGGTGCTCACGGCTATGGAACACAACCCGGAATCGTTACTAGAGCGCCTACGCGTCGCCAGTGAGCAGTCGATCCGCTCCAACCAGCTCAAGATTGCCGAGGCACGACGCCTGATGGATCACCTCGAAAGCAGCCTGCGCCAGAGCACCTACCTGCAGAGCTGATCCGCCATGACCCTGGTTCTCAGCCTCCTCGCCATTCTTGCGCTGCTTGGCCTGCATCGGATTTGCAAACTCCAACAGCTCTCGCCTCCTCCGTTGCGAATGCCGTTGATTGCGGCCGTCGCCATCCCGTTGCTGACGTTGTTAGGAGGGATCGTGAGCTATGGCGGCCTACCCGTGCTGGTGGGATCACTGGCCACGGCCATCACCCTGCTGTGGGCTTTCAGCATCATTCGCCTCCTGAGCTGGGCGATCCTGCAACTGCCCGCAGAACTGGGCTGGTGGAAACCGACAGCAAAGATCCTGCGTGATCTGATCACCCTGGCAATCATCACCACGGTCACCCTGGTGGTGATTCACCGCGATTTCCGGGTCAATCTGGTGGGTCTGGCCGCCACATCCGCAGTCGTCACCGCCGTGCTGGGCCTAGCAGCCCAGGAAACCCTCAAGAATCTGTTCGCAGGTATTTCCCTTCAAGTCGACTCGCCATTCGAGGAGGGCGACTGGATCGATTTGGGATTCACCCGAGGGGTCGTCACCTCCCTACGGCTGATGACCACGCGGATCCGGGTGCTCGACGGCTCCGTCACAGTGGTTCCGAACAGCCGCATCATGATGGAGGGGCTGCGCCGTTTTAAACCAGACGAGCCAGTGGGACAGATGATCGATCTGGGGCTCGACTACGGCCTACCACCACGGCAGGCCATCCAATTGCTGCATCGCACCCTGCAACACAACCGCAAGGTGCTGCGTCATCCCACCCCCAAAGTATGGGTCTCAGCCTTCGCGGATAGCTCTATCACCTATCGGTTGCTCACCTGGCAAAGCTCAGCCCTTGAACTGCAACCCCTCAAAAGCGACCTGCTCGAACAGATCTGGTACGCACTCCACCGCATCGATCAGTCGATTCCCTATCCGATCCGCGACATCCGCACGCAACCGAGCCCAGCACGTCTACCTTCACTCGACGTCAACCTCATTGAGAAACAGCGACTGCTGGCCTCCACGGAAATCTTCGGCCATTTGAGTCAAAACCAACTGATCACCCTGGCGGAAAGCGCCACATGCCAAAGCTTCGCGCCTGGGGAAACGGTTGTGCGCCAAAGAGAACGTGGTGACAGCCTTTACATCGTGGTCAGCGGCACTTTGGAGGTGTTCCAAGCCACCGGGAGCAACCCGTCCAGTGGCCTGCCTGGACAACGGATCGCCAGTCTGGAAGCGGCAGACATTTTTGGAGAGATGGCACTGTGCACAGGTGAAGCCCGTGCCGCCAGCGTGGTGTGCAAAGACGAATGTGTGCTGATTGAAATTGAACGCAAGCACCTGCTGCCTCTGTTGGAGGAACAGCCGGAAATTCTCGAAACGATGGGCACGATCATCGCGAGCCGGCGTGAGCAACTCAAAGCCATCAGCGAAAACCGAGCCGAAAGCAGGCGACTTGCCCTGATCTCGCGCATGCAACGCCTCTTCAGGCTCTCCGGTCAGGATCTGTGGCCGAAATGAACTGGCTGCGACCCTTACGCCGGGGATTTCCCTACCTGTTGGCCTCAACCCTGCTATTGGCACTGCACCAGTCACCCGTAGTGGAAACAGCCAACCTGCTGGTCTATGACCTCGCCCTAAGCCTGCGCCATCGAAGCAGCGCCAGCGGCGCCGAAGACCTGCCATGGCCAATCACCCTTGTTGGAATCAGCGAAACCGATCTCAGCAGCTATGACTGGCCGCTCGATGACAACCTCCTCTGCACCGTGGTGCAACGGCTTGATGCGCTCGGAGCAGCTGCCATCGGCCTCGACCTCTATCGCGACCAGGCCAAGCCCTGCCTCCAGGCAGAGATCAAGCGCAATCCTCGACTGATCTCGATCCGCAATGAGGTGGATGGCATCGCCGCCATCCCGGGAACACCCCCGCAACAACAGGCGTTCAATGACCTTGTCATGGATGCCGATCGCGTGGTTCGACGCGATCTCATGCATGTTGGCGGGCAGGACGAGGCGCTCCACTCCCTTCCCCTCCGCTTACTCGAAACAGCGCAGAACAACCGACAGCTCGATCAACAACTCGAGCAATTCGCTGATCAGACCTGGCTAGGGGAACAGTCCGGTGGCTATCAGGGCCTTGATGCCGCGGGTTACCAAACCATGCTGCCGATCTATCCTCCCGGCCGTTATCCCAGCCTGGAACTACGGGATGTGCTGGAGAACGTCGTGGCAGAGGAGATGATCCGCGGCAGGGTTGTGTTGATTGGCACCGTGGCCCGTTCCCTACGCGATCTATTCGAAATTCCCCACAGCCGCTTCGACCACAGCTCGCAGTTCTTTGAGGTACCCGGTGTGGAGCTGCATGGCCAGCGGCTCGAAGCACTGCAGCGGCTGCTGCAGCGCCAAGCACCGCAGATCAGCGCCGCCTCCGGCTGGCAAAGGCTGCTTGTGCTGCTAGCCATGATGCTGCTGGGAGTGCTAATTGCCGAGCGACCGCAACGGATCCGCCGCAGCGTCCTACTGCTGTCAGTCGCGGCGGCCCTGCTCTCAGGAAGCGTGTTCGTGTTGTCGTTGGAAGGCATCTGGATCGGAGTGACCATGCCCCTCACGGGCTTGGTGCTGATGGGCGGTAGCGGCATCCTGCGACGTGGCGTGCAGAGTCAGCGCCATCAGCAGGACATGCGACGCCTGCTTGGTCAGACCAGTTCACCTGCAGTGGCACAACAACTTTGGGATCACCGAGAAGATCTGATCAAAGACGGACGCTTTGCGGGACGTGAGCAATACGTCACCGTTCTCTTCACCGATACCTGCAACTTCACTGGTGTGAGCGAACAGCTCACACCATCCGCTCTGATGCATTGGCTCAATCGCGGGATCAGCATCAGCGTTAATGCGGTGACCAGCAGAAACGGCATGGTGAATAAATTCACCGGCGACGGCATGTTGGCCGTCTTTGGGGCACCGATTTCCAACGGTCAGGCGATGGACGCTGCCCAAGCAGTCGCCGCAGCGATCGACATCCAGCAGAGGATCACCGCCCTCAACACAACACTGAAACAAGAAGGTTGCCCAGCTCTGCGCATGCGGATTGGCATCCATTCAGGGCCCGTGCTGACCGGCTCACTGGGCAGCAGTGAGCGACTGGAATATGCCGTGATCGGCGACACGGTGAACTGCGCCTCACGCCTGGAAAGCGTTCAGAAGGAACGGCACGAAGGCGTTGTGCGGGTGCTGCTCTCGGCCGAAACGCAGACGCTCATCCATGATCTGCCGAATCAGACCAAAGCCGAGTCCTGGGGAGCCATCAGCGTCAAGGGTCGGCAAGAACCGCTCGAAGTGATTGAACTCAGAAGCACTGCACCGTGATGGTTTGGGGCCAGGAGGCATCGATCACCCCATCGCCAAGATTGAGTGCTGCCTGCAACCGCGACAACGCTGTCGTCCCTCCACAGGCTGACTTGAGTGCAGTGAGCTGTTGGCGAATGCTCTGATCCTCCACGCCCCCCTCTGGAACCAACAAGCTCAGGGCCGGCGGGGCCGACGCAGTAATGAAACCAAATTCATCATCACCACTCTCAGCACCACAGCGATAAGAGGATTCCCACAACAAAGGCTTCGAGGCAGCAGGGATGGTGATCAACACCAGGCGGTTGACAGCAGCAGGCAGTTCCCGTTGCAGCATCGGAGGCTCCGCTGGATCCACGCTTCCATCTGCACTTGCGGAACGCAAGGTCACCTCCAGAGGCTGTGGATCCGGAGAAGGACCCTCCAGTAAGGCAATCAACGACGAGTCACCAGGAGCAAACACACTGGATGCAGGCACCATATGTACAAGCGGCCGGGCGGCACACTCACCCCGAGTTCCTCCACCGATGCGTCGCCCAGGGAAGGCGTTACGTGAAGCCGCATGCAGCTGTGGCATGGAAGCAGCAACCATCACAACACTCATCAGTGATGTGGCCAGCAGGGTGAAAGGAAGGGGGCGTGCCATCGAACGCCGTGCTTTTGCACGGAGGGGATGAATGCATTCAGCTTGATGCCTTGCAACACCAAAGCGATTGAGACCAGTCACAGATTGGTGTGATTTCGATCACAGCAATCTGGCCGCAGACCAGCCGGAAACCAAGTGTCACCACGGTGAACCAATTAATTCAATCCCAGCCCAAAAGAAGGGATTGCTCACCCCGGAAGCAATACGACGACGCTGAGACGTACTGAGATCATTCAGGAGAGATGCACCTCCAGCACCGATCACCTCATCACCAACGAGCCGGACCACACCCGACGAGAACAATTGGCGCGTGCGCTGCAACGCTTCAGCCTTCGCCACCCCCTGATCAAGCAGCCGATAGAACTGCACGAAGAATGCCGAAGTCACCACATCATCGACATACCAAAGAGTCCCGATGGCACTCCGTGCTCCAGCCTGCAAAGCCAGTCCTGCGAAACCAAGCTCACTGTCCTTGTCGCCCAGGAGGGTGCGGCAAGCGCTGAGCACCACCAAATCGAGGGGCTGATCGCTTCGCTCTTTGCGTAGGCGCGCGAACTGAGCCATCGACATCGGACCCGTTCCAGTGTGGAGCACGGACCGCTCTGGACCACCCGAGCGGAAATCGGCATGGGTGGCCACATGAACGCGGGCATAGCGCTGATCGGCGGCCCCATCCAGCAGAGCCTTGGGCGAGAAGTCGCTATTCAAATAACGATCGGCACCGGTTGAGGCGTCGATACGTTCCAGCTCCTGGGGCACCAACGGCAACGGCGCAAGACCATCAAACTGCGAAGCTCCAAGAGCGAGCTGGCCTTGCGGACCATCGCCTGCCGGGGAGAGGGGGGTGAGCGCCAGTGACGGCGTCAACGCAAAGGCATAGCGATCACCGAAATAGCCGGAGCCATCGTTGAGAGCAGCGAACGGCACCGCTTGGAGGCCTTGATCGGCAGCGATGAGCAGCGTCTGAATCCCCTGGGCCTGAAGAGCCTCATCAAGAGGTGCGACCAGCAGGGAATGCAGCTGGCGGGTCGGCGATGCGGGGTTATCCACGGCCATCGGCTCCTGCCGTGACAGTTGGCGGTAAAGAGCCTTGAGCAAGCCAGCGAAGCGTTTGCGATCGACCTCCACCCGACGTGCTTCAACCGGTGCTTTCGCACTGATCAAAGTGAGATCAAGAAACCCAGCGTCCGCCCCCTGCTGCTGCTCCGGCGCTGTTGTAAATCGCACCTGCAATATGGCTGGGCTGGCAGCCAAGCGCTGACTCTCCACTTGCTGCAGCACCGTCTGCAGTTCATTCACAGTCGGTGTAGGGGGAAGCAGGGCCTGTTCCGCCTGCTCGAGCCCAAGCAGTGCAGCAGTCCGACTCGTGGCCGCCTGATCAGTCGTCAGTAGCTGATCCGCAGCCTGGTCTGATGTCACGGTCTGCACGGCCCCTCTCGCAGATGGGGCCGCAGTCGCTGCAACACTGCTGTCGGAACTATCGCTGGTGCCACCTAGATCCACGACAAGGCTTGCGTCGCTGCCCTGTGGCTGGCCGAGAGACGAACCAGCCACGCCTGCCTCGCCGGACTGTGGATCAGATGCTTGACTCCCGGTTTGCTGAGAAGGTGGCAGCACCGGTAGATCAGCCACAGCTTCGATCAGCACAGCCTGAAGCGTGGGCTCATGTGCTGTCTCTGTTCCGGACGTCGTGTCGTCGTTGTCGTCGTTGTCGTTGTCGTTGTCGTCGTTGTCGGTATCAGTCGCCTGACAGCGGTTGGATGCACCCGTGCCACTACAAGTGGCCTTCACAGGCGAAGCGGACAGCACATCCAACCTGCCGGCCTTGACCAACGTGTCTCCCTCGTAATCGATCTCTGCTGTGGCGGGAAAACGCAGGGTGCCTTCACCCTCTTTACTGAAATCGCCGCTGCCAGTAATTTCTGCATCCCAAATCAAGGTGTAGTCATCACCAACGCTGATCCCTCCACCACCAGAACCAAGTTCCAGAGTTGCGGACTGGATTGTCTCATCAGCATCCCTACGCAAGATTGATCCATTATCGAGAAAAATCGACGAGTTACCTGATCCCTCAATCACTTCCGATTCACTCTCCTGATCCATCCAAAGAGTGCCTCCTCCCGTGGAGGACACTTTTTCAGCCCAGATCGCATCGCGGAAACGCAGAACACCGCTACCTGTTTGACGAAGATCGCCATAAGTCTTTGAACTTTGACCATCTTTCAGATTGATCGGATCCCGCGCATCCAGACTGCCATCACCAATGATGAGTAAATCTGAGTTGTATGCGCTATTCGCTACATCTACTGCCAATGCATTACCACTGGAGGGATTTAGAGTAAGACCGTCTTGGCGCAGATCAATCGTTGAACTGCCAATCAGCTTAACTTTATTGGCCAGAGTATTATCACCCGACCAGTTCACTAACGTGCCTCCAGCAAGAGTAATTGGCTCATCAACGCTGATATCGCCGCTGATCTCCAAAGAGGCCCCAGAATCAACCCGTGTCGCCATACTCGAATCGCCAAGGGCATTAGCACCAATAATGCGCAAGGATCCAGCCTTCACTTCAGCATCACCAGTCCAACCTGAATTGTTCCCAGACAGGATCAGTCGCCCGGCCCCAGTTTTAACAAGGTTGCCAGCACCCACAAAAGTCGACGCTAGCGAAGGGGACGTAAAACCAGAGGTGCCAATCGTTGTATCACCTGTTTCAATCTCGAGCGCTCCCCCGAGCCTGAGCGTGACTGATTTAGCACCCTGCACATATCCAGACGCCGCCTTAAGCGACAGACCTCCACTGCCAGTTGTGATATTTGAATTCAGTTGAATATAACCAGCCGCATCCAAAGTCAGCTTGGAATCATAACCAGAATAATCAATGCCATAACCAGATTGCCAAACAATATTACCGCCCTCTGCCTCAGCACTATTAGGTGCAAGTATAAGATTATTTTCATTATTTGCACTGCCAGATCCCGTTAAAATGCGAACATTACCCTGCCCCAAATACTGCTCAATAGAGGCAGCGCTGACGGTCGAAGAACCTTGAGATGATTCAAACAAACGACCACCATCTTCATAATCGGGATAGATATCAGCACTACTCGATGCACCGATCGTGATGTTGTAAGGGTCAAGCAACCACTCGCCGGCAAGACCGTTCATCGACGACACATCAACCTTCTCGGGATTAGCCAACAAGAACGGACCTGAGGTTTCAATCCGTCCGCCATCACCGCCCAAGGGCCCTCCACTGGCCAGCAGTGAGCCTTCCACCACCGTGCCACCGTCGAGGTTGTTGAGATCACTCCAGATCACGACCGTGCCGCCGGCTCCATCTCCTCTCGATGAGGCATCCACCAGAGCACCCTTCTGAATCCACGTCTGCGTGGCCTGGCGCACCGAGGCATCACTGTTTTGCCAACTGCCACCCACTTGAATCAGTCCGCCCTTCTCAGCACCCGTCGCCAGCAGCTCCGATCCATCGCCCACACGGATCAGCTCACCCGTGAGCGTGAGCGTGCCGCCATCACCAGACGCATTGCTCACCGACAGCCGGCTTCCTTCCACATCGATACGGCCCCCGGGCGCATCCACCAACAGCGCCTCATCCACATCAATCGAGATCCCATCCATGCGGATCCAGGGACGTTTCTCCCCCAAGGCTCCAGGGAGCAATCCCAACGCTCCAGGCAGGGGATCACCACCCAACACAGCCACGCCGGTTGCCGGCGTGCTGAACACATCGAACACCCCTCCGCCAAAACGCAATTGCGAAGCTGTGCTCAAGGTCAACTGCGGTATCTGCTGAAACGAAGCCCCTGGCATCAACTGAATGCCACCGGGAGAGAGCACAAACAGATGGGCTGGCGATGTCAGCGACACGCTCTTGTCGATAAAGCTCCCATCCGCTGCCGTCACCCCCAGCACCAGATTGCGCACGCCATCACTCTCGATCGACACCCCTTGGATCGCTCCGCGGGTGTCGAACTCACTCAACCGATGAAAGCGGTTGCCGCCGCCAGCACTGCCCCCATCAATCCGGCAAACACCACTGCTACATCGCCCACCCAGCGCTCCATTGATGCGGGTGCCTAGCCCCCCCGATCGCGACGACGCCACATCGGCAGCCGCCGGCGTGATGCCAGACAAAGCGATCAACAGCGGCAACAGCGCAAGTCGTCTCATTCGATGGCGCCTCTCTCTTGCAAACCAGCTGTTGCATTGCTACTTGGGAACGCTAGGTCAATTTTTCTCAGTCAACTTTAAAGTTTGCGCCAGTGATAACTGCCGGATCAATGCTGCGTCTGCTGGCGCAACTGGTGGTCCGTCCCCACTCGCCACTCGCCAGTCACCGCAGGCCGACGAATCCGGTAGCAAACGACTATCCACACCAGCGCTCAGCGGAGAGAGGCAGTGGTGATGAAGCAAAGCAGGCTGGCCTTTGGGCCCAGCACCAAGGAATGGGAAGCAGAAACGGTGCCAACCGATTGCAGTGAGAGCGAATCAACAAGCCAATAGAGGTTCCAGCTCAGAGCAACAGCTATTGCGAGAGAATGTCCCTGGGTCGACCAACCAAGCTCTGACACGCGAGAGGTTCTGCCATTTTTGGCTAAATTTTCAACTCAGCAAGGCCAACAGAATTTCAATAAAATTGGGGTATTAAAGGCCCACAACCAAGCAGAAATCTTGAAGGACTACTCAAGCTTCAGCTTCGAATCCTCAGGATCACCTTGAGCAGGGCTGGCCTGCAAGTCGGGAGAGAGTCGAATCGAATCAGAAATCGATGCCTCGATCGAGTTGACCTGTGGCGCGTCAACAAAAAAGATCGGAGAACCTATCATTTTACTGGGCACGTCAAGAACTACATCAACAAACTCTTCGTATGCATCCAGAAGAACGATCAGAAGACTGGAAGACGATGAGGGCTCTAAGGCAGTCACTTTTGACGTCGATCTCGATTTGGATTTCGATGTCGTAGAGGTTGTTGCTGTTGCGACGTCTGTTGGAGTTGTTGGAGTTGTTGTTGACTTAGAGCAGATATTCGAACTCGCTCCGGTACCGCAGGTTGCCGTTGTCGGACCTTTACCCGTAACGGTTAACGTTCCCGCATCCACAAATGTTGATCCAGTGAAATCATTATCACCAGACTGAACAAGCGTTCCTGTACCAACTTTTCTGAAGTTTCCAGTACCAGAAATGACCCCACCGAAAGAGGTTGATGCATTATTTGCACCTGCAGATAATGTATTATCTCCTAATTCAATAGCGCCTTCGCCTGCAATAGAGCCCACCGTATCACTCTTGGCCAACTGATATGTTGCGCCACTAACAATCGTAAGCGCCGACGCATCACTCAAACTCCCACTAACAGACAAAGTACCCGCCTCAACGAAACTCGCGCCTGAATAAGTATTATCACCAGCAAGAGTTAAAGTTCCCGTTCCGAATTTTGTGAGCCCTCCAGTGCCAGAAATCGTACCACTAAAGGTTGTTGATGAGTCATTAGCACCGACTCCCAAGGTATAAGCCCCTAATTCAATTGATCCGGCCCCAGCGATCGCACCAACAACATCATCAATGCCCATCTTGAGCGTCCCGCCAGAACCGACTGTCACAGTAGTAGTTTCATCGAGACTGCCAGTGATTTTTAAGCTACCTGCATTCACATTCGTTGCGCCTGTATAGGTATTCGTTCCGCTCAAATTCAGTGTTCCCAAACCTGTTTTCGTGAAGGCACCGGAGCCACTCGCGACAGAGCTGAAATTGATCGTTAACCCAGAATCAACCTCAAATGTTCCACCTCCACTGGCGAGACTCGCCGAGGGAACTGAGGCAGCCTGAGAAAAGCGGAGTGTTCCTCCATCGATATTCAATTCACTTGAGGAACCAAGTGCTGAAGCATTGGAGAGTTGTAGCTTGCCAGCATTGAGATGGGTTGCCCCCGAATAAGTATTCGCTTCCGTCAACTTCAAGCGACCAGAGCCAATCTTGGTCAATGAACCACTACCGAGACTGAGAGCAGCAACAGAAGAATCCGTCGCCACCTGAAAGGACACATTATTAGCGTTGGATGTGAATGTATCCGAGAAATTCAGCCCTGCAGAACCAGAGTGAAAAAACGCATCGCTCTTCACAGCAATGGGTGAATTGGACACAATCCCATTCACATTTGAATCACCGACGGTGACACTTGAAAAGGAACTGGCCAGATTGTCGAGTCCTTCCAATGTTAAATCAGAGCTCGACTCCACCCCAATCGTTCTTCCTGAGCTGTAGGGGTGAATTTCCACGGTTCCCGCCCCCGACACATCGGATCCGAAGGAAATCTTTTTATCTGCCTGAAAACTTGTGGCGACCGATGTGGACCCAACAATCGGACTCACACCTTGAACAGCCGTCTCCGTTGTTCTGCTTGCTAACTGTATATTATTGGCACTAATGTTAATCGCAGAATTCGCCGTGTTGCGCTTACTCACCAACATGATTGGGCCAGCATTAGAGAGAAATTGATAGTTCTGACTGCCCGAATCAGATCCGCCAAGATCTATTCCAGGGGTATCCCCGGTGGTTTTCGACGATGATCCTTCTAATGTAATACCACCGCCACTATTGGCCGTACTTTGCAATAAAACAGTCCCGACATTTATTGCATCGTATCCATCACCCAACCAAACGCCTCGATCGCTCACCGACGTACCAATAATCTGGATCGCGGGGGATGATGTACTAGAACTCGTAATCGCAACATCGGGGAGATAGTCGATATTGCCAAATCTCAGCCCCACTCCACCGTCGGTTGCTACTTGATCACCTTCAATCTGAATTGAGCCTGAACCCGAATCAATTACAACAGCCCGCTGCGAGCCAAAACCATCGGCCTGGGTGTGGGCCACACCCGAACGACCACGCATGATCACATCACCGCCACCGGAACTGATTGTGATCCGTGCACCAGTTTGATTACGCACGCTGCCCAAACTGACACCTGATTGCAGCGGGTCTCCAGCAAAGGTCGATCCTGCTGTCCGGACAACATCACCGACATACGCATATCCGTCTGGAACACCATCAGAGTTCGTATCAAGCCCTCCTGCCAAAACAATCTTGCCACCCGCCGAAGTCAACGAGGAGCCTGGATTCAAACGAATGAAGTGCTGGCCCGATCCAGACTCTTTATTGCCAGTATTCGACCAAAGCACAATATCGCCACCATTCGTTTCAATCGCCTTACCGTCATCAAGGATAATTTGACCCGCAGCCTTGGCCACCACATTCAGAGCATCAGCATCGCCGGTCGATTCAATCGATCCCGAAAGATAAACATCATTGTCCGCCAAAAATGTCAAGGTCACTGGAGAGCCTGATGTCTTTTCGATCGGATGATTCAAACTAATATTTCCAACCCCACTCCCTGTCGAACCACCTGCAGGGTCGTTGACTGCAGTACTAATCGTTACATTCGTACCCCCATTAAGGCTTGACTCAATCGTTCCTGCTTCAGGTGAGTCGATGACATAATTAAAAGGATCTTGCAGCCACAAACCAGCTTCTCCATCCAAAGCAGACGCATCAATCTTCAAGTCCGGAGCGAGCGACAATGTCGCCCCCGATGTCTCAATCCGTCCACCATCACCACCTTGGGGTCCTGCTTTAGCAAGGAACGTACCAGCCACATCCGTGATCGAATCAGGGGCAGAAATATCACTCCAAACCACAATCTCACCACCATCGCCATGCACCGTTGCTGATGCATCGATCACGGCACCAGCATCCACACGCGTGGTAGTCGCCTGGCGCACCGAGGCATCACTGTTTTGCCAACTGCCACCCACTTGAATCAGGCCGCCGTCTTCAGATCCTTTGGCCAGTAATTGCGATGTTCCATCAATCACTAGATCGTCTGCCATGAGCGTGAGCGTGCCGCCATCACCAGACGCATTGCTCACCGACAGCCGGCTTCCTTCCACATCGATACGGCCCCCGGGCGCATCCACCAACAGCGCCTCATCCACATCAATCGAGATCCCATCCATGCGGATCCAGGGACGTTTCTCCCCCAAGGCTCCAGGGAGCAATCCCAACGCTCCAGGCAGGGGATCACCACCCAACACAGCCACGCCGGTTGCCGGCGTGCTGAACACATCGAACACCCCTCCGCCAAAACGCAATTGCGAAGCTGTGCTCAAGGTCAACTGCGGTATCTGCTGAAACGAAGCCCCTGGCATCAACTGAATGCCACCGGGAGAGAGCACAAACAGATGGGCTGGCGATGTCAGCGACACGCTCTTGTCGATAAAGCTCCCATCCGCTGCCGTCACCCCCAGCACCAGATTGCGCACGCCATCACTCTCGATCGACACCCCTTGGATCGCTCCGCGGGTGTCGAACTCACTCAACCGATGAAAGCGGTTGCCGCCGCCAGCACTGCCCCCATCAATCCGGCAAACACCACTGCTACATCGCCCACCCAGCGCTCCATTGATGCGGGTGCCTAGCCCCCCCGATCGCGACGACGCCACATCGGCAGCCGCCGGCGTGATGCCAGACAAAGCGATCAACAGCGGCAACAGCGCAAGTCGTCTCATTCGATG
>NZ_UCOB01000018.1 GCF_900474295.1 Synechococcus sp. UW140 | reverse complement strand
CGGCTCCCGCGCAGTCCAAAACCATAACCCACAACTCACCCAACTCGCAAGCCCTAATCCTGAAAACCCACACTCCGCCAACCACTGACAGCCCGAAAGCCTGTGAGGCAGCTGTTTCCCTCACCCTCGCAGTGCCATTGCACTGATCAGTGAAGCAACGCCTGCCCCCATTCATGCAAACGTTCCAGCATGTCCTCGTTGCTTGCAACCACGACAGGGAAATCAGCAGACTCCAAATCCTCGCCAACAACGAGATCAGCAGGCTGTCTGTCGAGCCAGATCAAAGGACAGCCCAATTCACTCAACACCAACCAGGCTGCAGCCATGTCCCAGATTTTGGGAGTGGCCTCGAGAGCACCAACGGTCTGCCCCAGCGCCACACTGAGCAGATTCAAACTTGCGACGCCCAACAGGCGAATCTTGCCCGGGAAACGGCGGTCTGGCCGCTGCTGAAGCACACGAATCGCCCGGCTGCAGAGCGAGATGCAGGCGCTCCCCGAGGTCGTGCGGGTTTCTGGTGTGAGGCGCTTACCGTTCCTCCATGCTCCCTTGGCACGGATGGCGACGATCCTCTGTCGTAAAGACGGCACATCCAGAAACACCTCAGAGGGTGCACCATCCACCCAGCGAGCCACGGAAATGGCCCAGTAGGGGATCCCTGCCGCAAAATTGGTGGTGCCATCCAGCGGGTCCACCACCCAGTAGGCCTGGGTCGATGGAACCAACTTGGAACCCTCCTCACTCAGCACCCCTTCCCCTGGAGCGATTGCTTCCAATCCCTCGAGAATGGCCTGATCACTCCAACGATCACAGGTGGTGATTAAGGTTCCATCCGGCTTGAGATCAGAAAGGATGTGACCAAAATCCTGTAACTGCCGCTCAGCCACCCGATCGAGCAGCTGATGCACGGCATTGAGCTGCTGAGAGGTGAGAGCTTGAGCCACGATTGGGATTCACCCCTCTGAATTCAAAACAGAAGCTTGGCAGGCCGGCCGACTGAAGGTGGGTTCGATCGGCACGGTGTAATCCTGATCCTCAACCGGTTTGGTGCTGCTCAAACTGACGGGAGCACAGGCCATCACTTGATCCAGGCCAGTGCGGCGACGCAGCTGGGCCAAAGAGATGTTGTAGGTCGTCACCGCATCGGCGTAGCTGACTTCCGCATTGGTGAGGTCACGTTGGGTGTCAACGACTTCCCGTTGCGTCGTGACCCCGGCCTGGAAGCGAAGACGAGCCAAGCGCAGGGATTCCCTCGAGGAAAGGACCTCACGAGAGGTGGTGTAGATGTCCTGATTGGCTGTGCGTAGGTCGTAAAAGCTATCTTCCACTTCCTGACGGATCTTGTCCCGTTCGGAAGCGAAATTGAATTCGCTCTCCTCGGCCTTCTGCTTATTGAGCCGATACTGGGCGCGAGCACGGCCACCATCAAAGATATTCCAACTTGCATTGAGGGCCACGGTGTTGCTGGCATTCCAGGAGTAATCCGCCATATCCACGGATTCAACGGAGGTCTGACCCTGGGTTCGCGAGGTGGAGAATGTGTTCACCAAGCTGAGGATGGGTTGTACAGCAGCCAGTGCAGCATTGGCATTGCTGTTGTTGATCGAGACATCAAGGATGAAGCGATCAAGCTCCTCGCGGAAGGCATAGGCCGCAACAATGCTCTCCTGAAGAGATGGTTGCCAAACACCTCTGACTCGAGCGGGAGTGGCCGCGGTGGGCGTCACGTCTTGAGGCAAATCCAAAAGAGCGGCTAGGGCACGACGGGCCTTGTCCTGATTGCCAAGCGCTTTGCTGAGCAGCTGCTGATCTCGCGCCATCTGCGTTTCAGCCTCGAGCACCTCAAGCTTCGTGGACACACCGGCTTCAAATCGAGCCTTGGCATCACGCAAACTCACGAGCGAAACCCGCACCGACTGCTGACCGATGCGCACCTGCTCATCTTGGCGCTGCAGATTGAAGTACTGGGTCGCCGTGTTGAGGCGAAGCTCCCGGAGCGCAATCAGGTAGGTGTCACGAGCCTTTTCATAACTGTCACGAGCTGAGGCGATCTGCGGAACTCGGGCAGGATCGATCAAGTTCCACTGCACTTGAGCAGCGAAGTTTGCCTTCCACTGACGGCTATAGCTATCAGACTCAGCTGGATCACCGGTGAGTGGATTAAGACGACGTTCACCGGTTGTGGGGTTAATCAAAAAAGAGGGATTGCGGTACTGCTCTCCCTCCAAATATTCAGGCAAACCATTCGCCGTCAGGTTGACTGTTGGATACCAGGCCGAAATCGCTGCTAGCAACTGCGATTTGGCCTGCTCGACCTGACTGGCCGCTGCCTTCAGACTTGGATTATTCACCTCAGTGAGACGTTCGGCCTGCTCAAGGGTGAGCGGGCGCAGCTCACGGATCCTCACCTGGGAGGGCTTATCAGGAAGAGCTAGGGAAGGAGGGGCCTTGAACGGTGACAGATCCTCGGGCAACTCAGTGGCTGCTGGAGGCAGGAGCGAGTCATCCGCCTTAGGGCGAGACCCTTTCACCTCAATGGCTGTAGGGAGTTTCGTCTGATCCAACAAAGCCCCTTCTGAGACCTGCTCAGAGGTTGGAGCATCAGCCGCGGGGACGTCCTCAGCCCGGAGAGGAGACAAAGTGGAGGCCGTGGCGGTCAACGTGCCGGCAATGAGGAACAGGCGGGCAGCAGTCCGTCTCACAGCAATACGCAAGCTGGGCGGAGCTTAGGGGCTTTTGGGCTGATGACCGAGGACGACGGTCACGATGTCAGCTGCTCCATGCACGATTCGAATCGGCACTGACAAGCGTTGCTCCAATTCAGCCAAGGTCATGTCATCGAGAAACACTGGCTCGTCCTGACGAAGCATCACCGATGGCAGCAGCAGCTGATCACCGAGGTTGCAACCCTCGAGTCCCTGAATCAGATCCTGACCCGTCAGCAGACCTGTGACGACCTGGTCTTGCCCCCAATAGGGGCTGGGAAGACCATACAAACTGAGAGTGACTCCATCCACTCCATTCAGACGGGCCGTGACCGGAGCCAGGGCCTGATCCACCAGCCGACCGACCACCCAGCTGCTGTGCAAGGGCTGATCAAGGCAACTGGGGAGGTCTGCGCTGGCAGCATCGAGCGACTCCAAAAAAGCGCGAATGCTGCCCACACCGTTTTCCTGCTGGGGCAAATCCTCATAACTTTCCCGTGGGGGCAGCGGCAAACCGGCCATCAGATACCACTCATCTGACAACCAAGCAAAACGACTACCAAGACGCTCCTGAAACTCCAGTTGCAGGGGCTCCACACGGGCGATCACAGCACGTGCATCCTCAGGCGACACCGCCATGAGACCATCCTGATCGGGCCGAAAGCGGGTCAGGCCAACAGGCACCACGGCTGCAGAGAGCACAGCCGGCCAGTCACCACCTGCGTACTCACCAAGATCTTGAAGGGTGCGTTCAAGGGAGTCACCATCGTTAATCCCAGGACAAACCACGACCTGGGCATGAATCTGCAGATCCCTTTCAGCAAACCAGCGCACCTGGTCCAACAGCAAACCAGCCCTGGGATTTTTGAGTAAACGAGCTCTGAGCTCCGGTTCAGTGGCATGCACTGAAACGAACAGTGGAGACAGGCGTTGCTGCTCGATCCGCTGCCAGTCGGCATCGGTCAGGTTGGTGAGCGTGAGATAGGAGCCGTAGAGAAAGCTCAGACGGTAGTCGTCATCTTTTAAATACAGACTGCTGCGCCGGCCTGGCGGTTGCTGATCAATAAAACAGAAAGGGCAAGCGTTATTGCATTGGCGCAGGCCATCAAAAAGCGCCTCGCTGAACTCGAGGCCCAGGCCATCATCAGCATCCTTTTCCAGATCCACTTGATGCAGATCACCCGCAGCATCTCTCACTTCCAGGCGCAACTCTTCATCAACGCAGAGGTAGCGGTAATCGATCAGATCCCGGGGTCGAATGCCATTGATGCTGAGCAGTTGATCTCCAGGCTCAAAGCCCAGCTCCTCACCAATCGAACCGGACTCAACAGCCACAACAACGGCTGGGACCGGTTGACGGGCGGAGGAGTTGAGATCTAGCGCCGCAACAGCGACACCAGCAGAGGGCTCATTCCACACGTGGAAGCTGCTGCTGTACTCAGTTTGATCCTGCTGTCATCCACCAGGCCAGAAGCAACACCCCGAAGAGCAAGCGATACGCAACAAAGATCCAGGTGCTGTGGCGCTGCAGATAACGGATCAACCAGTCAATCGCCAGCCACGACACCACAGCAGCGGAGACAATCCCCACCAACAATGGCAGAACACCGCCTGAACTTGGGTCGGAAAAGGCATCCTTCAGCTCCACGAGACCGGCAATGCTGATGGCCGGGATCCCCAAAAGGAAGGAAAAGCGAGCTGCATCGGCCCGCTGCCATCCATCAAAGAGAGAAGCAGTGAGTGTGCTGCCGGAGCGGGACACACCAGGGATGAGAGCCAGCACCTGGGCCAGACCCACCACGAGGCCATCGCGCCCCTGCACCTGATCCAGATTTTTAATCCGAGGACCCAACTGTTCTGCCAAAGCCAGCAGCAGGGCCATCACGATCGAGACAATCGCAATCGCTGGAACGCTGCGCAAAGGGGATGTGGCGTAACCGGGCCAGAACACCTTGATCAGAAATCCTGCCAACAAGATCGGCAAGGTGCCGACTGCCATCGCCAGTCCGAGCCTGGCCTGTGGTTCCCTCCACTGGCCGCGAGCCACTGCAGCCGTGATTCCTCGCAGCACATTGTTGAGGTCGTTGCGGAAGTAAGCAATTACCGCGGCAATACTGCCGAGCTGAATCACGGCGGTGATCGACACACCAGGATCTCCCCATCCCGCCAGCACGGGCACAACCTTGAGATGGGCGGTGCTGCTGATGGGCAAAAACTCCGTCAGTCCTTGCACCACCCCAAGAATCAAATTGCGCCAACAGGCTTCAAGCAGCCCGGGTGCCGCCACCACGTCAGTCATTGCAAAAGCCAATGCATCAGGACGCTATGCGGTTGCCGGCATTGGCGCCAGCCTCCTTTTCTTGGAAGCATCTTCTAAGGTTTCGGTCCTTACTGCACAAACGGAGGCATCCCTTTTGCCCAGCGGCCTGATCCAAAGCAAAGTCATGGATCGCCGCAGGCTGGATGTCCTCCCCGTACTGGACACCCCCTTCGTCCATAGCGTCTCGCAAACACCACTGCGCCTGTGGAGTAGTGCGCTGGTGGTGTTGCCGGTGTTTCTGCAGGCCCCTTGGGTGCGCATTCATCCATTCAGCGCCAGCCTGTTCACCATCGTGCTGATGGCGGTAGCCATCCCCCTCGGCTGGCAGCAGCAACCAGTCCGCAAAGACATGGGGGCCCTACTCCTGGGGTTCAGTGGCAGCTGGTTAGCAGGCAGCCTGTTCTGGGGATGGCTGCGAGCTCACCCAAGCTGGCACCTACCGATTGAAGCTCTGGCACTTCCCCTGGCCATCACCGGACTGGGCGGACGTTGGCGACTGGGTTGCACGTTCTATCTCTCCTCCCTGATCGGCACAGCCCTTACCGATTTAGCCATGGCGCTCACGGGCGTGATGCGCTTCTGGCCAGCCGTGGTGCAAGCGCCGTTAACGGAGGCAAACACGCTTCTGAACACCGCAGCAGCGTCCCTGCGCCATCCCTCCGCATTGCTCGTGATGCTTGGCCTGGCGGCTCTGATTCTTGGCATGGCGAACCAAATGCACATGAGGAGTCGTCGCCCAAGCCTGCATTCCGACTGCTGGGCAGTGGCCGCATCGGTTCTGGTGACAACGTTGATGGTGGATGGTCTGTTCCTGCTGATGGCCCTGCTTCAGCCCGCACTGAGTGGACTGATCTGAAACGAACTGCAAAAGCTCGTCATCTGGCCTAGAGATTGGCTTAGACACGCTTGTATGGTGCGTATACCGGCGATGCCGGAAGTCTCGTTCCGATTCCTGACGGAGTGTTCCGATGAAGCGGCTGGTCTCCTGGCTGACTGGTGTGGTGGTGATGACAGGCCTCTTGCTGGGGCTGGTGCTTCCGCAAGCTGCCTACGCCGATTCCATTCGCAACGTTGCCGACGACAAAATTGCCGAACGCGGCGACAAAGTTGACCTGAACAACTCCTCTGTTCGTCGCTTCCAGCAGTTCCCTGGCATGTATCCGACTCTTGCCGGCAAGATCGTGCTCGGTGGGCCTTACAACAGCGTTGAAGATGTGCTCAGCCTCGACCTGACAGCCCGCCAAAAGGAACTGTTCTCCAAGTACCGCGACAACTTCACGGTCACGGATCCCGCCATTGCCCAGAATGAGGGTTTTGATCGCATCAACGACGGCCAGTACCGCTGAGGCCCCGCTCTGAACGATTCGTTCCGATCTGAAACGTCGTTGAAGAAACCGCCGGCAATGCCGGCGGTTTTTTTTCTACTGGCATGAGAGTTGTCTCTGCCCACGGAGACCCCATCCCACCAGGTCCCTGGGATGTGGTGGTGGTAGGAGCCGGTGCGGCAGGGCTCATGACATGCCTGGAGCTGCCCGAAGGTCTGAACATCCTTCTGCTCAACCGCAACACCAGTCGTCGTTCTTCAAGCCGCTGGGCACAGGGAGGCATCGCCTCCGTCACCCGCCCAGACGACAGTGCAGGCAGCCATGCCGCCGACACACTCCAAGCCGGGGCTGGACTCTGCGACGGAGATGCGGTGCGACTGCTGGTGGATCAAGCACCGCAGTGCGTGGAACGTCTGTTGCAAGTCGGGATGGCCTTTGACCGCAACAGTGACGGCAGTCTCGCCACCACGCTAGAGGCGGCCCACAGCCATCACCGGGTGCTGCATGTGCAAGACCAGACGGGTCGCGCGCTTGTGGATGTTCTTCGAGAGCGGGTCGAACAGCGACAGGGGTTGCTGCACAGAAGGGGCGTACGCGTTAGCAAGCTCTGGGTCGAAGACGGTCGCTGCTGCGGCGTGCAGGTGATTGATGGCCCTCTCCTCCACTGGATCCGAGCCAGGGCCGTCGTTCTTGCCACCGGGGGCGGCGGTCACCTTTACACCAACACCACCAATCCGGCTCAAGCAGCCGGTGAAGGGGTTGCGCTGGCCTGGCAAGCCGGCGCAGCAATCGAAGACCTCGAGTTCGTGCAATTTCACCCCACGGCTCTGCATCTGCCAGGAGCTCCCTGCTTCCTAATTTCCGAAGCAGTGCGTGGTGAAGGGGGCGTCCTGGTGGATGGTTCTGGCCGCAGCCCTGTGGCAGATCTGAAGGGAGGTGACCTCGCCCCCAGAGATCAGGTCAGTCGCGCTTTGGTGCACAGCATGCGTCGTGAGGGCACAGACCACGTTGGCCTGGACCTGCGGACCATCCCTCGGGCTCAGGCGCAACGCCGATTTCCAACAATCCTCGAACACTGCCGCGAATTTGGGCTCCAGCCCCTCGACAAGCCATTGCCTGTTGCCCCTGCCGCCCATTACTGGATGGGGGGAATCGCCACCAACCAGCATGCATCGACCAATGTTCCCGGTCTCTACGCCGTTGGGGAAGCGGCCTGCACAGGCGTGCATGGTGCCAACCGGCTGGCAAGCAATTCCCTGATGGAATGCCTGGTCTACGCCCGGCAGCTACGAGAGATCGATCTACCGATCTGGTCAGATGCGAGTCAACGAAGCGTGCGCGCACTTTGTGCAGCCAAGCCCCCCTTAATGACCAATCTGCGCAGCAGCATCCAAGCCTCTGAGCTCACACGCAGCATCGATCGATTGCGTGAACAGTGCTGGGCCGTCGCCGGTGTCGACCGATCTGTCCACGGCATGCAAGCCGTGCTGCAACAAACATTGGAAGCGATGCCGCGCTTCGAGCAAGAAGAAACCTTGGCACTACTGGATGCTCAAGCCTTCGATCAGCAACATCAACTGGAAGAACCCAGTCGCCGGGAGCTCAACCTGCTGCTGGATCTCAACCACCGTCAGCGCACAAGTGCTCTGCTGCTGAAAGCCTGCCTGTTCCGACAGGAAAGCCGCGGAGGTCATTTCCGTAGTGATGCCCCACTGCCAATGCCGCAGTGGCAGTGTCACTCCAGGCAACTCAGGGGACGGATGATCCACACCCGTCCGGTTAGCCCCTAAGACAGCAGTAAAGGGATGGCATCAGAAATCAGAAGGCCCTTTGTAATTCGAGAGGCCTGCCAAGGTTTCGAGAGGCTTGACGCCTGAATCAAGCTGACCATTGATCTCCCAGCTGGGAAAACCTTCAATCCCCTTGCTGGCACAAAGCTTGGGCTGGCCATTCAGACCATCAGGCGCACACTCCACCACATCGAGTTTGTCCGTGGCTTGCTTCCCGAAAAGCTCTTTCTGATCATGACAATGAGGACACCAGTGAGCGGTGTACAGCACAGCCCCTTCTGCGCTGAGATGTTCGGCCAGAGCGATTTTCGCGGGCGAGCTAGGGCTGGTGACGGGTGGCCCCGTGCGCTGGCCGACCGGTGATGCTGCAGGCCGGTTGGGATCGACAACAGAAGCCCAGATCAAACTTCCCAACAGCACAGCGAGGGCCAGAAGAACACCTCGAAACAGCAACTTGGCAGGGTCATCCCAACCACCACCGGCCACCGCCAGGACAACAAGCGTTAAGGAGATCAGTGCCGATAAAACACAGAAAAAACAAAAGGCCTGAATCTTGAACACCATCAGGCCGATCAGCACCAAGCTGAACACCGCCATGGCAAGAGAGACCGTAAACAGACCCCACCAAGTACGGCGGGACAGATCTGTTTTGTTTTCCGCCAACCCGGGCAACAAAGGCCCAATCGCCATCACCAGCACCGCTAGGTAAGCGAGCAATCCAGCAAACGACAGCGGAATGGTGAAGCCATCTCCTTGAAAAAGAGTTCCCCACACACTGCTGAGCACCTTGTCGCAGCCATCTCCTCCAACAGGGCAGGTCAGAGGACCCAGCAGATTCCAGCGTTGAAGCGTGATCGAACCGGTATCGATCACGCCAACAGTGGCCAGAACGGCCATAGCGATCCGCACCCATTTCGAGCCCGGGTCCTGGCGGCGGCGACTGGTGAGGCGCGTGGTGGCCATCGAGGCTGTTCAGGTACCAGTCATTTTGGCAGGCATGGCTGCCTTCTTCAGCTCCAGAGCTGTGAGGCTTGGATCAGAGCGTTGCAGGTGCAACCGTAAGGTGAAGAATTAAGTGGTGCGGCCATGGCGGCAAACGCAACGACCGCAAGTGCAAAGGCAGCACGGCCGACAGTGGCCTTCGCACATCTGGGCTGCGAGAAAAACCGGGTGGATACCGAACACATGCTCGGCCTGCTCTCAGAAGCGGGTTATGGCGTCAGCAGCGACGAAACAGATGCCAACGTTGTGGTTGTGAACACCTGCAGTTTCATCCAGGACGCCAGAGAAGAATCGGTGCGCACCCTGGTGGGATTGGCCGAACAAGGCAAGGAACTGATCATCGCCGGATGCTTGGCCCAACATTTCCAGGAGGAACTGCTCGAATCGCTTCCCGAGGCGAAAGCGATCGTGGGCACGGGTGATTACCAGCACATCGTGGACGTGCTCAAGCGGGTTGAAGCCGGAGAGCGCGTCAATCAGGTGAGCAAAACCCCCACCTTTGTGGGCGATGAACACCTGCCGCGCTACCGCACCACTGGCGAAGCCGTGGCCTATTTGAAGGTGGCCGAAGGCTGTGATTACCGCTGTGCCTTCTGCATCATTCCCCACCTTCGCGGCAACCAGCGCTCACGGCCGATTGAATCGATCGTGGCCGAAGCCCATCAGCTGGCGGCCCAGGGCGTGCAGGAGCTGATCCTGATCAGCCAGATCACGACCAACTACGGACTCGATCTCTACGGCAAGCCTCGGCTGGCAGATCTGCTCAGGGCCCTTGGCGAAGTGGAGATTCCCTGGATCCGAGTGCACTACGCCTACCCCACAGGGCTCACACCAGAGGTGCTGGCTGCATACCGGGAGGTGCCCAACGTGCTGCCCTACCTCGACCTCCCTCTTCAACACAGCCATCCTGATGTGCTGCGCGCCATGAACCGCCCCTGGCAGGCCGACGTGAACGAACGCCTGCTGGATCAGATCCGTGAGCAACTGCCGGATGCCGTGCTGCGCACGACGCTGATTGTCGGATTTCCTGGTGAAACGGAGTCTCAATTCGAGCATCTGGCCTCGTTCATCGAGCGTCAGCGCTTCGACCATGTGGGCGTCTTCACGTTCTCCCCGGAAGACGGCACACCGGCAGCCACCCTTCCTGACCACGTTCCCCAGGAGGTGGCCATCGCTCGCAAGGACAAACTGATGGGCCTGCAGCAACCCATTTCAGCTGCGGGCAACGCCAGCTGGGTGGGCCGCACGGTTGATGTTCTGATCGAACAACACAACCCCACCACCGGCGAGATGATTGGCCGCTGCGCACGCTTCGCTCCGGAGGTGGATGGAGAGGTGCTGGTGCAACCCAGCGATAACGGCATCCAGGCAAGCCCGGGCACCATGGTGCCTGTGCTGATTACCGGTGCCGACGTTTACGACCTCACCGGCAAGCTGGTCGGAGCAGCCGACATGGTCACAGCGGCGCGCAGCGCCTTGTGAGAGTCGATTCCAACTGGCACCAACGGCAACGCACTATCTTTCTGATCGCTTCAGGCCTGAGCACGGCGGGCTCCTTCGCGGGACTCACGGCCAAGGGCTGGATTTTGATGAGCGGCACCCAGAACGCGATGCTGCTGGCTCTGCATTTCGCCGCCCTCTCCTTGCCAACCCTGCTGGTCAGTGGTCCTGCCGGGGTGCGAACGGACCGAATCGGTTGCGAACAGGTTCTGGTGCAGGCGCAGTGGGCTCTGCTCGGAGCGGGCCTGATCGGTGCCCTTGCGATTCCCCTACTCAACGGCAAAGCACAGGTGAGCGTGCTCCTGCTCAGCACACTGCTCATGGGGGTGGCCGGTGCATACGAACTGACAGCCCGCAATAAATACTGCGCCCTGCTAGTGGATGAACCCCAGCAATTGGCCCCTTACCTCACCAGCTTTTCCGTGGTGTTCAACGTGGGGAAGCTGGTGGGACCACCGATCGGCGGCTGGCTCGTAGCGCTAACGGGACCGGCCATGGCCCTGAGCATCGATGCCTTTAGCTACCTGCTACCGATCGCCAGTGTGATTTGGCTACTGCAGCCCAATACAGCTCAGGAGCAACGCAGCACCGGTTCCAGCAGCGCATCACTGCGAACAGCGTGGAACGACTGTGGACCGATTCTGCGCAACGTCCTGCAGTTCACGGCTGTGATCTGCGTTGTGGGTTTCTTTCATCCTGGCCTGGCGCCTCTGATCGCTGCCGACACCCTCGGCCCTGATCCCCGAGACCTTGGTCTTTTCACCAGTGTTCTGGCGGCTGGAAGCATTGCCGGTGGGGTGGTACTGCAACGCAACAGCCACAAATTCAGCCGTCGACCCGCGATGACACTGGGATGCTTCGCCTTGATCACCGCTGTGGCGCAACTGGGCATGGCCAAAGGGGGATCGGTCACCATGGTATTAACCATGGCCCTGCTCATCGGCGCAGGCACTGCAGGCCTGCTCAGCAGCGCCAACATGATCACCCAGGTGGGCACACCTCAGATCATCCGCGGACGCATGGCCGGACTCAGCCAGATCGCCTTTCTTGGTGGGGGTGGGCTGAGCGGTCTGATCGCTGCAGCTCTCGCGACCACAGTTGGACTCAGTCACACCTTCGCCATCACAGGCGGTGTGGGGCTAGTGCTGGCTGGTTGGGAAATCTGGAGGCGTGGCGAAACCGTTCTCCCTGAGAGGACGGAAACAGAGTGAAGATCCGCTGCAAGAGCTTCAGATCAACTTGATTCCACGCAGTACTCCACCGATCACAGCAGCGGCGACAAGGCCTGCACCAACCAGACCCAGATAGAAGACAACACCCACGGCAGTGATGGCAAGACTGGTCTATTAGATCAGACCCGAGGGCTGGCACAGCCAAATACCCCTTAAGGTTGTCGCATTCGATTGACTGATCTCGGACGGGCCAGCGCCCAAGTTCGGCCACCTGCTTCTGCTCCGGCAGCACACCGTTCCCCATCTCTGCCCTGTCGCAGCGCTTCCATGCGAACCCTTTTTGTTTATCCGGAGTTCCCGAAAACGTTCTGGAGCTACGAAAAGATCCTTGAGCTGGTGAACCGCAAGGTGCTGCTCCCACCCCTTGGGCTAGCGACTGTGGCTGCACTGCTTCCTCAGGAGTGGGAGATGAAGCTGGTGGACCGCAACGTGCGGGAAGTTAGCGAAGCCGAATGGGACTGGGCGGAACTGGTTGTGATCTCAGGCATGATCGTCCAGAAGGACGACATGGAGAAACAGATCTCCATCGCCAAAAGTCGTGGACTGCTTGTCGCTGTCGGCGGTCCTTATGCCAGCTCTACGCCAGACGCACCGGAGATTGCCAAAGCCGATTTCAAAGTGCTGGATGAGGGTGAAATCACCCTGCCTTTGTTTATCGAGGCGATTCAACGCGGAGACACCAGTGGAAGATTCAGCGCAGAAGGCGACAAGCCCGATGTCACCGGAACACCCATTCCACGGTTCGACCTGCTCCAGTTGGATGCTTATGACTCCATGAGCGTTCAGTTCTCTCGAGGCTGTCCGTTCAACTGTGAGTTCTGCGACATCATCGTGCTGTATGGCCGAAAGCCACGCACAAAAACTCCTGAGCAGCTTGTGGCTGAGCTGCAGTCGCTGTACGACCTTGGCTGGCGGCGATCCATCTTCTTGGTCGATGACAACTTCATCGGCAACAAACGCAACGCCAAACTGCTGCTGCCGCAAATCAAGGCCTGGCAAGAAGAACGGGGTTATCCGTTCAGCTTTGCCACGGAGGCATCCGTCGACCTAGCTGATGACGACGAGATGATGCGAATGATGCACGAGGCTCGCTTCGAAAGCGTCTTCCTCGGCATCGAAACACCAGACGAAGCCAGCCTGGAAACGGCCCGAAAAGTACAGAACACCCGCAATCCACTGGATGCGGCAGTGGATCGAATCACGGCCAATGGCATCCGGGTGATGGCCGGATTCATCATCGGTTTTGATGGCGAGAAAGAAGGGGCCGGACGCCGGATTGTGGACTTCGTCACCCGCACTGGAATACCGGCCGCGATGATGGGAATGCTGCAGGCACTGCCCAATACCGCGCTGTGGCATCGACTGGAAAAAGAAGGGCGCCTGATCCAAGACAAGGATGCCGCCAAAGGGGTCAACCAGACCAACCTTCTCAATTTCGAACCAACCCGTCCGATCCGGGATATTGCCAATGAATACGTCGAGGCGTTCTGCGCTCTCTATGAGCCCAATGCCTACATGGATCGAGTCTATTCCTACTACTTAAAGATGGGAGCACCCCGCTGGAAGGGGTCCACCAAACTTCCAACCCTCACGGATCTTCGCGCTCTCGCGATTGTGATCTGGCGTCAGGGCCTTAAGCGCAATACCCGCAGCCGTTTCTGGCGCTACATGATCGGTATGGCACGAAGCAACCCGGCCATGCTCGAACAGTTCCTTGTGGTGCTTGCCCACAATGAGCATTTCCTCGAGTACCGCTCGATCGTGCAGCAAGAAATTCGTGACCAGCTCGAATCTCTGCCACCTGAAGAGCCGAAAAGCACCCGCGAACTCCAACCCGTCTGATCGAGGTCAACGAGCTAACCGGGTTGCCCTCTCAGTCAGGCTTAGTCCTGCACGTAATCCACACCGCTCAGCATCGCCTGCTCGGCCCGCTGAAGCTCCCGTCCGAGATAGAGCGCATGGTCTAAGCAGCTGAGGGGGTGAGGGCCCTCCCCCTCGGTGAGTTGAATGCCCATCTGTTTCGCGGTTCGGGAGCGGTACACAGCTGCTGCAGCTCGAGGAGCACTACCCCGGCACTCCAACACTTCACCGGTCTCAGGATCAGTGGCTCTGCCGCTTGCGTCGACGTCATTCGCGAAGTGCTCAACAACCAACTCAAGGGTCTCCCGGTCCACACGGATGAGGAAATAGCCAGCTGGATCAAGCGCAATGAAGCGCTGAGACAACTGATCATCCAGAGACTGCAGCTCCTTCAGTGGTTCAACCATCTGCATGGATTCAGCCATGGTCACAGGCTACAAATGACAAGGAGGGCGGCTCCACTTTGAAGGGCAGCTCAGCATTAATCGCTTCAATCTCCTCTTCCATCAAGGCATTCGCCCGAGGCAACCACTGGCGGATCAGACCATCCATGGCCGGGTGATACCAACGGTGGAGGCTGGCTAGAGGGCGAGCCACAAAACCACGACGGCGCTTGTGGCTGCCACCCGCTCCAGGATCGAATCGCTGCAGTCCCCTCTTCAGGGCCCAAGCGATCGGGGCGTAGTAACACACCTCGAAATGCAAGCAGTCGATCTCCTCCTCGCTGCCCCAGTAGCGCCCCCACAGCTGCTGCTGGTCATGCACGCACAGCGACATCGCCACCGGTTCACGCGCATCGCCACGATGGGCACTAAAGAGAACCACCCTCTCTCGCATCGCCGGGGATGCCAACCGATCGAAGAACGAGGCCTCGAGATATTTGCTTCCCCACATCCCCCACCGGGCACAGTGCTGCTCATAAAAACCATGCATGCGCTGGAGCAGGCTGGTATCAAGGTCGGCACCACTGAGTGGTGTGACGCTGAGGCCTGCCTGTTCGACAGCACGACGTTCGCGCTTGATATTGCGACGCTGATTGGCATTGAAGCCAGCCAGATAGTCCGCGAAGGTCTGCTGACCATCCGCCGTCCAAAGGCTCTGCTGATTGATCCAGGTGGCGCATCCGGCTGCCTCCGCCAAAGGCTGCCAAGTGGGATCTACGTAGAGAAAATTGCAGCTGAGAATGCCATTGCGAGAGGCGAACTGGTCGATCAGCTCCAACATCACGGCCGTGAGTTCCGCAGCGCTCTCGCCTGGGGCGATATGAAAGCGATAGCCCTGGACCGGGCTCACCGGACTCATCCCCACAAGCTTGGGGTAATAGCGCTCTCCCAGATCGGTAGCCAAACGCGCAAACGCTTGATCAAAAACAAACTCTCCATAGCTATGCCCCTTCAAATACAGGGGTGCCACGCCGACGAGCTGATCGTCGGAGCGCCACACCGAAAGATGCAAAGGCTGCCAACCAAGCTTGGGCACAATGCTGCCCGATTCCTCAAGGGCAACAAGCCAATCCCAGCAATAGAAAGGAGAGACCTCCTCCCCAACCAGCCTCTGCCATTGCTGTTCAGGGATCTCGCTCAGAGAGCGATGCCAACGGGCAGACAGCGCGGTCATGGCCGGCGAAGGCAAGGCGGATGGGGCGACCCTAACGAGCAGGCGCTGGCTGTGACCAGACTGAAACTTTGGCGCCGCTTCCAGCGTGAACGGTTTTGCGTCGACCCAGCCTGGCCTTTGGCTCGTCATGCTCCTGCTGCTGGGAGCCGGACCACAGACCGCCCGAGCCGGCCTGCTTCAGCCGCTGCTGGATTTGCTGCGTCCCCGCCTTGAGACACACCTCACACAAAGCTGCACCTCCCTGCTGAGCGAGGCGACCGAAGGGCTGGGCCAAGGATTCAGCACGCTGGAGAAACAGCCCTGCAGGTCTTTGGCCAAACCCGTGAGTGCCTGCTTGATTCGTGAAGCCGGTCGCACCGGCAGAGAACTGGGGGTCCTCACCGAGCTGCTCAGAGGCCATATCGGCGATGACTCCGAGGTGGTGATCCAGCGCTGTCTGACCTCCCTGATAGGACTGCCAACCACCGAACTGAATCCTGGTCTGCTTCAAACGCTGCTCGAACGCCTGCGCCGATAAAGCACCATCAACTCGTTGCTCTCAAGGGGCATGCACTCCTGCAAACTCCAGGCATCCGCGACAGCCAACGCTGAGGGCAGGCTCTCCTCAGTAAAGGGAATCCAACCGTGGCGCCCTCCGAGCACCCGAGGGGTGAGGGTGAGTTGAAGCTCATCAACTGCATCAGCCAGCAGCAAGGAACTGGTTAGAGACGCTCCTCCCAGGAGGAGAAGACGATGCAATCCCTTTGACGCCAGCCCAGCCAGCGTCTGACGCCAGGAATCGGCCATCACTTGCACGTGATCAAAGCCGGGAATCAAGCCATCAGGCAGGGAAGGATCGGCAGGGCGCAGAAGCTGTCGTTCAAGCGGCTGATGAAAAAAAGGCCAATCCAGGGGGAACTGCGGCTGCATCCGTGAGGTCACCACCAGCGCGGAGGGTTGGGGGGATCGTCCTGCTGCCAGACGCTTTTGCAGCAGCTCGGGATCATGAATCAGGCAGGTGCAGCGATGGGCCCGCAACGTACCCGCACCGATCAAACAGCCATCAGCCCAAGCGAGGGCTCGATCGAGCACCTTACGGTCACCCTCACCACCCAAATGAGCAGCCCCACCCTTCGGCGGGGCTAGACGTCCATCAAGGCTGATGGCCAGCACCAGCCTCAGCGTGTGCGGCATGGTGGAGGGGGGAGGACTCAGGACGCCATGACCGCCTCAAGGGCAGCAGGCTGCATGTCCAACTGAGGCACTTCGGCATAGACCTCAGCGGCATTGTTTGGACTTTCCTGCAAACGCACCTTGTGGAGATGGGCGCCAATGGCCTGAATCGGTGCCGAGAGGCGGTCAGCAATGTGGAGGGCAATGTTCTCAGCTGTCGGAACGCACTCAGCAAAGAAGGCCACGTCTTTGTTCAAAAACGTGTGATCGAAAGGTTCCACCACCAAATCATCCACCAATCGCTGCAGTGCCGAGAGGTCACAGACCATGCCGCTTCGGGGATCGATTGTGCCGCGCACCGTCACATCCACCAAATAGTTGTGACCATGGCCATGGGGACGGGCACACTTGCCATAAATGCGTTCGTTCTCCTCCTGGCTCAATTCCGGACGCGCCAACCGGTGAGCGGCGGCGAAATGAGTGCGGATCGTCAGGAAGGCGTCCATGGGATGTCCGAGATAGTCGGCCCAAAGGCCCGGTTGTTCGTAGAGACGTAGCGCCGTGATCGGCAGATGCGGGGTGAGACGCTGCCAAATCGACCTCACCAACGCTTCGGTGGTGGGGAGGCAACCAGCGGGTGTGGAAACATCGAACTCTGGCCAAGCCTCATTGAGGAAGCGAAAGTCGAGCTGGCCGGTCACCTCAGTGCGGATCGCATGCTTCACCTCTGAGAGATTGAGCACCATGCCATCGGCATCCAGGCCCCCGGCCATGGACACGATCAGCTCGTAGTTGTGACCATGGCCAGGAGCCAAAGCACAGGGTCCGAATCGCGCAGCATTGTCATCTGCACTCAATTCAGGCAGCCAGTAGCGGTGACTGGCACTAAAACAGGCTCTACGGGTGATCACACACCCCCTGCCCTGGCCATGCGTCGCCGTCTGAGGCAGATCTGCGGCACATGCCACAGCTGAGGGTTCAGTCATGGCGTGGTAAGTCCAGCGGGCATCCTAGGGAGTCCCGCGGTGCAACCGACCAAGGCCTGACGCGACTCCACCCTGAACGCCTGCCGCACACCATGACTGAACCATCCCAGAACGGGCCCCACCCGCTTCGTTCCCGACTGGGGGGACGCAACCTCTACCTGGTGGGGATGATGGGCAGTGGCAAGAGCAGCAGTGGTCGTCCTCTCGCCAAGCAACTCGGTTACGGGTTCGTGGATGCCGACCCGGTGATCGAACAAGTGGCCGGTCGACCCATCCCCAAGATCTTTGCGGAGGAGGGCGAAGAAGGATTTCGCGCAATCGAATCCCAGGTTCTGCAGGCGATTGGCCAGCGCCATTCCCTGGTGGTGGCCACTGGCGGCGGAGTGGTGACCCGGCCGGAGAACTGGGGGATTTTGCATCAGGGTGTGGTGATCTGGCTCGCCCCAGACAGGGAACGCATCCTCAAGCGTCTGGCTAACGACCCCACCGAACGGCCATTGCTGGAGACCGATGACCCCACGGCCTCCCTTGATGCCCTGCTCAGCAAACGCAACCCCTTCTATGCGGAGGCTGACCTCCATCTCAGCGTTGGCGACCAGTCAGCCGAAGAGGTGGCGGCCATGGTGCTGGAAGCGATTCCAACCATCCTCAGCTCGAACCAGGAGGCTCCAGACGGACCGCAAACCACTGAAGGTTGATACCTGGCTGCAGTTCCAGGTCACAGGCCGTGTCCAGCAGTCGCAGGGCCGCCGCCGCCACCGAGCCCTGTGCATCAAGGTCTTCAGGCAGAGCATCAAGTGAGGTCAGGTGCTGTTCAAGCCATGCCAAGGTGTCGTCGGCACTCAGCAGCTGTTCCGGCTGACCGGGCTCCAGCACCACGTAGTGCTCACAGGCACGGATCAGGGGATCAGACATGGCGCAACGGCTGCTGACCATCATCATCAGCCTGCTCTCGATGCAGGCAGTGATTTTCGTGGATGCCAATCCAGCCTGGGGGGCGAAGGACTGGCTGGATGAGCGACAGCAGGCCTGGCCCCACTGGCAGCTGCCGGCACCATTGCCGCGGCCTCGTCAGCACCAGGACCTGATCTATCCCGAGTGGCTGAAGGGGGAATGGATGGTGGAGAGCACTGATCTGGCCGACCAAAGCAAGCTTGAACATCCGGCTCGCTTCCATACGCTCCATCCGCTGATCGATGGCAAGGCCGACGTGGTTGGAGACCGGAACTTCAATGTCAGTGCGATCGGCGAAGCCCTTCTCGGTGAGCAACTGCTGTCAGTGGAGCAAGCACCGGAACAGGTCAATCGCCAGCTGGCCCATCTCTCGGACGATCGAACACTGGAAACAACCGTGATCGGTCGTCGTCAGAAGTCCACCGATCAAAGGCCGTTTGTGAGCGATGAGCTGGTGCTCCAGATCCTGCATGGCAAGGGTCCTCCACGCATCAGCAGGATCGAAACCCTCAGCCGATACAGCCTCTGTGCGGACGACAACAACCTGATCTGTGCCGAGCAATGGCAAGCCCGATACCCGGGGCCTGGAGCCCAGTCTTCAAACCAGGCCTTGAACACAAGCCATTACCAGCTACGGCTCACACGGCAGCGGGATCAGCCTGGAGGAGCTGATCCTCGAGTTGATCCCTCCAACGGAACAGGGATTGCAAACGGGGATGATCACTAATCCCAGGCACCCCTCGACCTGCCAAGGCTTCTCCGGCGGAGGGGGGGAAACGGAGCAAAGACAACTGGGCAGCGACGGCGAGATCTGCAATGGTCAGGCCATCTCCGACCAACCAAGGACTGACGTCAACCGCATCAGACAGTTGAATCAGGCTGGCGAGCATGGCTGAACGCTCCCCCTGATCAACCACCTCACCAAGCCCCTGCAGCCATCCACCAGGCAGTGCACCCACCGTCTGGCGAAGAGGTGCGGGGAGAGCATCAGGCAATAAGGCAGCTAAGAGACTCCCATCCCCTACCGCCGCCTGGGCCAGGGCGACTCTGGCGGCCGCTGCCAGGGTGGTGTCTGCCCAGTCCTCCAGCAGATGGGACTGGGCCCGTTCCCGTGGGTTGGCAGGGATCAAACAAGGCGCAGGATGGTGTTGTTCAAGATGCAGTGCAATTGCACTGGAATCGGACACGACCGTGTCGCCATCCACAAGAACAGGGACCTGACGCTGACCGGAGAGACGAAACACGTCGATTTGGCCCACGCCGGGGGTCACCTCCAGGACGCGAAAGCTCAGAGATTTGGCCTGAAGGATCATCCGCACCTTGAGACAAAAGGCGGAATGACGGAACTGATGAAGCTCCAACATGGCCTGCACCAACCAGGGAATGGAAGGGTAGCCATCTGAATCCGACCTTCGCCATCTCCCTGCGGGAGGTTGTCGTCTCTACTCAACAAGGTTTGCGACATCACAGTCGGATCCCGAACAAGAAGAATTCCGAACAGGTGACGGTTGTAGTTTCATCCCCCAAAAGAATCTGCCAAAACCAAATGCATTTTTTCAAAGGAAAAATGATTGAGATTGAGACTCTTCACCTCACGAAAACTGTCCAGGAATGAGAGTGAAGCGGCAACAGTTGCAAGATCCAACTCCCAGAGCCGCTTGGGCGTGACCAACCCAGGCATTGCCATCCATGACACTGCTGGGCAAGCGTTTGTCCATTCGTAATGTCAAGGCTTCCAAAAAGGCCTGGCATCACATCGATTCATCTCGCTGCTCGAGCCACTCATGCGTCATTTGGACGCCCTAAAATTCGGTTCAGAACCTCGTTGCTTCCGTCTCGCGCGCTTTGTCCTGGGCATGCCAGCCCACAGCCAAGACTTGCCCACGTTCATTCCACCCAGCCAAACCGACTGCAATAACTGACCATGAGAGATTTTTTCGTCAATGTGACGCGCTATCCGCGTTACCTGATCGCCTTCGGGCTGGGAGTCCTTAATTCTGTCGCCGAACCATTGGCAAGGCGCCGCAGCAATCCGGTCACCGCCGTAGCCCTCATCGGTGCCCTGATCAGCGGCATGATCAGCTTGAGCCTGGTGCTCCGTGCCATGGTGACGCCATCACCTCTGGCTTGATTGGCCATGGCACCGGGACGGCGAGTGGAGCGGGTCGCGGCCCTGATCAGACGCGAAACAAGCGAACTGCTCATCCATGGGATCCGCGATGAGCGGGTGCATCAAGGGATGGTGAGCATCACCGAAGTGGAAGTGAGCGGTGATCTCCAGCACTGCAAAATCTTCGTGAGCATCTACGGCGAGGAGCAGCAGCGACAGCAGGTGCTCGAAGGCCTTCAGGCCGCCAGCGGCTACCTGCGCGGAGAGCTGGGGCGACGCCTGCAGATGCGCCGTGCGCCGGAGGTCGTTTTCCAGCTGGATCGTGGGATCGAGAAGGGAACCACCGTTCTCAATCTGCTCAACCGCCTTGAGGAGGAACGGGGAGAACGCGGCGCGATCCCCGCCGGCAGTGATGCAGACCCCGAAAGCGGAGCCGAGCAAGGAGCATCGTGACGCTGGGGTCGTTTCCGTCACCAAGCAGCCGGGCGCTAACGGACGAAGAACTGCACAGGCGGGTAGCAAGCCTGATCGTTGTTCGGGCCAGTGGACATGCCGGAGACCGACAACGGCGCTACCCCCGCTGGGAGCTCAACAATGCCGACTTGCAGCGGCTTCTCCAATCGGGTGTAGGCGGTGTGATCCTGCTTGGAGGCACTTGCGTGGAACTGCAGCAGCGCTGCCTGCAGCTGCGTGATTGGGCAGGCCAGCCGCTGCTGCTCTGCGCCGATGTCGAAGAGGGGGTCGGCCAGCGATTTGAAGGAGCCTCATGGCTCGTGCCGCCGATGGCCCTCTCCAGCCTGTATGCCTCCGACCCTGCACAAGCCGAGACCCTCGCAGAGCATTACGGCGCCTGCACAGGCCGACAGGCCCGCCAGTGCGGCCTGAACTGGGTGTTGGCACCAGTGGTGGATGTCAACAACAACCCGGACAATCCAGTGATCAACGTGCGGGCCTGGGGGAACGACCCAACGACAGTCTCAAAGCTCACACTCGCCTTCCAACGTGGCCTCACCAGGGAGGAAGTGCTGGGGTGTGCCAAGCACTTCCCGGGCCATGGGGACACTGCGGTGGATTCCCATCTGCAGCTACCGGTGCTCCCCCATGACAGGGAACGGCTCGAGCGGATCGAACTGTTGCCCTTTCGGACAAGCATCGCTGCGGGTATCGACAGCGTGATGACTGCCCATCTGGAAATCCCTGCGCTTGATCCCACACGGCCTGCCACCCTCTCGAAGCCGGTCCTGAGCGGACTGCTGCGGCAAGAGCTTGGATTTGAAGGCCTGATCGTCACCGATGCCCTTGTGATGGAGGCGATCAGAAAGCACTACAGCTCGGGTGAGGCAGCATGTCTCGCCTTCGAGGCAGGGGCTGATTTAATCCTCATGCCTGAGGACGCCGACGCGGCGATCAAAGCGATCTGCTCTGGCCTGCGCTCCGGACGGATCCCTTGGCAGCAGCTCGATGCCAGTTTGGAAAGACGGCAGAAGGCCTTACAGCGCATCAACACTGCAGCTCCTGAACAACAACGCAGCGAGCACTCCACCCACCAGCTGCTGGAACAGGAAAGCCCAAAAGAACGAGCGTTCAGCACCGAACTCGTGGAGCTGACCTGCCAGACCAACGGCGGTCGCATCCAAGCTGCAGCGGCAGGCGAGGGCATCAATCTGATCCGTGTGGATGGGGTGCTGCCCTGCCCTCAGCTCCATGCCACGGCTCCAGCCCTCCTGCTTCCGGAACAAGCAGGCTTCAGTCCGTTGATCATCCACCCGATGGCGGTGTCAATCTGGCGGGACGACCAGCCTTCTTCCCCTTTGGCGCTGGAGCGACTAGGGAACGGGCCTGTGCTGGTGCAACTATTTCTGCGCGGCAATCCCTTCCGAGGCGGCCGCGACAGACAAGAACCCTGGGGGGATGCCCTCGCCCAGCTACAACGCGCAGGTCGGCTTGCCGGGGTTGTGATCTATGGCAGCCCATACAGCTGGGAGGCCCTGCGGGCGAGGCTTGAGGCCGAGATTCCGGCCGCCTACAGCCCAGGCCAAATGCCCGATGCCCAGCACACCGCCCTGAGGCGTCTGATCACGCAGCCTGAGGCCACGGGCGCTGAGCCAGGGCAGGGTTTCACCGACTGACATTCAGCCACAGCAAACGCAGCAGAGCCAAGGCGAGGGCCGTAGCCTCAGCGCGAACCGTGAAGCCTCCATGCTCAGCCTCTCGATGATCGTGCGCGATGAGGCCGATCGGATCGAGGCCTGTCTGGCCTCGGTTCGGGGTCTAGCCAACGAGATGGTGGTGGTCGACACCGGCTCAACGGATGACACCGTGCAGCGGGCCGAAGCCGCTGGCGCACGGGTGGAACACTTGCCCTGGCCGGGAGATTTCGCACCCGCCCGCAATGCGGCACTGGAGCACGTGAAAGGTGACTGGGTGCTGGTTTTGGATGCGGATGAACAGCTCCTGCCCGAGGCCATTCCCGCCCTGCAGGAACTGATGACCGAACCCGATGTGTTGGTGATCAATTTGCTGCGCTACGAGAGGGGTGCGGCCATGGCCCCTTATTCGAGCGTCAGCCGGCTGTTCCGGCGTCATCCACGCCTGCAGTGGAGCCGTCCTTACCACTCAATGATCGACGACAGCGTCGAGGCCCTACTCCGCGATGAACCCCAGTGGCGCATCGTCAATTGCAGCGTTCCAGCACTGCTCCATGACGGCTATCGCCCCGAGCTTCTTCAGGGCAGTGACAAGGCCCAGCGGCTGCAACAGGCCATGGAGCAATGGCTGAGCGAGCAGCCTGGTGATCCCTATGCCTGCGCCAAGCTGGGCGCCCTTGAGGTGGCTGCAGGAAACCGAAATCGAGGCGTCGCTCTGCTGCATCAGGGCCTCGCATCCCTGGGGGAAAGCATGGATCGCACTGCTGAGCGGTATGAGCTATTGCTCCATCTCGCCATGGCGCAGCGCGACGATGATCCCACCACCGCCATCGCCACTTACCAGCAAGCGCTTGATCTGCCGATGGAGCCCCGTCTCAACCTTGGGGCACGCCTCAACCTGGCGGTGCTGCTGATGGAAACCGACCAATTGGAGGAGGCAATCAAGCTCACCACCACCGCCACTGAACAGGCTCCGGAAGTGGCCCTTGGCTGGTACAACCTCGGCCTGATGCAAAGGCGCCGAGGCGACATCGCCGCGGCCATCAACGCCTATACCAAGGCGATTCAGCGCCATCCCAACCACCCTGAATGCCATCAAAATTTGGCGTTGGCACTGCTGATGGGCGGCGACATCGATGGAGCCCGCAACGGCTTCCGGCTCGCCCTCGATCTGCTGCAAGCCCAGGGGCGCAACAACGAAGCCAAGGCGTTGCGCAGCCAGGTGGAGGGTCTGGTGAAACTGAACGAGGCCGGTCGATGAGCTTGCCACTGCAAGGCCGCACCGTGGTTCTGACTCGAGCCCAGGAGCAGCAGGGAGAAGGACGCCGGCGCATGGAAGCACTCGGAGCCAGCGTGATCGACCTTCCCGCCCTGGTGATCGGACCACCGGATGAGTGGGGACCGCTCGACGACGCCCTGGCCGAACTGGATGAATTCCACTGGCTGGTGTTCTCCAGCGCCAATGGAGTAAACGCGGTGGAGGAACGACTGCAGAAGCAAGGGGGAAGTCTGTCTGGACGACCCAGCAGCCTCAGAATTGCCGCCGTGGGGCGCAAGACCGCCGCAAGACTGGAAGCACTGGGCGCTGATGCCGACTTCGTGCCACCCAACTTCGTTGCGGACAGTCTGATTGAACATTTCCCCGTATCAGGCTGGGGGCTGAGGCTGCTGATCCCGCGGGTGCAGAGCGGCGGACGCACCTTGCTGGCCGAAGCCTTCGGGGAAGCAGGCGCGAGGGTCGTCGAGGTGGCGGCCTACGAGTCCCGCTGTCCTGAAAGCATCCCGAATGATGCGGCGGCTGCCTTGGAGGCCGGCGAGGTCGCTGCCCTGACCTTCAGCAGTGGCAAGACCGTGATCCACACCGCCCAGCTCCTCGAGGCACGATTCGGCCCCCAATGGTTGACGCGATTGGACACAGCCAAAGTGGTGTCGATTGGTCCGCAGACCAGTCAGCGCTGTGTTGAGCTGCTCGGTCGCGTCGATCAGGAAGCGGATCCACATGACATCCCAGGCCTGGTGCAAGCCTGTGTTCAGGCCTTGGATTCCACCAAGCAGACAGGTGCCTGAGCCTTGCCCGCCACGGCATAGGTGAGGCAGCCCCGCTGCAAATCAATGCTCAGCACAGACCAATCTTGAGGAAGAAGCGGCTTCTGCTCAGATCCACAGCGGCCAGAGGGGCCGACGCAAATCGCCCCGGAACTCGGGCCGGAATCCTTCGGAAAGCTGACGAGGGCCTGCAACTGTCCACCAACGGACAACACACCCTGAAGTCTGATCGGCGCCGAACCGGCCTGAGAGGTGGAGTCATTCGCCACGCCCCCCCCGGCCAGAGGAGCGAAAGGGTCGACCCGGCCCCGGCTCACAGAGTCTTGAACCTGAGCAGCAGTCGGGAGCGGCGTCAGCACCGCGGGCGGGGCAGCAGGTATCGCAGCGATCTGGTTCTCCTCGGGCGTGACAGCAGGAGCGTCCAATGGACTGCTGGGAGGCATGAGGGATTCATCAGGATCCGGGCTGGCACAAGCGGCCAGAAGAGCAAGCAACACCATCAACAGCTGCCGAGACAACTGATCAGGCCGACACTGATTAGGCCGACACGGTGTAATCGCTTTCCACCAGATCCCGGAATCGGTCAAGGTTCGCCTGCAGTTCCTTGGTAACCATCCCTCCCAGGATGCTTGGTTCCATGAGGGGTGCCAAGACCCCCGGCAGTTCGTATGTAACGCTCAGTTTGACGGCGGTGCGATCGTCAGCTTCTGGATAGAAACGCACGGCACCTTTCGTAGGCAAGCCACCCACCGACTCCCAATGCAACTGCTGGGCCTCTACACGGGTGGTAATCCTGGCCTTCCAGCGAAATCGAAAACCCTGAGCCGCGAGCGTCCAGTCCGTCAGATCAGGGTCATCGAGAGTTTGCACCGATTCAATCCACCGCATCCAATGCGGCATTGCTTCTAAGTCACTCCAAACCGCCCACACCCGGGAGACAGGAGCCCTTACGTCAGTGGTGACCGTGTGTTCAAGCCAACGTCCCATAGATTCAGTTAGGCAACTGCGGCATTGGTGGCCAAACGGGCCGATCGGCCCAGGATGGCAGCGGCAGCAAGATGCCCGCTCATCGTGGCGCCCTCCATCGAGTCGATGTAGTCCTGACGGGTATAGCTACCCGCCAGGAAGAAATTGCCGATCGGAGTGCTCTGATCGGGTCGGAACGGCTCCATCCCTGGAGCTTCGCGATAAAGAGACTGAGCCAGTTTCACCACGTTGCTCCACACCAAAGTGAGACCTTTGGCGGAGGGGAAGAGTTCACGAACCTGGGCATCGGTGTGGGCAACGATCGCGTCGACCGACTTGGGGATCCAGGGGTCTCCGGGGGTGAGAACACACTGCAGCAGTGAACCCAGTTCAGGCTTGCGGTAGTCCTCAGGGCTCGCCAGTGCCAAATCAGCGAAGCAGCTGAAATCAGCATCAGCGGTGTAGAGCAAGTTATTCAGACCTGCGGGAGTCGTGAGATCGCGGCGACGTTTGTCCTCCTGCGCACCATCCCCGAGTTCCGTCACCCAACCGTCGTAACGGAGCTGAACCGTGGCCACCGGGACACCCTCCAAGTTGTGAATGGCATCGAATTGGGGGAAGCGGCGCCAGGCCTTCGGCAGCAGCTTCTGAATACCCGGCACATCACAGGCAGCTAGGTAGGCATCAGCCTGGACCTGCCGCTCACCTTCGGGGGTGCCAAGGATCAGTCCGGTGACTTCAGGGGTGTCTGCCTCGGTGAACTGAACCTCTTTCACCCGGTGGCGCAAATGAAGCCTGCCGCCACGGGCCTGGATGTAATCCAAGATCGGAGCCGTGAGCCAGCGATGGGGAGAGCCCTTAAGCAGATTGAGCTTGGAGGCTTCGGTCTTGGCCGCAAACATCATGAAGATGGTGAGCATGCAGCGAGCCGAGATCGCTTCACAATCAATGAAACCAAGGGCATAGGCGATCGGATTCCACATGCGACGGATGCTCTCCAGACTGCCGCCGTGGCCCACGAACCAATCCTGGAAGCTGACTGAATCAAGCGCCCGGATCGTGCGCATCGCGCCCTCGTAATCCACCAGACCCCGAACGATAGGGCTTGTGCCCAGGGCCAAGGCATTGCGCAGTTTGTCGATCCAGGTGAGCTGGGGAGTCGTAAAAAATGCCTTCAGACCATTGAAGGGTGCTCCGAGAGCGAAGCGAAAATCGAGCTCGCGGAGGTCTCCGCCGCGGTTGCAAAAGAGGTGGGTGTGGTCCTTCGGCAGCAGGTTTTGGATAGCCCCTACCTTCCGCATCAGAGCAAAAAGGTTGGCGTAGTTAAAGAAAAAAACGTGCAAGCCCATCTCGATGTGATTGCCGTCGTCGTCCTCCCAACTGCCAACCTTGCCGCCCATAAATGGCCTGGCTTCGTACAAATCCACCTGATGGCCAGCATCCACAAGATCAACAGCAGCCGACAATCCGGCCAGACCCGCACCCACGATCGCGACCCGCACCGGCTGCATCCGCCAACAACGAACCGACTCTATGAATTCGGCAGCCATGAACGAGCCTCCATACAGTACGGAGACCGGACTGATCCCACCTCCATGACCACATCCGTCCCTCCTGCTGGCTCCGCGGAGACCATCGCCCATACCGCCAAGGACGGCAAAGGCATCCAAATCACCGATCCCGCCATGCAGCAGCTGGCCAAGCTCTGCAACGAACAGGGCCAAAACCAGGTACTGCGGGTCGGCGTGCGCTCAGGTGGCTGCAGCGGCATGAGTTACACGATGGATTTCGTGCCCAGTTCCGAGATCGAGGAAGGGGATGAGGTGTACGACTACAACGCCCCAGATGGTGCGGCCTTTCAAGTGGTGTGTGACCCCAAGAGCCTCCTCTACATCTACGGAATGCAGCTGGACTTCAGCACAGCACTGATCGGCGGCGGCTTCAACTTCACCAACCCCAACGCCAGCCAGACCTGCGGCTGCGGCAGTTCCTTCGCAGTCTGAACCGGCTGCATGGGAATCTGATGGCACTGCAAACGCCAGCGGAACGGTGACCGAAGCGAACGAGGAAAGCCTGTTTGAACAGGCAATGGCCCGCTATCAAGACGGTGCTCCAGCCACTGAAGTACTTGAGGACTTCATCACCATCACCAATGCCGCCCCACGCCAATCGGCAGGGTGGACTTGCCTGGCCTGGCTGCAACTGCTCTGCGATCAGCCAGAAGAAGCGCTTCGATCGGCCCGTCTGGCCGTGAAACTGAATGGTCAGGACCCCCAGGCCCGCATCAATCTCAGCCTGGCGATGCTGGAAACGAAGGCCAAGGGCGTGCGCGATCATGTGCAGGTGGTGCAGCAAATCCTGGCCGTAGCGCCGGAAGTGAGCCAAGAATTGCAGGCATCCATCGCCGACGGCCTCGGTCGCAAACCGGGCTGGCCAGCACTGATCAAAGTGAAAAACTGGCTGGAGCTCTGAGGTGGCGCGGCTGCTGCTGCTGAGCAACGGTCACGGAGAAGACCTCTCCGGTGCGTTGCTTGGCCGAGCACTACAACGCTGCGGACACCAGGTGGATGCCCTGCCTCTTGTTGGCGGAGGCCACCCCTATCGGGATGCAGGCATCCCCTTAATGGCGAACACACGTGAATTCAGCACCGGTGGCCTGGGCTACACCAGCCTGCGGGGCCGCCTCACCGAACTGATCCAAGGTCAGGTACTGCATCTGCTCCAGTCGTGGCTGCAACTGATCCGCATCCGCCGCCGCTATGCCCTCGTGGTGGTCATTGGCGATGTGATTCCGGTGATGGCGGCATGGCTCAGCGGCCGTCCAGTGGCCACCTATCTGGTGGCCTATTCCAGCCACTATGAGGGCCGCCTGAATCTGCCCTGGCCCTGCGGCAACTGCCTGAGCAGCACGCGCTTCTTGGCTGTCTACAGCCGCGATCTGCTCAGCGCCGAAGACCTCAGCCTCCAACTCGGCCGGCCAGTGCACTTTCTTGGCAATCCTTTCATGGATCCGGTGCTGGCTCCGGCAGCACCACGACCGCCTCGGCGGTACCGGCTCGCTCTGCTTCCCGGAAGCCGACGGCCTGAACTTGAGCAGAACCTGCTGCTGCTCCTTCAGGTCATCCAGCGACTGCCTGCACACCTGTTCAGCAATCAGGAACTTGCAGTGGACCTAGCCCTGATCCGAAGCCTCGACGATGCAGCGCTTCAGGCTCTGATCGCACCGCATGCCTGGCAAATTCACAGATCTGACCATCAAGTCGCACTCGTCAAAGGAGCTTTGCGAGTCGAGGTGCAACGCGGCGCTTTCGCCTCCGTGCTGCAAAACGCCAACCTGGTGATCTCGATGGCAGGAACAGCCGCCGAACAGGCCGTGGGGCTTGCTAAACCGGTGCTTCAGGTCGCAGGCAAAGGCCCACAATTCACCGCCAACTTCGCTGAAGCGCAGCGGAGATTGCTTGGTCCCACCGTGTTCTGTGCAGAGGGAGACAGCGGACAGCCGGCCACTCTGGATGCCACGGCCAAGCTGGCACTGGAGCTGCTGGAAGGCAGTGAACTGGACAAAGCGCTGCAGCGACGATGTCGTCAGCAAGCTGAAGAACGGCTCGGCAGCATGGGGGGAGCCGACCGTATGGCCTCCGCCATCACCGACCTGCTCCCTCCCAGTCAGCCCTCCCTCTCCACCAACCCATGAGTTCCGCCGCAGACCAACCTCTCTGGAAACTCTGGCTGGACAGGCTTCTGGTGCTCGATGTGTTCGTGGTGCTTGCGGGGGCAGGCTGGTTCGGCATTGCAGTGGTAGCCAGCAGCCAGGGCATCGAAGCGCCGATGCGCACCTTCCAGCAGCTCTGGGATCCACTGTTCACCCCCGCGATCGGGCTCTTAATCGCTGCAGCACTGATCAACGGGATCGCGTCGTGGTGGCAGCGGCGAGGGCCTCAGACAGATCGGGGTAACGGAAGCTGAAACCCAGCTGAGGTAGACGCTCTGATCGGACCTGCTGACCATCCAGGACGACGCGAGCACCATCGCCAAGCAGCAGATGCAACACCGGCCCAGGCACGGGCAGCAGGCTTGGTCGTCCCAAGCAGCGGCCCAGGGTGGAGGCGAAAGTGGCCATGCTCACAGGCTCAGGTGCGACGCCATTGACCACGCCTGACCAACGGCTGTCGGTGAGAGCGTGCAGGATGAGCTGACAAAGATCGCTGCGATGAATCCAGCTCATCCACTGCCGTCCTGAACCGATCGGACCGCCGAAACCGGCGCGGAACACCGGCAGCATCTTGCCCAGGGCTCCACCCTCTGGGGCAAGCACAATGCCGATCCGCACCACCACCAGACGGGTGGAATCAGGCCGGCCGTTGGCGGCGGTCTCCCAATCGCGGCAGAGGGTGCCAAGCACATCATCCCCAGCAGGGCTGGATTCAACAAAGGTGGCCTCTGCACTGGTGCCGTAAAAACCCACTGCAGAGGCATTCACCAGCACCGCTGGCGGCTGCTCCAGCCGCTGCATCGCCGCCACCAGATGACTGGTTGTAGCAAGACGACTGGTGTTCAGAAGTTGTCGATGAGCCTCCGTCCAGCGCTGTTCAGCAATGGGCTCCCCAGCCAGATTGACAACACCATCAGCATTCTCCAACGCCTGCTGCAGCCCACCACCCTGAGCCCAGTTCGAGGCCTGCGCTGGGTCGAGCTGAAGCCAGTCGTGGCCAAGATCAGTGGCCCAGGCCACGGCCGCACGGGGACGGCGGCTCACCACAGTGAGCTGGTGGCCCTCCTGCGAAAGGATGGGGACCAATTCGCGCCCAACCAAACCGGTGCAGCCGAGCAGCAGCAGACGCATGAGGAAGGGGGCGGACGGAAAGGGGCCAGGTTAAGGGGGAGAAGTGGTGTCGGTGACTGCGGCACTGCTCTCGATTGGCAGTGTGAGATTGAGGCGCCTTGCGAGGGGAACCAAGCCAAAGCCTTGAATCAACAACCCGTAGAGCACCACCGCCAGCGCTAGGGGAGGCATCTGCACTCCCCATGAGACGCCCGACGCCCAGGCATCGATCGCCAAGGCAATCGGTACGGCACCGCGCAATCCTGCGGAGGCGACGAACAAACGCTGTTCGGGCGAAAACTCCGTACGCAGCAGCAAAACCTGCACGATCAAGTAGCGCACCAGCTGCATGATCAGGAACAGCAGCAAACCCCAACCGGCTGCATGCACCACATTCTGAGGATCTACCACCAAGCCCATGCAAAGGAACAGCAGCAGCTCCGCCATTTTCGCGAAGCTGGCATGGGCTTTCTCCAGCACGACCTGATCCAGGCTGGGGCCATTGCCTAACACCAAACCAGCGACATAGGCAGCCAACAGGGCACTACCCCCCAGCAAGGTCGTGCCGCCTGTGAGCACAAGCAACAAAGCCAGACTCACCACCGGCAGCATGGTGCTGTGGCTCAGGCTGAGCCGACTGCCGAGCAGCTGCACGGTGAGGCTGCCGCCGACGAAGCCCAACATCGTGCCCAACAGAAACTGGCGCACCACCGTGATCACCAGTTCCCCTGGCGTAAAACCACCGCCGCCTGCTAGGGCCAAAGCGAGTCCGGCCAGCACCACAGCCATCGGGTCGTTGAAGCCCGATTCGATCTCGATCAGATCGAGCAGGGGTTTGGGCAGGCGGCCCTCCAGGGGACGGAGCAACGCCAGCACTGCCGAGGCATCAGTGCTGCCAACCATTGCCCCGACAAAGAGAGCTTGAGGTAGCAGGGTCATCCAGACGCTCTGGCCTTCGGCAAGACCAAAACCAAGCAGCACCGCCGCGATCATCAGCGACGTGAACACCACGCCGAGAGTGGCCAGACGAGCTGCCGGGCGGATCACCCGACGAACCTCGGCCCAGTTGGTGGTCAGCCCCCCAAAGAAGAGCACAAGCACCAAAGCAGCCTGGGTGATCTGCTTGGCATGGTCCAACGAGAGCAAGGTGGTCGCGCCATCCAGCTTGTTATCAATCAACAAGCCCAGAAGCAGCACCATCAGCACGCCAGGCATGCGGATCCGTTCGGCCAGATCGTCGAGCAGCACCGCCAGCAACAACAATCCACCGAAGGCAAGCAGGTAAATGGCGAGTTGGTGGGTCAAGCCGTCGGCCTAGGGCAGATGGGTTGGTTCTAGCCTGACTGTCTGATCACCTTCTCTTGATGGCCGAAACCGATACTGCGGCGCCAGCCAAAGCCAAACCCGTTGCTCTCAAGAAAGGGGGTCTGGTTCGCGTCAAGCGTGAGGCCTACAGCGGCAGCATCGAGGCAGGAGCCAGCGACCCAACGCCGCCGGCTTACATCTTTGAAGGACCAGGCGAGATCCTCGTTGTCAAGGGCGATTACGCCCAGGTGCGCTGGCGCCGTCCAGTGCCAGACGTGTGGTTGAAACTGGCTCAGCTTGAGGCCTTCGCCTGAAGTTGCTTTTCCACGGTCTGCACAGCCTGGGGGATCGACTGCCATGCCGAAGGCAGGCGCCAAATCGCCCCCGCCAGCACGGCGCTGAGATCATCGAGAGCGACCAGTAGAGGTTGATCGCCATGCCGGCGGCGAGCTTCAGACGTGATCAAGGCGGCCTGCCAGGGATTCCAACCCGCCAGCGTCACCACGGCCCGGTAGGCACTGGGCCAAGAGCTGGCGGGCAAGGCCTGCTCCAAGAGCGCGAATTGGGCTGAGGCCTCAACGGGTCGATTGGCGAGCACCGCCAGCAAAGCCAGACTCCAACGGGCCTCCAGATCGTTCGCATCAAGGGCAAGCCTGTGCAAGGCCTGGCGGCGCACCCGGTCTCGGTAGAGGAAATGGCCGTCAAGCATGTGTTCGATGGCCACGGCATTGAACAAGGGCTCGAAGCCTTCTGGCCCAGCTGCCAGACCAGCCGCGAGACCCGGGAAACGACGGGCGAATCCTGGAGCTGCCGCTTGATCAACGCGGCGGCGCCAGAGCGAATAGCTGTCGCCGCCAGGGCGAGGGAACTGCTGCACGAGCGCAAACACACCGCTGTCTCGCACCGCACGATCCAGCTTGAGCGCACTGTTGCGCACGGAGCCCTGATCCCCTTCCGCAAGCAGTACCCACTGAGCATGGTCAAGCACGGGCTGCAGATCACGGCGACTGCTCCCCAACTGACGCCCCACCAGCTGACCGCCCTGGCGACGGCCGTAATAACTGACGTTGTGCTGATTGAGATCAGCTGTACTCGGGACCACGATCAGGGTGGTGGGCTCTGCCCCAGGGTTGGCACCACCGGCCCTGCGCACAATCGCCTCCAACGGCCCCCTCATCCGTTCGTTCAGACGCGCCATCTGGGCTGCTACACCAGCTTGGGCACTGGCAACCAAACCCAACAACAACAGCCCCGAAGCCAACCAGGGGGACCGGCGCGGCCAGCGCTGCTCCAGCCACAACCCCCACTGCCACCAGCCCCGTGCCAGCACCAACAGCAGCGGCGGCAGCAACGGAGCGATGTAACGGTCGTCTTTATTGGGACTCAGGCCTGTGAACACCCAACCGACGACCAGACTGATCAGCAGCCAACGCCAGGCCAAGGGATCATCCTGGCCAACCGTCATCCACCGGTCTGCGGGATGTCGGCGCCCCTTCCAGTGCAACCAGAACCAGAGCAGCAAGCCCGCCAGACCGACAGCAAGCATCACCACCCCCAACTGAACGGGCAGCAACCGGGGGTACCAAAGCCAGCCCTGCAACGACCAAGGTCCTGGATCTCCCTCCCGCGCGGCCGATTCAAGGACAGCCCGATTGGTCCCACCCAGGGTGGTGATCCAGTTGTGGTGCAGCCAAGGGAAGAGACCGATCAGGATCAGACCAGCACCAACCAACAGCTGCAAGCGGCGGCCATGACCACGGCATAGGGCCTGGACAGCCACCCAGGCCAGCACGGGTAGCAGCACCAGCAGAGCACTCTGCTTCACCAGCAAGGCCAACAAACAAGCCAGGGCAGCAAGCAAAGCCTGGATCCAGCTCCCACCGGTCTTGGGATTCCACCAACAGCCCAGCCGCCAGAGGGCCAGAGTCACCATTGCCGTCAGTGGCAGCTCGAGCACATAGTCACTGCGCAACTCAAGCAGGGCTGGTGCGAGTGCCACCAGTCCTGCTGCAAGCAGAGCAAAGCCCCGCGCCACGGCACGGGGGCGCCGTAGCTCCAGGGCCCAGGCCGTCACCGCCAGCAACAACACCCCGTGCCAGAAGCTGAGACTCCAGGCCGCCTGCACCGGGGAATCACCCGCCACAGCCATCACTGTGCCGTTGACGAGCGACGCCAACGGCGGAATCTTGGGGGAGAGATCCAGCAGTGCCGCCCACCCCTGCCAGCCGCCACCGGGCAGCAGCCCCAAGGCACGGCCATGGTCGAGAGCGCTGTTGAGATAATCGGCCTGATCCCAGGCAGGGATACCGTCAAACCAAATCCACCACACCCGATCTGCGGCAGTCGCCAGCAGCCAGAGCAGACACAGGAAGCACCGGAACGGCCAGACACCCATCAAGTGATCTCCAAACGACGACGTTCCTGCTGCAGGCGGTGACGACGTTGCTTGGCCTCTCGCAGCATCTCGCGGCCGTCGTGGAGGTAGTTATCCACATAACCCATCGTGTATCGCTCAAGCTCGGTAATCGCATCCTCAACTTGAGAGAGGCAGTGGTAGAGGCTCAAACCAAAACCGCGAACGGATTCCGGTACCGGCATGGACTGATAGAGCGTCTTGACCCTCTCCAGCTTCTGCTGACTCGTTTCGATGTAGGTACAGAAAGCCTCCATCAGCGTGTCGTCATAGGGATCTGCCGACAGTGCCCGCAACTGATCCGGGAAGGGATTGATCACCTGTGACAGCTGGCGATCGATCGGGGCATACACCCGCTGCAACCACTGCACAATTGCATCATCGGCAGCAGCCCCCTGACCACTAGCCGCACGGGCAGCACGGCTGGCTCTGGCATTGCGAGCCCCTCGGCGACGGGCCTCCTCGCATCCGTGCAGACGGTCACGCTCGAACTTACGACGGCGCTCGGCATCCCCCAGCACTTCCCAAGCGGCATTAAGCTCCAGGATGCGTTCGCTATCGCCACCTGCATCGGGGTGATGCTGCTTGACCAGACGGCGATAGGCGGCCTTGATCTCAGCTTGACTCGCCTGGCTCGACACCTCGAGTACCGCATAGGGATCCCCACGCCCCAACTCCTGTGATCCGGTTCGACTCACAGGTGACCGTCCCGCCTCGGCGGCAACGGCGCCGCTGAACTGAACATCGGTGTTGAGAGATAGCGTTCCCCAAAACTGGCCAGGATCACAACAATCCGGCGTCCCTCCAACTCCGGACGTTGGCCAATCTTCAGGGCAGCGGCAATGGCGGCGCCACTACTCACTCCACTGAGCAGACCCTCCTCACGGGCGAGCCTTCGGCCCATCACCATGGCCTCCTCATCGCTGATCGCCATCACCTCATCAATCAACTCCCTCTCCAAGACTGGGGGCACAAAGCCGGCACCGATGCCCTGAATGCGATGAGGCCCCGGGGAATGGCCACTGAGCACCGCACTGCCAGCGGGCTCGACTGCCACCACCTTGAGAGCGGGATAACGCGCCTTCAGAAACCGACCACAGCCGGTGATGGTGCCACCGGTACCAACTCCCGCCACCAGCACATCGAGATTCCCATCGGTATCGGCCCAGATTTCCTCTGCGGTGGTTCGCTCGTGAATCGCCGGATTGGCAGCATTACAAAACTGCTGGAGCAGATAGGCGCCTGGGATCTCCTCAACCAGCTCCCGAGCCAAATCGATCGCCCCTTGAATCCCCTCAGCTCCGGGCGTGAGTTGCAGCTCAGCGCCATAAGCCCGCAACATCGCCCTGCGTTCCGTGCTCATCGTGTCGGGCATGGTGAGAATCAAGCGATACCCACGCGCCGCAGCCACCATGGCCAAAGCAATACCGGTGTTACCGCTCGTGGGCTCCACCAGCACCGTGCGGCCAGGCGTGATCGTGCCTTCTTCCTCGGCGGCCTGAACCATCGCCCCTGCAATCCGATCTTTCACCGAGGCCGTGGGGTTGAAGCTCTCTAACTTGGCAACAACTTCAGCCCCACAGCCACTGGCTGCCGGCAGACGGTTGAGCCGCACCAGCGGAGTGCGACCCACCAGGGCCGTGATATCGGCTGCGATCACCATGCCGTTATCCAACCAGACCAGACCCCTAGTCCGCGGGGATGGATGACCTGCTTTGTAGGAATGTCAGAAGCGGAAGCTGGTTTTGAGCAGACCTCCAAACTGATTGAGGCTCACCCCCTGGCTGAGCGTTCCCAATGGCCGACTGAGATAGAAGAGAGCTGGAGTGATCGCAATGGAATCCGTGACCTGAAATTGATACCACCACTCCCAGGCGTACTGACCATCGCGAACAAGCCTGCGTTCACTAGCCGATGCATCGTTAAAACCACGCACGACATCGAGATCACTCGACCGCTGGCCAGATAGATCTAGGGCAGTAACAAAACCTCGCTGGCCCACCGCCATCCCAGCGTTGTTGCCCTGAAGGAAGACATCCCACCACTCCAAACCAATGGACCAGGACTGAGTGGTAGCGGATTCAAACTCATACCCCATCAGCGTGGCGTTAGCACCGCCTGAAGTCGTGTTCACACCCCAGCCCACAGACACCGACGGCACCCAGCCCGATTCTTCTGGCTCCCAGTAGCCACTGAGGCCGACGGACTGGGTATTACCCAAAAGGCCCACGGTGGTGGCCAGAGGGGTGGCCGTGCCCTCATAGAGATTGCCCAGATGCTGGGAACTGAAGTTGTAGGCAGCAGCCAGACCCCACGCTTCCCCGCTGTCATCCACGGTGCTGTAGCCGATTTGCACGGTGCCGGTTGATGCCGAGCAAGCAGTCGCGATACCTCCAGCAGTGGTGCAATCCCCTACTGTGCGCTCGCTGCTATTGGCAGGATCTGGAATCAGAGTGGGAGAAGAATTGGCGTTGCCACCATTCGCAGAAACATAGTTGGCGCTAATACTGAACCCGCCTGACTTCCACCACAAACCTCCACCGACTCCGAGATTGCTGTTGTAAGCGCCAGGCGCACCAGCGTAAGTAAAGAAATCGAGGATCGCCTCGCTCGGATAGGCACTCGGCCACAGGGCCAACATGTCGTCCTGTTCGACCCTGCCACCGACCGTGAAAGTGAAACCATCACCAACAGGAAATTGATAGAAAAGACGATCAATCTTGACAGCATTCGCAAGCTTTCCCTCCTCAAAAGCGACCTCCAAACTGGAGGGCGTCCGATACGAGGGACTATCAAGTGCCCAAGCGAAAGGGGAACCGATTCCCGACTCAGCAGAAAAGCCAAATGCACTACTCTGAAAGTCTGCAGAACGCAGTCGAACCCGTAGCAGATCCTTACCCGTAAAACTTGTATTGACATCAACCTGCAGGTCGTAATTAAACACACCAGCCCCCAGGCTGGCATTAACAAGATCAGCACTATTGCGCCTGCGCGTGCTCTCAGTCTCATCATCCTCATTGAGCAGCGGGAAGCTGTTATGACGCCAGGTTTTTGGCATCCACTCCACTGGATAACCACCGAGCAACGCATCATCGCCCAGCACCTGAACGTTGCGAGCATTGCCACTAAACCTATTCGCACCGATCACGAAGGTGGTCGTACCTCTCAGCTTGGTGGTGGTGGAGAACTGAGTGGCTTCCAGTTCGCCAACGCGGGCTTCCAAACCGTCAACGCGGCCCTTGAGGATGGCGAGTTCAGGCTCGAACTCTTTCATCAGGCGCTTCAGCTCGTCGGTCACTTCAGTGATCCGGTCGAGGCAAGCATTCAGCAGTGCGGCCGCTTCAAAGCGGGTCATCGCACGGTTACCGCGGTAGGTGCCGTTCGGGTAGCCGGCGACGCAGCCGTAGCGCTCGATCAGGTTCGACAGAGCCTGGTAGGCCCAGTCAGTCGGAACCACATCCGAGAATTGGGTGATGCTGGTGACCTGCTCGCCAGAAGCGGCGTAGCCAGACACACCGTTGATGTTCAGGTCGCTGGCGTTTGCAGCCTGGCCCGCATCCACAGCCACAGGAGCCAGAAGGCCCAGGGCTGCAGGTGCAACTAGCCATTGAAGTAAGAGTCGCATTGAGATCCTGATCGTGCCCAGAAGCTATCTGGACAGCGAACTTTTACAAGCACCTTGCAACAGAAAGGCCCTCACAAAGGAGGGCCAGGAGAGGAGACCATGCCAGGAAGGATCCCGCAAGTTGCGGGATCCCACTTGTACTCTCAGATCAGAACTTAAAGGTGGTCTGAACCAAACCACCAAACACATTGAACTGACCGTCATAGCCACTGCCATTCTTCACCAGATTGTTGGTGTACTGACCCATAGGGCGGGACAGATAGAACACAGATGGCGTGATGGCGATGTTATCGGTCACCTTGAAGTTGTAGTACCACTCGAGCACATAATTGCCATCGAAAGGCGTGTCGTTGCAGGTGCCGGCTTTCTCGGAGGCGTTGGAACAGTCCTTCAAATTAGTAGCGAAGGTAGGCTGACCAAAGGCAAAGCCCATGTCGTTGCCTTGAAGGAAGACATCTTCCCATTTGAGACCTGCGAACCAACTCTGGGAAGTTGTCACGGAACCTTCAGCTTTGTTATCCGAGCTGACATCGTTCAGACCCCAACCAAGGGAGATTGAAGGAATCCAACCTGCTTCATCAGGCTGCCAGTAGGCATTCAGAGCATAGCTATTAGAGCCACTACCAGTCCGCCTGAGCACATCGATGGTTCCATCTTCACGGTCTTTGCTGAGTTTGACGTATTCGCACTCATTGTTGTAACCGTCAGTCTTGGCAAATTCGGTGCCATTCTTATAGCCAGCACCGCTATTGCACTGACCATAGCGATAACCAAAGGCGAGGCCCCACTGAGGGCCGGCGTAACCAAGCTGAGCGATGAAACTGGCTTCAGAATTGTCGGTCATAAAACCGCCTTCCATAGCATTGGACTTGTTGCCATTGCCATCGTCGGCTACGTAGTTCACCGAAACGCTGAAGGCGTTATCACCCTTCTTCACCTTCTGCTTCCAGTAGGCCGCGATCAGCTGACCAGTTTCCTTGTTGTAGACACCACTAGTGCCAGCCAAGGCAGTCCAGTTAAGGATCTTGGCGCCACCTTTGTTATACACAGAGGGCCAAAGAGCCAGCGACTCGGTATTACGGGCGAGGGCACCGGCAATCACGGTGAACTCTTTGCCCACGGGGAACTTGTAGAACAAACGGTCGAGCACCACGGCATTGCTAACCGTGTTGTTCACACCAGAATCGGTCGCGATATCGAGAGCCGTCAGGTTGACGCCAGCTCCAGAGAAAGCATTCCCTTTTTTGAGGAAGTTGCCGGCACGCAGACGTGCACGCAGCTTGTCTTTACCGGTGAAGCTGGTGTCAAAGACGAGGCGCTGGTCGTAGTTAAAGGTGAACGCCCCGAAATTGCGGTTGTAGGCGTTGGCACCGCCCTTCGTTCCTTTCTTATCGAAGGCGTTGGTATCGCGGAGATCACCTCGGTAAAACTTGTAGCCGTTACTGCCGCCAGCGGTGGTGGCGCCCATCACGAAGGTGGTCTTGCCTTTCAGCTTGGTGGTGGTGGAGAACTGCGTGGCTTCCAGTTCGCCCACACGGGCTTCCAAACCGTCAACGCGGCCCTTGAGGATGGCGAGTTCACGCTCGAACTCCTTCATCAGGCGCTTCAGTTCGTCGGTCACTTCAGTGATCCGGTCGAGGCAAGCATTCAGTAGTGCGGCCGCTTCAAAGCGGGTCATCGCACGGTTGCCGCGGTAGGTGCCGTTCGGGTAGCCGGCGACGCAGCCGTAGCGCTCGATCAGGTTCGACAGAGCCTGATAGGCCCAGTCAGTCGGATAAACATCCGAGAACTGGGTGATGCTGGTGACCTGCTCGCCGGAAGCGACGTAATCAGACACACCGTTGATGTTCAGGTCGCTGGCGTTTGCAGCCAAAGGAGCCAAAAGGCCCAAGGCAGCAGGAGCCACCAGCAGTTGCTGGAAAAGTTTCATTGGATTCCTCACACCAAAATTGAGGGTAATTAAAGGCACAAAGCCTTCGAGCAAAAGTTACCGACTGACCAAAGCAAGAGGGGTCGCCGGCCACACCTGGCGAAGGTATCGCAGGCGACATTCAAAAAAGACCTGGTGTGCACTGCTGCTTTGCCATAAAAAAAGCGCGGGCAAAAACCCACGCTTAATGATTGGTCAGTGAGGAGAAAATGAAGAACTTCGCAAAAGCGAAGCCCTTCAGATCACACGTTCAAGATCAGAACTTGAAGGTGGTCTTGAGCAGACCGCCGAACTGGTTGAACTGGACGCCCTGGGTCGCAGAACCGAGAGGACGGCTCATGTAGAAGAGGGCGGGGGTCACAGAGATGTTGTCGGTGACCTGGAACATGTACCACCATTCCCAGGCGTACTGACCGTCGCGGACCAGGCGTTCTTCGGCCTTGGCGGACTTGCCGTAGCCCAAGTCGTACTTGTTGCCAGACAGGTCGAGAGCGGTGACGAAGCCCTTCTGACCAACAGCCATACCAGCGCTGTTGCCCTTGAGGAACACATCAGTCCACTGCAGACCAAGAGACCAGGACTGAGTGGTGGCGGAGTTCAAGTCGTAACCAAACAGGTTGGTGAACTTGTTGCTCTTGCTCCAGCTGCCGCCGTTCGTCTGGACGCGGTAGGAGCTTGCATCACCACCGCTGGTGGAGTTGAGGCCCCAACCTGCGGAGATCGAAGGCATCCAGCCGGAATCTTCGGGGCTCCAGTAGGCACTCAAACCAACAGAGTTGGTGTTACCCAGTTGTCCGATCTGCGTCGCCAGAGGCGTTGCAGTACCAGGGTTCATGTTGCCAGCGTTCTCGCTGCTGTAGTTGTAAGCAGCCGCGATGCCCCACTGATCGTCGGTGTAGGCAATCTGAACAGTACCGGTGCCTGAGGCACAGTCGGTCATCATGCCACCCGAACCTTCGCAACTCCGGTTTTTGGAGAAGATGGCGTAGGTGTCGGTGCCGTTGTTGTAGAGGGAGTAGTCCTCGTTGTAACCGTCATTCACCTTGGAAACGTTGCCGTTGCCGGAGACGTAGTTGGCACTGATGCTGAAGCCGTCGTTCTCCCAGGAGATACCAGCACCTGAACCGAGGTTCAGGTTGTAAGTACCAGGCGCACCGGCGTAGGTGAAGAAGTCGAGGACGGTGGCAGCGGGGTAAGCGCTGGGCCAAACGGCCAGCATGTCGTCCTGACGGACCACACCACCAGCGGTGACGGTGAAGTTGCTACCCAGGGGGAACTGATAGAAGAGTCGGTTGATCTTCACAGCGTTGGTGACGGTGCCCTCTTCGAAGGCAGTCTCCATGCCAGACATGGTGGAGTACTGACCACCCAAGAAGCTGTTGATGCCGGTGGAAGCGCTGAAACCAAAGGCGCTGTTCTGGAAGTTGCCAGCACGCAGACGCACTTTCAGCAGATCCTTACCAGTGAAGCTGGTGAGCAGATCGAGGCGCTGGTCGTAGTTGAACGTGAGGGCTCCCAGGTACTGATTGGCCTCGTCGGCCATCTTGGGACCCTTGTAACGAGACTTGGAGCCTTCGTAGTAGAAGGGATTCGGAACGTACTTCGTATCACCGTTGATGCCGGTGACTTCGTATTCCTCGTCGTTGATGTAGTTGAACTTGTCGCCGAGGAAGAGGTTGCGGCCGAACTGCTCACGCTCATAGGCGTCGCCACCGAAGCTGTTGGCGCCGATCACGAAGGTGGTCGTACCTTTCAGCTTGGTGGTGGTGGAGAACTGAGTGGCTTCCAGTTCGCCAACGCGAGCTTCCAGACCGTCAACGCGGCCCTTGAGGATGGCGAGTTCACGCTCGAACTCCTTCATCAGGCGCTTCAGTTCGTCGGTCACTTCAGTGATCCGGTCGAGGCAAGCATTCAGTAGTGCGGCCGCTTCAAAGCGGGTCATCGCACGGTTGCCGCGGTAGGTGCCGTTCGGGTAGCCGGCGACGCAGCCGTAGCGCTCGATCAGGTTCGACAGAGCCTGGTAGGCCCAGTCAGTCGGAACCACATCCGAGAATTGGGTGATGCTGGTGACCTGCTCGCCAGAAGCGGCGTAGTCAGACACACCGTTGATGTTCAGGTCGCTGGCGTTTGCAGCCACGGGAGCCAGAAGGCCCAGGGCAGCAGGTGCAACCAGCAGTTGCTGGAAAAGTTTCATTGAATTCCTCACACAGGAAGGCGCAAAATGCGCCACATCAAAACTGGCCCATGAACAAGACATAACCAACATCGGATGTGCCAGCTGACACAACGGCCGGTATCGCCTGATACACAATCTGGCGGCCTGCCCAGGGCGCAAAACCGCCAAAACGATGCCCCCGCCCGGAAACCGGACGGGGGCTCTCGCCGGGTCCGCTCTGGCGCGGAACCGATTGATCAGTCAGAGGACTGTGCCGTCAGCCGGCGTTCTCCGCGATCAGCAGACCCTGAATTAAAGAACTGGAACTCATGGACACCTCCTCCTGGATGGGATTGTTGAGCGCCGGCGATGCCTTCGACGACAACCAGGCCGAGAACGGCCGAGGATGCCTTCACATCACTGCGATCAGGACCTTTGAACCTTAACGGACTCACAAGGCCTGCGCTGCTGTGGCTTCTCACCCTGGTGCTGTGGTTGCCAGGCCTCGGCAATCTGCCCCTACGGGACTGGGATGAAGGCAGGGTGACAAGCGTCGCCCGCTCCACGATCGGCCGGATTGACCCGACCCATCCCAGTTTTGATTGGCTCCTCGCCTGGAAATGGAACGAGGCCTACCTGAACAAGCCTCCAGGACTGCATTGGCTCATCGGTACCTCCACCCGACTTCTGGGTGAACACGAGTGGGCGGCTCGACTGCTGCCCTGCCTCATCGCCAGCCTGGCGGTGCCGCTGCTGATCCTGCTGCGGCGGCAGCTGGGGGGAGCGCAATGCGAACGACGAGCAATACTGGCCGGCCTGATCCTGATGACCCTGCTACCGATGGCGCGCCACGGCCGGCTGGCGATGCTCGACGGCAGCTTGGTGAGCTGCTCACTGCTGCTGTGGACCGGCTGGCTCAGCAGTCGCCAGACCCCCTGGCATGGCCTACTGGCTGGCCTCGGAGCAACGGGGGTGCTGATGCTGAAGCCTCCCGCTGTGCTGGGCTTTCTGCTGATCACCGCGGCCATCAGCGTCTGGGATCGTCGCAACAGCACCTGGAAACCCCGTGCCCTGGCCTGGCTAGGAAGCGGCATCCTCCCGGGCCTGGCCTGGCACCTTTGGCACGGCCATCAACGCGGCACGGATGCTTTGTTGATGTGGGGCGGCCAGGGACTCAGCCGTGTAGCGGGCGTTGTTGGCGACAGCACCGGGGCCTGGGTGATGCCCATCACGGAAGTGCTTGAAGGCGGCTGGCCCTGGTTACTCCTCTTGCCCTTGGGCCTCCGCTGGGCCTGGAGTGAGCGCCAGCAAAGCAGTGGCCATTGGGAACTGGGGCTGCTGCTGGGCAGTTGCGCTCTGGTCTTGCCGCTCCGCAGCCAGCTGCCCTGGTACAGCCATCTGCTCTGGCCAGCCCTCGCCTTGCTCTGCGCCGAAGGACTGCATCAGCTCCTGAGCACGGGCCGCCCCCTCTGGGTGGGGCGAATCTGGGCCCTCTTGGGGGCGGCCCTCCTGCTAACGGGCATGACCCTGCTGCTGATTGGTCAGCAGCAGGGTCTGCCTCGCCTCGCACTGATCTGCGCCGGGCTGGGCCTGCTGGCAGGCGGGCTGCAACTGATCCAACCAACCCACCAGCAACGACGCTGGGGCCTGATCAGCCTGCTGATCGGCTGGGGCCTGGCCCTGCTATGCCTCTGGCAGAGCCAGCTCTGGCTCTGGGAACTCAACGAAAGCTGGGACCCCCGCCCAATCGCGAGTGAAATTCGACAACTGCCAGCCGAGGCCGTTGTGATCCTGCGCGGACCCACCCGCCCATCCCTTGGCTGGTACGCAGGCCGTGAACTCCTAGCCAATGATGCTGAAAGCAAGAACGAACACTGGGTGGTGAGCCGTCAACCACTCGAGCGCTGCAAACCGATCGCTTCCGAGCTCAAATCAGGAGCGAAATCGTGGCAGCTTTGGCACTGCCCAGCAGGGCTGGATGCACCGATCCCATGACCAGCACCAGCCGCCCTGGGCCTCTGGCTCCACCTCGCCATCTCTGGCTAATCAGCCTGCTGCTGGCACTGATTGGCTGGGGATGCTCTGCAGCCCGCCACGCCCTGCTTCAGAGCAATGCCTACGACCTCGGGTTGTTCGATCAATGGGCCTGGCTACTGAGCCAGGGCCTAGCGCCAATCTCCTCGATGGAGGAGGTTCACCTGCTTGCCGACCATGGCGCCTGGGTCTTCTACCTGACCGGTGGCCTGTATGCGATGACTCCATCCGTGCACTGGCTGCTGGCATCCCAAGCCCTTGCCCTCAGCCTGACGGCGATCCCGATCTGGATGCTGGCGGCCCAGGCCCGACTACCCCGACGCCTCTGCTGGCTGGCCTGCCTGCTGTGGTGGCTGCAACCGGTGGTGTTTAACAGCAACCTATTTGATTTCCACCCTGAGGTATGGGTGATGCCGGCCTTCGCCCTCATCCTCTGGGCAGAACGGGCCAAGAGAGCGTGGCTCTGGCTCACGCTGCTGCTGATCCTGCTTGGCTGCCGTGACGGCTTGGTGCTGATCACGATCGGTCTGGCACTGGAGCTGGCCTGCCAACGGCGCTGGCGATGGAGCGCCAGCGCAGCCCTGGTCTCGGCAGGCTGGCTGCTGATGCTCAGTCGTTGGCTCTATCCCTGGCTACGGGGGGGTGAAGGGCCCAAGGCGGCTGGCCGCATGTTCGGCCATCTCAACGGGGGACTGGACCAGATCCTCACCAGCATCGACTGGAGTGGAGGCCTCAGCTATCTCGTGCTGCTCGCACTGCCCTGTGGCCTGCTCTGGCGCCGCCGCTCTCTGCCGGTGCTGGTGATTGCGCTGCCACTCGTGTTGGTGAATCTGCTATCGGCATCCCCCAGCTACCGCACCCTCATTCATCACTACAGCCTGCCTCTGGCTGTAGTGGCCGTCACGGCAGCGATTGACGGCCTGGCAGAAGCTGCCGAGCACCGGCACAGATTGGGAGGGCGCCGCCGCGCACTGGTGCTGGGCTGGGCACTGCTGTGCTGGCTGAGCCTGGCGAAACCATGGTTTTTTGCCGGGCCCTACCTGCAGCGGTGGAGCCTGCGCGTGGATTCCAGCGCTGCCATCGGTCAAATTCGAACGAACGCAAACGTCCTTACCACCAGCTATCTGGCACCTCACCTCAGCACACGTGAGCGGATCGCTTTCCCAAAAAAGAGTTTCAACGAGGCCTTAGGCGAAAGCAACTGGGACACGCTCCTCCTCAATCCCAGCGACCCCGGCTGGGGCTCATCTGCCAAGGTGCAACGCCGCTTGATCAATCAAGCGCATCACAATGGTTGGCACTGCCAGAGCTGGGATTCAGGCCTGGAGCTGTGCCGCTCACCCGCTGCAACACCACCGCTCCCCCCTGGCAATGGATCAGCGCATAGTCGCCGCGGCGCACCAACTGATTGAGACGATCACGGATCGATGCCTGCTGGCGTCGTTCCCGCTTGAACACTGGAGCCAAGGGGGTGTAGTAGCCGGGGAACGCCACGACATACTCCACCGATCGCTCCATCCCATCACGACCACGGAACGCCACATGCTTGGGGAAGCGGATCAACTCCTGCCGCTGCGCCAACAAGGGCAGTAATGGGGTGTCGGCCGAAACGCTTGCATCAGGCGGCACGTGATCCACAGCAGCCCAGGCCGCCTCGCGCCTGGCGAGCATCCTCTGAGGCGGCACATGCACCCAAGGCGAAAAGCTGTCGGGAATCAACGCCGAGAGAGAGCGGTGTGGGTTCCCCACCAGGGTGAGCACCAAACCCAAGGCCAGAGCTCCTGTCCAAACGGGCCGCAACCATCGCCGTTCCCACACCTGAGGATGGGCCTGCCACCAGAGCACAGCACCGAGGTAGAGACCAGGCACCAGAGCAAGCACATAGCGCAAGGTCACCGCCAGAGCGGTGCGACCCTGCGAGACCAGAGCAATCAGAAGAGGCACCAGCACCAACAGGCCAGCATCAATTGAGAGCAGCGGCACAAATAGCAGCGGCAGGGTGAGGGCCAGAACGAATCCAACCGTGGCCCCGGGGGGTGACACCAGAGCCTGCAGCAGGGCAAGCGGCCGGCCGAGCATGGTGAGAACCACAGCCAGGGTGCCTTGAGAAGGGTCCTCAACGAGGTGGCCGAATTTCTCCGCCAGGAAGCGATCGGCCAAGGAAGAATCAACGGCCGGCTGAATCCAGTTGGTGACGAGCAAGACCCACCCGAAGGACAGCAGCATCAGGGCAACACCCCACCACCGCACATCTGGCCGTCGCACCAGAGCCCAGAGGCCCAAGGAAAACAGAACCAAACCGCTGTCTTCCCGCACCAGCAGCAGGAGCAACCCACAGAGGAGCACCTGCCAGCCGCGGCGCTCCAGCAGACCTTCCACCAGCCAAAAGCCAAGCAGAGGCAACCAAATCAGATCGTGAAAGTTCTCAAGCGCAGGGCCGATCACGGCTCCGCTGAGAAAGTAGGCAGCCGTGATTTGCACAGCCAAAGGCCGAGGCAACCGCACTGCTGCAATGCGCCAGAGCACGAGACCTGCAGCGGTGAGGACCGTGACCTGCACAAGGGGCAAGGCCCAACGCCCCAAGAGGGCCACCACAGGGGCCACCGCCAACGTCAGCACATTGGCGTGCTGACCCAGATGCAGATAATCCACAAAGGGGAGAGCATTGCCAATCGCCACAGCCCCGGAGAGCACCGAAGACAAACTGCTCTCAAAGGGCCGACCCTGGGCAGTTGACCAAAGCTCCTGCAGAAACAGAGCCTGGTCGTAGGTGGCACTCAGGCTTTCCAGACGCCAAATCTGGATCAACAGGGAGAGCAACCAGAAGCCGCCAGCGAGCAACAGCACAGACCGAGGCCAAACCAGCGACCTGGCAGCAAACGAGCGCATCAGTAAGCCCTGCGGTGACAGCATTCCAAACAAGGTTGCGAGAAGGCCACGAACGCCCAAGAGAGGCCAACAAACTGAGCGCCAACGTGCCCTGAACACCACGAGCGCACAAAAAATGGGGTGCCGAGTGGCACCCCATTGTGTTCAGGGATGGATCTGCGATCCAGACCAAACCATCAGAGAGCGTTACCGCGGGGCAGAACCTCTTCAGGGAAGACGAAGTTTTCGTGCGGCTGGTCAGCCGGTG
>NZ_UCOB01000031.1 GCF_900474295.1 Synechococcus sp. UW140 | reverse complement strand
TGCTGATGGCTCAGCAGCGGCACACGACCGATATCACGCAGATACGAACGCACCAGATCTGCATCAGGCAGAAGGGACAGGGGCGCCATCGATCAATTACGAAACCGACTGGTTTCGTAATTTACCACCGTTGTCGGGATTTCTACCCCCAGACCCGATTGGACTCTTGGCGGGGGGGGGGGTATTCGCCACAATGGTCATGCTCAATCGGATCACCCGGTGACAAACACGCTTTCTGCACCGCTCGTGACCGCCGCAAGCCTTCTTGTCATCGAGGACGACGACTCCATCAGGGAGACAGTGGACGAAGCCCTCAGAGCCGAAGGCTTTGTGGTGCGATCCTGCGCCAACGGGGCTGAGGCTCTATCAACTCTCACCAACGCCAGCCGCGACGCAGTGGATCTGATCGTTCTTGATCTGATGCTGCCTGGGCTTGGAGGCCTGGATCTCTGCCGCCAGCTGCGCAGCCAGAACAACAACACACCCATCCTGGTGATCAGCGCCAGGGATAGTGAAACCGACCGGGTGCTTGGCCTTGAGGTCGGAGCGGACGATTACCTTGTCAAACCTTTTGGGATCCGCGAACTCGTGGCGCGCTGCCGCGCTTTGCTGCGTCGTTCACAGCCACCGACCGTCGTGGAGGACTGCACCAATGCGATGCAGCGCCACGCCAATCTCTGCCTCTATGCCCAAGAGTGCCGGGTCACACGTGACGAGCAGGATCTCAATCTCTCGCCGAAGGAATACCGCATCCTTGAGTTATTCATCAAGAACCCCAAAAGAGTCTGGAGTCGGGATCAGCTGCTTGAGAAGGTCTGGGGCATCGATTTTGTCGGCGACACCAAAACCGTTGACGTCCACATCCGCTGGCTTCGGGAAAAAATCGAAGACCAGCCCTCCTCGCCAAAACACATCCGCACAGTGCGCGGATTCGGATACCGCTTCGGTTAACGACGATGGCAACGGAATGGACGCTGGGACTTGCTACCGGCCTCGTGATCGGTAGTGGCTTGACCTGGCTGATCCAACGCCAGCCAAGACGATCTCGCCAAAAGGGTGACGCCCGCGCGAAAGAGCGCAAGCCCCTCAGCACCCCCCAGCTGCTGGCCTGGATCGATGAAGCCACTCAAGGCTGGTTGATCCTCAAACCGGATCTGAGCATCGCCTACATCAACGGCAAGGCCGAACGCCTATTGCGCATCTCCCATCAAACCCTGGTTCGAGGCCAAAGACTCGACGAAGTGCTCCATGTCGACCCAATCAATGAGGCGATTGTGAGCGTGCGTCACCAGCAACGCCCTCAACGAATCGAATGGGACATGCGTGGCGAGCCACTCGAGACGATCGTGCTACCTGGATCAGACGAATGGCTCCTGCTCTTGCTGCAGAGTCGTCAGTCCCTAGAGGCCCAACAACAGCAGCAAGAACGGTGGGTGAGTGATGTCGCCCATGAGCTCAAGACGCCTCTCACAGCCTTAATGCTCGTGAGCGACAGACTCGAAACGGCCGTCGGGGAGGGCGACACCGTACTGGTTCAACGTTTGCAAAAGGAATTGCGACGCTTGCAACTCCTGGTTGAAGACCTGCTGGAGCTATCGCGGCTGGAGAACAGCCTGCCCATGGACAACGGCAGCTATTCGCCGCTCATCCTGAATGAACTGGTGGCTAGCGCATGGGGAAGTATCCGGCCCCTAGCCGAACAAAGGGGCGTCAGCCTGGAAATGCGGGATCAGATCACGGCACCGCTGCGAGGAGACCAGCCTCGACTGCATCGCGCCATCCTCAATCTGCTCGACAATGCTCTGCGGTACGCACCCGACTGCAGCCAGGTGGAGGTGGAGATCCAGCCCAGTGGCGGCTGGTGGTTGCTGGCTGTTCGCGACCACGGCCAGGGACTCAGCGAGCCAGACCTCGAGAAAATGTTCCAGAGGTTCTACCGAGGAGATCCCTCCAGGGCCCGATCCAATCAGAGCGGCAGCGGGCTGGGTCTGGCGATTGCGCAGCAAATCGCTGTCAACCACGGAGGCAGGGTGCAGGCCCGCAACCACCCCGGTGGCGGCGCCAGCATGGAGCTGCTGTTACCTCGAAACACTGACAGCGTCTGAAGTGTGGTTCGTCCCGGTCAAGGCCCTTGAGCAACAATCACAAGCTTGAAGCAGATTCTTTGGCTGGCTCCCCCCGCGGCGACCGCCTGCAAAAACTGATTGCTGCCGCAGGGATCTGTTCGAGACGCCATGCAGAGGAGTGGATTCGGGCCGGCCGCATCAGCGTCAATGGCAGGGTGGCTCAGCTAGGGGACCGAGCCGACCCAAGCCAAGACCACATCTGCGTGGATGGGGCCCAGATACGAAGCACACCCCAACCCAGGCTGTTGTTGCTGAACAAGCCAAAAGGGGTCATCAGCAGCTGTCACGACCCCCAAGGACGCCCAATCGTGCTGGACATGCTGCCGATCGAACTGCGCTGCGGCCTCCATCCCGTTGGACGTCTCGACGCAGACAGCCGCGGAGCACTGCTGCTCACCAACCAAGGAGAGCTGACGCTGCATCTCACTCACCCCCGCTACTCCCACACCAAAACGTACCGGGTCTGGGTCAGGGGCCGGCCGAAACACAGCACCCTGGAGGCATGGCGCCAGGGACTGCCCTTGGATGACCGCATCACCCAGCCCGCAACGGTTCGTGTTCTGGAGCACGAGAGTGGAGAGACCTTGCTGGAGGTGGTGTTGCGAGAGGGCCGCAATCGCCAAATCAGGCGGGTCGCTGAACAGCTTGGCCACCCGGTGATCGATCTCCAACGCATCGCAATCGCAAACGTCGCTCTCGGTTCCTTGGCGGAGGGTCGCTGGCGCCCTTTAAACAAGGGAGAATGGCGTGCATTGACCAACACGCCGCGATGAGATTTCCCAGGCTCTGGCCTCGGCGCAGATCGTCCCAGGCGACAAGCGGTTTAACAGGCGAGAGCCCTGATCAGATCACGCCCTTGCAGCAGGCAGGCCAGCTGCTGAAAGAACGGAGGGAGCAGCGAGGGCTCAGCATGCGAGACCTCTCTCGAGAGGTGCGCATTACCACTCCCGTGCTTGAAGCCCTGGAGAGAGGATGGGCTGATCGCCTGCCCGAAGCCGCCTACCTCGGCGCGATGCTGGCACAACTGGAGCGCCACCTCGAGCTGGCACCCGACAGCCTGCAAGGGGCCCTCCCCACGACGACGAACAGCAAGCTGCAGGGCAAAACCGCTGGCAACCGCCGCTTCACCATCGGCAGTATTGACATCGTCAGCACCTGGCAAGGAAGCGTGGTGTACGGGGTGGTGATGCTGGGGACATTGATGGCTCTGAATCAGCAACAGCGCCACTTGGCCCAACGCAACAGTCAGCAACTGCAACCGATCGCACCGACGGCGGCTGACCTTCAGATCAGCAACCGCACGCAAGGGAGCGAGACGGGACTGCCGCCGGGACTGCGACCGCTTGAGGACGCCCTCAGACGCCCATTGGTGCAGTGGTTACCACCAACGTCAGCCACCAGCAAGGATTCTCAGGCCATCGACTCCGATGAACGCCAGGCCCTCGGCCTACTGCAGCTCAACCTCAGTCAGCCGAGCACCATCCGTTTGTCCAGTGCCGGTGGCGATCGCAGTGAACTGCAAGGCAGCCAAGGGCAGTTAACCCTGCAACTGCTAGCGCCGATCAGCTTGAATCTGCAGCCTCCTCCGCAGGCAGAGGATCAAGTGCTTTGGAATGGTCAGCCTCAAAAGCCCATGAGCGATCAACCTGGTCGCTATCGCCTACCCCAAAGCGACCCGCGCTCGCCGTAACCCCTGAGGGCGTCTTCCACCGCATGATCCAGGGAGGGGAGACGCCAGATCCAGTTACCACCAACCGTGCCGGGGGTGTTGAAGCGCGCAGCATCATCAAGATGCAAGAGATCCTGCAATGGGGTCACCACCAAACCTGCGGGAGAGGCCAGCCCGAGCTCGAGCAGTTGCCAGCCCGGAGCTGTTACCTCTTGACCCACCGCCATAGCCACCCGCTCCCTGGCGTCTGCATCCAGTCCCTGCCACCAACCGATCGTGGTGGGGTTGTCATGGGTACCGGTGTAAACAACCCACTGGTTGCCGTGGATGTTGTGCGGAAGGTAGGGGTTGTCTGGATTGCCGTCGAAGGCGAACTGCAGGATCTTCATGCCCGGCAGGTCGAACCCGTCACGCAGGTCTTCCACATCATCGGTGACCACCCCCAGATCCTCAGCAACCAGGGGCAAGCAGCCATCACCATCCGCTTTCAGACAGCGCAACAACGCATGGCCAGGTGACGGTTTCCAGACCCCTCGAGCGGCGGTGTCATCGCCACCCGGTACGGCCCAGTAAGACGCCAAAGCTCGGAAGTGATCCAGCCGCAGTAAATCCAGGAGCTGCCACTGACGCCGCAAGCGCTGCCGCCACCATTGAAACCGGGTCAGGCGATGCCGCCACCAGCGATACACCGGAGTGCCCCAGAGCTGACCGGTGGCAGAGAAGTAATCAGGGGGCACACCGCTCTGGGTGGTCAACGTGCCGTCTGACTCGATCGAGAACAAGCGACGATGACTCCAAACATCGGCACTATCACGGGCAACATAGAAAGGGAGATCGCCAAAGATGCGAACCCCAAGCTCATCCGCGAACGCTCGCAGGCATCGCCATTGCTGATCAAGCTGCCATTGGAGCAATCGCTGAGCCTGCAAAGCCCGGTGATGTTCCGCTTTCCAGGCCCGCAGCGCTCTGCCCCGATGTCGAGCCAAGGGGCGAGGCCACTCCCACCAGGGCAAGCCCTGGTGCTGCCTGCGAAGCTCCACAAAACAGACGTGCTCTTCCAGCCAATCCCCCTGGGCCACACACCAACGTTCGAAACAGCGGTGGCGTTCAGAAGACTGTTCCTTCCAGGCCTTCTCCAGCTCCCGTGCGAGAGCCTCGGCCCGCTCATCAGCAAGCTGGCAGTCCAAAGCTTGCATGGGGCCGGAATCGGCTGATTGTCCAGGCAGAGCGTTCAGGGCCTGCTCTGACAAAAAGCCCTGATCGACCAGATCCTGGCCATCCAGAAACCAAGGGTTGATCGCAAAACTGGAAGGGGAGCTGTAGGGGGATCCAGTGCCGTCAGTCGGCGCTAACGGCAACACCTGCCAGACCCCGATGCCGTGACGGGACAGAGACTGCAACCAATCACGCGCCGCAGCTCCGAACCCACCACAGACAGGACTTCCCGGTAGGGCAGAGGGGTGCAGCAGAACCCCAATGGCCCCTGCAGGTGCAGCGGCAGTGACCTCTGTAGTGGAAGACAACACCATCGCCAGGATCAAGACTTGGGCAACTCGTAGCGCTCGATGATCTTCCGCGCGAAGGCTGGTAGATGGCGACCGTACTGCTTGGGATGGTTCCGCCGCACCCAAAGGGCATTGCGCGTGAAGTGGGAGTCAATGGAGAACCGTCCGTACTCCAGCCCCTTCGGACCGATGCGCTGCACAACCCAGCCCACGACCTCAGCCAACCACATCGGCAGCTTGATGGCCTTGTCATAGGCATCGATGCCCTGTTGCACTGCCGCCCGTCGATCCCCACGGCTGGTGACAGGAGCGATATCGAGATCCGCTTCGATTAAATCCAGCAACTCAGCTCCGAGCTGATTGCGCACCACCAGCCATTGGCGGCCAAATTCAGCACCCATGTAGCCCACCACTAAATCAGCCCCAGCATTGGTGTAGTCGAAACAGCTCAGACAGCTCGGAGCAAAGACATCCTTGAGGCGGGGTGTATCGAGACCAAAGAACGGAACTGTTTCCTGGCGACCGTCCTTGTGGCGGAAGTGAATTCGGAAATCCTGCATGAACTCGTAGTGGACCACCGTGTCCGGGGAAGCACTCGCGCTGTGCAGAAAGGTGTTCAAACCCTCACGGGAGACGTTGTCCACACAGGGCAGACCAAGCACATAGAGCTGTTCGAGCGGCAAGGTGTTCTGCACAGCCCTCAAGGCTTGGATCTGACAGCCCACCCCAATGGCCAGCAAGCGACGGATGCCGCTGCCCGGCAACTGCTCAAGCACAGACAGATTGTTGGAGAGGGTCGGTTTATTCACCCGTGCGGCAAGCACCTCTTCAGGCGTGCGTGCCAGAACTGGCATCGGTGTGAAGCGGTCATCAGGGCTCTGCTGGACACAGAGCACGGCATCGACCAGACCACTCTTGAGAGCCTGAACACCAAGGTGGCTGACGATTCCAGTCCACTGCGCACCATCGATTGGCTGGCGCATGCGGGCGGTGAGCATGCGCTGCTGCACGCCGAAATAAAGCTCGTCGTCATTGTCGAGGTCACGACTGCGGCCGTGGTGGCGCTTCTCCATCCCCTCGAAATCCTGATGGAGAAACGCGCAGGCCTGACGCACGTAGGCAACCCAACGTGAATCACACAGACCACAGTCGCTACAGAGGTCCTTGGCTGGCCGCACCACATCCCGTGGAATGGGCCGGGCCCGTTCATGGGGAGCGGGGGAAGCAGGAGCTTGCGTCACAGATCGGGCGGGCCTTGACGCTTCCAACGCTAAACAGCTGAAGTTGAGCAAGACTGGGCACCCTTTGAAATCAGCACGGCTGATGGCTGCCCCGGCACAGGAACACACCACCAAAAAGGGCAAACAGCGCCGTTGGCTTGGTCAGCATCCCCTCAGGGCCGTGCTTCGGATTACAGCAACACTTGGCAGTGTCTGGCTGGTCGGAACAGCCCTGACAACACTGTGGCCGAAGGCCGACCGCGTCGCACCGACGCTGCCTTCAGTCGATGACCCCTCCAGCTTGGCGCCCTTCCCCAGCCAACCGGTCACGGTGTTGGTGGTGGGTGTGGATGCGAATGGCATCAACGATTCCCTCAACAGAGCGGCGCCGCAAGGACCGGCCAATGCCGACAGCTTGATGTTGATCCGCGTTCAGCCAGAAACGCCACTGCAGATCCTGCAGGTCCCAACAGAGCTTGGGGTGAACCTGCCGGGGACAGCCTCGATGCAACCCCTGGCCAGGAGCTACCGGGAGGGTGGTGTGGCTCTGACCGCCGATGTGGTCGCAGACGTGGTCGGACTGCAAGAAGGGGAGCCAAGCCGCTATGTGGTGATGCCTCGCAGGGCCCTACGCACTCTCGTGAACGGTCTCGGTGACCTGGACGTGCGTCTGAATCAGACCCTCAACCACACCGATCAACGCCAGAACTACAGCGTCAATCTGCAGGCCGGACGCCAGACCCTCAATGCTGCCCAGGCTGAGCAACTGGCCCGGTTCCGTCCTGATCCCCTCAAAGACCATGAACGGCGCCTACGGCAGCAATGGCTGGTCCGTGCCATTCACGATCAGATGCACCAGCCCAACGCCATTCTCGTCTTGCCAGGATTAGTCAATGACCTCAGCAGCCAAGTGGAGAGCGACATGAACAGCCAGGAGTGGCTGAGCCTGGCCGCGGCAGCTCTGAGCAGCAAACAACCTCCCGTGATCTCCACCTTGCCCTTGGCTCCCAGGGCCGGCGAGCAACCCCTGCGTCAACTCAAAGCCGGGACGCCCTTTCCGCTCTGGCCTCCAAAAAACTGAGGGAATCAGCACAACCCTTCAGCTTCTGAGCTGACATTGCAACACCGTCACCAGAGCATCCAGGCCCTCATCACCTTGAGCGGCCATCCAACCGGACCACGGCAATCCATCCCGTCGCCGTTCGGTCAAGCTCCAGGAGCCTCCAATCTGGATCAGGCCGATCAGAGGAACACGGCGGCTGTGACACAGAGCGAGATAAGCCGGAACGACCCCAGGAATTGCCCCATCAGCCAATGGGGTTGCCAACAACACCGTGGGGACCCGCCAAGCACCTAGCGCATCGATCCAACAACTGCCATCAAACGCGACTCGACCGGAATCACCGGCCAACCGCACCAGACGGGGACAATCCCTGTGCAGGTCAGCCAAGAACGACTGGGGAGACTGGCCGACTGCAACGGTGCTCAACGTGACCCCAAAGGCTTCTGCGAGGGTTCTGCAGGCCCTGCGCATCAGCAGCTCGGGCAGGGGCCCGGCGCCAATCACCACTATGGATTGATCGAGCATCAGCAGACCTTAACGAGCTTGAACAAGCGACCCGTGATGAAGGCCGTCAGGCTCGGCACTACCATCGGGTGACAGCTGTTCTCGTTTGCGGGAGTCGTGACCAGTTTTCTCACTGCAGCCCGTGCAGAGCAGGAGAAGATCCACCAGGACAATCGCCGGCTTCGCCTGTTCAGCGGTACGGCGAATCCTGCTCTCTCCCAGGAGATCTCAGCCTATCTGGGCGTTCCAGACGGCCCGAGGGTTTGCAAGCGCTTCGCCGATGGCGAGCTTTACGTCCAAATTCAAGAATCGATCCGTGGCTGCGACGTTTTCCTGATCCAGCCGACCTGTGCTCCGGTCAACGACCACCTCATGGAGCTGTTGATCATGGTCGATGCCTGCCGCCGGGCCTCAGCACGTCAAATCACGGCTGTGGTGCCGTATTACGGCTATGCCCGAGCAGACCGCAAAACAGCCGGGAGGGAATCGATTACGGCAAAACTCACAGCCAACCTTTTAGCCAAATCAGGGGTGGACAGAGTGCTTGCGATGGATCTTCACTCTGCTCAAATCCAGGGTTATTTCGATATCCCTTGCGATCACATTTACGGATCCCCAGTCCTGGTTGACTACCTCTCCGCCCAGGAGCTTGGCGAGGTGGTGGTGGTGTCACCAGATGTCGGTGGTGTAGCCCGGGCCAGGGCGTTCGCCAAACAGATGAACGATGCGCCATTGGCGATCATCGACAAGCGCCGAACTGGTCATAACAAGGCGGAAAGCCTCACCGTGATTGGTGATGTGAAGGACAAAACCGCGATTTTGATCGACGACATGATCGACACAGGCGGCACCATCTGCTCCGGTGCACGTCTGCTTCGCCAGCAGGGTGCCCAGCGAGTTCTGGCCTGCGCAACACACGCTGTCTTCTCCCCGCCAGCCTGTGAGCGCCTCTCCGCGGATGGTTTGTTCGAACAGGTGGTAGTCACCAACAGCATCCCGATCGCACCCGATCGGACATTCCCCCAGCTCAAAGTTCTCTCGGTAGCCAACATGCTTGGGGAAGCGATCTGGCGCATTCACGAAGAAAGCTCTGTGAGCTCAATGTTTCGCTGAATTCGTGAAAGCTTTTGCATATCAGTGCAAGCTGCCCAGGATCGGGGCTCAGACCGAGCGACGCTTGATCACGTCCTTCGCTGCAGGGCTCGCCACAATTCTGAGCTTGGCGATCACGCAACGGCCAAGCGCCAAAGCCGCGCCTCCACCAGCTTCGACGGGCAACATCAGCCAACTTCCCATCAATGGGCCGCCACCCCGAACGCTGGGAGTGTGGATCACAAACAGTCCGAGTCCTGTTTATTACAGCCATGCACGCATCCGCCAGGCCGTTGAGGAGCTCCAGGAGGCCGGTTTTAACGCGATCTATCCGAATGTCTGGAGCAGGGGCACGACCTTCCACCGCAGTCAATTCGCACCCGTAGAACCAAATCTCGCTGCTGCCGGACTGGAACTGGACCCGATCTGCACCCTCAGTGCCGAAGCCCGCAAACGGGGAATGAAAGTGATCCCCTGGTTTGAATACGGCCTGATGGAGCCCGCCACAGCAGCTGTGGTCCAGGACCATCCCGAATGGGTGCTTGCGAAGGCCAATGGCAGCACGAGCATGACAATGCACGGCAAGGAGATGGTCTGGCTCAATCCCGCCCACCCAGAGGTGCGGGAACGCTTCATCGGCTTGGTGGTGGAGGTGCTCAAGCGCTGCCGCATGCATGGCCTCCAGCTCGACGACCATTTCGCCTGGCCGGTGGAACTGGGCTACGACCCCTACACCGTGGCCCTCTATCGGCAGGAAACCGGTGTGGAACCTCCGCGTGATCACACCAACCGCATCTGGATGACCTGGCGACGTCGCAAGCTCACAGGTCTCCTCAGGGAGTTACGCGAGCGCCTCGGCCAAGAAGCACTGCCAAAACGTATTTCACTCTCACCAGGGCCCTTCCGTTTTGCCTACAACCATTGGTTGCAGGACTGGGAGCTGTGGGCTGTCGGTGAGCTAATCGAAGATCTTGTGGTGCAGAACTATGCCTATTCCCTCAAAGGTTTCGCGAAAGATCTGGATCAACCCGCGCTGCGCAAAGCCCGGCAATGGGGAATGCCGGTGCAGATTGGAGTGCTTGCAGGCTTCGGAAAACGAACCACTCCAATGCCAGTTCTTGCAGAGAAAATGCGGCTCAGCCATGAACGAGGCTACGGAGTGATTTTCTTTTACTGGGAGGGACTTTGGGGTGCACATTCGGGTCGTGAAGGATCGGCCTTCAGGCGCGAAGTCTTCCGGCGGCTTGGAACTACGCCTGGGGAGTCAATCCTCGATCAATCGAAATGATTCCATCAAAAAACCCCGCTTGACAGCGGGGTGGGGAAGCAACCTAAATCATGCGGAGTCTTTCAGTCTTCGCCGTCTTCCATGGCTGCGCTGTCGCTGTGAGTGGCTGCTGCACCAGTTGGGATCAGACGGATCGCCTTCTTTCCTAGCTTGATTTCGAATTCATCGCCAGGCTCAAGATTGAGCATAGCCGTGTAAGCCTTGCCGATCAGAAGGTTACCGTTGCCCTGAACGGTGGCCACATAAGAGAGCTTGCGACCACCCTTGCCGATTCCCTTTGTGCCACCTCCTAGGTCAATGCCCTTGGCATTGAGAAGAGCCTCATAGAAGCTGGTGAAGTTAACCCGTTGACCACCGTCTTTCTTGTCAGAAACGTACCCACAGGCCGTGGCCATATCAGTTTTGGAGACATCACCCAGCTCCTTGACTTTGGCCAGCAGTTCAGATCCAGTGAGCATTTCCATTGTTGAAATGAATTACTAGAAACATACACACCCATCACTTCATCAGGCAAGACATAGATCGTCCAAGAAGGACTTGTCTCAAAACATGAAAGACCATTGAGCAATTGAGTGAGTACAAAAGCCCACCCCCATCAAACAATGGATCGATCTGCTCTTTCGACCAACAGACAGTCTCGTTTTGAATCTCAGGGCAACCAATAAGCAAAGGACAACAAGCTGATTCAGCCTTGAGAAAGCCCTTGATCGGCAGATCCAACCTTTAGCCACGAGCAGCTGCTCTTTCCATCGGTCTGAGCCCCTGAAGCCAGCAGGATCAACAATCGCTCGTTATCACAGCCATCAACAAGAACAGCAGACCTGGCCATGGCAGGCCAGCGAAGCAGCACAACCTGTGGAAAAAAGAGGCCTATTTTCGCGTCCAAACAACCGTAAAAACCTCCAAAACAGCCCAAAAGCCGATAAACTGTGGAAACCCCATCACCCTGCCGGTCTCCTGACCGGCTTTTTTGTGGAAAAACCAATGACAGGCGTCGCTTGATTATGCCGGCGACCTGAGAAGACATTGATGGGTGGAAGAGAACACGATCAGGCCATCATCATGTCCACCACCTCCCGGGTATTGGCGGACAACTCCGCTGACTGCAGTAGTGCCAACCCCTCCAGGACCTGACGCTGGCGCTCTTTGCTGTAAAAGCGCCAACGGCTAAACACCTTTGCCAGTCGGGATGCCGTGATCGCGTTGCGCTGATCCACTGCGATGATCTGCTGCGCCATGAAGCGATAGCCGCTGCCGTCCGCGGCATGGAAGACCACGGGATTTCCAGCCAGGCCTCCAAGGACTGCCCGCACAGCGTTAGGCGCCATCGGATCGAAACGAGGATGGTCGAGCAACGTCTGAATCCGCTCGAGGCCATCAGCTCGCGGAGTGGAAGCCTCGAGAGCGAACCAGGTGTCAAAGATCACCGGACGCTGCTGCCAGCGATCATGAAAACGCTGCAAGGCCTTCTCTCTCTGAACACAATCGAGGGGCTGAAGGGAACGAAGGCCATAACGAGCCATGGTCATCGAGGGGCCAGTGACTGCGTCTAAGGCCTGATCCCTCACCTGATGATCACCCGCGGCAGCCAGCCAGCTCCAGATCAAACCAGTGAGCTGTCGTTCACCCTGACCTTCAGGCCAGACCTGATCGAGCTGTGGCCCCATCTGCTCCAACCGGGCCTTCAAAGGAATGGCCAAGGCTGTGCCCAGCTGTTCACGCAAGGCACAGCCGGCCAGATAGAGGTCAAGAGGTTCGGCCACCTCCTGCAGAGCCTCAAGCTCTGCTCCACCAGGAAAACTGAGCAGAGTGACGAGAACAGCGGGATCCTGCTCACCATCAGCGGCCAGCAGAACCTCCAGGGAGGACTGCATCTGTTTCTCCAAGGCAATGTCAACGTCACCTGCGGCCCGGGCCAAGAGCAAACGTTGCCAGAGCTGTTGCCCTGCATCCCAGCGGGCGAAGGGGTCGTTGTCATAAGCAAAGAGATGGAACAACTCCGTCATCGACTGATCCGCCTGCCAATGCACTGGTGCGGAGAACTGGCGAAACAGTGACAAGGCTGGTGGCTGTTCAGCTGAAGCAAGCCCCTCCAGAACAAGGGTCTGCTCTGGCTGATCCAACACCAACAGCTGCTCCTCCCCTGGTTCACCATCGGCACCAACCAGAGACCACAGGAGAGGGATGACCAGCGGCTGCTTATCGGGCTGTCCAGGGGTAGCTGCCGTGGTCTGACGGATGGTGAGAGTCAGGCGGCCGTGCTGTGGATCCCAAGCACGCGCAATCTGCACCTCCGGGGTGCCGGCCTGGACGTACCAACGTTCAAATTGCTCCGGATCAAAACCCAAGGGCTCGCCGTCCTCGAGTGCTCCCTGCAGGATCGCTGCGACAAAGTCGTTGGTTGTGGCCGCTTCACCGTCATGCCGGCGGAAATAAAGCCCCATCCCCCGCATAAAACGCTCCTTGCCGAGAAGGGTCTGGAGCATGCGAATCAACTCTGCCCCTTTCTCATAGATCGTCGTTGTGTAGAAGTTATCGATCGCTTGGTAGGCATCTGGCTTCACAGGATGTGCCGTAGGGCCAGCATCCTCCCGGAACTGGGTGTTGCGCAGCATGGAGGCATCCTCGATGCGCTTCAAGGCCTGTGAATGCAGATCAGCCGTGAAGCACTGATCACGGAAGACGGTGAGTCCCTCCTTAAGGGACAACTGGAACCAATCACGACAGGTAATGCGGTTTCCCGACCAGTTATGGAAGTACTCGTGGGCGACGACGCTCTCGATCCGTTCCAATTCACCATCCGTGGCTGTTTCCGCATCCGCGAGCACCAACTTGGAGTTGAAGATATTGAGACTCTTGTTCTCCATCGCGCCCATGTTGAAATGGCGCACGGCAACAGTATTGAACTCGTCAAGGTCGTATTCGAGGCCATAAACCTTCTCATCCCAGGCCATCGAACGCTGCAGCGATGCCATCGCATGCGCAGTGAATGGCTCATCCCCAGGTTCCACATGCAAACGCAGCGCCACATCCCTGCCAGATGCGGTTCTGAAGCTGTCGCGAACCTCGCGCAAATCACCCGCTACAAGAGCAAAGAGATAGGACGGCTTCGGGAAGGGATCGTCCCAAATCGCTTCGTGACGACCGGAGGCCGAGGCCACGTCCCCGGAACGAATCAGATTGCCGTTGGACAGGAGCACCGGATACATCTGGCGGTCAGCTTCAATGCGAACCCGGTAGCGACTCAGCACATCCGGACGATCCGGATGGAAAGTAATGCGGCGGAACCCTTCCGCCTCGCACTGGGTGGTGAGCATGCCCCCACTGGCATACAGCCCTTCCAGCGATGCGTTCGAGAAAGGATCAACCCGGCAGACCGTGGTCAAGGAAAAGGGCTCTGCTGGAGGATGCTTCAGCACCAATCGGCTGGTCTCGACGCTGTAATCGGCGGAAGCGAGAACCTGATCATCGATGCGGATTTCGAGGAGCTCAAGCTCCACGCCGCGTAAATGCATCGCTTCTGAGGCAGAACCTGATGCGCGAGGTTCCACCGCCATCGTGCTGGTGACCTGAACCAGCCTGTCCTCAATCACCACATCGAGACTGACGCTGGGGATCGCAAATGGATACTGCCGATAATCGAGGAGACGAACAGTGGAAGCTGGGGCCATAGGGATCGCTCAGTCACCTGATCCTGGCGCGCCCTATGGCCTTGGGGGACCCCAGGCGCTCACAAAGGCTGCAGACCAAGGCTGCAGACCACCGAAGCGAAAAGAGGGGATGCATCCTTTCGAGCCAACGAAAAGCATGCAGGCATTGGGTTGGATGTTGGCCTCAGCCAATCGGGACCCCAGATAACGGGGCCATCAAAAAGCCCACAGCTGCATCGCTCTGCAACTGCGGGCTTGGTTTCAGGCGTGAAGGGACTGAACTGGATCAGTTGCCAGCAGAGGCACTCTGCTTCTTGATCGCCTCTTGGACCTTGGCCTTCACATCGGCGGGAACAACATCAGGGCAATACTGAATAGCACCGGTGATGATCTGGAATTCAGCACCTGCAAACAATTGCTCGTTCGTGAGTTTGTTGCTGCCAGCCGACTCAACCATGCCGCCATGACGACCGTTGAGGATCTGCACATAGGTCGCTGAGGCAATGCCAACCGCCTTAGGGAATTCCACCTTGGCCGCACTAGCATTACAAACGTAGGACGAGCCCATTCCTCGGTACAGGAAAATGTCCTCTTGCGCCGCCGGGCTGGCGCTTTCAAGCTGCTGGGCATGAGCAGCTGGGCTGACCAGGCTCAAGGGTGCTGCGGCGAGGGAAGCCGACAACAGAACACGAATGCTGCGGGAAAAGGTAAACAACTGACGGAATCGGATCTCCGTGCCATGGTGCCCCATATAAGGGCTGATCGACCAGTCAATCGATGACTAAATCTGATTGCATTGGCAGAACCCCCCCATCTGAGCTTTTGGCCCATCAGGCCGAGATGGGCTCATTGGCATCTTCTATCCGGGTTTCGTGGTGGTGCTCCACGATCGCCAGTTCGCCGTTCTGCCAGCTGTAAATCGCTCGGGAACGATAGCGGTCCTGGTCGATCAGACGGGTGTGTTCAAGGATGTGCCAATCGGCGTAATCCGATTCAAATACCACTTCATGCTCATCCACCTGTCGGATCTGGGTGCGAACAGGCATGTCTTCTAAGTAGGCCCTATCCCTTTGAAGCTGATGGCCAAGCAGGGTGGCCTCCATCTGACCTTCTTTTCGATAAGGGAGCTTGCGCTGGAAGGTATCAGCTTCCTTCTCCGGCCACCAAGTGAAGCGGTAGCGAGGGACTCCAATGGCGGATTCCGCAAAGATCTCGACGCGGATCACCATGTCGAGATAGAGCACTTCATCGTGCTGAAAAATGTATTGCCGCCTTGAACGCCACAACCCCAAGTTGCGAGCGAACCAACGCCTCAGATTGCCGTCCAGATTGAATCGCTCACTCGGGGGTGGGCCATCAGGGGGAACCTGGGCACCCCGTCGCTCGAGAGGGAGTAACGGCATAACAGGCCCTGCAAGACAACAGTCTGTACAAGATCGTCATAGCGAATCTCTCCGACGCTGCAAAAACCCATAAGGTAAGCGTCATCTTTGACAATTTCCGTCCTGTGGATGGGAGTGCTCCCAATCCGCGTCAGCCTCTGAAGCTCCTGCTGGTTGCCAGCAGGCACCATCTGTCCAGCGGAGATATCCGATCCCTGATTCAGTTCCTTGAGAGTGAGGACTGCGGATTTGAAGTCACCCTGCAGGTGGCAGACCCAACCAGCCACCCTGAACTACTCGAATTGCATCGGCTGGTAGTGACACCAGCTCTGATCAAGCTTCAGCCCGCCCCCAAGCAGGTCTTCGCCGGAACCAGCATCTTCCAACAATTACGGGGATGGGTTCCACGCTGGCAACAGGACGAAGTCGTGAGCGGACTCGGACTCAGCCTCCAACCCACAGAACTGGATGGCAGCCGCACCCAGCGGGAGCTGCAACTGGAAGACCAGCTTCTAGTGCTGCGCCAGGAGAACGAAACTCTGATCGACCGGCTCCAGGCGCAGGAAAGGCTGTTGCGAATGGTCGCCCATGAACTCAGAACACCCCTCACCGCCGCCACATTGGCGCTCCAGAGCCTGCAACTCGGCCAGATCGATCACAACCGCTTCCAGGATGTCCTGAAACGGCGACTCGAGGAAATCGCCCTGCTGTCAAAAGATCTGCTCGAGGTTGGCAGCACACGCTGGGAGGCAATGTTTAATCCCCAGCGACTGGATCTTGCCAGCGTTGCGGCCGAGGCCATTCTCGAGCTGGAAAAACAGTGGCTGGGCCGTGATGTGGGCATCCACACCGACATCCCCTCCGATCTTCCCAAGGTCTATGCCGACCAGAGACGAATGCGGCAGGTGCTTCTCAACCTGCTGGAGAACGCCTTGAAATACACCAAAGACGGCGGCAAGGTCTCACTCAGCATGCTGCACCGCACCAGTCAATGGCTTCAGGTGAGTGTGTGCGATAGCGGGCCAGGGATTCCGATCGAGGAGCAGCAGCGGATCTTCCTGGACCGTGTGCGCCTGCCGCAAACCTCTAGCGAGACCTCAGGCTTTGGAGTGGGACTATCGGTGTGCAGGCGCATCGTTGAGGTGCACGGAGGGAAAATCTGGGTGGTTTCAGCACCGGGGGAGGGTGCCTGCTTCTTCTTCACCGTTCCGGTTTGGCAGGGACAGGATCAGGCCAAGTCAGAGAATGATGCGACCAGTTTCTTGACGGAGGGTCCGTCTGACCCGTAATTTCTTTTGGTGCTCGGGAACACAACGTTCCGAACACGGCCTCGCCCCCATCGTCTAGAGGCCTAGGACACCTCCCTTTCACGGAGGCGACAGGGGTTCGAATCCCCTTGGGGGTATCAAAATCGCCTTAAGTCAAAGGCAAAAGAATTAATCGAAGCCGCTCATATTCACAAGGTAGGGATCCAATAGTTGGCAATTTTATGCATATACATCAATCAACTTGGTCGAGAAACTGATCTTTTCTGAGGGATCCATTCATTCCCTTGATCAATAAGCGAGGCGCGCAAGATCAATCTCGATCTGAGCCGAGAGCTGATGAGCTATGCCAATTCAGGTGATTCCTGCCGACGAAGGGCTTCCTGTTCAACCGCAAGGAGATTGGCAGTGAGGTCGCTTCTGAGACGCTGCTCAATCAAGGCAACAGGCATTCCCATGCAACCTTGCACAGTGAGGTCATAAAGCAGTGAGGTCCCTTCAGGCAGAGACTGAAGCCGCCAAGAGCCCTCGAACCGACGAAAATCTCCCTTGGTCATTCTGAACTGGAGCAACCCCTCAGGTCGATACTCCGTCAAGTCAAGTTCCACTCGCGCCGAAAAGGTGAGGCCGAGAAGCTGCTGACTGCCAACTTGGGCAAGATGAACACAATTGTGCTCTCGCCCCAACACTTCACTGCTGGCGAGGTTGGGGATGAAGCTGCTCAGATTGTCGTAATCGGTCAGAACCTTCCAGAGCAGGTCCAGGTCTAAGGGTGTCCGCAGCTGCACCGCCAGACGCCGGGTCCCATGCGGCAGGCGTTCCATGGTCTGCTCAATGGTCTGACGACGCACACCAAATCCAGGCACATCTGCGAAGAGAGTGCGGGGTTTGACAGCAGTGGGATCAGAGGGCGGCAAAGGGAGGTCTCAGCGACTAAGGAGAAGTGGAATCGAACGACTTTAAGCTCGCTACGGACATAAATGGTTCAAAGACGACAGTCAGCATTGCGGCAAACGCACAGACGAATCGCTGAAGGCGAAGCTTCACGACTATGATCGCGCGGTTTAGTGGTTAGGCAAAGCCCATGCGCGTCAGCACTGTTGGTTCCTCCGATTCCAACGAACGGATGTTCACGGTGATCGTCCATGGACTTCAAGCAGGTCGCCAACTCAAAGCAGAGCGCCGCTACACCGTTCCCTATTCACGACTTCAACACACGATCCGCCTGATCATCTCCACGGGCGGCAAGATCAGCGAAGTGGTCGCCGCCACTGAAGCGTCCCAAGCTGCAGCTCCCGCCAAGGCCGCTCCCGCCAAGGCAGCTCCAGCGAAGGCAGCTCCTGCCAAGGCGACCCCTGCCAAGACCAAGGCATCCGCTCCCGTGACCAAAAAGCCCGACCACAAGTCCGTTCCAGTCAACCTGTACAAGCCGAGGTCTCCTTTCATCGGCACGGTTACTGAGAATTACAGCCTTCTCAGTGAAGGAGCCATCGGCCGGGTGAATCACATCACCTTCGACCTCAATGGTGGTGATCCTCATCTCAACTACGTCGAGGGCCAATCCATCGGCATCATTCCCGATGGCGAAGATGCCAAAGGCAAGCCCCACAAGCTCCGCCTCTATTCGATTGCGAGCACACGCCATGGCGACAACATGGCCGGCCACACTGTTTCCCTCTGCGTGCGCCAGCTCCAGTACGAGAAGGACGGTGAAACCATCAACGGTGTCTGTTCCACATTCCTTTGCGATATCAAGCCTGGCGACAAGGTGAAAATCACCGGTCCAGTTGGCAAAGAGATGCTTCTTCCTGAAGATGAAGAAGCCAACGTGATCATGCTCGCCACGGGCACCGGTATCGCCCCAATGCGCACCTACCTGCGGCGCATGTTTGAACCAGCTGAAAAAGAAAAGAACGGTTGGAACTTCCGTGGCAAGGCATGGCTGTTCATGGGTGCACCGAAGACCCCGAACCTGCTCTACGACGCCGACTTTGAGCATTATCAGAGCCAATTCCCCGACAACTTCCGCTACACCAAGGCGATCAGTCGTGAACAGAAGAACACCAAAGGTGGACGGATGTATATCCAGGACCGCGTTCTCGAGCACGCCGAGGAGATCTTCACGATGATCGAAGATCCCAAGACACACGTTTATATGTGTGGCCTACGAGGCATGGAGCCAGGAATCGATGAGGCCATGACTGCAGCTGCGGCAGCCAAGGGTCTCGACTGGAGCAAATTGCGTCCCCAGCTCAAGAAAGCTGAGCGCTGGCACGTAGAAACCTATTGATTCGGCCGGATTGACACGCCAGTTGAAACCCGCCCCATGGGCGGGTTTTTTTATGTCCGTTTTTGTGCAGACAACGACAAAACGTGGCTGGGAAGATCCAGGGCGCTGTGCATTCGGTGAATCCTGGTTAAACCTGCTTCAGAGCCGGGTGATCCATGAGCACCACGATGACGACAAACCCCTTGAGGGTCGGACTACGTCAGGAGCGGGTGATTGCACCCCAATGCCTTGTGATCTTTGGAGCAAGCGGCGATCTCACGCACCGCAAACTCGTGCCGGCCCTGTTTGAACTGTTCATGCAGCGCAGGCTGCCTAGCGAATTCGCAGTGCTCGGCTGTGCTCGCCGCCCCTGGAGTGACGAGGAATTCCGCTCCAAGATGGCCGAGGCCATGGCGGACAAAATCACAGACAACCCACAGGCCTGGGAGCAGTTCTCAGCAGGGATGTTCTATGAACCTGTCGATCTTCAAAAGCCAGAAGACCTGGTGAAACTGGGCGGACGGCTAGAGACGATTGATCGGCTCCGGGCGACCCGCAGCAACCGCACCTTCTATCTTTCCGTCTCACCAAAGTTCTATGGAAGCGGCTGCCGCGCCCTGGCCGATGCAGGGCTGCTCCGCGATCCTGAGCGCAGCAGGGTGGTGATCGAAAAACCTTTCGGTCGCGACTACAGCAGTGCCCAGGCACTCAACAAAGTTGTCCAATCCTGTGGTCAAGAGAACCAGATCTTCCGAATTGACCACTACCTCGGCAAGGAAACTGTGCAGAACATCATGGTTCTGCGCTTCGCCAACACGATCTTTGAACCGATCTGGAACCGTAACTACATTTCAAGTGTTCAGATCACCGCAGCTGAAACGGTCGGAGTAGAGGAACGGGCTGGGTATTACGAGAGCTCCGGGGCCCTGAGAGACATGGTGCAAAACCATCTCACTCAAATGCTGGCGATCACCGCGATGGAGACCCCTGGACGATTCGACCCTGAGGCGATCCGCAGCGAAAAGGCCAAGGTGCTGCAAGCGGCCCGCCTGGCGGATGAACTTGAACCCTGGAACTGCTGCATCCGCGGCCAGTACGGCCCAGGAGGTAGTCAGTCGGCACCACTGAAGGGCTACCGCCAAGAACCGGGGGTGGATCCAAATAGCACCACCGAGACTTACGTCGCGATGAAACTGTTCATCGACAACTGGCGATGGCAGGGGGTCCCCTTCTATGTCCGCACCGGCAAGCGGCTGGCAAAGCGTCTGAGCGAGGTTGTTCTCACCTTCCGCGAAGCACCCGTGCATCTCTTTGATGCCGCTGGCGGCAGTCCCACAGCCAACCAACTCATCCTGCGCATCCAACCGGATGAAGGCGCTGAATTTCGCTTCGAGGTGAAATCGCCAGGATCAGGGATGCGCAGTCGACCGGTGGAAATGGAATTCTCCTACGACGAATCGTTTGGAGAGCCCTCCGATGAGGGCTATGTGCGCCTCCTCGCCGATGCCATGCTCAGCGACCCCACTCTGTTCACCCGCAGTGACGAGGTAGAAGCCGCCTGGCGCCTCTACACCCCTCTCCTGGAACTGATCGAAGACAGCCCCTGGCGCCTGCCGATCCACCCCTATGAGTCGCGCACATGGGGGCCGGCTGCCGCCGATTCAATGTTGGCTCGCGATGGTCTGCTCTGGAGACGTCCCTAAGGCGCTCCCCTCACTCCCAGCTCCCCAGTCTCTGTTTCCGCCGCCCCTTCGCTCCGGCTCCCATGTCTCCCCAGCTCACCCTCCAAACCCCCCTCGAGCTTCCCCCCTCAGAGATTCCTGCCTACCTCGAGCAGCTCTGGGCGAAAGATCAGCCCACCAGCCAGGGGGCCCACACCTTTTGCCTACTGGTATGGCAACCGGCCTGGGTTGAGCAGCAATTGGTCCGCACAGGACGGATCAACGGTCCGATCACAGGTGTGCAACGCGATGAGGTCATCACAGCGGCCCGCCAGGTGGTGAGCGACAGCGATCTTCCCCTGACGACACCCCCACTCACCGCCAGCGTTGGTCAAGCCCTTGGCAGCCTGAATGGGGACCAACAAGCCGAAGACTTGCGAGGCCAGCATGTGGATGCCGCCGTCAGCACCCTGCGTCCGCGTCGCCTGATCACCCTGGCGCCGAGTCTGGATGCAAGCCACCCCCTTGAAACGCTTGTCGCCGCCTACTGCCCCCTTCCAGAAGAAGGTGGCGGCACGGCAGCTTGCGGCGATGTCGTGGTGCTCCGCGGTGGCTACGCAGCTCTGACCCAGGGCCTCACGATCCTCCAGCCCCTCCTGCCTGAAGACCTGCCCTCCTGGGTTTGGTGGAACGGCAGCCTCGATGAAGCCCCAGAGCTGCTGGAGCAACTCGCCATCGCACCCCGGAGGTTGATTTTTGATTCAGCCCTGGGCAGCCCGCACCACTGCCTCAATCTGCTGCGGGATCGCATCGAAGCTGGGCAATCAGTGAATGACCTCAATTGGCTGCGCCTGCGGGGATGGAGGGAAACCTTGGCGATGGTGTTCGACCCTCCACAGCGGCGCAATGCCCTTGGCCATGTGGTGCAGCTCGACATCGATGTGGAGGGAGAGCATCCCGTACAAGGGCTGCTACTGGCGGCGTGGATCGCCGATCGCCTCGGCTGGGAGCTCGGCAATAGCGAGCCTGAAAGCAATGGAATCATTACCGCCAGCTTTAGCCGCAGCGATGGTGCATCAGTGACGATGCGTGTTGCACCGGTACCCGTGGGACAGCCCAGCATCCACCCAGGTCAGATCGTGGGCATGCGTCTGATCTGCCAGCCGGATCATCAACCTGCCGCCTGTGTGATCCTCTGTGCTGAATCCGGTGGATGCATGCGGCTTGAAGCCGGCGGCATGGCCAGCATGGAATTGATTGAAGAAGTGGTGCCGGTTCAGCACAGCCGCGTGGAAGCGGATGTCGCCAGGCTTCTGGAGGGTGGTCATGACACCACCACCCCATTGCTGGCGGCGGCCGCACCGCTGGCTGCCAAGCTGCTTCACTGATCCGCCTTCGGCGGGATGCCGCTCAATGCCCCCTGCCGTCCATGGCCTGCCTGATCGCTGCTCCAGCCAGTGGCAGCGGTAAAACCCTGCTCAGCCTGAGCCTGATCGCCTACGCCCGAAGTCGCGGCAAAAGCCTGCAGCCTTTCAAGGTTGGCCCCGACTATCTCGACCCGCAGTTGCTGACGGCGGCAGCTGAACGTTCCTGCCGCAACCTCGATCTGCCTCTGTGCGGAGAAGCCTGGGTACGCGACAGCTTCCATGGTCATGGCGGGCGTGCAGAGCTGTGCCTCGTGGAAGGGGTGATGGGCCTCTACGACGGCATCGGCCCTACCAGTGAGGGCAGCAGTGCTGCCGTAGCCAGGCTGCTGCAACTCCCCGTGGTGCTGGTCGTGGATGCGGGCGGCCAGGCCCAATCTCTAGCGGCACTGGTGCGAGGCTTTCAGCTCCATGACCCGAAGCTGAAACTGGCCGGCGTGGTGCTCAATCGCGTCAGCACGCCTCGGCACAGGCAGCTGATGCAAGAGGTGCTCGATGGCATCGGCGTGCCGCTGCTGGGATGCCTTCCACGCACTGTGGAGCTCAGCCTGCCGAGCCGACACCTTGGCCTTGCTCCCGCCCATGAAATCGAAGCCTTCCGGCAACGGCTAGGCGCCTGGGCAAGGCTGGCAGAGGATCACCTCGACCTGAACGCGCTGCTGCCGCTCCTCCAAGCCCCTGTGCTCGGGCCCGACCCAGTGCAGCAGCAGATGGACCGCCAGCCCCAGACAACAGGTCTGGAACCGATCCCAGTGGCTGTGGCTATGGACCAGGCCTTTCATTTTCGTTATCCGGAGATGCAGGACTGGTTAGATGCCCTGGCAATGCCTGTTCTGCCTTGGCATCCGCTCGCGAACGAACCACCACCTGCTGAGGCCCAGGGATTGATCCTGCCGGGAGGATTCCCCGAACTGCATGCCAGAGATCTAAGCCAGTGCAAACAAAGTCTCGAGGGCCTGCGCCAATGGGTTGGGCAGAGGCCGATCTACGCCGAGTGCGGTGGCATGCTTTTGATGGGTCAGAGCCTGACTGATGCGGAAGGTGAAGCCCACGCGATGGCAGGTGTGCTGCCCTTTCATGCCCAGAAGGGGCAACTTCAGGTGGGCTACCGCAAGCTCCAGGCCGACCAAGATGGCCTACTTCTACGCCGCGGTGATGTCCTGACCGGGCATGAATTCCATCGCTGGAAGCTGTCTGCAGACAGTCCTGATGCCATCGACAGCAAACTGTCTGGAGGATCTGTTGGCAATCTGGAGTCCCTTTGGCAGGTTGAAGGGTGGCAAGTTCCTCAACGGAGGGAGGGATGGAATCACCCAAGACTTCACGCCAGCTGGGTACACCTCCACTGGGGCGGATGCTGGACGATCTCATGCCGATGGCGCGCCGCAGTCGAAACCGCAATGGCGAGGAACAAAGTCGCTTCATCTCCCGGCAGAAGCCACGATCCCAGGAGCTCAGAGAACGCTGGCGACTAATGGTGGAAGGGGACGTCCAGGGCGTCGGCTTCCGAAGTGCATGCTTTCGTCGGGCCACAGAACTGAGTCTCTGCGGTTGGGTGCGCAATCTCAATGACGGCAGAGTGGAGGTTCAGGCTGAGGGATCCAGCTACAAACTGAACGAACTGCGCCTCTGGTGTGAGCGTGGGACTGGCACAGCTGATGTGCGGATGGTGCGCCTGAGCCAGCTTCCCGTCACCGGCCATGACTGGTTCGAGATCAAATACTGAGACGCAGCATGCAGGAACGTCAGATCTGGTTGCTACGTCATGGGGCCACGGAGTGGGCACTCAACGGCCGACACACCGGCAAGACCGATCTACCGCTGTTGCCAGAAGGAGAAGCTGAGGCCAGGAAACTGGCCAAGGTCTTGCCAAACGTGACATTCGCGGCAGTGTTCACCTCACCGTTGCAACGGGCACAACGCACCTGCGAAATCGCTGGCCTGGGCTCCCGAGCTCAAGTGTTGAAAGAACTGACTGAGTGGAACTACGGCGACTATGAGGGCCTGACAACGACGCAGATCCAGAGGTCAGTCCCCGATTGGTCGATCTGGAGCCATGGCTGCCCAGGCGGAGAGGATGCAGCAGGGGTGCAAGGACGCTGCGAGCAGGTGATTAACCAGGCGATGGCCGTGAAGGGGGAGGGTGATGTGGCCCTTTTCGCCCATGGCCATCTGCTTCGGGCTCTAACAGGTAGCTGGCTGGGACTCGGTGCGAGCGGGGGTGGGCTGTTCCGACTCGCGACGGGTTCAATCTGTGTCCTGGGGTACGAGCACCATCACCGTGCAGTGAGCCGCTGGAATGCCCCAGCCGATGGCTGTTTCTGAGCAGGCAAACGCTCGCAAAGACGCTGATGCGTCAGCATCAGCACCATCAGAGCATTTCCCAGGCGATGAGCGACACCACCCTCTGGGCTGAGCTACTCGCCTACGGCACAGGGATCAGCCTCTCACCCATTCATGTGTCAGTGCTGCTACTGCTGTTATTGGGACCCAACCCGCTGAAACGAGGCGGATGGTTTGTCGCCGGCTGGGTGGTCACAACACTGGCCACTGTGAGCCTTCTACTCACTGTTGGGCACACCCTGGTTCTTGACATGACGCAAGGATCCCAGCACCGCACAGGACTGGATCTTCTTGCCGGCGGCGCCCTGATCGCTATCGGCGTGAAGGAGCTGTTGCGCAGCCTTGCCGATGGCGACAATCCACCCACCTGGACACGCAGCATCGACCGCTTTGTGGCGATGCCCCTGCCTCTCCTGATCGGGCTGGGAGCACTCACCGAGGTTGCCAGCCCCGATGATCTGTTCCTGTTTGCAAAATCGGCCGCTGTGGTGCTTGCGGCGCAACTGCCCACCTGGCAAGAGGTGGTTGGGCTCATCGCATTCACCACCGGCGCCAGCCTGATGCTGATACTGCCGCTAATGGCCGTGGTGGTCAGTCGCCAGAAGGTGCTGCCCCTTCTCGAGAAGGGCAAACAGCTGCTGTTTGCCCGAGGTGAATTCATTGTGAGTGGCGTCAGCCTTGGCCTGGGTGGCTATCTGGTCTGGCAAGGGCTGAGCGGCCTCATGCTGCACTGAGCGCCTGCTGCCAACGATCCACCACAGGAGCTGAACTGCTCCGACCCACCATCCAAACCCCATGGCGAGCGCGGCTCACCGCCACATACACAAGTTGACGGCGTAGGGCCAGATCCTTTGGCCAGAACACATCATCAGCGACGAAGACGTTGCCGAAGCTGCTGCCCTGACTGCGGTGAACGGTGAGGACGGCGGCGGGGCCCAGAGAAGCAAAGGCATCTCGAATCAAGAAAAAGCGACGCCAAAGAAGGCGACCATCACGTTTGCCAGCATCCCTGGCCTGGGAACGAAGCCGCTGCAGCACCCGATCCAACTGGTGGCGGCCCTCACTACCCACAGGCGGCAGCAACCTCAAGCTGAGCTCGAGCTCACCGCAACGAACACGAGCATTGAGAGTCTCGATCACAGGAGTCCCTAGGCCATCGAGTGAGAGCTGCCCGCCTGCATTGAGATCGGCACCGCTGAGGCCAAATTCGCTCAGATCACAATGGTCTGGAGTGACATCTTCAACCACCAGCTCTCGGTTGGATCCCAAGACCAGATCAGGTTCCTCCCCGGTTTCAGCACCATCCCGGGAGGCCGGCGCCATCACGGCGGTGCGGGTGATCAGAACCTCCCCCGGCAGCACCGGCATCTGGTCTGCCATGGCGCCATGGATCGCCTGGCGGGCATGGGGAACCAACTGCTCCAGGCTGCGGTTCGTCCAGCAGAGGATGCGTGCCGCATCGGGGTTATCGCAGATTGAGGCTTGCTTCAGTGCCGCCTGAGCCCGCGCCAACCAATCGGCCCGATCCAAGCTGGACACACTGCCAAGGTTAGAGATGACGTCGGCGAATAACGGCGGCCGTTCGCAGGCCAAACGACCATCGCGGAGACAGCTTGCCAGCTGCAGCACCGGTCCCTGATGACGCACCACTTCAGTCAGACAGGCCTCCTCGGCCCGATCCATCGCAAACACTGGGCTCTCCGCTTCTCCCACAGGAGGCAACTGAGCCGGATCTCCTACAAACACCAAGCGAGTGCGAAAGGGATGGGCGCACTGGAGAGCGATCGACAAGAGCGAACTGTCGATCATCGAAGCCTCATCAATGAGCACCAAGCCAAGGTGCTCCAGGGCAAAAGCAGTCTGGTCGGTGGATTCGCACAGCTCCCGATCTCCCTGGCGTTTGAGCTTCAGTCGCAGGAGCCGGTGAATCGTGGAGGGATACCAGGTGGGCTGCAAGCCCTCCAAGGCCAGGGCCTGACGAAGAACCCCCACCGCCTTATGCGTCGGGGCCACAACCGTCCAACACAGCCCTGTGGCTTCCACCATGCGCAGCAATCGCATGGACAGAAAGGTTTTGCCGCTACCGGCGAAACCACTGAGCACAAAGGGAACACCGTGATCAGACTGCTTGAGCCATCGCTCGAATGCAGCAGCAGCCTCACATTGATCAGCCGTCAAATCACCAGACAAGTCCTGAGGATCACTCACCCGAGCGCCTGGCCGATCCGTTGGGCCAACTCCAGAGGCGAACCTGCCCAGGCCAGACCAGGCAGAGCGATGAGCGGTCCGAACAGGCTGCCCACCAGCACCTCGAGGCGGGAATGGCCAAGAGTCTCCTTCAGGGGTTTCTCGGGGAGAGTGTCCCAGGCGCTATCTGGCAAGGCATTGACGCGTGCCGCTGTGAATCCGGCCGCACGACGGATGCCGCTGGCGTCGTACATCACCACGAACGCGACGGTGACAGCCAAAGCGAACACAGGGTCATTGAACCCGTTTTGCCAGCCCACCCCGGCGGCGGTTCCTGTGACTAAAGCGGAGTGACTGGAGGGCATGCCCCCGGTTTCGATCAAGACGGCGGGTCGCCAGCGGCGATGTACGACCAGTTCGATTAGAAGCTTCGAAAGCTGGGCCAGACCACAGGCGACAAGGCCCCAAACCAAAACACCGTTATCGAGCAACTGAGCCGAACTGGAAAGGGTGGCCAACAGCGGGATGGCCATGGTCAACGGTCGCGCCCGATCACATAATCGGCAAGCGCCAGCAGAGGCGCCTCCTGCCCCGCTCCCGCACCGGAGTGATGGAAGGCTGTCAACGACTCCTTGGCCTCTTTGATCAGGTTCTTGGCACGCTGTCGAGACTCCTCGAGACCAAGCAGCTTGGGATACGTGGTCTTGTCCGCAATCAAATCCTTACCGGCGGTTTTACCGAGCACATCACTGCTGGCCGTTACATCAAGGATGTCGTCAACGATCTGGAAAGCCAAGCCGATGCCCCGGGCATAGGTCCGCAGGCAATTCAACTGTGCATCATCGGCACCGCCAATCAATGCACCGGTAATCACACAGGCCTTGAGCAAGGCGCCGGTCTTATGCAAATGGATGTATTCCAGAGTCTCAAGGTCGACCTGTTTGCCCTCGCATTCCAGATCGACCACTTGACCGCCCACCAAGCCTGGGGCACCGGCCACCAAGGAGAGCTCCCCCACCACCTTGAGGAGACGGTCGGAAGGCACCCCTGAACTGCGCAGGGAGACCATCTCGAAAGCGCGGGTGAGAAGAGCATCACCGGCAAGAATCGCCACAGCATCGCCATAGACCTTGTGATTGGTCGGTCGGCCCCGCCGGAGGTCATCGTTGTCCATTGCCGGAAGATCGTCATGGATCAACGACATGGTGTGGATCATCTCCAGTGCCACCGCGGTTGGCATCGCCAACTGCGGATCACCACCTGCCAGCTCGCAAGCCGCCAAGCAGAGAATCGGCCTCAAGCGCTTCCCTCCGGCCAGCAGCGAGTAGCGCATCGCTTCCCGCAGGGACTCGGGCTTTTCCGGGCCGAGAGAGTCGTCAAGGGCAGCTTCCACCGTCTGCTTCTGAGCCGCGAGATAGGCCTTGAAATCAAAAGCCTTTTGATCAGCCCCTGACCGGGCGCTCTCGGGACTGGTCGCCGCGGCGGTCATGGGGAGGACAAAGCTGGCCGGATTCTCTCAGGCCAAGCGCCAACTCACCAGGTCTGGACACAGATCGGATCAGACCACCAGATCCTCCAGGCCGTGGTCAAGGCCATGGCGACGGCACCAAGCCACCACCGTGTTCACCAGCAGCATGGTCACGGTCATCGGGCCGACACCCCCAGGCACCGGCGAGAGCGCCAAGGCGATCTCCTCCAGTTCCTCGGCACGCACATCGCCACAGAGCTTGGCCTTAGTGCCCTCAGGGGCATCAGCAGGTCTTGGCAAGCGATGGATACCCACATCCACCACCACTGCACCTGGACGCACATGCTCAGCCCCGATCATGCGCGGCTTGCCGGCAGCCACAACCAACACATCGGCCTGTCTGGTGATCGCCTCGAGATCCTTGGTGCGGGAGTGGGCCACGCTCACGGTGGCGTTAGCCGCCTGCAGCATCAGGGCCATGGGCTGACCCACCAGGATGCTGCGACCCACCACCACGGCCCGTTTGCCCTCTAACGAGAACTGATGTCGAGCCAAAAGAGCCATCACCCCGGCAGGTGTACAGCTGCGCGGACCCGTCTGTCCTTTGAGCAGACGGCCCAGATTCAACGTATGGAGACCGTCGGCATCCTTGTCAGGATCAATCTGCTCTAACAGCGGTCCTTCTGTGAGTCCGGCCGGCAGTGGAAGCTGCAGCAGGATGCCGTCGACACGATCATCAGCGTTGAGCGCGGCAATCGCCGCAGCCACCTCAGCCTGAGAACTGCTTCCTGGAAGGTGGGATCCATAGCTGGCAACACCGATCCGGGCACAGGCCTTCTCTTTGTTGGCCACGTACACGCCACTGGCGGGGTCGTCGCCCACCCGCAGGACCGCCAGACCAGGCGGACGACCGGCCTGTGAGATCCCAGACTCGATCTCTTGGCGCAATCGCGTTTCCAGCTCAGAGGCGAGCTGTTTGCCATCCAGCCTCAGGGCCATTGCCGACGACGTAGTTCCCTCCAGCATGCCCGCTCGGTGGAGCTAGCGTTTGTGTTCAATGCCGTCCGCTGTGATTCGATTCCAACGCCTCCGCCGGCTTTGGCACAGCTGGCTGCGCAACGAATCCCCCAGACGGCCCATCCTGCGCTGGCGGCGGATTCAGCAGGCCGGTCTGCTGATGATGTGCCTGCTGGTGGCGCTTGTTTCAAGCTGGCCATCGCTAGGGGAACCGAATCTGCGTCCGGGCGTTCCAGCTCCCTTTGACGCCGTCGCGCCCAAAGATGCCCTTGTGGTGGACCGTGAGGCGCTGGAACAGCGACGCAGCAGTTTGGGACCGAGCACCTACGTGCAGGTCATCGACCAACAGGAAAGTCAACGCCTGCGCGAACGGCTAGAGCGGCAGCTGGAGGAACTTCAGCGGGTGGCCCTCAGCGATGCCGCCGAGCGGGTAGGTCCAGTGAACCTCAGCCCCGAGGAACAGCTCTGGCTCACCACTCAGACCCCACAAACCACCCAGTTCTGGCGGGAGGCCGTGCGGGATGCCGCCTCTCGCATGCTCAGCCAGGGGTTGGTGAACAGCCTGGCGGTGGATCAGCTCCGCCAGGCTGCAGCTCTTCAGCTTGAAGATCTTGGTGCACAGGGTGATCCCGCCCGCAGCATCGGCAGCAAACTGCTGGCCGCCAGTTTTCAAGGGTCCAGCAACCTGCGCACCGATCCTGTGCTGAGCCAGCGCAAGCTCGAGGCATTAATCACCAAACAGGGAAAACCCGAAATCAAGGTCACGAAGGGCAGCCTGATCACCCGCAAGGGAGAACCGATCAGCCCCCAGGCCTATGACGTTCTTGATTATTTCGGCGAGGTGAAACGCACGCCGCGTTGGAGCCAATGGGCCATGCGCTTCACCGAGGCTCTGGCCGGATGCGCCGTACTGCTGTTGCTAATGCGGCGAGAACGGCCCCAGCTGGAAGCCTCCCATAGCTTTCTGAGCCTGGGCCTCCTCCTACTCGTGCAGTACAGCAAGCTCCATTTTGGTGCTGCCGTGAGCCCTCTAGCAGTGCTGGTGCCGCCGACGCTGCTACTCGCCCAGGGGCTGGGAACCAGTTGCGGGCTGGCCTGGCTGGCCATCGCCAGCCTGCTTTGGCCCATGCCGGTGAATGGACTGGGAGAGGGGCGACTGATGATTGCCGCGGCCATTGCCGTGGTGGCAGCACTACAGGCAGGACGTTTACGCAGCCGTGCCCAGCTGCTTCAGCTCACCGTCTTGCTGCCCCTGGCAGCACTATTCGTGGAGATGCTGCTGCTGCGCAGCCAGATCAATACCGGAGCCAGCGCCTGGACCCGGCTCGCCCCTGATGCGGGAGAGCTGGCCTCTGAAGCCCTGCTGATGGGCATCCTGCTGATGGTTGCGATCCTGCTGATCCCGATTCTCGAGGGATCCTTTGGATTGCTCACCCGAGCAAGACTGATGGAACTGGCGGACCAAGAACGGCCTCTGCTGCGCCGCTTGTCATCGGAAGCGCCAGGCACCTTTGAACACACCCTGATGATCTGCGGGCTTGCCGAGGAAGGCGCCAGGGCCATCGGTGCCGATATCGACCTAATCCGTACCGGTTCGCTGTATCACGATGTTGGCAAATTGCATGCGCCTGAATGGTTCATCGAGAACCAGGTCGGTGACATTGAAAATCCCCACGACCGACTCAATGATCCCCTTGCCAGTGCCGGAGTTCTTCAGGCCCACGTCGATGAGGGCCTGAAACTGGCGCGTCGTCACCGCCTGCCAAGACCGGTGGCCGACTTCATCCCGGAGCATCAGGGCACACTGAAGATGGGCTACTTCTTGCATAAAGCACGCGAACAGGATGCCGCGATCCCAGAGGCCCGCTTCCGCTACAAGGGTCCGCGTCCGCGCTCACGCGAAACGGCCATTTTGATGCTTGCTGATGGCTGCGAAGCCGCACTTCGATCCCTCCCACCAGACACCATTGATGCGCAAGCAAAACTGACGGTGCGAAGGATCGTGGAAGCCAGACAGCGCGATGGCCAACTGCGACTGAGCAGCCTCAGTCGTTCCGAGGTGGAACTTGTCATACGCGCTTTCGTCCGCGTGTGGCGGCGGATGCGCCATCGCCGCATCCCCTATCCGATTCCCGCATACAAGAAAGGATTCCCGGCCTAATTAAGCGAAGACGCAAAGGGCACAGCACTGCGGCAGCGCAAGCGTTCGCCAGTGAAAGGGTGGAGAAGGCTGAGGGCGGTGGCATGAAGATGCATGCGACTGCTGCCGAAGGGGGCAGAGCAATCGGCATAAATCGGATCCCCCTGGATCGGACAGCCAAGGGCCGCAAGGTGGGCGCGAAGCTGATGAGATCGCCCCGTGATGGGCTGTAACCACAACCGTCGAAGTGACCCTGCCGATGCAGCAACTCGCCATCGGGTCCGACTGGCCCGTCCTTGAGGATGCTCGCCATAGCGAGGGGGGTGACGCTGCAAACGGGCGAGGGGAAGATCGATCAGACCGGCGAAAGCTGGAGGGTCCGTGCAGATGTCCGCGACATAGAGCTTGTGCACCCGACGATGCGCGAACAAACCACTGAAAGCCGCCAAAGCCTCGGGATTACGAGCCAACAACAACAAGCCGGATGTATCGCGATCAAGGCGATGCACCAAGGCCAAACCGGGTTCCCAACGCTGCACGCGTCTGAGCAAAGAATCCAGCTGCGCCGGGCCCAGACCAGGCTGGCAAAGAAGTCCAGCAGGTTTGTCCACCACCAAAACCCATCGATCTCGATACAAGACCGGCAGATCGGCAATCGCCTGCATTCAGAGTGGACCACCCCGGCGAAGCGCAGGTCGGCACCAATAGAGAAGCGCCAACAAGTTCACCAGGGCCAGAGACATGGACACAAGGCCGAGGTTGAGCGACTGATCTAGGGGCAGCAGGGCGAAGCGCACGATGCCGTAAGGCAAGGAAGCAGCCAAAGCCATCGACAAAGCCACGATGGCAACAATCCCACCCCAGCGCCGTTCTGCCAGCAGGCCACCACAGGCCACGATGCCGACAACCGCAGCAGGCCAGGCAAGGCCAAAAGCGAGGCTAATATGGGTCACTCGCAGGGACGGGGCCTGAAAAGCGATCCAACCGATCAGCGGTAAGGCGATCACATTGCCCACCAACCCCAGCCAGGTCATCAGCCAATAGCCCCGCACGCTGGAATTCATCGCCGGCCGATTGCGTTAACAGTCACACCGTAAGGGCGCACCCTCAGCTCCCTTGGCCAGGGTCCTGCTGGTCATCTTGCTTTCTTTCCAAAACGGTTTCGAGAGTGGCCAACAGCAACGACAAGGCCTCTTCCTCGCTCAGGGGTGAGTCGTCCACCATTTGCAACCAATGGCGGCAATGCTGCTCGATCTCTTCAAACACCCCGCCTGCCAACTGCAGCACCTTCATCACCTTGGCGGCGTCCTGCTCATCAAAATCGACGCCATCGACGACGACATAGCGGCGTCCATCCACCCCCATGTAAGTGAGTCGACCCTCGTCATCAAACACTGGGCCGGTGAGTGGCGTGATCGGCTTCTGCTCATCCATGGCACTCACCTCCCGAACATTCACGAATCCGAGCTCGTTCCAGTCAGTCGCGTCGCGCAGAACCGCTGAAACAAGGCTTCCACCTGATCGGGGGGCAGGGTTTGCACCAGCCGAGCTTCCACCTCATCGCGGTGCTGACTGCTGTGATAGAGACTCAGCTCCTTGAACAGACGCGGCGAACGGGAGCGCACCCGGGCAATCGCATCGTCCATCTGACCCTCCACCAGCAGCGGGCCACCGCGGCAATGCTGCATCACATGAGCCGCCTCATGGGCCAGCACCTCCCAGATCTCCGCAGGATCGTTGGGGAGGTTGTTGGCACAGATCAGCAGGGCATTGCGTTCGGAATGGAAAGCACCGAGCAAGGTGTTCGGACAATCCCTGGCCACCAGAGTGGACGTGCCGGCTTTGCGGAGCGTCGCAGCAAAACGACCAATCCTGTCCCAGGTTTCAGCCCGGACCGATAGACCGGAGCCTGCACCGATCGCCAAGCCGAATAGAAGGGCACAGCCCAGAGCACGTATCCGCAAAACAAGCCAATCGCATCTCTAGTCTCATTGGACTCAGGACCGCTCAGGCGTTGGTGTTTTGCACAGAAGTTCTCCGGTTTTCGGACTTCAGGCACCGCTAAGCGTCGACGCCTGGACGCTGACGACCTTGTCGCGAAAACTCTGCTGCCGATCCGTACGGGTATTGACCTTCAAGGTGGTGTAAACGCGGGGCGCGCCCAAAGCGTGCACAGCGTCATGACAGTCCCTCACGCAAGCAAAGACCGCGTCCCACTCACCCTCAATCGCGGTTCCATTCGGACCAAGCTCGTGGTCGAGCCCCGCCTGCTCAATCACCCGCTGACAGGCGGCGACATAAGGCGCCAAGGAGACCCCGACACCGAGAGGCACAACACAGAGGTCGACACTGACCCACATCACAGCCGAAGATCACCTCACTCCGGTCTAGCGAGAGCGCAGGCAACTGAGCGGATAGCCAACGGTGCGCCACTCCCCACAACTGGTCTGAACTTCGACGCCAATCCCGCTCTGCCCCATCGCAAAGGCGCGACCCTGACCAGTGCACCATCGCTGAGCAGCAGCCTCAGCCGCTTCCATGGAGTCGTATGGGGCATCAAGCACCGGATGCGGACTGCCATCAAGAGCAACGAGTCGGTACTGCGGCCGGCAACGCTCTCCCACTGGTACAGACTGCAAACTGTCCCCAGTCTCGCCTCGGTGCCGGTGTTGGCGCCACTCCGAGGCCGGAAAGTTCAAACATCACGCTCCGATGCCGAACGCAAGGCTCCAGCTGGCTTACGAATCCCTGATGCAGCGAGCGCCTTCACCCCTGTTCAAGAAGGCAAGGGCGCTGTACTTGTGCAAATACCCCTTGGACGGACGCGACTGCCATGGAAGCCTGCGCCTGTTCGTGAGCCAAGAGTCGATCGAGGAACGCATCGTGCCGGCCCCAGACGAAGGCGAGCGACTGGCCGTGCTGTCGATCCACCCCGTCAAACTTGCCCTTGTGCACTGGGAACAGCCCGACCCAGCCCCTGAGCAGGAAGCGACTACCTACTTCGAGCAGCAATGGGACATTGCCCTACCGGCACTACAACCCCAAGACCAGGCGTGGTTTCGCGGCGGCGGCCATCAGAGCCTGTTCAGCGCGCCGACAGGGCTGCATTGGCTCCGTAGCTCGCCCATGCCAACGGAGCAATCAAGCGAAGACGGATAGGCCAGCGTCAACAGAGCTGTCACAAACCGTTGATGAAAACCGCAAGAAAACAAAGGATCAGGGCCTTCAAAGGGCCCGCCATCGCTATCGAAATAGTGAGTCTCAACGAGATCGTTGATGAAGATGACGGACTTCTCGATCGAGCGCTTCGTGCTCCGCTGCCCCCGCGCTGGGACCTATCTAAGGGTGAACGCCCAAGATGAACAGATTGAGAACGTCAGCTCCCCAGACAATGCCTGGGCGTTTCACACCCACGAAGGAGCTGTCACCCACGCGCTCTGGATCGGCCAGATTCTTGGAGTGACACCAGACGTGGTGATGCTGCGCTGAGAGCTCGATTCTGGGTGCTCAGCGCAAGCCCAACAGTTCATCCCAGGCCAGGAAATGATCTTGATCGATCAGATCCTGGCTGTCGTCAAAACGCAGCAACAGAAGATTTGCATGGTCACAGACAGGTCGAGAGCCTTCAGAGCCGATGCGCTCAATGGACCGATTGCTGGAATCCACGTCAAAGCGAAGGAATCGTCCTCCCCAAGATTCCGCAAAAGGGCCTGAGCATGCGGTGTCGTGCAACACCAGCCCTTGCTAACCCTGAATGAAATGGCGGAGACGCCGGGACTCCTGGGCAGCCTCCTGCTGAAGCTGAGCGGAGGACCGATCTGAATTCTCCCGTTGCTGGGCAGCGAAAACATCGGCTTCTGTGACGGTGAGTCCACGCTCGGCCGCCAGCGCAATCAAGGCCTCGAGATCGAGGGGGCCGGCCATCCGCTCGGCAAGAGAAGGATCCTCACTGCGTAACGCCAGCAACTGATCCAAATCGTTCAAAGCCATCAACACATTCCATCCACAAGCCCATCCTGACGTCAGGACTGCTAGCACTGTCGCAAGAGGCGCAATCGGCGCAGATGCAGGCGAGACAAATGGTCTGGATGCTGATCCCAATTGCGGGGATCAGCATGCTCGCGGTGCTGTTCATGGTGCTCTGGCAGGCCCTCGCACAGCACACCACCACCATCAACCGGATCCAACAACGACTCGCAGATCTCGAGCAACGTCTGGAGGAGAACCCCTCAGTGAGCAGCAAGCTGCTGGAGCAGCAGCTCCAGCAGCTCCAAACCAATCAGCGGGACTTGGAAGATCGCATCGGCCGGATGGCACAACAGCAATCTGAACTGATCGAACTGAAGCAATCACTTCGCCAGCAAGCCAGACCTGCAGAGGGCTTTGATCCCTTCCAGTCCTTCAAGCTTGAACCAAGCCGCTGATCAACCTTTCACCGCGTCGCTGCTCGCGCTGGGGAGAATGAAGCGCTGGAGCAACACAAACAAGATCAGCACCGGCAGGATCGAGACCACAGAACCAGCGGCGACGATGCGCCAATCCAGGGAGAAACTGCTGGCAAGCTGTTGGAGACCCAGTGGAAGGGTGTACAACCCAGGGTCATCAAGGATCACCAGCGGCCACAGGAAATCGCTCCAGGTGCCGATGAACACGAACATGCCCAGGGTGATCAGATCGGCACGGGCGGCTGGGATCATCACGTTCCACCATTCGCCAAGCTTGCTGCAGCCATCGATTCGGGCCGCCTCCTCAAGCTCGACCGGCACCGCCAGAAAGCTCTGACGCAATAAGTAGAGACCGAAGGCAGTGGCAGCCTGGGGGATCACCAATGCCATCAGGGTGTTCCTCAAGCCCAGTTGCACCATCAACAGATAGAGAGGAATCATCACCACCTGAAAGGGAATCAGGATCGTGGCCACAACCAGGGCCAGCACAAATCCCCGACCGGCGAAACGCATCCGCGCCAGCGGATAGGCCGCGAGGGAACAGAACAGCAAGTTGGCAACGACCGCGAGCACACTCACGATCGTGCTGTTGAGCAGATAAAGGCCGAGGGGGTTATCCCGGAACAAGCGGCCATAGGCCGCGAGGCTGGGTTGGGCCGGCAACAGTGCTGGTGGTGAACTGAAGATATCTTCGGCTGGTCCCTTCAGGGAGGTACTCACCAGCCAGAGCAAGGGAACGAGCACCACCAGGGCCAGCAAGATCAGCAGCAGTAGCTGCAACAGGGCTCCAGCGCGAGTCTTTGCTGAGGTGGCCATGACGCCTCAAAGACTGGGACGGGACGCCACTTCAGCAGCATCACGCTGAGGATGGATCGGCTGATGAAGGCTGCCGGCCACGAGGCGATTGAGAGCATTCACAAACGCCTGGGCCGCCGCGACCACCACATCGGTATCGGCGGAGTGCCCAGAAAATAGCTGCCCCTCGCGACGCAAGCGAATGGTCACCTCTCCCATGGCATCAATGCCTTCGGTGACCGACTTCACCGAGAACTCAACCAGTTCATTCGGTTCGCCCGCTAAAGCATTAAGAGCACGGCACACCGCGTCCACCGGACCGGTGCCAATGGCAGCGGATGTTTGCTCCTGGCCGTCCTCATTCGCAAGGGTGACAGTGGCGGTGGGCTGAAGGCTGCTGCCGCAGCTCACCTGCACCAGCTTGAGCTGGTAGCGGGCCTCAGGCTGCTGTACTTGCTCACTGACGATCGCCTCCAGATCACGATCGGTGATCTCTCGCTTGCGATCGGCCAGATCTTTGAAGCGTGAGAAGGCTTCATCCAGATCCTCGCGACTGAGGTCATAACCGAGCTCCTCCAGGCGAGCTCGCACAGCGCTGCGGCCGCTGAGTTTGCCAAGGGAAATACGGTTGTCGGTGAGTCCGACCGTGCGGGCGTCAACGATCTCGTAGGTGAGCCTGTTCTTGAGCACACCATCCTGGTGAATGCCCGACTCATGAGCGAAGGCATTCGCCCCCACAATCGCCTTGTTGGGCTGCACGACCATGCCGGTGAGGTTCGACACCAGCCGGGAGGTCTTCGTGATCTCTTCGGTACGCACCGCTGTCAGTGGTGTCGGCGAATCCTCAGGACGTCCGAAAAAGGGGTTGTAGAAGCGACGACGCACATGCAGCGCCATCACCAACTCCTCCAGGGCGGCATTGCCGGCTCGCTCACCGATTCCATTGATCGTGCATTCCAACTGACGAGCGCCATAGCGCACCGCTTCGAGGAAGTTGGCCACCGCCAGACCGAGGTCGTTATGGCCATGCACGGACAGCACAGCCTCATCAATGTTGGGGACATATTGATCGATGCCGGCGATCAAGGCACCGAATTCGGAGGGGGTGGTGTAGCCCACGGTGTCGGGAATATTGATCGTGCTCGCCCCGGCAGCAATCGCCGCCTCGATCACCTCATAAAGGAACTCAGGATCACTGCGGCCAGCGTCTTCACAAGAGAACTCCACATCCTCAACAAGAGAGCGGGCGTAGGCCACCATCTCGGGCACGATCGCCAAGACCTCCTTGCGGCTCTTGCGCAGCTTGTGCTCAAGGTGGATATCACTGGTGGCGATAAAGGTATGAATCCGCCTCTGGGGTGCGGGCGCCACCGCCTCTGCACAGGCCTTGATATCGCCACGGGAGGCACGGGCTAAGCCGCAGATGATCGGCCCCTGTTCACCACCCACCTGCTGGGCGATGCGCTGCACAGCGGCAAAATCACCGGGGCTCGCAAAGGGAAACCCCGCCTCGATCACATCCACGCCAAGGCGTGCCAACTGCTGAGCGATCGCAAGCTTCTCCTCAAGATTGAGGCTGGCACCAGGCGATTGCTCACCATCCCTGAGGGTGGTGTCGAAGATCAGAACGCGGCCGGGATCCTTGGCCATGGCAACAGCCTCGAGAGCAGTGCTAGTCGGAATGACTATGAGTTAGATCAGTCTAGGCGAGTGCACGTGTCAAATCCCGCAGAGACTGCGGCAATTACCGGTACATTCATTCGATTACTGGGACTGGAACGTGGCTCACGGAGCACTGGCTCTAGTTCTCCACGCCCATCTCCCCTATGTGCGGGGTTCCGAGCCCAACTCCCTGGAAGAAGACTGGTTCTTTCAGGCCCTGATCGAGTGTTACTTACCGCTGCTGGAAACGCTTGAGGCTGCGGCAGCTGATCCACTCCAGCATCCGCAACTGACCATGGGGGTGTCTCCCACCCTGCTGTCGCTGCTGGCGGACACCACGCTGCGAGAGCGCTTCCCCGCCTGGATTGATGCCCGTCTTGGTCTGCTCAAGGAGGCTCCAGCCGATCGTCAAGATGCAGCTGAGCATCTGGAAGCCACCATCACCCGGCACCGAGGACGCTGGCAGGACTGCGATGGAGATCTAATCGCACGCTTCGCCGCTCTGCAACAGCAGGGGGTGCTGGACCTACTGACCTGCGGCGCCACCCACGGCTATCTACCGCTGTTGCGGGAGCATCCGGAAGCTGTCCGTGCCCAGCTGCGCACAGCAGTTCGCGAACACCACCGCCTGATCGGGGAGCGCCCTCTGGGCATCTGGCTACCGGAATGCGCGTACTACGAAGGTCTCGATCGTTGGATGCGGGATGCCGGGCTGCGTTACGCCGTGCTCGACGGCCATGGGCTCCTGCATGCCAAACCCCGACCTCGTTACGGCGTTTATGCACCGATCTGCAGCCGCCAGGGTGTGGCCTTCTTCGGACGCGACAGCGACGCCACCCTGCCGGTGTGGTCAGCCAAGGATGGCTACCCCGGCGATCCGGCCTATCGCGAATTCCACCGCGACTTGGGCTGGGACCTTCCCCCCGAGCGCATCGCCGCCCATGGCCTTCCCGGCCAGCGCCCACTGGGGCTGAAGCTGCACCGGGTCAGCGACCAAAATGCACCGCTTGATGCCAAACAGCCCTATCAACCGGAACAGGCACAAGCCCGCACCCGCGAGCACGCCCAACACTTTCTCCAGGGTCGCCGCGACCAGCTCGCCAACCTCCAGGCAGGGATGGGAACCGCACCGTTGCTCGTGGCCCCTTTTGACGCCGAGTTGTTTGGCCACTGGTGGTTTGAGGGCCCTCGGTTCCTGGCCGAATTGTTCCGTCAGGGCCCTGAGCAAGGTGTTCGCTTCAGCAGTCTGCGGGCTGCCTTGGGCGGAACCCCCAACCTGCAGGTGTGTGATCCCTGCCCCTCCAGTTGGGGCCGCGGGGGGTTCCACGACTACTGGCTGAACGACACCAATGCCTGGATCGTGCCCGAGTGGAGCAAAGCCGGCCAGGCCATGGTGGAGCGCAGCAGCCGAGGCGTTGGCAGCGAAGCCGACCTGCGCCTGCTCCACCAAGCAGGCCGGGAACTCCTGCTAGCCCAGTCATCTGACTGGAGTTTCATCCTGCGCTCCGGCACCACCACCGACCTGGCGAGGGAGCGCGTGGAACGCCATCTGTATCGCTTCTGGCAACTGATGGCCGCAATCGAAAGACGCGAAGAGCTTCCCGAACACTGGCTGGAGGACGTGGAAGCAGAAGACGCCCTCTTCCCATTGATCCAACCGGCGGATTGGCGGCAGCTTCCTGCGAATGCCTGAGGACGAGGAGGGGAAGCGCTTAATCGTGCCGAAGAACAATTGAATCGGCTGCTCCCCAGCGCGGATGCTGCCTTGGATCTGCCCCCAGCACCAACCCCCGTCGCAACTCCCAAGGGGATAAGGCAAACAAGCGCAGCATCACCACCATGAGCCGCGGTAGCGGCAGGGTATTGGTCAAAAAGCCAAACCACTCGTCTCGTGGCAGTGAGAAGAAGGTGGCGAAATGACGGCGCAGCAACGCTTCGTTGAAGCCCATCAAACGGCCTAGCCCGAACTGATAGAGGCGATGGCGCAACACCAATTGCAGGGGCCAAAGTGCTTGCCATCCTCGACGCGCCAAAGACGCCGAACCCAGCCCGGGATGCTCTGTCAGCGCATCGGCCACAGCCTGCGCCACAGCGGGGGCACGGCGCAGCAACGAGCCCACCATGTACCCGGAAGCGGGGTGCACCATGCTTGCCGCCCCTCCGAATGCGAGCACTGGCTGAAGCAGATCTGGCAACGGGAGGTTCATCGGGAACAGGCAGAACTCCTCGTGCAGCACCTCCTCGATCTGAACACCGCACTGATCTAGGCGCTGCTGAAGCCTCAGTTTCAACACGTCGAAGGGAACGGCCGGTGCCAGGGCCAAGGAGGTTTCCTCCACAAAAAACACACCGTCACCCAGATCCATCGCGTAGAGAAACGTCGGCGGTTCCGTGCGTTGTTCAGCGCTGAGGTGATCGCAGCGGTAATCCATCAGCACAAACTGACCCGAAGGAATCGGATCCTTCGAGAAGCGCCCAACCAGGCCATAGGCGGCTTGCCCCGCCACCGGGCCATGATCCGGCCGTTTGATGTGTGGCGTGCGCGACCCAGTTGCATCGATCACCAATCGAGCCTGCAAGATCTGGCCGGATCCGCACGTCACTGTGGTGCACTGATGCCCGGCCTCCACCCGCTCGGCCGTGTCTTGATGCCAGCGCATCGGCCCGCAACGCGTCAGCCAATGCTGTTGCAAGCAGGCCCGATCAAACAGGCCGTAATCGATGCCATGCGCCGTGGGTTGATCCTGATCCGGCGAACCGCCCATGCCAAAAAAGCTGACGGTGTCACTCCAGCGGTGCTCCAGCAGGTGTTCCAACCCCAGCTGCTTGAGCTCATTCGCCCAGATGCCGTAGGTGTTTGGCCATGGTTCCTGCACAGACTCAGGGCTGATCCCCTCGACGTGCACTCCACGAAGCACCAATTCTGAGGCGATGCAAAGGGCTGCGGGTCCACCCCCGAGCACCAGCACATCCGGGCCTTCAGCCAAGGTCAGCCGTCCTGATCAGAGGAAGGCTCAGGGGCCTCCGCCTTGGCCGCATCTGCACGGCTTGCATCTGCCTGGCTTGCTTCAGCATCGACTGCATCAGCCTCGGCCCCATCAGGACGGTCGGAAGTCTCATCGATGGACTCATCAGCATCGGATTCCGCCTGTGGTGGAACAAGCACCACCTTGAGCAGATGATCACCTTTATCAAGCTTCTGGAGTCGCACGCCAGTGGCAGCTCGGGACTGCTGGGGAATGGCATCCGCACTGGTTCGCACGATCACACCTTTTTCACTCACCAGCAGCAGCTCTTCTCCGGCACCTAACACCCGCAGGGCGACCAGCGCATCACCTTCCTTGCGGAATTTCATACCGCGAAGGCCCATACCGGCCCGTTTCTGGAGTCGGAACTGCGTCACCGGCACTCGCTTACCAAGACCACCGGCCGAGGCCACCAGCACCCAGGGGCCATCCGAAGCAGTGGATCCCTCGTCCTCATCTGCCCCATCCTCATGACTCTCAGCCACCTGATCGGCAAGCTCAACAGGCAGCACATCCATGCTCACTAGCGCATCTCCGTCGCGCAGATTCATGGAACGCACCCCCCGTGCCGTGCGTCCCAGCGGGCGCAACTCCTCATCGCTGAGGCGGAAGTGGATGGTCATGCCGGCCTGAGAGCCGATCAAAACGCTATCGCCGGGTACCGCCAGTCGCACCCAAGTAAGGGCATCCCCCTCCTCCAGGCCAATGGCAATCAAACCATTGGAACGGATGTTGCTGAAGGCCGACAGGCGGGTGCGCTTGATAAAGCCCCCCTGGGTGAGCATCAGCAGATCGGTGTCGTCGTTGAACTCCGACACGGCCAATAGCGAGGTGATCGCTTCTTCTCTCGGGATCGGCAGCAACTGCACCACGGGAGTGCCCTTGGCGGTGCGGCTGCACTGAGGCACGCGATAGGCCGGCAGGGCGTACGACACACCACGGTCGCTGAAGAGCAGCAGAGTGTCGTGGTCGTTGCAGCTGATGAACAGCTTCACCGCCTCTTCACCCTGACTGCGGGTTCCGGCTCTGCCACGCGTCCCTCGGCTTGTGGCCTCGAACTCGCTCACCGGCATCCGTTTGAGGTAGCCCGTTTCCGTCACAAGCACCACTGAACGCTCGTTAGCGATCAGATCGATGTCGTCCAAGCCACCGGCCACATCGAGAATTTCAGTGCGGCGCTCCACTTGGTGGCGCTCACGCAGCTGCCTGAGCTCGTCCTGAATGATCCCGAAAACCCTCTCGCGGCGACCAAGAATGTCTTTGTAATCAGCGATCTTGGTCACAAGATCTTCATGCTCAAGCCGGATCTTGTCGGCTTCCAGAGCTGTGAGGCGACGCAGTTGCATTTGCAGAATCGCGTCCGCCTGCACATCGGTGAGGCCATGACGTTCCTGCAGCTGCTGACGGGCCGTTGCCGTGTCGGACGCTGCCCGGATCAGGGCAATGATCGGATCGAGCTGGTCGAGTGCCAGCAACAAACCGAGGAGGATGTGGTCCCGTTCCTCTGCTTTACGCAGCAAGTAGCGAGTCCGTCGCTCGATCGTCTCGACGCGGAAGTCGAGGAACACCTGCAGCATTTTGCGCAGGGTGAGCAGGATCGGTTCACCGTTGACCAGCGCCAACATATGGGCGCTGAAATTGCTCTGCAGCGGTGTGAGCTTGAACAGGTTGTTGAGCACAACCTGCGGATAAGCGTCGCGGCGCAGCTCCACCACGATGCGCATGCCGTCGCGATCACTTTCGTCGCGAATATCGGAAATGCCTTCCAGCTTCTTGTCGTTGACCATTTCGGCGATGCGCTCGATCAGAGCCGCCTTGTTGGTCTGATAAGGAAGCTCCGTGATGATCACGGCATCGCGGTCTGGCCGGCCGGGGGCTTCGATGGTCTCGATTTCAGCCACGCCTCGCATCGTCACCGAGCCACGGCCACTGAGATAGGTCTCACGGATGCCGGTGCGGCCGAGAATCTGACCTCCCGTGGGGAAGTCGGGGCCAGGGATGATGCGCATCAAGGCGCTGTCATCGATTTCGGAGTCCTCGATCAGAGCGAGAAGGCCATCAATCAGCTCAGTGAGGTTGTGGGGAGGGATATTGGTCGCCATCCCGACGGCGATCCCTGCCGAGCCATTCAGAAGCAGCTGGGGGATCCGGGCAGGCAGCACCGTAGGTTCCTGCTGAGACCCATCGAAGTTGTCAGCGAAATCAACGGTCTCAGCCTCGATATCTTCGAGAAGGCTGTCGGTGGTAAGAGCCCGCAGACGCGATTCGGTGTACCGCATCGCCGCCGGCGGGTCGTTATCAACCGAACCAAAGTTGCCGTGGCCGTCGATCAACGGCATCGACATAGAGAAGTCCTGGGCCATCCTCACCAGGGCGTCATAGACGGCGGTATCGCCATGGGGGTGATATTTACCGAGCACCTCGCCCACCACACGGGCACATTTCCGGTAAGGCCGATCGCTGGTGAGCCCCAGTTCGTACATCGCATAGAGAATGCGGCGATGCACGGGCTTGAGACCATCGCGGGCGTCAGGCAGAGCACGCCCAACGATCACGCTCATCGCGTATTCCAGATAGGAACGCGACATCTCGTTGCGCAGATCCGTCTGGATGATCCGGTCGTCGGACTCGCCAGGACCACCGTTGCCGGGCCCCACTGGATCCGCCATACAAGACCTAAAAGACCCAACAACTTTATCGCGGCAGAGCGCTACTCACCAGTTATTGCGATCAATACCAATCAATGCTGCGGGCAGACATTTTCCGTCGACCGCCCTTAAATTGCCTGCCTACAACGCGTGAGACCCGCGATGAGCTCTGAAATCAATATCTCAACCTCCTCTTCGAGCACCCCTTCTTCTCCCTCCGGAGACACCACTTCTGCTGGCGACACAAGCTCCGAGGCCGCAGCAAGCGATGGCGCAGCGAGCGATTACGCAGCAGCCAACGACGCGACCAATCCACAAACCAAACCCTCCCCTTCAACACCGTCCACTCCCTCGTTCTCGGCAGTGACAGGGACAGGCATGCCAACAACTCCTGCCCCCTTCAGTTCCAGCTCCTCCACAAGCGCACAGCCACCAACCTCCCCGAGCCAGAAGGATTCGGCTGAGACGTCAACCACCGCGGGGACAACGCCCCCTCCCTCAGTTCCGACCACGCCTCCAGCATCAACACCGAGCGACGACGCCGTAATCGCCGAACGGATTTCCATCCCTGCCGGCAGTGGCAGCGATGACGACGCCAGCACCGGTGGCGAATGGAAACTGCTCACCGCCAAGCTGACGTCCTGGTGGGAAGGCAACGATCTCGGCGAGCAGCTCAATCAACTGCGCCAGCCGCTGCGGATTGTGGCCATCCTGATCGCCGTTGTACTGCTGATCAAGGTCTATTCCGGACTCCTCAGCGCGATTGACACCATCCCCCTTGCTCCCCGCCTTTTCGAGCTGGTGGGAATTTGCTGGATGATCCAATTCTCCGTGACACGACTGGTCAGAAGCGACGAACGCCGCGACGTGCTCCAGAGCCTGCGCGAACGCTGGAACTCCTTCACCGGCAGCAAAAACTGAAGCATCTCCCTGGCAAGATCTCAATCAAGCCAAGCGGCCAATCAAGCCAAGGCCGCTTGGTAGCTTGACCTGATCTTTCATTCGCTTGCGGTGAACATTCAGCTTGGTCGTTCCAAAGTTGTCCGTCGGGCCTATGGCATCGACGAGATAGCCCTGGTGCCAGGCGGCCGCACCGTTGACCCGGAGGTGACTGACACCCACTGGAGCCTGGGCGGAATTCAACGTGAGATTCCGATCATTGCCAGTGCCATGGACGGCGTAGTCGATGTGGACATGGCCGTGAAGCTCTCTCAGCTCGGCGCCCTGGGTGTGCTGAATCTTGAGGGGGTCCAGACCCGCTACGAGGACCCCAATGCGGTACTCGACAAGATCGCCGCGGTGGCCAAGGACGCATTCGTTCCACTGATGCAGGAGATCTACAGCCAGCCAGTACAGGAAGACCTAATCCGCAAGCGGATTCAACAGATCAAGGCTCAGGGTGGCATCTCCGCGGTGAGCGGGACTCCCGTGGCCGCCATGCGCTTCGGCAAGGCCATTGCCGAAGCAGGTGCCGATCTCTTTTTCGTGCAAGCGACGGTCGTCTCCACGAATCACATCGGCCCGGAAGGCCAAGAGACTCTGGATCTCGAGGCCCTGTGCCGTGACATGGGTGTCCCCGTTGTGATTGGCAACTGCGTCACCTATGACGTCGCCCTGCAGCTGATGCGCGCCGGAGCCGCAGGTGTGATGGTGGGCATTGGCCCAGGGGCAGCCTGTACCTCTCGCGGCGTGCTTGGCGTCGGCATCCCTCAGGCCACAGCCGTTGCGGACTGCGCCGAAGCTCGAAACGACTACGAACGCGAAAGTGGCCGCTACGTACCGATCGTTGCCGATGGCGGAATCGTGACCGGTGGTGATATTTGCAAGTGCCTCGCCTGTGGTGCTGACGCCGTGATGATCGGCTCCCCAATCGCCCGCGCCGAAGAAGCTCCTGGTCGAGGCTTCCACTGGGGGATGGCCACACCCAGCCCCGTGCTTCCCCGCGGCACCCGCATCAATGTTGGCAGCACAGGCAGCCTCGAGCGGATCTTGCGTGGCCCCGCCAAGCTCGACGATGGCACCCACAACCTTCTCGGCTGCCTGAAAACATCCATGGGCACCCTCGGAGCCCGAACCATTAAAGAGATGCAGCAAGTCGAAGTGGTCGTCGCCCCATCGCTCCTCACGGAAGGCAAGGTTTATCAAAAAGCCCAACAGCTGGGCATGGGCAAGTAAGAACCCCGACCACTGCAAAGCAACGAAGATGGTTGAGACGCCTGAGACAAGCGTTAATCTTCAGGCGTGCGGGCTCCGGCCCACACACTCCTCACACCCTCCGGCCCGACGCGTTCGGGCTTTTTGTCTTCAGGGGTTGATCACAGTTCCTCCCTAAAGGGGCGTGAAACCCGGGTTTTCCTTAAAACCATTGCTAAATTTCCGCACATACCAAGGTCAAGAGAATGTCCAGCGCAGCTGCTGTTACAGACGCCTCCTTCGAGCAGGACGTGCTCCAAAGCGACGTGCCTGTGCTCGTGGACTTCTGGGCACCCTGGTGTGGCCCCTGCCGCATGGTTGCCCCGATCGTTGATGAGATCTCCAAGGAGTTCGAGGGCAAGATCAAGGTCTTCAAGCTGAACACCGACGAAAACCCAAACGTTGCAAGCCAGTACGGCATCCGCAGCATTCCAACCTTGATGGTGTTCAAAGGCGGCCAGAAAGTTGACACGGTGGTTGGAGCCGTTCCAAAGGCCACTCTCTCTGGCACGATCTCCAAGTACCTCTGATTGCACTCGTCAACTTGACGATCGGTCTGATTGATTACGGGATGGGCAATCTGCACTCGGTGCGGGTTGCCTTTCGCCGTTTTGGCTTGTCACTGAAAGCCGTGCATCATGCGGCAGACCTCGACGGTTGCAGCGCCCTGATCTTGCCTGGGGTTGGATCCTTCGACCCAGCGATGGAACGACTTGAGGCCACAGGGCTGGTGCCAGACCTGCGCCAATGGCACGAGGATGAGCGGCCACTGCTCGGCATCTGTCTGGGTCTGCAGCTTCTATTCGACGCGAGTGACGAGGGAAGCCGAGCTGGGCTTGGCATGCTGCCTGGACGGGTAGAGCGCCTGCCTGCTGACCAGGGCGAACGTATCCCGCATATGGGCTGGGCACGACTCCAGTCTTGCCAGACCTCGCCGCTACTAGGCGTCCAAGACGATCAGGAGTGGATGTATTTCGTGCATTCCTACGCCGCCCATCCCGCCGACACCGCCGCCTTGGCCGCGACCGCCCCATTTGGCGCGGGCAAGGCCACGGCCATCGTCTGGGAGAGACGGCTTGGGGCCTGCCAGTTCCACCCAGAAAAATCCGGTGAAGCCGGCCAGCGGCTACTGAAGCGGTGGTTGAGCTGGCTGGATCAGGGCGCACCTCTTCCCCAGTGAGCAGCGGCGGCCAGGGTCAGCTTCGGCTCACCGGCGGACGAAAACTGCGCAGTCCAAAGGGAGGAGAGACTCGCCCAACCACAGCCCGAGTGCGTGAGGCGGTGATCAATATCCTGGGGCCGCGTCTCGACGGTGCCCACTGGTTAGACCTCTGCAGCGGCAGCGGTGTGATGGGCTGTGAAGCACTCCAACGCGGGGCGCAACGGGTGGTTGCAATTGAGGCCCATGGAGCCTCTGCAGCCATCTGCCGCAGCAATTTGCTAGCCACCGCCTCCGGCCAACCCGACCCTGTGCAGGTCGTGGTTGTGCAGCGCGACCTGGTCACCTGGCTGAAGCGAGGACGCCCTGACGACGATCCTGGCTTTGATCTGGTGTACTTCGATCCTCCCTACAGCTCAGGGCTCTATGGGGCAGGACTGGACGCTCTGATCAGCGGGCAGTGGTTGCGACCAGACGCCGTCGTGCTCTGCGAACACACCAAGACAAAAAAACCCGCCACTCCGAAAGGGTGGCGGGAAGTGGATCAACGCCATTACGGCAACAGTTCTGTGATGTTTCTCAGCCCCCTAGAGCACTGCCCCGGCGATACTGATTCCAAGCCGCAACAAACAGTCCCAACAAGGTGACGGGGATCAGACCCAGAACGATGCCGCAGAGCAGGGGTTCGATCATGTCGCGCCCAATGGAAAACTTGCCCACAATTGTTTCATGGCTTGGACGCGATCGTGACTTCCCCGTCATCAACTGCTGCAGCAACGCCGCCGCGACGTCGGGGCTTAATTGCTGGACTGGTCACGCTGGCGGCGCTGACATGCATCGTGCTGCTGCTCTGGCTGATGCGCAGTGCCGGCCGTGATCCCTATGTGATTGCGACTCGCTCGCTTTCGGGTGATGCCGAGCATGGTGGCCTGCTCTTTCGCATCAACTGCGCCGGTTGCCATGGCATTGCCGGCCAGGGGTTAGTGGGGCCCAGCCTCAACGGGCTGGAATCACGCCTGAACGATCCTCAAATCATCCAGCAGGTGGTGAGTGGTCAGACACCGCCGATGCCCCGCTTCGAGATCGAACCGCAAGACATGGCCGATCTGCTGGCCCATCTCAAAACCTTCACGACCCCTGAATGAGCTTGAGGGGATCGCTGTGTGTGGTGCTGGTGGAACCGGCTGGTCCTCTGAACGTGGGCAGCGTGGCCCGACTCTGCGCCAATTTCGACGTTGATGATCTGCGCCTCGTGGCACCACGATGCGACCCGAACGATGCCGATGCACGACGAATGGCGGTCCATGGCCGCCCTGTGCTGGAGGCAGCCCGCGTCTATTCCACATTGCTGGAGGCCGTGGGCGACTGCAGCCGAGTAGTGGCCACAGCAGGCCGACTGGATCACGGCACCATTCCTCTCGGCCCTCCTGACGCCGTGCTGCCGTGGGCGATCAAGCCAGGATCCAAACAACCACTTGCTCTGGTGTTCGGCCGGGAGGACCATGGCCTCACCAATGCCGAGCTACTGCTCAGCCAGCGAGTCATCACGCTCCACAGCAGTGGCGACTATCCATCGCTCAACCTCTCTCACGCCGTGGCAGTCGTGCTTCACGAGATCACCCGACTTCGGGTTGCAGCGGCGAAGCAGACGATCGAAGCCGAGGCGGTGCCGGCATCCATGGCCAATCCTCCGCCAACCCCTGCCGAGCCGAATGAACCGTCTGGCCCTAAGCAGCTGGAAGCCTGCTTGGACGATGCCCAAGAGCTGCTGCTGGAGGTGGGCTTTCTGCTCGAGCACACCGCACGAGCCCGCATGGCCAAACTCAGAGGGTTGCTGCTGCGCGGCCTGATCCGAGCCGATGAAGTGGCCCTACTTCGCGGCATGGTGCGCCAACTCCGCTGGGCGGTTCGGCAACACCGCCCCTAATCTCTGGCAGCCCTCCATCGATCTCGGGTGAGCAGCAGTCGTTCCAAGCGCAATCAACCCGGGTGGGGCAAGCCGGTGCGGCTCATGCTGCGGTTGATGCTGATGGGCATCGGCCTCGGGGTGATCACTGGCTCCGCTCTGAAGATGCTGGCGCCCCAGATCGAACAAGGTCAGATCAACCTGCCCGCCTGGTTGAAGCTTCCCGAACGCGACAGCATCACAACCAAGCTCACACCGAGCGCAGTGAAGAACCAACAGCATCCGACCCAAGCCTGGGGTACTCAGCTCGGACGGTTCGAGACCAAAAAGGAAGTCACCACCCTCAGCGGGCGCTGGCGTCAGCTGGCAGCGCAACAGAACGACCTCAAGGTCAGTGCCTTCATGCTCGTGCTCGATGACGGGCGCTACGCCGAGCTCAATCCCGACACGGCATTGCCTGCTGCCAGCTCGATCAAGACACCCATCCTGCTCACCACCCTTGAGCTGCTCGACAGCGGCAGCCTGCGCTGGAACGAACCGCTCACGCTCACCAAACCGGTTGTGGGCGGAGGCGCCGGTTGGATGGCCACCAAACCTCTTGGAACGCGCTTCCCCACCCATGAAGTGGCCACTGAGATGATCCGGATCAGCGACAACACCGCCACCAACCTGTTGATCGAACGAGCGGGTGGCAAAAAGGTAATCAATACCCGTTTCAATGCACTAGGCCTCAGCGCTACAGAGGTGAACAACTGGCTGCCTGACCTCCAGGGCACCAACACCTCCAGCGCCCGAGACCTGGCCCGTGCGATTGCCCTCGTGGACACCGGGAAAGCCCTCAGCACCCGCAGCCGAGACCTGTTCCGGGAGGTGATGGGAACCTCAGTGACCAATCGTTTGCTTCCAGGTGGTCTGCTCAAAGGACTAGGCGGCGAACAGGGCCGCCCCGATGACAGCCTGATGATCAAGGGCTACAGGGTGTACAACAAAACAGGCGACATCGGCATCGCCTACGCCGATGCGGGCTTGATCGAACTACCCGATGGCAGCCGAGCCGTTGCAGCATTCATGGTGCAGGGACCCTTCAACGACCCCCGTTCCACCGAACTGATCCGCAACATGGCGGCAGCGATGGCCCCGGTGCTCAAACCAAAGCCAGTGCCCCTTCGCGCACCGGTCCAACCTGCCACTGCTGCACCGTCTCCCTAGAACAGTGGCGAATGGCAGCACGCGCATGACCACAGATCGCCGCCGAACGTTTCGGGGAACGATGGCTCTCACCCTGGCCGCCCTCGGCTTGTGCTGCGTCGAAACAGACGTCATAGGTGCAGGCGCGACTGACAAGCTCGAGCCATCAGCTGAGGTGCGAACCATTCAGAGGCAGCAGAAGGTGCTGGCTCTACCAGGGGGACTCGATCAGGTGTTGGTGGTCAACGACAACAACCCGGAACTGATCACTGACGACGGGATCCTGCTCTCCACCTTTCCCGATAAGCCCGGGCTGAATCAGCCTCTCGACGGACGCTTCGATCTGTTCAGCCATCACGTCTACGCAGGCACCCCTGAACACCTCGACTCCACGCTCTGGCTGGCAGTGCTGGCCCAGCCTGTGGGTGATGATCCGGTGACTCTGGAGTTGGTGGGTGGAAGCACCTCGCTCTCCCAGGCCACCGCCCCCGGTCAAACGGCGGCGCCTTTCTTACCCCTGCCTGCACTGATGAGCGAGACCAGCGAGCCGATCGCAGCAGGACCGGGTAGCCGCGTCGCCGGTGACCTGTTGCGGGGATCCAGCGCACCTGAACTCCCGAAGGTCTGGACGCTGGAGCCTGGAGCCCCCAGCAGCCTGATGGTGCTCCCCATTCCGGTGGCCGGCCTTGACCCCTTGCTCAATGGCCGCAATCTGCAACTGCGACTGCGCAGCTCAGGGCCTGTGTATCTGGCAACCTTGGCCGCCCAGGGCAACAACGACGCTGCACCAACGCTGACCCGTTGGCAGGAGCTACTGCGCTCAGGGCGGCTCAGCCCAAAAGAGCACAAGCCGACGCCACGAGGAAGCCGAGGCAAAATGATTTATTCGCGCGTCAGCGGCATCCAGGTGGGCAGCCGCTGGGCCGCCACCATCACCGACCCAGGCACTAGCACTCTGTCGCTGCCTCAGGCGCCAATCTCGTGGCCAATCAGCAGCCTGGAGCGTGGGGAGCTCGGCACTGGCCAGGTACAGACCGCAGAGCTGCAGGCCTTCAGCCCCGGTACTGCCTGGGCGGCCCATGGCAACTACGGCGTCGAGTACGACATTCTCCTGCCGCTGCACAACCCAGGCCGAGAGACGCGCAGCGTCGCCATCGCCCTCGAATCTCCGATCAAGAGCGGCAGCAAATCTGGCAGTTTGCGCTTTCAGAGTCCCGCAAAGAGTTCAGTGATGTTCCGTGGCCCAGTCGAAGTGCGGGGATTGGACGGGAGCGAAGGCCGCCCCAGCGGACGACGCCTGTATCACCTCGTTCTGCGCCAGGGCATGGAAGGTCCAGTTTTAGGCCGCGTCACCCTGGCCCCAGGCGCCAGCCGTCGGGTGCAGGTTCGCCTCATTTATCCAGCCGATGCCACACCACCGCAGGTGTTGTCCGTCCTGCCTGTGAAACAATCCACAGCAACTGTGAGTGTCAGCCCGTGAGTGCACCCCGGAAGCGCAGGGTTTTCCCCTTCACCGCCGTCATCGGCCAGGAGGAGATGAAGCTGGCCCTACTACTCAACGTGATCGACCCCCGCATCGGCGGAGTGATGATCATGGGTGATCGAGGCACCGGGAAATCAACCACAATCCGTGCCTTGGCTGATCTGCTGCCAGGGATCGAGGTCGTTGCAGGCGACCCTTACAACAGCTCCCCCTCCGATCCCGACCTCCAGAGCAGCGAGGTACGTGAGCGTTTGGATCGGGGCGAAAGCCTTGGGAGCGAACAACGCCAGGTACCGATGGTCGACCTCCCACTGGGTGCCACAGAAGACCGACTCTGCGGCACGATTGATATTGAGAAAGCTCTGAGCGAAGGCGTGCGCGCCTTCGAGCCCGGGCTATTGGCCAAGGCCAATCGAGGCCTTCTCTACGTCGACGAGGTGAATCTGCTAGACGATCACCTCGTCGACGTCCTACTGGACTCTGCCGCTTCTGGCTGGAATACCGTTGAACGCGAAGGCGTGTCCGTCAGGCACCCAGCCCGCTTTGTCTTGATCGGCTCGGGAAACCCGGAAGAAGGCGAGCTACGGCCCCAATTGCTGGACCGCTTCGGGATGAGCGTGGAAGTGCGCACCGTGCGCGAGCCCGAACTACGGGTGCAAGTGGTGGATCAACGCACCGCCTTCGACGCCGACCCCGACGGCTTCAGTACCAGCGTGGAGTCGAACCAAAAGGCCCTGCAACAAAGGGTTGTGGAAGCTCAGCAACGCCTTGATCAGGTGCGCATCGATGACGACCTACGGCTGCGGATCTCGGCCGTGTGCGGTGAACTCGACGTAGATGGTTTGCGGGGTGACATCGTCACCAACCGCGCCGCTCGTGCCCTGGCTGCATTCGAAGGGCGCACCGAAGTCAGCGAAGAGGACGTCGCCCGTGTCGCCTCCTGCTGCCTCCGACACCGCCTGCGCAAGGACCCTCTCGAGCAGGTGGACTCTGGTGACCGCGTGGTCAAAGTGTTCTGCAAGGTGTTTGAACGCAGCGAGAGCAGCGACCGAGCTGAATTCGAACTCGCTCTGGTGGCCTGAGCCAAGAGAGCATGCGCATCCTCGGCATCGATCCAGGTCTGGCCCGAGTGGGCTATGGCGTCATCGATGTGGATCCAAGCGCAGGCAGAGGGGCAGATAGCCAGCGGATGGTGGACTGCGGCATCATTCGCACCGATGCCGGTCGCAGTGAGGGCGAACGGATGGTGGAGATCGCCCGTGATCTGCGTCAGTTGATCCGCCTCTGGAAGCCGGAGATCGCGTCCGTTGAAAAGTTCTTTTTTTACCGTTCGAGCAACACCATTGCTGTGGTACAGGCGCGGGGTGTGGTGATCATGACGCTCACCCGCTTCGGTCTACCGATCGTGGAATTTCCCCCAATGCAGATCAAGCAGGCCCTCACGGGCCATGGGCATGCCGACAAGGATGAAGTGCTGGATGCCGTGATGCGCGAACTCAACCTCGACACGCCACCACGACCCGATGACGCCGCCGATGCACTGGCGGTGGCCCTCACCGGCTGGTTCCAGAGATAGGCATCCCGGTCCTGGAAGCTTTGAACCAAGGCCGACTTGAGTTCTGCAGAAGATCAGGCATGGACTTGTCGGTTCTATCGGCCAAGAGCACCCAGTCATTCCAACCATAAAGAGAGCGATTCATAGGCAAATCATTTACAAAGGCAGAAATATCGGCTCACCAACGAAAGAAAGCGCATTTTTATATACCCTTTCGCGAGAGATATCAATTGCACCGCACCCATTCAAAGAGCAACACAAGATCAGCAGGCATTCACGATTGCAAACCCCATGGAATTCTTGCTTGGTCTGGCTTTAGTCACCACTGCACTTGCAATCCAAGCCCATGAACCGGCCAAGGCCAATGACGACTTGCCATAAGTCCAACCAACACACGTTGCGAGCAGAAAACACATTCAGTGCGAACCAAAAGGTCACATCGATCGGCAGATCGGGATCCTTTCTGTGCAACAGCAAGACTTGACAATCTGATGTGGAGACAGGGCCCGAGGAGGCTTAATGCCTACAAACTGGAAAGACCTTGCCGAAGCTGCTGCTCCATTTGCCGCCGACCAAGCCGCAAGATCTGTACCTTGTCGCTATGGCGACGGAGAGCGCGGTCAGCCTTCATCAGATCTGTGATCATTTGGGAGAGATCCTCAGAGATGTCTGCGGCGTCATAGCGGCGTCCGTCCACCGTAATCACATTCTCTGCAGTCTTCTGAGGCCTTGCATCGGGCTGGGCGGTTCCTGCATGAGCATCGACAGAGTCCGCGCCAGGTCCTGGCTGCCGTGACTTGCTCCAGAAACGCTCCTTGAGCTTTTTGAACATGTCTCAATTCCCCCTCTACCCACGATGGCGTCCAATCAGACACGGTGCCATGAAGTGACATAGGGCTTCAGACAGGTGATCAATTCCTGTTTGCGAGCCGTCTCAGACTCTTCATGCCAAGCGAGACACGACCCCATCAGAGTGCTCACCAGCTTGCGCCCCTCCAGAAGCTGGCTACGAATGATCACCACCCAAGCCGAACAGCGACACTGATGATCACAATTACCCAGCTTTTGACGTCATCAATCAGCGGCCGATTCCGCACCGGGCGGTGAATGCAAACGCGAAGTCGTCAGGCAAAGATTGCAGTTCAAGCGGTGGGACCCAAACGCACCCGTGCCGAAAGAAAAGCGACGACAGACGAGCATGTCGCGATCTCTAGATCTTGCGCAGAGGGGAGCAGCCATAGGATCACGCCCGTGAAGGGAAGCGTGTCTACTCCTGACGGATTTCCGTATCGAGAGATCGGCGAGCAGCACCATCAGAGGCAAGGATGGATGGTCTTCACTCCAGCCCTCATCCCCTGGTGCCTGCGATGAGCAGCGGCCCTGACCACGGTTGGTTCGATGCAGTGGCCACCTCATATCAACACTGCCGACCGCGCTATCCAGACCAGCTGTTCCACTGGCTGGCCGCTCAAACCCCTCACCATCACTGCTGCTGGGATGTCGCCTGCGGCAGCGGCCAGGCCTCCCTGGGACTGGCCCAATGGTTTGACCGTGTGGAAGCCACTGACCTCAGTCCCGCCCAAATTGCCGCAGCCCCTGCCCATCCACGCATTCACTACAGCGTGGCCCCGGCGGAGCAGAGCGGGCTCAAGGACGCGAGCCTTGACGCTGTGGTGGTGGCTGCGGCCATCCACTGGCTGAAGGTTCCCCAATTCAACCTGGAGGTGCATCGGGTGCTTCGACCTGGTGGATTACTGGTCTGGGTGGGTTATGACCCTCTCCAGGGAGCCCCTCCTGGGCTGCAAACCTGGCTTGATCAGCTTTACCACCAACGCCTGAATCAGTGGTGGCCACCCGAACGCGCTCACGTGGATCAGCGCTACAGCGATCTGCCCTTCCCTGGATCCAGCAAGCCGATCCCCTCGCAACTGCGCATCGAACTGCAGTGGTCCATGGATCAACTGTTGGGCTTTATCAGCACTTGGTCGGCGCTGCGTAGCGCCGACCAGGCGCCTGCCCTCATGACCTCCCTGCGGAATGAGCTGGAGACGCTATGGCCGGAGGGGGACACTGAACTCCACTTTCATCTCCCCCTGATGGGGCGCTGGGGGCTGCTGCCATGAATCAGTCCTCGAATGACAACAACCAAAATGACAACGGCCAAGAAGCCAAACAGCGGCTACGCCGCCATTTCCGCACCAAGCGTCGACAACGCGATGACCGCTTGATCCAAGCAGCAGTGGAGCGCATGCTGGCGGACATGATCGCCAGAACGACTCTGATCCGGGGCGGCGGCCACATCGGCATTTACTGGCCGCTTCCAGGCGAAACCGACCTCCGCTCCTTACCAACAGCGCTGAAGCCCTGGCCCCTGGCCCTGCCCTGCAGTGATGGAGCAGGCGGACTGACCTATCGCCCCTGGGATGGCGGCCCACTCTCTCCTGACAGCAGCGGAATCCCCGCTCCACAAACCGGAAGGCTGCTGATGCCGCAAGAGATCCAGATCCTTCTCGTGCCAGCCCTGGCTGTGGATCTGAAAGGGGTCCGGCTTGGCTACGGCGGCGGCTACTACGACCGCCTGCGTGCCGACCCACACTGGAAGAGCGTGAAGGCCATGGTGGTGGTGGCCGAGGCCTGCATCAGCCCTGTCGACCTGCCCAGATCAGCCTGGGACCTGCCCTTTGATGGCTGGGTGAGCGAAAGGGGAGTGGAGTGGAGTGGAGTGCAGTGGAGTGCAGTGGAGTGCAGTGGAGAGAGCAAGCCAGCCTCGCCAACAACAGCTGAGGACTGGGCTGAATGAGGCTGTCGCGTGCTGGGGCTGACGTCACCAGCTGACGTCACCAGAGGCTTCAACTGCTCAGGAAGAGCCATACCCAAGGGCCAAGGCGAGCCATAGGGGACGCCGCCGAAAACAGTCGGCCGCAGCAACGGATTCGGGGACGCCCCCTTCCCATTCCGAGTGATGGCCCGCACGATGAAACAGCTGTTTGCCTGCGATCGATGTTCAGCCTCAAACGCAGCCTGATGATTGGCGCCACGGCCTGCACCCTGACGCTGAGCCTGCCTGCTGAAGGCAAAGCCCATGCGATCGAAAGCAGCCTTCGCTATCTCAACGGCAACCTGGAGTTGCGCAGCACCTACTCCAGCGGCGATCCAGTGAAAGATGCAGTAGTGCGCGTCATGAAGGCCGATGGCAGCGCCGGAGCGGAATTGGGTCGCATCGATGCCAGCGGACAGCTGCGGCTGAGCTTGCCGACCCTCGACCAAGACAACTCGGACCTGCAGACCGTTGATCTGCAGGTTGATGGCGGCCCTGGGCACCGGGACTACCTGGCCCTACCGATCCGCAATGGCCAGGTGCAGATCGATGCGATCAGCCAGACAGAGCCATCCTCCCTTCTTCTGCTTGGCGCGCTCGGAGGCGTGGGCTTCTTCAGCACCACCACCCTGCTCGGTAGGGTTCGACGCTCACGCATCGGCTGACACGCCATGGATCCATCCGCCAGTGCCGGTAGCAGCTACGGCAGCGCCGCCCTCGACCGACTGGCGGAGAAACTCAACGGCACGTCAGACGCACGGAAGCGATACGAATACGTGCTTTGGCTAGCCAAAAAGCTGCCTGCAATGGGGCAAGAGTTGCAAACCGAAGACCGTCGCGTTCAGGGCTGCGTCTCCCAGGTCTTCATCGACTCCAGCCTCAACAATGGAGTCCTGCACTGGCAGGGCGCCTCTGACGCCCTGATCACCAAAGGGTTGCTGGCCTTGCTGATTCAGGGCCTTGATGGCCTCACTCCAGCCGAAGTGATGGCTGTCGACCCTACTTTTATCGCCGCAACAGGCCTTCAGGCCAGCCTCACCCCATCACGCGCCAATGGCTTCCTCAACATCCTGCGGATGATGCAGGCCCAGGCCTCACGCTTCGTGGGCGACTCGGCACCCGCCTCTGAATAAAGTCGTAGCACTGACGACGCAAACGGACCCCCCCATGGCGACTCGGATCGGCATCGGCCTGCTCGGCCTTGGCACCGTCGGAGCAGGGGTCGCCGCCATCCTCAACAATCCGAAAGACCGACACCCCTTGATCGGCGACCTGCAAATCGCCCGTGTCGCTGTTCGCGACCTCAATCGCTCACGCCCGGTTGAACTCGACCCCTCGTTGCTCACCACAGATCCCCAAGAGGTTGTGGACGATGCCAACGTGCATGTGGTGGTGGAGGTGATGGGCGGCCTTGAGCCGGCACGCACCCTGATCATGCGCGCCATTGCCGCCGGGAAATCCGTGGTCACCGCGAACAAGGCTGTAATCGCACGCCATGGCGAAGAGATTGCCGCGGCCGCCGCGGCCGCAGGGGTGTACGTGCTGATTGAAGCCGCCGTGGGTGGAGGCATTCCGATCATTGAACCGTTGAAGCAATCCCTTGGCGGAAACCGAATCCAACGGGTGAGCGGCATCATCAACGGCACCACCAACTACATCCTCTCCCGCATGGCCCATGAAGGGGCGAACTACCAATCGGTCTTGAAGGATGCCCAAGAGTTGGGCTACGCGGAAGCCGATCCCGCAGCTGACGTCGACGGACTCGATGCCGCCGACAAGATCGCGATCCTCTCCGGCCTGGCCTTCGGCGGACCGATCGACCGCAGCGGCATTCCCACCGCTGGCATCAGCAACCTCCAAAGCCGCGATGTGGATTACGCCACGCAACTGGATTACGGGGTGAAGCTGCTGGCTGTCGCCGAGCGCGTGGAAGACGACGAGGGTGACAACGACAAGACCTCCTTACCGCTGGCCGTGCGGGTGCAACCCACCCTGGTCCCCAGCGACCACCCCTTGGCCGGTGTGAACGGTGTCAACAACGCCATCCTTGTCGAGGGCGACCCGATTGGCAGGGTGATGTTCTACGGCCCGGGCGCAGGTGCAGGCCCCACAGCATCGGCCGTCGTGGCTGACATCCTCAACATCGCCGGCATCCGACAACTCGACGACAGCGATGGCAACCTCGACCCGCTGCTAGCGGCGAGCAGCTGGCGCGCCTGCCACCTGGTCAACAGCAGCCAGATCCGCCAGCGCAACTATGTGCGCTTCACAACGGATGATGCTCCTGGAGTGATCGGCCGGATCGGCTCCTGCTTTGGTGATCAGGGCGTGTCAATCCAATCGATCGTGCAGTTTGACCCCACCGATGCAGCTGCAGAGATCGTTGTGATCACGCACGAAGTGAGCAACGGCGCCATGAAGTCCGCCCTGGAGGCGATCACAGCCTTACCCGAGGTGCGCGGCATCGCCGCCCATCTCGGCTGCCTCTGAGCAAAACCACATACAAGCCAGCCGCACTGGCGCCACACCCTGGCGATAGGGCAGAGTTATGACAATTCACAGCGGCCCAGATCAGAACTATTCGATTTGTGCTGTTCCGTTCATGCCGAACGCTTTGATTCCAGGAAACGGTCAACGCTGCCTCCAATCGATGCAACCATCGACCATGGACGTGCATCAGGGGGATTGCATCCAGCTGATTGACAGCTGTGATCTGTTCCAAGTGATAGGAATCGATGACTGCCACGATCGCTGCTGGGTGAGGCGGTGGCCCCTCCAGGCATCCGGAGGCTCCCATGTTTTTGAGGTGTCACTCGGGCAGATCTGCCTGTCAGACGCATCAGATCGCCACGAGGATGCCCAAGGAGCCGCAAGCCACCCTTGAATGGGGTGCACCAGCCAATCTCAACCCTTGCAGCAGCAGCGTCGGTTCCGCAGCACTTGGATCAGCGTTGCTGTTGTGCTGGGGCTGAGCATCAGCCAGCTCGCCTGCCAACACCAGCGCAGCAGTGATCGATTAACCGTGGCCAGCGCTGGCCGGATCGCATCGCTGGATCCCGCCCAGGCCAGTACCTACGGCACACTCCAGCTGCTCAGTGCACTCGGCGACACCCTTTACACGCGCGAACAGGACAGCAGCCTCAAACCCCAACTAGCTGCTGAGCAACCGCAGATCAGCGATGGAGGCCGCACAGTCACCATCCCACTTCGACGCGATGTGCTGTTCCACGACGGCACTCGCTTCGATGCTGAGGCCATGGCCTTCAGCCTGAACCGGTTTCTGCGCATCGGCACTCAGAGCTACGTGGTTGGAGACCGCATCCAGGCGATCGAGACACCTGCCAGCGATGTACTGAGGCTGCGGCTGAGCCGTCCCTCCAGTTCACTGGAGAGCTTGCTCACATCCCCCTACCTCACGCCGATTTCCCCGACGGCCTACGCCAAGTACAAAGACCGTTTTCTCAACGATCGTTTCATCGGCACAGGGCCATACAAGTTGGCCAGCTTTCGGGCCACGCAACAGCGCCTCGTGCCGTTCAAGCGCTATTGGGGCGCCCCTCCGAGCAATGCGGGACTCGACCTAATCAACCTCAGCAATTCCACAGCCCTGTTTGGAGCTTTGCGTAGTGGTGAGGTGGATGTCTTGCTGTCGGAATCCATTGACGAAGACCAGCGCCTTGCCCTGGATCGAAGGGCCGCCCAGGGCCTGCTGCTGGAGAGCAGCGGCCCTGCCCTCCAGATCGGCTACATCACCTTCCTGAGCAACTCCCCACCGCTGCTGTCAAAGCAGGTGCGCCAAGCATTGGTCCACAGCCTTGATCGCAGCCTGATCAGCACCCGGGTCAGCCACGGCCAACGCCAACCACTCCGCTCACTGATTCCGCCCAGCCTCCAGGGCGGCAGCCAGGAACCTTGGCCCCTCTACTCGCCAGAAAGAACCCGGACCCTGCTGCGTCAGTCGGGCTACTGCCAGGGACAACCCCTGGAACTGCCCTTCACCTATCGCTCCAACGTGCCCTCCGATCGACTGATGGCTCTCACCTGGCAGGCCCAACTCAGCCGCGATCTACCCGACTGCATTCGTCTCAGACTGGAGGGAGTGGAGTCCACCACTGTGTACCGGCAGCTCGGCGAAGGGGCCTTCAAGGCTGTGATGCTCGACTGGGGTGGCTCCTATCCAGACCCTGAGGCTTATCTGGCTCCTCTACTGAGCTGCACCCAAGCCAAAGGAGACATCTGCGAAGCCGGCGAGGCGGTGATCAGCGGCAGCTTCTGGACGCGTCCAGGCCTTGAGACAGCCCTCCGACGCAGCGATTCCCTCAAAGGCGCGGAACGGCTGGAACAACTCCTGGCCATCGACACAATGGCCGCAGAGGGCGCCGCATACCTGCCGGTGTGGCTGGTGACCCCCAAGGCCTGGGCCCAGACTCACCTAGCACCGCCTGAATTCAACGGCAGTGGCCAACTGCGACTGGCTCGACTGCGGGAGAAACGCTGATGGCACGCGGACGCGAACTGCTGCGCTACGGCGCGACCCGACTCGCCCTGGCACCGGTGATGCTTTGGCTGATTTCCAGCCTGGTGTTTCTTCTCCTGCGGGTCGCTCCGGGCGACCCAGTGGATGCAGTCCTGGGCAGCAGGGCCCCTGCCGCCGCCAAGGCGCTGCTGCGGGAACGGCTCGGGCTGGATATGCCCCTGAGCGATCAATACATCGACTTCATCAATCGGCTGCTCCACGGCGACCTCGGAGCTGCATTGATCAACCAGGAACCGGTGCGCCAGATCATTGCCGATGCATTGCCAGCCAGCCTGGAGCTGAGCATCACGGCCCTGACGCTGGCAGCCGTGAGCGGCCTGGCCGTGGGATTCAGCGGCATCGCCCGTCCGGAGGGGAAGCTGGATTTGGCCGGACGCTTCTACGGCATCGGCACCTATGCCCTGCCCCCCTTCTGGGTGGCGATGCTGCTCCAGCTGCTGTTTGCCGTCATCCTGGGCTGGCTTCCAGTGGGTGGACGTTTTCCACCCAGCTTGGTGCCCCCCTCGGGCAGCGGTTTCCTAATCCTGGACAGCATCCTCAGCGGCGACTGGGTTGCGCTCAATGGGGCTGTGCGCCATCTGGCCTTGCCAGCCTGCACCCTTGGGCTCCTGCTCAGCGGGGTGTTCACCAACGCCCTACGCCTCAATCTGCGCCGAGCTTTACGTTCCGACTACGTCGAGGCTGCCCGCAGCCGCGGCCTGAGCGAATCCCAAGTCGTGCTGCGCCATGCCCTGCCCAATGCGCTGCTGCCCGTTCTCACCATCGCCGGCATCACTGTTGCATCGCTGATTGGCGGCGCCCTGTTGATCGAAGTCACCTTCTCCTGGCCGGGCATTGCCCTGCGCCTGCAGGAGAGCATCAACCAGCGCGATTACCCAGTGGTGCAAGGGATTGTCGTGGTCATCGCGGCTCTCGTGGTGATGGTTAGCGTCTTCGTGGACCTGCTGGTCGCGACGCTCGATCCGCGCGTGCGCTACTAATCCTGAAGCGCTAAGAGCCACCGAGAAGGCTTGCCGCACCGGCAGGGTCGATCCGATGCAGATGCAGCTCCCCCACCTGACGGTGCACGAGACTGGGCATGGCAGAAGAAGAGGTCGCATTGATCCCTTCCAGGAAGGCCACAATTTCTTCCCCGAGCAAGGCCTGCACCTGCAGGGGTTGAACCCCAACCAACTCCTCGCCGAGCTGAAAAAGGTCATTGCCCTTGCTTTCTCCAGCCTGACCTTCAACCCGGATCGGAGAGAAATGGCTGGCACCCTGAACCACCACAGCGCCACTGCCAGGAGCCGGAGCCGTGGCCACGAGCAACTCCAACTGCTCGTTCAGGGGCGGTGTGATCAGGTCGAGCGTGCCCCCAGTGAACAAGACCGGAACCTGTAAACGAACCGGACGCGTGCGGGGCCAAAGGAGGCTGCCAAAGCTGTTCATCCCCACCACTGCGAGGAGCTGGCTAGGGGGTTCGATTGAGGGAAGCGGAACAGCACTCAGTTGGCACTGCAGCAAACGGGACAGATTGCTGAGGGGTAGATCATCAAGCGCCTTGCGACAGCGACGCTCCAACCCAGGCTGTGGACGCAGACCCGCTGCCAACAACGCGGTGAGGGAGCCCAGAGAATGGCCCACCAACACCACCTTGTTGCCAGCAACAGGCAGAGAGCCTGACGTCTGAGCCTGAAGGACCGCCTCAAGATCTTTGAGACGGTCAGGCAACACCTCCGCCCCAGGGGGGCGACGACGCCCCTGAAGCCAAGCGCCCACGGCTTCAGAATCGCTGCCGGGATGCTCGAGCACCACCACGGGCCAGCCCTTTGCACTGAGCAGACGGCCTAGCCAGCGGAAGTGATCCGGACTGCCGCCGAGACCAGGCATCAGCACAATCCAAGGTCGCTCGCGAGCATTGGATCGAAACCGTTCTGCAGGCGGCTGCCACAGCTGCAACTGCAGCGGCCTGGGACGGTGCGAAACAGTTAGAGCCTGGGGGAGCGGTGTGCGGCCGGTCGTGGCATCGATCGAGATCGACTGACTGGGTGCCACCGCAGTGATCGGAATCTGATCGAGCCGATTCACCAGGGCTTGCTGGTGCTTCAACTGGCCTCGCCAATGCTCGGCGACTCCAAGCAAACCGTCGAGGTCGAGACGCACCCGCTTCGCAGGCAAGGCTTCAAGCAGATCCAAACTGGTGACGTGGGGCTGCTTGCTGAGCAGAACCTCCAGGGTATTGAGCACAGTGACGCCGACGGTGTCGTCATCCACCCGCACAAGATCGGCAACCTCATCCAACAGGCGACGCCCGGCCCAGCTGTCGAGCATCTGTCGGGCCATGCTGCGGTTGGTGATTAATGGCGCTCGCAACAGCTCAAGCATTCCCCGACGACTGGCCGGCTCGAGCAAATCCAGCCAAATCCCTAGTTCTGTGTTGGAGACACCACCGGAACGCCCCCAGGCGACCAGATCCGTGATGTCAACTGGGATCACCACACCATCGAACGTGACCTCCAGCTGATCAGCGGCCTGGATTGGGCACGGTGACACCAGTGAGAGCAGCAGACTGAGGGCCAAACCCTTCACCGCCCACCACCGCGTGGGACGTCCTGTTGAGCGTCGTCGTCGCAAGGCCCAGGCCCTTGAACTGGTGGAACCAGTTTCCCGCAACATTGCAGGAAGTGGCATGGATTCGTTTGCTGGCGTCGATCGGCGCCGGTGGCGTGATCTACATGACTCCGATCATTTTTCACCAGGTCGACCTCTCAGCCAGCCAGGTCGGTCAGGGATTAGCCGCCGCGGCACTGGTCGGCACCTTGGTGCGGCTCGTGAACGGGATCCTGCTCGACCGCGGTTTGAGCTGTTCCTGGCCAGTGCGTGGTGCCGCACTGCTTGCACTAATGGCCGACCTGGTGCTGCTGCCCTCCAACACCTTCCAGGGTTATCTCAGTGGTCAGATGCTGATCGGGATCGCCGCTGGGCTCTACTTCCCGGCGATCGAACTGGCGGTTCCACTGAGCAGCGGCAGCGTCCCATCCAGCCGCGGCTATGCCCTAGCCCGCAGTGCGGATGCCGTTGGTGTTGCGATTGGCGCTCTAGGAGGCGCCTTGCTCGCCGCCTTCGGGATGATCCGCGGGGTCTACGTGATTGAAGCCATTGCGGTGGTCACGATGTTGATGATCCTCACCGTGAAGCCTCTACCGGATGGCCGTGAGTCGCTGCTCAAAGCAGACGCAGAAATCGGCGTCAACGATGGCATCAGCCACAACAGCGACTCCAGTTTTGGCTGGGTCATGCCACTGCTGCCGGTGCTGCTGGTGAGCATCGTGGCTACGGCAATGGTGTCACTGCTCCAGAGTGCCCTGCCCCTTGATCTGGTCCGTGGTGGATTGGAAAGACCGGCCCTGAGCCCAGCCTGGTGTGGCGTCGTGATTGCCCTCGAGCTCGGATGGCTGGTTCTGCTGCAGTGGCCAGTTGGCAACTGGGTGGCACAGCGAAGCCTTCGCTTTGGGCTTGGCATCGGCCTCTGCAGCTTCAGCATCGGCGGTCTACTGCTGGCCTGTTCAGCCCTCTGGAGCGGAGGAATTGTCCTGATCACCGTCGCGGTTGTACCGATGGCCTTCGGCAAGGCGGCGTTCTTGCCAACAGCGGCAGAAGCGATGATCGAGGAAACGCCCCTGCAACATCGGGGCTTGGCGATGGCTCTCTTCTCCCAGTGCTTCGCCATCAGTGCCACAGGTGCGCCGCTCGTGACCGGAGCCCTGATGGATTACCAAGGTCATGGCCTCAGCCTCTGGCTACTGATGGCAGGACTGTGTGTCGTCAGCCTCCCCCTGCTCAAGAATGTGCGCCCGCGCTATACAGCGGAACTAGCCACTCTTCATCTGGAGGCCGACATCGATGGGCAAGGCCAGAGAACTTCTCCGATCCGTTAGGAATCTCGGGATTCTTCGGGATCTCGCCAAAACGGGCGGTGGACTGGACAGCGTCGCTGATCTGGTTGACAACTTCATCGACAGCGAAGCGATGACAGTGTGCGTGGAGCGATTTCGCGCATTACCCGGCGGCGCCGAGCTGATCGAGCAACGCTATCCACCATTCCAACCGGACTTAGATGCGCTGTCTGCGTTACCCGAAGACACGCTGGGCCATGCCTATGCGGGCATGATTCGCAAGTTGAATTACGACCCGGAGTTCTTCCGGCCGCGCGACACAAGCAGCGAGGCCCTCTGGCTCACCCAGCGGATCGCCACCACCCACGATATTCACCATGTCATCGCTGGCTTCAATACAGAGCCAGCGGGGGAATCAGGGGTGCTAGCGATCACAGCCACCCAAATCGGCTTTCCCGCCTATGTGCTCCTCAACTTGCTGGCAAGTTTCAAATCCGTTCGCTTTCAACCAGCAGAACTAGAGGCGATCAGCTGCGGCATTGCTCATGGCAATCGCATCGGCCTGGAAGCTGCTCCACTGGTGGTGCAGACATGGGAAGAGGGATGGGACAAACCCCTGGACGAATGGCGCCAAGAACTAGGAGTGAGGGTCCCGGCACCCGAAATCATTAGTGCCTCTTACTAATGATCACTCACACTCCAACAGAGACGAGCTGGAGCAAACAATCAGTGCAGTCAAGCCAAGCAGGATTGACTCTGCAATTGACTCTGCAGCCGAGACAGATCGCGTTCATTCACAAGCGCGATCTCGGCCACACCAAAACAGAGCAGACGAGCATTCAACAGACGACATCACAGGCTGGCACCTAATCCCAATCCATCAGCTTCAGCGGCCTTGGTCATGCCAAAATGAACAATGGAGCGTTCATCCAAGACCATGCGGTTTTACCCAAGAGGAACAGGTGCTGGCATCTCTCTGGTGGTACTGGTGGTGCTTGGAGTTCTTGGCATTGCCCAACTTGACGAGGCCAAACGCGCATCGTTCCGGGAAGGCTTCCGATGCGCATCAGACGAGACAACGCCAGTAAGCAACTCGTCTTACAACTGCAAGAACTACAGAGACGAAGTCAAGGCAACTCAGGCCAAGTAAACGCCGCTGAAGGACTGGCCGCCACTGAGGCCACCTGTTGCCCATCCAACGCTGCTAGCAAATGCCCTGCTCAAGCCAAGAGACAGCCCTCGGCAAGCGCGCAGCAGGCAGGAGCCCGAAAAGGCTCGACCAAGCAACTCAACAGCAATGCACGCCTAGGCAGGTCCCACAACAAAAATAATTATTGCCACTTGTAGAACAAGAATCTACGAACGATCCACAAAGCCATACTATTCAAACCAAACAGGAGTAGTCGTGAACAACTCATCACGAAACTTTGGCCAACTCCTCACCGAATGGCCACAACCAGCCCTCGGCTTCTTCTACCAAATGGGAACCGGCGAAGAGTTGAAATGCATCGATGGACTGAAGACATTCACAATCAACGACAACGAAAATAAACCCACAAATGTTTGCTACGCAGCGCTAATTAAAACCGAAAATTTCATCATTCCATACCAGATTTTCGTCGACAGTTATGTACTTGCCAAGGTCGAGCCAGGCAGCACTAAACCAGGAGAGTCGTATTACGACCTCAATGCTGACCTAACAAAAGCGCTACAAACCGAGGGCAAGATCCCCAACCCAACACCCACCTACCAGATCGGCTTGGACTCATATCTCCCCGCCGTAGGATTAATAGCCCTCGTCGTCATTTGGCTCTTCTGGCAAATCGCAAGCATCAAACAGCAAGCCGATACAGCGAGGGAAACGACACGCAAATCAAGCCAGACAACAGCACAGGATTACATCGAAGATGAGGCCTTCAGGTCGATGCAAAGCCATGGGGATCATGACAATCAAGACAATTCATGTGACTCAAGCGATAGCAGCTCTAGCAACGATTCCTGCTCCTCTGATTGAGAGGAGCCCATCAGCAGGAGGCATCACTTGAAGCAGTTCAAAACTCCACAGATCAGGCAGTGAGCGCGGCTAAGCACAACGCAAACCGAAAGAAAGGCGACGTTAGGCACCCACAACCATTGGGGCTTGATCATCAGAATCCTGCGAGCCAAGCCTCATTGCACCACCCCTCAAGAAGCAGATCATTTCCAAATCATCATTGACGAGACGATAGGAGTGACTGGTTTGCGCAGACAGGTCCTTGGCCTTGAGCAGGGCCTCGTGGATCTCGAGATTGAAGCCCAAAGTGGTCCAACCATGGATCGTCAATTGTTGAATGCGAATCACTGAGCTGCATTAAGTTATTTTTACTTTCCCAAACTTCTCAAAAATCACACGGAATCGCTTGATTCCCTTTGGGATCACGGCCAAAAGCAGGCAGAAAGAGTAGATATCATAAACTTTTGCAAAGTCATGTCAGCCAATGCGGGCAATTGAGGCCGGCTCAGCATTGATGCCAGAGACGATTGAACCGTTCAAGTCACAGGCCCCCGATCCAATCCAGCCGCAAGCCGAGCAACCACACCCCAGCTCGCCACAAGCGGCCTGACGCTTAGATTTTGCCGGAAACAATCGCTGCTGTTGCATGCTTCTGCTGAAAATAAAGCTCCAGCAGGTCTCGAGCGACGGATTTCAATTCATCGAGATCCGTTGAGCTTTCGATCGCCTCAGCAAGGAGCCGCTTCTCAAACTGCTGGTGGAGAGGGAGCATAAAACGAAGTCATTCACAAGAAAACGTTAAGAAAGCTCACATGCGAAGCGTGGCTACCTAGTTGATTTTATGTCGCCTGTGGGCTTGCGATTAAAAACACAGTCGACTCTGACCAAAACGTAGTCCATATCAAACGTTTGAAAGAAAGTTGCCAGCCAACCAGTGCTTCTGCCTATTGATTCGCCATCATCAGACCGCACTATGGGCACAAGGACACCTTGATGGCGTCTGGATAGGGGGATCAAGGAGGGAGAAACCCCTCCTTTTTCTTGGCCAGAAGGCGCAACAGCACTCTCCACTGCGATAACAGCACGTCCAGCGGTTGCAGAAGACTCACCATTGTCTTGTTGTGTTGGGACTGGTGGCTACAGCAGTCGTTATGCAATGAGTGTTGGTTGTGCTGTGAAGGCCAACAACCGGTTGTCATTTAACGCAGGTGGTTCTTATGTGTTTGGTGGTCAAGCAGATTACAGGAGTGGATCTCTTTCGAACGTTGCTGGTCGTGCTGGCTTGATTTTTAAGCTAGGAAACATTCAAACATCTAACAATAATCATGAGCAACTGAAGTCGCGGCTAGATGCAGTGCAGGATGCGAATAGGACTACCAGGAATAAAATAAGGCGATTAAAGCAAGGCACGAATCTATAGAGCCGCAAAAGAAAGAGTTGATGGCACGGCTCGAACGCCTAGAAGCAATCGCACATGGCAATCAGTCCCCGAGCACGAAAGTCAGCATGAAATGATTATTGGAACCATCTAGGGCCCATAACCTCCTCATGCGGTTTTTGAGAGAGAAGGAGCGCGCACAAGGCTGATCAGTTCAAAACCGGTCGGCCTTTAAAGAGTTAGCACTTCCACACTTGGTAGCGATCATCACCTGACCTCTGAAGAGGTGATGGCTACAAGAAGAATAGATGCTTGATGGAAGTGACTCGGTTTGTCTTGAGGAATGGTGACGTTTTTGAGTCATCGAGGGATCCCGAAATGTTCGATACTTACTGTTATCAGAAAGACGGAGTGGAACGAACTTGCCTACTCCTTTCCGATCAGACAGAACTAGATTTCTTGATGGTGATGGGAGTTGATATGCAACTTAAGTATGATTGCATTGAGCTTAGTTGAAGCATAAGCACTAAACCCATTCCTTGATCACTGCTTCTACATTCAGTGGGTGATTGTGGATGATGCAGTCGATAGGTATAACCTAACTAGCCAGAGACGAGGCCCCTATGGGGTTTGGGGGTTCAGCATCCATGCGTATAAGGAAACTGAACGTTTAAACGTTGAATAAAAACTCCATCACATCCCCCTCTTCCACCACATATTCCTTACCTTCGCTTCTCAGCCAACCTTTGTTGCGTGCTTCCACTAGAGAGCCCGCCTCCAGCAGCTTCTCCCAGCCAATCGTCTGGGCACGGATGAAGCCCCGTTCAAAATCAGTGTGAATGACCCCGGCGGTCTGAGGTGCCGTCATGCCTGCCTTGAATGTCCAGGCACGGGTTTCCTTCTCTCCAGTGGTGAAGTAAGTGCGTAAGCCAAGCAGCCGATAGGTGGCTTTGATCAAGCTATGCAGGCCGCCCTCAATAACGCCAAGTCCCTCGAGGTAATCGGCACGCTCTTGCTCACCCAACTCGATCAGCTCAGCTTCTACCTGAGCCGAGATGCGCACCGTTTCGGCTCCCTCCTTGCCAGAGAGTTCAACAACTTCCTCACAGAAGCGGTTGCCCTGCGCCAAGTCATCTTCACTCACATTGGTGGCATAAATAATCGGCTTGGCAGTGAGCAAGCCGAGGGGCTTGATCATTTCGGCTTCATCCTCATTCAGAGTCACGCTTCGCGCTGCTCCACCCTGCTCAAGCACCTCCTGAATGCGCTGCAGCGCTTCATCTTCCACTTGCGCTTCCTTACTGGTGCGCATCTGCTTCTTCAGCCTCTCGCGACGCTTCTCAATCTGGGCCAGATCCGCAAGGCCAAGCTCCAGATTGATGACCTCTGCATCACGGGCAGGCCCCACCGAACCGGAGACGTGGATCACGTCCTCATCCTCAAAACAGCGCACCACGTGCACGATCGCGTCGACCTCGCGGATGTTGGCCAGAAACTTATTGCCCAGGCCCTCACCCTGACTGGCTCCCTTCACCAAGCCAGCGATATCGACAAACTCCATTCGAGTCGGGATGATCTCCTTGCTACAGCTCAGGTCAGACAGTTTCTGCAGACGCGCGTCCGGGACTGCCACGGTGCCCACATTGGGTTCGATCGTGCAGAACGGGAAATTGGCTGCCTGGGCCTGGGCATTGGCCACCAGGGCATTGAAGAGGGTCGACTTCCCCACGTTGGGGAGGCCAACGATTCCGGCTTTAAGCATCGCGGGAATCTAACTGGGTCGCACTCCGATGATCTGCACACCCAATCACCATGAAGGCCGCCGGCGCGCGAGACTTGTTGAGAACAGTTAAGACCTGGGGGCCATGGCCACACCAACCAGCCTGCGCCCCACGCCCCTATCCGACAAGGGATTGACGCCACTTATCAGACTCAGCGGCCTGAGACGCCGACGCCGCACCCTGGCAGCGCTAGCCGGGGCATCGCTCCTGCTGGGAGCAGGTTTTGTCTGGTTCCTCGGACCTGGCCGGAATAACCGTGATCTGTCTGCTTACACAGTGGCGGCGGAGCGGGGCACGCTGCCCGGTGTCGTGACCGCCAGCGGTGAACTAGAAGCAGTGCGACGGGTGAACGTCAGCCCAAGACGTCAAGGACTGCTTGAGGCCTTGCTGGTCGATGAGGGTGACGCTGTCAGCAAGGGCCAAGTGCTCGCCCGCATGGACCCCGGGGATTTCCGTGATCGCCTCGATGAATTGCAGGCCCTCGAACGCCAGGCCCAGGCAGATTTTGACGCCCGTGCAGCTGATTACCGACGCCGCAAGACCCTGTACGAGCGGGGGGCCATCAGCGCCGCCGATCTCGACGACTTCCGAGCCCGCTACCTCACCAGTAGGGCCTCCCTGGCTGCAGCGCGTGAACGGATCCAACAGCGTGATGTGGAAGGAGATGAACTCCTGATCCGTGCCCCGTTCGCCGGCAAAATCACCCAACGCTTCGCAGAACCTGGCGCCTTCGTTACTCCCACGACAGCCGCATCGGCCTCAGCAGGAGCCACCAGCGCTTCGATCGTGGAACTCTCCCAAGGGCTTGAGGTGGCGGCCAAGGTGCCAGAGAGCGACATCGGCCGGATTCGAATCGGCCAAAACGCCAGTGTTCGCGTTGACGCCTTTCCCGACCAGCGCTTCTCAGCCCAGGTGAAAGAGATCGCGCCGCGAGCGATCAAAACCGACAACGTCACCTCCTTTGAAGTGGAGCTTGACTTGGTGGATCCCGCCCCAGATCTGCGCATCGGCATGACCGTCGACGTTGATTTTCAGACCGGAAGCACCAGACCAAGCACCTTGGTACCGACGGTGGCGATCGTGACTGAAAGCGGTAAGCCAGGGGTTCTGCTGGTGGGGGATCAGGATCAGCCCCGCTTCCAGGCAGTGGAGCTTGGATCCAGTAGCGGCAGTCAGACCGCCATCCTTGATGGTGTGAAGCCTGGAACCCAAGTGTTCATCGACCTGCCCCCCTGGGCCAAAAATCGCGACTGAGCCGCCTGAACTGAGAGGCTTCTTGCCACCACCACCTGAGGCCACCGCCTCTCCTGCTGCACCGCCACCGCATCGATGAGCCCTTCTCCGGAGAACCCCCTGCTGCTGCTGGTGGATGGCCATTCCTTGGCCTTCCGCAGCTTCTACGCCTTCAGCAAAGGTGGGGAAGGGGGGCTCGCCACCAAAGACGGCATCCCCACAAGCGTCACTTATGGGTTCCTCAAGGCCCTTCTCGACAACTGCAAGACGCTGACACCTCAGGGTGTAGCGATCGCCTTCGACACCCCCGAGCCCACCTTCCGTCATAAGGCGGACCCGAACTACAAAGCCCATCGTGATGAAGCACCTGAGGTCTTTTTCCAAGACCTCAATCAGCTGCAGGAGATCCTTCGCCTCCAGCTGCAGTTACCCCTCTGCCTGGCGCCTGGCTACGAAGCCGACGATGTCCTTGGCACCCTGGCGAACCGGGCCGCCGATGCAGGTTGGCGAGTTCGCATCCTCAGCGGCGATAGGGATCTGTTCCAACTGGTTGATGACGACCGGGATATCGCAGTGATGTACATGGGTGGTGGTCCTTACGCCCGCAGCAGCGGGCCAACCCTGATCAACGAAGAGGGAGTGGTGGCCAAGCTCGGCGTCGCCCCAACCTCCGTGGTAGATCTCAAGGCCCTCACCGGTGACAGCTCCGACAACATCCCAGGCGTGAAAGGCGTCGGCCCCAAGACCGCCATCAATCTGCTCAAGGAGAACGGAGATCTGGATGCCGTCTACCGGGCGCTGAGCAAAGTGGAGGCGGAAGGTCCCAAAGCAAGCCGAGGTGCGATCAAAGGGGCGCTCAAGGGCAAGCTCAGCAACGACCGCGACAAGGCCTACCTCTCACGCGAGCTAGCCGAGATCCTGGTGGACATCCCCCTGCCGGAGGAGCCCGTACTGGAGCTGGGGCCAGTGGATGCCGAAGGGCTCGAATCGCGGCTTGAGGCCCTTGAGCTCAACAGCCTGGTGCGACAGGTGCCGGCCTTCGTCGCCACCTTCTCCACCGGTGGTCTTGCGGCCAACAAGCACCAGCTGCAGAACACCACCACCACCGGGTCTCGAACCCACGCCAAAAAGGGCAGCGAGCCGGTTCCAGCCCCAGACGGCAAGGCTGCTGCGTCAGCAGAGGAGCTTTCCAACAAGCCGTCTCTGCAGCCCCAGCTGATCCAGACAGAAGCCCAGCTAAGTGCCCTGGTGGAACGCCTGAACAGCCACCAAGACAAACAGCAGCCTGTCGCTTTCGACACCGAGACCAGCGATCTCAATCCGTTCAAGGCCCAACTCGTGGGACTGGGGTTCTGCTGGGGCCAGGAGCCCGGGAACCTGGCTTATATCCCGGTGGGTCATACACCTGCCGCAACAGCCGAAGGGGAAGCAGAGCCGGCTCTCCCCGATCAGCTTCCGCTCGATGCCGTGCTCCAGGCCCTAGCGCCTTGGCTCGCCAGCACAGATCACCCCAAAGCGCTGCAGAACGCCAAATACGACCGCCTGATCCTGCTGCGCCATGGTCTGATGCTGGGGGGCGTGGTGATGGACACGCTGCTGGCTGACTATCTGCGCGATGCCGCGGCCAAGCACAGCCTCGATCTGATGGCCCAGCGCGATTACGGCATTACCCCAACCCTGTTCTCCGATCTGGTCGGGAAAAAGAAAGACGGCAAGGCCAGCACTTTTGCGGCAGTGCCGCTGGATGAGGCGGCGCTGTATTGCGCCATGGATGTGCACCTCACCCGGCGCCTCGCCCTGGACCTACGCCAACAGCTGCAGGCACAGGGCAAGCAACTGCCAGCCTTGCTTGACCAAGTGGAGCTACCACTCGAACCGGTGCTGGCCCTGATGGAGGCAACCGGTATCCGCATTGATGTGCCCTATCTCAAGGAGCTCTCGGCAGAGCTTGGCTCCACCCTTGAACGCCTCGAGAGCGAAGCCCAAGAGGTGGCTGGTGCCAGCTTCAACCTCGCCTCACCCAAGCAACTGGGTGAGCTGCTGTTCGACAGTCTCGGGCTCAACCGCAAGAAATCCAGGCGCACCAAGACCGGATGGAGCACCGATGCCACCGTGCTCGAAAAGCTGGAGGGCGACCATCCGGTTGTGCCGCTGCTGCTGGAGCACCGTGTGCTCAGCAAACTCAAGAGCACCTACGTCGAAGCCTTGCCCCAGCTGCTTGAAGCAGAAACCGGGCGGGTCCACACCGACTTCAATCAGGCGGTCACAGCAACCGGCCGCCTCAGCAGCAGCAATCCCAACCTTCAGAACATCCCGGTGCGAACGGAGTTCTCACGCCGGATTCGCAAAGCCTTCATGCCTCAAGAAGGCTGGCAGCTGCTCAGTGCCGACTATTCCCAGATCGAGCTGCGTATTCTCACCCACCTCTCCGGCGAAGACGTACTGCAGCAGGCCTATCAAAACGGTGATGACGTTCATGCCCTCACGGCCCGTCTGCTGCTCGACAAGGAGGAGGTCAGTGCTGATGAGCGCCGGCTGGGTAAAACGATCAATTTCGGCGTGATCTACGGCATGGGCGCCCAGCGCTTCGCCCGCGAGACCGGCGTCAGCCAAGCCGAAGCCAAGGAGTTCTTGACCAAGTACAAGCAGCGCTATCCAAAGGTGTTCGCTTTTCTGGAGCTGCAAGAACGCCTAGCCCTCAGCCGCGGCTTCGTGGAAACGATCCTGGGTCGGCGCCGTCCCTTCCATTTCGACCGCAATGGCCTCGGCCGTTTGTTGGGCAAAGACCCTTTGGAGATCGATCTGGAGGTGGCCCGCCGCGGTGGCCTGGAAGCCCAGCAACTGCGGGCGGCAGCCAACGCTCCCATTCAGGGCTCCAGCGCCGACATCATCAAGCTGGCGATGGTGCACTTGCAAGCTGGCCTCGAACAGCAGGGGCTGCCAGCACGTCTGCTGCTTCAGGTGCATGACGAACTGGTGCTGGAGGTGGATCCTGCCGCTCTCGACAGCGTGCAGGAGCTAGTGGTGAGCACCATGGAAAACGCCGTTCAGCTGACCGTGCCCCTGGTAGTAGAAACCGGCAGCGGGGCGAATTGGATGGAGGCGAAGTAAGGGCTTCGCCGTAACCTCCATCTAGTGTTTGGCCAGACCTGTGCCCCTTCGCTTCACCAACAGCCTGCGGAATCGAACAGAAACGTTCGAGCCACTGAAGCCTGGTAAGGCGTCGATCTATTGCTGTGGGGTCACTGTCTATGACCTCTGCCATCTGGGCCATGCCCGCAGTTATATCAATTGGGACGTACTGCGCCGTTACTTAATTTGGAAGGAATACGAGGTCACTTTTGTACAAAACTACACCGATATTGACGACAAAATCCTCAACAAGGCTGCCGCAGAAGGCAGCACAATGGAAGAAGTAAGCGAGCGCAATATTGAAGCCTTTGAAGTCGACATGGCAAGACTAAACATCCTACCTGCCGACCGCATGCCTAGAGCGACAGGGTGCATTGATGGAATCCAGACATTAATTAGCGAGCTGGAAAACAAAGGAGCTGCATACAGCTCTAGTGGTGACGTTTACTTCGATATCTCCAAAGCGAATAATTACGGCCAACTCAGTGGCCGCGATCCCAACGACCAGCAGCAAGGCGCCAGTGGGCGCACCAACGATCAGGAAGACGATCGCAAACGCCATCCTTTCGACTTTGCCCTCTGGAAAAAGGCGAAAGATGGTGAGCCAAGCTGGGATTCCCCCTGGGGTCCCGGCCGACCTGGATGGCATATCGAATGCTCTGCCATGGTGCGCCAGGAATTCGGACCCACGATTGACATCCATTTGGGTGGTGGCGACCTGGTCTTTCCCCACCACGAAAACGAGATCGCTCAATCCGAAACAGCGAATGGAGAGCCGCTAGCCAAACTCTGGATGCACAACGGCATGGTCAATGTCGGCGGCACAAAGATGTCGAAATCTCTGGGCAACTTCACCACCATCCGAGCCCTGCTCGACGATGGTGTGTCGGCCATGACCTTACGCCTGTTCGTATTACAGGCCCACTACCGCAAGCCCCTGGACTTCACCAAAGAAGCGCTGGATGCAGCCACAACAGGCTGGAAAGGACTGAACGCAGCCATTGCCCTTGGTCACCACCATGCAGCCGCATTGCGCTGGCCTGACGCACCTGCCCTTTCCAAAGGCGCGCAAACCGCCTCGGCCAGCCAAAACGATGGGTTTGATTCGTTCCGGGACCGGTTCATCACGGCCATGGACGATGACCTCAACAGCTCCGGAGCCCTTGCAGTCCTGTTCGACCTAGCGCGGCCCCTGCGCGGCATCGCCAATCGTCTTGACCGAGGCGACCAGCCAGAGCAATCCACCGAAGAACTTGCAGACCTTCGGAATCGATGGCTTCTGCTGCGGGAACTTGCTGCCGTGCTCGGCCTAAGCGAGGAAGAACACCCTGGAGCGGAGCAAGCGGGCGCGGCCGATGACGCCACGATCCAGGCTGCGATCGAAGCGCGCAAAGCGGCCAAGGCCGCCAAGAACTTCGCAGAAGCCGACCGCATCCGCGACGAACTGACCGCCCAGGGCATCGAACTGATCGACAAGCCTGGTGGGATCACGGAGTGGAGGCGGGCTTGATCCTGGACGGCGAGCAGAAGGGTCAGCGCTGCTGATCCTTCATCATCACTTCGATCTTGCGAATCCGTTCAAGAGTGGTGGACCACACCTCGAGTCGAAAACGGTCTTCAGCCAGATCGGTCGACGTGCCGCTCTCAACCATCTCGCGTAACGCCTTGACCTTGGCCTCCAGATCTTCACGCTGCTCGAATGCATCCCAGAGCTGACGCTCGAGCTTGGCCCTCTCGATGAAATTCCAACGCTTCAGCCAGAACATCCGTAGCCGCGTGTGATCGCACCCTGTCTACCTGACTTGAAACATGAAAAGCTCTGACCGCGTCCCTAAGGTCTGATTCAGCCGACGGTCATGCCGTCCACCTGGCTTGTTTTTGCCATCACCATGCAACCCGAAAGCCTGTCCAAGGCGATTCAGCTCTCGGTAGCACCTGTGTTCCTGCTGGCCGGCATCGGCGCCTTGATGAACGTGCTCTCAGGCCGACTGGCCCGGATCGTTGACACCACCAAACAGGTTCGTCTGCAGCATGAAAAGGGAGAAGCCGAGGGCATGGATGCTCGAACTCGGCGCATCTATCGGCAGCGCATGCAGCTCACGATCCGCGCCATCGGGCTGCTCACTGCCACCACCCTTCTGATCGCCGCTGTAGTGGCAACGATGTTCCTCAGTGTGGTCTTTCAGCTCAACCTCACCGCGGTGGTGGTGCCTCTCTTCATCGGCGCGATGATTCTGCTGATGCTGGCCTCCCTGTGTTTCCTCCGGGAGGTCCAGCTGTCGGCCATGCTTTTACAAACCCTGATCTGACTCTTCTGGTTCAGCGACGATCCAAACTCAGCTTGCGCCAGTCCAACTCCGCACCAGATCAACAACGCTGATCACAAGACCGAGAGCGACGACCGGCGGCGAAACCCAGCGCAAGGCCAACAGCAGAATCCGACGCAGAAGCGGAGAACTTCCAGATTGGCTGAGATCCTCTTGAAAACGCGACGGGAGCACCCAGCCCATCAAGACGCAAAGGAGCAGGCCACCCAGCACCAACAACACCCCTCCAAACACCGAGGCCATCCACCACAACACGGGTGTGGATGTCGCCGCGGGTAATCCGAGAATAAAAATCAACGTCGCCGAAAGGCACACAGCCTTGCTGCGATTCCAACCCAGAGCATCCATCAGAGACGCAACAGGAACCTCAAGCAATGACACCGCTGAGGTAATGCCAGCGATATAAGCCAGAACAAAAAAGATCACCGCCACGGCAAGACCAACACCGCCCAGAGATGACAACCCCGTGGGCAGCGCAATAAAAATGGCGCCCAAGGGCCTGGATCCAACAAGATCGATCAACCCAAAGCTCATCACGATCGGGAATGTGACCATGCCTGCCAGTAACCCGACAGCCGTATCCATGCCAACGATGGCGACAGCTTCCCTCGGCAAACGCGCCCGCCGATCGAGATAAGCCGAGTAACAAAGGATGCAACCAATGCCAGTACCAATCGAGAAGAATGCCTGTTCAAAAGCATGACGAATGGTCGTTAAATCAAACAAATAGGCTGCATCCCAGTGCAGCAAGAAAGTGTTGTAACCGCTCACCGCGTCAGGCAAACGCCCAGCCCAGATCACCAGGCCAATCAACATCACGAACAGCAGAGGCAATCCCCAACGTGACAAGCGTTCGATGCCCCCTCTAATGCCTGCAGCGACAACACAGGCTGTCAACAACAAGCTGATTCCTTGGCCCAACAATGCGGAACGGCCACCACTGAGTCCGTCATAGAAAGCCGTCGCTTCCGCCTCATTTTTGGGAAGACCATCGATCAGCGCATGGATCAGGGTGGTCCCGGTCCAGCCCATCAGCACGGCGTAAAAAGCAAGGATTCCGCAGGCAGCCACGACGAAGAGCCAGCCCAACGGCCGCCAACGTTGATCAGCGGCTGTCCCGGGCGCCAGCAACGGGCTCTGGCCAGTGCTCCGGCCCAGAACCATCTCAGCCACGAGCACTGGCAGGCAAACCACCAGCACGATCAAGAGATAGAGCAGAAGAAAGGCGCCGCCACCGCCTTGAGAGGCTCGGTAAGCAAATCCCCAGAGATTGCCCAAACCGACGGCACTGCCGGAAGCCGCCAGCACAAACCCCAGGTTCGACCTCCAGTGTTCTTTCACCGCCATCCGCTTTGGGACCCTTTGAGCTGGCTGAAGTTTGCCAGGGTTCGGCATGGGAAACTGAATCCAACCGCCAGATCGACGTGAAAGCCATCAGCGTGCTGGGCTCCACGGGCTCGATCGGCACTCAGACTCTGGAGATCGCCCAGGAGTTCCCAGAACAGTTCAAGGTGGTGGCTCTCACCGCCGGTCGCAATCTGGCCCTTCTGGTTGAACAGATCCGGAACCATCACCCGGAGGTCGTCGCCCTCGCCGATGAAACTCTGCTTCCAGAGCTTCAGGATCGGCTTCGCAGCGCAGACATTCTCGGCTCAGCCGCTCCCCAACTGGTCGGAGGAGCCGACGGCCTCAACGTGGCCGCTTCTTGGGATAGCGCCGATCTTGTCGTCACAGGGATCGTGGGCTGCGCTGGCCTGCTGCCGACCCTCGCGGCAATCAGCGCTGGCAAAGACCTCGCTCTTGCCAACAAGGAAACCCTGATCGCCGCCGGACCGGTGGTGCTACCAGAACTGAAGAAGAGCGGCAGCCGTCTGCTGCCGGCGGATTCGGAACACTCCGCCATCTTCCAGTGCCTGCAAGGCACTCCCTGGGCCGATAACGCTCGCCTCTCCACTGGGGTACCCACCCCAGGCTTACGTCGCATCCAGCTCACCGCCAGCGGCGGAGCCTTCAGAGACTGGAAGGCCGAGGACCTCAAGAAAGCGACCGTGGCCGATGCCACCTCCCACCCCAACTGGAGCATGGGGCGCAAGATCACCGTTGACTCCGCCTCCCTGATGAACAAAGGCCTCGAGGTGATCGAAGCTCACTACCTCTTTGGCCTTGATTACGACCACATTGAAATCGTGATCCACCCTCAGTCGATCATTCACTCCATGATCGAGCTGGCCGATTCCTCCGTATTGGCGCAGCTGGGCTGGCCCGACATGAAACTGCCCATCCTTTACTGCCTCAGCTGGCCCTCGCGACTGGAGACCCCCTGGCGCAGGCTCGACCTCACCGAGGTAGGACAGCTCAACTTCCGCAAACCCGACCCAGCCAAATACCCCTGCATGCAACTGGCCTACGCCGCCGGACGAGCCGGGGGAACCATGCCTGCCGTGATGAATGCCGCCAACGAAGAAGCAGTCGCCCAGTTCTTAGAAGAGAAGATTCACTTCCTCGATATCCCCGAGGTGATCGAAGCGGCCTGTGAGCGACACAAAAACGACTTGATCAGCCAACCCCAGCTTGAGGATGTGCTGTCTGTTGATCAATGGGCGCGTCAGGCAGTGCGTGAACAGGTCGCCCGTGGAACCCGTCACATCCCTGCTGGCGCCTTCGCGGCATGAACGGCGAACCATCGCCGGAACCACGCATCAGCCATCACCTCCTGCTCTGTGCCACGCCCACCAAAGCCAAATGCTGTGACCCCGAACTGGGACTCAAAAGCTGGGATGCACTCAAGCGGCTGATCCGCGAGCTCGACCTTGAGAATCCCCAACGCCCTGAAGGGATGGTGCTGCGCTCCAAGGTTGATTGCCTGCGCATCTGCGAGCAGGGACCGATCCTGCTGATCTGGCCTGATGGGATCTGGTATCGCGAAGTGACCCCGGAACGGCTGGGAACAATCCTGCGCGAACACGTGGTGCTAGGCAGGCCCTGCCAGCAATGGATGCTCAAGCACACACCACTCTCAAGCGTCAGGTCTGCTGCTGATCCAACATGAATTCAGGCGAGAGCAGCTCTCCCTGCAGCAGGGAGAGCAGCACTTCAGCCGATTCAGCCCTGCCATTTTGAATCAGCTCATCGGCGAGGGCCAGCATCACTTCAGCCTGTTGTTCGGTCATCGGAACAGTGGGGATCGCAGTCCCTTCAGCCTCAACCATGGGGCTGAGGCTGGAGATGATTCAAGGCATCAACGACCTTGATCCTGCGCACAGCGGCGGCTGAACCATGCGCAGGCCAGCCGATCCGACCAGCAGCCCTGACTGAGACTGTCGCCAGGGCTATGAAAGCCGTTATGCCCGCCCCGGTGGGTGAGCAGTACCGACACCCGATCCAGATCGCCGTCTTGGCCTGAGGCCACCAGCGCACTCTGCAGACGCATGGCGGACTCCACCGGCACCCAAGGGTCATCCATCGCCTGAAGCAACATCGTGGGCGGCAAGGCCATCGGCTGCTCCAACAGCCTGGGCAAGGGAGAGGCGCCGGCGTAGTAGGCATCCACATCGAGATAACCCCAACGTGGTGCCGTAATCGCCGCATCAAAGGCCCGGATCGTGCGCGGCGGATCCAGACCAAGAGCCTTCTCCTCATCGGCGCTCACACCGAAGGGGTCGGCGAGGGTCTGTCGCACCAGCCGTTGCAAAAGCCAGCGCTGATAGATCCGATTACGTGGGCGTTCGATCGACGCGCTGCATAAGGCTAAATCGAGGGGACTGCTGGCACAGAACAGACCATCCAGCGCCCCTGGCATCGCCAGGCAGGCATTGAGGAGCATGGTGCCTCCGAGGGAAATACCTGCCCCATAGAGAGGAATTGAGCTGGACTGACTGGCCTGCAGGGCAAGGTCTGCGGCCAGCTGGCGTGCCCGTTCCAGCACCGGAAGAAGATCACTGTTGCAGCAAGCCGCATACGTCCCACCGGCCAGATCACGTCCGGGATCGGCACCGCGCAGGTTGAGTCGCAGCACGGCGAAGCCTGCCCCCTGCAGGCTGAGTCCTAGCCGACGCAGGCCCTCGCGGCGACTCGAGCCGCCTAGTCCATGCAGGAGAACCACCAGAGCCCTTGGCTTGGCACAGCCCCCATCCAGTGGCGCAATGGGACGATCAAAATAGGCCAGTAGCTGACCGGCTTCAGCGGCACCACTGGCCAGAGCAGGAACAGAAATCTGGATCGGAGCACCGTGATCCAGTGGGAGAGAGACGGGCCGCAAGGTGTCGCGAAGGGTCTGGAGATCTCCCCCCAGCCATGGCCAGCGCTGCTGATACGGAGAAACCCCCAACTGCTCAAGCAGCCGGGGGTTCTCGATCACGCAGGAGACGTGGTCTGTCACTGGGAAAGACTCACTTCTTGCCGACGCCAAGCTCCTTGAGCTCGCCCAGCAGATCACCCAGCACCTTCTTGGCATCTCCAAACACCATGGAGGTGTTGGCGAGCTCGAACAGATCGTTCTTGATGCCGGAATAGCCGGCGCTCATGCCGCGCTTCACCACGAAGACGGTGCGTGCCTGCTGCACATCCAGCACAGGCATCCCATAGAGCGGCGAGTTTGGATCGGTCTTGGCCTGGGGATTGACCACGTCATTGGCACCGAGCACCAGCACCACATCGGTGGCGGGGAACTCAGGATTGATCACATCCATCTCTTTGAGCTGCTCGTAGGGCACATCCGCCTCTGCCAGCAACACGTTCATATGCCCAGGCATCCGGCCTGCCACAGGGTGGATCGCATAGGCCGCCTCTATGCCAGCAGCTTCAAGCGAGCGAGTCACTTCTCTCAGAGTGTGCTGGGCCTGGGCAACAGCGAGACCGTAGCCTGGAACAATCACGACACGCTCGGCAGCCTCCAGGGTGAGAGCACATTCCTCCACGCTGCAACTGGTGATGTTGGTGTATTCACCACCTCCGCCTCCGGCAGCTGCTGAAGCCCCGAGGGCACCACCAAACAACACGGAGACCAGGGAGCGGTTCATGCCGTTGCACATCACCTGGGTGAGGATCAGGCCGGCGGCACCCACCATGGCGCCCGCCACGATCAGCAGCTGACTGCCCACCACAAAACCTGCCGCGGCCGCAGCCACGCCGGAATAGCTGTTCAGCAGCGAAATCACCACGGGCATGTCTGCACCGCCAATCGGCAGGGTGACGCCAATGCCGAGCAGACCTGAGGCAATCACCAACAGCCAGAGGGCTTCCTGGCTGTTGCCCTCGGTTGCGATCAACTTGATCGCAGCCACCAGGCAAACCACCGCCAAAGCTATGTTGACAAGGTGGCGAAGCTTGCTCTGCATCCAAGACGGAGTGGAGAGCCAACCCTGGAGTTTGGCCATCGCCACGATCGAGCCCGTGAAGGTGATCGCACCAACAAACACAGAGATCACGATCGAAATAATCGCGACGAGCGTGCCGTCATCAAGCGTTCCGGGGAACAGAGCTGCAGCCAGAGCAACCAGCAGGGAGGACATGCCTCCGCAACCGTTGAACAGCGCCACGGTCTCCGGCATGGAGGTCATGGGGACGCGCTGGGCCGTGATGGCGCCGAGCACACCACCGACCAGGGTGCCTCCAATGATCCAGATCCAGGCCTGAGCCGTAAAACCCGGAGCACCGAGGTAATTGAAGAGAAGACCGACAACGGCGAGGGCCATGGCCACAGCCGCTAACTGATTGGCCTCCCTGGCAGAACGCACCTTGGAGAGCCCTTTGATGCCGAGTGCCAGCAGCAGAACGGCAACCAGATCGATCGCGTACTTGAGGATGTCCATCAGCGGTTCTCCTTTCTGGCCGGCTTGCGGCTAAACATGGCGAGCATGCGATCGGTGACGAGGAATCCACCGATCACGTTGAAAAGGGCAAAGCCCAGGGAGACGGAACCCAGGATCAGCAGTGGTGTATTCCCATTCGCTTTGATGATTGCGGTTAGGGCCGCCAGCATCGTGATGCCCGAAATGGCGTTAGCACCGCTCATCAGCGGCGTATGCAGCGTTGGAGGCACCTTGCCGATCAGCTCAAGGCCGAGAAGGCTGCCAAGCAGAAGCACCCAAAGGGCGTCCACCAACGGGGGAGTCTGGGCCGCGCTGGCCGCACCTAAAAGGAAAAGAGGATCCATCAGTTGGCTCCGGGGGTGAGAACGTCGCCGCGACGGATGCTGCCGTCCTGGGCGATCAGACAACCGGCGATGAGTTCATCCTCGGTATCGAGGCTGAACTGGCCGTCCTTGAACATTGGCTCCAGCAGTGCCAACAGGTTGCGGGCATAAAGAGCGCTGGCGTGGTTGGGCACCGAGCAGGGCAGATCATTGGCCCCGATCAGCTTCACGCCCTTGCGATCGACCGTCTGGGAGGGCTGGGTGTCAGCGCAGTTACCGCCTTGGGCCACGGCCAGATCAACCACCACCGACCCCGGGCGCATGCGGTCAAGCATGTCGTCACTGATCAGACGGGGAGCACGCCGACCAGGCACTTGGGCGGTGCAAATGGCCACATCTGCCTCGGCCAACTGATCGGAAAGCTGCTGACGCTGGGCTGCGAGAAAGGCCTCTGAGGCCTGCTTCGCATAGCCACCGGATTCGGCGGGCTTGTCGTCCATCTCAGGGGGCTCAATGAAACGGGCACCGAGGGACTCCACCTGTTCCTTCACGGCAGGGCGAATATCACTCACAAACACCACAGCACCAAGTCGGCGGGCGGTTGCTACCGCCTGCAGACCCGCCACACCAGCACCAAGGATCACCACCTTCGCCGGCTGCACCGTGCCCGCAGCCGTCATCAGCATCGGGAAGTAACGGTCAAGAGCAGCGGCCCCGAGCAGTACAGCCTTATAGCCAGCGATGTTGGCCTGGGAGGAGAGGGCATCAGCAGACTGCGCCCGGCTGATGCGTGGCAGCAGCTCCAGTGCCATGGCCGAAAGGCCACAATTCTTGAGGGATGTAGTCAGCGACTCGTTGCTGTAAGGCGAGAGCAGACCCACCACCAACGCACCGTTGCGCAGCTTGGCCAAGGCCTGTTGCTGAGGGGTCTGGACGCAGAGGAGCAGATCAGCCTGCCCCCAAGCCTGAGCATCCCCAACGGCCACCAGCTCGGCCCCGGCCTCTGCATAGGAGGAATCAACAAAACCGGCGGAAGCACCTGCTCCCTGCTCGATGGCAACCGAACAGCCCAGGCCGATGAACTTCTTGATGGTTTCCGGGGATACAGCGACGCGTGTTTCCGCCGCCGCTGTCTCAACAGGGATTAAAAGTCTGGGCAAGATCATGACGCCGCCGACCCAAGGGAGATTACGGGGTCGCCGTATCGGTTACCGCAGCTTTCCTGAAGATTGCTTTGTGATCAAGACACCCTGGCTAAGCAAAAAGAGCCCCCTGAGCAATCCCATGGGCCTTAAGGCGATCGAGTGTCCCGATGGCGTCTGCCACAGCCACCACGGTGGCCATGCGGTTGAGCGCACTGCCATGCGCGAGGTTCTCCAAGAGCACGGCCGTGAATGGTGCGAACGCCTGGCTGAACGTATTTATGAGATTTCGGTCGACACGTTTACCCAAACAGTGATGCCGAGCCTGCATGCAGAGGGCTGGCAGCGCCGACATCTCGATTGGGAATTCAAGCTGGCGGATGAGAATTCCGAGCCAGACCGCACCCTTGTAGACGGCATCATCAACGCCACTGAAAGCTTTCTGCGAAGCAGTGAAGTGCACCGCCTGTTTATCCAGGAACTGGTGGAAGGCACGCTCGAAGAAGCCAGCGATGAGCATCTACAACGCCAGGCTGTGCGTTATCTGATTGATGGTGAACTGCTCAGCCTGCTCAGAGAAAAGAAAGAGGATCTGCTCGATCGTTGCGCCTCCCAACTTCTGGAGAGTGCCGAAGGTGATTTCGAGCAGGCCCGCACAGCGGCAGGCGAAGGGTTGGATGAAGTGCAGAGGCTTCTGACGAATCACAGCGAAGCACTCTGACGATGGGGAGGTGTGCTGCTCAGAAGAGCGGCATCACCTCCTGCTCCAAGGCTCGAGCTAGGCGATTCCGTCCCTGCTGATGGAGGAGCCTGGCGCGGAGGATGAGCGGATCAATGTCACAGTCCAGCGCCAAGCAGTGCTCCAGCAGCTGTGGCTGCTGGGGGCTGGATCCAGGTGTGTAAGGAAGTCTGGCCATGGCGCGAATGGGATCTCACCCGCAGGGCTGATGGCCGGAAGCTAAGGATGCCTGAGCCGTTTGGAATGGTTAGAAAGACTCATCTTTCCGATCAGTCCCATCGCAGCACCGTCGTTCGCTCTCTGCTCCGATGCGGACCAACCCCGCATCCGGCCGCGAATCTGGCAACAACAACTGATCCAGCTGCTGCGGCGCCGCAGTGATCCAGCCAGCACCAAGGGAAGAGATGTGCTCGTGCATGCCGGCCCCGGGGCTGGCAAAACCCTGGGTGCTTTGCTCGGATTTCAAGCCATGCAGCACGAAGGCAGGCTGTCGCGCTTTGTGGTGTTCTGCCACCGCACCTCGATCCTGCGCCAATGGCGTGATGCGGCCGCTGGTTTGGGCTTAAGCCTTGAAGAGTGGTCAGCGTGCAGCAATGCTGGCCTCCTAGAACAAGCGGATGGATGGCTGCTCACGTACCAGGCTGCGGCGCGTCAGCTCCCCACCCTGATGGCAGCAATACAGAAATGGGGTGGACCTGACCTCCTGGCGATCGCCGATGAAGCCCATCACCTCGGCATGGACCCCGACGAACCGGATGGGCCCATCTGGGGACGGACCTTTCTGGACCTCAGCCATGGCTGCCGGCTGAGGCTCGGGTTAACAGGCACGCCCTTCCGAGCGGACAACCTGGCCTTCTGCGCAGCCCGGCGCGTGCGCGTGGAAGCCCAAGGGCAACTGGTGGAACAAATCAGCCCAGACTTGTGCGTAGAGCCGCGGCAACTGATTGCCGCCGGAGATGTTCGCCCTCTGGAGTTCCACTTCCAGGACGGCTGGGTGGAACACAGCCGAGAAGGGATGCCCGACAGGGATGTGTCACCACTCTCTGCTGAACAACGTGAAAGTTGGCGTGCTCGCAACCTGCGGCGCGCCATCCGGCTGTCTGATTCCAGCAGCATTGCCCTCCAGCTGCTGCTGCGCGCGCGCCGTCAACTCGAGCGTGTGCGCCAACAGCATCCCCGGGCGGGTGGTCTTGTGATCGCCCGCGACATTGACCACGCCTCGGCGATCGGGAGGCTGCTGGAGGAGGAGGGCGACAGGGTGGACCTGGTGCATTCTCAGGATCCAGACGCCGCCCAACGGCTCGCCCAATTTCAGGAAGGACAGGCCGACTGGCTTGTCAGCATCGACATGTGCGCCGAAGGATTCGATGCCCCCCGGCTGAGGGTGGTGGCCTACCTCACCACCGTGGTGACCCGAAGCCGCTTTGTGCAGGGCATCACCAGGGCCGTTCGCATGTCCTCGGAACGGGCAGCCATCGAAGACATTCCTCGAGACCCCTCCGTCATCTTCGCGCCAGCCGATCCACTGCTGATGAGCTATGCGCGCAGTTGGTCCCTATCGGAGCCCTACCGGATTCGCAGCGATCAACCCGAAGACGACGCCAAAGAAACTGCTGGCGGTAGCTGGAGAGGGCCAAGCCTGCCCCTGGAGGCAGTGAACGATGGCGCCGGCGAAGTGATCCGTCTGCGCACTCCGGAATTACCCCATTTCCTGCAGCAATGACGACATCATTCTGCGTAGAAAAATGCGAAGTTCTGCACAATTCAGGCGCAAATGGTCCCCTTGACCTAGCAGCCTGTTCGCATCTGGGAGCAGATCATGGACGCAGCCATCGAACGACGAGTCAGCGTTGCGACCTGCTGGGCAAGCACAAGAATCGCAGTACTCGACAGCGCTGAGCGCTATGAGGACAGTTACGCAATCACCCAGGAATTTCGAGAATGGATCACCTGTATCGGCGATCACCAAGAACTGCTTGAGGAATCTGTACTTGTAGCGCCTCGAACACCGAGTAAACGCCCCCAACTCGATCGAGACGCCAGCGACAACACCCTCGAAATCTAAAGCTAAGATTAAATTCCAGATTAATTTCGCTTTAATTCCATCTCAATTCTTGGCGTCATTCCGGTCAATATCCGGCGACACCACAGAGATAATGCAACAGAGGCGGGCCATCACCCCTAGGCTTAACTCATACCCGTTCCGCCTAAGTCATGATCGCCCCCGGGCAGCTTGGATCCGACACATCCGCTGAGGGTGACGTTGAAAACCTCGTCATTGTTGGCTCGGGACCAGCCGGCTACACCGCCGCCATCTATGCCGCAAGAGCCAATCTGAGCCCTCTGCTGATCACAGGCTTTCAGCGGGGCGGCATCCCCGGAGGTCAGCTGATGACCACCACCCACGTTGAGAATTTTCCGGGCTTCCCCGATGGCGTGCTCGGTCCCGATCTGATGGACTTGATGAAGGCCCAGGCGGAACGCTGGGGAACGCGCCTGGTGGAAGCTGACGCCGACGCCATCGACCTAAGCCAAAGACCCTTCCGGCTTCAGACCGAGGGCCGCACCATCCATGCCCAGGCCCTGATCATTGCCACTGGAGCCAGTGCCAATCGCCTCGGGCTTCCAAGCGAGCAACGCTTTTGGAGCAGTGGAATTAGCGCTTGCGCCATCTGCGATGGAGCCACACCCCAATTCCGCAACGCAGAACTGGCAGTGGTTGGTGGCGGTGATTCCGCCTGTGAAGAGGCGGTGTATCTCACCAAGTACGGCAGCCATGTGCACCTGATGGTGCGTTCAGATCAACTGAGAGCCAGTGCAGCCATGGCGGATCGGGTCACGGCCAACCCCCAGATCACAGTGCACTGGAACACTGAACTGGTGGATGCCTTCGGAGAGGACTGGTTGACCGGACTCACCATCCGCCACCGCATCAGCGGCGAAGAGACTCAATTGCCGGTTCGGGGGCTCTTCTATGCCATCGGTCACACCCCCAACACCGATTTGCTGCAAGACCAACTCCAGTGCGACTCCAAGGGTTACCTGATCACCGAACCCGGGCGCCCGGAAACCTCGAAGGAAGGGGTCTATGCCGCTGGCGATGTGGCTGATGGCGAATGGCGACAAGGCATCACCGCAGCAGGCAGCGGCTGCCAGGCCGCCCTCGCGGCCGAGCGTTGGCTCAGCCACCACAATCTGGCCCAACTGGTGCGACGGGACTCGGTGGAACCCAAGCAGGCGGAGACTCCCCAACCGAGTGAAGCCGTTACAGAGGTCACGTATGACCCCAATGCCCTATGGCAAAAGGGCAGCTACGCGCTGCGCAAGCTCTATCACGACAGCGACAAGCCACTTCTGGTCGTCTACACCTCACCCAGTTGCGGCCCCTGCCATGTGCTCAAGCCCCAGCTCAAACGAGTTCTCAACGAACTTGAGGGGCAAGCCCAAGGAATTGAGATCGATATCGATGCAGAGCAGGAGATCGCTGAACAAGCCGGAGTGAACGGCACTCCGACGGTGCAACTGTTCAAAGCCAAGGAGCTCAGACAACAGTGGCGTGGCGTCAAACAGCGCCAAGAGTTCAAAGCTGCCCTCGAACAACTGCTAACGGCACGCTGATCGGATCCAGAACGCCATCAAACACTTCAGCTTCAGACCGGAAGCGAGGCACAAGTTCGCTCAGCCTGGATCAGCGACGGCGAGGGCCACCTGGACGGTTTCCACCCGGCCGTCCACCTGGGGCTCCGGCATTGCGCTCTCGATAGGTAATCCGACCGCGCGTGAGGTCGTAGGGACTGATCTCCACCAGCACCTTGTCGCCAGCCAGCAGTTTGATCCGGAACTTCGTGAGCTTGCCGGCAGCACGGCACAGACACTGGTGACCTGCGGGCTGTTCGAGGGTCACGAGGTAGAACCCGTTGCCCTGCTCCTTTTCAATCACGCCCGAGGTTTCGATCATGCGCCGGCGATTGAGCTCTGTAGTTGAGGACAGTTTAGGTGGCGACCTGCTCGACCACAGGACGGTTGTTTGTCTCTAGGGTCCATGTCGCTGATCGGAGCAAATGATTCTGCCGCCTCTCACTCTTGATCTTGGACTGCTGCTGATTTCGATCGGCGTTGTCAACTTGTGGCGGGCCCGTCAAAGCTCTACCTAGCGTGATGGACTCCCCCTCTGGATTGTGAGCGGGATGGCCTCACCCAAGGCCAGTTGATGAAGCCGGCTCCTGCCTCTCCGTCATCCCGGGCCATGTCTCAACATCAAGCCGGTGCACGGTGATGGCAGAACAACTCTCCACCCTGCTCCTGCACAAGCCCTACGGCGTTCTCAGTCAGTTCACGCCAGAACCCAACTGCCGCTGGGGCTGTCTAGCGGATCTGGTTCCAATCCCTGATGTGTATGCCGCCGGCCGCCTCGACGCTGACAGCGAGGGCCTGCTGCTCCTCACGAGCAACGGCCGTCTTCAGCATCGGCTCACCTCCCCTCATTTCGGCCACTGGCGGTCCTACTGGGTCCAGGTGGAAGGCGAAGCCAAACACGAGCATTTGCAGAAGCTGGAACGCGGACTGGTCATTCAGGGAACAATGACCTTGCCCGCCAAGGCAGCACTGCTGGAGCCAGCCCTGAGTCTCGGGGTGACGGAGCGCAATCCCCCCATCCGTTTTCGAGCAAAGATCCCCACCAGCTGGATTGCCCTCTCACTCCGCGAAGGTCGCAACAGACAGGTGCGCAGGATGACAGCGGCGGTGGGCTTATCCACCTTGCGACTGATCCGTACCAGCCTCGACCTGATGGATGGCCAACCAAACTTGAACCTGGAGGGCCTGGCCCCAGGGCAGTGGCGCCGAGTCAGCCCCGACGAGGCAAGGAGACTCAACCGCCTACTCAGCAGCAGGAGCGCCCCGAACCCGGCAAGGCACCAACGAGGGTGACGGCACGGAATTCAATGCCTTCCACCACTTTCCATGGCTGCTCAGACCGGTCGGCATAGGAAACAGCTTCGAATCCCAGTGACTTGAAGTCGTTGAGAAACGCCTGCTCCTCCCAGGCCCCGCTGATACAACCGCTCCACAACTCAGGGTCCTGCTGCAGGGCGAGAGGAACGGGGCGATCACAGACGATATCGCTGATCGCAACCCGGCCCTCAGGCCGAAGCACCCTGCGGATGTTGTTGAGCAGGCGCTGACGGGCAGAAGGGTTGACCAGATTGAGCACACAATTGCTGAGCACCAGATCCACGCTCGCATCGGCGATCAACGCAGCACCATCCAGCCCTGGTGCATCAAGGGCCTCAATCGCGCCCTCCAGAAAGCTGACGTTGCTGAAGCCGATGCGCTCCGCCACCACAGCGGCCGCACGACGGGAGAGCCCCAACATGTCGCGATTGCGATCCACGCCGATCACGGCACCCTCTGCGCCCACCACCTGGGCACAGATCAAAGCGTTCTTGCCACTGCCACTGCCGAGGTCGAGCACAGTGTCACCAGACGCAACCCAGCGAGTGGGATCACCACAGCCGTAATCACGCTCAACCACCTCAGTGGGGATGACCTTCAACCACTTGGGGTCAAAGGCGACAGGCGTACAAAGGCAGGATTCCTGCTCTTGGGCTGCGGCGCCATAGCGGGCTTCAACGGCACTGGTCTGATCCAGAGGCGTCGCAGGGCCACAGCAGCTACTCATCAAGCCAAGTTGATCAATTCGGCACCTATCCAAGCAGGCGAAGCTTTCAAGCGACGCCTTCGGGTTCACCCCAAGACATCCTGGAGCTCGCGAACGGTCTGCCACTGGCCGTAGTAGTAGTTGGCAGTGGCCCTGCGGTCCGCATCTTCGAGCCCATCAAAGGCATCGAAACCGAGCGTGCGCCAGAGCTCATGACCACAGGATCGGGTCAGCTCGGCCTCCGCCTCACGGTTGAGGTTGTCGAGGCGACGCTGCAGATTCTTGATTTGAGCGACGGACATCGCAAACGACGACGCAGGAGACCCGGCCACCTTACCGAAGAATCAGTACATCTGCACTACAGGTGGGAGTAGCGACGGTTGCTCGCGGGTCTTGCTGCGCTAGCGACTAGAGCTCTGACTTGAATTGACGCCAAGCCAACAGACGTCATGCTCATGGCTGCGATCAGAAGGGCAGCTTCTTCTTGGCGTCTTTATCGAGATCAGCCTCCATCGCCTTCAGTCGCTTGAGAATCGTCTCGTAGTACTCACGGATGTAGTCCTCCAACGCGGTCGTTTCCGAAGCCTCGAGCCCAAAAGCGCCATAGCTGGCCTCCATCGGCGCATCGAGCCCCTCCGTGCCACCAGTCACCTCTACAAACGCAAGACGCTCTGCCACATTCACAGCCGACTCGAAGAAATTGCAGACGGCTTGCAGCAACTGGATCAAAGCCGGCGGCACCCGAAAAACCCGAGCCGACTTTCCGCTGTAAAGCTCACACAGCTGTACCACTTCACCGGTATTCCAGGCTTTTGGACCGACCACAGGGAAGCTGCAGCGCACGGTTTCAGGACGCTCCAACGCAGCCACGGCGAATCGCGCCACATCCTGGGTGTTCATATAGGCGATCGCGGTAGGACTGCCACTCACCCACACGGTCTGACTTTCGAGCACGGGAATGGCGAACTGACCGATCACACCCTGCATAAAGGCTGCGCCCTGCAGGATCGTGTAGTCGAGCTCTGATTCCTCCAAGAGCCTCTCAGTGCAGTATTTGATGTCCATCAAGGGCACCTGACGGTGCTTCTCTGCAGCCAGCAAAGAGAGAAAGACCAAACGCTGAACCCCAGCCTTCTCACAGGCTCGGAACAGGTTGAGCTTGCCGTTCCAGTCCGTCTCGTAAACGCTGCGAGGGTCGTCCGGTCGACTGGTGGCAGCGTCAATCACCGCATCCATATCCTCGAGGGCGTAATCGAGGCTGGCGGGCTCGAGCAGGTCACCGCGGGTGAGCTCGCAACCCCACTCCTGGAGGAAGGATGCTTTGCGGGGTGTTCGCACCATGCAGCGAACCTGATGGCCTGCATCCAGGGCCTGGCGGGCAATTTGCCTTCCAAGGGTGCCAGTTGCTCCAACCACCAGAACCTGCATAGGGTTCGCTCGCACAAGTGCAGGAGCCTAAAGGGATGACTTGCTGATCGGGAGCTTGGCGTCAGTCACCCTGGAGCTTGAGCAGCAAGGCTCCGCCCACAAGACCAACGGGGATCAGAACCCAAAAGATTGCAGCAGTTCCAAAAATCTCCGCGGCCATGGTGGGGGCAAATCGTTTCAACACCCATTTAACGATCCTTACGGCCGAGATGGCGGCAAACCTGCAACAAGCTGTCGAGAGGAGCATCTGTACGGAGCTGTCCGGCCATCACCCCGCTGGCGCAGGCCTGATACCCAGACGCTTGCAATGCCCCGACCAGATCGATGAGAGAGGGAGGCCCCTGGAGCTGGAGTCGTCGGGCTAGTTCAGCCGTCGACCAACAACACACAGGCAAGCCCGGGTCGGCCTGCAAACGTTGGAGCAGACGACGCCCTGGCTTCGCCAACGTGTGCTCCAGAGCATCAGCGAGCTCCAGTAGCTCGCTGATCACAGCAGGCGATTGCAACGGCCCCAGCCAGAGGGGTCCCGTCACAGCCCAACGCCCCTGGCTGCCCTCGCAAGCACAAGACGGCCAACCCTGCAGCCTCAACAGTGGCTGCATCGCCTGGGCCCCACATCGCTCACAACGGGCAAGCAATCCCAGCTGCTGCTCCTCCCCGTCGGCCAGCCGTCGCCGCATCCGCACCGCCAATCGAAAGGTGCGGCCATCACTGAAACAAGCCAGGGGCTCTAGACCACGGCCCAGCATCCAGGCTTCCCGCGCCAGCACAGCCAGTTGCAAGCGCAGGGCCACTTCCCAACTGGCCGGATGGGTCCGCGCCGCTGCAGCGAACTTACGAACCGCAGCAACCCTGTCATGACCAGTGGGCGAGCGGCCGTCCGTACTGGCTAGAAGCAGCACCCCATCGAACGCAAGCGCTTGCAAGCTGGCCTGCAGCAGCCCATTCGGACAGCCAAAGGCATCCAAATCGATGAGGTCGAAATGATGCTGATCGAGATAGGCACGACGCAACAGCACCTCCGCCGGCTCCTGATGACAGGCGAGGGTGAGACGCGCTGACCGAAGTGGAGCCAGGTTGCGCTGCAGCTGGAGCTGGCGTGCAGCATCGGCATCGTTGACGGTGAGCGTGACCGCTGATGAGGTGCGGATCGCTGGCAGCGCTTCTAGCCCCCAGCGCACGGATCGGATCCCGCAACCCGCCATCAGATCCAGCCATCGACAGGGACTCTCTCCGCGCTGCCGCAACTGCCAAGCCGCCATCAGCACGGAGAGATCCCGAGAAGGTCTGGACTCCGGCCGGAAGAAGCCGTCGCCAAGCTCCAGCTGGGCAGCACCTTCGCGATAGTGAGATGTGTCGTGGCTCAGATGCCTGTGGATGCAACCGCTCTCCAGACTGCCGGGCAGGGGGTGGTGCGCCAAACCGACTGGGGGGAAAGCGCACGTTGGCAGTGGCAGGGCATGCAAAGTCACTGGCGCGTGCACGGCCCTAGGCAGGGTCGACCACTAGTGCTGCTGCATGGATTCGGTGCCAGCAGCGACCACTGGCGGCACAACGCACTCCACCTCGCTGAGGCGGGGTACCGGGTGTATGGGCTTGATCTGATCGGATTCGGACGCTCCGAACAACCAGGCCACAACCATCGCAGACCTCTCGACAACCGCCTCTGGGCCAGACAGCTCAGCGCCTTTCTCGAACAGGTGGTAGGGGCCGATGCCACCAGGCAGGCGGTGCTGGTCGGCAATTCTCTTGGAGGGCTAACAGCCCTCACCACAGCAGTCCTCCGCCCCGACCTGGTGGCCGCCGTCGTCGCTGCCCCGCTACCGGATCCAGCCCTGATGCAACCACTGCCACTCCGCAGATCTCGCTTCTGGCGCCGGCTGAGAAAGCCCTTCGTTGTGATGGCGATGCGACTGCTACCTCTGGAAGTGCTGATCCCGCTGATTAGCCGGACTGCACTGATCCGCCTTGGCCTTCAGGGTGCCTATCACCGCTCAATCCGTACCGACCGTGAGCTGCATCAACTGGTGGCCGCTCCAGCACGGCGTCCCACGGCCGCCCGTGCCCTCCGGGCGATGAGCATCGGCATGGCCCTCCGACCGCGTGGGGCCACCGCTCCGGCTCTAATCGAACGCCTCGCCTCCAGTCCGGAGGCCATTCCAGTGCTGCTGGTCTGGGGCCGGGAGGATCGTTTTGTCCCTCTAGTGATCGGAGAACAACTGCTGAAGCAATATCCCTGGCTGAACTTGGAGGTGATCGACAACAGCGGCCATTGCCCCCATGACGAAACACCTGATGCCTTTCATCAGGCCTTGCTGAGCTGGCTGGACCGTAACTTGGAGAGCACACGTCCGCTGCAAACGAAACGAGGGGAATGAAGCACACCCTGTCCGTGCTGGTGGAGGATGAATCCGGCGCCCTTAGCCGCATCGCCGGTCTGTTCGCCCGTCGTGGCTTCAACATCGACAGCCTGGCGGTCGGTCCGGCCGAGGCTGAGGGGCGTTCGCGACTCACCATGGTGGTGGAAGGGGACGAAAACACCCTTCAGCAGATGACCAAACAGCTCGACAAGCTGGTGAATGTGCTGCAGGTGCTGGACCTCTCGCAGATCCCAGCGGTGGAAAGGGAGCTGATGCTTCTCAAAGTGGCAGCACCGCCCGACCAGCGCAGCGCCATCTTGGAACTGGTGCAGGTCTTCCGGGCCAAGGTGGTGGACGTGGCAGATGACGCCCTCACCCTTGAGGTGGTGGGTGACCCAGGCAAGCTTGTGGCTCTGGAGCGACTGATGGCGCCCTATGGCATTCTCGAAATCGCTCGCACCGGCAAGGTGGCCCTGGAACGGGCTTCCGGAGTGAACACCGAACTGCTGAAGGCGGCGATCACGGGTGGGCGTGTTCCCGCCTGAGCCAATGCCCTGGCCGCTGTCGCTGTGGCGACAGCCGCAGCAAGCTCAAGGCGTGGGTGTCAGCAGGGCCGCCTTGGTGATGCGGTCATCGGCCTGGATGGCATCAACAACCTCCATCCCTTGCACCACCCGTCCGAAAACGGCGTAGCGACCATCGAGCTCAGGCAGAGGCCTCAGAGCGATGTAGAACTGAGCGCTGGCGGAATCCGGTGCCTGCGAGCGGGCCATCGCCAGTGCACCGCGGTCGTGAGCCAGTTCAATCTGTAAGAGATCACTGGGATTGCTGGTCACCCGTCCATAACGGGGTTGGTCTTCCTTTTTGAATTTGACTTCAAGAGGGATGTATCGGGCTTGACCGCTGGCCGGATCAATAAAACTGCCGCTGCCGTAGGCAGCCTTGGCTGTGTTCGGGTCTTTGGACGCAGGGTCTCCACCCTGGACAACGAACGGCACCGGTTCACGCACAACCCGATGGAAGACGGTTCCGTTGTAAACACCGCGTCGGACGAGGTCGACGAAATTACCCGCGGTTACCGGAGCCGCATCACCATCCAGTTCGAGAGTGATCTCACCACGACTGGTGGTCAGCAGCACAGTGGCCTTGCCCTTGAGGCAGGGACTACTGGCCTGAGCACAACCAATCGGAACAGACGCATTGGTTGCAGGGTTGCAACCCACCAACAAAGGCAGACAAAGGAGGGTTGCCAGACAGCTGGCCCAGAGGGAACGACGCGCCATCACAATCAAAGCCCCTCAAGGTTGACGCCCAAGAAACGGGCTAGCTCAGCGCCGTCCTGCTCAAGCTGTGCCAGGGGGAGAGGCTCACCAACCCGCGTCAGCGGCATGTCGCGACGACCCTGCACACGCAGGGAGATGCGCCGCCGGGGATTCAGACCATCCCGAACCTCCACCTTCACGGCCTTCACATCCTTGAGAGGAATCTCCACACTGAATGGCTTGCGAAAGCCGCGACGGGAAATGGTGACCACCCCTGCCTCACGATCAAACCGGTTACTGCCTGAACCCACGTCAATGGCAATGACCGACCAGAGATACGTTGCCAACAAGGCAGCGGCCACGCTGTAGAGACCCATGACGAGACCCTGAGGCACAAAAATCAGGGCTGCAGGATGACCGAGGGGCAGCAGATCCCTACCGAGATAACTGGAGAGAGAAGCCATCAGAAAGCCGATGCCTCCGATGCTCACCATCAGAGCCACCAGCACGTTGGAGAGTCGGCGGGAACCGAGAACCGGTTGTTCGAGCAGATCGGCAGACATGGATGCCCCTGGGGAGCGCCCATTGTGACCCGCAAGGGGATCAAGCTGATCCCAGCAGGGTCAGGTGAGAGGACAGAAACCTTGAAGCGAGGAAATCCGAAGAAACTCGAAAAACGCGTTTCGATACAACGGATTTCAGCTGATGCCAAACAGCCCCGCGGGTCACGCTGAAATTGTTAAGGTCGCCGGGTATCCCACAGCCTGCGGGAAACCGCACCCGTTCACTACTCATGACGATCGCTGTAGGACGCGCGCCTCAGCGGGGATGGTTCGACGTCCTCG